>CAVYIA010000006.1:0-979018 GCA_963768465.1 uncultured Thermoleophilaceae bacterium | reverse complement strand
CACGCGCATCCTCAAGCGCACGAGCCACATGACCATCGAACTCACTACGGCTGAAAGGAACGGGAGGTAGCCATGGGGCACAAAGTGCACCCCGAGTCCCTCCGGGTCGGCTACATCCACGACTGGAAGTCGACCTGGTTCAACGAGCGCGAGTTCTCCGACTACCTGCTCGAGGACATCCACATCCGCGACCACATCACGAACAAGCTCGCGCACGCCGGGCTGTCGAACATCACGATCAAGAAGAACAAGAACGAGGTCGAGGTCAACATCCACACGGCCCGTCCCGGGATCGTGATCGGCAAGTCCGGGTCCGAGGTGGACGCGCTCCGCAAGGAGCTCCACAAGATGACCGGCAAGGCCGTGAAGGTGAACATCCTCGAGATCAAGCGTCCCGAGCTGGACGCGAACCTCGTGGCCCAGTCGATCGCCGAGCAGCTGCAGAACCGCGTCGCGTTCCGGCGCGCCATGAAGCGGGCGCTCACCTCCGCCATGCGCTCCGGCGCGAAGGGCGTGAAGATCCAGGTGTCCGGCCGCCTCGGCGGCTCGGAGATGGCCCGCACCGAGGGCTACTCCGACGGGCGCGTGCCGCTGCACACGCTTCGCGCCGACATCGACTACGGCTTCTACGAGGCCCGCACCACCTTCGGCCGGATCGGCGTGAAGGTGTGGATCAACAAGGGCGAGATCATGCCCAAGGGCTTCGCCCAGGACCTGACCGACCTCGAGGCCCCGCAGGCCGTCGGCGCCGGCGGCCCTCGCGGCGGCGGGCCCGGTGGCCGCGGTCGCGGCGGCGGCGGCGGCGGTGGCGGAGGCGGCGGTCGTGGACGCGGGCCCGGGAGGGGGTCGCTGAGCGATGCTGCAGCCGAAGCGAGTCAAGTGGCGCAAGGAGCACCGCGGGCGCCGGCGCGGGTACGCCAAGGGCGGCACGCGCGTGGAGTTCGGCGAGTACGGGCTGAAGGCGCTCGATCGCGGCTGGGTGACCAACCGCCAGATCGAGGCTGCCCGAATCGCCATGACCCGCCGGATCAAGCGCGGCGGCAAGGTCTGGATCAACATCTTCCCGGACAAGCCCTTCACCCAGAAGCCGGCCGAGACCCGGATGGGCTCCGGCAAGGGCACGCCGGAGGGCTGGGTGGCAGTCGTGAAGCCCGGCCGCGTGATGTTCGAGCTCTCGGGAGTTCCCGAGGACCTGGCGCGCGAGGCCATGCGGCTCGCGGGCCACAAGCTGCCCGTGCGCACCAAGTTCGTGACCCGCGACGGAGCGGGTCAATGACGAAGGCGGTCGAGGTGCATAACCTGGAGGACCCGCAGCTCGTGGAGTTCGTGGACAACGCGCGCCGGGAGCTGTTCAACCTCCGCTTCCAGCACGCCACGGGCCAGCTCGAGAACACGGCCCGGCTGGGGCAGGCGAAGGGCGACCTCGCGCGTGGGCTGACGGTGGCCCAGCAGCGCGGCATCGACGTGGAGATCGAGATTCGTAGGCAGAGAAGCGATGGCTGAGACAGAAGAGAACGTGAACGACGAGCAGACGCCGGACGCCCCCGAGGCCGAGGCCGAAGCGCCCGAGGCCGAGGCAGCTCCCGAGGCTGAGGCCGCCGCCCCGAGGAGGAGGCGAGCGCGCCCGAGGCCGAGGAGGCGCCCGCCGCCGAGCCCGAGCCGGCCGCCGAGGCCGAGCCCGAGGAGCAGCTCTCCCCGAAGGAGCGCCGCAGGCGCGCGCGCTCGGAGCACAGCGGCGAGGCGAGCCCGCGCGCGCTCGATCGAGGAGCGCGCAGCCGCGCGCCTCGAGGCCCGCCGCGCCAAGGCCAAGCACCGGAGCGCCTACCGGGCCCGCCTGCGCGAGCGCCGTGCGGACAGCCCCGCCGCGCCGCCGGTCGAGCCCGAGCCCAAGGCGAGCGGCCGCGCGAAGATCCGCCTCGGCGTCGTGGTCTCCGACAAGGCCGACAAGACGATCACGGTGCGCGTGGACATGGCCCGCCAGCACCGCCGCTACGGCAAGATCGTCCGCACCTCGTCCACGCTGCATGCGCACGACGAGTCGAACGACGCCCACATCGGCGACACCGTGCGCGTGGTCGAGAGCCGGCCGCTCAGCCGCACGAAGCGCTGGCGGCTCGTCGAGGTCCTGGAGCGCGCCCGGTGATCCAGCAGGAGTCCCGGCTCAAGGTCGCGGACAACACGGGCGCCCGCGAGGTGCTCTGCATTCGCGTGGACGGCGGCTCGCGCCGCCGCTACGCCGGCGTGGGCGACGTGATCACCTGCACGGTCAAGGCGGCGATCCCGCACGGCTCGGTGAAGAAGGGCGAGGTCGTGAAGGCCGTCGTGGTCCGCACCAAGAAGGAGTTCGGCCGCGACGACGGCACCTACATCGCGTTCGACGAGAACGCCGCGGTGCTGCTCGACGCGCAGAACAACCCGCGCGGGACGCGCATCTTCGGGCCGGTGGCCCGCGAGCTGCGCGACCGCAACTTCATGAAGATCGTCTCGCTCGCGCCGGAGGTCCTCTGATGCCGCGCATCCGCCGCGACGACCAGGTGAAGGTGATCGCCGGCAAGGACCGCGGCAAGACCGGGCGCGTGCTGCGCGTGGAGCCGAAGCGCAACCGCCTGTACGTCGAGGGCCTGAACATCGTCAAGCGGCACACGAAGCCGCGCAGCCTGCGCGACACCCAGCGCGCCCAGGAGATCGGCGGGATCGTGGAGCGCGAGGGCCCGATCCACATCTCGAACGTGATGCTGCTGGACCCGGACTCGAACCAGCCCACGCGCGTGGCGATCACGCGCGACGCCGGCCGCCGCGTGCGCGTGGCCAAGCGCTCGGGCAAGGAGATCGACTGATGGAAGCCACGGCAGCCGTCCCGCCGCGCCTCAAGGAGCGCTACGAGTCGGAGATCCGGCCCGCGATGAAGGAGCAGTTCGGGTTCAGCTCGATCATGCAGACGCCGCGGATCCAGAAGATCACGCTGAACATGGGCGTGGGCGACGCGAAGCAGGACTCGAACGTCCTCGACGCCGCCATGGAGCAGCTCGGCACGATCGCCGGCCAGAAGCCGAGCGTCCGCCGGGCGCGCAAGTCGATCGCCGCGTTCAAGCTGCGCGACGGGATGCCGGTCGGCGTGAGCGTGACGCTGCGGCGCGCGTACATGTGGGAGTTCCTCGACCGGCTGACCTCCGTGGCCATCCCGCGGATCCGCGACTTCCGCGGTCTCAACCCGCGCTCGTTCGACGGGCGGGGCAACTACTCCATGGGCATCCGCGAGCAGATCATCTTCCCCGAGATCGACTACGACGCCATCGATCAGGTGCGCGGGCTCGACGTGACGATCACCACGACCGCGGAGACGGACGAGCAGGCCTACTATCTCCTGCGCGAGCTCGGCATGCCCTTCTCCCGCGAGGGAGCCCCCGGCCAGGTGTCGACGGAGGAAGAGGAGGCTGCCGAGGAGCAGCGCAAGGAGGAGGCGCGCCAGCGCGCCGAGGCCGAGCGGGCCGCGCTGGAGCAGCTCAAGGAAGAGAACCCCGAGGCCTATGAGAAGCCGGCCGAGCCCGAGGAGGGCGACGGCGAGGACGGCGAGCAGAGAAGCGAAGAGGAGTAGATGGCCAAGACTTCACAGGTGGTCCGCCAGCAGCGCGGATCGAAGTACAAGACACGGAACTACAACCGCTGCAAGCGGTGCGGACGCCCGCGCGCGTATCTGCGCAAGTTCGGGCTCTGCCGCATCTGCGTGCGCGAGATCGCCCACGAGGGAATGATCCCGGGCCTCACGAAGTCGAGCTGGTAGATGTCGCAGACCGACCCCATCGCAGACTTCCTGACCCGCATCCGCAACGGGCTGCACGCCGACCACGACGAGGTCGAGATGCCCGCGTCCACGTTCAAGGCGGAGCTGGCCCGGATCCTGCGCGAGCAGGGCTACATCGAGGACTTCGCGGTCGAGCCCGGGCGCGTGGGCCGCACGCTGCGCGTGCGCCTGAAGTACACCGAGAACCGCAAGCCCGTGATCAGCGGGCTCCAGCGCGTGTCGAAGCCCGGCCGGCGCCAGTACGTGACGGGCGGGACCATCCCGCGGGTGCAGGGCGGGATGGGCACAACGATCATCTCCACGTCACGCGGCGTGATGACCGGCCACGACGCCACTCGCGAGGGCGTGGGCGGCGAGCTCGTGGCGAGGGTCTGGTGACCGACGGTCCCGTGAGCCGCATCGGAAAGCAGCCGATCGCCGTGCCGTCGGGGGTCGAGGTGGCCATCGAGCCCGACCTCGTGCGCGTGAAGGGCCCCAAGGGAGAGCTCCACGAGCGCGTGAACAAGGACATCACGGTGTCCCAGGAGGACGGCCAGATCCTGGTGACCCGCCCGACCAACCGCGGCGAGCACCGTGCGCTCCACGGCCTGACGCGCAGCCTGATCGCGAACATGGTCGAGGGCGTGACCGGCGGCTTCGAGAAGCGCCTCGAGATCCAGGGCGTCGGCTACCGCGCGCAGCTCCAGGGCAACAAGCTCGTGCTCGCGCTCGGCTACTCGCACCCCGTCGAGATCACGGCGCCGCAGGGCGTCGAGTTCGAGGTGCCGGTGCCCACGCGCATCGTCGTGCGCGGCATCTCGAAGCAGGTCGTCGGCGAGACGGCCGCGAACATCCGCAAGCAGCGCCCGCCCGAGCCCTACAAGGGCAAGGGCATCCGCTACGAGGGCGAGTACGTGGCCCGGAAGGTCGGCAAGCGCGCATGAGCGCCTCGACCAAGCCCGCCGCCCGCCTGCGCCGGCGCCACCGCGTGCGCGCCAAGGTCGCCGGCACGGCCGAGCGGCCGCGGCTGTCCGTGTTCCGCTCGAACCGCGGCATCGAGGCGCAGCTCATCGACGACGTGCAGGGCCACACGCTGGCCGCCGTCAGCTGGACCGAGAAGGACCTCAAGGAGCTCGGCCGGATGGAGCAGGCCAAGCGCGCGGGCGAGCTGATCGCCGAGCGCGCCAAGGCGGCCGGGGTGGAGACATGCGTGTTCGACCGCGGCGGCTACCGCTACCACGGCAAGGTCAAGGCGCTGGCCGACGGCGCCAGAGAGAGCGGGCTCCGCTTCTGAGCGGGCGATCGCTACGGTGAGCGAGACGATCTGATGGCATCGAGAGACAGGACAAGAGGCGACCGCGGCGGCCCCAGGGGCCGCGACGGCCAGGACATGCAGGAGCGCGTGGTTGAGATCAACCGCGTCGCAAAGGTCGTGAAGGGCGGCCGGCGCTTCTCCTTCACCGCCCTCGTTGTGGTGGGCGACGAGAAGTCGCAGGTCGGGGTCGGCTACGGCAAGGCCAACGAGGTCCCCGTGGCGATCCAGAAGGGCGTCGAGCGCGCCCGCAAGGAGCTCTTCACGGTCCCGATGCACGGATCGACGATCACCCACGAGGTGATCGGCGTGCACTCGTCCTCGCGCGTCCTCCTCAAGCCGGCATCGCCCGGTACCGGCGTGATCGCCGGCGGCGGCGTCCGCGCGGTGCTCGAGCTCGCCGGGATCCACGACGTGCTCTCGAAGTCGCTCGGCAGCCAGAACCCGATCAACCTGGTCAAGGCCACGGTCGCGGCGCTCCAGGCGCTGCGGACTCCGAAGCAGGTGGCGGAGCTGCGCGGCCTCACGGTCAGGGAGGTCCTCGGACTCGAGGCCGTCGGCGCCGGGACCGTCAGTGCCGCGCCGGACGACGCGGGCTGATGGCCGCCGCCACCCTGCGCATCCGGCAGGTGCGCTCGGCCAACGGGTCGAGCCGCAAGCAGCGCGAGTCCCTCAAGACGCTCGGCCTGGGCCGCATCGGCAGGGCCACGGAGCGTCCCGACGACCCGATCGTGCGCGGCCTCGTCGCGTCGGTCGCACACCTGGTGGAGGTCGACGATGGCTGACGAGAAGAACGAGCAGCGCATCGGCCTGCACAACCTGAAGCCGGCCCCCGGGTCGCGCCACCCGCGCAAGCGGGTCGGCCGCGGCGAGGGCTCCGGCGTGGGCAAGACCTCGGGCCGCGGCCACAAGGGCGCGGGCTCGCGCTCCGGCGCGAAGAAGAAGGTCGGCTTCGAGGGCGGGCAGAACCCGATCCACATGCGGATGCGCAAGCTCCGCGGGCCGACCAAGAAGACCTCGATGCCGTTCGAGAAGTTCCGGACGCGCACCCAGCCGGTGAACCTGGCCGACCTCGAGGCGCGCTTCGACAAGGGCGCCGAGGTGTCGCCGGACGCGCTGCGCGCGGCCGGTCTCGCCACGCGCCGCGGCGTGCCCGTCAAGGTCCTCGGCAAGGGCGAGCTCTCGAAGTCGCTCACGGTCCACGCGCACGGCTTCTCGGCCGTCGCCCGCGAGAAGATCGAGGCAGCCGGCGGCACCTGCGTCACGCTCGAGGAGTAACCCTTGCTGCGCACCTTCCTGAACGCCTTCCGTGTGCCCGACATCCGGAAGAAGCTTGCGTTCACCGCCGGCATGCTGGCGCTCTACCGGATCGGCGCCTACATCCCGGCGCCCGGCATCAACATCGATGCCGTCGAGAACATCTCCGAGAACTTCGGCGGGTCGAACGTCCTCGGCTTCCTGAACCTGTTCTCGGGCGGCTCCCTGCAGCGCTTCGCGATCTTCGCGCTCGGGATCATGCCCTACATCACCGCGTCGATCATGCTGCAGCTGCTGACGGTGGTGATCCCCCAGCTCGACAAGCTCCGCAAGGAGGGCGAGGTCGGGCAGCAGAAGATCACGCAGTACACGCGCTACCTGACCGTGGCGCTCGCCTTCGGCCAGTCGATCGGCTACGTCTTCCTCTTCAGGACCTTCTCGAGCGGCAGCGCCGATGTGGTGGAGAACTTCACGTTCGGACGGGTCTTCGTGATCGTCATAACGCTCACGGCCGGGTGCGTGCTGCTCATGTGGTTCGGAGAGCTGATCACCCAGCGCGGAATCGGCAACGGCATCTCGCTGATGATCTTCGCGTCGATCGCCTCGGGGCTCCCGGCGGGCATCCAGGCGTGGTGGAACAACCCCGACCAGGTCTTCGTGCTGTTGATGCCCTTCCTGGCGCTGGCGATCGTGGCGGCGATCGTGTTCATGCAGGAGGGCCAGCGCCGGATCCCGGTGCAGTACGCGAAACGGGTCGTGGGCCGCCGCATGGCCGGCGGCGGGTCGACCTACCTGCCGCTGCGCGTGAACATGGCCGGGGTGATCCCGGTGATCTTCGCGGCCTCCCTGATGGCCTTCCCGCCCACCGTCGGCGAGCTCACGCAGGCCAGCTGGGCGCGCGACTTCTCGGCCTTCTTCTCGCCGAACGGGGCGGCCTACCTCATCGGCGAATCGATCCTCATCGTCGTGTTCACGTACTTCTACACGGCGGTCACCTTCAACCCGGTGGAGCAGGCGGACAACCTGAAGAAGTACGGCGGGTTCATCCCGGGGGTGAGGCCAGGCAGACCCACGGCCGAGTATCTGGACCGGATCCTGGCGCGGCTGACCTTCCCGGGCGCCCTCTACCTGGCTGCCGTGGCGGCCCTGCCGACGATCCTGCTCAACCAGACGAGCGCGAACTTCTACTTCGGCGGCACGTCGATCCTGATCGTCGTGGGCGTGGCCCTCGACACGATGAAGCAGCTCGAGGCGCAGCTGATGATGCGCAACTACGAGGGCTTCCTGAAATAGCCGTCCCCGGAGGCCTCCGGCTTCCGGGCGTGGATCACGACGGCGTGGCCGGGGTCGTCCCCGCTGCCCCCGTGGCCGCCCTCCCACTCGCGCTCGCTCACGATCTCGTAGCGCTCGAGCCAGCGGCGCAGGTCCGTCAGCCGGATCTCGTGCGGCTCGCTCGGGGTGGCCGGGTGGTCCACGTCCACGTTCAGGATCAGGTGCCCGCCCGGGCCGCAGCAGGCGCCAGGCCTCCGCGATCACCCCGGCCGGGTCGGCCACGTGGTCGAGGCTGTTGCGGGACACCACCACGTCCACGCTGCCTGACAGGAGCGGGATGCGCTCGGCGGGCACGCTCAGGTAGACGGCGCGGCTCTCCAGCAGCAGGCCCTCGCGGGCGTAGGCGCCGGCGAGCGGATCGACGCCCACGGAGAGCGCGGCCGGGCAGGCGTCCGGGAAGCCCACCGGCCCGGGGCCGACATCCACGACGGTCCTGCCGTCGAAGAAGCCGCTGTCCTCGATGCCCGCCTCGGCGAGCACGCGTGCCACCTCCGCCCGCGCCTGCTGCCAGCGGCGGCCCTCGTAGGTGGGCGCCACCTCCGTGTCCCCACTCAGGGTGAGCGTGTCCGGGCCCCAGAGATCGCCGCGGCGGAGCGCCGGGTCCCAGTCCTCCAACCAGAAGCGCAGCTCCGAGCGCTCCACGGCCTCCCTCGACGCGAGCCGGCGGCGAGCGGACCAGAGCACGCGCCTGAGCGCCGGGCGCAGCATGGGCCGGCGAGTATAGGAGCGCACCGGCCCGGTACCCTCTCGCCTCCCGATGAGCGAGCTGAACCTCATCCTGCTCGGCCCGCCCGGGGCCGGGAAGGGCACCCAGGCCGAGCGGCTGGTCGACGACTTCGACCTTCCCTACCTCGCGACCGGCGACATCCTGCGCCAGGCGGTGAAGGACGAGACGCAGCTCGGCAGGGAGGCCAAGGAGTACATGGACCGCGGCGACCTCGTGCCCGACGACCTGATCGTCCGCGTGATCGTGGACCGCCTCGACAGCGACGAGGCCGGCGACGGCTTCATCCTCGACGGCTTCCCGCGCACGGTGCCGCAGGCGGAGGCGCTCCAGGCCGCGCTCGAGCGGCTCGGCCGCACGCTCACCGCCGCGCTCCTCGTCGACGCCTCCGACGAGGAGGTGATGAACCGCATCTCCGGGCGGCGTATCTGCGTGAAGTCCGGGCACGTCTACCACGTGGACAGCGACCCGCCGAAGAACGAGGGGATCTGCGACCAGGACGGCTCGCGCCTCGTCCAGCGCGACGACGACCGCCCCGAGACCGTCCAGAAGCGGCTGTCCGTCTACCACGAGCAGACCAAGCCCGTGATCGGCTTCTACGAGGACGCCGGCCTGCTGCGCCGCTTCGACGGCAACCGCTCGCCGGAGGAGGTCCACGACCACATCCGCGCGACGCTCGCCACCCTTAAGCTTGAGGGCGAGCTCTGATGATCCTCCGCAAGACACCCGAGGAGCTGGACAAGATCGCCGCGGCCGGCGAGATCCTGGTCCGCTGCCACGAGATCCTCAAGGCCAAGGCGCGCCCGGGGGTCACCACGCTGGACCTCGACAAGGCCGCCGAGCGCTTCATCCGCTCGCAGGGCGCCGAGCCCGCCTTCAAGGGCTACCGCGGCTTCCCGGGCTCGATCTGCGCGTCGCCGAACTCGATGGTCGTCCACGGCATCCCGGGGCCCTACGCGCTGCGCCGGGGCGATCTCCTCTCGATCGACATCGGCGTGGTGCTCGACGGCTGGGTGGCCGACGCCGCGATCACGCACCCGATCGGGAACGTGACGCCGGTGGCCACCCGCCTGCTGTCCACCACGCGCGCCTCGCTCTTCGACGCCGTGGAGCAGTGCCGGCCCGGCAACCGCCTGGGGGACGTCTCGCACGCCGTCCAGCAGCGCGTGGAGGCCGAGGGCTTCTCGGTGATCCGCTCGCTCGTGGGCCACGGGATCGGCCGGGACATGCACGAGGACCCGCAGATCCCGAACTTCGGGGACCCCGGAACCGGCCCGGAGCTGGAGGAGGGGATGGTGCTGGCCATCGAGCCGATGGTCAACGCCGGCAACCACCAGGTGCGGATGGGATCGGACAACTGGGCCGTCTACTCGCAGGACGGCTCGCTCACCGCGCACTTCGAGTTCACCGTCGCGATCACCGCGGACGGGCCTCGGATCCTCACCCCCTGGCACCTCTCGTCGGACGAGCGCGCGCCCGCCGGGGCGCAGGCTGCCACCGGCGGCTGACTGCTATTCTTGCCTGTTGGCGCTCGGCCGTCTCCTGGGCCCTGCGTCACCTCTCTTTGAATACGTCCCTGGTAACGGAGCTATGAAGGTCCGAGCATCGGTCAAGCCCATGTGCGAGAAGTGCAAGGTCATCCGCCGCGGCGGTGCCGTTCTCGTGATCTGCCAGAACCCCCGTCACAAGCAGCGGCAGGGGTGACGCGGGGCTAGTGGCACGCATAGCTGGCGTAAACATCCCCCTCAACAAGAGGGTCGAGATCGGCCTCACGTACATCTACGGGATCGGCCAGTCGACCGCGGGGAAGGTGCTGGACGAGGCGGGCGTTGACAAGGACACGCACGTCAAGGATCTGACGGAGGACGAGGTCCGGAAGCTGCGCGAGAAGGTCGACGACCTGCTCGTGGAGGGAGATCTGCGGCGCGAGCGCTCGCAGAACGTCAAGCGCCTGATGGAGATCGGCTCCTACAAGGGGCTGAGGCACCGGCGGGGTCTCCCCGCCAACGGGCAGCGGACGAAGACGAACGCCCGCTCGCGGAAGGGCCCGAAGCGGGGCTCCGCGATGGGCGGCGGCAAGAAGAAGATAAGGAAGCACTGACCCTCACATGGCGCAGCAGAGACCAGGACGGCCGCGCGGCCGCAGGCGGGTACGCAAGAACGTGCCCTTCGGCCAGGCCCACATCAAGACGAGCTTCAACAACACGATCGTTGCCCTCACGGATCGCGAGGGCAACGTGATCGCGTGGGAGTCCGCCGGCGGCGCCGGCTTCAAGGGCTCGCGCAAGTCCACCCCCTTCGCCGCGCAGGTGACCGCCGATGCAGCGGCGCGCAAGGGGATGGAGCACGGGCTCCAGAAGGTCGAGGTCTTCGTGAAGGGCCCCGGCTCGGGACGCGAGACCGCGATCCGGTCGCTCCAGGCCGCTGGCCTCGAGATCACCGGGATCCGCGACGTCACGCCCCAGGCCCACAACGGCTGCCGCCCGCGCAAGCGGAGGAGGGTGTAGCCGATGGCCCGTGACACCAGCCCACAGTGCAAGCAGTGCCGCCGCGAGGGCACCAAGCTGTTCCTCAAGGGCGAGCGCTGCCTGACGGACAAGTGCGCGATCGAGCGCCGCAGCTACCCGCCGGGCGACCACGGACGCGGCCGCTCGCGGCAGTCCGAGTACCGGCTCCAGCTGCGCGAGAAGCAGAAGGCCCGCCGCTATTACGGCGTGCTCGAGAAGCAGTTCCGCAACTACTACGCCAAGGCCAGCGGCCAGAGCGGAGTGACCGGCGAGAACCTGCTGCGCCTGCTCGAGAGCCGTTTCGACAACGTGCTGGTGCGGCTGGGCTTCGCGGCCTCGCGGCGCCAGGCCCGGCAGATGGTGCGGCACGGGCACTGGGCTGTGAACGGACGTCGGGTGAACATCCCCTCGTACCAGCTGCGGCCCGACGATGTGATCACGATGAGGACCGGTGCTTCGGTCGAGCCGGTGGTGCGTGACGCCACCGAGCTCACCTCCGCTGTGCCGGCATGGCTCCAGGCCGACCACGACGGCCTAACGGCGAAGGTTCTCCGGCTCCCTGAGCGGCAGGAGATCACCACGCCGGTGCAGGAGCAGCTCATCGTCGAGCTCTACTCGAAGTAGTGAACGCGAGCGTGACGGCCACCTCGTGGCTGTGTACGCCCTAGACGCGAAGGAAGCGCCCCAATGATCGAGTTTCAGACTCCCCAGATTTCCACCGAGAACGTGCAGGACAACCGCGGCACGTTCACGATCGAGCCGCTGGACCGCGGCTTCGGCTACACGTTCGGCAACTCGCTCCGGCGAGTGCTGCTGTCGTCGCTGGCCGGCGCGGCGGTGACCAGCGTGCGGATCGAGGGCGTGGCCCACGAGTTCTCCACGATCAACGGCGTGAAGGAGGACGTGACGGACATCGTCCTCAACCTCAAGGAGGTCGTCTGCCGGATGCACTCCGAGGCGGCCGAGATCGAGGCCCCGCTCGTGGTGACCGGCCCGGGCGAGGTGACGGCGGGCGACATCGACCTGCCGTCCGGCGTCGAGATCCTCAACCCCGAGGCTCACATCGCGACGCTCGAGCGCAAGACCAAGCTCGAGGTCTACCTGACGATCGGCCACGGTCGCGGGTACTCGCCGGCCGAGGAGAACAAGACGCCCGACCAGCCGATCGGCGTGATCCCGATCGACTCGATCTTCTCCCCCGTCAAGCGGGTCGCCTACTCGGTCGACGCCGCGCGCGTGGGCCAGAAGACCGACTACGACAAGCTCACGCTCGACATCGAGACCGACGGCTCGCTCGACCCGCAGGCCGCGCTGCGCGAGGCCGCCGAGATCCTGATCAAGTACCTGGCGATCTTCACCGACGCCGACCGCGTCGAGGCCCTGCGTGACCAGGGCGCGGCGCTCGTGGCCGGCGACCTCGGGCTCTCCGGCGACGGCGTCGGCGCTCCCGGGGCCGGCGGCATGGACGAGATCCTGATCGAGGAGCTCGAGCTCGGCGTCCGCTCCTACAACTGCCTCAAGCGCGCCGGCATCCAGACGGTCGGCGACCTGGTGCAGAAGAGCGAGTCGGAGCTGGCCGCGATCCCGAACTTCGGCCGCAAGTCGATCGAGGAGGTCAAGGAGACCCTCGACGCGCGCGGGCTGGGGCTTCGCGCCGGTTAATCTCCCCGGGCCCATGCGCCACCGGAAGCAAAAGGGAAAGCTGTCGCGCGACTCGGCGCACCGCAAGGCGCTGTTCATGAACCTGTGCCGCGAGGTGATCGACCACGAGCGCATCCAGACCACCGAGGCCAAGGCCAAGGCGGTCAAGCCTGAGCTCGAGCGGTTGATCACGCTCGCGAAGCGGGGCGACCTCCACGCCCGCCGGACCGCCATGGCGCGGCTCGGGCAGGACAAGTTCGTGGTGTACAAGCTGTTCGAGGAGATCGCGCCTCGGTATGCGGAACGCGAGGGCGGGTACACGCGGATCCTGAAGCTGGGCCCGCGGCGGTCGGATTCGACCGAGATGGTCTTTCTCGAGCTCGTTTAGCGCGACGGAGTAGGCTGGACGTGGGCGTACCGCTGGACCCGCTGACCGGCCGATAGCTGACTCGCCACCGCGCCCCGCCGCGCCCGGACGTCGCTACCCGACGGGGTGGCTCCCGTGGCCGGAGGCCGCCCCAAGAGGAGGAGTCTCGTGCTCCCCAAGCTCGCTGGTCCTGCCCGATACGCGGTCGTCGCGCTGGTGGGTGGTGCGGGCATCGTCCTGTCGGGCTGCGCGATCGGCTTTCGCGTGCCCGCAAGTGACGTCACCGCCAACAGCGTGACCCTCAATGGCTATGTCGGCTCCAACCGCAGTGAGCAGGGTGAGTGGTGGTTCGCCTACGGGAAGACGAGCGCGCTCGGGAGCACCACACCGAAGCGCTCGATCCAGTTCACCGAGTCACGCGTCACGACGTGACCGAACCGCTCACCGGCCTCGACGCCGAGCACGAACTACCACTACGTGCTGTGCGCGGACGACCAGGAGCCGGGGGTCGGCGCCTACTGCAGCGCCGACCAGACCTTCAGGACGTTCGCCGACGCCACGTCCGACTCGGTCGTCGTCAACGGAGACGCACGTTCGCCAACATCGACATCGACGTCAGCAGCGGGGCCCGTCCGGCGAGAACCCGACCGGGCATCTGCGCCGCCGACGCGCCGCGTTACGGCCGCCTCCTGTCCAGCTCCATCACCTGCTTCCCGTGAGCGGCGACACGGCGAGCGTCTCGCGGCACGCTGGAGCCCAACTCCAGTGGAGTCACCGCCTTCACGGTCACGGTGGTGGACACCGGACCGGCCGCTCGACCGGCTGGACGGCTTCGTCGCGAGTGCTCGGGACGCGCTCGGACTGCTCGTCCCGGGTTCGCACGGACCCGATGTCCAGCGGGGACGCGGTGGTGCTCGACGCGCCGGCGCCCTGAGCTAGGCGTCCAGGCCGGCGGCGTCGCGCGCGGCGGCCGGGTCGCTGTAGCTCTTGATGCGCACGATCAGCTCGTCACGCAGCTCGAACACGAAGCCTCCGAGGAAGTCCACGGCGACGCCGCTGCCGCGGCCGGTGCCGGTCACGTGCCCGGTGACCATCACGACATCGCCGGTCTGGGTCAGCTCCACCGGCTCGATCGTGAACGCGGACCAGTCCTCGTCCATGTCGCGGACGAAGCGCCGGACACCCGCGTGGCCCTGGTAGGAGCTGCCCTCCAGCTGCGCCCGGAAGGGGAACCACTCGCAGTGCGGGTGTGTGAGGGACACGAGCCGGTCGACGTCGCGCGCGTTGAACGCCGTCGTGCGCCTGGGCCACCGTCTCGACGGCCGTCGCCCGCACGGTCATGCCTCGCTGAACTCCCGCAGCGCCTCGCGGGCGCCGCCCACCACGGGCTCGCCGTGCGCCACGAGCAGGTTGTCGAACTCGAGCTCCGCGGCCAGCCGGCCATAGGCCTCGCGGAGGCCGGCCTTCGTGTCCTCCGGATCGTCCATCAGGTTGTCCGGCACGAAGCGCAGGCCGTCGTAGCTCACGACCCCGTCCGCGACGGCCAGAGCCGAGGCCCCGGGGATGTGGAGGGCCGACTCGTCGGGGCAGATCGAGCCGATCTCGTGCACGGTCACGGCCCCGCCGGCGAGCGAGTCGCCGAAGTCGTAGGGCTCCACCGGGTCGCCGTCGCCGAACTCGTGCAGGCCCACGCGCGGGACGCGCACCTTCAGGCCGAAGCGCTCGGCCAGCTTCGCGCAGTCGCGCCAGTGGTGGCGGTTCGTGAGCAGGATGTCCCGCGGCGGGCCGAGCTCCTCGAGGCGCTCGAGCTCGGAGTCGGGCACGAGCGGGTCGAGCAGGACGCCCTCGCCGGGCAGGAAGTAGGAGCTCACCTCCATGCCGATGTGCGGGTGGCGGGCCTTCCAGTGCCAGATGCCAGGAGCGATCTCCTGCACGGGGACGACACTACCGCGCCGTCGCACTCCGGTCAGGTGATGAGCGTCACGCTCCCCGCGGTCACGAGCGCGCCCGCCCAGACGCGGTCCACGTTCACCCAGCCGCGGCGCAGGAATCCGACCCCGACCACCTCGTAGACCACGACGGCCACCACGGCCATGGTCGCCAGCATCGCGGCCGTGTGCACCGCGGCGAGCCCGAGCGCGTCGAGCGACATGCCTCCCACCGCGGTGAGCGGGTCGTGCGTCTCGCCCCCGTGCGTGTCCACCACCGGCAGCAGCATGAGCCCGGCGCCGTGCGCGCTCGACATCAGGAACGACCACCAGATGAGCTCGCCCGGTCCCAGCCGCGCCCCGACCCAGCGCGGATGGCTGCGCTCGGCGAACAGCTTCCAGGCCCCGAACACGATCAGAGTCACGCCGCCCGCGATCCCGATGACGCGCTGGCCGGTCGCGGAGCCGGTCAGCTCGATCGCGAGGACGGTGATCGCCACGGAGGCCTCGTGCCCGATCGCGATCGGTAGCAGCGTGCCGGCCAGGGCCTTGCGGGAGCGCTCGCGCAGCCCGATCGCGACGGCGAACAGCCAGCCCATCGCGGGGTTGATCCCGTGCGCCGCGCCGAGCGCGGCCAGCGCCAGCAGCGTGCCGTCCTCCATCGCAGCTCCTACGGGAAGCAGTACGAGTCGGAGGAGGCGTCGCCGCCCTGTAGATGCACCTGGTGCGGCCGCAGGCCGTCGAGCTCAGTGACCAGGAAGCTCGGGTCCACCGCGATGCCCCCGTCCGGCGCCGCGTCGATCTTCGTGATCCAGCCCTGCACGCCCTCGGGGTAGAACTGCTCGTCCCAGGACGAGTAGAGCGAGTTCGTGAGATAGACCCGGCGTCCGTCGCGGCTCACCTCGACCATCTGCGGCCCGCCGTTGAGCGGCCCCGACGCGGGGTGTTCCGCGCTCTTCGCGATCCCGCCCAGCGCGACCGTGCCGGTGTGCTTCGGCGACGCCGGGTCGGCCACGTCGTACTGGTGGAGCTCACCCGTGCCCCAGCACGAGACGTAGAGCCAGCGGTCGTCGAGCGACAGGTTGAGGTCGGTCACGAGCGGCGGCACGGCGCCGAAGTCCTTCAGCGCGGGCGGCAGCTCCTCCGGGTCGGTCGGGACGGCGGGGATCGAGATCACCTTCTCGGCTCCGAACGAGCCGTCGTCGTGGCGGTTCCAGAGCCAGATCGAGGCGCTGAGGTCCTCCACGGACACCACGACGCCCGCGAAGCCGTGGGTCTTGCGCGGGTCGTGCGCCGGCC
Source organism: uncultured Thermoleophilaceae bacterium (assembly GCA_963768465.1). Classification (GTDB taxonomy): domain Bacteria; phylum Actinomycetota; class Thermoleophilia; order Solirubrobacterales; family Thermoleophilaceae; genus JACVRW01. The sequence continues at coordinate 962,870 of CAVYIA010000006.1, read as the reverse complement.
TCAGCTCGAGCACCATCTGGTGCTCGTCGCCGAGGTCGATCGCCTGGCGGTGCCTGCGCTCGCGCAGGTCCCATACGTGGAGGTGGTGCCCGTACTCGCGGCCGAGCAGCTTCTCCGGCACCACGCCGCTCTCGAACATGTCGGGCGTCCCCCACTCGCTCGAGATGAGCGTGTCGTAGCCGAGGTGCCACCAGAAGTCGTACGAGAAGTGCTGGGGGCCGCGGTCGACCTCCCAGGCGCCGCGCAGGTCGAAGCTCTCGCAGTCGAGCAGGAAGATCCCGCCCGGCCCGCCGCCGTTCTCGGCGCCGCCGAGGGCGCTCATGTAGATCCCCTCAGGGCCGCAGTGGGACGTGTGCGGTCGCGAGTAGCCGGTCTTGTGCGTCAGCTCGTCCGCCTCGATCACCTTCGCGATCTTGGGCGAGCGCGGGTCGTCGCCCACGTCGACCACGTGGATGCGCGATGACCGCAGGCCCGGGACCACGAGATAGCGCCGCTCCACGTGCGGGTGCGGCGCCCACGGGCACAGCGACGCCGAGCAGGCGTTCCAGCCGAAATGGTGGAGCTCGTCGCCGGCGTTCGGCATCTCGAGCTTCCCTACGAGCTCGCCGAAGGTCGACGAGCCCTCCTCCAGGTCGAGCACGCCGATGGCGTCCGGGCGCCCGTCCGAGGCGTCCGGATTGAGCAGCGCAACGTAGGCCAGCTCCTCGGGCGGAGCCTCCATCGCGAGGCGCGGCGAGGGATAGAAGCTGGGATCTGGCGTCCAACGGGCCATGACTCTCCTCTCGCGGGTATGGACATCATTACATTTCCGACCTATCCGGTGGACATTGTGCTACGGTCCTCCGCCCGCGAAGTCAATCGACAAGGTGGAGAATGACCAGGACCTGGACTCGCCCCATCCGTATAGCCCTGGCCCTCACGGCCCTGCTCGCCGTGGCGGTGCTCGCCGCGTGCGGCAGCGACGACGACTCCTCCTCCGGTGGCGGAGGGGGCGGCGAGAAGCTCTCGCTGGTGGCCTACTCGACGCCCCAGGAGGCGTACGAGGAGATCATCCCCGCCTTCCAGAAGACGTCCGCCGGCAAGGGCGTGACGTTCAACCAGTCCTACGCGGCCTCCGGTGAGCAGTCGCGCGCCGTGGAGGGCGGGCTGCCCGCCGACGTGGTCGCGTTCTCGCTGGCCCCGGACGTGGACCGCCTGGTCGACGCCGACCTGGTCGCAAGCGACTGGGCGAACACCAAGAACGACGGCTTCGTGACCAACTCGGTCGTCGTGTTCGCGGTTCGCAAGGGCAACCCCAAGAACATCAAGACCTGGGACGACCTCGTGAAGGACGACGTGGAGGTCATCACGCCCAACCCGTACACCTCGGGCGGCGCCAAGTGGAACATCATGGCCGCCTGGGGCGCCCAGCTGGAGCAGGGCAAGTCCGAGGACCAGGCGAAGGACTACCTCTCGAGCCTGTTCGACCACGTGCCGGTGCTCGACAAGAGCGCCCGCGAGGCCCTCCAGACCTTCGTGTCGGGCAAGGGCGACGTGCTGATCTCCTACGAGAACGAGGCGATCACCGCGCAGCAGAAGGGCGAGGACATCGACTACGTCATCCCGGACGAGACGATCCTGATCCAGAACCCGGCGGCCGTGACCACGGACGCGCCCGGCGGCGGCCAAGTCCTTCCTCGACTTCCTCCACGGCGAGGAGGCCCAGAAGATCTACCAGTCCAAGGGCTACCGCACGGTCGACGAGAGCCTGGCGGACGACGCGAAGTTCCCGATCCCGCCGCAGCTCTTCGAGATCACCAAGTTCGGCGGCTGGGACAAGGTGAACGACGAGTTCTTCGACCCCGAGGGCGGTGTCGTGACCGACATCTTCCAGAGCCAAGGGAAGTCGACTGCCTCCGGCTAGCGCCGCAGCTCCCTCCCTCCTCCGTGGCGCTTCGAGAGCGGCCCCTTCCGGGGCCGCTCTCAGCCGTGGAATCGTCGTCGGCTACCTGAGCGTGATCGCGCTGATCCCGCTCGTCCGCGGTGGTCCTCAAGTCGACCGAGAAGGGCCGGGACGGCTTCTGGACCTCGATCTCGAACCCGCAGGCGTGGGCGGCCCTCAAGCTCACCCTCATCACCTCGGTGATCGTCGTGATCGTGAACGCGATCGTCGGGACGGTCATCGCGTGGGTGCTCGTCCGCGACGAGTTCCGCGGCAAGAGCCTCATGAACTCGATCATCGACCTGCCGTTCGCCCTGCCGACGATCGTGGCCGGGCTGACGCTGCTCGCGATCTACGGTCCCCGCGGCCCGTTCGGGATCGACGTGGCGTTCACGCGCTTCGCGATCGTGCTGGCGCTGCTGTTCGTGACGCTTCCCTTCGTGGTGCGTGCCGTTCAGCCCGTGCTGATCGAGCTCGACCGCGAGGTCGAGCAGGCCGCCGAGTCCCTGGGCGCGTCGAAATGGGTCACGTTCACGCGCGTCATCCTGCCGGCGCTCTACCCGGCGATCATCGCCGGCTGCGGGCTCGCCTTCGCCCGCGCGGTGGGGGAGTTCGGCTCCCTCGTGCTGATCACCGGCAACATCCCGTTCAAGACGCAGGCGGCGTCCGTGTTCATCTTCTCCCAGGTGGAGAGCGACAACATCTCCGGGGCGGCCGCGGTGTCCGTGCTGCTGCTGGTGATCTCGTTCGTGGTGCTGCTCGGCTTCGGCTGGCTCTCCCGCAAGGCGGTGCGCGATGAGGGGTAGGCTCACGCTCCGCTTCATCGCGATCGGATACCTCGCGGCACTGCTCGCGTTCCCGGTCGGGCTCGTCTTCTACCGCGCCTTCGAGCACGGCGTGAGCGCGTTCTGGGAGTCGATGACGACCCCGGACGCCCAGCACGCCTTCTGGCTCACGCTCGAGATGGTCGCGATCGCCGTGCCGCTGAACACGATCTTCGGCGTGCTCTGCGCGCTCGTCCTGGTCCGCCAGACCTTCCGCGGGAAGGCGTTGCTGAACGCGGCCATCGACCTGCCCTTCGCGGTCTCGCCGGTCGTGATCGGCCTCGCGCTCATCCTCGTCTACGGCCGCAACGGCTGGTTCGGCGAGTGGCTGATCGACAACGGCATCCGGGTGATCTTCTCCACGCCCGGGATGGTCCTGGCCACGATCTTCGTCTCGCTGCCGTTCGTCGTGCGGGAGGTCGTTCCGGTGCTCCGCGAGATCGGGACGGAGCAGGAGCAGGCCGCCGAGACGCTCGGGGCGTCGCCGTTCCAGACCTTCTTCCGGGTCACGCTCCCCGCCATCCGCTGGGGCGTGGCCTACGGCGTGGTGCTCACGACCGCCCGCGCACTCGGCGAGTTCGGCGCCATCAGCATCGTCTCCGGCAAGCTCTCGGGGCAGACCGAGACGCTCACGCTGATCGTCGAGAACCGCTTCCAGCGCTTCGACCTCGCGGGCGCGTACGCTGCTTCGGTCGTGCTCGCCATGCTGGCGCTCGTTGACGCTCCTGTCGATGAACCTCTTGAGACCGAAGGAAGGACGCTGATGGGCATCGTCGTCGAGAACGTGGCGAAGAAGTTCGGCGACTTCGTGGCGCTCGACGACGTCTCCCTGAACGTGCCGCGACGGCTCGCTGACCGCGCTGCTCGGGCCGAGCGGCGGCGGCAAGTCCACGCTGCTGCGGGTCATCGCCGGGCTCGAGGAGCCCGACTCGGGCCAGGTGATCATCGACGGCGAGGACGCCACGGCCGTCCCGGCGCGCAAGCGCGGCGTGGGCTTCGTGTTCCAGCACTACGCGCCGTTCAAGCACATGACGGTGCGCGACAACGTGGCCTTCGGGCTGAAGATCCGCAAGCGCTCGAAGGAGGAGATCGAGGAGCGTGTGACCGAGCTGCTCGGGCTCGTGCACCTGGAGGGCTTCGCCGGGCGCTACCCGTCGCAGCTCTCCGGCGGCCAGCGCCAGCGCATGGCGCTGGCGCGGGCGCTCGCGGTGAGGCCCAAGGTGCTGCTGCTGGACGAGCCCTTCGGCGCGCTCGACGCCACGGTGCGCAAGGAGCTGCGGGCGTGGCTGCGCCGCCTCCACGACGAGATGCACGTGACCACGGTGTTCGTCACGCACGACCAGGAGGAGGCGATGGAGGTCGCCGAGCAGATCGTGGTGCTCAACCACGGGCGCATCGAGCAGGTCGGCGCGCCGCAGGACCTCTACGACAGGCCGGCCAACGAGTTCGTGATGCACTTCATCGGCCCGGTGACGCCGCTCGGGCAGCGCTGGCTGCGGCCGCACGACCTCGACATCCTGCTCGAGCCGGAGCCGGGCGCCTCCGAGGCGACGGTGCAGCACGTGCTGCACCTCGGGTTCGAGGTGCGCGTGGAGGTCAAGCTGGAGACCGGCGACGACACGCTGGGTCCAGACCACGCGCGACCGCGCCCGCGATCTCGAGCTGCGCGACGGGCCAGCAGGTGTGGCTCCGCCCGGCGCCAGCGACCCGGTGCTGACGCCCGGCCAGCGGGCGCTAGCGCCGCGACCAGGCGTCCGGCGCCTCGGTGAGGCGGCGGATCCGCGCCGGCATGCGGTCGTTGGCCACGTCGGCGAGCGTCAGCTCGTCCACCACCGAGCGCAGGCTCGCCCGCACCGCGATCCAGACCGTGCGCAGGTGCTCCGCGGCGCCCGTGTAGTCCACGTCCTCGGGCGGCTCGCCGCGGACGCTCGCCAGCGGGCCCTCCACGGCGCGGATCACCTCGCCGATCGTGACCTCCTCCGGCGGCCGGGCCAGCCAGTAGCCGCCGTCGGCTCCGCGCTGGGCGCGAACGATCCCCGCGTGCCGCAGGTCGATCAGGATGTTCTCGAGGAACTTGAGCGGGATCTCCTGCGCCTGGGCGATCCGCTCTCCCTTCATCGGGACGCTCCCCGGCCTCCGCCGTCAGCTCGAGGAGGGCGCGGACCGCGTAGTCCACCTTTGCCGTGACGCGCACGCTTCCATTGTTATCCAGATCGCCCCGGTAGGCTCGCGCCCATGGACATCGCCCAGTTCAAGGAGCGCCAGGCCAAGGCCTGGGGGCTCGGCGACTACGGCACGCTCTCGCGCGTGCTCGCGCCCGCGGCGCGCGACCTCTGCGACGCCTGCGCCGTGTCGGCCGGGCAGGAGATCCTCGACGTGGCCGCGGGCGACGGCAACTTCGCGCTCGCCTGCGCGGCCGAGGGCGCCTCGGTCGTGGCCAGCGACCTGGCGCCGGCGATGGTCGAGCGCGGCAGCGCGCGCACCCGCGAGGAGGGCTACGACGTCGAATGGGTCCAGGCCGACGCCGAGGAGCTTCCGTTCGGCGACGACAGCTTCGAGTGCGTGGGCTCGGTGTTCGGCGCCGTCTTCGCGCCGCGGCCCGAGGTCATGGCACGGGAGCTCTTCCGCGTCGTCAGGCCGGGCGGAACCGTCGGACTGACGGCGTGGACCCCCGACAGCTTCAGCGTCGAGTTCTTCGGTGTGACCAGGAGCTACTCGCCTCCGCCGGCGGACGTGCCCCGCCGCCGAGCTCTGGGGGGACGAGGAGATCGTCAGCGAGCGGCTCGACGGCCTTGCGGCCAGGATCGAGACCGAGCGCCGCTCGATCGTCTGGGAGGCCGAGTCCGCCGAGGAGCTCGTCGCGCGGCTCGAGCGCGACGCCCCGATGCAGGCGGCCGCCCGCGAGGCGATGTCGGACGAGCAGCTCGAGGCGAGCCACGCCGACTACCTCGAGGTGGTGCGGCGCAACTCCGGCGGCGACGGCCCCGTGCGCATCGAGGGCGCCTACCTCCAGATCGTGGCGCGCAGGCGCGGTTAGCGCTGACCGCGCGCCTGCTGCTCGAGTACGACGGCTCGGAGTTCGCCGGGTGGGCTCGCCAGCCCGGCCTGCGAACGGTGCAGGGCGTGCTCGAGGATGCGCTCGAGACCGTGGCGCGGCGGCCGCTCGCGCTGACCGTGGCCGGTCGCACCGACAGCGGCGTGCACGCGCGCGGGCAGGTGGCGAGCCACGACGGGGCGCCCGTGGAGACGGACCGGCTCAACGGCCTGCTGCCCGCAGACGTGAGCGTCCTCGCGCTCCGAGCCGGCGCCGGACGGCTTCGACGCGCGGCGCGACGCCCGCGCGCGGACCTATCGCTACCGCGTGCTCGCGCGCAGCGAGCCGAGCGCGCTCGAGCGCTCGCGCGCGCTCTGGTGGCCACGCCCGCTCGACCGGCGACGCCGTGGACGCCTGCGCGGCGGCGCTTCCGGGCACGCACGACTTCACCGCCTTCACGCCGACCCAGACCGACCACGTGCGCTTCGAGCGCGACGTGACGCGCGCCGAATGGGTCGAGGAGCCGGGGGACGTGCTCGCCTTCTGGATCGAGGCCGACACCTTCATGCGGCACATGGTCCGCATCCTCGTCGGGACCATGCTCGCGGTGGCCTCCGGGCGGGGCACGCCCGAGGAATTCGCGGGGCTCCTGGAGGGCCGGCCGCGCTCCGAGGCGGCCGAGACGGCGCCCGCCCACGGCCTCTACCTGGAGAGTGTGCGGTACTGAGCAAGGATCGCGCCGACGACTATCCTCGAAGGCCGTGAAGGTCCTGCTCACGAACGACGACGGCATCGAGGCCGTGGGCCTCCGGACGATGCGCGAGGCGCTGCTGGAGGTGCCCGGCGTGGAGCTGGCGGTGATCGCCCCGGACTCGAACCGGAGCGCCACCGCGCGCAGCATCACCACGCGCGAGCCGCTCTGGGTCGAGGAGGTGGACTTCGGCGACGGCGGGACCGGCTTCGCGACCGACGGCACGCCCGTGGACTGCGTCCGCTTCGCCGCGCTCGGCCTCGTGGAGTTCGAGCCCGAGCTGATCGTGTCCGGCATCAACCACGGCGCCAACCTCGGTGACGACATCACCTACTCCGGCACCGTCGCCGCGGCGCTCGAGGGCGTCGTGCTCGGCATCCCGGCGATCGCGGCCTCGCAGCAGGCCTTCGAGGGACGGCTCGACTCCTGGGTCTCGCGCGAGTGGCAGCGCGAGGACTTCGTGCAGGTGGCGGCGTTCGTGGCGCGCATGGTCGAGGAGCTGGCCGAGGTCCCGATGCCCGAGGGCACGCTGCTGAACGTGAACTGCCCGGCGGGCGAGGTCGAGGGCGCGCGGGCCTGCCGGCTGGGCAAGCGCGTCTACCGCGACCGCATGAAGCTCGACAAGGAGGACGGCGGGCGCCGGCGCTACTGGATCTACGGCGAGCAGCCCGGCTACCGCGAGGAGGAGGGCACGGACTTCGCCGCGCTGGCCGACTCGCGCATCGCCGTCACGCCCCTCCACTTCGACCTGACCGACCAGGCCGGCATCGAGTCGCTCGAGGGCTTCGACCTCGACCGCCTGCTGGCCCCGGCCGCGCGCGAGGTGTGAGCGACCCCGCTGGGAAGGCCGCCGAGCTGCGGCAGGTGCTCCGGCACCACAACCACCGGTACTACGTCCTCGACGACCCGGAGGTCTCGGACTCCGAGTACGACGCGCTGCTGAACGAGCTGCGCGACCTCGAGACGGAGCATCCCGAGCTGCTCACCGCCCGACTCGCCGACGCAGCGCGTGGGCGCCGACCCGCTCGAGAAGTTCGAGGAGGTGCGCCACCTCCAGCCGATGCTCTCGCTGGCGAACGCGCGCGACGAGGAGGAGCTGAAGGCGTGGGTCGTGCGCAGCGAGCGCTACCTGCAGCGCCAGGGGGCGGAGCTCGGCGAGATCCGCTTCGTGACCGAGCCGAAGGTCGACGGGCTGGCGATCTCGCTCGTCTACGAGGACGGCGTGTTCGTGCGCGGCGCCACGCGCGGCAACGGCGAGGTGGGGGAGCAGGTGACCGAGAACCTGCGCACGATCGGCGCGATCCCGCTGCGGATCGACGACGCCCCGCCGCTCGTGGAGGTGCGCGGCGAGGTCTACCTCCCGCTCGCCGCGTTCGCACGCCTGAACGAGCAGCGCGCGGAGGCCGGCGAGCCCACGTTCGCGAACCCGCGCAACTCGGCCGCCGGCTCGATCCGCCAGCTCGACCCGAAGCTCACCGCCTCGCGCCCGCTGTCGATGTGGGCCTACTCGATCGGGGCGCACGAGGGCGTGGAGTTCACGACCCAGTCCGGGTCGCTCGAGTGGCTCCGCGAGCACGGCTTCCGCGTGAACCCGGACATCGAGGTGCACGACGACCTCGACGCCGTCGTGGCCGCCTGCCACGCCTGGGAGGAGCGCCGCGACAGGCTCGACTTCGAGATCGACGGCGTGGTCGTGAAGGTCGACGACCTCGAGCTGCAGGCCCAGCTCGGGGTGGTGGGCCGGGAGCCGCGCGGCGCGATCGCCTGGAAGTTCGCCCCGAGCACGGCGACCACCGTGCTCGAGCGGGTCGCCTGGAACGTGGGCCGGACCGGCCACATGATCCCGTTCGCGCAGCTCGAGCCGGTGCAGGTCTCCGGCGTGACCGTGAAGCTCGCCACCCTCCACAACGAGGAGGACCTGCGCCGCAAGGACGTGCGCCACGGCGACGAGGTGATCGTCATGCGGGCGGGCGACGTGATCCCCCAGGTGGTCTCGCCCACGGCCAAGGCGCAGAAGGCCAAGAAGCGCGCCCGCCGCCCCAAGCCGCCGGCCAAGTGCCCCGCCTGCGGCACGCCCACGATCAAGCCCGAGGAGGGCGTCTGGACGATCTGCCCGAACCGCGCGTCCTGCCCGGGCCAGCTGTTCCAGTCGGTCAAGCACTTCGTGGGGGCCATGGACATCGACGGGCTCGGCGAGGAGAACGTGCGGCGCTTCCTGAGCGAGGGCCTGATCGCCGACGTGGCCGGCCTCTACGACCTGAAGCCCGAGCAGATCGCCGAGCTGGAGGGCTTCGGCGAGCTGTCGGCCCGCAACCTCGTGGCCGGCATCGACGCGTCGCGCGCGCAGCCCTTCATGCGCGTCCTCTACGCGCTCGGGATCCCGGGCATCGGCTACGTGAACGCGCGCGCGCTCGCCCAGCACCTGCGCACCATGGACGCGCTGCTGGACGCCGACGCCGAGGCGATCGAGCAGGTGCCGGGCATCGGGCCGATCCTGGCGCGCACGATCGCGCAGACGCTCGCGGAGGAGCGCGTGCGCGAGCTGATCGGCCGCCTGCGCGGGCATGGGCTCCAGATGGAGGACGAGGGCCCGCCGCCGGGGAGCACCGACGGGCCGCTGGCCGGCAAGACGCTCGTGCTCACCGGGACGCTCCCGAACCTGACGCGCGAGGACGCGACCGAGCGCGTGGAGGCGGCGGGCGGCAAGGTCACCGGGTCCGTCTCGAAGAAGACCGACTACGTGGTGGCCGGCGCCGACCCGGGCACGAAGCTCACCAAGGCCCAGGAGCTGGGAACCGAGATCCTGGACGAGGACGGCCTGCTGGCGCTGCTGGGCTAGCCCCGCGAGTCGAAGCCCGCCAGGCAGCCGGCGCGGGCCCGCTCCCGGGAGTCGCCGTCGAACTCCTGGTCCGCGTACGCCCGCGCGACCGAGGCGGGGTCGCTCGCGTTGCCGCCGTACTCGTCGGCCAGGCGGTCGACGGAGTCGATCGAGCAGAGGTCGCGCGCCGTGTCGTAGGGGCCACCGCCCTCCCTGGCCGACTCTCCTCCGCAGCCGACGGCCAGGACCGCCAGCAGGAGCGTGGCGGCGGGCCGCAATCCTCAGCCCGTCACGCCGGCGATCGCCTGGACCATCTTGTCCTGGATGCGACGCGCGATCGTCGGTGAGAACGCGTTCATCAGGATCGAGAAGGCGTAGGTGTCGCCGGAGCGCGCCTCGCAGTAGCCGGACAGGGCGCTCACGTCGGAGAGCGTGCCCGTCTTGGCGTGGCAGTGCCCGCGCGCGGGCCCTCTGCGCATCCGGTCGTAGAGCGTGCCGTCGCGGCCCGCGATCGGCAGGGATTCCACGAACACGTCGTAGCCCTCGCTGCGCATGATCGCGCCGAGCAGCTTCACGATCGCCTGCGGCGACGCGCGGTTGCCGCGCGAGAGCCCCGAGCCGTCCACGAGCCGCGCCCGTGCTCCCAGCCTGCGCGCGTAGCGCGCGGCGATGCGCGCGCCTCCGGCGGTGGTGCCGCGGCCCCTCGCCTGCAGCGCGAGGTCCTTCACGAGCGTCTCCGCGAAGAAGTTGTCCGACGGCTTGTTGGTGAGCTTCACGAGCCGCTCCATGGGCGGCGACTCCACGCTCGCGAGCACGTCCAGCCCGCTCGGCGTCGCGCCCGGTCCGGGGAGCGCGCCGCACCGGCACGCCGCGCGCCTCGAGCGCGTCGTCCAGCCTTGCCGCCGCGAACGCCGGCGGGCTCGACTGGAACGCCGAGCCGCCCTCGTTGGCAAGCCCGCGGTTGAACGACAGCGCGCTCAGCGGGCCGACCCAGATCGAGGTGCCGTAGCTCGAGTCCGGCCCGCCGCGCAGCGAGTCGAAGCGCGACTCGTCGCCGATCACGCGGCCCGTCACGCGCTCGACCCCGGCGGCGGTGAGCGCCTTGGCCAGGGCCTCGACGGTCGCGCCGCGCCCGTAGGAGCGGCGGGTGAAGCGGCGGCTCCCGAAGGTCGGGTCGCCGCCGCCGCGCAGGTAGAGGTCGCCGCGCCAGATGCCCTCCTCGTCGAGCCGGCCGCGTCCGAGCACCTCGGTGCCGAGCGTTCCCTCGGTGCCGTAGCGCGCGAGCGCGGCGGAGGTGGTGAACAGCTTCGTGTTCGAGGCCAGGATCCGCGGGCTGGCCGCCTTCCAGGAGAACACCTTCCGGCCCTCGGAGAGGTTCGTGACGTAGGCGCTCGCGTAGCTGCCGGCGCCCTGCATCTGACGGGACAGGGCGGGGCCCAGGGCGGCCTGGGTGCCCGCGGCTGCGGGGCGTGGCAAGGGCCCCTCCGAGGGCGCTCGCTGCCAGCGCCACGAGGGCGGCCTTGCGGTTCGACGGCATGGAGCCGAAACACGGTAGCGGCGAACGCGGAGCGGTCTCCGGGAGGCGATCCGCGATAATGGACGGCCGATGGGTGACGTCGTCCGGCTCGAGAAGCCGTCGAAGGCCGGCCGCAAGACGGCCGGCAAGCCGTCCCGGAGGCGGCCGAAGCGCTCCAGAACCGCACTCGTGCTGGGTGGCGGCGGCTTCACCGGCGGCGTCTACGAGATCGGCGCCCTGCGCGCGCTCGACCTGCTGGCCGTCAACCGCACCGTCAACCAGTTCGACGTGTACGTGGGCACCAGCGCGGGCTCCTTCGTGGCCTCGCTCGTGGCCAACGGGGTCACTCCCGAGGAGATGATGCGCGTGGTGAACCAGCAGGTTCCCACGCCCTTCCGGGACGTGGACCGCGGCACGCTGATGCGCCCGAACGCGAAGGAGTTCGCCCAGAGCGCGGCGCTGCTGCCGCTCCGGATCCTCGGCCTGGCGCGCAGCTTCGTCGGCCAGCTGGGCTCGGCGTCGCTGATCGACCTCGCCGTCGGCGTGGCCGAGGCGCTCCCCTCGGGGCTCTACGACGGCAGCGGCATCCAGGAGTACCTCGAGACCGTGCTCGGCGACCCGGACCGCGTGAACGACTTCCGGCTGCTCGAGAACGAGCTCTACCTCACCGCCACGGACCTCGACACCTGCGAGCGGATCGTGCTCGGCGGCCCCGAGTGGGACGACGTGCCGATCTCGCGCTCGGTCGCGGCGAGCACCGCCCTGCCGATGGTCTACAAGCCGATCGAGATCAAGGGCCGGCATCTCGTGGACGGCGGCATCCGCTCGACCACGAACGTGGACGTGGCCGTGGAGCGCGGCGCCAAGTTCGTGATCGTCGTGAACCCGCTGGTGCCGTACGTGAACGACTTCCAGAAGGTGATCCCGACGATGCTGGGCAGCCGCGTGCGCCGGGTCGCCGACATGGGCTTCCCCCAGATCGGCTACCAGGCCTTCAAGCTGCTCGCCCACCAGCGCCTCCACGAGGCCGTGAGCCGCTGGCGCGAGAAGTACCCGGGCGTGGACATCATCCTGATCGAGCCCGACCCGAACGACGAGCTGATGTTCGAGACGAACATCCTCAACTTCACCCGCCGCGTGGAGATCGCCCGCCACGGCTTCGAGTCGGTCACGCTGAAGCTCGCCTCCGACTACGACGAGCTCAAGGCCGTCTGCGCCAAGCACGGCATCGAGATCTCCGCCACGCGCGTGCGCAAGGTGGTCCGCAGGTTCGCCGAGGAGCGCGAGCAGAGCGCGGGCTGGCGGCGGATCCTCGAGCAGACGACCGGCGCGCTTCTCCGGCAGTCCGAAGACGGTTAAGCTCGGTCTAGCCCTGCCGCTACAGCGCGATCTCGAGCGCCCGCAGCAGCCGGTCGGTGGCCGGCGTGTCGCGGATCGTGATGCGCACGTGGTCGTCCGCGCCGAGCGGGCCGCCGGGCGCCACGATCACGCCCTGGCGGCCAGCCGCCGCGTCGAGCTCAGCGCCGTCCATGCCGCGGGCGCTTCAGCCAGACGAAGTTCGCCTGGCTCGGGTCGGCGTCCACCGGCAGGTCGCGGAGCGCCTCGAACAGTCGGGCGCGCTCGCGCGAGACGGCCTCGCGCCGGCGGGCGAGCTCCTCGTCGCCGCCGCTGCAGCGCGTACTCCACGGCCGCCTGGGTCAGCGCGTTGACCCCCAGCACCGGGGCGATCGTGCCGAGCAGGTCCGCGTCGCTTCCCGACCGCGTAGCCCGCCCGCAGCCCCGACAGCCCGTACGCCTTCGAGAAGGTGCGGACCACGAGCAGGCGCGGGAACGCGTTCACGAGCCGCAGGCAGGCGTCGCGCCTCCTCGGCGTCCTGGAAGTGGACGAGCGCCTCGTCGAGCAGCACGTACACGCGCTCGGGGAGGACCGCGAGCAGCGCGGCCCAGCTCCGACGGCGGGCACGTAGTGGCCGGTCGGGTCGTTCGGGTTGCAGATCACGAGCGCGCGCGTGCGCTGGAGTCACCGCGCCCGCCAGCGCGGCGCCGTGGTTCGGTCTGGCCCTCGCCGTGACCGAGACGGGCCGCGCGCGGGCGCGGGTGGCCATCAGCGGGTACAGCGGGTACGACGGCCAGGGCATCACGATCTCGTCGCCCGCGGAGAGCAGCGCCAGCGCGGCCGACTGGAGCAGCTCGGCGGCGCCGTTGCCGAGCACCACCTGCTCCGGTGCCACGCCGTGGCGCTCGGAGAGCAGCCGCCGCGCGCCGCTCGCGTAGCGGTCCGGATAGCCGTTCACGCGGCCGCGGGCGCGCGCGATCGCGGCGTTCACGATCTCCGAGTGGGGCAGGTCGGGCCACTCGGTGCCCGATAGGTCGAGGTCGGGGACCGTCTCGAGCGCCAGCTTGCGCTCCGCCGCGCGCCGCTCGCGCCGCTCGCGGTTCATCTCCTCCTCGTCGACGTCCTCGAACTGGCGGTAGTAGCCGAAGAGGTCCACGTCGCTACTGCGACGGGGCGAGGCTTGGGGCCGGGCCCTGGATCAGGAAGAACCAGATCCCGAAGACCACGAGGGCGACCCCGACGCTCGCGGCGAAGATCCGCTCCAGCGCGCCGCGCTCCTGGCGATGGCCGGCCGCGCGGCGGACGAGCTTCCAGGCGTGGTCCACGCGCTTGGCGGCGGCCATCGTGAGCATCAGCGACGCGAGGCAGCCGAGCATGATCGTCGAGATCCCGGCCGTGACGTAGCCGGTCAGGTACTGGACCTGCGAGCCGATCCAGAGCCAGGCCGCCGGCTGCGGGCCGAACAGGCTGAGGCACAGGACCAGCTCGAGCGCCAGCAGCAGGTGCGCGACCACGGCGTCCCGGCGCCGCTGCCTCGCGGTCGGGTCGTGCTCGGGCTCGCGGTAGCGCACCGGCGCGGTGCCGGGACGGCGCCCGATGAACAGTCCGCCGGTGTCGGTGGGGTCGTTGCTGGCCATGGCGGCGGTGGGGACCCGCCCGGCCGGGGCCGGGATGGGCCCGGCTCCAGACCCAATCTATCTGGCGCGCTCGTAGACCTCGTCGATCGTGCCGGCGTACTTCTCGTGCACCACGTTGCGCTTGACCTTCAGCGTCGGCGTGAGCTCGCCCGTCTCCTGGGAGAGGTCCGCCGGCAGCACGGCGAAGCGCTTGATCTGCTCGACCGGCCCCACGTGCGAGTTCACCTCGTCCACGACCTTCTGGATCTCGGCGTGCACGCGCTCGTCCTGGGCGAGCGTGGACGGGTCGTCCACGCCCAGCTCCTGCGCGAGCGCGGGCAGCTCCTCGGCGTCGAGCGTGATCAGCGCGACCAGATACGGGCGCCGGTCGCCCACCACCACGGCCTGCGAGATCCAGCGGCTCTGCTTGAGCCCGTTCTCGAGGTTCGCGGGGGTGATGTTCTTGCCGCCCGCGGTGATGATGATGTCCTTCTTGCGGCCGGTGATGTAGAGGAAGCCGTCCTCGTCGAGCCGGCCGAGGTCGCCGGTGTGGAGCCAGCGATCCTCGAGCGCCTCGGCCGTGGCGCCCTCGTTCTTGTAGTAGCCCTGGAAGATGTTCGGGCCCTTGATCAGCACCTCGCCGTCGTCGGCGATCTTCACCTCCACGCCGTCCTGCGGGCGGCCGACGGAGCCGAACCGGAAGTTGTTCCCGGTGGGCCGGTTGACGGTCGCGCTGGTGGAGGTCTCGGTCATCCCGTAGCCCTCCATCACCGGCACGCCGCAGGCGTAGAAGAAGCGCAGGATCTCCGGGCGCGATCGGCGCGGCGCCGGTCACGCACTCGCGGATGTTGCCGCCGAACAGGGCGCGCACGTTCTTGTAGAGCGCCTCGTCGGCCTGGTCGAACGCGGTCTCGAGCTCGGCGGGCACCTCCTCGCCGGCCTCGCGCGCCATGCGCACCTTCACGCCGAGGTCGATCGCCTTCTCGAGCTGCTCGCGGTCGGGCGCCGCGTTGGTCGCGAGCGTGTAGATCTTCTCGAACATCCGCGGGACCGACGGGAAGAAGCTCGGCTTGACCTCGGTGAGGTCGGGGATGATCAGCTTCGGGTCGCCGGACCAGTAGGCGAGCGTCACGCCCAGCTCGAAGACGGTGAACTGGATCAGGATCGCGAAGGCGTGCGCCAGCGGGAGGAAGAGGTAGGCGCTGTCGCCGTCCTCGAGCACGCTGTCCTTGATCACGGCGTCCGTGATCGCGCGGTAGTTGCCGTGCGAGAGCAGGCAGCCCTTGGGTGGGCCGGTGGTGCCCGAGGTGTAGATGAAGAGGCACACGTCGTCGGGCGTGACGGCCTCGTAGCGCTGCTTCCACTCGGCGGCGTCGCGGCCGGCGCCGCTCTCGCGCAGCGCCTCCAGTGCTCTGCTCGCCGTCGCCCGCGCTGAGCTCGGTGTCGCCGGGCTCCATGACGATCACGTGCCGCAGCTCGGGGCAATCGCCCCTGACCTCGCGGATCTTGGCGAGCTGGGCGGCGTCCTCGACGAACACCGCGCGCGAGTCGGAGTGGGCCAGGACGTACTGGCACTCCTCGGCGGAGTTGGTCTGGTAGATCGTGACCAGCGCGGCGCCGGAGGTCAGGATGCCGAAGCAGGCGTTGGTCCACTCGGGCCGGGTGTTCGAGAGGATCGCGACCTTCTCCCCCGGCTCGATGCCGAGGCCGATGAGCCCGAGCGAGATCTCGCGGACCGCGCGACCGAGCTCCGAGTACGGGACGTCGACCCAGGCGTCGCCCGACTTGTGGCGCTGCGCCGGGGCGTCGCCGTACTTCTCGACCGCCAGCGGCAGCAGGTCAGCGATCGTCTTGGAGCCGGTGCCCACACCGGCGCCCGCCACACCGGCGGTCACAGCTTCCATGAACTCTCCCTCCGAATCCCCGGGTGCCGTACCGATTCTAAGCGGACGGCGGGCGCCCGGCGCGCAGGCGCGGCGAGCGGACTACGCCTGGAGCAGCTGCTTGCCGCTCTTCGCGTGCTTCAGACTCGAGAGAAAGAGGGTCTTGTCGATCCGGCCCTGGAATATCGGAACGCCCATCTCCATGCACTTCGAGATGACCTCGCGCCGGTGCATTCCTGCCTCTCGGCCGAGTTCGGTGGGCGTCAGGTGGATCGCCATCTAGCAGTTCCTCCTCATCGCGATGACAGGCGTGCCCCGGAGGGTAACGGCTGACCGGGACGCCGCAAGCCGATTCTCGGAATTTGCGCCGTTCCCGAGATCCGATCATGGACGGAAGGCGGGGTAATCTCCGCCAGGTGAGCGCCAGGCGCACCGCGACCGCCGCGGACGACCCCTTCCTCGAGTCCCTGATGGACACGAGCCTCTACTCGATGGGGGCCTACTTCAGCGACGAGCACCCCGATCTCGTGGGAGAGGTGATCGCGCAGAGCGAGGCGATCGAGAGGAGCGGCCTGCGCGCCTACGCCGACGAGCACGACATGACTCTCTCGGCGTGCTTCGAGACGCTGCTCACGGGGCTCGCCGTGCGCTACTACAACGCGGTCGCGGCATGACGACGCGCGCCTCCGTCTCCCAGGAGAACCTCGCCAAGGCCAAGGCGTTCATCGAGGCGTACAACCGCCGCGACTTCGACGCCGCCGTGGCGGACTTCGACCCGCTGGTGGAGTGGGTGCTGCCCGAGCGCCAGAGCGCGGACTCGTGCGTCGGCCCCGCCCGGATCAGGCGCTTCTGGGAGCAGCTCGACGAGCACATGGACGAGCTGCAGCTGCTGCCCCAGGAGTACGTGGAGGCCGGCGACCGCGTGGCCACCCGGCTCCGCCACCACGGGCTCGGCAAGGGGAGCGGCGTGGAGCTCGACCAGGAGCTCTACCACCAGGTGATCACCTTCCGGGAAGGCCGGATGGTGCGCATCGAGTACTTCGCCGAGTGGGACGAGGCGCTGGCGGCGGCCGGCGTTCCTGGGAGAAGCGGATCCGCCTAGAGCGGGTGGGAGAGGGAAGTAAATCGGGCTGCCCAGATTTGAACTGGGGACCTCTCCGACCCGAACGGAGCGCGCTACCAGGCTGCGCCACAGCCCGAAGGGCCCAAGACTAGCGTTGCCATACTCAGGCTGCGTGAGCGCACGTGCCCGTCGAGCCGCCGTCCTCGCGGCGGCCTTCGTAGCCGTCGCGGGCTGCACGTCCGGGGACGACGAGGACGGCTCGGCGAGCGCCGAGGCCACCGCGCCGGCGCAGAGCGAGCCGGCCCGGAGCGACGAGGGCCCGGCGCCCGCGCAGGCGGCCGCACGCCAGGTCCGGCTGCTGCGGCTCGGCAGCTTCGACCAGCCCACGTACCTCACCGCACCCCGCGGCGACCGGCGCCGCTTCGTGGTCGAGCGCCCGGGCCGCATCCGCGTCGTGAAGGGCGGGCGGGTCCTGCGGACCCCCTTCCTCGACATCAGCGGCGAGGTGACCACCGGGGGCGAGAGCGGCCTGCTCTCGATGGCGTTCGCGCCCGACTACGCCGACTCGGGCCGCTTCTACGTCTACTACACGGATTCCGCCGGCTACCTGCGGATCGCCCAGTTCCGCCGCTCGTCCGGAAACCCGGACCGTGCGAGCGCGGGCTCGGAGCGGCTCGTGATCCGCGTGCCGCACCAGCGCTTCAACCACAAGGGCGGCCAGATCCAGTTCGGCCCCGACGGGCGCCTGTACGCCGGCTTCGGCGACGGCGGCGGCGGGGGCGACCCCGACCGCAACGGCCAGAACCTCAGCCGCCAGCTGGGCAAGCTGATCCGGATCGCGCCGCGCCCGGGCGGCGGCTACTCGGTGCCCGCCGACAACCCGTTCCGCGGCCGCTCCGGCGCCCGTCCCGAGAACTACGCCTACGGGCTGCGCAACCCCTACCGCTTCTCGTTCGACCGCCGCACCGGCGACCTGGCGATCGGCGACGTCGGGCCAGGACGCCGTCGAGGAGATCGACTTCGTGAAGAACCGCCGCGGCCGCGGGCGCGCCCCGCGCGGCGGGTACAACTTCGGCTGGAACGTCTTCGAGGGCCGCAACCGCTACAGCCAGGGCTCGGCGCCGGGGCACGTGCCGCCCGTGATCGCGCACTCCCAGGACGCCGGCTTCTGCTCGATCATCGGCGGCTACGTCATCCGCGACCGCGCGCTCGGCCGCGGCCTCTACGGCAAGTACGTGTACGGCGACTACTGCAAGCCCAACCTTCGGCTGGCCACGCTCCGCCCGCGAGGCACGCGGTCGCGCCAGCTGAACGCCCAGGTCTCGAACCTGGTCTCGTTCGGCGAGGACGGGCGCGGGCGGGTGTACGCGGTCTCGCTCGACGGGCCGGTCTACCGGCTGGCGCGTCCGTGAGCCGCTAGGAGAAGCTGAGCTCGACCGCGCCGAGCGACTCGAGCTCGAGCCGCACCACGTCGCCCGCCTCCACGGCCGGAGGGGGCGCGAGCACGCCGGTGATGATCCGCTCGCCCGGGCTCAGGCTCGCGCCCGCGGCCGCGAGCCGGTCGGCCACCGCGGCCACCATCGCCTCCAGGTGGGCGCCCGTGCGCTCGGCGGGGACCTGTTCGCGCTCCTCGCCGTTCACGAGCACCCGCGCCGCACCGGGCGCGTCGGTCTCCACGCGCGGGCCGAAGGCGACCGCCCTGTGGAAGATGTTCCCGGCGAGGATGCGCTCCACGTCCCAGGAGAGGTCGGGCGGATCGGCCACCTCCAGCGCGGGGAGCAGCGCGACGATCGAGCGGCCGTCGTCCCCGATCTCCACGGCCACCTCCGGCTCGGCCACCGCGGGCCGGCCGTCCAGCGCGAGCGTGGAGCCGTCCGAGAGCAGCCCGGCGCTCGACAGGAAGCCCGCGAGCGGCGACGTCGATGCCGAGCTTCTCCTGGACCGCGGGCACGTTGAAGCCGACCTTCCAGCCGAGCGGCCGCGCGCCGGCGTCGAGCACGGAGCGCCGGTTCGCGAGCATCGCCTCGGTCGCGGCCGGGACCGCCGCCTCGCTCATGGGCGCATGACGATCTTCAGGGCCTCGCGGCGGTCGTAGACCGCGTAGGCCTCGGGCGCGTCGGCGAGGGACATGTGCCGGCTCACGAGCGGTGAGGGGTCGAGCACCCCCGCGGCCATCATCGCCAGCACGCGGTCCACATGCCCGATCACGTTCGCGTGCCCCGACGTGAGGGTGAGCGCCTTGATCCAGACGATCCCCATGTGCACCTGGATGCGCTCGGCGTAGACGCCCGTGGCGGACACGGTCCCCGCCTTGCGGGCGAGCCGGCAGGCCAGCTCCAGCGCGTCGGGGTGGCCCACGGCGTCCACCGCCACGTCCACGCCGCGCCCGGACGTGGCCGCCTTCACGGCGGCGCGGGGGTCCTCCTCGGTGAGGTGCACGGCCTCGGCGCCGAACTCGCTCGCCATCGCCAGCCGGTCCGGCACGGAGTCGATCGCCACGACCTTCGCCGCGCCGGCGGCCTTGGCGGCCTGCACGGCGCAGAGGCCCGACCGGCCCGAGGCCGAGGACCGCCACGGCGTCACCCGGCTCCACGCCCGCCTCGGCGACCGCGTGGTAGCCGGTGCCCATCACGTCG
Source organism: uncultured Thermoleophilaceae bacterium (assembly GCA_963768465.1). Classification (GTDB taxonomy): domain Bacteria; phylum Actinomycetota; class Thermoleophilia; order Solirubrobacterales; family Thermoleophilaceae; genus JACVRW01. The sequence continues at coordinate 943,472 of CAVYIA010000006.1, read as the reverse complement.
CCGGCGAACAGGGCCGCGTCGTCGGACATGCCCTCGGGCACGCGCCGCAGCGTGAGGTTCGCGTGCGGGACCAGCACCTGCTCCGCCTGCGCGCCCTGGAGCGAGCCCGAGCGTGGCGCCGTGGCCGAACACCCGGCCCTCGTCGCACTTGTGGAAGAGGCCGCGCCGGCAGAAGAAGCACTTCCCGCACGCCGAGCAGTAGCAGCCGAGCACGCGGTCGCCCTCCGACACCTCGGTCACGGCGTCGCCCGCCGCGATCACGGTGCCCACGAACTCGTGGCCGATCGTGAAGCCGGGCTCGATCGCCACGCGCCCGTGGTAGATGTGCAGGTCCGAGCCGCAGACGCCCGTGGCCTCGACCTTGACGATCGCGTCGTCGCGCTCGATCAGCTCCGGCTCGGGGCGCTCCTCGACGCGCACCTCGCCCGGTGCCTGGAAGGTCACGGCCTGCATGCGGCCGGGAGGCTATGCCATCGCTGCGCACCCGGCCGAGCCGGGTGCTTGCGCACGACGCCGCACATAGGATGCGCGCGCCGTGGACGAGGCCTTCTACGTGCCGGACGGCGACGCGCTGGTGTCGACCGAGCTCACCCGGGGACCCTGGGATCCCGACGCCCAGCACGCCGGGCCGCCCGCCGCCCTGCTCGGCCGCGCCGTCGAGCGCTGCGAGCCGCGGGCCGACGCGCAGATCGGGCGGATCACGCTCGAGATCCTCGGGCCGGTGCCGCTGGCGCCGCTGCGCGCCTCGGCCCGGGTCGTGCGGCCCGGGCGGCAGCGTGGAGCTGCTCGAGGCCTCGCTCTCGGGCCCGGACGGCGAGGTGATGCGCGCGACGGCCTGGCGGCTGCGGACGGGCGCCGTGGAGCTCGACCCGCGAGCCGCCGCCGGACCCGCCCCCGCCCGGCCCGGACGGAGGGCTCGAACGAGCCGTTCTTCCCGGTCCGGGAGGAGGCCGGCTACCACACGGCCATGGAGATCCGCTTCGTGAGCGGCGGCTTCCTCGAGCCGGGGCCGGCCATGGTCTGGATGCGCTCGCGCGTGCCGCTGGTGGCGGGCGAGGAGACCTCGCCGCTCGAGCGCCTGCTGATCGCGGCCGACGCCGGGAACGGCGTGAGCGCGGCGCTCGACTGGCGCCGCTACCTGTTCATCAACACCGACCTGAGCGTCCACCTGAAGCGGCTGCCGGAGGGCGACTGGGTGGGCCTCGATGCCGTGACCTACCCGGAGCCGCACGGGATCGGCCTGGCCGACACGGCGCTCTGGGACGAGCGCGGCCGCCTGGGCCGCGCCGCCCAGACGCTCGTCGTCCGTTCCCGCTGAGCGCCCGGGCGGCATAAGCTGCGCGCCATGGCTCACATCGACGGCGCCGTACTGATCACTGGCTGCTCCACCGGCATCGGGCGCGCGACCGCGGAGCTGCTCGCCCGCGAGGGCAACACCGTCTACGCCACGGCCCGCCGGCCCGAGTCGATCGCGGACCTCCGCGAGAGCGGCTGCCGCACGCTCGCGCTCGACGTGAACGACGAGGCCTCGATGAGCGCCGCCGTGGCCGCGGTGGAGGAGGCCGAGGGCGAGGTTGGCGCGCTCGTGAACAACGCCGGCTACAGCCAGAGCGGGGCCGTGGAGAGCGTGCCGCTCGACAGCGTGCGCGCCCAGTTCGAGACCAACGTCTTCGGCCTCGTCCGGATGTGCCAGCTCGTCCTGCCCGGCATGCGCGCGCGCCGGGCGCGGCCGGATCGTGAACGTCAGCTCGATGGGCGGGAAGCTCGTGTTCCCGGGCGGCGGCATCTACCACGCCACCAAGCACGCCGTCGAGGCGATCTCGGACGCCATGCGCTTCGAGCTCAAGGGCTTCGGGATCCAGGTGGTGGTGATCGAGCCCGGGCTGATCAAGACGAGCTTCGCCGAGACCGTGGCGGGCGCGATGCCCGACGAGGAGGGCCCCTACGCCGACTTCAACAAGTCGGTCACCGAGGCCACCGTCGGGCGCCTACGAGGGCCCGATGGCGCGGCTCGGGGCGGGTCCCGAGGCCGTGGCCGAGCGCCATCAGCAAGGCGCTCACCGCGCGGCGGCCGAAGACCCGCTACCCGGTGACGCGCATCGGCGCGCCTGCTGCTCACCCAGCGCAAGCTGATGCCGGACCGTGCCTGGGACGCGATGACGGGCACCTCGTTCCGGCGGCCCGGCGCCTGAGAGAATTCCGCGCACACACCGCTGAGAGGAGCTGCACTTGCCGTACTTCAAGGACGCCGACGAGGTCTACGCCTACATCGGCAAGCTGTTCGAGGACCTCGCCGCAGGACGAGGAGCTGTCGCCGAAGTTCCGCAAGGCCAACACGGTCGTCCAGTACCGCTACCGCGAGCCCGAGTCGCGTCATCACCGTGAGCCTGCTCGAGGGCGAGGACGGCCGCGTGGACTGCGGCGACACGGACCTCGAGCCCGAGGTGGTCATGACGATGGACGCCGACACCGCGCACCGCTTCTGGCTCGGCAAGGTGAACGTGACGGTCGCGCTCGCCCGCGGCCAGATGAAGGCCAAGGGCCCCGTGGCGAAGATCCTCAAGCTCGTGCCGCTCACCAAGCCGATCTTCCCGCGCTACAGGGCGATGCTCGAGGAGTCCGGGCGGCAGGACCTGCTCGAGGCCGCCTGATGGCGGCGGTGGACCCGGATCCGCTGGCCCGCCAGATGGCGGGCTTCAAGGACTTCTACCAGTACCTCTCGACCACCCGGGTGATCGCCGGGCGCGACCTGCTCGGCTCGGCCGGCTTCGAGTTCCAGAAGGAGGGCGCGGCGCGCGTGTTCGTCGTCACCGACGAGGTGATCCGCGGCACCGGGCCTCGTCGAGCGGGTCGAGGAGGGCGTGCGCGACGGCGGCCTCGAGGTGGCCGGCGTGTTCGACCAGGTGCCCGCAGGACTCCTCGACCGACGTGGTGGAGCAGTGCGCCGCCGCCGCCAAGGAGGCGGGCGCCGACTCGTTCCTCGCCGTGGGCGGCGGATCGGTGATGGACACCGCCAAGGTGGCCGACGCCGTGTTCACGCACGGCGGCAGCGCGCGCGAGCAGGAGGGCTTCCTCCTCATGCCGCGCGAGAACGACGGCATGGGCAAGCCGCTCGAGATCGCGCCGCTGGCCTGCATCCCCACCACGGCCGGCACCGGCAGCGAGGTGTCGATGGCCGCGGTGATCAAGGACCACGAGGAGAAGGTCAAGCTCGAGATCGCGGACTTCCCGCTGTTCCCGCGGCTCGCGATCCTCGACCCGGACGCCACGCGCACGCTGCCGCCCGCGATCGCGGCGGCCACCGGCATGGACGCCATGACGCACGCGGTGGAGGGCTACGTGTCGACCGACTGGAGCCCGCACCAGGACGCGCAGCGCGCTCCAGGCGCTGCGGATGATCCGCGACAACCTCGAGCGCGCGGTCGAGACCCCGGAGGACGACGTGGCGCGCGGCAACATGCTGATCGCGGCCAACCTGGCGATCTCGATCGCGCTCGGCTCGGTGCACGCCATGTCGCACCCCGCCGGCGCGCACTTCGGCGTGCCCCACGGCGTGGCGAACGCGATCCACCTCCCGCACGTGATCCGCTTCAACGCCGAGGGCGGCGACGACATCGCGGACCGCTACCGGGACGTGGCCGAGCTGCTCGGGGTGGAGAGCGGCGGCTCCGGAGCCGGAGGTGGGCGACGCGCTCGCCCGGCACGTCTCGGGCCTCGTGGAGCGGCTCGGGCTGCCGCTGCGGCTCTCGCAGGTGGGCGTGCCGGAGTCGGGCATCCCCGCGCTCGTGGAGGGCGCGATGGGCGACGGCACGACGCTGCTGAACCCGCGCGAGCCGAGCGAGAGCGACTACGAGGAGCTCTACAAGCGGGCGCTCTAGCTGAGACGAGCGGGAGCTCGCTGCGCTGCTCCGCGAGCACGCGCTGGCGCTCGACCTCGGCCTTGAGGTCGTCGCCGCTGTAGGCGCGCAGCTCGCCGGTGAGCATCAGCGGCAGATCACAGCGGGGGCAGTTGCCCGGGTCGCTGGCCATGCCGAGCCCAACTCTGTATCCGCACTGTGGACATGTGACTCGATCCATCCTTGTGCCTACTCGTGTACCCGAATAGGCCGCGATCAATCACCTTCGTCAGCGGGCGGGCTCCTCCGAGCGCTCGGCCCGCGCCATCTCCTGCAGGGTCGCCTTGGCGGTGTGCTTCGGGCCGCCAGCGCAGCTCCTTGCGCGCCCGGTCGGTCTTCATCAGGACCGGCTTGCGCACGGAGTGGATCCAGCCCACGCTCGCCGGCAGGAGCGGCAGGCGGGTCACCACCTCCGCGGTGGCCTCCACCGCCAGGCGCGGCACCGGCACGGAGTACCAGCCGAGGGCGTCGGCCACGTCCGAGAACGTGAGCGCGCCGCCGGCGGCCAGGTTGTACGGGCCCGGCTCGCCCACGCCGCGGACGCCGGCCATGAAGGCGCGCGCCACGTCGTCCTCGTGCACCAGCTGGAAGGGCGTGCCCGGGTCGGGGATCACCGGCCGCAGGGCGGGCATCGAGGAGAGCAGCCTGGTCACGGCGCCCGGCATCGACTCGCCGAGCCTGAAGTAGGGGATCGCGTGCAGCATCGTGCGGGCGTCGGGACCGGCGACGATGCAGGGCCGGAACACGTAGGCCACGGTGCGGCGCCGGCGCAGCAGCACCTCGGCCAGCACGCGCTCCACCTCGGCCTTCTGGTGCGAGTAGGGGTGCTCGGGCGATCCGCGCGCCGGCACGTCCTCCGTGAGCCAGTCCGGGTTGTCGTCGTGGAAGCCGTAGGCGGCCACGCTCGACGCGTAACAGATGCGCTTGGCCCCGGACTTGGCCGCCGCCTCGAAGACCATGCGCGAGCCGGTCACGTTCAGCTCGCGCGTGGCGTCGCTCGCGCTCAGGATCGCGAAGGCGAGGTGAACCACCACGTCGGCGCCCTTGGCGAGGTCCTTCACGCTCTCCGCGTCCGTCACGTCGCCCTGGCGGTACTCGGTCTTGCGCCAGCCGCGCTCGGCCGGGTCGAACGGGCGGCGGGCCATGCCCACCACCCGCTCCACGGCCCGGGAGCGCTCCAGCGCGTCGACGATCGAGATCCCGAGGTCCCCCGTGGGGCCGGTGACCGCGACGGTCAGGCCGGCGCTCGCCATCAGGCGTCCTCGTAGCCCGGCTCGCCGGGCAGCAGCACGTGGCCCTGCCCGTCGCGCTCCACCACGCGCGGCTCGATCGGCTCGACGGTGCGCTCGCGGGCCTCGGCGAGCGCCTCCGCCACGGAGCCGAACGTGGCCAGCTGCTCCAGGTGCTTGATCGTCGGGAACACGAGCATCAGCTCGTCCCTGCTCCCCGAGCGCGAGCGCGTCCGGCGGGCCGGATCCAGCGGGCGTCCACGCACTCGGACCCGTCGCAGGCCGCCTCGGCGCCGGCGGGCGCCTCGGCCACGTAGAACCAGGTGTCGAACCGGACCTTGACCTCGCGCGGCGTGATCCAGCGCGAGAACGCCAGCGCCTCGCCGTCGCCGAAGGCGATGCCGGCCTCCTCCTCGAGCTCGCGGATCGCGGTGGCGGCGTGGTCGGCGTCCTCGTCGTGGGTCGCGCCGCCGGGGAAGACCCAGGCGCCGCCCATGAAGCGCTGCTGCGGGTTGCGCTGCACCAGGAGCACCTCGGGCCCGTCCTGGGCATCGCGCAGCAGGATCAGCGAGGCGGCCTCGCGCGCGGTCGTGGCGGGACCGGTGTTGATCTCCTCCCCGGGCGGGGGGCGGTCGATGCGCACGGCGCCAGCCTAACCGGCGGCGGTCGCTACGCTTCCCGCGCCGTGAGCGCCGACCAGCTCTTCATCTGCACCTCGTGCGGGTTCATCTACGACCCCGCCGAGGGCGATCCCGACGGCGGCATCCCGCCCGGCACCGCCTTCGACGACATCCCGGACGACTGGTTCTGCCCCGTCTGCGGGGCGCGCAAGCGGGACTTCGAGCCCTACGAGGGCTAGCCCGCAGCGCCGCTCGGCGGCCGGCCTGAGGCCGGTAGGTCCCGAAGCACCAGACGTTGCCCTCGGGGTCGCGGGCGGCGTACTCGCGCGAGCCGTAGGGCTGGTCGGTCAGCTCCATCACGATCTCGGCCCCGGCGCCCTTGGCGCGGTCGTGGTGGGCGTCCGGGTCCTGCACGGCCACGTAGAAGGTGCTCGGGCCGGCGGGGAAGAGGTCGCTGCCGCTCGCGGACGACAGCATGATCAGCCCGGCGCCCACGTTCAGCTCCGCGTGGACGATCGAGTCGCCCTCGCCCTCGGTCACCGACAGCGTCTCGAACCCGAAGCTGCGCTCGAGGAACTCGATCGCGGCGCGCGCGTCGCGGTAGCGCGGGACGGGGTAGACGGTCTGGGTCACGCAGCCTGTTGTAGCGCGTCCGCGGACGTGACGGCGTCCACGGAGGCCAGCGTGATCTCCACGAGCCGCGTGAGCTCGGCCTCGGAGATCGACAGCGGCGGCATCAGCACCACCACGTCGCCGAGCGGGCGGACGATCGCCCCGCGCCGGCGCGCCTCGAGCGTCACGCGGTGGCCCATGCGCAGCTCGAGCGGCTGCTCGCGCAGCTCGATCCCGGTCATGAAGCCGCAGCGGCGCACCTCCGCCACCGCCGGGTGAGCGGCCAGCGGCTCGAGCAGGCGCCCGAGCAGCTCGATCTTGGCCTGGAGCGCGTCGATCGTGCGCTCCTCCTCGAAGACGTCGAGCGAGGCGAGCGCCGCGGCGCAGGCGAGCGGGTTGCCCGTGTAGGTGTGGCCGTGGAAGAAGGTCCGGAGCTCCTCGAACTCGCCGAGGAAGCCGTCGTAGACCCGCTCGCTCGTGAGCGTGGCGGCGAGCGGCAGGTACCCGCCGGTGATGCCCTTGGCCATGCAGAGCAGGTCCGGGGCCACGTCCTCGTGCTCGCACGCGAACATCCGGCCGGTGCGGCCGAAGCCGGTGGCCACCTCGTCCGCGATCAGCAGCACGTCGTGGCGGTCGCAGAGCTCCCGCACCCCGCGCAGGTAGCCCTCCGGGTGCACGAGCATCCCCGCGGCGCCCTGGACGAGCGGCTCCATCATCACCGCGGCCACCTCGCCGGCGTGCTCGGCGAGCAGCCGCTCCATCTCCTCGAGGTCGCCGGGCTCCGCCTTGACCGTGGGGAAGAGCAGCGGGCGGTAGAGCGAGTGGAAGAGGTCGATGCCGCCGGCGGAGACCGAGCCGATCGTGTCCCCGTGGTAGGCGTCGCGCAGGCAGATGAAGGTGGTGCGCTCCTCGCCCACCTGGCGCCAGTACTGGAAGGCCATCTTGAGGGCGATCTCCGTGGCGGTGGAGCCGCTGTCCGAGTAGAAGACGCGCGTGAGCCCGGCCGGGGCGATCTCCACCAGCCGGCGCGCCAGCTCGATGGCCGGCGGGTGCGAGAGGCCGAGCATCGTGGAGTGCGCCACGCGGTCGAGCTGCTCGCGCACCGCGGCGTCGATCCGCGGGTGGCGATGGCCGTGGACGTTGCACCAGAGCGACGACACGCCGTCGATGTAGCGCCGCCCCTCGGTGTCGATCAGGTCCGTGCCCTCGGCGCGCTCGACGATCAGCGGCTCCTCGGCGCACCAGCCGCGCTGCTGGGTGAACGGATGCCAGAGATGCGCACGGTCCGCTGCGGCAAGGTCCACGGCGGGCGACGCTAGCTAGCGTTCCGGTCGGAAATGCCGCCCCTGTCGCTGCTCGTGTTCGCCGTGGGAACCGGCTCCCTCGGCGCCGAGATCGCGGCCGTCCGGCTGCTGGCTCCGTACTTCGGCGCGTCCACCGTCGTGTGGGCGAACACCATCGGCGTGGTGCTGGTGGCGCTGTCGATCGGCTACTGGCTCGGCGGGCGGCTGGCCGACCGGCGCCCGGAGATGCGCGGCCTCTGCCTGCTGGCGCTCAGCGCGGCGGGGCTGCTGGCGCTCGTGCCGTTCGCGGCGGATCCGCTGCTCGACATCGCGGTGGACGCGCTCGACTCGATCTCGGCGGGCGCCTTCGTCGGCTCGCTCGTCGGCGTGCTCGGGCTCGTGGCGGTGCCGGTGCTCCTGCTCGGCGCGGTCTCGCCCTACGCCCTGCGGCTGGCCGTGTCCTCCGTGGAGGAGGCGGGCACCGTGGCGGGCAGGCTCTACGCGCTGTCCACGGCCGGCTCGCTCGTGGGCACGCTCACCTCGGCGCTCCTCTTCATCCCGCTCGTGGGCACCCGCCGGACCTTCCTGATCTTCGCGCTGGCGATCGCCGTGGTGGCCGTGGCCGGGCTGCGCCCGCTGCGGCGCTGGGCGCTCGCCCCGGCCGCGATCGCCGCGCTCATGGCGGTCCCGGTCGGCACCCTCAAGGCCGAGGCCGGCAACGGGCGCGTGGTCTACGAGGCGGAGACGCCGTACCAGTACGCGCGCGTGGTCGAGCGGCCGAACGGCGTCCGGGTGCTCGAGCTGAACGAGGGCCAGGCCCAGCACTCGCGCTACGAGCCGGGCACCGTGCTCACCGGCGACTACTGGGACGGCTTCCTCGTGATGCCGTTCGCGGCGCTCGACCGGCCTCCGCGCCGGATCGCGATCCTCGGCAACGCCGCCGGGACCACCGCCACCGCGTACGGGAAGCTGTTCCCGCGCACCTGGGTCGACGGCGTGGAGATCGACTCCGAGCTGTCGGAGATCGGCCGGCGCTGGTTCCACATGCGGAACCCGCGGCTGCGCCTCCACCACGAGGACGCGCGCCCGTATCTGCGGACGACCGACGAGCGCTACGACATGATCGCGCTCGACACCTACCGCCAGCCCTACATCCCGTTCTACCTGACGACGAAGGAGTTCTTCGAGCTGGCGCACGACCGGCTCACGCCGGGCGGCGTGGTGCTGGTGAACGTGGGCCACCCGGAGGGCGAGGACGATCTCGAGAAGGTGCTGAGCGCGACGATGGGGGAGGCGTTCCGCCACGTGGCCCGCGACCCGATCGAGGACACCAACACGATCCTCGCCGCGAGCGACGGCGAGATCTCCGGCAGGCGCCTGCGCTCGGCGCTCGGCTCGCTGCCGCGGGTGCTGAGGCCCGGCGCGAGCGACGCGGCCGCGCGCATCGAGGGGCCGCTGCCCGGCGGCAGCGTGTACACGGACGACCGCGCGCCGGTGGAGTGGCTGGTGGACGAGTCGATCGTGCACTACGCCGCGGGCGACTGAGCCTCCCGCCCGGCGGCGAAGAACTTCACCGCCAGCGCCTGGTGGAGACCCGAGGCTGCCGACCGGCAGCGTCACGCTCGCCGTCCTCCACCGCGATCCGCCGCTTCGAGATCACGGGCGGCGCCGCCAGCGGCTGCTCGCCCGTGTCGGAGAGCTGCTGGATCGAGACGATCGCCCTGCGCGCGCCGCCGAGCGCTGAGCGCAGGCCGCTCAGCGTCAGCTCGACCGACAGCGGCGGCGAGCCGTCGGGCGCGCGGTCGTTGCGGGCGAGCAGCACCTGCGCCGCGCCCGCCAGGTGCGGCGGCTGGCGAGCACCGCCACCGCCTCGGAGTCCGAGCCGGCCGGCACGCGCGTGCCCACGCCCTCGGCATAGAGCGCGGTAGGCCCACCAGGCGCTGCGCGGCTGCCCGCTCGGAGTGAGCAGGCCGTCCAGGGTCCCGTTCGAGCATTGGTCCGCCCCGCTCAGGTCGGGCCAGCAGGAACGCACGGCGGCGTCCGCGCCGCCGGCCTCCATGTGGTGGAGGAAGCCGAGGATCTCGCCCGGCCGGTACTGGTCGGCCGGGCCGACCGACTCGTTCACCTCGACGCGGCTGAGCGACAGGTCGCGGTAGCGGGGGATCAGCGCGCGCACCGAGCGGATCCGGTCTTCGAGCGGCGGGATCGGGTCATCGCGCCGCGAGGTTCGCGTGGAACGACAGGAACCCGACCCGGCAGCCGCGCTCGCGGCAGTGCCGGAGCAGGCCCTCGAGCCACTCCGGCCGGGCCTTCGTGGTGCTCGGCCCGCCGACCACCGCCCCTTCGCCCAGCTCGTCCACGAGGGCGCGCGCCGCGGTCTCGTAGACGCGCGAAGAACTGCTCGCGCGTGCCGTTCCAGAACGCGGGGTTGTCGGGCTCGTTCCAGACGTCCCACTCGACCTCGCGACCGCGCAGCGAGCGCGCCGCGCGCCTCACCACCCGCTCCCACGCGCCGAGGTCGCGCCAGGGCGGCCCGCGGCCCTCCCAGCCGCTGGGCGGGTAGCCCCAGAGGTCGCTCAGCACCAGCTGGTAGCGGGCGCCCACCGCCGCCGCCCGGGCGTACGGGACCCGCTGCGGGACGCTCCGCCAGATCCGCGGGCGGAGCGGCAGCACCGCCGAGTCCGGCGGCGCCGGCCCGGCCACGCCGTGGAGCAGCCCGCTCATCGAGGCCGCCGGCTCGGGCGAGGCCGCGAGGTCTGCATGAGCGTGCACCGCCGCCGGCGGGCGCGGGGCGGGCGCGCTGGACGTGCCCTCCTTCTCGTCGTCGCCGCCGCCGAGGCAGCCGCGGCAGCGCCACGAGCGCCGTGGCGAGCAGGGAGGCCGCGAGAGTGCGGGGACTTGGCATCCCGGGGATACTGCCCTTCAAGGAGGAGAACATGAGCTTTCGGAAGTACGAGCTCGGCAGCTACGACGAGATGCGCGCCGCGCACCGCTGGGAGGTGCCCGAGCACTACAACATCGCGCAGGACGTCTGCGACAAGCACGATCCGGGCCGTCTCGCGATGGTCTGGGAGGACTGGCAGGGCAACGAGCGGCAGGTGAGCTTCGGCGAGCTCGGCGAGCTCTCGCGCCGGTTCGCGAACGTGCTGCGATGCGAGCGGCGTGGAGCGCGGCGACCGGGTGGCCACGCTGCTGCCGTCGCTGCCCGAGACGGCCGCGATCTTCATCGGCACCTACCGCGCCGGAGCGATCCTGCTGTCGCTGTCGGTCCTCTACGGCGACGACGGCATCCACCACCGGCTGAGCGACTCGCAGGCGAAGGTCGTGGTCACCGACGCGGCCAACCGCCACCGCATCCCCGACGGGCTGGCCGAGATCGTGCTGGTGCTGGACGACGGGTTGCTGGACGCGATGGCCGAGGCCTCGCGCGGACTTCGAGACCGTGGACACGCTCGCCGACGACCCGGCGCAGCTCTACTACTCGTCCGGCACCACCGGCAAGGCCAAGGGCATCCTCCACGCCCACCGCTACCTGCTCGCGCACGAGGAGTTCGAGTTCTGCCACGACGTGCGCGACGGCGAGCTCTTCCACGGGTCGGGCGAGTGGGCCTGGGCCGCCGGGATCGCGCCGCTCCTGGGGCCGTGGCGCTACGGCGCCGTGGCGCTGGTGCAGGCGCGCAAGGGCGGCTACGACCCCGAGGAGCACCTCGCGCTTCCTCTCGAAGCACGGCGTGGAGAACATGTTCACGACGCCCACGGCGCTGCGCGCGATGACCGGCGTGGCGGACGCGGGCAAGCGCTACCCGCTCGAGAAGCTGCGCGTCACCTGCTCGGCCGGCGAGCCGCTCAACCCGGAGGTGATCCGCTGGTTCCGCGACCAGTACGGGATCACGGTGCTCGACTACTACGGGCTCACCGAGAGCTACCCGCTGTGCGGGAACTTCCCGACCGTCGAGGTCCGTGAGGGTTCGATGGGCCGGCCGATGCCGGGCTGGGACGTGGCGATCCTCGACGAGGACGAGCAGCCCGTGGCGCAGGGCGAGCGCGGCGAGATCTGCCTGCGCGCGCGCTCCAACCCGCATTACCCGATCGGGTACTGGAACCGGCCGGAGGACACCGAGGAGGTGTTCGGCGGCGACTGGTTCCACTCCAAGGACGCGGCGAGCATGGATGAGGACGGATACGTCTGGTACGCCGGGCGCGCGGACGACGTGATCATCTCGGCCGGCTACCGCATCGGCCCGTTCGAGGTGGAGTCCGCCTGCGTGGAGCACCCCGCCGTCAAGGAGGCGGCGGCCGTGGCCTCGCCGGACGCGCGCCGCGGCGACATCGTCAAGGCCTTCATCGTGCTGGCGTCCGGGCACGAGGGCACGGACGAGCTCGCCGCCGAGATCAAGGGCTTCGTCCGCGAGCGGCACTCGGCCTACGCCTACCCGCGCGAGATCGAGTTCGTGGACGACCTGCCGAAGACGCTCACCGGCAAGATCCGCCGCGTCGAGCTCCGCGAGCAGGAGCGCGAGCGCAAGGGCTCGTCAACCCCCGCCTAGAGCACCGGCAGCAGCGGGATGTCCCAGCGGATCGCCGCGATAGGCGAACGCCGCGAACGCACAGCCCCGCGACGGCTGCGGCGGTCCGCTGCCGCGGCGTCGTGCGCTCCGCCCGCTCGGCGGCGCGCTCACCCCAGATGATCATCCGCTCCAGCAGGCGCTCGGCGCGGTCGAACTCGAGCGCCAGGAACGCCAGGCCCACGATGATCGTCGCGATGCCCGGGCCGGGAACGCCGGGTCCCGACATCACGATCCCGGCGAGAACGAGCAGGACGCCGAGCACGACCACGCCGGCGCGGTGCACGATGTGGCGCTCCTTGTGGCGGAGCTTCCGCTCCTGGAGCTTCACGAGCAGGTCGTGCCGGTCGTCCGGGTTGCGCTCCGGCATCTTCCGAGCTTAGACGGGGTCCGCCGAGCGGAAGCAGCCGGCTCGGCCGGCTGCGCACCGATGGTTACAGCCAGTCGGCGAGCGGCAGGGCGGCGCCCGCCTCCGCCAGCCGCTCCGGCGTGGTGCGCGGCAGGCCGCTCACCTGGACGCCGCCGAGGCGCGTGACCGTCTCGAGATTGGAGAGCTCGATCGGCTCGGGGCGCGCCGGCCAGGGCGTCATCACGACTCCGGCCACCCTCAGGCCCACGGCGCGCGCGGCCTCCACCGTGAGCAGCGTGTGGTTGATCGTCCCGAGGCCGGTGCGGGCGGCCACCACCACCGGCAGGCCCAGGTCCACGGCCAGGTCGCGCACCAGGTAGCCCGGCGTGAGCGGCACGAGCAGGCCGCCCACGCCCTCGCAGACGAGCAGGCCGGAGCCCGCGGCCGCACGCGCGCGCTCGAGCAGCACGGGCGGCTCGATGACGGTCCCGGCCAGCTCGGCGGCGAGGTGCGGCGAGAGCGGCGGGCCGAACGCGTAGGGCGCCACGTCCTCCGGCTCCTGGCCGGCGCCGGCCGCCTCGGCGAGCAGCTCGTGGTCGGCAGGCCAGTCGCCGCCCGGCTCGTCCGTGCCCGTGACGGCGGGCTTGAAGGCCGCCACTCGCTCGCCGCTCTCGGCGAGCGCCGCGCAGATCGACGCGGCGAGGACCGACTTGCCGACGCCGGTGTCCGTGCCGGTGACGAACAGCCCGCGCACCGGCCCGTGGACCGCTAGGCGGCGTCGCGCAGGCCGTCGAAGACCCGCGGGCGCTCCGAGGCGCTCGAGGGCCGGGCGCACCGCGGCGGCCAGCGTGCCGGCGGCCTCGCGCAGCTCCGAGCGCGTGTGCGAGGCCATCACGGCCAGCCGCAGCCTGGAGGTGTCGTCCGGCACGGTCGGCGGCCGGATCGCCTGGGCGAACACGCCGCGCTCGAGGGCGCGCTCGCTGGCGCGCACGGTCTCCGCGGCGTCGCCCACGATCAGCGGGACGATCTGCGTGTCGGAGTCCCCCACGGAGAGCCCGTGGGAGGCCAGCGCCTCGCGCAGCACGCGGCCGTTGCGCTGGAGCTTCTCGACCCGCCGCGGCTGCTCGCGCAGCAGCCCGAGCGCGGCCATCGCGGCCGCGACCGACGGCGGCGGCAGCGCCGTGGAGAAGATGAGCGTGCGCGCGCAGTTGATCAGGTACTTCGCGAGCGAGCGCTCGCAGCAGACGTAGGCGCCGTAGGAGCCGAGCGACTTCCCGAGCGTCCCGACGATCACGTCCACCTCGTCCTCGAGGCCGGCCGCCGCGACCGCGCCGCGCCCGTCGGGGCCGAGCGCTCCGGTCCCGTGCGCCTCGTCCACCAGCACGCGCGCGTCGTAGCGCTGCGCCAGCTCCACGATCTCCTCGAGCGGCGCCACGTCCCCGTCCATCGAGAAGACGCCGTCGGTGACGATCAGCGCGCCGCGCCCCTCGGCCTGGCGGAGCCCCCATTCGAGGTGGCCCATGTCCACGTGGTCGTAGACGAACGTCTCCGCCCTGGCGAGCCGGCAGCCGTCGATGATGCTGGCGTGGTTGAGGGCGTCGGAGAAGACCACGTCGCCCTCCCCGGCGAGGGCCGACACGACGCCGGCGTTCGCAAGGTACCCCGAGCCGAACAGGAGGCAGGACTCCGCCCGCTTGAAGTCGGCGAGCTGCTCCTCGAGGCGCCGGTGGATCGTCATGTTGCCCGACACGAGGCGCGAGGCCCCGGCGCCCGCGCCGTAGCGCATGGCGGCCTCCGCGGCCGCCTCGCGCACCCGCGGGTGGTCGGCCAGGCCGAGGTAGTTGTTCGAGCAGAGCAGCAGGACCGGCTTGCCGTCGAGCAGCACGCGCGGCCCCTGCGGCCCGGACACGACCTTCATGCGCCGGTAGAGGCCGCGCTCGCGAAGGTCGTCGAGGCGCTCCTCGATGTCGCTCATGCCGCGGCCCTGGGGTCCATCTGCACGAGCGCCGGGAGCTCCTCGGTGGGCTGCTCCTCGGGATCCGCGGCCGCGGTTGGGCGCGCCGTCGGGCCGCGGCGGGACCGAGCGCTTCTTGTGGTGGCGCAGCTGCGTGGCCGGGTCCCAGAAGTTGGCCTCGGCCTGGCTGTCCACCAGCTCGTCGATCGGCGTCATGCGGCGTCTCGCCCTCGAGCCAGCCCGAGCGGTTGTCGGGGCGCGGGTTGGCGCCGTTGTCCTCCTGGCGCGCGACGTTCAGCCCGAGCTCCTCGAACATCGCGCGGTCCTGCTCGGGCTCGGAGCCGAGCGTGGTCAGGAAGTTGCCCATCATCACCCCGTTGAGGCCGGCCTTCACGGCGAGCTGCTGAACCTCCGCCGGGCCCAGGTTCTCGTTGCGCCCGCCGCAGAGCCGGAACAGCGCGCCGGGGATCACGAGCCTGAAGATCGCGACCCACTTCACGACCTCCATCGGGTCCATCAGGTCGCGGTCCCCGAACTTGGTGCCGGGGCGCGGGTTCAGGAGGTTGATCGGAACGCTCGTGGGCTCGAGCTTCGCGAGCTCGAAGGCCATCTCCACGCGCTGCTCGCGCGACTCGCCGAGGTTCAGGATGCCGCCGACGCAGGTCTCGAGGCCGGCGTCGCGCACGGCGTCGATCGTCCGGATGCGGCCCTCGTAGCGGACGGTGGTGGAGACCTCGTCGTAGTAGCTCTCGGCCGTCTCCACGTTGTGGTGGACGCGCTGGATGCCCGCGTCCTTGAGCGCGTGAGCGCGGTCGCGGGACATGTGCCCGATCGAGACGCAGCGCTTGAGGTTGGTGTGCTCGGCCACGAGCCGGGCGCCCTCGAGGACGTTCTCGAAGTCCCGCTTCGACAGCCCCTGGCCCTGCGTGACCATGCAGAAGCGGTGCGCGCCGGCGGCCTCGGCCGCGCGCGCGTGATCGAGGATCTGGTCCGGGGTCATCATCGCGTGCATCGGCGTGTCGGCCTCCGCGAAGCGCGACTGGGCGCAGAACCCGCAGTCCTCCGCGCAGCCGCCCGACTTGGCGTTCACGAGCGAGCACATGTCGGTCGAGTCGCCGAAGCGCTCCATCCGGACGCGCCAGGCGCGGTCGACGAGGCGCTCGATCTCGGCGTGGTCCTCGATCTCGCCGAGCTCGAGGGCTTCCTCCCGACTTATGAGCGGCGGCACGGCAGGCGACCGTAGGCCCGCCACCGGACGGACCTAGCCCGTGTGAGCCGCCTCGCGGCGCGGTCTCGGGGCGCACGCAGAAGCTGCCCTCGGCGAAGCCCTGCGAGCCGACGCCGAACGCCCAGTCGAAGCGCGCGCGGTAGTTCTCGACCGCGATCTCGTTCGCCAGCTCCACGAGCTGGGCCTCGTCGAAGCGCGCGCGCAGGCGCTCGAACAGCTCGTCCGGCACGTCCACCGGGGTGCGGCTCATGCCCACGGCGAGGTCGAGCACCAGCTTCTCGTCCTCCGAGAAGAGGTCGCTCGTGGAGTAGGCGGGCAGCGCCCGCAGCTGCTCCTCGCTCACGCCCTCCCTGCCGGTGAGCATCGACCCGATGTCCATGCAGAACTCGCAGCCGGCCAGGGCGGCGGCCTTCGTCGCGGCGAGCAGCTTGAGCCGCTTCGGCACTCGGTCCGCCTTCTCGGTGGCGTACTCGAGCCCGGCGTACCCGGACAGGATCTGCGGGTGGTGGGCGAACAGCCGCAGCGGCTCGGTGACGGCCCCGAACTCGCGCTTCGAGTAGCGGTAGGCCGCCCGGGCGAGCAGGCCGGCACGGTCGTCGCTCACGAGCGCGATCCTGGCGCCGCCGGCGTCGCTCGGGCGCGGCGGCCGGGCGCGGCTCCTGGCGCAGCGCCAGGACGAGCACCAGCACGCCGCCCACCACCGTCCAGCCGAGCGTCAGCGTGTTCGAGACGGCGTCGGCGGTGCCGTACGGCTCCAGGTTGAACACGTGCCAGAGGAAGTGCGGCACGGAGAAGACGAGCCAGCCGGCGGCGGCCGCCACCACCGCGCCGCGGCGCAGGCTGAAGGCCGCGAGCGCGAGGACCAGCCCGAGGGCGACGAACAGCGCGCCCACGTCGGTCACGAGATGCTCGTCGAAGGGACCGAGCACGTGGACCCAGCCGTCGGTGCCGGCCGGGAAGTCGTCGTAGAAGCGACTGGGGGCCGAGCAGCGCCCAGAGCCCGATCAGGGCCTGCGGCACCCCGAGCGCCAGGAGCAGGAACCGGATCGCCCCCCGGTTGCGGGTCAGGTGGTCGCCGTTGCTCATCTGCAGAGCCTCCTTGGTCGCGGCCTCCTCCAGGAGGCCGTGGGTCTCGAGCAGCCGCAGGGCGGAGTCCGCCCATGCGTCGAGGTAGCGGTCCTCGGCAAGGCCGCCGGGCGGCCTCCCGAAGAGCGTGTCGAGCACGCGGTAGTTGATGATCGACCCGAGCAGGACCGCGGCCAGGGCCGTCGACGTCGACGCCGGTCACGCCGGCGCGCTCGGCGAGCAGCCGCAGGCGCGCCTCGGTCTGCTCGTGCCCGCGCCGCACGATCCGCTCGTGGAAGCGGTCGCGCAGCTCCGGGAAGTTGTCGCCCTCGCGCATCACGATCCGGAGGACCTCCTGGTCGCGGCCGATCTCCCGGAACGCGATCCGGCCCAGGGTCCGGACCTCCTCGTGCGCGTCCGTGACGGGCGTGGTCACGAGCGCCTCGAGCTCGTCCACCACCCGGCTGCGACGGTCCACGGCGGCCTCGAGCAGGGCCTCCTTGCTCGCGAAGTGCTTGTAGAGCGCGCCGCGCCTGGGCACGAGCCCGGCCGCCTCCTCGATCTCGCCGACCGACGTCGCGCGGAAGCCGCGCCGGCCGAAGAGCTCGACGGCTGCGTCGAGGATGCGCTCGCGCGTGGGGGCGGGCCGCTCGGTAATCAAGCGATTACCGATCTAGACGTCGGTACCGCCTCGCGAGGCCGCGGCCGGCCGAACGTGCGCCTACTGACCGCCCGTACGGCAGCGACTAGGCGACGATTCGGCCGCGGCGACGCCTGCCGCTAGCGGCCGCGCCAGACCGGCTTGCGCTTCTCCGCGAACGCGCGCACGCCCTCGCGGAAGTCCTCGGAGCGGAAGCAGGACTCGCGCAGCTCGATCAGCTCGCGCTCCAGCTCCTCGGGGAGGCGCGGGTCGCGCAGCGCGCGCAGGACGCGCTTGTTGCCGGCGAGCGACAGCGGCGCGTTGCCGGCGATCTCGCCGGCGATCTCGAGCACGCGCTCCTCGAGCCGCTCGGGCTCCACGACCTCGTTCACGAGGCCCCACTGCTCGGCGCGCTCCGCGGTCCACCGCGTGCCCGGTGAAGAACAGCTCGGCCGTGCGCGCCACGCCGCAGACCTCCACGAAGCGGCGCAGCCCCGTGTGCGAGTAGATCAGCCCGAGCTTGGCCGGCGGCATCGACACCTTCAGCCCGGCGGCGGCCACGCGCAGGTCGCACGTGAGCGCCAGCTCGAGCCCGCCGCCGATGGCGTGCCCGTTGAGCTGGGCGACGATCGGGTACGGGTAGGCGTCGAGCGCCTCGATCGCCTCGTGGAACGGGTGCGCCACGAGCTTCTCGGCGGCCTCCTCGAACTTCTGGCCCTCGAGGTTGCCGATGTCGTAGCCGGACGAGAACACCTCGCCGCTCCCGCGGATCACGAGGCAGCGCGCGTCGAGCTCGCCGGCCGCCCCGGCGAGCGCGTCGAGCAGCTCGTGGTCGAGCGCGCCGCGGCGCTCGGGGTTCGCGATCGTGAGCCGGGCGATCGCCTCGCCCGGCTCGTCCAGCAGCAGCTTGCCTGAGGCGAGCTCCCTCACTCGAGGACTACGAGGGTGTCACCCTCGGACACCGACTGGCCCTCGGCGCAGACGATCTCCTTCACGACGCCGTCGTCCTCGGCCTCCACCGGCATCTCCATCTTCATCGACTCGAGGATCACGAGCGTGTCTCCCTCCTCGACCTCCTGGCCGAGCTGGCACTCGATCTTCCAGACCGTCCCGGTGATGTGGGCCTCGACGTCCGGCAACGTGGATCCTCCTGGTCGGCTTCGCGCGGTCGCGGCACGATAGCCATAAGGTCCGCGCGGGTGATTCTCGCGATCGACCAGGGAACCACCGGCAGCACGTGCATCGTGTTCGACGAGGAGGGCCGCCCGGCGGGCCGCGCGTACCGCGAGTTCGGCCAGCACTTCCCGCGGCCCGGGTGGGTCGAGCACGACGCCAACGAGATCTGGGAGGTCACGCGCGCGGTCGCGCGCGAGGCGCACGAGGCCGCCGGGCGCGCCGGCGCTCGCGGGCATCGGGATCACGAACCAGCGCGAGACCGTGGTGGCCTGGGACCCGCGCACGGGCGAGCCGCTGCACAACGCGATCGTCTGGCAGGACCGGCGCACCGCCGCGCGCTGCGACGAGCTTCGCGAGGCGGGCCGTGAGCCGCTCGTGCCGCGAGCGCACCGGGCTGGTGCTCGACCCGTACTTCTCCGGCACGAAGATCGAGTGGCTGCGCCGCGAGGGCGGGGTGCCCGACGGAGCGGTGTTCGGGACGATCGACTCGTGGCTCGCGTACAAGCTCACGGGCCGCCACGTGACCGACTACTCGAACGCGTCGCGGACGCTTCTGTTCGACATCCGCCGGCTCGACTGGGACCCCGAGCTGTGCGAGCTGCTCGGCGTGGATCCGGCGGCGCTTCCCGAGCCGCTGCCGAGCGCCGGCGTGTTCGGCGAGACGAGCGAGCTCGGCGGCTCGGTGCCGGTGGCCGGCATCGCCGGCGACCAGCAGGCGGCCCTCTACGGGCAGGCCTGCCACGAGCCCGGGCTCGGCAAGAACACGTACGGCACCGGCAGCTTCGTGCTCCAGAACGCGGGACAGGAGGCGCCCCCGCCCGTGGACGGCCTGCTCACGACCGTCGCGTGGGGCGTGGAGGGCCGAGTGGACTACGCGCTCGAGGCGGCGATCTTCGTGACCGGCGCCGCGGTCCAGTGGCTGCGCGACGCCCTCGGCGTGATCGGCGAGGCGGCCGAGACCGAGGGCCTCGCACGCTCGCTCGACGGCAACGACGGCGTGTACCTCGTGCCCGCCTTCACCGGCCTCGGCTCGCCGCACTGGGACCCGTACGCGCGCGGCACGATCGTCGGGCTCACGCGCGGCACCGGAACCGCGCACCTCGCCCGCGCGGCGCTCGAGTCGATCGGCTACCAGACGGTGGACGCGGTGCGCGCGATGGAGTCGGCGTCGGGCGTGCGGCTCGACGAGTTGAAGGCCGACGGCGGCGCCGTGGAGAATGCATGGCTCATGCAGTTCCAGGCGGACGTGCTGGGCGTGCCCGTGGTCGTGCCCGAGGTGTCCGAGACCACCGCTCTCGGCGCCGCGCTACCTCGCGGGCGTGGCCACCGGGACGTGGAGCGAGCAGGACGTGCGCGCGATGTGGCGCGAGGCCGCTCGCTACGAGCCGGCGATGCCGGAGGACGAGCGCGACGAGCTGCTCTCCGAATGGCACCGCGCCCTCGACCGCTCGCGCGCGTGGGCGCGCGAGGCGTAACGAAGGCGCCCGACCCGGGTAGGGAGCGTTCAAGTGAAGGCGCAGGTGTACAAGGACCCGCGGCCCGCCGAGCATTTCACGGGCTTCCACGAGCGCGTGCGCCGCGGGCGGCCCGACTGGATGTACGAGCTGGTCCGGCTGGTGCTCACGCCCTACCTGCTGCTCTTCTACCGCGCCCGCTGCATCGACTCGGACAAGGTGCCCGCGGACGGCCCGGCGATCATCGCCCCGAACCACTTCTCGTTCCTCGACCACTTCTTCGTGGCCGTCTACCTGCGCCGCAAGGTGCACTTCATGGCGAAGTCGCAGCTGTTCATGAAGCCCGATTCAGACCGTGTACACGCACGGCGGCGTCTTCCCGGTGCGCCGCGGCCAGCGCGACGAGGAGGCGTTCAAGACCGCCGACGCGATCCTGAAGCGCGGCGGGCTGATCGTGATGTACATCGAGGGCGGGCGCTCGCGCAGCGGCGAGCTCGGCGAGCCGCGGCCGGGCATCGGCAGGCTGGCGCTCGAGTACGGCGTGCCGATCGTGCCCACCGCGATCGCCGGGACCGAGCGCGTGCGCAACTGGAAGAAGCTCCAGTTCCCGAAGGTGACCGTGCAGTTCGGCGACCCGGTCGTGTTCGAGCAGGTCGACGAGCCCACCCGCGATCAGGCCCAGGCGGCGTCCGAGGTGATCTTCGACGACGTGCGCGCGCTGCACTCGCGGCTGCGCACCGAAGGACGCAAGCGCGTGGTCAAGGCCGCGCGTGCGGCGCGGCGGGCCGCCGGGGCGGCCGCGCGCGCCGGCCGGTCACCCGGCAGGACGCTACTCGTAGACGCTCGCGCAGCGTGCGCCACTGCTCGAAGTCGTGCCCGCAGATCACGAGCGCGCCGGGCTGCTCGCGCTCGTACAGCTGGATCTCGCGCAGCGAGCGCCTGAAGCGGTGCTCGTCCTCCATCCGGTAGGGCAGCGCCGTCTCCTCGATGCGTGCGGCGCGTGTACGCGGCGTCGCCCGTGAGCAGCGCCTCGCGCTCGCGCAGCCGCAGCACCACCGACAGGTGGCCGGCGGTGTGGCCGGGTGTGGAGACCAGCCGCACGCTGCCGTCGCCGAACAGGTCGAGCGAGCGTCCGAAGGTCGCGTAGGAGTCCGCGTCCGGCGACTCGAAGTCGACGGTTCGCCACTCGAAGGCGTGGTCGAACTGGCGGCCCCAGTACCCCTGCATGCGCCCGCCCGACCCGGCGGCCTCCCACTCGGCGGCCGACACGACGAACGTGGACTCGGGGTACTCGGCGATCCCGCTCGCGTGGTCCGAGTGGAGATGGGTCATCACCACCACGTCCACGTCGGCGGGCTGGATGCCGAGCTCGCGCAGCTGGGACGACACGAGCTGCTCGGGCTCCACCTTCACGTCCTTGATGACGCGCCCCGCGACGCGGCCGAACGCCTCGTGCGGCGCCACCACGATCGAGGGGTGGAAGCCCGTGTCCACGAGCACGCGGCCGGCGCCCGGATGCTCCACGAGGAAGGCCACCACGGGGACCTCCGTCCAGTCCGCGCCGATCTCCGAGCGCGCGGAGCGCCGCGAGCCGCCCCTCCTGGCGGTGCATCGAAGGCTCCGGCGTGACGAACCGCCCGCACAGGAGCGGCCGCAGCGTCACCGTGGCGTCCGGCCGTCCGCCGGGCAGCGGCAGGGAGGCGGGCCGGGGCTCCGCGGCGGTCGCCATCGCGGCTCACCATATCCGGCGGTTTGCGGAAGCACCGACTGGTCCGGTTGCCCCTGGCGCGTGACCGGCGGATCGCTTAGGTTACGCCCGCCGTGCCCGCCCGCCGCCTCCGTGCCCTCCTCGCGCTCGCCGCGCTGCTCGCGCTCGCGGCGCTCGCTCCCGGCACCGCGTCGGCCACCTGGTCGCAGACCGCCGCCGCCGGGCGTGGACCTCGACGAACGCGGACCGCTGCGACTTCCTCGACCCGGCCCAGTGCCTGTTCCCGTGGCCGAACGACTACTTCACGGTGCCCGACCGCCACACGCGAGACGGGCCGCCGGATCAACCTCCAGGCGGCCTCGATGCCCGTGAACAAGAACAACGAGGTGATCGACCCGACCGAGTGGAACCGCTCGGACGGCTTCAGCCCGGGCAACGATGATCCTCACGAAGGTGCCCGGGCTCGACACGCCGGCGGCGTTCGCGCAACACCGGCGCCGTGCCGATCACGGACATCGGCCGCACCTATGACCGCAAGCAGCCGATCGTGGTCATCAACACGCGCACGAAGCAGCGCCACCTGATCTGGTCGGAGCTCGACGCGAACCCGACCAACCCGGCGGACGTGAACCTGATCATCCGCCCGGCCGTCAACTTCGACGAGGGCACGCGCTACATCGTCGCGCTGCGCAACCTGAAGGACGCGACGGCAACACGATCCCGGCGTCCGCGGCGTTCAAGCTCTACCGCGACGGCAGCCGCACGCACAACTCGGTCGATCGAGCGGCGCCGCTCGCACATGGAGTCGATCTTCAGGACGCTCTGGCACGCGGGCATCTCGCGCAGCGACCTCTACCTGGCCTGGGACTTCACGGTCGCCTCCGAGCGCAACAACACCCAGCGCGCGCTCGGCGATCCGCAACGACGCGTTCCGCCAGCTCGGCGACTACGACCTGCGCGACCTGAAGGTCCGCGGGCGCGCGCCCGAGTACACGGTCTCGACCGTCACGAACTTCCAGAAGTGCGGCGACGACGGCTGCCAGGACGGCGAGGACGCCGAGCTGGCCCGCCGCGTCGAGGGCACGGTCAAGGTGCCGTGCTACCTCGACCAGCCGGGCTGCCCGCCCGGGTCGCGCTTCAACTTCGCGCACCCGTGGGACCGCACCCCCACGCAGATCCCGGGCAACACGATCGACGCCCGCTTCATCTGCAACATCCCGTGGGCCGCGGTCGACGGCCCGGGCGTGAAGCCGGCGCGGCCGTCGCTCTACGGCCACGGCCTGCTCGGCGACCCGGACGAGGTGAACGCCGGCAACGTCCAGGCGATGTCCGCCGAGCACGACTTCATGTTCTGCGCCACGCCGTGGGCCGGGATGTCCGAGGAGGACATCGGGAACGCCGTGGTCACCCTCCAGAACTTCGCGCGCTTCCCCGCGCTCACGGACCGGCTGCAGCAGGGCTTCGTGGACTTCCTCTACCTCGGGCGCCTGATGATCCACCCCGACGGCTTCGCGAAGAACGCGGCCTTCCAGGACGAGGGCCGCAGCGTGATCGACACGCGCCGCCTCTTCTACGACGGCAACAGCCAGGGCGGCATCTTCGGCGGCGCCCTGACGGCGCTCGCGCCCGACTTCACGCGCGCGGTGCTCGGCGTGCCGGGGATGAACTACTCGACGCTGCTGCGCCGGAGCGTGGACTTCGACCTCTACTCCACGATCCTCAACCCGTACTACCCGAAGCTCGCCGAGCGGCCGCTGATCCTGTCGCTCGTGCAGATGCTGTGGGACCGCAGCGACCCGAACGGCTACGCGCACCACATCACCGACGACCCGCTCCCGGGCACCCCGTCGCACAAGGTGCTCATGCACATCGCGCTGGGCGACCACCAGGTGGCGAACGTGGCCGCCGAGGTCGAGGCGCGGACGATCGGCGCGCGCCTGCGCACGCCGGCCGTGGACCCGGGCCGCAACTTCGACAAGGTGCCCTACTACGGCATCAGGCCGATCCGCTGGTTCCCGTTCGACGGCTCGGCCTTCGTGGTCTGGGACGCGGGCCCCACGCGCACCGACGCGAACGGCAACGTGATCGGCAACCCGCCCGCCCCGATCACGAACACGCCGCCGCGCGACGGCAAGGACCCGCACTCCTCACCGCGCAGCGACGCGAACGCGCGCATCCAGAAGTCCGAGTTCCTGAAGCTCGGCGGGCGCGTGGTCGACGTCTGCGGCAGCCGGCCCTGCTACGACGCCGGCTGGACCGGGCCCTAGGGCCCAGCCGCGCTCGGCTTGCAGCACCCACTCCCAGTACTCGACCCACGAGCGCTCGGCGCGGATGCCGGCCTCGAGCGCGAGCCACGGGCCGCGCGGCGGGTCGCCGACGTCCTGGTCGCGGAGCGCCTCGTACTCGGCGAGCTTCTCGCGGTGCGCCTCGAGCTGAGCCGGCGCCAGCGTCGCGGCGTCGGCGCCGAAGAAGAGCTTCAGCAGGCCGTGGTCGCGCAGCTCGGCCAGCTGGCCCGTGGGCGCCTGCCGCCACTCGCCGAGGGCCTCGCGACCCCTGTCGGTGATCTCGTAGAGCTTCCGGCGCCGCCCGCCCTCCTCGCGCTCCTCGGTCACGTAGCCCGCGGCCGCCAGCCGCGCCGGCTCGGTGTAGAGCTGGGCGTGCTGGAGCGTCCAGAAGTTGCCCACGGACAGCTTGACCAGGGTCTTGAGGTCGTACGGCGTGCAGCGGCCGCCCCATTCCAGGAGCCCGAGGACGATGTAGGAGGTGGGCGTGAGACGGGGGCCTTGCATTAGTCCAGAATAGACGGTATGTTCTCGACCATGGCTACCGCACTCTCGCAGGTCCCCACGACCGACTACCGCCTCGGCTTCCAGAGCCAGGAGGAGGAGACCGCCGTCGAGCGCCTTCCCGTGCAGGGCGAGGTGCCCGCCTGGCTGACCGGCTCGCTGATGCGCGTGACGCCGGCGAAGCTGGAGGTGGGGGACAGGCGGATCGGCCACTGGTTCGACGGCCTGGCGGCGCTGAACCGCTTCGGGTTCGCCGACGGGAACGTGTCGTACCGCAGCCGCTTCCTCGACACGAACGCGTACCGCGCCGCAAAGGCGGGCGGGGCGATGGCGGCCGGCTTCGGCACCGACCCCTGCCGCTCGATCTTCAAGCGCGTGCAGTCGGTCTTCTCGCCCGACTTCACGGACAACGCGAACGTGAACCTGGTGCGCATCGGCGAGCGCTACATCGCCATGACGGAGACCCCGCTCCCGATCGAGTTCGACGAGGAGACGCTGGCCACCGTCGGCCCGCTGCACTTCGCCGACAAGGGCGGTGGCCAGGTCACCACCGCGCACCCCCACCACGATCGCGATCGCAACGAGCTCGTGAACTACTCGGTCCGCTTCTCGCGCAAGAGCGAGTACCGGCTCTGGGGCCTGCCCGCCGGCTCGGACTCGCGCCGCCGGATCGCGTCGCTCGGCGTGGACGAGCCGGCGTACATGCACGCGTTCGGCATGAGCGAGCGCTACCTGATCCTCGCCGAGTACCCGCTGCGCGTGAACCCCCTGAAGCTCGCCTTCTCGGGCCGCGCCTTCATCAAGAACTACCGCTGGCAGCCCGAGCAGGGCACCCGCTTCCAGGTGATCGACCGCGAGACCGGCGCCCTGCGCGGCACCTACGAGACGGACGCCTTCTTCGCCTTCCACCACGTGAACGCCTTCGAGCGCGGCAACGAGCTCGTGGTCGACCTGGTGGCCTTCGACGACTCGTCGATCATCGACGCGCTCTACCTGGACGAGCACGGGCCGGTGGCGGAGCTCCCCTCGAGCGAGCTGCGCCGCTACACGATCGGCCTCGACTCCGGCAGCGTCCGCCACGAGCCGCTGGCCGAGGGCACGGTGGAGCTCCCGCGGATCGACTACGGGCGCCGCAACACGCGCGACTACCGGTTCGCGTACTTCACGGGCGCCGCCAACCGCGAATGGCTCGACCGGCTCGTGAAGGTCGACGTGAACCATGGCGAGGTGGCCTCCTGGAGCGAGCCCGGCTGCTATCCCGGGCGAGGCGATCTTCGTGCGCGCCCCGGGCGACGAGGCCGAGGACGGCGGGCTGCTGCTGTCGGTCGTGCTCGACGCGCGCGCCGGACGCTCGTTCCTGCTCGTGCTCGACGCCGCCACGCTCGGCGAGGTCGCCCGCGCCGAGGCGCCGCACCACATCCCGTTCGGCTTCCACGGCCAGTACCTGCCATGAGCGACCCGGCGCTGCTCGCCTCCGACTCCGAGCGCGACGCCGCGGCCGAGCGCCTGCGGCGCGCCGCGGGCGAGGGCCGGCTCGCGCCGGAGGAGCTCGAGCAGCGCCTCGGCGTGGCGCTCGGCGCCCGTACCCGGGGCGAGCTCGACGGCGTGGTGGCCGACCTCCCGGCGCCGCGGCGCCGGCGGAGATCCACGCGCCGTCCGGACCTGCCCGCGTACCTCGCGGTGTCGCTCCTGCTGGTCACGATCTGGGCGCTCACCGGGATGGGGTACTTCTGGCCCGTCTGGCCGATCGCCGGCTGGGGCCTCTCCTTCGTGATGCGCCACAAGGCGCACCGCCGCGTGCACGCATAGCGCGGCCCGGGCCGCCAGACTGCGCGCATGGCGCAGGTCGCGAACGCGGGCCCGACCGGCGCCGAGCTGGCCCGCTCCATACGCCGCCGCCTGACCGCGGCCACGGTCGGGTCGAACCTGATCGGCGGGCTCACCGCCCTCGCGTTCGGCGTGATCTCGCCGTTCCCGGCGGAGCCCGACAACGAGACGCGCCTGCTGCTGCTGAACCTGGGTGCCTTCGTGATCGTGATGGGCGCCGGGCTCTGGCTCGGGAACACCTGGGCGCGCCGCGCCCTGGGCGACCCGATCGAGCGCTGGCTCGTGGAGGAGCGCCCGCCGACCGAGGAGGAGCGCGACCTCGTGCTGCGCGAGCCGATCCTGATCGCCGGGATCGCCGTGAACCTCTGGGTCCTGGCGGCGCTCGCCTTCACGGCCGTCAACGCGACCGAGTCGGCCGAGCTCGCCGCGACCGTCGGCGTCGTGGTCCTGCTCGGCGGCGTCACGAGCAGCACCGTGGCTACCTGCTCGTCGAGCGGATCTCGCGGCCGGTCGTGGCGCGGGCGCTCGCCGACGGATCGCCCACGCGCCCGGTTGCCCCGGGCGTGGCGGTGCGGCTCACGATGACCTGGACGCTTGTGACCGGCGTGCCGCTGCTGGGCATCGCGGCGATCGCGATCGCCGACCTGTCCGGCGTCCAGCTGGACACGACGACTGCAGCTCGCCACGCTGCTGCTCGCGGTGACGGGGCTCGTGGCCGGCTCGCTGTCCACGGTGATCGCGGCGCGCGCTGTGGCCGACCCCGTGCGCGCCGTGCGGCGCGCGATGGGCCGGGTCGAGGCGGGCGACTTCGAGACGCGCGTGCCGGTGGACGATGCCGGCGAGGTGGGCCAGCTCGAGGCCGGGCTTCAACAGCATGGCCGCCGGGCCTCGCGGAGCGCGAGCGGCTGCGCGACCTGTTCGGCCGCCATGTGGGCCGGGAGGTCGCCCGCGCCGCGCTCGAGGGCGAGCTGCGCCTGGGCGGCGAGCTGCGCGACGTCGCCGTGCTGTTCGTGGACGTGGTGGGCTCGACCACGCTCGCGGCGCGCCGGCCGGCCACCGAGGTGGTGACGCTGCTGAACTCGTTCTTCCAGCTCGTGGTCGAGTGCGTGGAGCGCCACGGCGGCTGGGTCAACAAGTTCGAGGGCGACGCCGCGCTCTGCGTGTTCGGCGCGCCCACGGACCGCGACGACCCGGCGGGCGACGCGCTGGCGGCCGCGCGCGACCTCAGGGACGCGGCTCGCGGCTGAGCTGCCCGAGCTCGACGCCGGCATCGGGGTGTCGGCGGGGAGCGCCGTGGCCGGGAACGTGGGCGCCGAGGAGCGCTTCGAGTACACGGTGATCGGCGACCCCGTGAACGAGGCCGCGCGCCTCTGCGAGCTGGCGAAGCGGCGGCCCGAGCGCCTGCTCGCCTCGGCCGCCGCGCTCGCGTCGCGCGCGCGGCGCCGAGCGCGAGCGCTGGGACCTGGGCGACGAGGTCACGCTGCGCGGGCGCGACGAGCCCACGCGTCTCGCGCTTCCCGGCGCGCGTTAGGGTCCGGCGCCATGCCCTCGAAGCTGTTCGCCCCCGGCCTGCTCGACGGACAGGTGGCGCTCGTGTCCGGCGGCGGCAGCGGCCTCGGCCGCGCGAGCGCGCTCGAGCTGGCCGCCTGCGGCGCCCACGTGGTGGTCTGCGGCCGCCGCGCCGAGCCGCTCGAGGAGACCGTGGCGGCCGCCGAGGGCGGGCGCTGCGAGGCGGTGGCCTGCGACATCCGCGAGGAGGAGCAGGTGAGCGCGCTCGTGGACGGCGTGCTCGAGCGCCACGGGCGCATCGACGTGCTCGTGAACAACGCCGGCGGCCAGTACCTGACGCCCGCCGAGGACATCACGCCGAAGGGGTTCCGCACGGTGATCGGCCTGAACGTGGAGGGCACCTGGCTGATGACCCACACGGTGGCGACGCGGGCCATGATTCCGGAGGCGAAGGGCGGCAAGATCATGAACGTCACGCTCTCGCCCCACAACGGCCTGCCGGGAATGGCGCACTCGTCGGCAGCGCGAGCGGCTGTCGAGAACCTGACCCGCGTGCTGTCGATCGAGTGGGCGCGCTTCGGCATCAAGCTGACCGCGCTCGCCGCCGGCCACTTCGCGACCGAGACGCTGATGACCAAGTACCCGAAGCCCGTCGTCGAGGGCGTGGCGGGAACGGTGCCGCTCGGCCGTCTCGGGACGGCCGAGGAGTTCGCCTGGCTCGTGGCCTACCTCGCGTCGCCGGCGGGCGACTACTTCTCGGGGGCCGTCCTCACGCTCGACGGCGGCCGCGACAACTGGTTCGGCGCCTGGCCGCCCGCACGGCTCACCGACGACTCGGGCAAGCCGCTGGCGGAGGAGCGCCGGAGCGAGCGCTGACTATCCCGGAGGTGACCACCGAGCGCCTCCTGATGCGGGCGCCGCGCGAGGACGACCTCGACGCCTGGGCCGCCCTCCATGCCGACTTCGAGGTGATGCGCTGGCTCGGGCGCGAGCGCGCGCTCGACCGTGACGAGGCCTGGCGCGAGCTGGCCTACCTGCTCGGCCACTGGGACCTGCGCGGGTTCGGACAGTGGATCCTCGAGGAGCGCGCGACCGGCGCGCTCGTGGGCCGGGCCGGCCTGTTCATGCCGGAGGGCTGGCCCGGGCTCGAGGTGGGCTGGACGCTCGCCCGCCCGCACTGGGGCAACGGCTACGCCACGGAGGCGGGCCGTGCTTCGCTCGGCTGGGCGTTCGAGCAGCTCGGCGCCGGGCACGTGATCAGCCTGATCGCGCCCGGCAACGACCGCTCGCGCAAGGTGGCCGAGCGCCTCGGCCTCGTGTACGAGGGCCGCACGCGAGTGCGCGGGCACCTCGTACACGTCCACGGGATCGACCGGCCGGACTAGATGTACATGCCGCCGAACTGACCGCCGGTCACGTTCAGCACCTGGCCGTGCACGTAGTTCGACCACGGTGAGCAGAGGAAGAACACCGGGCCGGCGGCCTCCTCGGGGCTCGCGGGACGCCCGAGCGGGATGATCATCGCCGCCATCGCGCGCATCTGCTCGGGGATGCCGAGCTGGATCTCCTCGCCGTCCTTGGTCATCGTGTTGCCCGACTCCTTGGCGGCCGTCAGGCGCGTCTCGACGAAGCCGAAGGCCACGGCGTTCACGTTGATCTTGAACTGGCCCCACTCCTTGGCCAGCGTCTTCGTGAGGCCGACCACGCCCGCCTTGGCGGCCGAGTAGTTGACCTGCCCGGCGTTGCCCATCGTGCCCGAGATCGAGCTGATGTTCACGATCTTGCGGAACACCTCACGGCCCTCGTCGCGCTCCTGCTTGGCCGGATCGCGCAGGTAGGGGGCGGCGGCGCGAAGCACGCGGAACGGGACGACGGTGTGGATGTCGAGCATCGCCTGGAACTCGTCGTCCGACATCTTGTGCGCCACCGCGTCGCGGGTGTAGCCCGCGTTGTTGACGACGATGTCGATCTGGCCGAACTCGTCCACGGCCTTCTTCACCAGCTCGTCGGGCGTGCCGGGCTTCGTGAGGTCGCCGCCGAAGACGGCCGTCTCGCCGCCGATCTCCGAGGCGGCCTGCTCGGCCACGTCCGCGTCGAGGTCGTTGATCAGCACGCGTGCACCCTGCTCGGCGAGCAGCTCGGCCGTCGCGCGGCCGATGCCGCGCGCCGATCCGGTGACGATCGCCGCCTTTCCGTCGAGAACTCCCATTCAGACATCTCCTTCTGCGTCGTTTGAGGACGGGATCATGACGACCGCGGTGGGCCCGGGTGCCGCCGCTCTCTGATCAGGGGAGAAACGCGCCATAAGGGCGCGGCGGGTGATCCGCGCGCGCGCCACCCAGAGAACAAGGGCTGAGTGTCGGGGCACCCCGGCGCCCATCCCGAATCACCAGGAGGACCAGCAGGATGCGAGACCTCATCACCGTGGAAGCGCTCAACCTGGACACCCTCGACGCGGACGGCGCGATTCGCGAGGCCGAGGAGGCCGTGGCCGCCGACACCCGCGCGGACTTCTTCCGCAAGGCCGCCATCGGCGGCGGATCCCTGATCGGCGGCGGCGTGCTGCTCTCCGGGCTCCCGGCGCTCGCCGAGGCCAAGCCGTCGAAGAAGCAGGACGTGGCGATCCTGAACTACGCGCTCACGCTCGAGTACCTCGAGGCGGCGTTCTACACGGAGGCCGTGGCCAAGGGCGCGCTCTCCGGCGACGCCCTGGCGGGCGCCAAGATCGTGAAGGACCACGAGGTCACTCACGTCAAGGCCCTCAAGGGAGTGCTCGGCAAGAAGGCGGTCAAGAAGCCGAAGTTCGACTTCAAGAACACCACCGGCGACCAGGACACCTTCCTGGCCACGGCCGTCGCGCTCGAGGACACCGGCGTGGCCGCCTACGCCGGCCAGGGACCGCGGCTGAGCCAGAAGCCGATCGTGGTGGCCGCGCTCTCGATCCACTCGGTCGAGGCACGCCACGCGGCCTACTTCCGGACGCTCGCGGGCATGACGTTCGCGCCCAAGGCGTTCGATCAGGCCAAGAGCATGAAGCAGGTGCTGAAGATCGTGAAGGGCACCGGCTTCCTGGGCTAAGCCTGGGAGACCGGCGCTCCGACCGTGTTCCGGAGCACGCCGATGCCCTCGATCTCGAGCTCGACGACGTCGCCGGGCTCGAGCCAGCGGCCGTCGGCGTGCTCCAGGATGCAGCCGCCTCCGACCGTTCCGGAGCCGATCACGTCGCCGGCGCGCAGCCCCGGCGTGTTGCGGGCGGCTGCCGCGAGCAGGTCGTCCCACGACCAGTGCATGGCGCCGGTGCGGGTGTCGGTGCGCACCTCGCCGTTCACGCGCGCGATCGCGCGCATGTCGAGGTCGGCCGGCAGCTCGTCCGGGGACACGAGCTCCGGGCCGAGCGAGGTGGCGAAGTCCTTGCCCTTCGCCGGGCCCGAGCCCCACCGCCATCTCCCTGCCCTGGAGGTCGCGGGCCGACCAGTCGTTCATGATCGTGAAGCCCTCGATGCCGCCCTCGGTGCCGATCACGGCGGCCAGCTCGAGCTCGTAGTCGAGCATCGCGGTGTCGGCCGGCTTGGGCACCTCGTCGCCGTCGCGGTAGATCGCGGCCGGGTTCGAGAAGTAGAAGACCGGGATCTCGTACCAGGCGTCCGGCACGCCGCCGCGGCCGGCCGCCGCGCGGGCGCTGCGCACGTGCTCCTCGAAGGCGAAGAAGTCGCGGACCGAGGGCGGCTGGCGCACCTCGGGGAAGGCGCGCCTCATCGCTGCACCAGCGTCGAGAGGACCACCTCGGTCACGGTCCGGTCGATGCCCTCGACGGCGCGGATGCGCTCGAGCGCCAGCTCGAGGTCGCGCGTGTCGTCGGCCATCACGTGCAGCAGGGCGCTCGCCTCGCCCGCGACGGTGTGGGCGGAGACCACGCCGGGCTCCCGCTCCACCGCGCGCCTGATCGCCTCGCCCGGCATGCGGCCCGCGCAGTAGAGGTCCACGAACGCCTCCGTGTGCCAGCCGAACGCGCCCGGGTCCACGATCGCGGCGTAGCCGCGGATCACCCCCTCGCTCTCGAGCCGGTCGACGCGGCGCTTGACGGCCGGCGCCGAGAGGTGCACGTAGCCGCCGATGTCCTTGAACGAGCGGCGGGCGTTCTCGCGCAGCAACGAAACGATCTTGCGGTCTACGGCGTCCAATTGGCCTCGATTCGTGCTGTCTTGCAACGAATTGGCGTTGCGAGCGGCTCAGAACAGTAGAAGCATTACATCATATGGCGATAGATCAGCTGGCACCGCGTCCGACCGTCCCCGCCGACCGACGACCGGATGCCGGTCCACGGCATCGACCACCTGGAGCTCTTCGTGGGCAACGCTGCCCAGGCCGCCTACTACTTCACGCACGCCTACGGGTTCACCGAGACCGCGTACTCCGGGCTCGAGACCGGGCGCCGCGACCGCGTCTCGCACGTGCTCGAGCAGGGGCGCATCCGGCTCGTCCTGACCGGCAGCCTCTCGGGCGAGGACGAGATCGGCGAGCACCACAAGCGCCACGGCGACGGCGTGCACAAGATCGCGCTGAGCGTTCCCGACGCCGAGGCCGCCTACCGCCACGCGGTCGAGCACGGCGCGCGCGGGGTGCTGACGCCGCACTGGATCGGGGACGAGCACGGCGCGTCGGGCTCTCGGCGGTGGCCACCTACGGCCACACGGTCCACCTGTTCGTGGAGCGCGGCGGCTACGAGGGCGCCTTCCTGCCCGGCTTCGAGGCGCGCGGCGAGGCCCCCGCCGATCCGCTCTTCGCCGGCATCGACCACGTGGTCGGCAACGTGGAGCTCGGCCACATGGAGGAGTGGGTGGGCTACTACGAGCGCGTCTTCGGCATGACCGAGCTGATCCACTTCTCGGACGAGGCGATCTCGACCGAGTACTCCGCGCTCATGTCGAAGGTCGTGACCGACGGCAGCGGCCGGCTCAAGTTCCCGATCAACGAGCCGGCCGAGGGCAGGCGCAAGTCCCAGATCGAGGAGTACATCGACTTCTACCGCGGCGCCGGCGTGCAGCACGTGGCGATCTCGACGCGCGACATCGTCGGGACGGTCGACGCGCTGACCGCCCGCGGCGTGGAGTTCCTCGCCATCCCCGGTGAGTACTACGACGAGGTGCCGGGCCGGATCGGCGACATCGAGCAGGACATGGAGGACCTGCGCCGGCTCGGCATCCTCGTCGACCGCGACGACGAGGGCTACCTGCTCCAGATCTTCACGAAGCCGCTCGGCGACAGGCCCACGATCTTCTTCGAGATCATCGAGCGCCACGGCTCGCGCGGCTTCGGCGAGGGGAACTTCAAGGCGCTCTTCCAGGCGATCGAGCGCGAGCAGGACAGGCGGGGCAACCTGTGAGGTACGAGCGCCTCGGCCGCGTCCCCGACAAGCGCCACGTGCAGGTGCGGCGCAACGGC
Organism: uncultured Thermoleophilaceae bacterium; assembly: GCA_963768465.1. Lineage (GTDB taxonomy): Bacteria > Actinomycetota > Thermoleophilia > Solirubrobacterales > Thermoleophilaceae > JACVRW01. Next base: position 910,129 of record CAVYIA010000006.1, on the reverse strand, counting down.
TCGGGCTCGCCGCTGCTCACCGAGGAGGTCATGGGCTACGAGGGCTTCTCGGGGAACGAGACGATCCTCTACCACCTCCATTCGCCCTGCCGGCTCGGCGCGGTCGGCGGCTTCCGTCCGCTCGAGCGCGACGAGTGGGTGCCCGGAGGCCCACGTCCACCGGCTCGCGGACACGGTGCCCGTCGAGCCCGGCGGCGACGCGCTGAGCGGCCGCCGCCTGCTCATGTGGAACGCCGACCTCGAGGTCTCGGTCTGCAAGCCGTCCGAGCCGCTCGACGGCTTCTACCGCAACGGCGAGGGCGACGAGGTCATCTACGTGCACCGCGGCGGCGGCGTGCTGCGGACCGTGTTCGGCAGCGTCCCGTTCCGGGAGCGCGACTACGTGGTGATCCCGCGCGGCACCACGCACACGTTCGAGCTCGACGACGGGCGAGCAGTCGTGGCTCTGCTTCCACACGCCCGGCGAGCTCGAGACGCCCAACCGCTACCGCAACCGCTACGGGCTGCTGCTCGAGCACGCGCCCTACTCGCAGCGCGACTTCCACGGCCCGACCGAGCTCGAGACGCGCGACGAGCGCGGCGAGTTCGAGGTCACCGTGCGGGTCCGCGACGGGCTACCAGGAGCTACCTGCTCGACCGCCACCCGTTCGACGTCGTGGGCTGGGACGGCTACGTCTGGCCGTACACGTTCAACGCCGACGACTTCGAGCCGCGCGCGGGCCGCTTCCACCTGCCGCCGCCGGCGCACCAGACGTTCCAGGGCCCGAACTTCGTGATCTGCACGTTCGCCCCGCGGATGCTCGACTGGGACCCCGAGGCGGTGCCGCTGCCCTACCACCACTCGAACATCCAGTCCGAGGAGGTCATGTTCTACGCCGCCGGCGACTACGCGGCGCGCAAGGGGGTGGAGGTGGGCTCGATCACCCTGCACCCGTCCGGCCTGCCGCACGGCCCGCAGCCGGGCGCCGTCGAGAAGGCGCTCGGCGCCAAGAGCACGGACGAGCTGGCGATCATGTGGGACACCTTCCGCCCGCTGCGGCTCAGCACGCTCTGGCGCGACCACGACAAGCCCGAGTACGCGCTCTCGTGGAACCCCGACGCCGCGCCGGCCCATGTTTGAGGAGGGACAGCTCTACTCCCCGGTCACCCGCGGCGACAAGGGCGTGGTCGTCCACCTGGACGCCGACCACCCCGGCGCCAACGACCCGCAGTACCGCGCCCGCCGCAACGAGATCGCCGCGGCCGCGCTGGCCTGGAGCCCCGGCGAGCCGGCTCCGGTGATCGACTACTCGGGCCGCGAGCAGGAGGTGTGGCGCATCGTCTGCCGCGAGCTCGCGCCCGAAGCACGAGCGCTACGCGTGCCGCGCGTTCCGCGACGCGGCCGCCGCGCTCGACCTGCCGCGCGACGCGATCCCGGGCCTGGACGACGTCAGCGCCCGGCTCGAGCCGCTGACCGGCTTCCGCTACGTGCCGGCGGCCGGGCCTCGTCCCGCTCGACGAGTTCTACGGCTCGCTCGCCGACCGCGTCTTCCACTCGACCCAGTACGTCCGGCACTGGGCGGCGCCGCTGTACACGCCCGAGCCCGACCTGATCCACGAGGTGATCGGCCACGGCAACCTGATGGCCTCGCCGGAGTTCGCGGAGCTGAACGTGCTTGCCGGCCAGGCGGCCCGGCGCTGCGAGACCAACGAGGCGCTCAAGTTCCTCGCGCACGTCTTCTGGTTCACGATCGAGTTCGGCGTGCTCTGGGAGGACGGCGAGCTGCGCGCCTACGGGGCGGGCATCCTCTCGAGCTACGGCGAGATCGAGGAGTTCCGCGAGATGGAGATCCGCCCGATCGACTTCCTCGAGATGGGCACGATCGACTACGACATCACGAAGTACCAGCCGGTCCTCTACTCGGCCGGGTCGATGACCGAGCTGGTGGACTCGCTGGGCTCGTTCTTCGCGGAGCTTCGGCGACGAGACGCCGGAGCGGCTGGCACGAAACAGAAGCGCAGCTGCCCGATAATCGGGCCATCTCAGACGTCGAGCACACGTTCCTCTTCGCAGACCTGTCCGGGTTCACGGCGCTGACCGAGGTCCACGGCGACGACGAGGCCGCCGACCTGGTCACGCGCTTCGCGGCCGAGGTGCGCTCCTCACTGCCGGACTACGGGGCCGAGCAGGTCAAGACGATCGGCGATGCGGTGATGATCCGGGCCGACGTCCCGGAACGGGCGGTCCGGCTCGCGATAGCGATCGTCCACGACCTCGGCCGCCGGCACGGCCATCCGGCCGTGCGCGCGGGCATCCACACCGGGCCCGCGGTCGAGCGCGACGGCGACTGGTTCGGCGCGACCGTGAACCTGGCGGCGCGCGTCTCCGGCGCCGCCTCCGGGGGCGAGGTGCTGATCACAGCCGCGACCGCGAGTCGCATCACCGGGGACCAGGGCAGCCCGCGGCTGCACCTCAGCCCGCGCGGCACCCGCGAGCTGCGCAACGTGGCCGAGCCCGTGGAGCTGGTCGAGGCGACCTGCGACTTCACGCGCACGCTCGAGGGCATGCCGATCGACCCGGTCTGCCGCATGGCCGTGGATCCCGATCACGCCGCCGGGACGCTCGAGCACCAGGGCGTCAGGCACTGCTTCTGCTCGCTCGACTGCGCCCGCCGCTTCGCGGAGCGGCCGGAGCAATACGCGCCCGGCTGAGCGCGCCGAGCGTCAGAGCGAGGCGCCGCAGCCGGTGATGCCGCCGTCGAGCGGGATCACCGTGCCGGTGAGGAAGCCGCCGGCCCGCGATGCGAGGAAGAGCGTCGTGCCGACCACGTCCTCGGGCGTGCCGATGCGGCCGACCGGGACCTGGGACGCGACCGCTGACCGGCCCTCCTCGGTGCCGAGGAACGACTTCGTCATCTGCGACTCGAACGGGCCGGGGGCGATCGCGTTGACGCGGATGCGCTCGCCGGCCAGCCGCTTCGCGAGGTGCTTCGTGAGCATGTGCACCGCGGCCTTGCTCGCGCTGTACGCGTAGTTCTCCATCAGCGGTGCGCGGATCCCGTCGATCGAGCCGATGTTGATCACGCTCGCCGCCTCCGAGGCGCGCAGCTGGGGGAGCAGCGCGACGGTGAGCAGGAAGATGCCGTGGACGTTCGTGTCCATCACCTTCCGCCAGCCGGAGTCCGGGAAGTCCTCGAGCGGCGCGCCCCAGGCGGCGCCGGCGTTGTTCACCAGCACGTCGACGCGGTCGAAGCGATCGGCCACTGCCGCCGCCAGCTGCTCGGCGCCCTCGCGTGCCGACAGGTCGGCGGGCACCGAGATCGCGCCGATCTCCGCCGCCGCCGCGTCGCATGCCTCTCGCCTTGCGCGACGAGATCACGACCTGGGCTCCGGCGTCCACCAGGCCGCGGGCGACCATCAGCCCGATCCCCCGCGAGCCGCCGGTCACGACCGCGACCTTGCCGTCGACTGAGAAGAGCTCCGTGGTCAAGGCCGCGACAGGATACGCCGGAGCGCGAAGCGCGGCTTTGCCATCTGCTGCGGGCTATGACATATTGCATAGCGACGTATGGCCGGGGCCCGCGAACGCATGATCACCTCGACGGCGCTTCTCATCCGCGAGAAGGGCGCCCGCGCGACCAGCATCGACGACGTGCTCGCCCACAGCGGCGCGCCGCGCGGCTCGGTCTACCACCACTTCCCGGGCGGGCGCGACCAGCTGCTGCGCGAGGCCACCGACTTCGCCGGGGGCTACATCGCCGCCCGGATCGGCCAATCCGACGACGCGCTCGTGCTGCTCGACTCGCTGATCGGTGAGTACCGCGAGGTGCTGGTCCGCAGCGACTTCCGTGCCGGCTGCCCGATCGTCGCCGTGGCCGTCGAGGCGGGCGAGCCCGGCTCCGACCTGCACGAGCACGCGGCCGCCGCCTTCGCCGGGCTGGCAGGCGCTGCTCGCCGACCGGCTCACCGCCGACGGGATCGCCCGCGCTCGCGCCGAGGAGCTCGCCGTGATGGTCATCGCCGCGGTGGAGGGTGCGCTGATCATGGCGCGCAGCCGCCGCGAGCCAGGCTCGCTCGAGACCGTCCATCGCCAGCTGCGCGACCTTGTGCGCGCGGAGCTCGACCAAGGGAGGGCCGCGTGAGCGCGACCGAATGGCAACCGACCGCCTGCATCCTCTGCGAGTGCAACTGCGGGATCGAGGTCCAGCTCGAGGGACGCACGCTCGCGCGGATCCGGGGCGACAAGGCCCACCCCGGGTCCAAGGGCTACACCTGCAACAAGGCCATGCGGCTCGACCTGTACCAGAACGGCTCGCACCGGCTGACGTCGCCGCTCCGCCGCCGCCCCGACGGCACCCACGAGGAGATCGACTGGGACACGGCGATCGCGGAGATCGCCGAGCGCTTCCTGCGGATCCGCGACGAGCACGGCGGCGAGTCGATCTTCTATTACGGCGGAGGCGGGCAGGGGAACCACCTCGGCGGCGCCTACAGCGGCGCGTTCCTGAAGGCGCTCGGTGCCAAGCACCGCTCGGGCGCGCTGGCCCAGGAGAAGACGGGCGAGGCGTGGGTCGACTCCCAGCTCACCGGAGGCCACACTCGCGGCGAGTTCGAGCACGCCGAGGTGTCCGTGTTCGTCGGCAAGAACCCGTGGATGTCGCAGAGCTTCCCGCGGGCGCGGGTCGTCCTGCGCGAGATCGCGAAGGACCCGGAGCGGTCGATGATCGTGATCGACCCGGTCCGGACCGACACGGCCGAGCTGGCCGACTTCCATCTGCGTGTGCTGCCGGGTAGCGACGCCTGGTGCCTCGCCGCGCTGGCTGCGACGCTCGTGCAGGAGGATCTCCTCGACGAGGTGTTCCTGGCCGAGCACGTGAACGGGGCCGAGCCGGTGCTGGCCGCGCTGCGCGACGTGCCGATCGCCGACTACGCCGAGCGCTGCGGCGTGGACGAGGACCTGATCCGCGCGGCCGCCCGCCGCATCGGCGGCGCGGAGAGCGTCGCGGTGTTCGAGGACCTCGGCGTGCAGCAGGCGCCGAACAGCACGCTCTCGTCCTACCTGAACAAGCTGCTCTGGATCCTCACCGGCAACTTCGCGAAGCCGGGCGCCCAGCACCTGCACTCGTGGATGGTGCCGCTGCTGCGGGCGGGCCACATGGGCCGGACGCCGGTCACTGGAGCACCGGTCATCGGCGGGCTGACGCCGTGCAACGTCATCCCGGACGAAATCCTCACCGACCACCCCGACCGCTTCCGGGCGATGATCGTCGAGAGCAGCAACCCGGCCCACTCGCTCGCCGACTCGGAGCGGTTCCGCGAGGCGCTCGAGGCGCTCGAGCTGGTCGTGGTGATCGACGTCGCGATGACCGAGACCGCGCGGCTGGCCGACTACGTCCTCCCCGCGGCGAGCCAGTACGAGAAGCCGGAGGCGACGTTCTTCAACCTCGAGTTCCCGGAGAACAACTTCCATCTGCGCCACCCGCTGCTCGAGCCGCTCCCCGGCACGCTCCCCGAGCCCGAGATCTGGGCGCGCCTCGTGCGGGCGCTGGGCGTGGTCGAGCCCGCCGCGCTCGAGCCGCTGCGCGAGGCCGCGCGCGAGAGCCGCGCGGCCTACGCACAGGCGCTCATGAGGGCGACGACCGACGACCCGTCGCTCGCACGGGTGTTGCCCTATCTCCTCTACGAGACGCTGGGGCCGTCGTTGCCCGAGGGCCTCCAGGGGGCGGCCGCGCTGTGGGGGCTCGCGCAGCGGACCGCGATGACCTACCCGGATGCGGTTCGCCGCGCCGGGCACGCCGACGGCGACGCGCTCTTCGACGCGATCCTCGAGGGCCGCTCCGGGATCACGTTCACCGTCGACGAGTACGAGGACGACTTCGGGTACATCACCCACCCGGACAAGCGGATCGCGCTCGAGATCCCGGAGCTGGTCGAGGAGCTCGCGCGCGCTGCGCGACGCCCGCCCGGGGCACACGAGCGACGACTTCCCGGTCGTCCTCTCGGTGGGCGAGCGGCGCTCGTACACCGCCAACGACATCATCCGAACCCCGGCTGGCGTAAGCGCGACGCGGACGGGGCCCTGCGCGTCAGCGAGGAGGACGCCGCGCGGCTCGGGCTGCGCGACGGCGGGCGCGCCCGCATCACGACCGCCCGCGGCAGCGCCGACGCCTCGGTCGAGGTGAACGACGCCATGCAGCCCGGACACGCCTCGCTCCCCAACGGCTTCGGCCTCGACTTCACGGACTCCGACGGCCGCGTGAGCGTCGCCGGGGGTCGCGCCGAACGCGCTGACCTCGTCGGACTGGCGCGACCCGTTCGCCGGCACGCCCTGGCACAAGCACGTGCCGGCGCGGATCGAGGCGCTCGCCTAGCCGCCTCGGCCTACAGCCCCAGCTGCTTCCCGAGGATCTCCTTCATCACCTCGTCGGTGCCGCCGCCGATCGGGCCGAGGCGCGTGTCGCGCACCGCGCGCTCGATCCCGTACTCCTTCATGTAGCCGGCGCCGCCGTGGATCTGCAGGGTGTCGTCGGCCACCTCGTAGGCGGCGCGCTGGCTGAGCAGCTTCGCCTCGGTGACCTCGCGGATGGCGTCGGTGCCGTTCGCGAACAGCCAGAGCGCGTGGTAGGTCAGCGACCGCGACGCCTCGAGCTTGACCGCCATCTCGGCGACCTTGTGCCTGATCGCCTGGTGCTTCCCGATCGGGCGGCCGAAGGCGGTTCGCTCGCCGGCGTAGGTCACGGCGGCGTCGAGCATGCGGCTCATCGAGCCCACCGCGCCGAGCGCCATCACCAGCCGCTCCCACTGGAAGTTGGCCATGATCAGGTAGAAGCCCTTGTTCTCCTGGCCGAGCAGGTTCTCGTCCGGAACGAACACGTCGTCGAAGGCGAGCTCGGCCGTGTCCGAGGCGCGCCAGCCGAGCTTCTCGAGCTTCTTCGACACCGAGTAGCCGTCCATCTCGCGCTCGAGGATCAGGAACGAGAGGCCCTGGTGGCCTCCGTCCTCGGTCGTCTTGACCGCCGTGACCAGGAAGTCGGCGCGCACGCCGTTGGTGATGAACGTCTTGGAGCCGTTCACCACGTAGCCGCCGTCGACCTTGCGCGCGAACGTGCGGATCCCGGCCACGTCCGAGCCGGCGCCCGGCTCGGTGATGCCGAGGGCGGCGATCCGCTCACCCCTGATCGCCGGGACCAGGTAGCGCTGCTTCTGCTCCTCGGTGCCGAACTTCCAGATCGGCGGCGTGGCGATGCCGATGTGGGCGCCGATGCCCGCGGACAGGCCGCCCGACCCCGCGCCCGTGAGCTCCTCGGCGAGCACGGCGTCGTGGACGTAGTCGCCGCCCTCCCCGCCGTACTCCTCGGGGTACTTGAGCCCGAGGTAGCCCAGCTCCGCCATCCGCGTGAAGACGTCGTTCGGGAACCACTCCGCGTCCTCCCACTCGTCCGCGTGCGGCCGCAGCTCCTTCGTCACGAAGCGCCGGATCGCCTCGCGGAGCTGCTCGTGCTCGTCGGTGAACGGCGGGACGACCGCGGCGCTCACAGGCGCTTCTTCAGCATCCCGAAGACGCCGCGCATGACCTTCTTCTGCATCGCCTTGCCCTCGCGCGACCCGAGGTAGTCCCCCAGCGCGTCGAGGCCGCCCGCCGGCGCGGGCGGCGCGCTTCCTTCTCGCTTCTTCGGCTTGGCCGGCCTTCTCCTCGGCCTTCTCCATCCGCCCGGCGAGCATCTCCCGGGCGCTCTCGGAGTCCACGCGCGTCCCGTACTTCGCGAACAGCGGCGACGCCTTCGCCGTGCCGTCCACGTCGTCGGCGGGCCCCATCCGGGACGCGGGCGCGCGCAGCCGCGTGTGCACCACCGGGGTGGGCACGCCCTCGTCGGACAGCGTGGTCACGGCGGCCTCGCCGATGCCCATCTGCGTGAGCAGCTCGGGCACGTCGTAGAACTCCGAGGTGGGGTAGGTGGAGGCCGCCGCCTTGAGCGACTTCGCGTCGTCCGGCGTGAACGCGCGCAGCGCGTGCTGGACGCGGTTCCCGAGCTGGCCCAGCACGTCCGCGGGCACGTCGTCCGGGACCTGGGTGACGAAGAACACGCCCACGCCCTTCGAGCGGATCAGGCGGACCGTCTGCGTCACGGACTCGAGGAACGCCTTCGTGGCGTCCCGGAAGAGGAGGTGCGCCTCGTCGAAGAAGAAGACGAGCTTGGGCTTGTCGAGGTCGCCGGCCTCGGGGAGCTCCTCGAACAGCTCGGCGAGCAGCCACATCAGGACGGTCGAGAACAGCTTCGGCTTGTCCTGCACGGCAGGCAGCTCGAGCACGGAGACGATGCCGCGCCCGTCCGGGGCCGTGCGCATCAGGTCGCTCACGGCCAGCTGCGGCTCGCCGAAGAACTCGTTGCCGCCGCCGTCCTCGAGGCCCACGAGCGCGCGCAGGAGCACGCCCACCGTCGAGGACGCGAGCCCGCCGATGCCCTCGAGCTCGCTCTTGCCGGCGTCCGACTCGAGGAAGGTCAGCAGCGCGCGCAGGTCGGCGAGGTCGAGCAGCGGCAGCCCCTTCGAGTCCGCGTAGTGGAACACGAGCGCCAGGCTCTGCTCCTGCGTCTCGTTCGCCTCGAGGACCTTGCCGAGGAGCTGGGGCCCGAAGTCGGACACCGTCGCGCGCACCGGCACGCCCGGCCCGATCCCGCCGAGCGACAGGTACTCGACCGGGGCGGCGGCCGGCGCGAACGGCAGGCCCAGCTCGGTCATGCGCTTCTCGGCCGGACCGCCGGGGGCGCCCGGAGCGCCGATCCCGGAGAGGTCGCCCTTCACGTCGGCGGCGAACACCGGGACGCCTGCCGCCGAGAGCTGCTCGGCGATCGTCTGGAGGGTGATCGTCTTGCCGGTCCCGGTGGCGCCGGCCACGAGCCCGTGGCGGTTCATCATCCGGAGCGGCACCTGGACGACCGCCTCGGGCGCGAGCTGCCCGTCGTGGACGCCGCGGCCGAGGTCGAGGGCCGGTCCGTCGCTCGCGTAGGCGTCGCGGATCGTCGGCGCGAAGTCCGCCATCAGACGGCTCCAGCATGGTGTGGCCGCGGCCGGCGTGGTCGAAGCCCAGGAGGTCGCCGCTCGGGTTCTTGCGGTTGCCGTGGTGGTAGGCGCGCACCTCGGAGATTCTGCCGTCCCGGAACTCGAACCATTCGGTGCCGCGATCGAGGCGGCGCTCGCCGGAGCGCGGGTCGCGCCAGGTCATCGTCCACTCGATCACCACGCGCTCGCCGTCGTCCACGGCGTCCTCGATCTCCCAGTGGCCCTCGATGTTCTCGACCGCCCACTTCGTGTGGCCGCCGATCGTCTCGAGCGCCCTCGTGCGGGCCGAGGCGCGTGTAGTAGTGGGTCGCGTCGTCGGTGAAGTGGCCCGCCACGCGGTCGGGGTCGCCCGAGTTGAGCGCCTCGTAGTAGGAGCGGACGTGGTCGAGGAGCGCGCCGATGCGCGCATCCGTATGTCCCGGCCTAGCGCCGGGGCAGCACGTTGTGCACGGCGAACGAGGTGAGCTCGTCGGCGAGCTCGGGGAGCGTCTCGGTGCGGTCGGCCTCCACGCGGGTGGAGATGAGGTCCAGGATGCCGCCCACCACGGCCAGGGCCTTGTCCACGGAGAGCTCGGCGATCTTCGAGCCGTTCTCGCGGGCCTGGCGGTTGGCGTCGAGGTAGCGGTCGGCGAAGACGCTCACCACCGCGCGCCGGCGCGCGAGCGCCTCCGGGCCCGCCGCGTGGACCTCGACGATGATCGCGCGGCAGAAGGCGGGCTCGGCCGAGAGGATGCTGAGGACCGCCTGCAGCCCGACCACCAGCCGGCTGTGCGGGTCCTCCTGGCCCTCGATGCGTGTCGGCCACGCGCTGGAGCAGGAAGCCGATCCCCGTGTCGTACATCGCGAGGAAGCACTCGTTCTTGTCCCTGAAGTGGTCGTAGAACGTCTTGCGCGAGACGCCGGCGTGCGAGACCACGTGCGCGATCGTCGTGTTCCCGTAGCCGTGCTCGGCCACGGCCAGCGGCCATGGCGTCCAGGAGGCGCCCGCGCTGCGACGCGAGCACGGTCTCGCGCGTTAGCGAATGGCGCCCGGAGGGAAGAGGACCTACGGGGAACTCGTAGATGGCGGAGCTGCTTGCTTGCATCTTCGGAAACTCTAGCGTACTATCCAGAAACTTCAACGTTCATGGATCAGGGGAGAGTGAGCATGGCGAGAGCGCGGTGGCACGGTGGGGCGGTTGCTGATGATCGTGGCAGTGGCGGCGGCGGCCGCCGTGCTCGCACCGGCCGCTGAGGCCCGCGACGCGACGATCCGGTCCTTCGACCAGACCGCGATCAACACCCACTTCTTCCCCGCCGCGGGGCTCGCGGCCGGGAAGCGGGCGCCCACCGTGATGGTCGGCCCGGGCTGGAGCCAGCCGGGCGAGACCGACGAGAACTCGAGCTCCGACGAGCTCTTCGGCGGCGTCGGCCTCGGCCCGCTGCGCAACGCCGGCTACAACGTCCTCACCTGGGACCCGCGCGGCTTCGGCCAGTCGGGCGGACAGGTCGAGGTCGACTCCCCCGACTTCGAGGCCCGGGACGCGTCCGCGCTGATCGACTGGCTCGCGAAGCAGCCCGAGGCCCAGCTCGACAAGGCCGGCGACCCGCGCGTGGGCATGAACGGCAGCTCCTACGGCGGCGGGATCCAGTGGATCACGGCGGCGCGCGACGCGCGCGTGGACGTGATCACGCCGAACATCTCCTGGAACTCGCTCACCACGAGCCTGAACAAGGAAGGCTCGCTCAAGGCCGGCTGGGGCCTCGTGCTCTGCGGCGCGGGCATCGGCGCCTCGCTGCCCGGCGGCCTGATGAACCCCGACGGGATCGAGCTCTCGCGCCTCGACCCGCACGTCTTCAACACCTGCGTCAACGGGATCGCGAACGGCTACATCTCGCCGGCGGACCAGGCCTGGTTCGCGGCTCACGGGCCGGACACCCTGCTCTCGAAGGTCAAGATCCCGACGCTCATCACGCAGGGTACGGCGGACACGCTGTTCACGCTCAAGGAGGCGGTGCGCAACTACGCCTCGCTGCGCAGCCGCGGGATCCCGACCAAGATGCTCTGGTTCTGCGGCGGCCACGGCGTCTGCCTCACGGGCTCCGGCGAGGCCGGCCGCATCGAGCGGACGGTCCTCAACTGGCTGGCCCGCTACCTGAAGCGCGACACCACGGTGCAGACCGGCCCGCGCTTCGAGTGGCTGGCCGACGACGCGCAGTGGCGCTCGGCGGCGGACTACCCGCTCGCGCAGCGCGGGTCGCTCACGGCGATCACCGGCCAGAAGACGCTGGCGATCGCGCCCGTGAACACGTCCGGCGGGCTGATCGCCGCCACGCCGTCACCCGGCGCGGTCGAGGTCGCGCTGCCGGCCGCGAGCGGGCCCGCTCACCTGGTGGGCGAGCCGAAGCTGAAGCTCTCCTACAGCGGCATCGCCGTCGGAGCGACCCACGTGTACGCCCAGATCGTGGACGGCTCGGGGCACGTGCTCGGCAACCAGGCCACGCCGATCCCGCTGACGCTCGACGGCGTCCCGCGGACGATCGAGCGGCCGCTCGAGGTGATCGCCGCCGAGGCCAAGGCGGGCTCCACGTACAAGCTCCAGATCACGCCGTCCACCACGCTCTACACGCCGCAGCGCGGGGCGGGCGCCGTGACCTTCTCTCGCATCGAGATCTCGCTCCCGATAACGGGCTGAGCTCAGGGCAGGGCGTGGCGGGTCTCCCCGGCGACCAGGCCCCGGGGAGGCCCGCCGTCACGCCTCGAACACGTCGAGCGGCATCGCCGCCGACACGAGCGCGTTCGGCGCGTCCACCAGCTCCGACACGCGCAGCTCCACCGCCGCGCTCATCAGCACGTACGCGGGCTCCCTCGCCAGGCCGTGCTCGTGCTCGAGCCAGCCGAGCATCTCGATGAGCGCGCGCCGGGTGGCGAGGTTCAGGTCGAGCTGCTCGTTGCGCCCGTCGTCGTCGAGCGGGATGCCCGTGGTCGCGAAGTAGGCGCGGCCCGGCCGCGGCGGGGTCTCCCAGGCGGGGAACGTGGGCCGCCAGCCCTCACGCCGCAGGCCCACGCGCACGGTCGCGCTGCCGCCGGTCTCGATCGCCGAGATGCACACCTCGCCGTCGCCCTGGGCGAAGTGGAGGTCGCCGAGCGACAGCAGCGCGCCCGGCACCTGCACCGGCAGCAGCAGCCGGCTGCCGACGACCAGGTCGCGCACGTCGATGTTGCCGCCGTTCTCGCGCGGCGGGTAGGTGCGGAGCCCGTCGGCGGCGGCCGGCGGCGCGGCACCTTCGGCGCTCGGCCCGTCGAAGCGGCCGCCGCGGCCGGCGAGCTCCGCCTCGCGCGCGTGCGCGCGCGCGAAGAGCTCCCGGGAGGGGGCCACGCCGATCACCCCGGCGAACACGCCGGCCGGCACGGCCACGCCCGGCACGTCCTCCGAGCGGGCGCGCTCGCCGTCCAGCTCCCAGCGCGCCAGGAACGGGTCGGGAAAGAGGTCGCCGAGGAACCCCGAGCCCGGCCAGATCGCCGTCCAGCCGAAGTCGTCGGTCTCGTAGCCGAGCACCTCGATCTCGAGCACGTCGCCGGGCTCCGCGCCGCGCACCTCGAGCGGGCCGGTGAGCGGGATGCGCCAGCGACGGGATCGCGAGCAGGTCCTCGTGCCGCGAGTCGCGCGTGAGCGTGCGGTCACGCGAGTCGCGGATCTCGAACGTGACCTCCTCGCCGGGGTCGGCGGCGGCCACCGGCGGGATGTCCGGGTGCCAGCGGTTGTGGCCGCCCGGGGCGCCCTGGTCGAGGCGCCGCGAGCGGTCTATCTCCGAGCCTGCATGCGCTCAGAGCGCCGTACGAGCGGCCGATCACGTCCAGCATGACCTCATCCGTACCCGCTCCGATGCGGTTCAGACGCATGTCGCGCCACGCCCGCTCGATGCCGTACTCCTTCATGTAGCCGGCGCCGCCGTGGATCTGGAGGCACTCGTCGGTCACCTCGCAGGCGATCCGCGCGGAGTAGAGCTTGGCCATCGAGATCTCGCGCACCGGGTACTCGCCGTTCTGGAAGCGCCACGCGGTCGTGTAGACCATCTGGCGGGCGGCCTCGATCTTCGTGGCCATGTCGGCGAACTTGTGCCGGATGGCCTGGAAGCGGCCGATCGGGCGCCCGAACGCGGTGCGGTCGGTGGCGTACTCGAGCGTGCGGTCGAAGCAGCGCTGGGCGCCGGCCACGCAGCCCGCGGCGCCGATCAGGCGCTCGCCCTGGAGCTCCCACATGATGTGGTAGAAGCCCTTGCCCTCCTGGCCCAGCTGCGCGTCCGCGGGCACGCGCACGTCCTGGAAGGCGAGCAGCGCGGTGTCGGACGCGTGCATGCCGAGCTTCTCGAGCTTCTTCTCGCGGATCACGCCGTCGCGGTCCATGTCCACGAGGAAGAGCGTGAAGCCGTCGTAGCCGGCGTCCGGGTCGGTCTTCGTGACGAGCACGATGTAGTCGGCCCGGTGCCCGTTGGTGATGTAGGTCTTCGACCCGTTGATGACCCACTCGTCGCCGTCGCGCACGGCGCGCGTCTTGATGCCGGCCACGTCGGAGCCGGCGTCGGGCTCGGTGATGCCGAGGCAGGAGATCTTCTCGCCGCGGATCGACGGCACCAGGTAGCTCTGCTTCTGCTCCTCGGTGCCGAACAGGTGCACCGGCGGGGTGGCCATGTCCGTGTGCACCGCCACGCCCATCGCGAGGCCGCCGGACCCGGCGCCGGCCATCTCCTCGGCGAGGACGAGGTTGCAGTAGTAGTCGCCGCCCTGCCCGCCGTACTCCTCGGGGTAGGAGAGGCCGAGGAAGCCGAGCTCGCCCATGCGCCGGAACACGGAGTCGGGGAAGGTCGTCTCCTCCCACTCCATCGAGTGCGGCGCGAGCTCCTTCTTCACGAACGCGCGGATCGACTCGCGGAGCTGATCGTGCTCCTCGTTGAAGATGAAGTGCTTCCGCCTCGTCTCGAAGTCCGGCTTGAGCACCTTCTCGGCCGTTGCCACAGCGGCTCCTCCTCGTTGGACCAGCGGCACCGTACCAAAGTAGGGAGTGGGACTTCCTACTCTTGACTCGGGCTAGGCGGCGGCCGGAAAGCCGCGGACCGCGATCCACGACTTCACGAGCCCGCAGAAGCGCTCCGGCACGATGCTCGAGCGCGGGAACAGCCGCCTCAGCTCGCCGCGGCGCATCAGCCTGTGCTGCTGCACGATCTCGCGGGCGAATGCCGGGTCGGGGCAGCGGCCGGCCCAGCCCACGCCGCGCCGCGTGAGCACGGCCACGCGCGCGTCCTCCGGCAGCCAGTGCCAGGCCGGCACGAGGAAGTGCGGCTCGACCGGGAACCAGAAGTTCGGCGTCTGCACCCAGTGGGCGGCGGCCACGCGCTGCATCTCCCGCGCCATGCGCGACTGCGCCTCGTAGGTGAAGAGGTGCTCGATCACGGAGTTGCTGAACGCCACGTCGAACTGGCGGTCGGCGAACGCGCTGAGGTCGGTGGCGTCGCCCACCACCGCGTGCACGTTGCCGCGGCGCTGCTCCTGCTCGCCGAGGTTCACGAGCGTGATCGACACGCCGGGCCGGTCGGCCCACCCGCGGCGCTCCCAGAACTCGACCGTCCCGCCCACGTCCAGGATCGAGATCGGATGCGGCAGGCGCTCCACCAGCGAGTCGAACATCTGGAAGCGCCGCTCGCGCAGACGCCTGCTCAGCGAGTCGCCGTCGCCGTCGTCGGCAAGGCGGCGCAGTCGCTCGGCCGGGCTGACCAGCATCGAGGCCCGACCCTCTCAGGCCGGCTATCCCCGGTCTGCTGCTCGAAAGGACAGTCTTCTTTGCGCGGCGAACGACTTTCGGTCGGCTAGTCTCGCCGCCGTGGCGGAGCGGGAGATCGACGTGGTGGTCCTCGGCGGCGGACCGGCGGGGGAGGTCTGCGCCGGGCGTCTCGGCGACGCCGGGCTCGAGGTCGCGCTCGTGGAGGCCGAGCTCGTGGGCGGCGAGTGCTCCTTCTACGCGTGCATGCCCTCGAAGGCGCTCCTGCGCCCGGGCGAGCTGCTCGCCGAGGTGCGGCGCATCCCGGGCGTGCGCGAGGCGGTGACCGGCGACATCGACGTTCGCGCGGTGCTCGACCGCCGCGACGAGATCATCCACGACCTCGACGACTCGAACATGGAGCCCTGGCTCGACCAGCACGGGATCGAGCTCGTGCGCGGCCGCGGCCGCCTGGACGGCGAGCGCCGCGTGAAGGTCGGGGACGACACGCTCGTCGCGCGCCGGGCCGTGGTCGTGGCCACCGGCAGCAGCTCGAGCATCCCGCCGATCGAGGGGCTGCGCGAGGCGAAGCCGTGGACCAACCGCGAGGTCACCACCGCCAAGTCGCCGCCGGAGCGGCTCGTGATCCTCGGCGGCGGCGTGGTCGGCGTGGAGATGGCGCAGGCCTGGAGCACGCTCGGCTCCAAGGTCACCCTGGTCGAGGGGAGCGACCGCGTGCTGTCCCGCGAGGAGCCGTTCGCCGGCGAGCAGGTGAGCGCCGCGCTGCACGAGCGCGGCGTGGACGTGCAGGTGGGCATGCAAGGCCACCGGCGTGCGGGCGAGCGGCGGCGAGGTCGAGCTCGAGCTCGAGAGCGGAGGCCCGCTGCGCGGCGACGAGCTGCTCGTGGCCGTCGGGCGGCGCCCGCGGACCGACGACCTCGGCCTCGAGAGCGTCGGGCTCGAGCCCGGCAAGCCGATCGAGGTGGACGACAGCATGCGCGCGAGCGACTGGCTCTACGCCATCGGCGACGTGAACGGCCGCGTGCTGCTCACGCACATGGGCAAGTACCAGGGCCGGATCGCCGCGGACGGGATCCTCGGCAAGGACGCGCACGCGATCAACGACGACGCGCGCTCGCCGCGCGTGATCTTCACCGACCCGCACGTGGCGGCCGTGGGCTACACGGCCGAGGGCGCGCAGGGGGCGGGGCTGAACGTGCGCGTGGTCGACGTGCCGACCCAGTCGGCCGCCGGGGCGAGCTTCTACGGCCGCGACGACGCGCCGGGCACGTCGCGGCTGATCGTGGACGAGGACCGCCGCGTGATCGTCGGCGCCACCTTCACCGGCGTCGAGGTGGCCGAGTGGCTGCACGCCGCCACGATCGCCGTGATCGGCGAGGTGCCGCTCGAGCGGCTCGCCCACGCGGTGCCCGCGTTCCCCACCCGCAGCGAGGTCTGGCTCAACCTGCTCGAGGCGTATGGCCTCTGACGTGGACGTGGTGCTCGCCCGCGTCCGGTCGCTCAGACCCGGCACCGTGACCACCTACGGCGACCTCACGCCCGGCGCGCCGCGACGCGCCGGCGCGGTGCTCTCTCAGTGCGACGACCCGACGGTGCCATGGCAGCGCGTGGTCCGCGCGGACGGCTCGCTGGCCAAGGGCGAGCGCCAGCGCCGGCTGCTCGAGGCCGAGGGAGTCCCGTTCCGCGGCGAGCGCGTGGACATGCGGGCGGCATGGGCCCCGCCGGGCGAGTAGAACTCGCGGATGGCCTACGAAGCCCTGCTCTACGAGGTCCGCGACGGCGTCGCGCGGATCTCCATGAACCTCCCGGACACGCGCAACGCGCTCTCGAACCAGCTGCTGAGCGAGCTGATCGACGCCTTCGAGTCGGCGCGCGACGACGAGGGCGTCCGCTGCGTGGTGCTCGGCTCCACGCACGAGAAGGTGTTCAGCTCCGGCGGCAACCTCGACGGGTTCGCCGCGGACGTGCCGCTCGTGCACAAGCACTTCGGCACCGAGCGCTTCCCGCGGCTCTTCAAGCTCATCATGGAGCTCGGGAAGCCCACGCATCTGCGCCGCGAACGGCCACGTGCTGGCGGGCTCGCTGGGCATCGCGCTCGCCTGCGACCTCGTGATCGCCAAGGACACGGCCACGTTCGGCACGCCCGAGATCAACGTGGGCGTGTTCCCCTTCATGATCATGGCGCTGATCTACCGCAACGTCCCGCGCAAGAAGGCCAACGAGCTGCATGCTGCTGGGCGAGCGCATCTCGGCCGAGGAGGCGCGCGAGGCCGGCATCGTGAACCGCGTCGTGACCGCCGACGAGTTCGACGCCGCGGTGGACGACTGGGCGGCGCGGCTCGCCGCCAAGTCGCCCGTGCTGATGAAGCTCGGCAAGGACGCCATGTACCGTCAACTGGACATGCCGCTCGACGACGCGCTCGACCACCTGCGCAGCCAGCTGTCGATCGCCTTCACGACGGAGGACATCCAGGAGGGGGTGAGGGCATTCTTCGAGAAGCGGGATCCGAGCTGGACAGGCCGTTGACCGTGGGCCTGTCACTGGTGGCGCTGCGCTGCCGGACGGCCGACCGCACGCCGCGCGCCATGCGCGGCGTGGAGACCCTGACGCCCCTGGTGGAGGCGCGCCTGGGCACCGAGGCGCGAGCGATCGGCAGCCCGTCGGAGACGCGCAGCGCGCCCTACGCGGACGGACCTGCGCGACTCGCGCGGCTGCCTGCTCGAGGCGGGCGGCCAGGTGGACGACGCGCTCGACGCGGGCAGGCGGCCGGTGCTGCTGGCGGGCGACTGCTCGATCGGCATCACCACCCTGCCCGTCCGCGCTGCGCCACGGCGCCGGGATCAAGGTCCTCTGGCTCGACGCGCACGGCGACTACAACACGCCGGCCACGACCGCCAGCGGCTACCTCGGCGGGATGGCGCTCGCGGGCGCCTGCGGCGAGTGGGACGCCGGCCTCACGGACACGATCGCGTCGGACCGGGTGGTGCTCGCCGGCGTGCGCGACCTCGACGAGGGCGAGCAGGACCTGCTGCGGCGCAGCGGGGTCACCGTGATCGGCGCGAGCAGCGTGGAGACGCTGGTGGCGGTGAAGAACGCGCTCGACGGCGCGCCCGTCTACGTGCACCTCGACCTCGACGTGCTCGACCCGGAGGCCTTCCCGGCGCAGTTCCCGTCGCCCGGCGGGCTCAGCCCGGACAAGCTCTACGACCTGGCCGAGGCGGTGGTCGAGGACTGCGAGCTGGTGGGGCTCGAGATCACGGCGTTCGAGGCTCCGGACGACCCTGGGGAGCACGCCGCGGCCGCCGAGACCGCGATGAAGGTGGTCGAGCCCTTCCTTGACCGCCTGACGAGCGATCGTCAGAGTAAGCAGTAGTACTTCCCACTTTCGACCGGAGGGGCATTGGCCGCAACCGAGAGGGCAGCAGCCGACACGCTCGTCTCACGCCCGTCGCTGCGCTCGCTCGTCGACGACCTGCACGAGCGCCGCGAGCGTGCGCGTGAGGGCGGCGGCGGCCGAGCGCATCGAGCGCCAGCACGCGGCGGAGAAGCTCACCGCGCGCGAGCGGCTCGCGCTGCTGATCGACGAGGGCACGTTCACCGAGCTCGGCATCCACGCCCGCCCGCACTTCTCCCAGCGCTCGATGGAGGGCAAGGAGGCTCCCGCCGACGGCGTGATCACCGGGCTACGGCAAGGTCGACGGCCGGCTGGTGGCCGTGGCCGCCTACGACTTCACCGTGATGGCCGGCTCGATGGGCATGACCGGCGAGCTGAAGGTCACCCGGCTGCGCGAGCTGGCGCTCCAGAAGCGCATCCCGATGGTCTGGCTGCTCGACTCGGCGGGCGCGCGCATCCAGGAGGCCGCCGGCTCGCTGTTCGCCGGCTCGGGCCACCTCTTCCGCGAGGAGGTGATCATGAGCGGCGTCGTGCCTCAGGTGGCCGCGCTCATGGGGCCGTGCGCCGCGGGCACCGCCTACATCCCCGGCCTCGCCGACTTCGTGCCGATGGTCAAGGGCCGCGGCTCGATGGCGCTCGCCGGGCCGCACCTCACGAAGGCGGTCACGGGCGAGGACGTGACCCAGGAGGAGCTCGGCGGCTCACGCGTGCACACGCGCGTGTCGGGCGTGGGCGACCTCGAGGTGGACTCCGACGAGGACTGCATCGCGGCGATCAAGGACTACCTCTCGTACATGCCGCAGAACTGCGAGCAGGCGCCGCCGCTCCGCGAGGCCGCCGACCCCGCCGACCGCATGGACGAGGAGCTGCTCGACATCCTGCCCGACTCCCCGCGCCACCCGTACGACATGTACGACGTGATCCGCCGCATCGTGGACGACGGCGAGTGGTTCGACCTCAAGCCGCGCTGGGCGCGGACGATCATCACCTGCCTCGCCCGGATGGGCGGCCGCCCGGTCGGGCATCGTGGCCAACCAGCCGCGCCACCTCGGCGGCATCCTCGAGAACGACTCGGCGGACAAGGCGGCGCGCTTCATCAACCTCTGCGACGCCTACGGCATCCCGCTGCTGTTCCTGATGGACGTGCCGGGCTTCATGGTCGGCACGAAGGTCGAGCACGCCGGGATCATCCGGCACGGGGCGAAGATGCTCTACGCCGTCTCGCGCGCGACGGTCCCGAAGGTGACCGTGATCGTGCGCAAGGCCTACGGCGCCGGCTACTACGTGATGTGCGGCAAGGCCTACGAGCCGGACCTGATCGTGGCCTGGCCGAGCGCCGAGATCTCGGTGATGGGGCCCGAGGGCGCCGTGAACATCATCTTCCGCAAGCAGATCGAGGCGGCCGACGACCCGGACGCGGCGCGCGCCGAGATGATCGAGGGGATCCGGGCCAGCGATCGACCCCTACATCGCCGCCGGCAACGCGCTCATCGACGACGTGATCGACCCGCGCGAGACGCGCCCGACCGTGATCAAGGCGTTCGAGATGGCGGCCACCAAGCGGGTCCAGCGCCCGCACAAGAAGCATGGAGTGATGCCCGTATGAGCAGCTTCGAGAACCCCGCGATCATCACGTGCTCGATCTCGGGCGCGGTGGCGAACCGCGACCAGTGCCCGGCGATCCCGTACACGCCCGAGGAGTACGCCGCCGAGGCGCAAGCGGGCCGTGGACGAGGGCTGCTCGATGATCCACATCCACGCGCGCACGCCCGACGGCGTGCCGTCGTACGAGATCGAGGACTTCCGCGCGATCACCGAGGCGATCCGCGGCGCGGTGGACGACGTGATCATCAACTACTCCACCGGCGCGATCGGCGTGCCGATCGAGAAGCGGATCGCCTACCTGCGCGAGCTGCGGCCCGACGTGGCCGCGCTGAACATGAGCTCGATGAACTACGCGAAGTACTCGCGCAAGCGCAAGGACTTCGTGTTCAAGGCCGTGTTCGAGAACTCGTTCGACACGATCATCGAGTTCCTCGAGGCGATGAACGAGCATCGGGCATCCGGCCCGAGCACGAGTGCTTCGACTCGGGCCACGTGGCCAACCTCGACCCGCTGCTCGACATGGGCCTGCTCGAGCGAGCCGCTGCAGGTGTCGTGCGTGATGGGCGTGAACGGCGGCATCCGGCCCACGCCGCGGAACCTCGCGTTCATGGCCGAGCAGGTGCCCGGCGGCGCCGAGGGGCCGCAACAACTGGGGCGTGATCGGGATCAGCCGCGACCAGTGGCGGCTGGTGGCCACCGCGGCCGCGCTCGGCGGCAACGTGCGCGTGGGGCTCGAGGACAACTTCTACCTGCCCGGAGGGCGAGATGGCGCGCTCGAACGGCGACCTGATCGCCCGCGCCCGCCGGCTGGTGGAGGACGTGGGCCGGCGCGCGGCCACGGTCGCCGAGGCGCGCGAGCTGCTCGACGCGCCCGCGCGCGAGGTGGCGGCGTGAGCGGGGCGCTCGAGGGCGTGCGGGTCCTCGACCTGTCGCGCCTCCTGCCCGGGGGCTTCTGCTCGCTGCTGCTCGCCGACTTCGGCGCCGAGGTGCTGAAGGTCGAGGACACCGGCATGGGCGACTACATCCGCTGGGCCACGCCCGTACCACGAGGGCGCCGCGGACTCGGCGAAGTCGGCGCTGTTCCTCGCCCTCAACCGCGGCAAGCGCTCGATCCGGCTGAACCTCAAGGAGGAGCGCGGGCGCGAGGTGCTGCTGAAGCTGGTGCGCGAGCACGACGTGCTGCTCGAGTCGTTCCGCCCGGGCGTGCTCGACCGGCTCGGCGTGGGCTACGAGCGCCTGCGCGAGGAGAACCCGGGGCTCGTGTACTGCGCGATCACCGGGCTACGGGCAGGACGGCCCCTACACGGACGCGCTCCGGCCACGACATGAACTACCTCGGCCTCGGCGGGCTGCTCGGGCTGACGCGGCGAGCGCGGCGGACCGCCGGTGCAGGCCGCCGGGCAGATCGCCGACATCGGCGGCGGCGCGCAGATGGCGGCGTTCGGCATCCTCGCCGCGCTGCGCGAGCGCGAGCGCACCGGGCTCGGGCCAGCTCGTGGACGTCTCGATGTTCGACGGCGCGCTGTCCTGGCTCGCCCTCGTGGCCGCGCGCTACCTCGCCGAGGACGTGGTGCCGGAGCGCGGCACGCTCGAGCTCGCGGGCAGCGCTCATCTGCTACCGGCCCTACGCCTGCAAGGACGGCTGGGTCACGCTCGGCGCGCTCGAGCCGAAGTTCTGGCAGGCGTGGTGCGCGGGCGTCGGGCGCGAGGACCTGGTGGAGAAGCAGTTCGACGCGCCCGGCTCGGACGCCCACGCCGAGGTGGAGCGGATCTTCATGGAGCGCACGCGCGAGGAGTGGCGCGAGTTCGCCTCGAATCACGACTGCTGCCTCGAGCCGGTGCTCGACCTGGACGAGGCGCTCGACTCGGAGCTCGTGCGCGCGCGCGAGATGGTGGTGGAGGTCGACCAGCCCGGTGCCGACGGAGTTCGCCTGCTCGGGGTGCCGGTCAAGCTCTCGCGCACCCCGGGTGCGCCGGCCGGTCCCGGGCCCGCGCTCGGCGAGCACACGCACGAGGTGCTCGCGGCGCTCGGCTACGACGAGGAGCGAGATCGCGGCGCTGGAGGAGGCGGGCGCGGTGGCCGGGCCCCGCCGGGGACCGGGCGCCCGCGGGAGCTTCATGGGGTGAGCGCAGAACGGGCTCCTGAAGATGAAGGAGCTGGCCGAGCGCAGCGGCGTCAGCTCCGGCACGATCAAGCACTACCTGCGCGAGGGGCTGCTGCCGGAGCCGGTCAAGACCTCGCGCAACATGGCCTACTACCCGCCCGAGTTCGTCGAGCGGATCCGGCTCATCAAGCAGCTCCAGGAGGAGCGCTTCATGCCGCTCAAGCTGATCCGCTCGGTGCTCGAGGACGACCCCGAGCGCGCGCGCGGCGCTCGTGGAGCTCGAGGACCGGATCCTCGAGAGCGCGCTCCAGGGGGACGCGCAGCCGCGTGTCGGCCGCGGAGCTGCGGCGCCGCTACGACATCCCGCAGGAGGTGCTCGACCGGCTGGCCGAGCTCGAGATCCTCACGCCCGACCAGCCGCGGCTACGGCGAGCGCGACGTGCAGATCGTGGAGGCCATCAGCCGCTTCCGCGCCGGCGGCTACGACGAGCGCATCGGCTTCACCGTCTACGACACGCGTGCGCTACAAGCGCGCGCTCGAGGACCTCGTGAAGGAGGAGGTCCAGGTGCTGATGGACCGGCTGGCCGGCGAGCTCGAGCCCGACCGGGCCGCCGAGCTGATCCAGGCCGGCGCCGAGCCGCTGCGCGACCTGATCGCCGCGCTCCACCAGAAGCTGCTCGTGGCCGAGCTTCGCCGCCAGCGCGCCGCGCGCGGCTGAGGTCGGCGGACCTGCACGCCGTGCCCGGCGCGGATGCGCTGGCAGGCCGAGTGGTGCGACCGGCTCGGCTCGCCGCTCTACGGCGAGCTGCTGCGGCGCGCCGCGCGACGACGCCGAGGCCGGCGGCCCGGTGGCCGAGGCGCTCGCCGGGCACGAGGACGACCCGCTCGAGTCGATGCTCCAGCTGCGCTTCATGGGCGCGGTGCACCGGCTGGCGCTGGCCGGCCGCGCGCCGGAGCTGGCCGCGCTCTATCCCTCGTGCGGGGGCGACGGCGTCCGTTGCCGCGCGCGTGGCCAGCCGTTCCGCACCACCGTCGCCGAGCACCTGGAGGAGCTGCAGGTCGCTCGTGAAGAGTCCGGTCCAGACGAACGAGGTGGGCCGCTCGCGCGCGCTGGCGCTCGGCTTCCTCTCGCTCGCGTCCGAGACCGGGCTGCCGCTGCGGCTGCTCGAGCTCGGGTCGAGCGCGGGCCTCAACCTGCGCTGGGACGCCTTCTCGCTACTCGCGCCGGCGGGTTCGAGTTCGGCGATCCCGGACTCGCCGGTCCAGTTCACCGACTACGCCGACGGCGCGCTTCCCTCGCTGCCCGGGCACGTGCGGATCGCGGAGCGTGCGGGCTGCGACGAGGCGCCGGTGAGCTGCTCGACGACGACGGTCGCCTCACCCTGCGCTCCTACCTCTGGCCGGACCAGCTGGACCGCCTGCGCGTGCTCGACGGCGCGCTCGAGGTGGCCGCCGTCGATCCCGGTCTCCGTGGAGCGCTCGGGCGCCGCGGACTGGCTCGAGCGGCGGTTGGCCGAGCCCGCCGCGGGGGCGTGCACGGTGGTGTTCCACTCGATCGTCATGCAGTACGTGGACGCGGGCGAGCGCGAGCGGATCGGCGCGCTGATCGACCGAGGCGGGCGCGCGCGCCACGCGAGGACGCGCCGCTGGCCCGGCTCGCGCTCGAGCCGGGCGGCGAGCTCGCGGAGCTGCGCCTGACCGTGTGGCCGGGCGGCGAGGAGCGCGTGCTGGCGCAGGCCGGCTACCACGGCGAGCCGGTGCGGTGGCTGGGCGGTTGAGGGCGCCGGCGCCGGCCGACGCCCGGCTGGTCGCGGAGCTGATCGCGCGCTGCGACGCGACCTACGCCGACTGGGCCCCGGACGGCTGGTCGCCACCGCCGCCGCCCGAGCGGCAGGTGCGCAGGCGCTCGGACGACCGCTCGGCCTGGACCCGCGTCGCCGACCGGGACGACGGCTGGTCGGGTGGTCGTGAGCTGGCGCCCGGACTCCGACGCCGCGCTCCTCTCGTGGCTGTTCGTCGAGCCGGACGAGTGGGGCAGGGGCCTCGCGGACCAGCTGCTCGAAGCCGCGCTCGACTGCCATGCGGTCGGCGGGGTACGCGGAGGCCGAGCTCAGGGTCCACGAGGGCAACGACCGCGCGCGCAACTTCTACGAGCGCAACGGCTGGACGCCGGCCGGCGAGCGGCGCACGCACGAGCGGCTCGGGCTGAAGCTCGTGCGCTACCGGCTGACGATCTAGAAGGTGATGACGGTGCGGACGCCCTCGTGGCGGTCCATCGCCGCGAAGGCGTCGTTCACCTCGTCGAGCGAGATGCGGCTGCGTGATCAGCGCGTCGAGGTCGAGGTCGCCGGCCAGGTAGCTGTCCACCAGCTCCGGCACGCGGTCGCGGCCCTTGGCGCCGCCGAACGAGGCGCCGGCGATGCGGCGGCCCGTGATCAGGAAGCGCGGGACCACCTCGAGCACCTCGCCCTTGCCGGCCACGCCCGCCACGGTGCAGAGCCCCCAGCCCATGCGCGCGGACTCCACGGCCTGGCGCATCACGGCCACGTTGCCCGTGGCCTCGAAGGTGTAGTCGGCGCCGAAGCCGCCGGTCATCTCGAGGATCTGCTCGACGGCGCCGGGGCCGCCCACGAGCGTGTCGGTCGCGCCCTGGGCGCGCGCCTGCTCGAGCCGGCCCTCGGAGAGGTCCACGGCGATGATGCGCTCGGCCCCGGCCAGCCGGCAGCCGGCCACCGCGCCGAGGCCCACGAGCCCGGCGCCGAAGACCGCGCAGGTCGAGCCGGGCTCGACCTTGGCCACGTAGAGCGCGGCGCCGATGCCGGTGGTGGCGCCGCAGGCGAGCGAGCAGACCACGTCGAGCGTCGCGTCCGGGTTGACCTTCGCGAGCGCGATCTCGGGCATGACCGTGGCCTCGGCGAACGTGCTGGTGCCCATGAAGTGGCGCAGCCGCTCGCCGTCCCGGTTGAGCCGCGTGGTGCCGTCCGGGCAGGTAGCCCTCGTTCTGCTTCTCGCGGATGGCCATGCAGAGGTTCGTCTTGTCCGAGAGGCAGTGCACGCACTCGCGGCACTGGGGCGAGAAGAGCGTGACCACGTGGTCGCCCGGAGCGAGGCTGGTCACGCCCTCGCCGACCTCCTCGACCACGCCGGCGCCCTCGTGCCCGAGCACGGTCGGCGCGTAGCCCGAGGGGTCGGCGCCGCTGGCCGTGTACATGTCCGTGTGGCAGACGCCGCAGGCCGCGAGCCGCACGAGCACCTCGCCCGGCCCCGGCCCGTCGAGATCGACCTCCTGCACGACGAGCGGCTCGGCGAACTCCTCGAGAACGGCGGCCCGGATCTTCACGCGCCGGACCCTACCCGTCACGTACGTGCGTTGAGGCGTAACAGCCGCACGCGAGCACGATCGGCGCATGCGCGACGAGACCGATAAACGGGCCGAATAGTTCCCGGCAACTCGAGTCTCGTTCCGTGGATCTGCGCGATCGCGGCGCTCGCGGAGCGCCAGCACGGGGTCGTCGCGCGGCGGCAGCTCCTGCCTCGGGCTCGACCGATACGCGCATCCGTCACCGGCTCGACGATCGGTCGGCTGCACGGTTCATCGCGGGCGTCTACTCCGTCGGGCATCGCCTCATCTCTGGCGAGCGGCTGCATCGCCGCGGTCCTGGCGTGCGGGCCGGATGCGGTTGCTGAGCCACCGCGTCGGCCGGCTGGCTCTGGGCGCTGACGTGACACGGCACGGCAGCGCGCATCGATGTGACGGTGCCGCGCGAGCGTGCGCCGAGACGGCATCCGATCCGGTGCACACGAGTCCGCGCTCCCGAGCCGACGAGCGCACCGTCAGGACGGCATCCCCGTCACCACCGTTCCGCGGACGCTCCTCGACCTCGCCGCGGTCCTCGCGACCCCGACGAGCTCGAGCGCAGCCATCGACCAGGCCGAGGTGCTGCGCCTCACCGACCCTCTCTCATTGCCCGCAGTTGCTCCAGCGCCACCCCGGCCGCCGGGGGACGCAACAGCGCTGCGCAGGCTGCTCGGCCGACGGCCAGCCTCGGCGCCGCGCATCACCCGCAGCAAGCTCGAGGAGCGCTTCCTGCGCCTTCGTCGCCGACGACGGGCCTGCCGCGGCCGGAGATCAACGCCTGGCTCCAGCTCGCCGGCCGCTGGATCGAGGTCGACTGCCTCTGGCGCGCCGCAGCGGCTGGCGCGTCGAGCTCGACGGCCGCACCGTCCACGGCACGCGCCGCCGCCTTCGAGCGCGACCGCGCCCGCGACCGTCAGCTGCAGGTCGCGGGCTGGACGCCGGTCCGCGATCACGTGGCGGCAGCTGTGCGACGAGCCGCGGAGCGGTCGAGGCGGATCTCAGCGCGCTCTCTCACCAGCGGACGTCGTGCCACTCCATGACGCCGTAGCCCGACGCCAGCTCGACGCCGCCGGGCAGCGCGCCCGTGAAGCGACCCGAACGGCTGCAGGTAGTCGCTGCGGAAGAGGAGCCGGCGCGTGTGGTCCTCGCGCGCGCCCCAGGGGGTGAAGTCGAGGTCGCCGACCCGCGAGAGGTCGGCGGCGAACTCGAGCGGCGGCACCTCGGACGGGCTCGCCGTCCACCCAGAGCGTGCGCTCGCTCGACTCGGGCGCGTCGTGCACGCCGACCACGAGGTTCCACGCCACGGCGCGGCCGTCGAGCGTCCGGCCGATGCCGGCCGACCAGCGCCAGACGGTGTGGCGCGCGTGGTAGCCGGCGGACTCGTCCACGAAGCCCTCGTCGCCGTCCACCTCCCACTCGCGCTCGCCGGCGCAGCGCACCGACCCGCGCGCCCGCACGCCGCGCCTGCTTGCGCGTCCAGATCCACGATCGTCCGTGCGGCGAGACCACCTCCACGCCCGGCCCCTCGTTCGAACGCGAGGTCGAGCTGCACCCCGTCCGCGTCCACGCGCGCGCGCCCGGGCGACAGGTCGACGCCGCCGCGGCCCCCGTCGTCCGCTCGAGGAGGGTGCCGTCCGGCAGCGCCACCGCCCACCAGCGCTGCGGGATCCCGGCCACGCGCGCGTCGCCCACGCAGACCATGAAGTCCGGCCGGTAGAGCGCCACGTAGCGCCAGCGCTTCAGCGGGCGGCCGCGTTTCAGCAGCGGCATCCGCGCCGGCGGGAGCGTCAGCCCGAGCGAGCGCACCTCCGGCCCACGCACCGGTAGGGGTCCCACGGGCGCAGTACACTCCAGATTGACTGGTCAGTCAATCGCGGGGGAGGACCAACGTGCGCGCCGCCGCCGTGCAGCTCAACTCGAAGGACGACAAGGCCGCAACCTCGAGGCAGCCGATCGCCTGACGCGCGCGGCGGCCGCCGACGGAGCCACGCTCGTCGTGCTGCCCGAGAAGTTCAACGTGCTCGGCACGCACGACGACTACCTGGCCGGCGCCGAGCCACTCGACGGGCCCACCGTCGACTGGGCGCGCGACACCGCCCGCGAGCTCGGCATCGACCTCGTGGCCGGCTCGATCGTCGGAGCGCCGCGACGACCGCGACAAGCTCTCGAACACGTCGGTGCACGTCGGCCCCGACGGCGAGCTCAAGGCCGTCTACCGCAAGATCCACATGTTCGACGTGGAGGTGGGCGGCCAGGTCTACCGCGAGTCCGAGACCCAGGAGGGCGGCCACGAGATCGTCGGCTCGAGCACGGCCGACGGCGTGGGCCTCGGCATGACCGTCTGCTACGACCTGCGCTTCCCCGAGCTCTACCGCACGCTCGCCGTCGAGGGCGCCCGCATCCTGCTCGTGCCCGGCCGCCTTCACCGAAGGTCACGGGCGCGGCGCACTGGGAGATCCTGCTCCGCGCCCGCGCGATCGAGAACCAGGCCTTCGTGGTCGCGGCCGACCAGGTGGGCCCGCACCCGCCCGACAAGGTGAGCTTCGGCGGCTCGATGATCGTCGACCCGTGGGGCGAGGTCCTCGCCCGCGCGCCCGACGAGGAGTGCTTCGTGGCGGCCGACCTCGACCTCGAGCGCCAGGACGAGATCCGCGAGAAGCTGCCCGAGCCTCGCCAACCGCGTGCCCGACGCCTACCGCCGGCCCGCCGAGGCGATCAGCTGATGGCCACCGCCCCGCGCACGGCGCCCGTCGACAAGCGCCGCCTGATCCTCGACGCCGCGGTGAGCGTGTTCGCGCGCCAGGGCTTCCACCACTGCCGCGTGTCGGACGTGGCCGACGAGGCCGGCGTGGCCTATGGCCTCGTCTACCACTACTTCGACTCCAAGGAGGAGATCCTCAACACGCTCTTCCTCGAGCGCTGGGAGATCATGCTCGAGGCGATCTCCGAGATTGACGCCCGCGATCTCCCGGTAAGGGACAAGCTCTACTCGATCGCGGGCTTCATCATCGACTCCTACCGCCACGACCCGGACCTGATGAAGGTGATCATCGTCGAGGTCACGCGCGCGGCGAACTCGTTCGGCGCGGCGCACCTGGACAAGATCCGCGAGGCCTACGACCGCATCGCGGCGATCCTCGAGTCGGCCCACGAGGGCGGCTCGTTCAAGTCCGGGATCCCGGCCGACTTCGCGGCGATGTGCTTCTACGGCGCGATCGAGCAGCTGCTCACCGGCTGGATCTTCGGGCTCCTGCCGACCACGGACGAGGAGTACGAGCGCGCCAAGGGGCTCGTCGTCGAGGCCATCTGCGGCGGTCTCGAGACCACGCCCACGGCGCCGCCCGCCGCCTCTGCTTGAATCAGCGCGATGGGTAACGACATGACCAAGCGTCTCATGTGGAGCGGCCTCCTCGCCGGGGTGGGCGCGCTCATGACGATCCTTGCGAACAGGGTCGCCGCCGAGATCTGGGTGCGGGTCTTCAAGGAAGACCCGCCCGTCGACTGATGGTCGACGCGCCCAACCAGGGCGCCACCGGAGACGCTCCCGTCCCCGCGCCGGACGCGTGGGGCACACCGCCCTCGGAGTCCCCGCTCAGCGTGGAGACCGAGGGCGGCGCCCTCGCCGATCACCCCGAGGTGTTCGTCGGCGGCGCTTTCGTAGGCGGGCTCGCGCTCGCCCTGATCGTCAGGAGGATCTCGAGATGAGCGGTGGCGGCGGGCTGGGCCCGAACGGCTCGGCGGACAAGACGCTCGGCGAGATCGTGTCCGAGGTCTCGGAGAAGGCCTCGCTGCTCGTCCGCGAGGAGATCGAGCTGGCGAAGGCCGAGATCACCGGCAAGGTCTCGAAGCTCACCAAGGGCGCGGCGGTCGCGGGCGCGGCCGGCGTGTTCCTCATCTTCGGGATCACGATGATGTTCCACACGCTCGCCTGGCTGCTCAACGACCTGTTCAACTGGGACCCCTGGACCGGGTTCCTGGCCGTGACGATCCTGCTGTTCCTGCTCGCCGGGCTGGCCGGCGTTCATCGCGATGCGGCTCTTCAAGAAGGGCGCGCCGCCCACGCCGGACCTCGCGATCGAGGAGGCGAAGCTCATCCGTGAGCAGTTCGAGCACCAGAACATCCAGCGCGACCAGGTGCACCGCACGCTCGAGCGCGGCGAGGAGGTGACGCGCTGATGACCGGATCGCGCAGCCCCGAGCTGATCCGCCAGTCGATCGAGGAGACGCGCCGCGAGCTCGCCTTCTCGGTGAACGACCTCCGCTCGAAGATGTCGGAGATCACCGACTGGCGCGGCCAGCTCACGCGCAATCGCAGCACCGCGCTGGTCGGCGCCGCCGTGGCCGGGTTCGTGATCGGCGGCGGCGTGGCCGCCACGCTCTCGCTGCTCAGCCGGCGGCGTCGCTAGCCGGCTCGCCGTTTCGCTCGTAGTGCCGCCGGTGGAGCAGGGCGGCCACGCCGCCCGCCGGGATCGGCAGCCAGAACGACACGAGCCGGTAGGCGAGCGTGGCCAGCACGGCCTGGCTGGCGCCCACGCCGGCGAGCGCCAGCGTTCCCGTGAGCCCCGCCTCCACGAAGCCGAGCCCGCCCGGCGTGAGCGGCAGCGTGCCGAGCAGCTGCGCGGCGAAGAACGCGAGCAGCACGAGCGACGGGCGCGGATGCGCGCCGACGGCGTTGAGCGCGGCGAGCAGCGTCAGGAAGTCGAGCAGCCAGCGGCCGATCGAGAACAGGAGCGCCTGCCACCACTTGCGCCCGAGCACCTCCATCACCACGTCGCGCTCCTGAAGCAGCCGCTGCGGCAGGTTGGTCCTGTCCTCGCCGCGGCGCACGCGGTTGAGCACCCACTGCACCGCGCGCCCGATGACGGCCAGCGGCCGGTCGAAGAGGACGCAGGCCGCGCCCAGGGCGAACATCAGCACGAACACACCGGCGCCGATCACGGCCGCGCGGGCCAGGCCGGGATCCACCGGAGCGCCTCCCAGCACCGCCGGCACGGCCAGCACCGGCAGCGCGCAGAGCGTGGCGAACACGAGCACCGACGAGGCGGTCATCCCGGAGGCGGCCGCCGCCGACGGGATGCCGGCGCGGGTGAGCATCGCGTACTGGAGCGCGCCCGACGCGGCCACGCCGCCGGGCACCACGCGGCCGAACGCGTTCGAGGCGAGCTGCGACGTGATCACCGGGCCCCAGGCGCGGGTGCGCAGCGCCAGCCGCTGCACCGCCCACATGCAGCCGTAGCTGCCCGCCTGCAGGACCAGCATCGCCGGGAACCAGAGCGGGTTGATGTCCTCGAGCCGGTCCCAGGCCCCGAACACGTTGAGCAGCGCCGGCGCGAGCAGGTAGAGCGACAGCGCCGGTGACCGCGAGGAGCGCCGCCGCGCTTGACGATCGCTGCCGCCGACATCGGCCGGTGCTACGCCGGGACCGGGTCGCCCGGCGGGTCCGCCGGCGGCGGTGGCTCTTCAGACGGCGGCGGGGGCGTCTGGCGCATGGACAGCGTGCGCGGGTCGAAGTACTCGCGCAGGAGGATCTGGATCGACGCGGCGACCGGGATCGCCAGCAGCGCGCCGAGCACCCCGAGCAGCGTGCTGCCGAGCAGGACGGCCACGATCGTCACGAACGGGTGCACGTTCACGGTCCGCTTCTGCACCTGCGGCTGGATCACGTGGTTCTCGAACTGCTGGTAGACGATCGCCCAGATCGCCCAGATGATCGTGGCGGTCGGGAAGTCCTCGAACAGCGTCACCAGGCCGATCAGCACGGCCGCGATCGTCGCGCCGACGAGCGGGATGAGGGAGAAGAGCCCGGCGATCACCGCCAGCGGCGCGCGGAAGGGCACGCCGAGGATGGTCAGCACCACGTACGTGGCCAGCCCGGCGATGAACGCGATGAACATTGCGCCCGGCCACGTAGCCGCCGACCGCGCCCGCCACCCGGTTGAGCGAGCGCTCGAGGCGGACACGCTGCTCGGGTGGTCGGAGCTGGAGCGCGGCGTCCACCCAGCTGCGCCCTCCGCCCAGCATGAACGCGGTCAGCACGAGGATCGTGATCAGCGCGAAGAGCGAGTTCACGATCCCGATGCCCACGTCCCGGAGCGTGGTGGCCGCGCCGCCGAGCCTCGAGGGGAGCTTGTCGGCCTCCTCCTGGAGCTTCTGGGTGATGTCGTAGTCCTTGTTCAGCTCGCGCAGCCGGTCGTTGCTCTCCACGTAGTCCGTGACCTCGCGCGAGTACCTCGGCAGGTTCTCCGCGAAGCGGTTCCCCTCGGTGATGAACGGCGGCACGATCAGCGCGATCAGCCCGATCGGGATGAGCAGCAGCCCGACGTAGACGATCGCGATCGCGAACCCGCGGCGCATGTGCCTCGACAGGCTGTTCACGGGGCCCGACAGCGCGATCGCCATGAACGCGGAGATGAAGATCCACGTGAGCGGCCTGCGCACCTGGTAGATCAGGTACAGGCAGACCACGACGGCGACGATGATCAGGACGATCCGGACGATCGTCCTGGCGGGCGGCTCGCGCACCGCGCGATTGTCCTGCCGCCCCCGGACGAAGCCTCAGGGGAGGAAGCGGAGCGGGATCGCGCCCGTTCCGAGCAGCCCCGGCCCCGTGTGCGTGGCGAGCACGGGCCCGATCTCGCTGACCACGGTCGGCTCGCACGAGAAGATCTCCCGCCCGCGCTCGATCAGCCGCGCGTGCGGCTCGGGCGCGTTGATGTGCTGCGCGCACCAGCCGTCCGCGCCCGAGTCGTGGCACTGGCGCTGGAGGTCGACCATCCGCTCGAACGCGCGCGAGCTGGTGCGCACGCGCTCCACCGGCGTCATCTCGTTCTGGACCGTGAGGATCGGCTTCACGCGCAGGGTCGAGCCGATCCAGGCGCTGGCGGCGCCGATCCTGCCGCCGCGCCGGAGGAACTCGAGCGTGTCGATCGAGAACCAGAGCCGCAGCTCGGTGCGCGCCTCGGCGAGGCGGCCGAGGATCTCCGCGCCGGACGCGCCCTCGGCGGCGCCGGCGGCGGCCGCCAGGACGAGCAGCCCGAGGCCCGCCGGCGGCCGTGGTGGAGTCGTACACGTGCACGCGCTCGCCGCCCTTGCCCTCGCGCTCGAGGGTCTCGGCCGCGCGCCGCGCCGACTCGACCGTGCCCGACAGCCCGCCGGAGATGTGGACGGACACGACCTCGCCGCCGTCCGCGAGCAGCGGCTCGTACACGGAGGTGAAGTCGCCGACCGACGGCTGGGAGGTCGTGGGCAGGTGCTCGGCCGCGCGCAGCTCCTCGAAGAACGCGTCGTAGTCGGTGATGTCCGTCTCGGGGACCGTGCGGTCGCCGCCGAACACCACGTAGAGCGGGACGATGTGGATGCCGTGCCTCTCCACGAGCTCGGGTGGGAGGTAGGACGTGCTGTCCGAGACCACGGCGACGCCGGCCATGCGCGCGGCAGCCTATCCCGTCATACTCGGCACCGAGGTGGAGGCATGAGCCACGAGCAGCGCGCGGACATCGAGGCGGCCCTCGACGAACGCGCCGCCAGGCTCGAGCGCGTGCGCGCTGCGATGGTCCGCGAGGCGGAGGGAATGCGCGACTCGGAGCTCGCGCACGTGGACAACCACCCGGGCGACCTCGGCACCGACGTGCACGACGAGGAGCTCGACGAGACCGCCCTGATCTTCTTCGAGGAGGAGCGGCGCCGCATCGCCGAGGCGCGCCGCGCGCTCGCCACGGGCCACTACGGGACCTGCCGGGACTGCGGGCGCCCGATCGAGCCCGAGCGCCTCCTCGCCGTGCCCGAGGCGGTGCGCTGCATCGAGGACCAGCGCCGCTTCGAGGGCCGGCACCGGCAGCAGACCCGGAACTAGCCCGTGCGCGTTGTCGTGACCGGCGCGACCGGGTTCATCGGGTCGCACGTGGCTCGCCTGCTGGCCGAGCGCGGCGACGACGTGGTGCTGGGCGTGGAGAGGGGCTCGAACGACGAGGCGATCGCGGACCTCGACGCCGAGCGGGTGCGGGTCGACGTGCTCGACCGGCGCACGCTGCGGCGCGCGCTGCGCGGGGCCGAGCGGGTGTTCCACTGCGCCGGGCTCACGTCGGTGCGCCCCGACGACGCCGAGCGCGTCTTCGAGGTGAACGTGGGCGGCACCAAGCTCGTGATGGAGGAGTGCCTGCGCGCGGAGGTGGCGCGCGTGGTCTACACGTCGAGCGCGGCGGCGGTGGGGCCGGCGCCGCCCGGGGGGACGGCCGACGAGACGCAGCTGTTCACCGCCGGCCGGCTCGGCATCCCGTACGTGAACTCGGTGCACGAGGCGGAGGTCGAGGCGATGCGCGCCGCCGCCCGCGGCCTGCCGGTGGTGTGCGTGAACCCCACGATCGTGTTCGGCGCGGGCGACGTGCACGTGACCTCCACCCGGCTCGTGCGGAGCTTCCTGCTGCGCCGCGTGCCGATCTACACCGACGGCGCGGTGAACGTGGTGGACGTGCGCGACGTGGCCGAGGGCCACCTCCTGGCCGACGAGCGCGGCGCGGTCGGCGAGCGCTACATCCTCGGCGGCAGGAACTTCACCTTCGACCGGCTGTTCGCGGACCTCGGCCGGCTCTCGGGCGTGGACCCGCCGGTGAAGCTCGGCGCCGCGCCGGCGCGCGCGGCCGCGCGCGTGCTGCGGGCGGCCGGCCGCGCCGGCCCGCTGTCGGCGAACGAGGTTCGCGCCGCCAGCCAGTGGTGGACCTACCGCTCGACGAAGGCGCGCCGCGAGCTCGGCTGGCGCGCGCGCCCGCACGAGGAGACGCTCGAGACGACCGTCGCCTGGCACCTCGAGCGCGAGCACGACCGGATCGCGCGCAGCCGCCGCTCGCAGCAGCTCCAGTACCGGGTCGCGGGGGCGGCGGTCGGCGCCGCGGAGGAGGCCGTGGCGCTCGTCAGGCGGGCACTACCCTGAGCGGCGTGGCAACCCTCTACCGCTGCAAGGCGCCAACCGACCACGTCTGCCGCTGCGGCCGGGTGGCGCGCAGGCTGCGGGCGCTCGGGATCGAGTACGAGGAGATCCGGGTGCCGTTCATGAAGCGCGACCGCCCCGAGGTCGAGGAGCTGAGCGACCAGCGCTGGGTGCCGGTGCTCGTGCTCGGCGACGAGGTGATCCCCGACTCGCACCGGATCCTCGAGCACCTCGACTGGCTCGAGCGGGAGGAGGCGGCGTGAGCGGCAAGGAGGTCTCACGGCGCGGGCGCGCGGTGCACAACGTCAGGCGGCTCTGGCCCTTCGTGCTGATGGCCTGGGAGCGCTGGCAGAAGCTCTCGCCCGCCGAGCAGGAGCGCTACAAGCGCCAGGCGCGCGAGTACGCGCAGCGCGGCCGCGAGCTGGCGGCCAAGCGCAAGCGCGAAGAAGGCCTAGCTAGTCCGCCAGGTTGTTCTCGAGCCCGATGCGCTGCCGCGCGGGCTCGGGCTCCGCGGCCTCGACCTGCTCCTCCGGCTGCTCGACGCCGAGCAGGCCGGCGAGCTCGCCGGACTCGAACATCTCCATCACGATGTCGGAGCCGCCCACCAGCTCGCCCTTCACGAAGAGCTGCGGGATGGTCGGCCAGCCCGAGAGCCCGGAGAGCTCCTCGCGGATGCGCGGGTCGGGCAGGATGTCGAGCGCGGCGTACTGGACGCCGAGGGTGTTGAGCGCGCCCGCCGTGCGGGCGGAGAACCCGCAGGCCGGCTGGTTCGGCGTGCCCTTCATGAAGAGCATCACCTGGTTCTCCTGGATCGCGTTCTCGATGAAGCCGCGAATCTCGTCGTTGGTCATGCTGCCCCTCCCGGGGTCGAAGTCTTTATGGAGAGCGCGTGGATCGGGCCACCGACCTCCGCGCCGAACACGTCGTAGACCAGCTTGTGCTGCTGGATCCTGGACAGGCCGCTGAAGCGCTCGGACACGACCTCGGCGCGGAAATGGTCCCCGCCGCCGGTCAGGTCCTGCACCGCCACGTCCGCCCCCGGAATGGCGTCCTCGATCCTCTGCTTGAGCTCACTGCTCGTGGGCACGATCTCCAGAGTACCGAGCGAATCGCCGATACAATCGAGGCATGGTCATCATCACGGACATCGCCGCTGCAAAGGTGCGTGAGTTCATGGACGGCCAGAGCGCGGGTGAGGGCGTGGGACTCCGCGTCGGCGTCCGCGGCGGTGGCTGCTCGGGCTTCCAGTACGCGCTGGCGCTCGACGAGAAGCACGACGACGACCACATCTTCGAGGCCGGCGGCATCTCGGTGCTCGTGGATCCGGCGAGCCTCCGCTACGTCGACGGCTCGACGGTCGACTTCACCGAGAGCTTCCAGGGCTCCGGGTTCGAGGTCTCCAACCCCAACGTCGTCGCCTCGTGCGGCTGCGGCTCGTCCTTCCGCGTGGCGGACGAAGAGCCCAGCTGCGGCTCGGTCGCCTGACCAGACGCAGCGCCGGGATCCTTCTCTACCGCCTGAGCGGCGGCGTCCCCGAGGTCCTGCTCGTCCATCCGGGCGGCCCGTTCTGGAAGAACAAGGACATCGGCGCGTGGTCGATCCCCAAGGGCGAGTACGGCGACGACGAGGACCCGCAGGCGTGCGCCCGCCGCGAGTTCGAGGAGGAGACCGGCACGGCCCTCCCCGCGGGTGAGCTGGCGGACCTCGGCAGCGCGCGCCAGCGCAGCGGCAAGGTGGTCACCGCCTTCGCCGCGGAGGGCGATCTCGACGCGGACGCGATCGTGAGCAACGACTTCGAGATGGAGTGGCCGCCGCGCTCGGGCCGGATGCAGTCCTTCCCCGAGGTGGACCGCGCGGGGTGGTTCGGTCTCGAGGAGGCGGCGGAGAAGCTGAACCCCGCCCAGGTCGTGTTCCTGGAGCGCCTAAACGGGCTCGTTGTCTAGCGAGCGCCAGAGGTAGAGGCTCGCCAGCGTGCGGTGCGGCCGCCACGGCTCGGCGATGCGCTCGAGCTCGGCCGGCGCCGGTGGCTCTCCGAGCCCGTAGAGGGCCTGGGCCGCCTTGCGGATCCCGAGGTCGCCGACCGGCAGCACGTCCGGCCTGCCGAGGTGGAAGATCAGGAACATGTGCACGGTCCACGGGCCGAGCCCCTTGATCGCCACGAGCCGCTCGGTCACCTCCTCGTCCGGCAGCTCCGCGAGCCGCTCCAGCTCGAGCTCGCCGTCCTCCACGTGCTCGGCCAGGTCGCGCAGGAACGTGACCTTGGCGCGCGAGAGGCCGGCGGCGGCGCGCATCTCCTCGGGGTCGGCGTCGAGCAGCTCCCGCGGCGTGGGGGTGTGGCCGCCGAAGTGCTCCACGAGCCGGTCGAAGATGCTGCGCGCGGCCGACGTGGACAGCTGCTGGCCGACGATCGCCCGGACGAGCGCTCCGTAGGCGTCCCCCGGCCGCCGCCCGCGCGCGGCGCGCACCTCCTCGGGGCCGCCGAAGCGCTCGATCAGGCCGGCCATCACCGGGTCGGCCGCGCGGAGGTGCTCGATGCCCTCCGACTGCGCCATCTCAGGCGGCGCGCGCGTGGAACGGGTGCTCCTCGGCCCCCAGCGGGGTCGAGGGCGCATCGCCGAAGAGCCACTCGCGGGCGATCCGGTGCCAGTTCGCGGTCGCGTTCAGCTGCCCGAGCACGCCCAGCGTGAGCGCCTCCATGCGACGGGCGAGCATCGCCTGCGGCGGCATGGTCTCGCGCTTCATCAGCTCCCAGTGCTCGGAGCGCGGGTCCCCGAAGTCGATCAGCACGGAGGCCACGACCTCGCGGTCGATGGTCACCTCCTCGTCGTCCACGTACCAGCGCGTCACGTCCCGCAGGTGGTCGAGCACCGCCTCGGGGGTCACGGCCTCGTCGCCGGGGTCGAAGAACCCCATGCGGCCGAGCTGGCGGTGGAGGCCCTCCGCGTCGCCTTCCATGAGCGAGCCTGACCGCCTCGATCTCGGCGGCCACGTCCTCGGCGGCCACGCTCTTCGTCATCCCGAAGTCGATGAACGCCACGCGTCCGTCGGGCATCAGCCGGTAGTTGCCCGGGTGCGGGTCGCCCGAGAAGTGCCCGGTGCGGTAGAGCGAGCCGAAGAAGAAGCGGAAGACGATCTCGCCGAAGCGGTCGCGCTCCGCCGCGTCCAGCTCGCGCACCTCCTCGAAGCCGATGCCCTCGACCCACTCGGTCACGAGCACGTGCTCGGTGCAGAGCCGGGTCACGACCGGCGGCACGTAGATGAACGGGTGGCCGCTCCACGTGCGCGCGAAGGCGCGGTGGTTCTGGGCCTCGTGCTCGTAGTCGAGCTCGTCCGTGAGGCGCTCGCGGATCTCGCGCGTCATCGCCTTCACGTCCATGCCGGGAGCCATGCGCTTGGCCACGCGCATGATCAGGCCCAGGTTCTGGAGGTCGGCGCGCACGGCCTGCGCCACTCCCGGGTACTGGACCTTGACCGCCACGTCGCGGCCGTCGAGCAGTCGCGCCCGGTAGACCTGGCCGATCGAGGCGGCGGCCACCGCCTCGGAGTCGAACTCGGCGAACACCTCGTCGAGCGGCTCGCCGAGGTCGTCCTCCACGACCTTCCTCATCTTCTCGAACGGCACCCGCGGCGCGGCGTCGCGGAGCTCGGCGAGCTTCGCCTGCACGCGCTCCTGGAACTCGGGCGGAAACGCGCCCGTGTCGATGAACGAGGCCACCTGGCCGACCTTCATGGCGGCGCCCTTCATCTGGCCGAGCACGTCGAAGATCTGCTCGGCGGCCTCGATCTGGCGGCGCTCCGCGGCGGCGCGCCGGCCCTCCTCGGAGCGAGCCAGGTTGGTGGCCTTGGTGGCGTAGGCGCGCGCGGTCTGCTCCCCGGCCAGCCTGCCGACCTTCGCGGCGCGGCGCACCCGGCCGGTGGGGAGCTCCTTCGCCATCGTGCTCACTGTACGCGCCGGCCTGCGGACTAGGCTCTCGGATCCGATGCGGCTCGTGAGCTACGAAGACGGCACCGGCCCGCGCGCGGGCATCCTCCGCGGCGACCGCGTGCACGCCGTCGAGGGAGAGCCCCGCACGGTCGACGCCCTGCTCGCCGAGGGCGCGCTGGGGGACCTGCGCGAGGGCGACGCCCTGGACGAGGTCGCCCTCCTGCCGCCCGTCGGCCGGCCGGGGAAGATCATCTGCATCGGGCTGAACTACCGCTCGCATTGCGAGGAGCAGGGGCTCGAGCCGCCCGAGACGCCGACCTTCTTCGCCAAGTTCGCGAACGCCCTGGCGGCGCCCGGCGCGACCGTGGCCCTCCCGGCGCTGAGCAGGCGGGTGGACTACGAGGCCGAGGTGGCCTTCGTGATCGGCGCGCGCGGGAAGGACGTGCCGGAGGAGCGGGCGCTCGAGCACGTGGCGGGCTACACGCTGATGAACGACCTGTCCGCGCGCGACCTGCAGTTCAAGACGCCGCAGTGGATGCCCGGCAAGACCTTCGACGGCGCGGGCCCGTGCGGGCCGGCGCTGGTCACGGCCGACGAGGCCGGCCCCCATGACGCCATCGAGATCGAGCTGCGGCTGAACGGCGAGGTCATGCAGCAGGGCTCGACCGGCGACCTGGTCCATTCGGTCCCGGCGCTCGTGGCCTACCTGTCGAGCCTCATGACGCTCCAGCCCGGCGACGTGATCGCCACGGGCACGCCGTCGGGCGTCGGCAGCCTTCGCGACCCGAAGGTCTGGCTGAAGCCCGGCGACGAGGTCGTGATCTCCTCGCCGCAGCTC
Source organism: uncultured Thermoleophilaceae bacterium (assembly GCA_963768465.1). Taxonomy (GTDB): domain Bacteria; phylum Actinomycetota; class Thermoleophilia; order Solirubrobacterales; family Thermoleophilaceae; genus JACVRW01. Next base: position 871,184 of record CAVYIA010000006.1, on the reverse strand, counting down.
GGCGAGCTCGAAACTCACCTCGCCTGAGCGCCAATGCGCCGGTTCGGCGCGCGAAAGCGGTGCAAGACCGCGGGCAGATGCGCCTCCAGGTCTAAACGGTCGGGGCGCTCGTGCCGATTGAGGCCATGTGAACGCGCTACCGCAGTTTTCCTCCCAGGCCTCCGGGCCCCGTCTCGACAACCGGCGCATCGCCGCCGGAGTCGTGGACCTCGCAGTGGTCGGCCTGGTTGCCGCGGTCCTGCGCGCCGCCGCCGGCGGCGAGTTCACGGCGGGCCTCGTGGTGGTGACGATCGCCTGGGCGCTGTTCTACTACTTCGTCTCCGAGTCGACCTGGAGCCAGACGCTCGGCAAGCGCCTGCTCGGGCTGCGCGTGGAGCGCTCCGGCGGCGGTGCCGCCGACGAGCGCGCGATCGCGCTTCGCACCGTGCTGCGCCTGGTCGACGGGATCGCGTTCTACCTCGTCGGCCTCCTGGTGATGCTGCGCACGGGCGAGCGGCGCCAGCGCCTCGGCGACATCGTCGGCGGCACGCGCATCGTGGACGCCCGCGAGCCCGCCCAGCCCACCGTCAAGTCGACGCTCAAGGCGCGCGACGTCACCGTGGCCAGGAGGCCGAGGAGGCCGAGGAGGCCGAGCCGCACCGCGCTGAGCTCCCGAGCAGCTTCTTCGAGCCGATCGCGGAGCCCGCGGAGCCGAGTGAGGCCGTCGCGGACGAGGACGAGAGCCCGCGCATCGAGATCGTGAGCGAGCCCGTCGCGGAGGAGCCCGTCGCGGAGGAGCCCGAGGTCGAGGAGCCTGTCGCCGAGGAGGAGCCCGTCGCCGAGGAGGAGCCCGTCGCCGAGGAGGAGCCCGAGGTCGAGGAGCCCGTCGCGGAGGAGGAGCCCGTCGCCGAGGAGCCCGAGGTCGAGGAGCCCGTCGCGGAGGAGCCCGAGGCCGAGGAGGCCGAGGACGACTCGCTGCCGCAGGTCTCTTCCCCGGCCATCGAGGAGCTCGCCGGCGACGTCGCGTCGTCCGCTTCGAAGCCGCGCCGCCGCCAGCGCCCCCGCCCGTCCGCGGACGAGCTGCCGCGCGAGGAGAAGCCGGCGGACGAGGAGATCAGCGTGAAGCCCGTGGAGACCGTGTCTCCGATGGACCTCGTGATGAGCGAGAGCGAGCCCGAGCCGGAGAAGGCCGGCAAGGGCCGCGGCGACGCCGCCTGAGCTCGGCTTCCGGTCAATCCGGACGGCGCCCGCCACAATAGGGGCCGTCCATGGCCCCCATCGGCTCGACAGACAACCCCCTGCGCGTGGCCATCGTCGGCTCGGGCCCGTCCGGCTTCTACGCCGCCGGGCACCTGCTGAAGAGCAAGTCGCACCCTGACCTCGCGGTCCAGGTGGACATGTACGACCGCCTGCCCACCCCCTGGGGCCTGGTCCGCGGCGGCGTGGCCCCCGACCACCCGAACATCAAGGCGGTGAGCCGCGTCTACGAGAAGACGGCGGCGCACCCGGAGTTCCGCTTCCACGGAAACGTCGAGCTGGGCCGCGACATCTCGCGCGCCGAGCTCGCCGACCGCTACCACGCGGTGATCTACGCGGTCGGCGCGCAGACCGACAAGCGCATGGGCATCCCCGGCGAGGAGCTGCCCGGAAGCTGGGCGGCCACCGAGTTCGTGGCCTGGTACAACGGCCATCCCGACTACCGCGACCTCGAGTTCGACCTCTCGTGCGAGCGCGCCGTGGTGATCGGCAACGGGAACGTGGCCGCCGACGTGGCCCGGATGCTCGCCCTCACGCGCGACGAGCTCGCCGCCACCGACGTGGCCGACCACGCCCTCGACGTCCTGGCCGACAGCGCGATCCGGGAGATCGTGGTGGTCGGCCGGCGCGGCCCCGCCCAGGCGGCGTTCACGAACCCGGAGCTGCTCGAGCTGGGCGAGATGACGGACGCCGACGTGTTCGTGGACGCGCGCGACGTGGCGCTCGACCCGCTCAGCCAGGCCTTCGTGGAGAGCGAGGACTCCAGCATCACGGCGCGCAAGAACGTGGAGATCCTCACCGGCTACGCCGGCCGCGAGGCCGCCGGCAAGCGCCGCCGGATCGTCCTGCGCTTCCTCGTGTCCCCGCTGGAGATCCTCGGCGACGAGCAGGTGACCGGCATCCGCATCTGCCGCAACGAGCTTGCCGCCGACGAGTCGGGGGCCGTGCGCGCCCGGGCGACCGAGGAGGTCGAGACGATCGACTGCGGGCTCGTGTTCCGCTCGATCGGCTACCGCGGCATGCCGCTGGAGGACCTGCCCTTCGACGAGCCGCGCGGCGTGATCCCCAACGACGCCGGCCGTGTGCACGACGCGGGCGAGCCGCTGCCCGGCGAGTACGTGACCGGCTGGATCAAGCGCGGGCCGACCGGGATCATCGGCACGAACAAGCGCGACGCGCAGGAGACGGTGGACGCGCTGCTCGCCGATCTCGACGCGGGCAGCCTCGGCTCGCCCTCGGAGCCCGACCGCGACTCGCTCGAGGAGCTGCTCGCCGAGCGCCGGCCGGACCGCGTGTCCTACGCCGGCTGGGAGGCGATCGACCGCGCCGAGAAGGCCGGTGGCGAGCCCCAGGGCCGCCCGCGCGTGAAGCTGTGCAGCTTCGAGGAGCTCCTCGAAGCGGCGCGCGAGCGCGTCAGCTGAGCGCCGTCGCGCCCACCGCCTCGCCGTCGAGCGCGTCCAGCGCCCGCTCGGGCGAGGCCGAGATGCACGTGAAGATCGGCGTCTCGGACTCGGTGTAGGCGCTCGACTCGGTCGCGCGCAGCTCCTGGACCAGGTCGAGGAAGTCGGACGGGTCGTCGGCGTCGAAGGCCACCACGAACTCCTGGTCGTCGAGCCCGAACGAGTAGGCGGTGTTCGTCTCGATCCCCGGGAAGCGCCGGGCGACCGCGATGTGGTCGCGCATGATGCGGCCGCGCTCCTCCGGAGCCAGCCCGTACCACTCGCGCTTCTTCCACATCGGGTAGACGATCAGGTACTTGGCGTCGGCGCCGGGGCGCGGCTCGGCGGGCCGGTCGGGCTCGTCGCTGTAGGGCGAGTCCTTCGTCATCGCGAGGTAGGAGTGCGAGATCTCCGCGTAGCGCATGAGGCCGCTCTGGTTGAGCAGCACGTGCAGGTCGTGGATCGGCTCGAGGCGGCCCGCGATCGCCCTGACCATGAGGTCGCAGTCGCCGCGCGTGCCCACCAGCGAGTAGGTGCGGAGGAAGTGGTCCTCGCCGAACTCGCGGCAGGCGGCCACGAACTCGCGCTTGTCGGCGGCGCGCTCGGCGGCGGTGCGGCGGCGCCAGGCCGGATCCACCTTCACGAACGTGTACTTCACGTAGTTGCGCTCGCCGCTCACTGCAGCAAGTTTGGCGGATTGGTCGAACGCCGGGACCGGACGCTACGATCTGCCGGTGCGTGTAGCGCTGGTCTCGCCCTATTCGTACACGTATCCGGGCGGGGTTGGGCGTCATGTTGAGGCTCTCGCTGAGGAGCTGATCCGGCAGGACCACGAGGTCCGGCTCTTGACCCCCTACGACCCCGACGACCGTCTGGCTCGCGTGTCTCACCGCGGCGTCTCGCCGGAGCAGCGGCCCCTCCCCGACTACGGGATCTCGCTCGGGCGCACGGTCGGCCTGCCGATGAACGGCGCGGTGTCGAACCTCGCCGTCACGGCTCGCTCGATGGCGCTGCTCTCGCAGGAGCTGCGCAGCGGCGGCTACGACGTGGTCCACGTGCACGAGCCGAACGTGCCGGTGGTGAGCTGGTTCGCCGTCGAGGCGAGCCCGGTGCCCACCGTCGGGACCTTCCACACCTACTCCACGAACCGCCCGGTCAACCTCATCGCCGCGAACGTGGTCGGCGCGCGCCGCCTCTACGGCAAGCTCAGCGCCCGGATCGCCGTGTCCGAGGCCGCGGCCTGGACCGCCCGCCGCTTCTACGGCGGCCGCTACCGGATCGTGCCCAACGGGGTCGACCTCACCGCCGCCCGGCCGGCGCCCGCGCCCGGCGACGACCTCGAGATCCTCTTCCTCGGCCGTGCCGAGGGCCGCAAGGGGCTTCCGGTGCTGCTGCGGAGCTTCGAGGCGCTGCGCCACGCGGGCGTGGCCGCGCGCCTGACGATCGCCGGTGTCCCCGCCGAGGAGGTGGAGCCGCTGCTGCTCGACCCCGAGGGCGTGCACATGGCCGGCCGGGTGACCGAGGAGGAGAAGTGGCGCCTGCTCGGCGAGGCGGACCTGCTCTGCGCGCCGTCGCTCGGCGGCGAGAGCTTCGGCATGGTGCTGACCGAGGCGTTCGCGTCCGGCACCCCCGCCGTGGCCTCCGACATCGCCGGCTACCGCGACGTGGTCCGCGACGGCGTGGACGGCATGCTCGTGCCCGCGGGCGACCCGGTCGAGCTGGGCGAGGCGCTGCGGGCCCTGGCGTCCGACCCGGCCCGCCGTGAGCGGATGGGGAACGCCGCGCGCGAGCGGGCCGAGCGCTTCGCCTGGCCGCGTGTGGCGTCCGAGGTCAGCGAGGTCTACGAGCAGGCGGTCGCGGTGCCGCGCACCGAGACCGGCATGGCGCGCGTCGCGCTGCGCGCGGGTCTGAGGCCCGCCGAGCCCGGGCCGCGCACCCGGCCGGAGCGGCTGGCGTCGCTGGAGCCGGAGGACCCGTCGCGCGGGCGCCGCACCGCCGTGCGGCTGGCGCGCCGCGGGATCGTCGCGGCCGGTGCGCTCGCGGGCGCGGGCCTCACGGTGCTCGCGCTCGAGCGGCTCGGGATCGAGTCGATCGGCCGCGCCCTGCTGGCGGCCACGCCCGTCTGGGTGCTCGTCGGCTTCATGCTCATGTGCCTCTCGATGCTCGCCCGCTCGGAGGCCTGGCACGCGATCCTGCGCGCGGCCCTGCCGGGCACGCGCGTGCGCCGGCGCGACACCGCGCGCGCGACGATGATCGGCGTGCTCATGTCGGCGACCCTGCCGGCACGGCTCGGCGAGCCGTCGCGCGCCCTGATCGTCTCGCGCAGGCTCGGCCGGATGCGCGACCGCTTCCCGGTCGTGCTCGGCACGCTCGTCTCCCAGACGATCCTCAACATCCTCGCGCTGTGCGTGCTCGGCACCGTCATGTTCGCCACCGTCGGCGTGTTCAGCCGCGGCGAGGACGCGCTGGTGATCGCCACGATCGCGCCGATCGTGCTGCTGGCGCTGGTGGTCGCGTCGCCCTGGATCCTGCGCCGCGGCAAGCCGTCGCGCTTCCAGCGCGTGCAGCAGGCGGCCGCCGTCGCGCGGCGCGCGATGCTCCAGGTGCGCACCGGGCTCCAGGTGTTCAGGAAGCCGCGGCTCGGCGCCTGGGCCACGTCGATGCAGCTGACCGCGTGGGCGATCCAGTGGCTCGCCTGTTACGTGCTGCTCGTGGCGCTCGGGCTCGATCACCACGCCGGGATCGGGGCCGCCGCCGCCGTGCTCTTCGCCGTCAACGTCACGGCCGCGCTGCCGGCCACGCCCTCGAACCTCGGCGTCTTCCAGGCGGCCTGCGTGGCGGTCCTCTCCGCCTACGGCGTGAGCAAGACGAACGCCTTCGCCTACGGGATCATCCTTCAGTCGGTCGAGATCGCGACCGCCCTCGCGATGGGCATGCCCGCGCTCGTGCGCGAGGGCATGACCTGGAAGGACCTGCGCCTGCGCGCGCTGCACGCCGCGCCGGTGGAGCTGCGGAACGCACGCCGCGGCGACGCCCGCGAAGTCGAGGCCTAGAGGCTCGGCCGCAGTGCCGAAGCACGCGGCTCGGCCGCGTGCGCACGGATGTCTTCAGAACGCGATCGGCTTGGCGTCGCGGAAGAAGCCGCCGGTCGGTCCGTCGTCCGGCAGCGTGGCCAGCCAGACGATCCCCGCGGCGCCGTCCTCGACCGGCTTCTTCGCCCCGAACTGGCTTCCCATGTCCGTGTCCACGAAGCCCGGGCAGGCCGAGTTCACGAGCACGCCGGCGTCCGCCAGCTCGGTCGAGAGGATCCGCGTCATGGCGTTCAGCGCGGCCTTGGACACGCGGTAGCCGGGTGACCAGCCGCCCATCTCGGTGATGCCGCCCATGCCGCTCGACACGTTCACCACGCGTGGATGCTCGCTCTCCCGCAGCAGCGGCAGGAGCGCCACGGTGAGCCTGTAGGCGCCGAAGAAGTTGGTCTCGAGCGCTGCCTGGATCGCCCCGAAGTCCGGGTCGGCGCCCGCCACGCCCCAGTCGGTGCCCACGCCGGCGTTGTTCACGAGCACGTCGAGCCGGCCGGGGTCCTCGCGAACCGACGCGGCGGCCGCGGCGATGCTCTCCGGGTCCGACACGTCGAGCTCGAGCGGGCGCGCGCCCACCTCCTCGGCCGCCGCCCGCGCCTTCGCCTCGTCGCGGGCGCTGAGGATCACGTCGTAGCCGCGCTCCACCAGCTGGCGCGCGGTCTCGCGGCCGATCCCACGGTTCGCTCCGGTGACCAGCGCGACGGCCATCAGCGCGCCAGCCTATTACGCGGCGCGCGTACCTTCCTGGGTCATCGGGTAAGGCCTTTGTGGTTAATCGACCTCGGAGGTTCCGGCTGTGCGCAAGGCTCTAGCGCTCGCCGTCCTCGGCGCCCTGGCACTGATCGTGCCCCTGACCGCAGGCGCCGCCGGACGCGACAACACGAAGCAGACCTACGTCGTGCTCCTGGAGCGCGGCGCTTCCATCGACTCGGCCAAGCAGGCCGTCAAGCGCGCGGACGGGCGCGTTCTGTCCATCAACCGCAAGGTTGGGGTGGCGACCGTCCGCTCGAGCAATTCCGACTTCGTCAGCGACGTGTCGCGCTCCGGCGCGGTCCAGGGCGCTGCCCACAACCGGCCCGTGGGCGAGGCGCCCGCGGACCAGGTGAACGATCCGTTCGCAATCGAGCGGATGGCCGCGCTGCGTGCAAGCGCCAAGGGCAACGGCTACGTCCGCCGCCGTGGCGGCGAGCGGCCGGCTCCGCTCGAGGAGCCCTTCGCCGACCTCCAGTGGGACATGAAGGCGATCCGCGCGACCGCCGGCAAGTCCTACCGCCGCCAGCAGGGCAACAGCGGCGTGCGGGTGGGCATCCTCGACACGGGCATCGACGCGTCGCATCCCGACATCGCGCCCAACTTCAACCGGGCGCTCAGCCGCAACTTCACCACCGACGACCCGCTCATCGACGGCGCCTGCGCCGACGACCCTGACGGCTCCTGCACCGACCCCGCCGACGTGGACGAGGACGGTCACGGCACGCACGTGGCCGGCACCGTGGCCGCGCCGATCAACCGGCTCGGCATGGCGGGCGTGGCCCCCGGAGTGGAGCTCGTGAACATCCGCGCGGGACAGGACTCGGGCTACTTCTTCCTGAAGCCCAGCGTGGACGCGCTCACCTACGCCGCGGACATCGGCGTGGACGTGGTGAACATGTCGTACTACATCGATCCGTGGCTCTACAACTGCGCCGACAACCCGGCGGACTCGCCGGCGGAGCAGCTCGAGCAGCGGACGATCATCCAGGCCACGGAGCGGGCGCTCGCCTACGCGCGTGCCCGCGGCGTGACCCTGGTCTCGGCCGAGGGCAACGGCAACACCGACCTCGGCAAGCCGGTCACGGACGCCACGAGCCCGGACTACCCGCCGGAGAACGAGCGCGAGCGCACGATCGACAACTCGTGCAAGAGCATGCCGCTCGAGGCGCCGGGAGTGCTCGGCATCACCTCGTTCGGCCCGAGCGGGCGCAAGGCGTACTACTCGGACTACGGCGTCGAGCAGGCCGACCTGGCGGCGCCGGGCGGCGACCGGCGTGAGTTCTTCGGGACGCCGGACTACCAGAACCCGGCGAACACGGTGCTCGCGCCGTACCCGAAGTCGCTGGCGATCCTCAACGAGGAGCTGAACCCCGACGGCACGCCGAACACGCCGTTCGTGCTGGCGGACTGCTCACGCGGGGCCGACCAGTGCGCGTACTACCAGTACCTGCAGGGAACCTCGATGGCGTCGCCGCACGCGGTCGGAGTGGCCGCGCTCGTGGTCGCGTCGCGCGGCAAGCGCGACAAGCGCCACGGCGGCCTGACGCTGTCGCCGAAGAAGGTCGAGCGGGTGCTGAAGGAGACCGCGCGGGACAAGGCGTGTCCCGAGCCGCGGACGTTCACGTACCCCGATCCCGACCTCACGCCCGACTACACCGCAGTGTGCGAGGGCGACGAGGACTTCAACGGCTTCTACGGCCACGGGATCGTGGACGCCTTCGCCGCGTCGGCGAAGCGCTGCACTGACCTGACAGACTGAGGGGCGGGGCCGCCGCCGGCTCCGCCCCTCGCTTCCGTCGCTCTAGCCGGCCCCATCGGGTCGGTGCAGCCGGTGGCTGGAAGCTCGTCCGGGTCGGGGCGATACGGGCTTCGTGCCGACCACGGGCGTCAGCGTCCGGGCGGACCTGTCCAGGCGCCGTCGAAGCTCACGACATGCCAGTCACCCGGCTCGGACTCACGGACGGACCAGTGCACGTTGCCGCCGGGCGGCGCCTCACCGATTCAACCTGCTCGCTTCGTCGAGTGCGGCCTGTCTCTCCATGAGGCAATCGCATACTGGAGGCGCTGAGCTCCGCCTCGTCACCGCCGACCTCGCGCTGATCGAGGCCGCGATCGGCGACGCCCAGCGCTCGCGCGGGCGCTCGGGCGCCGAGCTCGCCGACGGCTGGGACGCCTTCCCGGGCGCCATGCGCGCGGACGCGCGACGCGCTCGCGGCAGACCCGGCCGGCGCGCGCTGGGGCACGCGCCTGTTCGTGCTCGAGGACCCGCCCACGCTCGTGGGCTGGGGCGGCTTCAAGGGCGCGCCGCGGGCCGGCGCGGTGGAGATCGGCTACGCGGTGGCGCCGGGCTGGCAGAGCCGCGGCATCGCGACGGCCGCGGTGGCGGCGCTGCTCGACGCAGCGTTCGCCGCGACGCGCGGTCGAGAGCGTCATCGCCCACACCCTCCCGGGCCCGAACGCGTCCACGCGCGTGCTCGAGAAGACCGGCTTCGCCTACGAGGCCGACGTGATCGACCTGGAGGCCGGAACGGCCTGGCGCTTCCGGCTGCGCCGGGCATAGACCAAACCTTTACACGATCGTGTCAAGGTTCGGTAGGATTGCGCCCGTGGCCCGCGACTATCTCTCCGCCGTGCGCGAGCGCGTCGTCGTCTTCGACGGCGGCATGGGCGCGACGCTCGAGCAGTTCGACCTGACCCAGGAGGACTACGGCGGGCTTCAGGGCAAGTGCCACGAGGCGCTCGTGCTCAACCGCCCGGACGTGATCCAGGGCGTGCACGAGTCGATGCTGGAGGCCGGCGCCGAGGTGCTCGAGACCGACAGCTTCCAGGGCAGCCGCCTGAAGCTCGAGGAGTGGGGCCTCGACGATCACACGCTCGAGGTGAACCGGCGCTCCGCCGAGATCGCCCGCAAGGCGGCCGGCGAGGACCGCTTCGTGGCCGGCTCGATCGGCCCGACCGGCCACCTCCCCGCCAGTGACGACCCGACGCTCGGGCGGATCACCTTCCGCGAGCTCGTGACCGTCTTCGAGGAGCAGGCGCGCGGCCTGGTCGAGGGCGGCGCCGACCTGATCATCATCGAGACCGCGCAGGACATCCTCGAGGTCAAGGCCGCGATCTTCGGTGCGCGCGAGGCGTTCAAGGCGACGGGCCGCGCCGTGCCGATCCAGTGCTCGGTCTCGCTGCTGCCGCAGGGCGGCAAGATGCTCCTCGGGACCGACATCCAGGCGGTGCTCACCACCCTGACCGCGCTCGACGTGGACGTGATCGGGCTCAACTGCTCGACCGGCCCCGAGGACATGCGCGACGCGATCCGCTTCCTCGGCGAGGAGAGCCCGCTGCCGGTGCACTGCATCCCGAACGCCGGCCTGCCGCTCCAGGGGCCCGAGGGCGAGACGATCTTCCCCGAGGAGCCCGACCCGCTCGCGGCCACGCTCCAGGACTTCGTGGAGCGCTACGGCATCAGCATCGTCGGCGGCTGCTGCGGCACCACCCCGGACCACATCGCGGCGATCGTGGACCGCGTGGGCGGGCGCAAGGCCGACGCCGCGCCCCGCCAAGGGGCCGCCGATGGTCTCGTCGATGATGACCGCCACGCCGCTGGCGCAGGAGCCGCGCCCCGACGCTCGTGGGCGAGCGCGTGAACTCGCAGGGCTCGCGCAAGGCCAAGGAGCTGCTGCTGGCCGACGACTACGACGGGCTCGTGCAGGTGGCCGAGGACCAGGTGACGGGCGGCGCCCACGTGCTCGACCTCTGCGTGGCGCTCACCGAGCGCCAGGACGAGGACGAGCAGATGCGGCAGGTGGTGAAGCGCGTGTCGCTGTCGCAGCCGGCGCCGATCCAGGTGGACTCCACCGAGCCCGAGGTGATCGAGGCGGCGCTCGAGCAGATCCCCGGCCGCGCGATCGTCAACTCGATCAACCTCGAGGCCGGCCGCGACAAGGCCGACCGCGTCATCCCGCTCGCCAAGGCGCACGGCGCGGCGCTGATCGCGCTGACGATCGACGAGGTCGGGATGGCCAAGACGGCCGACCGCAAGGTGGAGATCGCCAAGCGAATCCGCGACATCGCCTGCGACGAGCACGGGCTCGACCCCGAGCTCGCTCATCTTCGACGCGCTCACCTTCACCCTCACCACCGGCGACGAGGAGTGGCGCCCCAGTGCCGTCGAGACGATCGAGGGCATCCGGCGGATCAAGGCCGAGATCCCGGGCGTGAAGACCTCGCTGGGCGTGTCGAACGTGAGCTTCGGCGTGTCGCCCGTCGGGCGCGCGGTGCTCAACTCGGTGTTCCTCCACCACTGCGTGGAGGCGGGCCTCGACCTCGCGATGGTCAACCCGAACCACATCACGCCGTACGGCGAGATCCCCGAGAACGAGCGCGAGCTCACCGACGACCTCGTGTTCAACCGCCGCGAGGACGCGCTCGAGCGCTTCATCGCCCATTTCGAGCAGAAGGGCGAGGTGGAGCAGGACGCGGGCGCCGACCCCACCGCCGAGATGGAGCCCGAGGAGGCGCTCCACTGGCACATCCTGCGGCGCAAGAAGGACGGCGTGGAGGACTGGATCGACCGCTCGGTCGAGAAGATCGGCGCGGTCCCGACGCTGAACAAGGTGCTGCTGCCCGCCATGAAGGAGGTGGGCGACAAGTTCGGCGCCGGCGAGCTGATCCTGCCGTTCGTGCTCCAGTCGGCCGAGGTCATGAAGCGCGCCGTGGCGCAGCTCGAGAACTACCTGGACCGCATCGAGGGGCACACGAAGGGCAAGGTCGTGATCGCGACCGTGTTCGGCGACGTGCACGACATCGGCAAGTCGCTCGTGAACACGATCCTCACGAACAACGGCTACACGGTCATCGACCTCGGCAAGCAGGTCCCGGTCGACACGATCATCAACGCGGCGGTGGAGAACGAGGCCGACGCGATCGGGCTCTCGGCCCTGCTCGTGTCCACCTCGAAGCAGATGCCGATCTGCATCCAGGAGCTGCACCAGCGCGGGCTCGAGTTCCCGGTGCTGGTGGGCGGCGCGGCGATCAACCGCGACTTCGGCCGGCGGATCCTCTACCCGCACGGCAAGGAGTCGGACGACGTCTACGAGCCGGGCGTCTTCTACTGCAAGGACGCCTTCCAGGGGCTCGACACGATGGACGCGCTCGTGGAGGAGGAGCCGCGCGCCGCGCTCGTCACGAAGATGCAGGACGAGGCCCGCAAGCTGCGCGAGAAGGTGGAGGTCGTGGACGACGCCCCGCCCGTGGACGACGACTCGGTGCGCTCGGCCTTCCGGACCGACGTCCCCGTGCCCGAGCCCCCGTTCTGGGGCGCGCGGGAGATGGAGGTGGACCTCGACGACGTCTACCCGTACCTCGACCGCCACGTGCTCTTCAAGCTGCACTGGGGCGGGCGCGGCAAGAAGGGCGAGGAGTGGCGCCGGATCGTCGAGGGCCACGACGGCGAGGAGGGCTTCGCGCCCCGTCTGGAGCGCATGTGGCGCGAGCAGGACTACCTGCACCCGCGCGCCAAGCTCGGCTACTTCCCGGCCGCGGCCGAGGGCAACGAGCTGATCGTCTTCGACCCGGAGGATCCCGAGCGCGAGCTCGAGCGCCTGCGCTTCCCGCGCCAGCCGCGCCACGACCGCATCTGCCTCGCCGACCTCTTCCGCCCGCTCGACTCGGGCGAGCGCGACGTGGTGGCGCTGCAGGCCGTGACCGCCGGCGACGAGGTCACCGAGCTGATGGCGCGGCTCGAGAAGGACGGCGAGTTCGCGGAGCAGCTCTACACGCACGGCCTCGGCGTTCAGACCGCCGAGGGCATGGCCGAGTGGCTGCACGCGGAGGTGCGCCGCGGGCTGGGCATCGAGCTCGACCAGGGCCGGCGCTACTCGTGGGGCTACCCGGCGTGCCCGGACCAGTCCGAGCACGAGAAGGTCTGGCGCCTGCTGGGCCTCGAGGACATCGGGATGTCGCTCTCGGGCGGCTATGCCGTGATGCCCGAGCAGTCCACGGTCGCGATCGTGGCCCACCACCCGCAGGCCGTCTACTTCGGGATGAAGTCCGGCTTCGTGCCGAAGTCCAAGCGGCCCGACGAGCTGATCGCCGGGACCGAGCGCGGCGGCGAGCTGCCGCCCGAGTCGGACCCCACCGAGGGCTCCGTCGAGGCCGAGGGCGAGGACCGCGCGGCCGACGAAGTCGCGGCCTAGAGCGCTCGACCCCGCTCTCTCCGCGAAATTGGCCCGTTTGGCCAAACCGGCTTCGACCGGAGGGAGAACAGCGCCCCGCAGATTCTCGACAGGTGTCTAAAGACCCTTCCGCGAGGCGGTCGTAGCTTGGACTGCACTCTCGGAAGGAGGCTTAACGGATGGATTTCGTACTTGCGACCGCCGATGATCTAAGACAGGCCATCGACGGAACGCTGCCCGAGTCGGTGCCGGTGAACACCCTTTGGGTGGTCGTCGCGGCCGTGCTCGTGCTTTTCATGCAGGCGGGGTTCGCCATGCTCGAGATCGGTTTCTCGCGCATGAAGAACGCCGGAACCGGGGTGGCGAAGATCCTGACGAACATGTCGATCGCCGCCATCTGTTACTGGGCGGTCGGCTTCGCGTTCGCCTTCGGCAGCGCGGACGTGCTCGGCATCTCGAGCGCGTTGATCGGCAGCAACGGCTTCTTCCTGCAGTTCACGGGGAACGGCCAGGAAGCATTTCCGGTGATGGGCGTGTCGGACGCGACGGTGGAGGCGAAGTTCCTCTTCCAGTTCGCGTTCTGCGCGGTGTCGCTCGCGATCGTCTGGGGCTCGACCCTGGAGCGGATCAAGTACGGCGCCTACGTGATCTACGCGGTGGTCTTCGCGGCGATCATCTACCCGATCGGCTCGCACTGGGTGTTCGGCGGCGGCTGGCTGCAGAACGGCGACACCGGCCTGATGCCCACCGGCATGCAGGACTTCGCCGGCTCGACGGCGGTGCACCTCATCGGCGCCACCGGTGCCTTTGCGGCGCTGCTGCTGCTCGGCCCGCGTAAGGGCAAGTACGGACCCGACGGCAAGCCGCGGGCGATACCGGGGCACTCGATGCCGCTGGTCGGCCTCGGCGTGATCATCCTGTTCGTCGGCTGGTTCGGGTTCAACCCGGGCTCGACGCTGGCGATCGGCGACGCTCGCCTCGCCGAGGTGGCCGTGGTGACCCTGCTCGGCTGTGCCGGCGGCGTCATCGGCGCCTTCGTGATGACGCAGATCAAGCAGCGGACGATCGACATCGGCATGGTCGCCAACGGCGCCATCGCCGGGCTCGTGGCGATCACCGCTCCGTCGGGCTACGTCGAGGCGTGGGCCGGACCGCCGATCGGCTTCGTCGCCGGTTGCATCGTGGTGCTCGGCGTGATCGCCATCGACAAGTGGATCGACGACCCGATCGGCGCCACGTCGGCGCACGGCCTGGCCGGTATCTGGGGCACGCTCTCGTGCGGCCTCTTCACCGCGCCTCGGCTGGCCCAGTACAACGCGTTCGGCGACCCGGAAGGCGGCCTGTTCTACTCGGGCAACTTCACGCAGCTGATCGCGCAGGCGGTCGGTGTGCTGGTGGCGTTCAGCTTCGTGTTCGGGCTGAGCTACCTGACCTTCGCGGCCATCAAGGCCACGATCGGGTTGCGCGTGTCCGAGGAGGACGAGGACGCCGGTCTCGACATCGTCGAGCACGGCATGTACGGCTACCCGGAGCAGTTCATCCCGCAGTCGGAGATCGGCGGCGGTGCCGCGCTGGGACCCGTCACCGGCGCCGGCGACGTACGCCACGTCGACGCGCACCGGTGAGGTGACGGCATGAAGATGGTCATCGCCTACATCAGGCACGAGGCCTTCGAGTCGATCCGCGCGGATCTCCTCGAGGCGGGATTCCCGAGCATCACCATCACCGAGGTGAAGGGCTCGGGCAGGCAGAAGGCGATCACCGAGCACTACCGTGGCTCGGAGCTCGCCGTCCACCTGCGCCCGAAGATCAAGATCGAGTGCGTGGTGGAGACGAAGGACGTGGGCGTCATCAAGGAGACGATCCTGCGGCACGCCCGCACGGGCAACGTCGGCGACGGGAAGCTGTTCGTCCTGCCCGTCGAGGACGCCGTGCGGATCCGTACCGGCGAGGAGGGCGAGACGGTCCTCCAGTCCCACGAGGAAGTCTCCGCCGATGCCGGTCGCGCCTGACCTGCGGCCGAGTGGCGCCCGTGGCTGAAAAGGCCACGGGACGCCACTTGGCAGCGGCTCCGGACGAGCCCGTGGCGGGCGAGAGCCCGACGCCGCGCAGCGCCCACCTCGAGATGGTGGGCGCTGTGCTGGCGGGCGACGGCCTCGAGCGCGTCGCCGAGATTGCCTCCTCCCACGCCGGTGCCCCGGTCGCGGTGATCGTGCCGCGGCTGGGCGCGCCGGTGGAGGGGTGGGCCGACTTCGAGCGCTACGTGGGCGCGCGCCTGGCCGGCGGGCGGCCGCAGGTGCCGGCCGAGATCAAGCTCGAGGTGCCGATCTCGTCCGGCGGCCGGGAGCTCGGCGCGGTGCTGATGCTCGGCCGCGGCAGCAAGGACGCCGGCGAGTACCTGCACATGGCCGCCATCGCGGCGCTCACCGAGGTGGCGGTGGTGGAGGCCCGGGACGAGACCGAGCAGTCGCTGCGCGGCTCGTTCCTCGAGGAGGCGCTCACCCGCACCGACCTCGACCCGGCCGACGTGGAGCGGCGTGCCGCCCGGCTCGGCTGCGACCTGAGCGCCGGCTACACGGCGCTCTGCGGCGACCCCGGCGCGCGCAGCCCCGGACGGCTCGTGGCGGCACTGGCCGCCGAGGTGCCGGGTGTGCTCGCCCAGCCCGTGGACGGCAAGGTCTACGCACTGCTTCCCGGCGACCCGGACCTGGCCCGCCGCGTGGCCACCCGCGTCGGCCGCCAGGCCACGGTCGGGCTGTCGTCGCACTACGCGCAGGCCGCCGACCTGACCCGCGCGCTCGAGGAGGCCGAGCTGGTGCTGGGCGTGACCGCGGCGGGCGGCGGGACGCCCCGTCGAGGAGATCGCCGGCGGCACCTACCGCCTGCTCTTCCGCGTGATGGCGAGCCATCCGCAGGAGGTGCGGAGCTTCTACGAGGACACGGTCTCCGCGCTCGTGAAGTACGACGAGCAGTACTCGACCGACCTGCTCGGCACGCTCGACGCCTACCTCGAGAACAACTGCAACATGAACGCGACGGCCCAGGCGATCCACGCCCACCGGCACACCGTCGGCTACCGCCTGGAGCGCGTGAAGGAGCTGACCGGCCTCGACCCGCTGACGAGCGAGGACCGCGAGCGCCTGGGCCTCGGCCTGAAGGCGTACCGGATCATCGCGCCGTCGCTGCCGCGGTAGCGCCAGGGCGAGCGCAGCCAACTGCGGCTCGGTCGGACCGACTGGTGCGGCGAGCTAACTGCAGCCAGCATCTGGGCGGCCCGACCAGCTACGCCCGCCCGTCCAGCCGCCGCCGCTCCGCGGCGGCGATCCGCTCCAGGCGCTCGTGGCGGTCCACGCCGAGCGCCGAGCGGGGTGAGACGGCCACGCGGGCGAGCGCGTAGCGGCGGACCTTGCCGGCACCGGGCACGTGCGCGTCGTCGCCGCTGACCGGCACGAGCGCTATTCGCCTTGGGGTCGGGGTCCGCATGAGTCAATGCTGCCTCAGGTGGGCATGTGCGACTAGTGACAAATGGCCAAAGATCCGGCAGCGGCGATCCGCCCGGATGTAGAGGCGGCTCAGCGGCCGGGAAGCGCGGCCAGCACGGCGTCGAGCACGCGCTCCGGCGCCGAAGCGCACCACGTCGTCGGCGGGCAGGCCGGTGGCGCTCTCCGCGTCGGCCACCGCCGCCCGCGCGGCGTCCTCGTCCAGGGTGCTCGTGTTCAGCGCCACCGCGGCCACGCGGGCGGGCCGCACCGGGGCGGCGATCGCCTCGTAGGCGGCCACCAGGTCGGGCAGCGACTGCAGCGGCAGGTCGGGGTAGTTCCGCAGCGACGTGGCGCCGGCCTTGTGGACCAGCACGAGCACGTCGGGCGCCGAGCCGTGCAGCAGCCCGAGCGTGACGCCCGAGTAGGCCGGGTGGTAGATCGCGCCCTGGCCCTCCACGAACAGCAGGTCCGCCGCGCTCGGAGCCCTCGTTCACGAGCCGCTCGGCGGCGCCGGCCACGTAGTCGGAGATCACGTGGTCCACGGCCAGGCCCCAGCCGGCGATCGCCACGCCGGTCTGGCCGGTGGGCACGTACACCGGACGAGATCCCGCGCTCGCGCGCGGCCCGGTCGAGCTCGAGCGTCACGACCTTCTTGCCGATCACGGTGTCCGACCCGACGCTGTGCACCACCCGCACCCCGGCCTTGCGGCTCGCCGGGCCGGCCGGGACGGTCAGGTCGGGCGGCGCGGCGCGCAGGTCGCGGAGCCCGGTGCCGCGCCGCTCGGCGGCGGCGCGCAGCTCCGGGTCGGCCGACAGCTCGGTGTGGAGGCCGGCCTCCAGGTCGAGGCCCGCCTCGATCGCCTCGAGCAGCGCCGGGCGCCAGGCGGGGTCGAGCTTGCCGCCCGTCGGCGCCACGCCGATCAGCAGCGTGGTCGCGCCGCGCTCGATCGCCTCGGCCACGCTCGCCACCACCGGCACGTCGCGCACGCAGAAGGGCTCCACCTCCACGGCGGTGCGCCCGGCGTTGGTCGAGTCCACCACCGCCACCACGTCGCGGTTCCCGTAGCGGATGACCCCGTGGGCGGTCTTGCCGCTGTGGCTCTCGAACAGCCCCTCGGCGAAGATGGCGAGCCGCTCGCTCACGCCGGCTCGACCCCGAGGCCGGGCCGGTCCGGCGCCAGCACGCGGCCTTCGCGCAGCTCGAGCCCCTCGAACGGCTGCTCGGCCAGCAGCAGGTGGCCGTCCAGGTCCACCCAGTCGGCCAGTGAGCCGATGTGCGCGGCCGGGGCCACGGCCAGCTGCGACTCGACCATGCAGCCGATCATCACCCCCAGCCCGAGCGCCCGCGCCGCGTGGATCATCCGCACAGCCTCACGCAATCCGCCGGACTTGGCGAGCTTGACGTTGATCGCGTCCGCGTAGCCGGCCACCGCCGCCACGTCCCGCAGGTCGTGGCAGCCCTCGTCGACGACGATCGGCGGCCGCGGCGAGAGCTCGCGCAGCGCCCTGAAGCTGTCGAGGTCGTCGGCGGGGAACGGCTGCTCGATCAGCTCGACCCCGAGCTCCACGAGCGCGGGCAGCAGCTCGCGCGCCGACTCGAGCGTCCAGCCCTCGTTGGCGTCCACCCGGATCGGCACCGGGGACTCCTCGCGCACGGCCTGCAGCCGGTCGAGGTCCTCCGGCGCCGCCGACCTTCACCTTGAGCACCGCGTATCCGCGCGCGCGGCGGGCGCGGTCGCGCGTGCCCTCCAGGCTGTCGATCCCGATCGTGTACGAGGTCGGCGGCGGCACGGGGTCGAGCCCGAGCAGGCGCCAGACCGGAACGCCGAGCCGCCGCCCGACCCAGTCGTGAAGCGCGGCGTCGAGCGCGGCGCGCGCCGCCGCCTCCGCGCCGTCGCGCGCCAGCCTGCGGCCGATCGCCTCGAGCGCGAACGGATCCTCGCCCACGCGAGCCGGCGCCTCCTCGGCGAGGAAGGCGAGCGCCGAGCGCACCGTCTCGCCGCGGTAGTAGATCGGGGCGGCCTCGCCGCGGCCCACGAGCCCGTCGTGCTCGACCTCCACGCGCACGACCTCCTGCGTCGTGCGCGAGCCGCGCGCGATCGCGAAGTCCTCGGCCAGGGCGAGCCCGGCCGTGCTGGGGCGCAGCTCCACGGCCGGAAGGATGACGGTCGCGGCGCTAGGCCTGCCCGGCGGCCTCGTCGGCGCGCGCCCGGCGGAGCGCCTCGGCGCTGCCGATCGGGCGGACGTCGAAGAGCGAGGCGGGCGCGGGGTCGGTCACGACCGTCTCGCTGGCCAGGCTCTCGATCAGCGGGCGCGCCACGCCCGCGTCCACGGGCGTGACCAGCCCGATCCAGTGCGAGGAGAGCTTGGGCGTGAGGAGCGGCACCGGCAGCCTCGGACGGCGGCGCTTTCCGAGCACGTCGGCCATCAGGTCGAGCAGGTCGCCGTAGGTCAGCACGTCGGCGCCGCCCATCTGCACCTCGCGGCCGGCCGCCTCGTCGCGCTCGCCGGCCTGGGCCAGGTACTCGAGCACGTCGCCGGCGGCGATCGGCTGTGTGCGGTTGCGCAGCCAGGCCGGGGCGATCATCGCCGGCAGCCGCTCCACCAGGTAGCGGAGCGTCCGGTAGGACTCGCTCTCGGCGCCGATCACCATGGCCGCGCGGAAGTAGGTCAGCGCCGGCCCCTCGGCGCGCGAGCACCTGGGCGGTCTCGGCGCGGCTGCGCAGGTGCTCCGAGCGCGGCTCGCCGAGCCCGCCCAGGTAGACCACGCGCTTCACGCCCTCCGCGGCCGCCATGCGGGCGAAGCCGCGTGGCGGCCCGCCGCTCGCGCTCGGCGAAGTCCTCGTCGCCGCCGCGGCCCATCGAGTGCACGAGGTAGTAGGCCACGTCCATGCCCTCGCCGGCGCCGCGGAGGCTGTCCGCGTCGAGCACGTCGCCCTCGTGGAGCTCGAAGCCGGCCGCCGGCGAGGTCCGACGCGCGCGCCGCGGTCGCGCACGAGCCCGCGCACCTCGTGGCCGCGCTCGGCGAGCAGGCGGGCGAGGCCGCCGCCGACGAATCCGGTGGCTCCGCGTGACCAGCGCGCTCATCCCAATGAGGTACGGCGCGGCCTACGCTTCAGGCTCATGAAGGCGGGCCTCTGCGACACCTGTCGCCACCAGCGCGTCGTCCGAAACACGCGCGGGAGCGCCTTCTCGATGTGCGAGCGCGCCAAGTTCGACGAGCGCTTCCCGAAGTACCCGCGCCTGCCGGTGGAGCGCTGCCCGGGCTGGGAGGAGCGCGGCCCGGCTAGTCGGTGACGACGGTCTTGCCGTCGGGCCCGATCAGGGTGTGGTTCGGCTTGTCGGACACGACGCCGGTGAAGCTGCCCTCGGGGGCGCCGCCGCCGGCCACGACCGCCTTCGCCTTGCCGTGCAGCCCGGCGGCCACGCGGTAGTCGATCTTGTACGGCCCGGTGACCACCGCGGTGACGGTCCAGCGCAGCGTCCGCTCCTTGTCGGGCGCCAGCGGGCCGCAGGCCCAGGTGTTCACGTAGGCCGTGTCGCAGCCACGCGGGGCGGCGTCGCGCGCCTCGGGGAAGCCGCCGATCTCGACCGGGAGCCCGTTCACGGCGAAGCGCGGGCGGTTCGGGTCCGACAGGTCGGTCTCCTCGCGGCGGTACGAGAACCCGTTCACCGTCACGGCGAGGTTGGGCACGTCCTCGTTCCCGGAGTTGCGCACCGTCAGCACGAGATCCGAGCTCTTGCCGAGCTTCTGGACCTTCGGGAAGCTCGCGTCCACCACCTCGACGTCGAAGTCGCCGGACGGCTCGTTCGCGTCCTGGCTCTCACCGCCTCCGCAGCCGATCACCGCCGTCAGCGCGATCGCGGCGACCGCGTGACCAGCGTGCGTGCTCCTCGCCCTCACAGCCGGGCGAACATACCACCAGGGCGAAGCGCCCGGCGCCGCGTGGGCGGCGCTCTGGACCGCCCTTCCCAGCCCGTGTTCCCTCTGGCGGTCGGGGGTCCCATGCCATAGGCTTCGGCCCTTGTGAGCGTCTCGGAGGACGTTCCACGGAGGAGGAGCTAGTTGGTCCGCAGCGCTGCTGATCGGGTCTTTTTGCCGACGAAGTCCCTGCTTGAGCAGGTCGGGGACATGATGATTTTGACTGGGAAGACGCTGGTGTCGGCCGTGCGTCCGCCGTTCCCTTATGGGACGGAGTTCGTGCAGCAGTTCTTGTTCATGTTGCGGCTCTGTTGGTTGCCGTTGATGATCACGACGATCGCGTTCGGCTATGGGGCGCCGGGGTTGCAGGCGGGCAACTTCCTGGTGTTGTTCGGGGCGATCGACCGGTTGGGCGGGTTCTTCGTGTTGGCGTCGATCCGTGAGTTCGCGCCGATCGCGTCGGCGATCATCCTGGCCGGCGTCGGCGGCACGGCGATCACGGCGGATCTGGGGGCGCGCAAGATCCGTGAGGAGCTCGACGCGCTGCAGGTGCTGGGGGTCGATCCGATCAAGAACCTGGTCGTGCCGCGCTTCCTGGCGCTGATGGTCGTGACGGGGCTGTTCAACATCTATGCGCTGATCTTCGGGATCTTCGGCGGCGTGCTCGCGACCCTGACGTTCGACGCGCCGCTGGGCCCGTTCTTCGCGACCTTGCTCAACAACGCGTCGACGACCGACCTCTGGGGGTCGGTCGTGAAGACGACGCTGTTCGGGGCGATCATCGCGATCGTGTCCTGTTACAAGGGCATGACCGCCTCCGGCGGCGCCGAAGGCGTCGGGACGGTCGGTCAACCAAGGCGTCGTGATCGCCTTCCTCGCGATCTTCGCGTTCAACTACGTCTTCACCCAGACCCTGCTCGCCACCCACCCCGAAATCTCGATCATCAAGTAGCTCATGGGAAAGACCTGGCTATCGGTACCCAAGGACTGGATCTCGTCTTTCGGCGAGATCGCGCGGTTCGGCTGGTCGGTCATGGTCAACGTCTTCAACGGGCGCGTGTTCCGCTTCTTCGGCGAGGCGCTGCGCCAGGCCGGGATCCTGATCCTCGGCTCCGCGCTCGTGATCTGGGGCCTCGCGTTCATCCTCGGCCTCCAGTGCGGCATCGAGGGCGCGTACTTCAACCGCTCGGTGGGCGCGCCCGCCTACGCCGGCGTGTTCTCGGCGTGGTGCGACCTGCGCGAGATCATGCCCTACGCGTTCGGCTACATGATGTCCGCGAAGGTCGGGCACCGGCCTGGTGGCGGAGATCGGCGCGATGCGGATCTCGGACGAGATCGACGCGCTCGAGGTGATGGGCATCAACTCGCTCGTGTTCCTCTGCGCCACCCGCCTGCTGGCCGCCTGGCTCGTGCTCCCGTTCATGTACATCGCGGGAGTGGGGGTGGGCTTCTTCGGAAGCTATCTGGCTGTGGTCCAGCAGATCGGCGAGGTGTCCTCGGGAGGGTTCTTCCTGATCTTCTGGATGTTCCAGAACCCGCCCGATCTTCTTTACAGCTTGATTAAGGCCATGGCCATGGCCACAGTGATCGTGCTCGTTGGCTGTTACTACGGATACAACGCGTCCGGCGGCCCGGTGGGAGTGGGTACGGCGACCGCGAAGTCGATGGTGCTGAACACCGTCCTCGTGCATGTCGTGGGGATGGTCGGGACGCAGATCTTCTGGGGGTCCAACCCCAGGGCGCCCATCGGAGGCTGAGGAGACCAGGAGAGAGATTGAGCGAGCAGCGAGGACAGGGAGGCGGCGCCCCGATCGACCCGCGCGAGTGGGAGGAGTCGCGGGCGACCGTGCCGGCCACCGAGGACACGCGGTCGCGCTTCACGGAGGGCGAGGAGGTCCCCGACAACATCCGCGAGCAGACGCGTGAGGGCGAGGACCCCTACCAGTGGCACAGCGGCCGCACCCGTGAGCACGGGTCCACGGACGCCGTCGAGTTCATCGACGTGAAGAAGTCGTTCGGCCGCAACACGATCCTCAACGGGCTCAACCTCGGCCTGCCGGACAACCAGATCTCGATGATCCTCGGCCCCTCGGGCACCGGCAAGTCCGTCTGCATCAAGCACATGGTCGGGCTGCTCTACCCCGACGAGGGCGATGTCCTGGTCCACGGCGAGTCCGTGCCCAACATGGCCGACGACGAGCTCTTCGAGATGCGCAAGAAGTTCGGCGTCCTCTTCCAGGACGGCGCGCTCTTCGGCTCGATGAACGTGTTCGACAACACCGCCTTCCCGCTCCGCCAGCACACGGAGAAGGGCGAGGAGGAGATCGCGGAGATCGTGAACCGGCGCCTCCAGGAGGTCGGCCTCACGAGCGCCCGCGACAAGATGCCCAACGAGCTCTCCGGCGGCATGCGCAAGCGGGCGGGATTCGCCCGCGCGCTCGTGCTCGACCCCGACATCGTGCTCTTCGACGAGCCCGACTCGGGACTCGACCCCGTGCGCACCGCGCTGCTCTGCGAGCTGATCCAGGAGGTGCACGCCGAGAACGGCGGCGCCTACTGCGTGATCACCCACGACATCATGTCCGCCCGCAGGGTCGCCGACTACATCGCGATCCTCTGGAAGGGCCGCATCGTGGAGTCCGGGCCGGCCAGCGAGTTGTTCAACTCGGACAACCAGTTCGTACGCCAGTTCCTGGCCGGCGAAGCCCAGGGGCCGCTGGGCATGGAATAGCTTCTTGCGACCTTCGCGCGCCCGCGACCCCGGTGGAATACTGGACCGGGGGAAGGCGTAGGTCGCTGGTTCGCCCTTGGAATCGTCGAGGAGAGATGCAGGTACCCGGGATGCGCTCCAAGGCGAGCGGGGTTCCACGCTGGCCCGGGTCGCCGCCCTCGGCGCCCTCGTAGCCGCGATCGCGCTCGTCGCGCTCGCCATGTTCGGCGGCGGCGACGGCTACAAGGTCAAGGCGGTCTTCGACAACGCCGGCCAGCTCGTGCCCGGCAACCCGGTGCTGGTGGGCGGCGGGCAAGATCGGCACGATCGACGAGATCGAGCTGGACGACAGCGCGCAGGCCGTCGTCACGCTCAAGCTCGACGACGACTTCGCGCCGCTCCACGAGGGCACCACGGCGACGATCCGCTCCACCTCGCTGTCGGGCATCGCCAACCGCTACGTCTCGCTCCAGCCGGGGCCGAACAACAGCGACGAGATCTCGGACGGCGGCCAGATCGGCGCCGACGACACGGCGCGCGCCGGTGGACCTCGACACCCTCTTCAACACGCTCGACAAGCGCACCCGCGCCGGCCTGCAGAACGTCATCCGCGGCTTCGGCGACCAGTACGACGGCAAGGGCGAGCAGGCCCGCGAGGCCACCAAGTACTTCAGCCCGTTCCTCGTCAGCACCAGCGACCTGACGCGCGAGCTCGCCAGCGACCAGAAGGTGCTCGAGGCGTTCGTGACCGACACCTCGGAGGCCGTGACCGCGATCGCCGAGCGCCGCGACGACCTCGTCGAACCTGATCACGAACGCCAACACGACCTTCGGGGCGATCGGCGACGAGAGCGCGGCGCTGTCGCGCGCGCTCGACCTCCTCCCGGACACGCTGCGCAAGGCCAACACCACGTTCGTGAACCTGCGCTCGACGCTCGACGACCTCGACAAGCTCGTGGACGTCTCGAAGCCGGGCACGAAGCGAGCTCGCGCCCTTCCTCGCGCAGCTGCGGCCGCTCGTCCACGACGCGCGCCCGACGATCGCCGACCTCAACACGCTCGTGCGCCAGCCCGGCACGAACAACGACCTGATCGAGCTGACCTCGAAGCAGCCGAAGCTGGCCGACCTCACCTCCACCGTGCTCCCGCGCGCGATCCAGACGCTCGACCGGGCGCAGCCGGTGTTCGAGTACGCGCGCAGCTACACGCCCGACTTCGCGGCCTGGCTCACGAACTTCGGCCAGCTGCCCGCCAACTACGACGCCAACGGCCACTACGCCCGCGTGCAGCCGATGTTCCTGCCGACCAACCTCTCGGGCGGCACGCTCACGGCGAACGAGCCCGAGCCAGAAGCTCAACGGCTTCGACACCGGCAACCTGACCCGCTGCCCGGGCGCGATCATCCAGCCCGCGCCCGACGGCTCGAGCCCGGCGCCGGCCGGAAGCGACTGCTCAACGTCCCAGACCCCGCCCGGCCCATGAGACGGCTCGTCTGGATAGCCCTCGCCGTGGCCATCGTGCCGTGGCTCGTGATCGGCGTGGTGGACGCCACCGGCGAGCAGGACCGCGACGACGCCTACTTCGTGCGCGCGATCTTCGACAACGCCTCCTCGCTCGTGCAGGGCGAGGACGTGAAGATCGCCGGCGCGGCGATGGGCGTCGTGGACACGCTGGAGGTGACCGACGACGAGAAGGCGGCCGTCGTGCTGCGCATCGACGACGACGACTTCACCCCCTGGAAGTCGGACGCGAGCTGCACGATCCGGCCGCAGTCGCTGATCGGCGAGAAGTTCGTGGAGTGCACGCCGGGCACCACGTCGGCGCAGGAGCTGCACGACGATCGACGACGGCGACGGCGAGGGCGAGCACCTGCTGCCCGTCACGAACAACAGCTCGCCGGTGGACCTCGACATGATCAACGACGTCATGCGGCTGCCCTACCGGCAGCGCTTCGCGATCCTGCTGACCGAGTTCGGCGCCGGCCTCGCGGGCCGCGGCGAGGAGCTCAACGCGGTCATCCACCGCGCCAACCCGGCCCTGCGCGAGACCGACAAGGTGCTCGACATCCTCGCCGACCAGAACCGCACCCTGTCGCGGCTGTGCGCGGGACTCCGACCGCGCGCTCGCCCCGCTCGCGCGCGAGCGCGAGAAGGTGGCCGACTTCATCGTGCAGGCGAACGCCACCGGCGAGGCCTCGGCCGAGCGCAGCGCGGACATCAGGCTCGGCATCGAGAGGCTGCCCGACTTCCTCCGCGAGCTGAAGCCGCTGATGGCGGACCTCGACAAGGTCGCCGTTCAGGGCACGCCGCTGCTGCGCGACCTCGGCGTGGCCGCGCCCCAGATGGGCCGCCTGATCAAGGGCCTCGGCACCTTCTCCGAGGCGGCCAACGAGAGCTTCCCGAGTCTCGGGCGACGCGCTCGAGACGGGCCGTCCCGACCTGATCCGGTCGCGGCCGCTGATCCGCAAGCTCGGTGCGCTCGGACGCGAGGCCAAGCCGACCGTGGCCGACCTGGACAAGCTCACCGCGAGCCTCAAGGACACGGAGGGCGTCCAGCGGATCAACGACTTCCTCTACTACCTGACGCTCGCCACCAACGGCTACGACTCGGTCGGCCACTACCTGCGCGCCGGGCTGGTGGCCACGGCAACCTGCTCGAACCGCGCGTTCTCGGCGGCGACGACAGGAACCTGCTGGGGCCTCTTCTACGACCCCCAGGACGACAGCTCGGCCGCGGCCGCCTCCAGAGGCGGCTCCGCCAAGAGCGCGAAGCTGAAGCCGGATCCGCCCGAAGACGAACAGCCTGATCGAGAGCCTGATCGGCGGCTCCGGGACCAAGGCCGCAGGCGCGTGAGCGCCAGCAGAGCATCGAGCGCCTGCAGCAGCGCTCGAAGCAGCCCTCGGCGGCGCTACAGACGGACGAGCCGGTGCTCGACTACCTGCTGGGGGCGGACAAGTGAGCCCGCGCCGCTCGCGCGCCGCGCTGACCGCCAGCCCCGTGCTGGTGGGCGCGGTGACCGTGCTGGTCACGATCGTCGCGGTCTTCCTCTCCTACAACGCGAACACCGGCCTGCCGTTCGTGCCCACCTACGACCTGAAGGCCAACCTGCCGAACGCCTCCCAGCTGGTCGAGGGCTTCGACGTGCGCATCGGCGGCGCGCGCGTGGGCCAGGTGTCGAAGATCGAGCCGATGCGCCGGCCGGACGGCACCACCTACGCCCAGATCACGCTGAAGCTGGACAAGGAGATCGAGCCGCTGCCCGCCGACTCCACCGTGCTCGTGCGGCCGCGCTCGGCGCTCGGCCTCAAGTACCTCCAGGTCGTGCCCGGGAGCGGCCAGGCCGGCTTCGCCGCGGGCGCCACGGTGCCGATCCGCCAGGCGCGGCCCGAGGTCGTGGAGATCGACGACTTCTTCAACATGTTCGACGACAAGGCGCGCGTCGGCTCGCGCAACTCGCTCGACGGCTACGGCACCGGCTTCGCCGGCCGCGGACGGGACCTGAACACCGCCATCAACGAGCTGCGCCCGCTGCGTCGACGACCTCGAGCCGGTGGCGACCAACCTCGCGAACCGGCAGACGCAGCTCGGCCGCTTCTTCAAGGCGCTCGCCGACACCGCCACCGAGGTCGCGCCGGTGGCCGAGGAGCAGGCGTCGATGTTCGTGAACCTGGACACCACCTTCACCGCGCTCGCGTCGATCGCCCGGCCCTTCCTCCAGGAGTCG
Organism: uncultured Thermoleophilaceae bacterium; assembly: GCA_963768465.1. Lineage (GTDB taxonomy): Bacteria > Actinomycetota > Thermoleophilia > Solirubrobacterales > Thermoleophilaceae > JACVRW01. The sequence goes on along the minus strand of CAVYIA010000006.1, from coordinate 844,665 downwards.
ATCAGCGAGGGCCCGCCGAGCGAGGAGGTCGCGATCCGCGAGTTCCCGCGCCAGCGGCCGTTCCTGCGCAACAACGCGGCCTTCTTCGCGGAGCTGCGGCCCGGCGTGGCCACGCTCCCGCACTCGGCGCCGATCCTCGCCGACGCCTTCGACGCGGGGACCGAGATCCTGCCGCAGACGCCTCCGCTGAACGACGACCTGGCCGACGTGTTCGACACGCTGGCGGACTTCTCCGAGGACCCGCTCGTGCAGGGAGGCGTGGACCAGCTCACGCGCCTGTCCTCCTCGCTCAAGCCGACGCTCAAGTTCCTGACCCCGGTCCAGACCACCTGCAACTACGCCACGCTCTTCTTCCGCAACGCCTCGGGCGTGCTCTCGCAGGGCGACCAGAACGGCAACTGGCAGCGCTTCACGATCATCCCGACCACGCCGCGCCTCGAGAGCCCGCCGATCCCGTACGAGTCGCTCAACAACGAGATCGGGCCGTCGAGCGGCCCCGCCAACGGGCCCGGCGACGTGAACCGCCTCCACGCGAACCCCTATCCGAACACGGCGTCGCCCGGCCAGACCAAGGAGTGCGAGGCGGGCAACGAGCGCTACCTGAGACCGGACGGTCGTCGGCAACCAGCCGGGCAACCAGGGCGCGAAGACCAGCAAGTCCCCGAGCGTGAACGCACGGCGATGAGACACGGCGGCAAGAAGCACAGGATGACCGCTGTTCCAGGCGGGCCTGCTGGCGATCGTCGTGCTCGCGATCGGGATCTACCTCGGGTTCACGAAGGACATCCCCTTCACGAAGCCGTACCAGGTCTCGGCGGTGTTCGAGAACGCGCCGCCGATCCAGAAGGGCACGGCGGTCCGGATCGCCGGCGTGGACGTCGGCAAGGTCTCCGAGGTGGAGGCCCTGGGCGGCGGCTCCTCGGGCGTCAAGGTCACGATGAAGCTCGAGGACGAGGCGCTGCCGCTCCACAAGGACGCGACGATCAAGGCGCGCGAGCGGATCTTCCTCGAGGGCAACCTCTTCATGGACATCAAGCCGGGCTCGCCGAGCGCCGACACGATCGACGACGGCGACACGATCCCGGCGTCGCAGACCTCCGCGCCCGTCCAGTTCGACCAGGTCCTGGGCACGCTCCAGTCGAACACGCGCAAGGACCTGCAGGACCTCGTGGAGGGCTTCGGCGACTCGCTCAACGGCCAGCCCCAGCCCGGCGAGGACGACGACCAGGACCCGGACGTGAAGGGCGAGACCGCCGCCCAGGCGCTGAACGACTCGCTCGACTACGCGCCCGACGCGCTGCGCGGCGCGGCGATCGTGAACGAGGCCACGCTCGGCACCCAGCCGCACGACCTGTCGAAGCTGATCAAGGGCCAGCAGCGGGTCTTCAAGGCGCTGGCGAGCCGTGAGGTCCAGCTGAAGGACCTGATCACGAACTTCAACACGACGATGGCCGCGCTCGCCTCGCAGGAGGGGAACCTCCGCCAGACCATCCACGAGCTGCCCGAGACGCTCGCGGCCGCCCAGCCGGCGCTCGACAACCTGAACGCGGCCTTCCCGTCCACGCGCGCGTGGGCGCTCGAGATGATCCCCGGCGTCGAGGAGACGCCGGCCACGATCAACGCGGCCTTCCCGTGGCTGACCCAGGCGCGCGCGCTGATGTCGCCGGCCGAGCTCCAGGGGCTGGTCGCCGACCTCCAGCCGGCCATCAGCGACTTCGCCGAGTTCACCAACGGGCAGATCGACCTCTTCCCGGTCATCGACGCGTTCAACCGCTGCCAGTACAACGTGGTGCTGCCGAGCGGCGAGCAGGTCATCCAGGACGGCAGCCTCACCACCGGCATCCAGAACTACAAGGAGTTCTTCCAGTCGCTCAGCGGCATCGTGGGCGCCGGGCAGAACTTCACCGGCAACGGCTACTACACCCGCTTCCAGCCGGGCGGCGGCGCCTACCCCGTGCGCACGGGCACCGCTCCGGGCGACACCGGCGCGCGCTTCGGCAACGCCACCGCCCCCGGCGGCGGCACGCGCCCGGCCAAGAGCGCGAAGCCGCCCTACAAGCCCAACACCGCCTGTTACAAGCAGCCCGTCCCGAACCTCAACTCCGCCGCCACCGGCGCGGCCTGGGCGGGCAATTGAGGCACCAGATCAAGAAGCAGGCGCGCGTCTTCGCCGCCGTGATCGTGCTCTTCGTGGTGGCGATGGGGATCGCCGGCTACATCCTGTCCAACCAGCGCTTCTTCCTGCCGGCGTGGTTCCCGTTCATCGGGACCGACTTCTACGAGGTGAAGGCCGAGCTGCCGACCGCGCAGGCCGTGGTGCCGGGCCAGGGCCAGACGGTGAACATCGCCGGCGTGAAGGTCGGCGAGGTGGGCGACGTGGAGCTCGTGGACGGGCGCGCCGTCGTCACGATGAAGATCCAGGACCAGTACAAGCCGATCCACAAGGACGCCACCATCCTGCTGCGCCCGAAGACCGGCCTCAAGGACATGATCCTTGCGCTCGACCCGGGCACGGAGCGCCGCCGGCGACATCCCGGAGGGCGGCTCCGTCACCGTGGGCAACACGCTTCCCGACGTGAACCCGGACGAGGTGCTCGCCTCGCTCGACGGGGACACCCGCGCCTATCTGCAGATCCTGCTGAACGCCGGCGGCACGGCCTTCCGCGACCAGCCCGACAGCCAGTTCACGCAGCCGGTGGCGCAGGACCTCCGCGAGACGTTCAAGCGCTTCGAGCCCACCTCGCGCGACGGCGCGATCATCACGAAGCGGCTGATCAAGCGGCGCAAGAACATCAGCCGCGTCATCCACAACTTCCAGGAGCTGGTCACCGCCCTCGGGGCGAAGGACAAGCAGCTCGCCGCCTTCGTGGACTCCTCGAACGAGAACTTCGAGGCGTTCGCCTCCGAGGAGGGGAACCTGCGCGAGGCGATCTCGCTCTTCCCGGGCGCCCTCCAGCAGACCACCACCACCCTCACAGCACACGAACGAGCTCGCGAAGGAGCTGGGGCCGACGCTCGAGGGCCTGCGGCCGTTCGCGCGCGAGCTGGCGCCGTCGCTCAAGCGGCAGCGCCCGTTCCTGCGCGACACGGTGCCGATCCTGCGCGACCAGATCCGCCCGTTCGCCCGCGACGTGCAGCCGACGGTGCGCGACCTGCGCAGCGCCACGGCCGACCTCGCGCCGGTCACGCCCGGCCTGACGCGCAGCTTCAAGGTCCTCAACAACTTCTTCAACACGCTCGCCTACGACCCGCCCGGCGACACCCAGTCCTTCCTCTTCTGGAGCGCCTGGGCGGCGCACAACGGCACCACGCTCACGAGCCTCCAGGACGCACACGGCCCGATGATCCGCGGCATCGTGCTCGCCTCGTGCGCCCAGTTCGGCGTGCTCGCGCCGCTCATCCAGGGGAACGCGCAGCTCGGGATGCTCACCAAGCTCGCGAACTTCCCGGATGACAGCACCCGCTGCCCGAACAACCTGACCGGCTTCCTGAGCCAGACCCCCGTCACGGCGCCGCCCTCCGAATGATCAAGCAAGCGCCAAGCATCGGCCGGATCCTCACGATGGTCGCCTTCGCGCTGTCCTGCTTCGGCATCCTGATCTTCCTGTGGCTCTCGTTCGGCGGCTCGGTGCCGCTCCAGCCCGAGGGCTACCGCGTGCAGGTGTCCTTCCCGGAGGCCACGCAGCTCGCGCAGGAGGCGGAGGTCCGGATCTCCGGCGTGAAGGTCGGCAAGGTCCGCAAGGTGGAGCCGAACGAGGACAGCGGCCGCACCGAGGCCGTGATCGAGCTGGACGCGCGCTATGCCCCGCTCGCAAAGAACGCCCGGGCCGTTCTGAGGCAGAAGACGCTGCTCGGAGAGACCTATGTGGAGCTTGCGCCGGGCAGCGACGACGCGGGCGAGGTGGACGACGGCGGCACCCTGCCGAGCGGCCAGGTGGCCGACACCGTCCAGCTCGACGAGATCCTGCGCACGTTCGACCCCGAGACGCGTCAGCGCTTCTCCACCTGGCTCGACCAGCAGGGCTTCGCCGCGCGCGGCCAGGGCGAGGCGATCAGCGACGCGCTCGGCAACCTCACGCCGTTCGCGGAGAACACCGACGACGTGCTGAAGGTGCTGCGTGTTCAGAGCGGCGCCACGCGCCGGCTGATCCGGAACACGGGCGAGGTCTTCAGCGCGCTGTCCGAGCGCCAGGGCCAGCTCAGCTCGCTGATCCGCAACTCGAACCGCACCTGGGAGGCCGTCGCGAGCCGCGACGCCAACCTCGCCGACACCTTCCGCGTGCTGCCGACCTTCCTGCGCGAGGGCCGCACCACCACCACGCGCCTGAGCGCCTTCGCCGAGAACACCAACCCGCTGATCGACCAGCTGCGCCCGGCCGCGCGCCAGCTCTCGCCGACGCTCGCGGACCTCGACAAGCTCGCCCCCGACCTCCGTGGCCTGTTCACGAACTTCAAGCCGCTCGTGCGCGTCTCGAAGGAGGGCCTGCCGGCCACGTCCGAGGCGCTCAACAACACGCGGCCGTTCCTCGGCCGGCTCGACACCTTCCTGCGCGAGTTCACGCCGATCGTCGACTACCTCGGCCTCTACAAGCGCGAGATCGCCGCCTTCTTCGCGAACGCCACGGCGGCCACGCAGGCCAAGGAGGGCGACAAGCCGCGCTACCTGCGCACGCAGAACCCGGTCAACCCGGAGATCATGGCCGCCTATCCGAACCGGCTCTCGACCAACCGCTCGAACCCGTACCCGGCTCCGGGCGGCGCGGCGGACCTGGCGACCTACCTGAAGACGTTCGGCAGCTACCTGTGCACGTCGAACCCCGTGCCGGAGCCGCCGGCGGCCAACGCCAACCTCGCGCAGAGCCTCGTGGACGTGCTCGACTACTACGCCTGGGGCGGAACGAAGAACCGCGGCGCGGCGCCGCCGTGCACTCCGCAGTCGCCGCTCGGGCCGAAGACGAACGGCGGCGCCGGGCTGTTCCCGCGCCTGCAGCCGCTTCCGTAGCGGCCGGCGAGCACGCGGCTCGGCGCTGCGCCTGCCTCCCTAAGCTGACTGCGTGAGCGGGAACGCCTTCGGCCGGATCGTGCGCCTGGTCGGCGCGCCGCCCTGTCCCGGTGCTCGCCGTGACGCTCCTGCTCGCGCTCGCCGGCGGCGCGCTGGCGCTCCGGCTCGACCCGAGCGCCGCCACCGACACGCTCGTCGGGCGCTCCTCGGACAGCTTCAAGGAGACCGAGCGCTACCGCCAGGACTTCGGCGACGAGGCGGTGGTGGTGCTGGTCAAGGGCGAGCTCACGAAGACCGTCCTCACGACCGACCTGCTGCGCGTGCTCGGGCTCGAGGGCTGCCTCGGCGGGAACATCCCGGAGAAGGACCTGCAAGAAGGCCCTCGCCGAGTACAAGCAGAACCCGGCGAAGGGGCTCCCGCCCGCGTGCGGCGAGCTGGCGAAGCTGCACCCGGCCAAGGCGGTCTACGGCCCCGCGCACGTTCATCAACACCTCGGCCGGCCAGATCAGCGACGAGTACGTGCGGCGCTCCGCGGACGCCCAGAAGCAGGCCGCCCAGGCATCGAGGGCGGCGCGGAAGATCTCGGCGGCGCGCGGGGACTCCGAGGCCGAGCAGGAGCGCCTCGCGAAGGCGGCCAGCAGACGCGGTGATGACGCGCTTCCAGCTCTACGTGGCGCGGCTCGCCCTCAACTACGGGATCGTCGGCATCCCGAGCATCAACAACCCGCAGTTCGTGAGCCGGGTCGTGTTCAGCGACACCCAGCCCGGCGTGCCGAAGTCGCGCTTCGGCTACCTGTTCCCCAGCAAGGACGCCGCCCTCATCCAGATCCGGATGCGGCCGGACCTGACGGAGCGGCAGCGCCGCCGCGCCGATCGAGCTGATCGAGCAGGCCGCGTCGGCACGCGTCTTCCGCCCGCGCAAGGGCGCCACCTACGTGGTCACGGGCGTGCCGGTGGTCACCGAGCGGCTGGCCGGCGCGGTGAAGGACTCGATCCTCGTCCTGCTGGTGGCGGCGCTGCTCGTGATGGCGGCGACGCTCACGTTCGTCTTCCGCACGCGGCTGCGGCTGCTGCCGCTGCTGCTCGCGCTCGCGGCGTCGGGGCTGACCTTCGGCGCCCTGTCGCTCGCCGGCGGGAGCCTCACGATGGCCTCGATAGCGGTGCTGCCGGTCCTGATCGGCCTGGCGGTGGACTACGCGATCCAGTTCCAGGCCCGCTTCGACGAGCAGCGCGCCCGGCGGCGCAGGCCCGCGGGCGGCGACGACCGGGCGGCGGCCGTGGAGGACGCGGTGGCCGCGGCCACCGCCGGCGGGCCCACGATCGTCACGGCGGGGGCGGCCACGGCCGTGGGCTTCCTGGTGCTGCTGCTGTCGCCGGTTCCGATGGTGCGCGGCTTCGGGCTGCTGCTCGTGGTCGGCATCCTGATCGCGCTGGCGCTCGCGCTCGTGGCCGGCTTCGCGGCGCTCGTGCGCTTCGGCGGCGGCCCCCCGCATGCGCCGCGCGCCCGCGGTCCGCGCTTCGAGGCCGCGCGCGAGCGGCTGGCCGGCCGTGCCTGGCGCGCGCTCGGCGTGTCGCTCGCACGCCCGCGCAGGGTGCTGGGGATCGCGCTCGCGGTGGCCGTCCTCGGCCTGGCGCTCGACACCCAGAGCAAGGTGGAGTCGGACATCCAGCAGCTCGTGCCGCAGGACCTCCAGGCGCTGCGCGACGTGGACGAGCTCCAGGACGCCACGGGCGTGTCCGGCGAGATCGACGTGGCGGTGCGGGCCGACGACATCACGCGGCCCGAGGTGCTGCGCTGGATGACCGGCTTCCAGAGCTCGGTCCTGCGCGCCCACGGCTACCGCCCGGGCAAGCGCTGCACGCAGGAACGATGACGCGCCGGAGCTCTGCCCGGCGCTGTCGCTGACCGACCTGTTCGGCTCGGCGGGGGCGAACCAGGCGAAGATCCGGGCGCTGCTGCGGCAGGTGCCGCCCTACTTCTCGCAGGGCGTGATCACGAAGGACCGCAAGACCGCGAGCCTCGCCTTCGGCATCCGGCTGATGCCGCTCGACCGCCAGAAGGAGGTGGTGGACGACATCAAGCGGCGGCTCGACCCGCCCGAGGGTGTCAGCGCGGCCGTGGTGGGCCTGCCGGTCCTCGCCGCCGAGGCCAACGGGGCGCTCTCCTCGCCGCTGCGGCGCGCGCTCACGCTGCTCGCCGCGCTCGCCGGCGTGTTCCTGGTCCTCCTGCTCGTGCGCCGCTCGCGGCGCGAGGCCGCGGTGCCGCTGATCCCGATCGCGCTCGCCACCGGCTGGTCGGGCCTCGTGCTGTTCGTGCTCGGCCTGCTGCCGGGGCCGCTCGAGGTGAAGCTGAACCCGATGTCCGTGACGCTCGGCGCGCTCGTGATCGCCATCTCCACGGAGTTCAGCGTCCTGCTGTCCGCCCGCTACCGCCAGGAGCGCGAGAACGGCGCCGGGCCGGCGCGGGCGGTCGAGCTCGCCTACGCCTCCACGGGCGCCGCCGTGCTGGCCTCGGGCGCCACGGCGATCGCGGGGTTCGCCGCCCTGGCGGTCTCCGACATCCGCATGCTGCGCGACTTCGGGATCGTGACCGTGGTGGACCTCACGGTCTCGCTGCTGGGCGTCATGCTCGTGCTGCCCGCGGCGCTTCTGTGGGCGGAGCAGCACGGCCCGTTCACGCTGCGCGACCTCGACCCGCGGCCGCTGCTGCGGGAGCTGCGCGCCCGGCGCACGCCGGCGGACGCGCCGTGAGCGACGACCGCTTCGACGACCTGGGCCGGCCGAGCGAGCAGCCGCGACGCGCGCGCCATCGGCGACAGCCTCGCCGACCTCGACCGCACCGATCCGGAGCCGATGCGCCGGCCGGAGGTCCCCCGGCCCGGCAACAAGTACGCCTGGCTCGTGGGCATCCTCGCGTTCATGGGGCTGAGCGTGCTCCTGTTCGCCAACACGCTCCCGAACGCCGGCAAGGGCATCAACGGGCCGGAGCCGGGCACGCGCCTCAAGGCGTTCGCCTCGCCGTCCGCCACGGGCGACGTCGAGGGCGAGCCCAACGTCTGCCAGCGCAAGCAGGACTGCAACTCCACGAACGGGCCGATCCCCGCCTGCGAGGTGCGCACCGAGGGCGTGGTGAACCTCTGCGACCTGCGCCGCAAGCCGCTCGTGCTCACCTTCGTGTTCGACCGCGGCGCCGACTGCCTTCCGCAGGTGGACCGGACCGAGCGGGTGCGCGAGGATCTGCCCGGCGTGAACTTCGCCACCGTGTTCTTCAGCCACAAGGAGCGCGACGAGCTGCGGCGGATCGTGCGCGGTCGCGGCTGGCGCCAGCCGGTGGCCACCGACGACGGCGCCATCGCGAACGTCTACGGCGTGGGCGGCTGCCCGACCACGATCTTCGCCCGCCCGGGCGGGAGGGTGCTCGAGACGAAGCTCGGCAACCTCACGGAGGGCGAGCTGCGCCGCCAGGCAGCGCGCCTGTCCGGCTGATGGAGCTCTCGCTCAGCGAGGGCTGGGTCGAGCCCGGAGCTTGCCGAGGAGCTGCCCGGGATCGGGCTCACGCTCGCGCCCGTGGAGGTGCGCCCGGGGCCCAGCCCGGACGACGTGAAGCGGCGCCTGCGGGCGCTCGCCGACCGCTACACGGGCGGCAAGGTGATCCACATGCGCCAGGACCCGGTGCCGTGGGCCTACCGCGTGTTCGCCCGCCAGGTGGGCGTGGACCCCGACACCGACCGGACGCCGGTGGAGCGGATCGCGCTCGACCGCCTGAAGAAGGGCGGTCTTCCCAGCCAGAACCTCCTCGACGACGCGCTGACGATCGCCACGGCCGAGACCGGCGTGCCGGTGATCGCGCTCGACCCCGACCGCCTGGACGGCGATCCGGGCATCCGGCTCTGCCGCGAGGGCGAGACGCTCGGGGCCGGGCGGCCGCTGTCGGCCCGGCAGATCGTGATCGCCGACGACAACGGGCCGGTGGCGATCGTGCTCGGCGAGGTGTCGCCCGACGCCGGCGTCACGCCACGGGCCGAGCGCGTGCTCCTCTGCGCCCTCAGCGTGGGCGGCGTGCCGCGGATCGCCGTCGAGGAGGCACTCTGGACCGCCGGTGAGACCCTGATGTACAGTTGACCGACTCGATCGCGGGGAGGGTCGTGCCTCAAGTTCTGGAGCCGAGAGTCGCGCCGTCGTTCGCTGCCGCGCACGCGTCCGGACGAGCGCGCGGCACGCCGCTCGCTGCTCGACCAGGTCGAGCGCCTCGAGGCCGAGCTCGCCTCGCTCTTCTGCTCCACGTGGCCGCGCAAGGGCTTCGACTGGGGCGTGCCCGGCCGGGCCGGGCCCGCGCCTGCTGTCGCTGGGCGAGCTCGAGGAGCTGCGCGACGACCTCGCCGAGCGCGTGGCCACCGGCCGCGCGGCGCTCTCCGACCGCACCTACGTCGAGGAGCAGAACCGCTGCCGGATCGAGGAGATGCTGCTCGACCCCGCGGCCCACAAGTGGGAGCGCGTCTCGCACGAGGACATCGGCGAGCCGGGCTGCCGGCACTGGCACGTGCGCCCGCGCATGGGCCTGCTCGGCATGCTCGCCGGCTGGTGGCGCGTGGTCATCTCCTCCGGCTGTCCGTTAGCGAGGTGACATCCGATGGGCCGGCGTAGCCGCAAGCGCGGGGACACGACGCGCGCCGAGCGCGATGCCGCGCGCCGCGAGCGCGCGGCCGCACCGGGGCCGCCGGCGCGCGCCGGCCGGCTGCCGCGCGACGAGCGCCCGCCCGCGCCGTGGGGGAGCTTCCCGCTCTCCGAGCTGGTAGTCCTGCTGGGCATCGTCCTGATGGTCTGGGGCTTCCTCAGCGGCGAGCGGCGGCAGCGAGCGGGTGGCCGCCGGCCTCGCGATCGCCTCGCTGGGCGGCGGCGAGCTGGCGCTGCGCGAGCACCTCGCGGGCTACCGCTCGCACTCCACCCTGCTGGCCGGCGTGGCGGCGTTCGTGGCCGTCACGGCGGTGGCGCTCGCGTTCAGCCCGGTCAGGCTCTGGCTCGTGGCCGTGGTCGGCATCGGCGTGTTCGGCGCGACGCTCTACTGGATGCGCGAGCTGTTCCGCCGCCGCTCCGGCGGGCTCGGCTTCCGGTAGCGTGCCCGCGCCGGTGGAAGAGCGACGCCTCCGCATCCGCGGTCTCCATCACGTGACGGTCATCTGCCGCGACGTGGGCGAGGCCGTCGACTTCTACCGCAACCTGCTCGGCATGCGGCTCGTCGAGCAGACGGTCAACAGCGACGACCCCTCGGCCCGGCACCTGTTCTTCGGCGACGAGCAGGGGCGGCCCGGAACGATGGTCACCTGCCTCGAGTACCCGGACCTCGAGGAGGGCCTCGTGGGCCCCGGGTCGACGCACCACTTCGCGCTCGGGGTCGGGACCGAGGAGGAGCTGCGGGCCTGGCACGACTACCTGACCGGCCGCGGCGTCCCCTGCACCGAGGTGATGGACCGCACCTACTTCAAGTCGCTCTACATCCGCGACCCGGACGGCCACATCGTGGAGCTGGCCACCGAGGGCCCGGGCTTCAGCCCGGAAGCGCCCCCGGCCGGCTAGCGAAGGAGCGGCGGCCGGGCAAGCCCGGCCGCCGCGGACCGGCTCCGGTCAGGCAGCCGTCAGCACCCTCGCTTCCATGCTGGTGGCCGAGGCGTCGTCGTCCCCGGCCGGAGCGTTCTTTTGCGTGAGCACGGCCGCGAGCGCGATGCGCTGGCGGTCCGTGAGCGTGCCGATCTGCTTGTTCTCCGGCACGTTGAGCGACATCAACAGCCGCCTGCAGCGTGTGCGTCCCCAGCGCTTCTGGCTCATGAGCAGGTCGCTGATCGACATGCTCTGAGCCTGCCAGGGGCACTCCATCACCACATCGGCTGCTGTCAGCTCCCCGGCGGCCACGCGGCGCTTCAACTGCGCGCGGGCCAGGCGTACTCGGTTCGCGTATTCGAGAGCCCTCAAATGCTGCTCTTGCCCAGCGTCGACCGTGGCAGACTTGCCCATCAGACCTCCCCGCACCTCGTGCGTTCAAAAGCGAATGCAGTTCCCCGGTGGCCCCGAATCCGGCGGGAGGATCCACGAACGGTGGGGCCAAAGCCACTGGATCGGGGACTCGACCCGACCACGGCGCCACACCCCTTTCGCGCCCATCCCGGCCCGCCAAAGGCCGGCGCCCAATAAAGCCGGTTGCGGCGCGGGCGTCAACCGAAATCCGGGGGGCCGCCCGCTAAGAGCGGCCTTTTCGTGACCGCCGAAGTTTGTCCGATTTTGGACAAGCGGAGGCGGGAATTGACGCGGCCGGGCGAGGAGTAGATTGGGGCGCCGCATGCGCTCCACGAAGATCGTCGCGACCATCGGACCGGCCTCGCGGGACCCCGACGTCCTCGAGCAGATGATCAAGGCCGGCATGGACATGGCGCGGCTCAACTTCGCCCACGGCGACCCCGCCGAGCACGCCGAGACGGCCCGTCTGATCCGGGCCGCGGCGGAGCGGGCGGGGCGCGAGGTGGCGATCCTCGGCGACATCCCGGGTCCCAAGCTGCGCATCGGGCCCGGTGGGCGGCGAGGGCGTGGCGGAGCTCGGCCGCGGCACCAGCGTCACGCTCACCTCCGAGGACGTGGACGGCAGCTCCGACCGCCTGCCGGTGGCCTGGGCCGGCTTCGCCGAGCTCGTGGACGAGGGCGACGTGCTCTACCTCGCCGACGGCGCCGTGCGCCTGCGCGTGTCCGGGGTCGAGGGGGCCGACGTGGTCACCCAGGTCGAGGTGGGCGGCAGCGTGGCCTCGCGCCAGGGCCTCAACCTGCCGAACGTGACGGTCTCGCTGCCGGCGGTGAGCGACGAGGACATCGCGCTCGTGGACGCGGGCATCGACATGGGGCTCGACTACTTCGCGCTGTCGTTCGTGCGCCGCCGCGAGGACCTCGAGCCGGTGCGCGAGCACCTGCGCTCGCGCGGCTCGGACATCCCCCTGATCGCGAAGGTCGAGAAGCCGCAGGCCGCCGCCAACGCGGAGGAGATCGTGGACGCGGCCGACGGGATCATGGTCGCCCGCGGCGACCTCGGCATCGAGCTCCCGATCGAGGAGGTGCCGCTCGTGCAGAAGCGCCTCCTCGCGCTCGCGGGCCGGAGGGCCAAGCCGACGATCACGGCCACCCAGATGCTCGAGTCGATGGTGCACTCCACGCGGCCCACGCGCGCCGAGGTGGCCGACGTGGCGAACGCGATCTTCGACGGCACCGACGCCGTGATGCTCTCCCAGGAGACGGCCGTCGGCCGCCACCCGGTCCTCGCGGTGGCGATGATGGCCAGCATCGCCGTGGCCACGGAGCGCGAGCTGCCCTACGGGCGCTGGCTCGCCGAGCGCGGCCCGCAGGCGAACAACCAGTACCACGCCATCGCCTTCGGGGCCGTGGGCGGCGTCTACCAGCTCGGCCTCAAGGGCATCGTGACGCCCACGAACACCGGCACCACGGCGCGGCTGATCTCGGCCTACCGGCCGCGCGCCCCGGTGCTCGCCCTCTCGCCGAGCCGCGACGTGGTGCGCCGCTGCCAGCTGCTCTGGGGCGTCTCCCCGGTGCTCCACGAGGAGCCGATGGAGACGCTCGACCTGATCGAGGCCTGCGCCCGCGCGGCGATCCACGCCGGGCTGGCCGCCCCGGGGGACAAGATCGGCATCACGGCCGGCCTGCCCGCCGGCCGCGCCGGCGGCACGAACCTCTTCAAGGTCCACACGCTGGAGTAGGGCGGCATCGTCCAGAGATCCGGCGCATATGGCGCGAGCTTTCTGGACGACTTGACCGGGTGGCCGAGGGCGGCGCGCTAGTCGCCGGAGCGCTTGCGCTCGCGGAAGGCGCGGGCCTTCTCCACGTTGCCGCAGGAGTCCATGCTGCACCAGCGGCCCGAGCGGTTCTTCGAGCGGTCGTAGAAGGCCCACATGCAGCAGTCGCGCGGGCAGGCCTTCAGGCGCTGCCAGGTGCCCTGCTCGGCCGCCGTGGCCACGATCGCCAGCAGGCGGGCCAGCGCGCCGTCCACGCCGCCTGACTCGGCCACGAGCTCCGGCTCGGTGTCCTCGCCGAAGCAGACGTGGACCTGCACGCGCCGCGCCACGCGGTCGAGCCGCGCCAAGCGGTCGCGGTCGAGCGGCTCGCCGTTGTGCGCCATCAGCAGCGCCCGCAGGCCCTCGCGCACGTCGAGCGCCCGCGCCAGGTCGGCGTCGGTCACGGGCTCCGAGGCGTCCATCAGGTCCCGCTCCGCGAGCCAGCCGCGCAGGGCCTCGGGACTCACGAGCTCCTCGTCGGTCGGCCGGTTCTCGTGGATCTCCGTGCTGTTCACGAACCGCTGCACCAGGCGCAGCGGGTCCGGAGCCGTCTTCTCGGGAGCCGGCTCCGGGATGAACGAGTAGTGCGCCTTATCGCCCCCATCAGTGCCCAAGCGCGCTTATGGGGGGCATGAGAATTCATAACTTTCTATCCATGATAGCCGGTGATACGATCACCAATCAAGTGGCAATGAAGGTTACAGCCAGGAGGCACGAGATGACAGGCGCGATCACCATCCGCAGCTCGACGGACGCAGACGCACCGGCCATCCGCGACCTGGCCCTCCTCGACGGCGGCAGCGCCCCTGCGGGCGACGCGCTGCTGGCCTTCGTGGACGGCCAGCTCCGCGTGGCCGTCGGCCGCGCGGACGGCGCGGTCGTGGCGGACCCCTTCCACCTGACGGCGGACATCGTGGAGCTGGTCCGCGCCCGGGCCCGGCATCGAGCGCCCGCGCGGGCACGGCGTGAACGGCTGGCTCAGCCGGCTCACCCCGGCGATCCGCGGGGAGGCGAGGGCATGAACCCGACACTCGACCTGCTGATCGCGAACGCCCAGCGGGACGAGCTGAGGCGGATCGAGCGGCGCGGAGCTAAGAGGCGCCGATAGGAGGCGCGCCCTCGGGCGGCTCCGGCACGTGATCGCGGACCTGCTCGAAGGCGGCGAGCGCCCGGTCCAGGTGCTCGCGCTCGTGCGTGGCCATCACGCTCGTCCGCAGCAGCGCGCCACCGCGCTGCACGGCCGGGTAGATGGCCACGTTCACGTAGACGCCGGCGTCGTAGAGGGCGCGCCAGAGCATCACGGCGCGCCAGTCGTCGCGCACGAGCACCGGCACGATCGGCGTGAGCAGGTCGGAGCCGTCGGGCATCGGCGTGGGCTCGTTCACCTCGTAGCCGAGCTCGGACAGCCCGCGGTGGAGGTAGCGGGCGTTGTCCAGCACCTTCGCCATCAGCTCCGGGCCCTCGGGCGAGCGGATCACCCGCAGGGCCCCGAGGGCGGCGCCCATCGCGGCCGGGACGGCCGACGCGGTGAACATGAACGAGCGCGACTGGACGCGCAGGAAGTCGATGACCTCGCTCGGGCCGGCGATGAAGCCGCCGCAGGACGCGAGCGACTTGGAGAACGTGCCCATGCGCAGGTCCACGTCCTCCTCGACGTCGAAGGCCTCGCTGGCGCCGGCGCCGCGCGCGCCGAGCACGCCCACGCCGTGGGCCTCGTCCACCATCAGCCGGGCGCCGTGCTCGCGGCAGAGGGCGATGATGTCGGGCAGCGGGGCCACGTCGCCCTCCATCGAGAACACGCCGTCGACCACGACGAGCACGCCGCCGCCGTCGCTCTCGGCGCGCTGGAGCATCCCCTCGAGCTTGTCGAGCCGGTTGTGGCGGAAGGGCCGGATGCGGGCCCGCGACATCGTCACGGCGTCGAGGATCGACGCGTGGTCGCCGCTGTCGCAGATCACGGTGTCCGACGGCGAGAGCAGCGTGCCGATGCAGCCCGTGTTCGCCAGGTAGCCGGTGGTGTAGACGATCGCGTCCTCGGTGCCCATCCAGTCCGCGAGCTCGCGCTCGAGCTCCAGGTGCAGCGGCGTGGTGCCGTTCAGGAAGCGCGAGCCCGTGAGGCCGGTCCCGAACTCCTCGAGGGCGTCGCGCGCGGCCTGCTTGACGCGCTCGTCGCCGGTGAGCCCGAGGTAGTTGTTCGAGCCGAGCGTGATCCGCTCGCGGCCCTCCATGCGGGCCACCGGGCCGGGCTCCGCCTCCACCACCCGGAAATAGGGCAGGAGGTCGTGGTCGCGAGCCGCCTGAAGCTGCTCCAGCCGCTCGTGGCGGCGCGCCTTCTCGAAGAGATCGATTGCGGTGGGCATGTACAGTCCCGCGCCGTGTCGGTGCAGGTCGCGATCAGTGCGCTCGCGCGCCGATCTGCGCGCGTTCATCGAGCTTCCCTACAGGCTCCATGCTAACGGGACGCCGTGGATCCCCCAGCTCCGGCTGGAGCGCCGGCTGTTCCTGAGCAGGCGCTTCAACGCCTTCTTCAAGCACGGCGACGCGCAGCTGTTCCTGGCGCGGCGGGGCGATCGCGTGGTCGGGCGGATCAGCGCCCAGGTGGACCGCGCGTTCAACGCCTACCAGCAGAACGACTGGGGGATGTTCGGCTTCCTCGAGCTGGAGGACGACCAGGAGGCGATGGACGCGCTGCTCGAGGCCGCCTACGGCTGGCTGCGCGAGCAGGGCCGCGACCGCGCCGTCGGCCCGATGGACTTCACGATGCTCGACGAGTGCGGCGTGCTCGTGGACGGCTACGAGCGGCCGCCGATGGTGCGCCAGCCCTGGCACCCGCCCTACTACCGCGAGCTCTGCGAGCGGGCCGGGCTCGAGAAGGTGGTCGACCTCTTCATGTGGGAGCTGCACATCTCCGGCAAGGAGAACGTGCTGCCGGTGATCTGGGAGCTCGCCGAGAAGGTCGAGTCGGAGCACGGGATCAGGCTGCGCCGGATGAGCCGCCGCTCGCTGCGGAAGGACCTCGACGTGTTCGCCGAGATCTACAACGAGGCCTGGTCGCGGAACTGGGGCTTCGTGCCGTTCTCGAAGCAGGACCTGGACGCGTACGCCCAGGAGCTCCACATCGTCTTCGACCCCGACTGGTTCATGATCGCCGAGACCGCCGACGGCCAGGGCGTGGGCGCGGCGATCACGATCCCGGACATCAACCAGGTCCAGAAGCTCATGAACGGCCGCCTGCTGCCGCTCGGCTGGCTGCACTACCTGCGGCGCAGGCGCATCATCGACCGCTGCCGCGTGGGCTTCCTCGGCGTCAAGCGGGAGTTCCAGCACACCGGCGTGGCGGCCGCGCTCTACGCCGAGCACTTCCACACCTCCGAGCGCACGCGCGTCAAGTGGGGCGAGATGGGCTGGATCCTCGAGACCAACACGCCGATGAACCGCGCCATGGAGGGCATGGGAGGCAAGATCGTCAAGCGCTACCGCATGTACGAGCGCCCGCTCTGAGCGGGAAACGGCGTTCCCGGGGCGCCGGAGGCCGCCCGCGTCCGCAGTTACACTCGCCGGATGCCTGAACCCGCAGCCCTTCCCGAGCCCGAGCACGAAGCAGAGGTTCGGCCCCTTCCGGTCCTGGCGGAGCCCAGGCCGGTCCAGCGGGCCGCGGTCGTCACCGTGCCGGCCGCCATCGCCGCGGCCACCGGCGGCTTCCTCCTCGGCGTGGCCACCTTCGTCCTGGTGCGCATCCTGCGCCGCCCCCGCGCGGGGGTGCGCATGTCCAAGTCCGCCCGGACGCGCGGCGGCAAGAAGGTCGACGTGGCCGCCACGCGCTCGTTCCTCGTCGACGTTCACCTGCTGAAGGACCGGTAGCGGCAGCGGTGGCGGGCGCAGCGGCCGTCGTCGAGCGCGACGTCCTGCCGGTCGGCCGCTACCGCATGCCCCACCCCGGCCGCGACGGCGTGCTCCTGCGCCGCGGCGCGGTGCTGGAGCGGCTCGTGCACGTGGGCTCGGAGCCCGTCGTCACGCGCGCCTGGCCGGCGGGCAACCGCGTCCGGATCCGCGCCGAGGCGCACTCGGGAGAGCACGCGAACGCCGCGATCGACCGGATGTGCTTCGCGCTCGGCACCGACCACGACCTCTCGGAGTTCCACCGCCGCTTCCGCCGCGACCCGCTCGTGGGGCCGGTCATCCGGGCCCAGCCGTGGCTGCGCCCGCGCCGCCGGCCCGAGCCGTTCGAGGCGCTGCTGTGGGCGATCTGCGAGCAGCTGATCGAATCCGGCCGCGCCGCCGGCATCCAGCGCCGGCTGGTGTGGCGCCACGGGCGAGCGAGCGCCTGCGGCAGCCTGCGCGCCCCTCCGTCCGCCGAGCGCCTGGCGGGCCGCTCGCCCGCGGAGCTCGAGGCCTGCGGGCTGGCGGGCAAGCGAGCGCTGGCGATGATCCGCGCGGCGCGCGAGGTGGCCGGCGGCCGCGTGGACCTCAGCGCCCACGAGCCGAGCTGGCGGCGCCTGCTCGCGATCCCCAACATCGGCGCCTGGACGATCGAGTCCCTGGCCTTCCACGGCCAGGGCCGCGACGACATGCTCCCGGCGGGCGACCTCGCCTACGTGAAGCTCGTGGGCCGGCTCGCGGGGCTCGGCCGGCGCGCCGTCGTGGAGGAGGTGCGCGAGTTCTTCGCCCCCTACGAGGAGCACGCGGCGCTGGCGGGGATCTACGCGCTGCGGGCGCGGCTGGCGTGACACGGCAGCTAGCCTTGAAGCCATGAGCCATCAGATCGAGAAGAGCGATGCCCAGTGGCGCGAGGAGCTGTCCCCCGAGCGCTATCAGGTGCTCCGCGAGAAGGGGACCGAGCCGCCCTTCAGCGGCGCGTACACCTACTCGAAGGCCGATGGGATGTACCGCTGTGGCGCGTGCGGCGCCGAGCTCTTCAGCTCGGACACCAAGTTCGACTCGGGCACCGGCTGGCCCAGCTTCACCGAGCCGGCCGTGGCCGACGCGGTCGAGCTGCACGAGGACCGCAGCCTCGGGATGGTGCGCACCGAGGTGACCTGCGCCACCTGCGGCGGCCACCTGGGTCACGTGTTCCCGGACGGCCCCGGCCCGACCGGGCAGCGCTACTGCATCAACTCGCTCTCGCTGGACCTCGACGAGTCCTAGAAGAGCCCGGCGCCCGGCAGCAGCTGGTTGGTGAACGCCGAGCGCGCGTCGGCGGGCCCTTCGAGCAGCCGGTTCTCCTTCATCCAGGCCGCGAACGCGTCCCACTGCTCGGGGTCCTGCCAGGCGAACGGCTTGCCCTCGGGCGGCGAGAAGAGCGGGAGCGTCGCGTCGAGCGCGGCGCGCTCGAGGGCCGGGTCGAGGTCCGGGTTGGCCTCGAGCAGCCCGTCGAGCGCCTCGTCCGGGTTCTTGCGGAGCTCGCGCACGCCGCGCGAGAGCGCCCCGATGAACGCCCGGAACGTGCCGCCGTCGCGCTCGAGGGCGTCCGCGTTCGCCACCAGCACGAGCTCGTTGTAGGACGGGACGCCCGCCTTGTCCACGGGGATGATCCGCGGCTTGCGCCCGCGCCGCTTCAGGTCCACGCCCTCGTAGTTCCAGAACGCGCCGAGCGTGGCGTCGACCTTGCCGGTCAGCAGCGCCGGGTTGAGGCCGAAGCCCACGTTGCGCACCTTCACCGTCGACGGGGTGACCCCGGCCTCGAGCAGGATCGTGCGCAGATAGGCGGCCTGGTAGTCGATGCCCGCCGTGCCGACCGTCTTGCCCTCCAGGTCCGCGGGCGTGCGGATCCCCGCCTTCGGCAGCGAGATGATCGAGGTGAGCGGCCGCTGGACGAGCGCGCCGACCGACACCACGTTCAGGCCCTTGTCGCGGGCGCGCATCACCTCCGGCTCGTAGGAGATCGCCAGGTCCACGCGGCCGGCCGCCAGCTGCTTCAGCGGCGCAGCCGGGTCGGGCGGCTGGCGGATCTCCACGTCGATCCCGGCCTCCTCGAAGTCGCCGGCCGCCTGCGCCGCGTAGATCGGCGCGTGGTCGGCGTTCGGGAAGTAGTCGAGCATCAGCTCCACGCGCTTGGAGCCCTCGGGCGTCAGCACGTCCTCCTTCTCGCCGCAGCCCGCGGCGACGAGGGCCGCCAGGGCCAGTAGCAGGAGCAGGGTCCGTCGCGTCACGCGTTGGCTTCCTCTCGGTTCCAGGGGCAGAGCAGGCGGTCGGCCAGCGTAACGAGCGCGAACAGCGCCACGGCCATCAGCGTGAGCAGCACGATCCCGGCATAGGCGCGCGGCGTCTGGAGCTGGTTGTTGGCGAGCAGCACGAGCCGGCCGAGGCCCTCGTCGGCGCCGGCCCACTCGCCGAACACCGCACCGATCACGGACACCGTCGCGGCCACGCGCAGGCCGGTGAAGAAGGAGGGCAGCGCGGCCGGCAGCTCGACCTTGCGCAGCGTCTGGAGCCGCGAAGCGCCCAGGCTGCGCATCAGCTTCAGCAGCTCGGCCGGCGTGGAGCGCAGCCCGTCGAGCACGTTCACGGTGATCGGGAAGAAGCAGATCAGCGCCACGATGGCGAGCTTCGGGCCGATGCCGTAGTCGAAGGCGAGCACGAAGATGGGGGCGAGCACCACGATCGGGATCGCCTGCGAGGCCACGAGCAGGGGGTAGGCGGCGTCGCGCAGCGGCGCCCACAGGTGCATGGCCACCGCGACCGCGGCGCCGGCCACGACGGCGATCGCCAGCCCGAGCAGCACCTCCATGAGCGTCACCCAGGCGTTGTCGATCAGCAGCGACCAGTCGTCGCTCAGCGCGGTGACCGTCTCGGCGGGCGAGGCCAGCGTCAGGTCGTCCACCGAGTGGAGCGACGCCACGCCCTGCCAGAGCGCCAGGAACGCGGCGAGCAGCAGCGCGGCCAGCCCGAAGCGGGCGAGCGTCCTCACGCGCCCACCTCGAGCGCGTCGAGGGCCCGCCGCACGAGCGCCACGAAGGCGGGCTCGGCGAGCGCGTCCCTGCGCCTGCGGGGCCGCGGCAGGCCGCACCTCGAGCTCCGCGACCACCCGGCCCGGCCGCGGCGAGAGCACCGCCACCCGGTCGGCGAGCAGGATCGCCTCCTCCACGTCGTGCGTCACGAGCAGCACGGTGCGCGGCTCGGCGGCGAGCGCGTCCGCCAGCCACTCCTGCATCGATGCCCGGGTGATCGAGTCGAGCGCCCCGAACGGCTCGTCGAGGAGCAGCACCGGGCGGCCGGCGAGGAGCGTGCGCAGGAACGCCACGCGCTGGCGCATCCCGCCCGACAGCTCGGCCGGGCGGGCGCGCTCGAACTCGGCGAGCCCGAAGCGCTCGAACAGCGGCTCCGCACGCCCGCGCGCGTCCGCCTTCGGCACCCCCTGGCATTCGAGCGCCAGCGCGGCGTTCCCGAGCGCGTCGCGCCAGGGGAGCAGGAGGTCGCGCTGGGGCATGTAGGCGGACGCCGCGAGCCGCTCGGGCGCCGGTCGCCCCCATGACGCGTCACGGTTCCCGCGTCCGGCTCCTGGAGGCCGGCCACCAGCTCGAGCAGCGTGGACTTGCCGCAGCCCGACGGTCCCACCACGGCGACCACCTCGCCGGCGCGCACCTCCAGGTCGAGGCCCTCGAGCGCGACCACGGGGGAGCGGCGCCCGAAGCGGCGCGCGACGCCGCTCAGCGAGATCCCGGTGCCCTGAAGTGCGCGAGGCCCCTGTACAGGAGCCTCGGCCTCGACCTGCATAGCTCCCTCCGCGGGCATTACCCCACAGGTTCGAAGGGTCAGCGCCGGGCGGATGTTCCCGGGGGCGCTATCTCAGCCCGCCTCTCCGCGAGCCCCCCTGTGAATTGGCGACGGAGTCTAGCTGCACGGACTTCTCACGGGTTGGGGGTTGAAAGCTCCAGCGAACCGGGTACCTTCGATGCATGGCCGCCGTCCTGGCAGGGGAGGCCCGTCGTAGGCATGCGCCGCTGGCTGCGCTCGCGCTGACCGTCGCCTGCATGCTTCTGCCGGCGTCCGCCGCCGCCCAGTTGCCCGACGTGGGCGCGACCGCACAGGCCGCGTCCGCCGCGGTCGCCGAGACCGTCCCCGCGGCCCCCACGGTCGCCCCGCCGCCGCAGGCCGCCGAGGTCGTGGAGCGCGCGACCGCGCCGGTACGCCAGACGGTCGAGCGGGTGCAGCGCGAGACGAGCGCCGCCGTCCCGGCGGTGCGTGCCGTGGAAAAGGCGGTCACGCCCGCTCCGGAGCGTCCCGGCACCCGCGGCGGCAGCGCCGCCGCAGAGCACGCGTGAGGGTCGTGCACGAGCCCGCGGCCGCCCCACCTGAGGCCCAGCGCCCCGAGCCCCGCGTCCGTCACGAGGCGCGCACCGGGCACGCGGCTGCCGGCCACCACCGCCCCGCGCATGGCCGCTCACACGACTGCGGCAGCGGACGGCCCCGCGGCCGCCCCGCGCCAGATCGTCGCAGCAGCTCCCCGACGGCCCCGGCGCCCGAGCTTCCGACCACGCCCTCGGGCGCTGCCTCGGCGGCCCCCGCCGGGCTTCGCATTCGCCGGCTTCGCGGCACTCCTGGGAGCCGCCGCGTTCCTGCTGCTCGGCGGCTCGCTTCAGACTTCCCCTCGAGGCCGGCCGCGGTGCGCCCGGCCCCATTCCTCGCCTTGCTCGAACGCCCTGGCTAGACGCCCCGCGTCCTGACCAGGGTCGCGCCGGGGACCCAGTCGCAACCCGGCACGCAGTGCGCGACGGGGCCGGCTCGGCCGGCACCGGAGCGACGCTAAAGAGCAAACGAAAGGAACAAGAGATGAAGCGCATCTCGATACTGGCGGCTGCCATGGCCGCAATGGCAATGGGCGCCTCGCCCGCATCGGCCCAGCTCCCGATCCCGGAGCAGCCGGACGTGGCGAGCGTCGTCGGCGGCGCCGGTGGAGACGCCGGCACCGGCAACGTGCAGGTGCTGAACGGCAACTCCGCCGCAGTGTCCGTGCTCGGCTCGGCCGAGTCCGAGGGCGGCGACACCGCCGCGAAGAGCGGCGACGCCTACGGCGGAGACGGCGGCGACGCCCGCGGCTCCACCGGGGGCGGCAAGGGCCGCGTTCAGGGCGGTGACGGCGGTAGCGCCGGCACCGGCAACAAGCAGGCCGGCAACGGCAACTCGCTCGCGGTCTCCGTGGGCGGCAAGCCGGAGCGCAATGCCTGCGGGAAGTGCGGCCGCCACGAGTCGCGGACCCGCTCCAAGGGCGGCGACACGTACGCCAGGAGCGGCGACGCCTACGGCGGACGCGGCGGCGAAGCCCGCACCGGCAAGGAGCGCAAGTGCCGGCACTCGCATGAGAAGGGCGAGCGCGGCGAAGGCGCCAGGGGCGGTGACGGCGGCAACGCCTACACCGGCAACTGGCAGTTCCTGAACGGGAACTCGCTGGGATTCGCGCTGTTCGGCGACGCCTGGTCGGAGGGCGGCGACTCGCTCGCCAAGAGCGGAGACGCCTACGGCGGCCACGGCGGGGACGCCGGGCTGCTCTAGCCGAGAGGCCACATGGTCGCCGGCCGGGGCGCTTCCCCGGCCGGCGGCCTAGGCCGCGGCCTTCAGGTCGGCCAGGTCGTTCACGAACGCCTCGAGCTGCTTCGTGGTCCAGCACTCGTAGACGCCGGTGCAGAACGGCTCGTAGGCGGCCATGACCGAGTCGCCGTAGTTCCAGTAGAGCTTCGGCTCGGGGTTGATCCAGAGCGTGCGGCCGGCAGCCTCGGCCACGCGCCCGAAGGCGGCGGCGTGCGGCTCGCGCCCGTTCGTGCGGGCGTCGCCGAGCACGATCACGGTGGAGCGCGGGTCGAGGTCGTCCACCACGCTGTCGAGGAACTCGAGCCAGACGCGGCCGTAGTCGGTGTAGCCGGACACGTCGGCCACGCCGGCGTCGGTGGCGATCCGGCGCGAGACGGCCGCGAACGAGCGCTCGCGCTCGAACACGTCCGTGACCTCGGAGATCCGCTCGACGAAGACGAACGAGCGCAGCTTCCGGAACTGGTCGTGGAGGGCGTGCAGCACGGACAGGAAGAAGACGCTCGCGCTGGTGACGCTCGTGGACACGTCGCAGAGCACGTAGAGCTCGGGTCGCTTCGGGCGCCGCGGCCGGTACTTGAGGTCGAGCGGCACGCCGCCGGTCTGGAGCGAGGCGCGCATGGTCCTGCGCACGTCCACCGCCCAGCTGCGCCGCCGCCCGCGGTGCTCGCGCCCCTGGGAGGCCAGGCGGCGCTTGAGCTGGGCCACGGTGCGATGGACCTGGCTGAGGTCCTGGGCCGGGTTCGAGGGCAGCGCGCGGTCGAGCTCGCGCAGCGGGCGGGCGGGCGGGAGCGCGCGCGTGCGCTCGATCAGCAGCCGCTCGAGCTCGCGGCGCACGTGTGCCTCGAACTGCTGGAGGTTGTCCCGCGGCACGGCGTCCGGGTCGGGGAGCTCGGCGCCCGCCGGCTGCTGGCGCTCGCCGCGCAGGCCGAGGCTGCGCCTGATCCGCTGCACGTCCACGCCGATCACGCCCGAGCCCTCGCCCTGGCGGCCGAAGGCCACGATCGCGAGCCGCGCGAGATCGCGCATCTCGCCGTCCGAGCCGGCGCGGATCGCGTCGCGGATGCGCTCGCGCAGGTCCTCGAGGTCGATTCCCTCGCCGCCCGTGAAGCGCTCCTCGGTGAGCCCGCGGTCCACGGCCTCGCGCTCGACGGCGCGGAAGAAGAAGCGGTCGAAGAGCACGTCGAGCACGTGCCGGTCCTCCTGGGACTTGGCCAGCGTCGCGCCGAGCGCCTCGCGGAAGTCCTCCTGCGTCTGCCAGCTGACGGCGTTCAGCGCGTCGAACGCGTCGAGCAGCTCCGAGGTGCCCACGGCCACGCCCTCCGAGCGCATCTCGTCCGCCAGCTCGAGCAGCCGTGCGGCCATCCCGGGCGGCCCCTGGCGCCCGGGCATGCCTCCGTAGAGGCCCGAGTTACCCCGCTTGCCTGCGGGCCCCGAGGATTCCATCGCCCAGCTTCACGCCCACCCGCTCGGCCACCAGGTCCAGGTCGGTGCGGTGCTTGACGATGATCGACATCGTCCGCTCGAGCACGGCCTGGTCCATGTCCTCGGCGCCCAGCAGCAGCAGCGCCCGCGCCCAGTCGATCGACTCGGCGATCGAGGGCGGCTTCTTCAGGTCGAGCGAGCGGACCATGTGCACGACCTCCACGAGGCGGCGGGCCATCTGCTCGTCGATGTCGGGAGCGTGGAGCCGGACGATCTCGAGCTCGCGCTCGACCGTCGGGTAGTCGAGCCAGAGGTAGAGGCAGCGGCGCTTGAGCGCCTCGGTCAGCTCACGCGAGTTGTTCGAGGTGAGGAGCACGAGCGGATGGGTCTTCGCCTCGACCACGCCGAGCTCGGGGATCGAGATCTGGAAGTCGGAGAGGACCTCGAGCAGCATCGCCTCGAACTCCTGGTCGGTCTTGTCGATCTCGTCGATCAGCAGGACCACCGGGTTCTCGGCGGAGATGCCGCTGAGGAGCGGCCGGGCGAGCAGGAACTCCTCGCCGAAGATGTCGTCCTTGACCTCCTGCCAGCCGGTGTCGGCGGCCTCGGTCTGGATCCGGAGCAGCTGCTTGCGGTAGTTCCACTCGTAGAGCGCCTTGGCCTCGTCGAGGCCCTCGTAGCACTGGAGCCTGATCAGCTCGCGCCCCGTGGCCCGGGACAGCGCCTTGGCCAGCTCGGTCTTGCCGACGCCGGCCGGGCCCTCCACGAGCACCGGCTTGCCGAGCTGCCCGGCGAGGAAGGCGACCAGCGCGGTGCGCTCGTCGGCGAGGTAGCCCGCGCCGGCCAGGCCGTCGCGCGTCGCCTCGATGGTGTCCAGCCCGGCGCTCATCCGTCGCCAAGGATACTTTCGCTGCCTTGGCCGCACTGCTGCTCGTGATGTCCGACTTCCTCGACCCGAGCCGCGGGCCCGATCAGCGCGGCGGCTTCCGGGTCTCGCCGACGCTCTTCCTCGCGCTCGTGATCGCGGGCTTCGTGATCGGCACGATCGGCCACGTGATCCGCGCCCGCTCGCTCGTGGTGATCGGCATCGGGATGATCTTCATGGCCACCCTGTTCATCCCCCTGTTCCTGGGGATCTCGCGATGAGGCTCCGCGAGTTCGTCCCCGGCGACATCGACGAGCTCGCCGCGATGGTCGCCGACCCGGAGCAGATGAGCTTCTATCCGCGGCCGCGCACCCGGCACGAGGCGACCGCTGGCTCGACCGCAACCTCCGCCTCTACGAGGAGCACGGGTACGGCTTCTGGCTGATCGAGTCCGTGCCCGGCGGGGAGTTCCTCGGCTACTGCGGGATCCGCCCGCTCGAGCTCGACGGGAGGCCCGAGACCGAGATCGGCTGGCACGTGCGGCGGTCGGCCTGGAACCGCGGGATCGCGACGGAGGCGGCCTCGATGGCGGAGGAGCGTGCTGCGCGCGAGTTCGGGATCGGCCGGCTCGTGGCGCTGGTGCCGGACGACCACGGAGCCTCGCGGCGCGTGGCCGAGAAGATCGGGATGCGGCCCGAGGGGACCACGGTCGCCGAAGGCTTTCCCTACGTGGTCTACGCGCGCTAGGCGCGCGCCGCGAAGCCGATGCCGTCGCCCACCGGCAGCACGCTGCCCAGCCAGCGCGAGCCGGTCGTGAGCTCCACGTTCAGCTCGCGGGCCGCGGCGAGCGAGGCGTCGCGCCACTGCGTCTCGGCGTCCTCGGGCAGCGCCACCTCGCCGGACATCAGGAGGTTGTCCACCACGAGCACGGCGCGCTCGGTGAGCTTCGGCGTCGGCCAGCTCGATGTAGCGCTTGTACTCGCCCTTCGAGGCGTCCACGAAGAGAAGGTCGAAGGGGCCCTCCAGCGCCGGGAGCGTCTCGAGGGCGTCGCCCTCGACGAGCTCCACGCGATCGGCCACCCCGGCGCGCTCGAGGAAGTCGCGCGCCCGAGCGGCGCGCTCGGGGTCGCGCTCGAGCGTGACCACCCGGCCCTCGCTCAGCTGCTCCGCCATGTGGAGCGTCGAGTAGCCGATGGCGGTGCCGACCTCCAGCACCACCGGGTCGAGCGCGCGGCAGAGCGTCGCGAGGAAGCGGCCGGCCTCCCAGTGCACGATCGGGATCCCGTCGCGGTCGGCCAGCTCCTCCATCTCGGCCATCGGCCCGGAGCGCTCCGGGCGCAGGCCTTCGCAGGTAGCGCTCCACCTGCTCGTCGAGGATCCGCATCGGCGTGGAGGCTAGGGAGGCGCCCGCGCACCACCAGGAGCTCCTCCTCGCGCTGACCCGGCCGGGTCAGTGGGGACTCGCGCATGAGCGGGCCGAGCGGGCCCGGGCGGCGGGCGACCACCTCGGCGCGGAGGCCGTTCGCCGCGAGCCGCTCCAGCGTGAGCCGCTCGCCGCAGATCGATGACTGCACCAGGAGCAGCTCGCCACCGGGCGCCAGCCGCGCCGGCGCCTCGTCGCAGATCCGGTCCAGGAGCGCGCGCCCGTCGCGGCCGGCCGCCCACGCACGGTCGGGGCCGTGCCGCGACGCGTCCGTGTCGGCGGGTACATAGGGCGGGTTGCTGACGATCAGGTCGAAGCGCTCGCCGGCGAGCGGGGCGAGCAGGTCGCCCCGCACGGTTCGCACGCGGACACCGTTCAGGCGGGCGTTGAGGCGTGCGGTGAGCACAGCCCGCAGCGACACGTCCACCGCAGTGGCCACGGCGCCCTCGCACGCCGCCGTCACCGCGAGCAGGCCGCTGCCCGTGCAGAGGTCGGCCACGCGCGCACCCGGGTGGACCCCGGCGCGCACGCACGCTGCCAGCAGCCGGCTGTCGCTGCTCGGGCGGAACGCCGGGTAGGGTCACGAGCCTCATGGCGGGCTCTTTTCCCGGCTCCCGGCGGCCAAACGGTGAACGCGGACGAGCTGCGCGCGACCTTCGACTCGCCCGCGCCCTTCACGGTCGGGATCGAGGAGGAGGTCTTCCTGCTCGACCCGGCACGGCTACGAGCTGGCGGAGCGCGCGCCGGAGCTGCTCGAGCGGCTCGGCGGCCCGGGCCACTTCAAGCTCGAGCTGCCGGCCGCCCAGCTGGAGCTGGTCACGCGCCCGCACGGCGACGTCCCGGCCGCGATCGCGGAGCTGGCCGACGCCCGCAGGGAGCTGCTCGCCGGCGCGGACGGCCTCGTGGTGCCGGCGGCCGCCGGCGTGCACCCGTTCAGCCCGGAGGAGGGCGCCCTCAACCCGGGCGCGCGCTACGAGCGGACCGAGGCCGAGTACGGCCGCGTCGCGCGGCGGCAGCTGGTGTCGGCGCTCCAGGTGCACGTGGCCGTGGGCGGTGCCGAGCGCACGCTCGCCGTCTACAACGCTCTCCGCGAGCACCTCCCGGCGCTGGCGGCGCTGGCCGCCAACGCGCCCTTCTACGCGGGCGCGGACACGGGCCTCGCGTCGGTGCGCCCGAAGCTCTCGGAGGGCCTGCCGCGCCAGGGCGTGCCGCCGGCGTTCGCGAGCTGGGACGAGCTCGCCGCGGAGCTGCGCTGGGGCGAGGCGTCGGGCGCGCTGCCGGAGCCGGCGCTCTGGTGGTGGGAGCTCCGCCCGCACCTGACGCACGGCACGCTCGAGCTGCGCGTGCCGGACACGCAGACCACGATCGCCGAGGCCGCCGCGGTGGCGGCCGTGGCGCACGCGCTGGTGGTCTGGCTGGCCGAGCGCCACGATGCCGGCGAGCTCGGCGCCCCGGCGCCCACCTGGCGCATCTCGGAGAACCGCTGGTCGGCGTGCCGCTACGGCGTGGAGGGAGAGCTGGCCGACCTGAAGAGCGGCGAGCGCGCGGCCACCCGCGCGGTCCTCCACGCGCTGCTCGACCGGCTCGAGCCGGTGGCCGCGCGGATGGGCGCCGCCGCGGAGCTCGACGGCGCGCGCTCGCTCGTGGAGCGCAACGGCGCCCTGCGCCAGCGCGAGGTCGCGGCGGCAGGGGGCGTGCGCGCGCTGGGCCCGTGGCTCGCCGAGCGCTTCGCCGACGGCCTCTGATTCAGCGCTCGCGGCCGGGGTAGCCGAGCGGCATGTCGCTCCCGCCCGAGCCGCGTGGACCCCTCAGCGAAGAGCTGGTCGCCGCTCTCGCCGGGCCGCGTGGCGGCCTCGGCGCCCCGGAGGGCCCCGTCGAGCCGTTCGACGCGCTGGCCGACGACGACCTGCAGCTGGCCCTGTACCTGCTGCTACGAGCTCCACTACGGCGGGCTCCCGGGCGTGGACGAGCGCTGGGAGTGGGACCCGGGCCTGATCGCGTTCCGGGGCGCGCTCGAGGACGCCTTCGAGCGCGCGTTGCTCGAGGAGCTCGCGGCCGCCCGCGCGAGAGCGCCGCGCCCGAGGAGATGGACCTCGCGCTGCGCGCCGTCGCCGACGCCGACGACGGCCCCTCGCTGTCCACCTACGTCGAGCGCCACGCGGACCTCGGCCAGGTCGCTGGAGTTCGTGATCCACCGCTCGGCGTACCAGCTGAAGGAGGCCGACCCGCACTCCTGGGCCCTCCCGCGCCTGTCCGGGCCGCCGAAGGCGGCGCTCGTGGAGATCCAGGCGGACGAGTACGGCGGCGGCCGGCCGGACCGCATCCACGCCACGATGTTCGCCCGCTCGATGGAGGCCCTCGGGCTCGACCCCGAGCCGGGCGCCTACCTGGACCGCGATCCCCGGCCACACGCTCGCGACGGTGAACCTGATGTCGCTGCTCGGGCTCCACCGGCGCTGGCGCGGCGCGATCGTGGGCCACCTGGCCCTCTTCGAGATGACCTCGTCGATCCCGAACCGCCGCTACGCGCAGCGGGCTGAGGCGCCTGGGCCAGGGCGAGCAGGCCACCGCGTTCTTCGACGAGCACGTGGAGGCCGACGCCGTGCACGAGAACATCGCAGCCGTGGACCTCGCCGGCGGCCTGGTGCGCCAGCAGCCCGAGCTCGGGCGCGGACGTGCTCTGGGGGGCGCGCTGCCTCGCCGCGCTGGATGCGCGCTGGGCCGCGCCGCGTGCTTGACGGCGTGGGAGGCGGAGACGAGCTCGCTCCGCGACCCGACTCGCCGAGCTCTGCCAGCCGGCGCCCTGAAGCGCGTGAGCTTGTGGGTGCCGTCGCAGAGCGGCCGGATCCGCGAGCGCCCGCAGCGGCAGAGTGCGATCGTCTCGCCGCTCCACGACGATCTCGGCGCCGTGCTGGTCCTGCAGCCGCACCGGGCCGCGGACGATCAGCGGGCCGTCGCGGTACGGGGTGATGGTGACGGGGTCGGGGGCACGTGGGGGCTGTTGCCCTCTCGTGCCGTCGCGAAACCGGGCGCTCACAGGGTGAGCCGGAGCATCACGTCGCGCTCGCCGGGCTCGCCGGTGCCGCTCTCGAACCCGAACGAGCGGTAGAGGGCGAGCGCGGGGGCGTTGCCCTCGCCCGTGTCCAGCTGGACGCGTGTGCAGCCGCGCTCCCGCGCCCGCTCGAGGGCCGCGGCCACGAGGACGCGGCCGAGGCCGCCGCCGCGGGCGCTCTCGCGCACGAACACGTCCTCGATCACGCAGTCGTCGGTGCCGGTCCAGAAGGAGTGGCGGAAGCGCAGCTGGCAGACGCCGCCGGCGGGCTCGCCGGCGAGCAGGAACTCGGCGTCCGGATCCTCGAGCAGGCGCCTCACGCTGGCCAGGGCGCCGGCCCGGTCGGGCCCGTCGCGGCCGATCCAGTCGCGGAACTCGAGGAGCAGCTCGCGCCACGGCCTCGGCGTCCGCTGTGTGGGCGATCCGGGCCGGGGGCATGCTGCAAGTATCCTCAGCGCCCGGTTCCCGAGCGGTGAAAGGAGGCGCAGTGGCCGAGCTCATAGAGGTCCCGTCAGGTCTCGAGGGGGTCATCGCCTTCGACACCAAGATCGCCGAGCCCGACAAGGAGGGCGGCGCGCTCCGCTATCGCGGAGTCGACATCGAGGAGCTCGTGGGCCAGCTGCCCTTCGAGAAGATCTGGGGCCTGCTCGTGGACGGCTCCTACGAGCCCGGCCTGCCGCCCGCAGAGCCGCATCCGCTCGCCGTTCGCACCGGTGACCCGCGCGTGGACCTCCAGGCCGCGCTCGCGATGCTCGGGCCGGAGTGGGGCCTCCGCGAGCTGATCGACATCTCCGACGAGCAGGCGCGCGACGACCTCGCCCGCGTCTCCGTCATGGCCCTCTCCTTCGTCGCCCAGTCGGCGCGCGGCATCGGCCAGCGCCCGGTGCCCCAGCGCGAGGTGGACAAGGCGCGCTCGATCCCCGAGCGCTTCCTGATCCGCTGGCGCGGCGAGGCCAACCCCGACCACGTCAAGGCGATCGACGCCTACTGGATCTCGGCGGCCGAGCACGGCATGAACGCGTCCACCTTCACCGCGCGAGTGGTCGCCTCCACCGGGGCGGACGTGGCGGCCGCCCTGTCGGCGGGCGTGGGCGCCCT
The DNA here is from genome assembly GCA_963768465.1 of uncultured Thermoleophilaceae bacterium. GTDB lineage: Bacteria > Actinomycetota > Thermoleophilia > Solirubrobacterales > Thermoleophilaceae > JACVRW01. Next base: position 814,454 of record CAVYIA010000006.1, on the reverse strand, counting down.
CTCGGGCCCGCTTCACGGCGGCGCCCCGTCGCGCGTGCTGCAGATGCTCGACGGCGTCGAGCAGTCCGGCGACGCCGAGAAGTACGTCAAGGACATGCTCGACCGGGGCGACCGGCTCATGGGCTTCGGCCACCGCGTCTACCGCGCCGAGGACCCGCGCGCCCGTGTGCTGCGCCGGACGGCCCGTGAGATCGGCGCGCCGCGCCTCGAGGTGGCCGAGAAGCTCGAGGAGGCCGCGCTCGCCGAGCTGAAGGCGCGCAAGCCCGACCGCGTGCTGGCCACGAACGTGGAGTTCTGGTCGGCGGTCGTGCTCGACTACGCCGACGTGCCGGCCGACCTGTTCACGCCGCTCTTCTCCTGCGCGCGGGTGGCCGGCTGGTCCGCCCACATCCTCGAGCAGAAGCGCGAGGGCCGGCTGATCCGGCCGAGCGCGCGCTACGTTGGCCCGCCGCCGCGCCCGGCGACGTCGGTCAACGGCGGCGACCCGCAATAGCGCCGATGGGGAGCGCTCCCGAGTGACAGCCGCCCGCAAGCGGCTGGTGCTCGTCGCCGCGATCCTCGGCACCACCGTCGTCACGGTCGACTCGACCGTGGTGAACGTGGCCCTGCCGGCGATCCGCGACGACCTCGGCGGCGGCCTGGCGGGCCAGCAGTGGACCTCGAACGCCTACCTGCTCACGCTCGGGTCGCTGCTCCTGATCGGCGGCTCGCTCGGGGACATCTTCGGCGAGCGCCGCGTCTTCGCGCTGGGCGTGGCCGGCTTCGGCGCCACCTCGCTGCTCTGCGCGATCGCGCCGACGATCGAGGTGCTGGTGGCGGCGCGCGCGCTCCAGGGTGTGGCCGGGGCGGTCCTCACCCCGGCGGCCCTGGCGGTGATCGTGACCACCTTCCCGCCGGACGAGCGCGGCCGCGCCGTGGGCGCCTGGACCGCGTGGGGCGGGATCGGGAGCGTGCTCGGCCCGCTGATCGGCGGGCAGCTCGTGGACCAGGCCTCCTGGCGCTGGATCTTCGCGATCAACATCCCGCTCGTGCTCGTGACCATGTTCCTGATCCTGCGCTGGGTGCCCGAGGGGCGCGGGCGCGATCCCGAGGCGAGGGTGGACGTGGTCGGCGCGCTGCTCTGCGCGTTCGGCCTCGCGGGCATGACCTTCGGCCTGATCGAGCAGCCGCTGCGCGGCTGGGGCGACCCGCTGATCATCGGCTCGATCGCGGTCGGCGCCGTGCTGTTCGCCGGCTTCCTGGTCTGGGAGACGCGCACCGAGAAGCCGATGCTGCCGCTCGGGCTCTTCAAGCGCCACAACTTCGCGATCGGGAACTTCGAGACGTTCGCGATGTACGGCGGCCTCGGCGTCCTGTTCTTCCTGCTGATCCTCTTCCTGCAGCAGGTGGCCGGCTACAGCGCCCTCGAGGCGGGCACCGCCACGCTTCCCGTGACGCTCGTGATGTTCTCGCTCTCCATGCGCTTCGGGGCGCTGGCCGACCGCCACGGCCCGCGCTTCTTCATGGGCGTCGGGCCGCTGGTCACGGCAGTCGGGTTGGCGCTCTTCCTGCGCCTCGACCAGGACGTGGACTACCTCACGGACCTGCTGCCCGCGCTGCTCGTGTTCTCGCTCGGCCTGTCGATGACCGTGGCGCCGCTGACCGCCACGGTGCTCGCCGACGCCGACGAGCGCAACGCGGGCGTGGCATCCGGCGTGAACAACTCGATCGCGCGCGTGGCGAGCCTGGTGGCGATCGCCGGCGTGGGCGCCGTGGTGGCGGCCTCGTACGGCAGCTCTCTGGAGCAGAAGCTCGGCCCGCTCGCGCAGCGGCCCGAGCTGTCCCAGGCGGTGGCGGACGCCAAGCGCGAGCCGCTGGCCCCGGTGCCCGCCGGCGAGCTGCCGGCCGCGGTCCGGCCGCGGGTGGAGCAGGCGGCCACGGACGCGTCGGTGGAGGCCTTCCACCTCGGCATCGGCATCGCGGCGGCGCTGGTCGCGCTGGGCGGGGTCCTCGGGCTGATCGGGATCCAGAACCCGCGCCGGGAGGTGGAGGCGAGCGAGTGCCCCGGCGGCCAGCTCGTCGGCGTCCCGCGCGACGGGGCCCGCCAGTCGCCATGCGACTGGGGCGACGAGGCGGCCGAGACCGTCTCGCTCGCCTGATCAGCCCGCGTCGCGGCGCTGGGTCTCCTGCTCGGAGTCGGTCAGCGACAGCTGCTCGCCGGGCTCGGCCGGCTCGGCCTCTTCCTCGGCCTCCTTGGCAGGGCTCGAACTCCGGCGGAGGCAGCGGCTCCGTCACGGCCTCGTCCTTCGCGTCGGGCTCGGCCTCCGCCTCGGCCACACGCCGGCGCGCCACCGGCGTGACCGCTCCGGGACGGCGCTCCACGTCCTCGAGCAGGTCCCCGCGGAAGCGCTCGCCCGGCGAGGGCACGGGCTCGGCCGCGAGGTCGTCGGCCGGGCGCTTGGCGCGCTCGCGGAGCCCCGCCCCGACGAGGATCGCGCAGCAGGCCAGGGCGAGCAGGTTCTGCCCGAGCGGCCGGTCGAACAGCCGCACGACGATCAGGATCGCCGCCCACAGGCCCGCGGCGGCGATGGCGGTGCCGTCGCCGAGCGGCAGGTGGAAGCGCCTGCCGAGCGCACGCGCGCGCAGCAGCGCGAGCACGGCCAGCGCGATCAGCACCTCGGCGGCCTCGACGAACGAGAACGGGCCGAAGGTGCTCACGAGCAGCAGCACGGCGCCCACGGCCGCCACCCGCTGCTCGGGGTTCAGCGCACGGAAGAGCGCCGGCAGCTCGCGGACCGCCCGGCGCAGCGCGTCAGCCATCGTCGAGCGGGCGCCTGCCCGCCATCCCGGCGTCGACCTCGTGCCAGAAGGCGATCTCGTCCTCGCCCTCCTGCCAGCAGAGGTACACCTCGCGGCCGTCCCGGAGCGAGGGGAAGTCCACGAGCCCGGTCTCGAGGTCGCGCAGGACCACGTCCATCGCCTGCAGCCCCACGAGCGACTCGCGCAGCTCGAGGAAGCCCTCGGACACCGTGCGTCCCGGGTTCCCGCCGCCGTTCGTCGGGGTCGCCTCCGACAGCGCCTCGCGCGCCTCGGCGTCCGTGAGGCTGCACGCGCGCGCGGCGCATGCGCTCGATCAGCTCGACCACGAGCGGGAGCGCTTCGGCCGCCTCCTCGAGGGTGTAGTGGCGCTTATGCGTCACGCCGCTGCCGGAGCGGCGGCGCGGATGCGCCGCTCGAGCAGCTCGGCGTCGGCCTCCGACACGGTGCGCAGCTGCCCCTGGAAGGCGAGGTGCCAGTGCTGGGCGGGCCACTTGCGCGCGTGCTCGAGCTCTCCGACGAGCTCGACCGCGGGCACGAGCTCGTCCTCGCCGAGCACCACCTCCGGCCGGGTCTCGAAGCGCCAGGGATAGGCGTCGACCTTGCCGGGCTTGCCCGGCCAGATCTTCTCCCGGTCCTCGTACATCTCGCCCGTGACCTCCACGATTCCGCCGAATGCCTGGACCACGGTGAGGTAGAAGACGATCCGGTCGCCCGGCTCGATCTGCTCCGCCATCCCGCGCCGGCCCTCCTTGGCGCCGATCACCCGGAACCCGTGCTCGCGCGTGGCCCGGAAGTTCTCGAGCGACCCGGTGAGGATCCATGTCTTGGGCACGGCTCGAAGCCTACTGCCGCCGTTGTAGGGTTTCGCAGCGCATGGCCGACGAAGAGCTGCACCTGATCGGGCCCGACGACATCGCCTACCGGCTGGAGCTCACCCCCGCCCAGCTGAAGGTGACGCTTCACCGCGCTGAAGTCGTTCCTCGACGACTTCGGCCACGACGAGCCGGACGTCCGCGCCGCGGTGCGCGAGGTGCTCGAGAAGCTCCCCGACGAGCACTCGATCCGCTCGATCGACATCTCGCGCGGGCGCTAGCCGCTCCGCCGGCCTCGCTACATTCCGGCGCGATGGAGCGCGACCTCACACGGCGCGGGCTGATCCGCGCCGGCGGCGGCGTGGCGGGGGCCACGCTGCTGGCCCAGGCCGGCTGCAACTCGGACGACGGGCAGGCCAAGCCCGCGAAGATCGTCCGCAAGACGGCCCCGGCCGGCGCGATGAACGTGGTCGTGGTGGTGATGGACAGCCTCCGGGCCGACCACATCTACGGCCGCGGCGCGCGCACCGGACGCCTTCAACGGCCTGGTGGCCGACGGCCTCCGCTTCACGCGCGCCTACCCGGAGGGCATGCCCACGATCCCGGCGCGGCGCTCGATCATGGAGGGCCATCGCGTCTACCCGTTCCGCGGCTGGCGGCCGTTCAAGGGCCTGCCCGCCCAGCCCGGCTGGGAGCCGGTGGGCTACGGGCGCAAGATGTGGACCGAGTTCCTCATGGAGCAGGGCTGGACGTCGGGCTACGTGACCGACAACCCGCACATCCTGTCGGCGGCGCACGCGAAGTTCCGCGGCCGCTTCGACCGCGCGGAGATGGTCACCGGCCAGGTGCCCAACACGCACAAGGGCCCGCGCAAGGTCTCGCAGGCCGAGCTCGACAAGTTCCTGCCGCCGAGCATTCGCGGCACCCGCGCCGAGCCGCGCATGCTCGAGTACCTGCGCTGGAACGCCCCCGGCCGCGACGAGTCCGAGTACAACACCGCGAGGGTCTTCAAGCAGGGCGAGGACTGGATCCAGTGGGCCCGCACGCGCCAGCCGTTCGCGCTCGTGATCGACTCGTTCGACGCCCACGAGCCCTGGGACGCGCCGGTGAACCTCGTGGACCTCTACGACACGCCGACCACCGTCCGGCGTCGAGCCGATCCAGCCGTTCCCCACGCCGGCCGGGCGCTGGCGCGACCTCAACCTCTCGAAGCGCCTCGTTCAGCGGATGAGCCACCTCTACGCGGCCGAGGTGACGATGGTGGACCGTGCGATGGGCCGCTTCCTGTCCCGGCTGGCGGCGCTCGGGCTGGACGACAACACGCTCGTGGTCGCGATCTCCGACCACGGAGTGCTGCTCGGCGAGTACGGCTGGGTGGGCAAGCGCTACTCGGAGATGCACCAGCCGCTCTGCCACGTGCCGTTCGTGATCCGCCACCCGGCGGGCAAGGCGAAGGGCCGCGCCTCGCGCTACTTCGCCTCGACCCACGACGTGGGGCCCACGGTCCTCGGGGTGCTCGGCTTCGACCGCCCCGCGCTACATGAACGGCGCCGACCTCTCGCCGCTGCTGGACGGCAAGCAGCCGCCGAAGCGCCCGTACCGCACCTCCGCCTACAACGTCCAGGTGAACGTGCGCGACGGCCGCTGGCTGCTGATCGCCGACAACCAGGGCAAGAAGAAGCAGCTCTACGACACCCGCCACGACCGCGGCGAGCGCCGCAACGTGGCCGCGAAGCACCCGGACCAGGTGCGCCGCCTGTGGGGCTACATCAAGCGCGACGCCGGCAACAAGCCGCTGCCGAAGTTCAAGGTCTCGGGCGGCGGCTGAGCCGCGCCGGGCGCTTCGCCGGCGTCACACGGTGATCAACTATTCCTCGCCGCAAGGCGCCCTCAAATGCGCGGTGAAGCTAACTAGGTTGAGTCCCAAGGGATGGACCTCAGGGTCTCGGGCATTCGATGAGGCCGAGTCGCCGACATCTCCAGCCGGTTGGTTGCTCACGAAGAGAGCAAAGCAGTTTGCTCGCTCGGGGTTCGCGGCACCGAACGCTGAGGGCGCCAGAGCGCCCAACACGCCGAGGCTCGCGACCAGCACAACGCTCACACGTTGTCTCGATCTCATTCCTCCTCGTAGGCGAGTCCGCCGCGACGCTACACCCGAACCCGACCCCGCGCAAACGGGATTCAGCGAACCCCCCGATCAGTCGATCGGGATGTCCTCGACCTCGGGCTCGCGGTCGGGCCGGTCGAGGCGCTCCAGGTACCAGTCGATCAGCGAGCGCAGGGTCAGCAGGAACTCGCGGATCAGGTTCGTGAACTGACCCTCGAGCTCGCGCGGAGCCACGCGGCGCAGGCCGTCGAGCAGGGCGAACAGGGCGGCCGGGTCGGGCGCCGCGCCGCGTGGCGGCGGAGGCCCGGCGGCCTCCTCGGCGCCCGCCGCTCCGGCGGCGTAGGCGTCCTCGACCGTCGGCGGGCGCTCGGGCCGCCGTCCTCAGCGTGGTGCGTGCTCATCCTCCGCCTTCTCGAAGAAGATCCTCAGCGCGCCCTCCTCGAAGCGGGCGCCGCTCGTGGCATACGCGGACATCGACTGCGGGAGCACGATCGTGCGCTTCTGCCCGCCCACCCGCACGATCACCTCGAGCCCGATCTTCTTCAGCTCCAGGTCCCCGCGCTCGGCGAACGGCAGCGGCACGCGCAGCGTCGCGCGCCCGTTGTCGGTCACGAGCTCCTGCTCGAGCTCGTGGTGGAGGAGCTCGGCGGGGTCGCTGTCGGCGAAGACGCGCTCGGCGAGCACGTCGAGCATCTCGGGGCCCACGACCTCGCGGTCGAAGAAGGGCGCCTCGAGGATCGGCAGCGGGGCGAACGCGGAGCGCACCAGGTCGAGCTGCTCGCGCTGGGACTCGCCCCACGCCGCGAAGTAGCCCTTGGCGGCGTCGGGCGGCAGCACGCGGTTCACCACCACGGCGTCGGTGAGGTAGCCGTAGAGGTTCAGGTAGGTGAACGTCCGCATGGCCTCCTTGACGACCATGCGCTCGGGGTTCATCACCAGCCGGATCGAGGTCCGCGAGCGGTCGCGGAGGATCCCGTTCATCGCCACGAGGTTGCGCGCCAGCCGCTCCACGTCGTCGAAGACGGCCTCGCCGGGCATCGGCACGTCGAAGAGAGTGCGCGCGAGCGGGGCGAGCCGGCGCTCCCAGGGCAGCACCTTCTCGAGCCACCAGGTGACCACGTCCGGGAACGAGAGAAGCCGCAGCGTCTCGCCGGTCGGCGCGCAGTCCACGATCACGCAGTCGAACGCGTCCTCCTCGTGGTGGCGCTTGATCCAGAGCAGCGAGAACAGCTCGTCCATGCCCGGCGGCACGGTGAGCTCCTCGGCCGAGATGCGGTCCACGCCGCGCTGCGCCAGCAGGTCGCCGAGCCACTCCTGCACGCCCTCCCAGTGGCGCTCCATCTCCTCCTGCGCCTGGACCTCCTGGCCGAACAGGTTCTCGGCCACCTGCGTGGGCTCGCCGCCCAGCGGCGTCTCGAGCGAGTCGGACAGGCTGTGCGCCGGGTCGGTGGAGAGCACGACGGTGCGGAGGCCCGACGCCGCGCAGCGCCGCGCCGTCGCGGCCGCGACGCTCGTCTTCCCGACCCCGCCCTTGCCCGTGTAGAGGATTATCCGCGGCGCCATCGGCGCCGCTCATCCTACGCCTCGGGGTCTGGCTCGACCTCGATCTCGGTGCTGCCGCGGTCCTTGAGGCCGAGCCCGGTGCGCAGCTCCTTCGCGCCCAGCTTCACGGTGTAGAGGCCCGCGCGAGCGCGGCCGCCACAGGAACGAGCCCGCCCCGCGCCGGAAGGTGGCGATCCGGTGGAGGGCCAGCCTTCCGTTGCCCTTCGTGATCGTCACCTCGACGGCCGACAGCTTCGAGACGTTGAAGCGGATCGCCGTCAGGTCGCCCTTCTCGGTGAGCTCCGGCACGTTCAGCTCGAGCACCGGCGGGTCGGTCTGGTAGCCGCGGTAGCGCTTCGCGTAGGTGCAGTAGAGCTTCCCGAGCCTGCGCGAGCACATGCTCTGGAGGAACTCGCGCAGCAGCTCGTGGTAGTCCGGCGAGGACTCGTGGCCGGCGTAGTTGTAGAGCGACCAGTCGCCCACGTCGGACAGCGGGATCTCCTCGCGCGCCTCGGGCTCGGCGTCCTCGAAGAGCTTCATGGCGCGCTCGTCCCCGGTGGCCTTCGAGTAGTCGTAGAGCCCGATCAGCGACTGCAGGAAGGCGTTGAAGATCCACAGCCTGCGGGGCGAACGAGTACTGGAGGTACGCGATGCCCCCGGTCGGCGCCGACCGCGCGGACACCCACCGGCGGCAGCGTCTCGAAGGCGCCCAGCGCCCGGCGCGCGGTCTTCAGGTAGTCGGGCCGGTCGAGCAGCTCGGCGGCCCGGCCGAGCGCCTGGATGCCGGTGGCGTCCGCCATCCCGCTGATCCACGGCGGCGCGCCGCCGCCGAAGTGGAACATGTACTCCCAGGCCACGAACCTGCGGGAGCGCCAGACGGCGAAGCGGGTCATCTCGTCGAGCAGCCGGGCGAGCGCCTTCGGGGTCGCAGCCGCTGCTCGTCGCGGACGCAGGCCCCGTGGATGAGGTTGGCCTTCTTGAAGGTCGAGAGCGGGTGCAGCTGGAGGCCCGCGGCCGGGGAAGTACTGGTAGAGCACCTCGCTGCCCTTGAACGTGATCCGGTCGCCGGAGGCGGGGTAGGGGAGCTCGCGGCCAGTACCGGCGGTTGCGGTCGAGCTGCATGAAGACCACGGGCAGCCGCGAGGCGATCAGCTGTCCGGCGAGGCCCATGCGCTCGACGCTGTAGACCACGTACGCGAGCTGGTCGCGGCGCGCGCCGCGCAGCCTGCGGAGCGTCCGCCGCGCCAGGAGGTACTGGCGCTTGTAGCGCCTGTAGGCGGGGCGCTTGATCTTCTTCGCGCGCAGGACTCGGCGCAGCGCGCGCTGGACGGCGCGGCGCCCGCGCGCCGTGGAGCCGGCCGAGGCCTGCGCCATGACCTCGCCGCGGCGCCCCGGCGCGGGCATGAGGTCGCTCGCCGAGCGGGCCGGCACGAACGGGTCGTAGCGCTTGACGGCATGGTCGCCGTCCACCACGGTCACCTCCGCCGCCTGGGCGGGGGCCGCGGCCACCGCTGCCGCCACGAGGGCGGCTATGAAAAACCTGCGTCGTCCTTTACGCATCCCTTCTCCAACGTCGGCACCCGCCGGGAGTTGCGCAAGGCCCGATCCCCTACCCTGCGGCGCGTGCGCTTCCGGTCGCTGCTCGCCCTGGTCTTCGCTGCGCTCGCGCTGGTCTCCTGCGGCGAGGAGAGCGACAGGGGCAGCGTAGAGAACCTGCTCGACCAGGCCTTCAGGCAGTCGATCAAGAGCGCCGACCTGAAGGTGGACGCACGCCTGCAGCTGAAGGGCAGCGAGTCGCTCGACCGCCCCGTGCGGATCCAGGCCAGCGGCCCCTTCCGCACCAACAAGGGCAAGCTCCCGTCGGCCGACCTCGAGCTGAAGGTCGGGACCGAGGGCGGCGGCCAGACCGTCCAGACCGGCTTCCTGTCCACGGGCGACCGCGCCTTCGTGAAGTTCGAGGACGTCTACTACGAGCAGCCGGCCGCCCAGGTCCGGGCCGCCAACGCCTCCATCCGCAAGGCCGGCGGGCGCGGCACCTCGCTGCGCGCGCTCGGGCTCGACCCGCGCAGCTGGCTCTCCGAGGCCTCCGAGGAGGGCGACGACCGCGTGGCCGGCGTGGAGACGAGCCACGTGTCGGGACGGCTCGACGTGGCCAGGCTCATGGCCAACATCAACGAGTTCGTCCAGCGCTCCGGCGCCGCGCTGACCGGGGCGACCGGGCAGGCCGCGCCCAAGCCGCTCAGCAAGGAGGACATCCAGAAGCTCTCCGAGGTCGTGAAGGACCCGACCTTCGACGTCTGGGTCGGCAAGAAGGACCACGTGATCCGCAAGGTGTCCGGGCGGATCGAGTTCGACGTGCCCGAGGAGAGCCGCTCGACGCTCAACGGCATCGAGGGCGGCTCGGTCGAGTTCTCGGTCGAGTTCGGCGACGTGAACGGCGACCAGGAGATCGAGGCGCCGGCCGAGGCCCGGCCGCTGTCGGAGCTCACCGGGTCGCTCGGCGGCGCCAGCCTGCTGGGCGCGGTCGGCGACCAGGCCTCGGGCACGGGCGGCGGCAGCAGCGGCGACAGCACCGGCGTGGCGCCGGTCGAGCCGAACGGCACCGGCAGCGCGCCGAACACGCCCGACGCCGAGGACTTCAAGGCCTACGCGGACTGCCTCGACAAGGCCGAGCCGGAGGACACCGAGGCCCTCCAGCGCTGCAGCCAGCTGCTGTACCGGTAGGCCCGGCTAGCGCCTTGACGCAGGTCGCGCTCGGGCTCGATGCCCCAGCGCGAGGCGATCTCCGCGTGGCGCTCCTCGAGCTCCCAGCGGTCCGGGCGCTCCTCGCCCTCGTGGTCCGGGGTGGCGCCCTTGAGCAGCATCGAGCCGGTGTTGTCGCCCACCGCGCGGATCGCCTCGACCTCCTCGCCGCTGAGCGGCGAGCGCGCGGGAACCGCCGCCAGCTCGGCGCGCTTCTCCTCGATCGGCTTGGCCTCGTCGCCGGGCTCCTGGATCAGCGTCGGCGCCACGCACTCGACGGCGTCGTGGGCGAGGTTCCACGCGCAGGCGAGCTGAAGCATCGTCAGCCCGTGGCGCTCGGCGATCGGCCGGATCCGGTCGAGGCGCTCGCGGCCGGCCTCGATCCAGCCGTCCGGGCGGAAGCCGCGATGATCGCCCTGCGCGAGCTCGTGCCCGGGCAGCACGTCGTCGTGGAAGAGCCCGCCGTAGTCCACCACGCGGGTGATCACGCTCACGTCGTTGCGGGCGGCGGCCGCCAGCGCCAGCTCGCCGGGCCACGGCTCGAACGGGTTGAGGATCAGCATCGCCCAGTCGATCAGCTCGCCGTAGCGCTCGAAGCAGCCGATCGTGTCGAGCGTGAAGCCGTTGGCCGGGCCGGGGGCGAGGCCGAGCGCGCCCGCGAGGCCCTCGTCGCGCACCGCGCGGAGCGCCTCCCAGACCGCCTCCGACTCGTAGCCGCGGCGGTCGGGGTTGTGCAGCAGCAGCACGTCGAAGGAGTCCACGCCGCAGCGCTCGAGGCTGCGCTCCACCGCCATGCGCACGTAGTCGCCGTAGGCCTCCGGGCCGCGCAGGCGCGGGTCCGTGAAGCGCGGGAAGCCGCGCGGCCCGTCGCGCTCGCCCTCGTAGAAGTCGTGTCCGATCGCGCCCACTACGCTGTACTCCTCACGGGGGACACCGGCCGTGGCTCTGCCCAGCACGCGATCGGCGTCGCCCGCCCCGTAGGCGTCGGCGGTGATCAGCGTCGATATGCCGGCGCCGGGGCGAAGAAGCGTCTCGAGGCGCTCTTCGGGTATTGCCTCTCCGAAGCGAAGAAAGCGGCCACCGCTCCAGGTTCCCAACGCCACATGACCGAGCATGCCTTCACTCTAAGGTCCTCGAGATGGACCTAGCCGGCCTGGCGCCCTGGGCCGTCCTGATCGCGGCCCTCTTCTTCTTCCTCTGGCTCGACCTGCACTTCTTCGCGCGCGGGCGCGAGCCGAGCTTCAAGGAGGCGGCCTGGTGGTCGGTCGGCTGGCTCGTGCTGGGCCTGGCGGCCGCGCTCGCGGTGTGGGCCTACGAGGGCAGCGAGGACGCGGTGCTCTACACCACCGTCTACCTGATCGAGCGCTCGCTCTCGCTCGACAACCTCTTCGTCTTCCTGCTGCTGTTCGCGTACTTCGGCGTGCCCTACGAGCGCCGCCCGCGGCTGCTGTTCTGGGGGATCGTGGCCGCGCTCGCGCTGCGGGGCGCCTTCATCATCGGCGGCACCGCGCTGATCGAGCAGTTCCACGTCGTCATCTACATCCTCGGGCGTCGGCCTGCTCGTGCTCGCCTACCGGATCTTCCGCGGGGTCGGCGACAACGTGGACCCGGACAAGAACCTGATGGTCCGGCTCGTGCGGCGGATCTACCCGGTGACCGGCGAGTTCCGCGAGGGCCACTGGTTCGTCAAGGAGAAGGGGCAGCGCTACGTCACCCCGCTGTTCCTCGCCCTGGTGGCCGTCGTGTTCGCCGACATCGCGTTCGCGATCGACTCGATCCCGGCCGCCTTCGCGATCACCACCGACCCCCTGCTGATCTGGATGGGCAACGTGTTCGCGCTGCTCGGCCTGCGCGCGCTCTTCGTGCTCGTGGAGAGCCTGATCGCGCGCTTCCGCTACCTCGACGAGACGATCGCGGTGGTGCTCGGCCTGGTGGGCGTGAAGCTGCTGATCGAGGACATCGTGAAGATCGGCCCCGTGCCGAGCCTCGCCGGCATCGCCGTGGCGTTCACGATCGGCATCGGGCTCTCGATCCGCGCCGACCGCCGCGACCCGCACGCCGAGGAGAAGCGCGAGGAGCGGATGGAGCACATGAAGGAGACGCACCACGAGCGACGTGGCCGAGCCGGCCGCGCCGTCGTCGCGCTAGCGGCGCCTCCCCGCCAGCTGGCGCTCGAGCGCGCGCGAGCCGGTCGTCCCACTGGCCGCCCACCTCGGCCATCCAGGCCACGGCGTCCGACATCGGCTCGGGTGTGGGGCGGTAGAGGACCTCGCGGCCCTCGCGGCGGGTGCTCACGAGCCCCGCGTCCGCCAGCAGGCCCAGCTGCTTCTGCACGGCCTGGCGGCTCACCGGCAGGCCGCGCGCCAGCTCGGTCGCGCTGGCCTCGCCCTGCTCGCCGAGCAGCGTCAGGAGCCGGCGCCGGCCTCCGTCGGCCAGCGCCGCGAACACGGCGTCGGCCCGGTCGACCGCGGCCATCAGCGGGCCAGCAGCTCCGGGGTGCCCGGGCGCGGCACGCCCAGGTCGAGGTGGAGGTCGGGGCCCACGGCGTCGAGCAGGGCCAGCGGCCGCGACTCGGTCACCGTCACCCGCGTGCCCTCGTCCTCGGGCTCGAGCCCGATCTCCACGCGGGTGGCCTCCCCGCCGTCCTCGCTCCACCAGAAGGCCACGCCGCTGGGCGGGTCGGCCCACTCGACGAAGCCGGAGCGCCCGCCGGCGCGCACGTCGCCCGAGGGGCGCAGGTCGATGTGGGCGTCCTCGCCCAGCCAGGCGGGCTCCGACAGCGACTCCCAGACCTCCTCCGGGGTCGCCGGCAACAGCAGCTCGCGCTCGACCACAGGCTCCATGCGTCCTCCTATGTGCAACCGAATGGTTGCTAGAGTGTCCAGCAACCCAACGGTTGCAGGATAGCGAAAGGAGCACCAGAATGCAGATCGGCCGCGTACACAGCTCGCTCGTCCCGATGGTCCTCGAGCAGACCTCGCGCGGCGAGCGCTCGTTCGACATCTACTCGCGGCTGCTGAACGACCGCATCGTCTTCATCGGCCAGCCGATCGACGAGGACCTGGCGAACCTCGTGGTCGCGCAGCTGCTTCACCTCGCCTCCGAGGACCCCGACAAGGACATCTCCGTGTACGTGAACTCTCCCGGGGGCTCGCTGCACGCGGGCCTCGCGATCTACGACACGCTGCAGTACGTCAAGCCGGACGTGCAGACCATCTGTTACGGAATGGCCATGTCGGCCGGCTCCCTGATCCTCACCGGCGGGACGGCCGGCAAGCGCCTCGTGCTGCCGAACGCCCGGGTGCTGATCCACCAGCCCTCCTCCGGGTTCCAGGGCCAGTCGAGCGACATCGAGATCCATGCCAGGGAGGTGCTCGAGCTGCGCGCGCGGATCGAGGAGATCTACGCGCGGCACACCGGCCAGGACCTCGAGCGGATCCACGACGACATGGAGCGCGACCGCTTCTTCAGCGCGGAGGACGCGGTCGAGTACGGGCTCGTGGACCGCGTGATCGCCGAGTACGAGCTCCAGCGCGAGCCGTCCGGCTTCGCGCGCGGGTAGCCCGCCGCACCTGCCATCTTCCGGCGGGTGAGGCCGCTCCTAGCCGTGCTCGCCTGCGCCGCCGCGGTGACGGCGTGCGACTCCGGCGGAGCCGACACCGACCGCACGCCCGAGCCGGTGGCGATCGACGCGCAGGTGGTGCGCGGCCACCTGCGCGCCCTCCAGCGGATCGCGGACCGGAGCGGCGGGAACCGCTCGGCCGGCACGGCCGGCTACCGGAGGTCTGCGCGCTACGTGGCCGGGGCGCTGCGGCGCGCCGGCTGGACCGTCCGGCTGCGGCCGTTCCGCTACCCGTGGTGGTCCGAGCGCGAGTCGACGCTGCGGATCGATCCCGGCGGCCCGCTCGTCCACGGGCGCGACTTCCGGCCGATCCTGTTCTCGGGCTCGGGCCGCGCCGACGGGCCGCTGCGCCCGGCGGGCAACGGCTGCAGCGCCGCGGAGCTCGCCGGGGTCCAGCCCGGCGACGTGGTGCTCGCCCAGCCGCTCGGATGCCTCTTCCGCGTCAAGGCGGCCGCTGCGCAGGCGGCGGGGGCCGCCGGCCTTCTGATCGCCGACCCGGCACGCCGCGGATCCACGTCCACCGCCACGCTCACGGTGCCCGGCACCCGCCTGCCCGTGGCGATCGTGCGCCGGGCCGTGGCGGACGGGCTCGTGGCGGGCGCGCGCGTGCGGCTGCGGGTCAGCGCCGCCACGGGCGAGCGCACCGACGTGAACGTGGTCGGCCAGAGCGGCGGACGCGGCAACGCCGTGGTGATGGCCGGGGGGCACCTCGACTCGGTGCCGGCGGGCCCCGGGATCAACGACAACGGGAGCGGCGTGGCGGCCCTGCTCGCCGCTGCCGGGGCGATCGGCCCGCGCGCGCCGGGCGCGCCGGTGCGCCTCGGGTTCTGGGGCGTGGAGGAGTTCGGCCTCTACGGGTCGCGCCGCTACGTGGCGTCGCTGCAGCCCGCGGAGCGCCGCGCGATCCGCGCGTACCTGAACCTCGACATGGTCGGCTCGCCGAACGCGGTGATCACGGTCTACGGCAAGCGCGCCGGCAGCCTCGGGCGCATCCTGCGGCGCCGCGTGCATCCCGCCGGCAGCACCAGCGGGGCGTCCGACCACGTGCCCTTCGCCGCGGCCGGCGATCCCGGTCGGCGGGGTGTTCACGGGCGCCACCGACCGCGGCCCCGGCGGGCGGCCGCGCGACCCCTGCTACCACCTGGCGTGCGACCGGCTGCGCAACGTGAACGTCCCGCTGCTCACGCGGATGGCCCGCGCGGCCGAGGAGACGCTCGTCGAGCTCTCGCGTCAGGCGAAGTAGAAGACGAGCCCCAGCACGGCGTAGAGCGACAGCAGCTGCACGCCCTCGAACCAGTTCGACTCGCCCTCCGCGACCACGAGGTTCGCGATCAGCACCGCGAAGATGAGCGCCCCCAGCTCGTAGCCGTTGAACACGAGCGCCATCGGCTCCGGGCCCGAACACGAACGACAGCAGCACGAGCAGCGGCGCCACGAACAGGGCCACCTGGGCGCTCGAGCCGATGGCGATGTTCACGGACAGGTCCATCTTGTCCTTGGCCGCCACGAGCACCGCCACCCAGTGCTCGGCGGCGTTGCCGACGATCGCGACCACGAACACGCCGACGAAGAACTCGGACAGCCCGATGTCGTGGCTCGCCTCCTCGATCGAGCCGACGAGGATCTCGCTCATCAGGCCGACCAGCACGGCGGCCCCCGCGAGCATGAGCACGGCCCGCTTCGGAGACCAGTGGTGCTCCTCCTCGTCCGCGTGCTCGCTGTACGGGTTGAAGACGTCCTTGTGCGTGCGCAGCGAGAAGAGCAGCCCGAGCGCGTACGTTGCGAGCAGGATGAGCGCGACGCCGAACGAGATCGTCTCGAGGTCGGAGCCGAAGTGCGCGCGCTCCTCCCCGATCTTCGGCAGCCCGCCGCCGTGGATGAGCTGGAACAGCGCGGGCATCGTGAGGGCGGCGGTGGCCAGCAGGAGCATCGCCGACTGGGCGCTCGCCGCGGTCTGGCTGAAGGTCTGCTTCTCGCGCGGCAGGCCCCCGACCAGCATGGAGGCGCCCATCACGAGCAGGATGTTCCCGATCACCGAGCCCACGATCGACGCCTTCACGACCTCCTGGAGGCCCTCGATCAGGGCGAAGAAGGCGATGATCAGCTCGGGCGCGTTGCCGAACGTGACGTTCAGCAGGCCGCCGATCCCGGGTCCCGTGCGGCTCGCGATCGCCTCCGTGGCCTCGCCCATGACGGCGGCGCAGGGGATCACGCCGAGCGCCGCGGCCGAGAAGACGAGCACGGGCGACGCGCCGGCCAGGTCGAGCACGACCGCCGCGGGGATGAAGACCGCCAGGTAGTGGATCGGGCGCACGGGCGGCGCGGAAGACTAGGGGCTTCCCCGGACGGGGGACGGCGGCTTCTCACTCGGGCGAGCCGTCGTCGTCGCGCGTCGGGCTCGTCGTCGGGGTCCTCGACCGACGCCTCCGAGACCTCGCGGCCGTCGCCGCCCTGGTACTGGGCCTGGAAGTCCTCGAGCAGCTCGTCACGGCGAGCCTCGTCGACGGGGACCTCGTCGGCGATCAGCACCCAGTCGGCGCCCTCGAACTCCTCCATGTTGAAGATCTCGCCGTCGATCGCGGGCGAGTCGTCCACGACCACCATCACCTCGGTCTGCGGATTGAGGTAACAGCCCGGGCGGATCAGGAGGTCGTCTAGCTGGAAGCGCTGGTCGTCGGCCACTCGAGCGCACCCTATACCCCCGGTGACAGGGAGTCACGCCCCGAGATCGCGCAGCTGCCGGTCCACCTCCGACTCCACGTCGAGAGGGTCCTCGCCGCGTCTCGCACGGCGCTCGTTGCGCGCGATCACGAGCTGGCGGACCTCCTCGCGGAGGCCCTCGTCGGCCGGTGCCGAGCGGGTCAGGGAGTCCACCTCCGCATCCACGTCGAGCGGCTCCTCGCCGCGCGCCTCGCGCCGAGCCGACTTGGCCTCGAGCATCTGCCGGATCTCCTCGCGGGCCTCGGCGCTGGTGGCCGACGCCGGCGCCCGGGCCGGCGCCTGGTCGTCGGAATCCATCGAGAGCCCGCCCGTACGGCCGAGGCCGCTGTAGATGCGCCCGCTGCCCCAGAAGGACGCCACGGCCACCAGCGCGGCCACGATCGCCACGACGATCAGCACGGTGCCGAAGTCCACCGGCCTAGAGTCTGCCCCATGTGGCGCCGCCTGCGTCGCCGGACGATGGCCCCCTCGCGCCCGGCGCTCTTCCCCGATCAGATCGGGCTCGCCTTCTTCACGCTGCTGGTGTTCGCGGTGGGGGTCTACGTGGTGGTCCGCCTGGTGACCGCCTGAGGCTCTACAGAGCCTTTCTCGGGATTCGGCTGGTTCAGATCCCGATGGTGGGGTACCCTTCCGGGAGAGGCATTGACTGACCAATCAATCGGGCGTCGAACGCCCACTCAAGGAGCTTGATAGTGGTCGACTTCACCCTCACCGACGAGCAGAAGGACATTCGCGAGCTCGCGCACGACTTTGCCGAGAAGGAGATCCGTCCCGTCGCGTGGGAGCACGACAAGGACGGGACCTTCCCCAAGGAGGTCATCCAGAAGGCCTGGGAAGTTGGCCTGATGAACTCCCACATCGAGGAGGCCTACGGCGGCCCCGGGCTCGACTACCTGTCGGGCTGCCTGATCGAGGAGGAGCTCGGCTGGGGCTGCTCCGGCATCGGCACCTCGCTGATGTGCAACGGCCTGGCCAGCGCCCCGGTGGCGCTCGGCGGGTCCGACGAGATCAAGAAGAAGTACCTCGGGATGCTCACCGAGGAGCCCAAGCTGGCGTCGTTCTGCCTGACGGAGCCGGACGCCGGCTCGGACGTCTCGGGCATGCGCACGACCGCCGTGAAGAAGGGCGACAAGTACGTCATCAACGGCACCAAGTGCTTCATCACCAACGGCTCCTACGCCGACTGGTACACGGTCTACGCGAAGACCGACAAGGAGGCCGGCCACCGCGGGATCTCCGCCTTCGTCGTCCCGCGTGACGCGGGCGTCGTGGTGGACAAGAAGGAGGACAAGCTCGGCCAGCGGGCGTCCGACACCGCGATGATCTCGTTCAACGACGTCGAGATCCCGGCCGACCATCTCCTCGGCGAGGAGAACAAGGGCTTCAAGCTCGCGATGATGACGCTCGACCGGACGCGCCCCGGCGTGTCCGCGATGGCCGTCGGCATCGCCCAGGCCGCCTTCGAGTACGCCCGCGACTACTCCAAGGAGCGCGTGCAGTTCGGCGTGCCGATCGCGATGCACCAGGCGATCCAGTTCATGATCGCCGACATGGCGACCAAGATCGAGGCCTCCCGGCTGATGGTCTGGAAGTCGGGCGCCCTGCTCGACGCCGGCGAGCGCAACACGCTCGCCTCGTCCCACGCCAAGCGCTTCGCGGCCGACAGCGCGATGGAGATCACCGTGGACGCCGTGCAGGTCTACGGCGGGTACGGCTTCATCAAGGAGTACCCGGTCGAGAAGCTGATGCGCGACGCGAAGATCATGCAGCTCTACGAGGGCACGTCGCAGATCCAGCGCCTCGTGATCGCACGCGAGGTCCTGATGCCGCGCCGCGTGGAGGAGCCCGCCGCCGCCGCGGCGTAAGCTCAGCTTCAACAGGCGAGTTGCTTTCGAGGGGCCGCGAGAGCGGCCCCTCGTCGTAGTCTGACCGCCATGCCCGCCTGGCGACACGTGGACGACCGCGAGGGCTTCGAGGTGCTCGTCGAGAGCCCGGGCCGGTTCACGGGCCAGACCACCGGCGTGGAGGACGGCGTGCTCTGGGCGCTCCGCTACGAGATCGAGCTGGACGACGGCTGGGTCACGCAGCGCGGGCAGGGTCGCAGGGTCTGTCGCAGGCAGGTCCGCGTGGAGGCGGACGGCGACGGGCGCGTGGCGCGTGGACGGCGAGCCGCGGCCGGACCTCGACGGCTGCCTCGACCTCGACCTCGAGGTGTCGGTCTGCACGAACGCGCTGCCGGTCCGGCGGCTGCGGCTCGACGTGGGGGAGCGCGCCGAGGCGCCCGCCGCCTGGGTCCGCATCCCCGATCTGCGCGTCGAGCGGCTCGAGCAGAGCTACGGCGGCTGCCCGGACGAGGACGGACGCCCGGCGCTACGACTACGAGGCCCCGGGCGAGGACTTCACTTGCGTGCATCGTCTTCGACGCCGACGGCCTGACGCGCGACTACCCCGGGATCGGCACGCGGGTCGCCTGATGGCCGGCAAGTCCAAGCGCGAGCGCAGCCAGGAGGCGGTGCGCGACGCGGTGGCCCACGCCGGCGGGCTCGACACGGCCGCGAGCGGGCGCGCGGCCCGGCCGCAGGACCCGATCACGGGCGAGCTGCGCCGGCGCGACGTGCTCCCGCTGCTCGTGCTGCACCTGATCTCGGAGGCGCCCAGCTACGGGAACCAGCTCATGGAGCGGATCGCCGGGATGACCGCGGGAGTGCTGTCGGTGAACCCCAACACGATGTACCCGCTGCTGCGCGGGCTCGAGCGCCGCGGCCTGATCGAGGGCAGCTGGGAGCACCCCGAGCGGCGCACCCGGCGCTACTACTCCCTCACCGACCAGGGCCGCGAGGAGTACGAGCGGCTCGTGGAGGAGGTGCGGCCGTTCCTCGACTCGGTCCGCACCAGCATCGACGAGATCGTCCGCGAGGTGTACGGCTAGTGCGGCTCGTGGAGGCCCGCGGCTCGGTGCCGCTCGCGCCGGCCGAGGCGCTCGAGCTGTGGACCAACACCGACCGCTGGCCCACGTTCGTGGAGGGCTTCGGCCGCCTGGTCGAGGCGGAGCCGGAGTGGCCCGAGCCCGGAGCGCGGGTCGCGTGGGACTCGATCCCCGGCGGCCGCGGGCGCGTGATCGAGCGGGTGATCGAGCGCGATCCGGGCCGGGTCGTGACCCAGGTGTCCGAGGACGCCCTCGCCGGCATGCAGACCTTCCGGGTGGAGCCCGCCCCCGGCGCCGGCGGCTCGGTGGTGGAGCTCGCGCTCGAGTACAAGCTCAGCGGCGGCGGCCCCTTCCGCGACCTGGCCGACGCCATCTTCATCAAGCGCGCCCTGCGCGACTCGCTCCGCCGGACGGTCCGCCGCTTCGCGGTTGAGGCCGAGGAGGAAGCGGGGCTCCGATAGCCTGGCTACGCCGCTGTGCGGAAGCACCGGCTCGGCCGGGTGCGCACCGACGCTATTCCAGGAGGTATCTCGTGTTCGTAAACAAAGCCGCCGTAGTCGGCGCGGGGACCATGGGCGGCGAGATCGCCCAGGTGATCGCGTCGACCGGCACGCCGGTGGTCCTCAAGGACGTGAAGCAGGAGTTCGTGGACGCCGGCCTCGAGAAGGCCAAGCAGGTCACGCAGGGCCAGCTCGGGGGACTCGTGGCCAAGGAGAAGATCACCCAGGAGCAGGCCGACGCCCAGCTCGAGGACATCCTCGGGCGCATCACCGGCACGCTCGCGTACGACGCGTTCGGCGACGTGGACTTCGTCATCGAGGCCGTCCCCGAGCGGATGGACATCAAGCAGAGCGTGTTCGCCGAGCTCGACACGGTCACGCCCGGGCCACGCGATCCTCGCCTCGAACACCTCGGCGCTCTCGATCACCGAGATGGCCGAGGCCACGCTGCGCCCCGACAAGGTCGTGGGCTTCCACTTCTTCTACCCCGCGTCGATGATGCGGCTGATCGAGGTGATCGAGGGCGAGGAGACCTCCGAGGAGACGCTCCAGACCGCGACCACCTTCGTCCAGTCGCTGCGCAAGACGGCGGTCCGCTGCGGCGAGGTGCCCGGCTTCGTGGTCAACCGGATCCTCAACTCGGCCGCGTCCGAGGTGTGGCGGGTCACCGACGAGGAGGGCCTCTCGATCGAGGAGGTCGACAACGTCATCAAGGAGTCGGGCACCACGCCGATGGGCCCCTACTTCCTGACCGACCTGCTCGGCCTCGACACCGTCCTCCACGTGGCCGAGCACCTGCGCGAGTCGTACGGCGACCGCTTCTACGTCTCACCGAAGATGCAGGAGCTCGTGGCCGCCGGGAACCTCGGTCAGAAGACCGGAAAGGGCTTCTATGAGCACGGCAACTAGCAGCGGGCTCGACACCATCGTCGAGCGGATGGGTCTGAAGACCCTGGTCGAGTCCTGTCTCGTGCTCGAGGAGGGTGTGGCCTCCGCGAAGGACATCGAGATCGGGATGATGATGGGCGCCGGGATCCTGCCCGGGCCCTTCTCCCGCGCCGACGAGGCGGGCCTCGACGAGATGCTCGCCGCGCTCGAGCGCGCGGAGGCGGAGTGGGGCGAGTCCTACGCGCCGCCCACGATCCTGCGGCGGCTGGTGGCCCAGGGCCGGCTCGGCAAGAAGAGCGGCCAGGGCTTCTTCCCGTACCCGCAGCCCGACGCGGGCGACCAGCGCGAGACCGTGCTGCTCGAGACGCGCGGGGACGTGGGCATCGCCTGGCTGAACAGGCCGCCCGCCAACCCGCTCTCCCCGGATGCGGTCCGTGACCTGATCTCGCTCTGGAAGGAGGTGGACGGGAAGCTGCGGGCGCTGGTGTTCGCCTCCTCGAACATCTTCACGTTCTGCGCGGGCGCCGACATCAAGGCGTTCACGAAGATGACGCCCGGACGCCGAGGGCCGCGAGCTCGTGGAGTCCGCGCACGAGTTCATGCGCGGCATGGAGTCGTCGCCCACGGTCACGATCGCGGCGGTCAACTCGATCGCGTTCGGCGGCGGCTGCGAGCTGGCGATGGCGTGCGACTTCCGCATCGCCGCGGAGTCGGCCACCTTCGGCCAGCCCGAGATCAACCTCGGGATCATCCCCGGCTTCGGCGGCACGCAGAGGCTGCCGCGGCTGGTGGGCGAGTCGAAGGCGCTCGAGATGAACCTGGTCGGCGACCCGGTCGACGCCTTCGAGGCGCACCGCGTCGGGCTCGTGAACCAGGTGGTGCCGGACCACGAGCTGCTCGACAGCGCCCTGCTCTGGGCGAGCAAGCTCGCGGGCCAGGCCCCGCTCGCGGTCGGCGCGATCAAGAAGGTGTCGCACCGGCCCGACCTCGACGAGGGGCTGGCCGTGGAGGGCGCGGCCTTCGGCGAGGTGTTCGGCTCGGAGGACGCCCGCGAGGGCATCGGCGCCTTCCTCGGGAAGCGCCGCCCGAAGTTCCAGGGGAAGTGAGCACGACCGGAGCGCTCTCCACGGGCGCGGCCCGCCTCGCCGAGCTGCTGGCGGGCGCGTCGCGCGCCGTGGCCCTGACCGGCGCGGGGATCTCGGTGCCATCCGGGATCCCCGACTTCCGGACGCCCGGGACCGGGCTCTGGGAGAACGTGAACCCGATGGAGGTCGCGCACATCGATGCGTGGCGCGCGGATCCCGATCGCTTCTGGCGCTTCTACGGGCAGCGCTTCGCGTCGCTCGTGGACAAGCGCCCGAACCCGGCCCACGCGGCGCTGGCCGCGCTCGAGGAGCGCGGCCTGATCCGCGGGGTGATCACCCAGAACATCGACCGTCTCCATCGCGCGGCCGGCACGGAGCGGCTGATCGAGGTGCACGGGTCGATCGAGATGAGCGTCTGCCTCGAGTGCGGCGGCAAGCAGCCGTACGAGCGCGTGGCCGCCCAGCTGCGGAGCGCTCCCGACGAGGCGCCCGAGTGCCCGGCCTGCATCGTGCCGCTGAAGCCTGACGTGGTGCTGTTCGGCGAGCTGCTCCCGGAGCGGGCCCTGGCGGAGGCGCAGGCGCTGGCCGCCGAGGCCGACCTGATGCTGTGCGTGGGCTCCTCGCTCGAGGTCTACCCGGTGGCGGCGCTGCCGGGCGTGACCCTGGGCGCCGGCGGCCAGGTGGCGCTGGTCACCGCCGGCCCGACCCCCTACGACGGCGACGCCGTGGTCAAGCTGGACGGCGACGTGGTGGACGAGCTCGACGCGGTGCTCGCGGCCCTGGCCTCCTCGTGATCGCCGAGGGCGAGCGGGCTCCGGACTTCACCCTGCCGGACCAGGAGGGCGAGGACGTCACGCTCTCGGATCTCCGCGGCCAGAGGGTCGTCCTCTACTTCTACCCGCGGGCCAACACGCCGGGCTGCACGAAGCAGGCCTGCGGCGTCCGCGACCATTCCGCCGACTACGAGTCCCTCGGCGCGCGGGTGCTGGGCGTGTCACCCGACCCGGTGCCCCGCGTGAAGCAGTTCCACGACGAGCAGGCGCTCGACTTCAGCCTGCTTGCGGACGCGGACGGCTCGGTCTGCAGCGCCTACGGCGTGAAGAAGTTCTGGGGCGCGCAGCGCTCGACCTTCATCGTCGACGCCGACGGGACCGTGGCCCGCGTGTTCCCGAAGGTCTCGCCGAAGACGCACGACGACGTCGTGCTCGACGCGCTGCGCGAGCTGGCGGCCTAGCTAAACCGCAGAGACGAGCCGCGCGAGCTTGTCGAAGCTGTCCGTCCAGCCGTTTCGGTGCAGCTCTTGGCGAGCTTCGGTCTTGAAGGAGCCCTGGGCGAGGGCGACCTCGGTCGCCTCGCCGAGATCCCGGAACGTCCAGCCCGACCAGCGTCTCAACGTCGTCGGGGTCCGGGTCCTCCCAAGCGAAGGTGAAGGCGAGGCGCGCGGGCGGATCGACCTCGCGGAACTCCCCGGTCAGGTAGAAGCGATCGCCGTCCGGCGGCTGCATCTCGAGCCTGTATCTCTCTCCGACGCGAGGATCGAACTCCACGCTCGGCGTGGTGAAGCCGTCTGGTCCCCACCACCTCGCCAACTGCCGCGAATCGGTGAAGGCCTCGAACACCACCCAAGGAGCCGCCGGCAGGACACGCTTCAGCTCGAGCGTGAGCGCGGACATCCCTCAGCTCAGGTCGTCGTCGCCCACCTGGACGTAGAACGCCCGGGTCATCTCGGGCTCGATCACCTCGGCGATGCGGTCGTGCCTGCGCGCCTCCTCGGGCGCCGTCCGCTCCAGGAAGCCCTCGATCTCGTCGAGCTCGATGTCGGTGAAGCCGATCGTCACGATCTCACGTGGATCGTCGAGGCCCTGGCCGGTCACCACGCGTGTCGGCACGCCGAACCCGCCCTCGCGCTGCCAGGCTGCGCGGAAGTCCTCGAGCGTCTTGCCCTCGCGCAGCCTCCGCATGAGGATCGAGATGACCACCGCCGGGCGAACCTACACGAAGGTCTGCCGGTCAGGTCTGCGCGATTACGAGCACGACCGTCATGACAGCGAGTGCGACGCCGCCGACGGTGAACACCCCGACCGTGCGGAACCGGAGCGCACATGGCTGCCGGTCGCCACCCGTGCTCCATGTCGCGCTTTCCCTGCGCTCGCCGACGATCTGGCAGAGCCGACCGTGAGCGCCTGCATGGCCGCAGGCGAGCGGGACGTAGTCCGCGGGTCGCTGGACACGGTGTCGGAGTGGCGCCCGACGGCGAGCGCGCCCGCGACTTGCCCGGACAGACAATCGGCGCTGCCGACCACGTGCGCTCATCGCGGACATCGACGAGAGCCAGCGCCTGACGGGAACAGGCGGCCGAGCTGGTCCAGCACCTGGAGGACGACCTGGAGCATCTGGTCTCGAGCCGGGCGATGCTCGTCGTGGGGCATGTCCTTTGTTCCGACGCTCCAGCGCCTCCTCGACGCGTTCAACGCCCACGACGTCGACGCGATCATGTCCTTCTTCACCGACGACTGCGTCATGGAGATGCCGCGCGGGCCGGGACCGGGAGGGCGGCGGCTGGTGGGCAAAGAGCAGGTCCGGGAGGGGATCCAGTCCAGGCTCGACGGGATTCCGGACGTCCGCTACACGGACGACCGCCACTGGGCCTGCGGCGACCGCGGCGTCTCCGAGTGGACGATCCGCGGGACGCAGCGAACGGGCGAGCCCATCGAGGTGCGCGGCTGCGACCTGTTCGAGTTCGCCGACGGGAAGATCAGCCGGAAGGACTCCTTCTGGAAGATCGTCGACTGACGCCGCCGTAGGCGCCGGGCCGTCAAGACAGCGTCAAGATTCGCCGGCCCGCCGTTAGGGATCCGTCAAGCCCCGGCGTCTCGCACTTCGCGCGGACTAGAACGGAGGCATGGCGTCCAATGCCGGTGCCGTCTCGCGTCTCATCGTCGGCAAGCCGCTGCGGAGCGATCGCCTCGGCGAGACGTTGCTGCCCAAGCGGCTCGCGCTGCCGGTCTTCTGCTCGGACCCGCTCTCGTCGGTTGCCTACGCCACCGAGCAGATCGTTCTCGTGCTCGGGCTCGGAGGGCTTGCGTTGCTCCACCTCACGCCGTGGCTCGGCGCCGCGGTGGTCGTCCTGCTGCTGATCGTCGTCGCCTCCTACCGGCAGACCTGCCACGCCTACCCCGAACGGTGGCGGCGCCTACGCCGTCAGCCGGGCGAACCTCGGCGAGGACGCGTCGCTCGTCGCGGCGACCGCGCTGCTGATCGACTACGTGCTCACCGTCGCGGTCTCGGTCGTCGCCGGGCGTCGCGGCCATCACGAGCGCCGTGCCGGCGCTCGCCGATCACGCGGTGAGCCTGTCGCTCGGGTTCGTCGTCCTGCTGACCGCGGCGAACCTGCGCGGCGTCAAGGAGTCCGGGCGCGCCTTCGCGATCCCGACCTACGGCTTCGTCGCTCGCGATCTACGCGATGCTGCTCGTCGCGTTCGCGAAGATCGCGTTCGGCGACGGGATCACCGCCGAGAGCGCTCACTACCAGGTGCGCCAGGTCGACGCGAGACCGGCGGGCTGCTCACCGTCTTCCTCGTCCTGCGCGCCTTCGCCTCGGGGTGCACCGCGCTCACCGGCGTGGAGGCGGTCTCCAACGGCGTGCCGGGCTTCGAGCCGCCCAAGAGCAAGAACGCCGCGACCACGCTTGCTGCTCATGGGTCGTGCTCGCCACGACCATGTTCGCGGGGATCACGGCGCTCGCGCTCGCTCTCGCACGTCCACATGGCCGAGGACACGTCGGCGCTGGTCGGCTTCCACGGCGAGACGCAGCGCACGGCGCTGAGCCAGATCGCGCTGGCGACCTTCGGCGACGGCGCGGCGTTCTTCCTGCTCCAGGGCTTCACCGCGGCGATCCTGATCCTCGCCGCGAACACCGCCTTCAACGGCTTTCCCGTGCTGTCCTCGCTGCTGGGCCGCGACGGCTACCTGCCGCGCCAGCTCTCCCAGCGCGGCGACCGGCTCGTCTTCTCGAACGGGATCGTGCTGCTCGCGGCTGTGGCGTCGCTGCTGATCGTCGTCTTCAACGCCGAGGTCACGCGGCTGATCCAGCTCTACATCCTCGGCGTCTTCCTCTCGTTCACGCTCAGCCAGGCCGGGCATGGTCCGCCACTGGGCGCGGCCTGATGGCGGCGGCGCCCGGTGCGAGCGGCGGCGCGATCCGGCACAAGCAGGCGATCAACGCGCTCGGCGCGGTCGCCACCGGGCCTCGTCTTCGTGATCGTGCTGCTCACGAAGTTCGCCGCAGGGCGCGTGGATCGTCGTGGTCGCCGCGCCGGTCCTGTTCGCCGGCGATGAAGGCCGTGTCCCAGCACTACCGCCACCTCAGCCGAGGAGCTCGCCCCGAGCGCGTCCGGCGTCGCGCTGCCCGAGGAGGTTCACGCGGTCGTGCTCGGTCTCCAACCTGCTCGCGCCGACCCTGCGGGCGCTGGCGTTCGCGCAGGCCACCGCCCCCGCCACGCTGAGGGCCGTGAAGGTCGTCCGCCGAGGACACCGCCGACCCGCTGCCGCGAGGAGTGGGCGCGAGCGCGGCGTGCCGGTGCCGCTGGTCGTGATCGAGTCGCCCTACCGTGAGACCGTGCGGCCCGCTGCTGCTGTACGTGCGCCAGCTGCGCCGCGACTATCCAGGCGACGTGATCTCGATCATCATTCCCGGAGTACGTCGTGCGGCACTGGTGGCAGAACCTGCTCCACAACCAGACCGCGCTGAGGCTCAAGGCGCGGCTGCTGTTCGAGCCTTCCGTCACGGTGACGAGCGTGCCCTGGGTGATCGGAGCCCAGCGGTGAGCGCCGCTCGAGCCGAGATCACGCTACGTCCGCTCGCGAGGACCTCCTCGGCGGAGCCGATGCCGAGCGAGCGCGCGCGCGTCCCCGGCCTCGGCCGGCGCCGCCACGTCGCCGGGGATCGTGGTCGCGCTGGTCGGCCTGCCGCTGCTGACGCTGCTGCTCGACCGCAGCTCGACGACACGTTCTCGCTCGAGAGCCAGGTGCTGCTCTACCTGCTCGCGGTCGTGGTCGTCGCCGTCGTCGGCGGCATGGCCGTCGGCGCTCGGCTCGGCGGTCGCCGCGGCCTTGCTCATCAACTACTACTTCGTCCGGCCCGTCCACACGCTCGACGTCGCCCAGGGCGAGCAGGTGCTGGCGCTGCTCGTCTTCCTGATCGTGGCGGCGATCGTCAGCGGCGCGGTCGAGCTGGCCGCGCGGCGCGGAGCGGGCGGCGGAGCACGCGGCGCCGCAGGCCGAGACGCTCTCGGCGCTCGCGGGCGGCGAGCTCGAGCGAGAGCGAGTCGCTGCACGGCGATCCTCGAGCGGGCGCGCAACACCTTCCACATGGAGTCGGTGGCGCTGAAGGCGCGCGACGGGCGGCGACTGGACGAGTCGTCGACGAGGTCGGGCTGGGCGCCGCCCGGCGAGGAGGCGCCGCTGCGCTTCGACGTGCCGATGGGCCCGCGCCTGCGGCTGGTGGGGCGCGGCCCGGCGCTGTTCGCCCAGGACCAGCGGGTGCTCCAGGCGTTCGCGGCCGCGGCGCAGACCGCCTACGAGGGCCGGCGCCTGAGCGCCCGCGCCGAGAAGGCGCGCGAGCTCGCCACGGCCGACCACCAGCGCACCGCGCTGCTCGCCGCCGTCGGCCACGACCTGCGGACGCCGCTGGCGGCGATCAAGGCGTCGGCGTCGACGCTGCGCCAGACCGACGTCGACTGGTCGGCCGAGGAGCGGGCCGAGCTGCTGGCGACGATCGAGGAGTCCGCCGACCGGCTCGACGTCGATCGTCGGCGAACCTGCTCGACGCCAGCCGGCTTCAGGCGGGCGCGCTCGTCCGTGCAGGCGCGGCCGGTCGCGCTCGACGAGGTGATCGGCGCCGCGGTGCTCGCCGTGCCGGGCGCGGCGGAGCGCGTGACGCTCGACGTGCCCGAGGACCTGCCGCTCGTCCAGGCCGACCCAGGTCTGCTGGAGCGCGTGCTCGCCAACCTGCTCGAGAACGCCGTGCGCCACGGGGCGCCGCGACCGGCCGATCGAGGTCAGCGCCGCCGCGGGCGGCGAGACGGCGACGCTCAAGGTCGTCGATCACGGGCCCGGCGTGCCGGAGGACCGCCGCGAGGGGATGTTCCAGCCCTTCCAGCACGCCGACGACCGGGGCGCCGCGCGCGGGGTCGGGCTCGGCCTGAGCGTGGCGCGCGGGTTCATGGAGGCGATGGGCGGGCTGCTGATCGCCGACTCGTCATCGGGCAGCGGGCTCACGATGCGACTGCGGCTCCCGCTGGCGCCAGGTGACGCAGCGTCCTGATCGTCGAGGACGAGCCGGGCCTACGCCGGGCGCTCGCGATCAACCTCCGCGCGCGCGACTACGACGTCGACCGCCGTCGGCGACGGCGGGGCGGCGCTCGCCGCCGCTGCCGCGGCAGCCACCCGACGTCGGTGGTCCTCGACCTCGGCCTGCCCGACATGGACGGCACCGAGGTCATCGAGGGGCTGCGCGGCTGGTCACAGGCGCCGATCATCGTGCTCTCCGCGCGGCAGGCGCAGGGCGACAAGGTCGTCGCGCTCGACGTCGGCGCCGACGACTACATGACCAAGCCGTTTGGCATGGACGAGCTGCTCGCGCGGCTGCGGGCGGCGCTGCGCCGCAGCGGCACCGACGACGCCGCGCCGGTCGTCGAGACCGCCGCGCTTCACGATCGACCTCGCCGCGAAGCAGGCGCGCGTCGACGGCGAGGACGTGCACCTCACGCCGACCGAGTGGCACGTGCTCGAGGTGCTGATCCGCAACGAGGGCAAGCTCGTCCGCCGCAGCGCCAGCTCCTCCAGGAGGTCTGGGGCCCGGCCTACGAGACCGAGACGAACTACCTGCGCGTCTACATGGCCCAGCTGCGCCGCAAGCTCGAGCCCGATCCGGCCCACCCGCGCCACCTGATCACCGAGCCGGGGATGGGCTACCGGTTCGCGCGCGAGTAACGGGGCGGGACGCGGCCGCTAGGACCGCCTCTTCAGCAGCGCCCGCACGTCCGCCACCGGCCCCACGTGGCCGAGCTTCTCCGGGTTCACGATCGAGCGGATGCCCTGGACCTGGCCGTCGGCGATGTCGAGCGACATCACGCTGATCACGCGCTCCTCGCCGTCGAGCATCAGGGCGCCGGGCTGGCCGTTGACCTCCACCTGGCGCATCGAGGCGCCGGCGATCTTCGCGCCCTGGCGCATCCAGGCCATCAGCGTCCGTGCGACGCGGCTGCGGCCGTGCAGCGAGCGGGCGAGCGCCGGCGCCTTGCCGCCGCCGTCGCCGTGCAGGACGACGTCGTGGGAGAGCAGCGCCTCCAGGCCCTCGAGGTCTCCGCCCTGCGCGGCGGCGAGGAACCGCTGCGCCAGCTCGTCGCGCTGCTCGCGCGAGGCCTCGAAGCGCGGGCGGCCGTCCTCCACGTGCCGGCGCGCGCGGGTCGCCAGCTGCCGGGTGTTGGCCTCGCTCTTGCCGACGATCCGGGCGATCTCCCCGTAGCCGTAGTCGAACACGTCGTGGAGCAGCAGCACCGCGCGCTGCTCCGGCGACAGGCTCTCGAGCAGCACCAGGAAGGCCATCGACAGCGAGTCGGCCATCTCGGCCTGGCGCGCCGGGTCGCCTGCCGGGTCGCTCACGAGCGGCTCCGGCAGCCACTCGCCCACGTAGCTCTCCCGGCGCACGCGCGCCGAGCGCAGCTGGTCGATCGACAGGCGGGTGGCCACCGTGGCCGCGAACGCCCGCGGCGACTCGATCCGCTCTCCCTCGCTCGAGGGCGCGGTGGACGCGGAGCAGGGTCTCCTGCACCACGTCCTCCGCCTCGGCCACGCTGCCGAGCATCCGGTAGGCGATCGCGAACGCCGCCGGCCGGAGCTCTTCGAGCAGCTCGTCGTGGCCTTCGCTCACGCCGCCACCTCGGCGAACCCCCGGCGCCAGCTCGGGTGCTTCGGCTGCCAGCCGAGCTCGCGCTTCGCCTTCGCGTTCGAGGCGCCGCGGATCTCGGTCATCATGATCGTGGCGGCCTCGCCGGCGAGCACGCGGGCGACCACACGCGGCACATGCCGCGGGGGCTTGCCGCCGACCATCGCCGCCGCCGCCGGCAGCCACTCGGAGACGGGGGCCGGCTCGTCGTCGACGATGTTGTAGATGCCGCGCCGCCCGCGCTCGATCGCGATCAGCGTGGCCTCCGCCGCGTCCTCGATGTGCACGAAGGACCACACGCCCGCGCCGTCGCCGACCACCGGGAACTTCCGCCTGCGGATCGCCTCGAGGTGCTCGCCGTCCACGTCGAGCGACGTGCCGGGCCCGTAGAAGCCGCCGTAGCGCAGCACCACGCCCTCGGTCCAGCCCGCGCCGGTCACGGCCTCCTCGAGGTGCCGGATGGCGTCGTGCGCCGAGCGCATCGACTCGGCCGGCGCCGGGTCGAGCGGGTCGTCCTCGGTCTTCACCGCCGCCCCCTCGCGGGCGGACGGCCAGCCGGCGAAGCTCTGGGCCACGAACCTGCGGATGCCGACGGCGCGGCCGGCGGCGAGCAGGTGGTCGGTCGCCTCCGTGCGCAGCCGGTTCGTGGCCGCGAGGTCGCGATCGAAGTGACGCATGTCGAGCGAGCCCGACAGGGCGGTGAGCTCGTGCACGATCACGTCGGGATCGACCGCGGCGACCGCCGCGGCCACGGCGTCCGGGTCGAGCGCGTCGACCACCACGGGAGTGGCACCGAGCGCCTCGACCGCGGCCCGCTTCGCCTCGTGGCGGGTCGTGCCGGCCACCTCGTGACCGTTCGCCACGAGCTTCGGCACCAATTGCTTGCCGAGCGCTCCCGTAGCGCCTGCCACCAAGACCTTCATGACGACTCCTCTCGTCTGGGGTTCTACCCCTTGTGACGAGATGGCGCACGCGCCTGTGACAGCTACCGCAGGCCGGCGGCCTCCGCCAGCAGGTCCACCTGCTCGGGGTCGGGCGAGCCGGGCAGCAGGATCAGCTCGTCGGCGCCCGCCGCCTCGAAGCCCGCGATCAGCTCCTTGACGGAATCCGCGTCCTTGGCGGCCTCCGCGGCCATCATCCCGGAGTACTCGCCGAGCCACGCGTAGTAATGCCCGAAGTTCCGCTCGGCGGTCGCCTCGGCGTCGTCGCCGAGGCAGAAGTAGCTGAGCGCCACCTTGCGCGGCTCGTCCTCGCGCCCGGCCTCGTCCCACGCCGCCCGCAGCCTGACGATCGACTCGCGGAGCAGGTCGGGGCCGCCGCCGCCCATCGTCCAGCCGTCCGCGTACTTGGCCGCCCTGCGGAACGCCGCGTCCGCGCCGCCGCCGATCAGCAGGCCCGGCCGGCGGCCGTTGGCCGGCTCCGGCCCCACGCCGCCCTCGCCCGCCCAGAGCCGCATGAGCTCGTCCAGCTGCTGCTCGAAGGCGCGCCCGCGGGTGTGGAAGTCGATCCCGGAGACCTCGTAGTCGTCGTCGCGCAGCCCCACGCCGAGCCCGAGCACCAGCCGTCCTCCCGAGAGCTGGTCGATCGTGGCGGCCTGCTTCGCGAGCAGCGCGGTGTTGGAGCGCAGCGGGGCGATCAGGATGTTGGTGGTCAGCCGGATCCGCTCGGTGACCGCGGCGGCCGCCGCCAGCGCGATCAGCGGCTCGTAGTTCAGGTAGGCGACGCGGTCGATCGTCGAGAGCGTGGAGAAACCGGTTCGGTCGGCCCGCTGTGCCCAGTCGACGATCCCGCGGCGGTCGACCCCCTGGGTCGCGTTCGGTAGCCCGATGCCCACGTCCATGGGCGGCAGCCTATTGCCGCGGCCCTAGGCTCGGCAGCATGACAATCCGGTTCGCGCGACCGACGGATCGTCTGGAGGCTGTGGTCCGCTTCTACGAGGCGGGTCTCGGCCTCGAGCGCGTCGGCGCCTTCGACGGCCACTCGGGCTACAGCGGCGTGATTCTCGGGCTCCCCGGCCGAGACGTGCAGCTCGAGTTCGTCACCCACGAGGACGGCAGCCCGGGCGACGCGCCGAGCGCGGAGAACCTGCTGGTCCTCTACCTCGGCGACGCCCACGCCCGCGACCTCGCCGCCGAGCGCCTGCGCGCGCTCGGCGGGGAGGAGGTGGCGGCCGAGAACCCCTGGTGGGACGGCCTCGGCGCGGTCACGTTCGCGGACCCGGACGGCTGGCGGGTCGTGCTCGTGCCGAGCGCCTGGAGCGGCTAGGCGAAAACTCGCAATTTGCGGGTGATTCGTGCCAGCGTGTGGCTCCGCAAGGGCCGATTGCGGGAACCTCCGAGGTGGAACCCTCAACGATGGAGGCGTAGCCATGCGTCGTTTAAGGCTTGTTCCCCTCGCCGGCGCCGCGGTCCTCGTGACCTGGGCCCTGGGCGCCGGCACGGCGAGTGCGCACTTCCCGTCCTGCGAGGAGTCGGTCAACCCGCACGGGCAGACCACACCGCCGGCGGGAAGCACCACGCTGCCCGGTCCCAACGGAGGCCAGAACGAGGACGGCTTCTACCGGATCGGCTCGGACGTGGGGACGGACGTGTTCGTGGTGACGGGCGGAGTGACCTTCGGGCCCTTCGCGTCGGGCACGGTCGTGAAGTACACGCAGGCACTGGGCGCCGTGCCGACCTCGAAGACCATCGGGTCGACGAACGGCCAGGCCGGAGCCGTGACCGTCCACATCACCGGGCCTGACGAGCTCGTGGTGCGGTCGATCGACGGCAGCACCATCACCTGCTTCGTCCCGCCACCGCCGAAGTAAGCCGAGGGAAACGGTGCCCGGCCGCGATCACGCGACCGGGCGCCGAGTCCTCAGGGCCACAGCGTCAGCTGTTGCCCCCACCGCTTGTCGGACCGGGCTCGCCGCACTGGCTCAGCGCGGGCGAGCGCTCCGCCGCGATGTCGAGTCCCTGGCTCGTCTCGTTTCCGATCGGGTGCCGATCCGTCTTGAAGCGGGCCGGCGGGTCCGGATCAACAGTGGCCCCCGTGACCGCGTAGTCGCCGCTCAGGCCGACGCCGGCCTCGTTGCAGACGGCTGACTGCGCGGAAGTGGGAGCGAACGTCATGGCCGAAGCCACGGCGCCCAGAGCCAAGGTGATCCTCAGGTTTCGTCCGTAACTCATGGCGACCTCCAGTCGTCATGGGCCGGCAACCGAGCCGTCTCACGATGAGACCTCCGGTTTTGCGTCCCCGCCTCGCGACGGGTTTGCCGTTATCAGCCTGGGGTTCACCCTCCTTCTCGCCACGAGGAGCGCCTGGCTCAAGCGTGCTGGGCCTGAGGCGGACGTTCGGCGCTAGACCGGCTCGCCCACGCGCAGGTCGAAGCGCTCGAGCAGCTCAGGGATGCTGTCCGGCTGCATCTCGAGGCCGTAGCGCGCGGACAGCTCGCCCAGCGCCTCCGGGGGCGCGGCCACGGCGCCGCCGAGGTCCGAGAGCTCCGCGAAGAAGCGCTCGAAGCCGGCCGGGGCGATGATCTCGAGGATGCGGCAGGGCTCGTCGCCGGCGTTCCAGAACGTGTGCCACTGGTCGCGCGGCTTGAACACCAGGTCGCCCGGGCCCGCCTCGAGGACCTCGTCGCCGAGCAGCGCGCCCATGCGGCCCTCGAGCACGTAGCTGTACTCGTCCTCGCGCGTGTGCCGGTGGAGGGGAGCCGCGAGGGCGCGCGGGCTCATCGGGTGCTCGACCAGGGAGAAGCCCTGATCGGTCTCGTCGCCGTCGATCATGAAGCGGACTCCGATGCTGCCCAGGAAGCCGAGCTTTCCGTCCTGCGGTCCCACAACCTTCGCCGTCGCCTGCATTGCCTGCTCCTTTCGTCGGACAATCTGTCGCGCGAATATACGGCCGTCGCGATCATCTGTCAAGATTGATCGGACACGATGTCCGACGAAAAGCGAAAGTACCGGAAGAAGCAGCGCGCCGAGAGCGAGGCGGAGACGCGCCAGCGGATCACCGTCAGCGCGATGGAGCTGCACGGGAGCGTCGGCCCGGCGCGCACATCGGTGAGCGCGGTGGCGGAGCGGGCGGGCGTGCGCCGCTCCACGGTGTATCGCCACTTCCCGGACGAGGCGGCCCTGTTCGCGGCGTGCAGCGCCCACTGGGTGGAGCTCAACCCCAGGCCGGACATCGGCGCGTGGGCCGCCATCTCGGATCCGGCGGAGCGGGTGCGGACCGCCCTTCCCGAGCTGTACGCGTACTACCGGAGCGCGGAGCGGATGCTCGCCAACCTCCTGCGCGACGAGGATCTCGTGCCCGCGGTCAAGCAGCAGTTCGCCGGCTACCACCAGTTCGTGGCGATCATGCGGGACATCCTCGTCGCCGGACATGGGGTGCGGGGGCGGGCCCGCGAGCGGCTGCATGCGGCCGCGGGGCATGCGGTGGCCTTCACCACCTGGCAGTCGCTCGCCCGCGAGCAGGGTCTCGACGACGAGCGCGCGGCGGACCTGATGGCGCGCCTGGTGACTGCCGCCTAGCGGAAGCAGCCGGCTCGGCCGGCTGCGCACCGACCGCTTTAGCGCTTGAAGCGGTGTGCCTTGAGCTTCGGGCCGCCGCCCGCGGTGCCGGGCGCCCAGTCCGGGTTCGCGAAGCAGCCGTTGGCGACCCAGAAGTAGGACTTCTGGCGGCGGGGGATCGAGGTCTCGGAGCGGAGCCTCGACGCCTTGATCGTGTAGGTGACGGTCCGCTTGCTCTTGCTGAGCGACGACTTCACGCCGGACGAGCCGGTGGACAGCGTGGCCCGCGGCGCGCCGCCGACCTCGTTCCTGCGGCCGAAGATCAGGACGATCGGGGCCAGGCTCTTCGAGGCGATCCTGTCCTTCATCGTGATCGTGTGCTTCAGCCGGCCGCCCTTGGCGTGCCCGGCGGTGGCCGAGTAGATCTCGCAGCCCGTGTGCCCGTCGCCGTGCGGGTCGTTCACCTTCTGGCTGCTCGCCAGGGCTATCGCCGGGACGAGTAGCGCCGCAAGCGCCAGCGCGATCGCCAGGCGAGCCATGCGTCCAGCGTAACCCGGGTCCGCGCGCTGGGTCAGCTGGGGACGACTATGTCCAGCCCGTGCCTGCGGCCGATCTCGATCGAGCCGCTCGAGGTCCGGCGGCTCGCTCGGCGGCGGCGGCAGCTCGCGGCTGGTCGCCCGCTCGCCCGCCTCCTCGAGGAAGCCCTCGATCCCGCCCGGGCGTGTACGTCACGAGCAGCCGGCTCTCCTCGAGCGGCTCGAAGTTCTCCGGCGTGCCCTCGGGGACGTGGAAGAAGGCGCCGGGCCCGCCCTCATGGACCTCGCCGTCGATGTGGTAGCGGATCCGCCCCTCGAGCACGTACACCGACTCGCCGCCCGGGTGGGTGTGCGGGGGCGGCCCGGCCCCGCCCGCAGGAGCACCTCGACGACGGTGACCTCGGGGGTCGCCACCTTCACCTCGAAGAGCCCCCCGAGCACCCAGTAGGCGTCTCCCTCTCCCGGCGCGCGTACGACGGTCTCGGCCATGCAGGGACCGTAACCGCGTGCACGGCCTGTTCACAAGTCCGCGGGCGAGCCTTGCCACCATCGCGTGGGAATGGCGCGAATCGCCGCGGCGTCCGTGCTGCTTGCAGGCGTTTCCCTGCTGGGCCCGTCCGAGCCCAGCTACGACCCGTGGGCCTGGCTCGTGTGGGGCAGGGAGGTCGGGCAGCTGTCGCTCGACACCGTCGCGGGCCCCTCGTGGAAGCCGCTGCCCGTGGTGTTCACGACGCTGTTCGCCCCGCTCGGGGACATCGCGCCGGCGCTCTGGGTGGCCGTGGCGCGCGCCGGCGGGATCTTCGCCCTGCTCATGGCCTTTCGCGTGGCGGCGCGGCTCGCCGGCGGCGACCGGCTGCGGCGCGCCGTGGCGGGATCCGTGGCGCTCGTGGCGCTGGCTCTGACGCCCGAGTGGGTGCGCTACCTGATCCACGGCAACGAGGCCCCGCTCGCGGTGGGCCTCGTGCTCCTCGGGATCGACCGGCATCTCGACGGCCGGCGGCGGGCGGCCTTTCTCTCCGGCGCCGCGGCCTGCCTCGCGCGGCCCGAGCTGTTCGGCTTCCTGCTGCTCTACGGCGCGTACCTGGCCCTGCGCTCGTGGCGAGACGCCGGTCTCGTGCTCGCGACGCTGGCGGTCACGGTCGCCGCCTGGCTGCTGCCGGCGTGGTGGGGCTCCGGCGATCCGATGTCCGCCCTGACGACCGCTCGCAGCGAGCCCTCCTGGAGCCTGTCGCTGCGCCCGGAGCCGTGGCGCGCCGCGCTCGACGTCGCGCAGGGCCAGGCCTGGCTCGTGCTCGAGCTCTCGGCACTGGTGGCCGCGGCGCTCGCGGCTGGCGGCGCTGCTCGGGCGCGGCCCGCGGCTGCCGCGCCCGGCGCGGCCGGGCGTGCTGGCGATCCTCGCGGCGGCAGCGGCGCTCAACGTGGCGCTCTACGCGGCGATGACCGAGGCGGGGTTCTCGGGCAACGCCCGCTACGTGCTCCCGGCCACCGCGATGGTCGCGGTGCTCGGCGGAGTCGGGGCCGCGCAGCTCGTGCAGCTCGGGGCCCGGGCGGGTCCGGCGGGCGCGGCGCTCGCCGCGCGCGCTGCTGCTGGCCGCGGCCGGGCCCGAGCTGGCCACGCACGCGGGCGTGGCGCGCTCCGAGGCCCGCGACTCGATCGAGCGCTCCGAGCTGCACAGCGAGCTCGAGCGGGCCGTGGACCGCGTCGGGCCGCGACTACGTGGCCCTCTTCGGGCCGGCGACGGTCAACCGCTCCTTCCAGACGCACATGGCGTGGGAGCTGTCGATGCCGATCGAGGACGTCTGGGCGGCGCGCGGCCGCGGCATCACCTTCGTCGCCCCCGCACAGCCCGTGGCCGGACCGGTCCGGATCATCCCGAAGGCGCGAAGGCGGCTCACGATCGCGCGTGTGGGCGACTGGACCGTGGCCGAGCGCCCACCGGGCTCGCGGCACGTCTACACGTGGCCCGTGCTGGGCTTCAGCCTGCGGGTGGCCGCTCAGTCGTGAACGCGGCCGAGGTGGGCCACGCTCGCCGCCGGGCTGCCCACCTCGCGCCCGTTGATCCACGCGCGTCCGAGCCGGCGCGGCGCCGGCGGCGGCACGACGGAGAGGGCCGGGCGGCGTTCCCTGGGAGGGCGCGGGCGTGAGGGCATCGAGGCCACCTCTCGGCAGTTCAGCGCAGAGCGCTTCAGTCGCGAGGTGAAGATCTCGCTAAACGTTCGGCGCGCCTCTAGGCGTTCGAGATGCCCACGCGGATGCCACGGCAGACCGCCTCCATGCGCTCCACCGCCACGCCGAGCCCCTCGGCCGCCGCGGGCGGCACCGCGCCCTCGAGCGCCCGGTTGGCCGCCTCGGCCACGGCGGGCCGGTGCTCCACGAGCTCGCCGCCCGCCCTGGCGTCCAGCTCGGCCACGCAGCGCCTCGAGCGCCACGCGCGCCTGGAGCGCGGCCTCGCGCGTGCGCCCGGCGTCGAGGTCGGCGCGGGCGCGGAGCACGAGCTCCTCGGCGGCGAGCGGGGCGTCGCGGCCGCCCAGGATCGCCGCGAAGCGCTCCTCGGGGGCCTCCATCGAGCGGCGCGTCCGGCGAGCGCCCGGGGGCGGCAGCTCCCAGGCCTCGGCGAAGCGGCCGTCGGCCACCGACTCGCCGTCACCGAGGCCGATCCGCGCCACGAGCAGCGCGCCAGGGCGCCACGTCGCCGGCGTACGGGTCGCCGGACGGCGGCGCGCCAGGCGTGGAGAGCCCGGTTGAGCAGCGCGAACGCCTCGTCGAGCTCCGCCTCGGCCGCCGGACTCGCGCACGCCGGCGAGCCAGTCGTCGGCCTCCGCGCGCGAGCCCGAACGGCTCGGGCTTGCACGACCGTCACGCGCGTGGTCGGGCACCGACTCCGGCTCCGCGCTCTCGACCTCGCGCCCCTTGCGATCGCGCCAGCGCCGGCGCTCGGGCGCGCCGAGCGTGGTGAGCACGAGCACGGCCTGAAGGTCGTCCTCGGCGCTGCGGCGCACGAGGTAGCGGCCGTCGGGCGGCCCGAGCAGGAAGCCGAACTCGAGCTGGACGAACCCGAAGGCCGCCGGCTGATCGGGCGTGGTCGCCGTGGCGCTACTCGCCCGAGTGGGCGTCGCTCGCCCGGCGGTGCTCGTGCACCGGGAGGGCGTACTTGGAGGGCTTGGTCGGCACGACCGGATTATCTATCTCGCCGAGGCGGGTGATCAGATCCGACCACTGGCCCGGCTTCAGGACCTGCATCGCCTGGCGCCCGAGCTTCTTGTTCGCGCCGAAGAGCGGCTTGAAGCCGACGTGGATGTGGTCGGCGTGGTCGGCCATCGCCATCGTGGAGCCGCCGAGCTCCAGCAGGGAGATGATCTGGTGCGGCTGCATCGTGCCCTGGAGGCGCATCAGGCGGCGCACGGTCTGGTCGGCGATGCCGCCCGCCTCCTGGTGGCCGAGGATCGGCACGCCGTTGATCTGCGCGATGTCCACCGCGCTGCCGGAGCTGTGCTCGGAGACGTTGCCGGAGGAGGTGAGGTAGCCGTGGCCGCACTTGAGGCTGGTCACGGTCGGCCGCAGGCCGGACTCGGCGAGGTACTCGAGCGTCGCGAGCACGCGCCGGTCGATCTGGCCGGAGCGGACGTCGTCGCGGCCGCAGCTCGTAGAGCTCGATGCGCTCGTCGGAGAGCACGCGGCGCTCGAGCAGCCGCTTCGGCCAGAGGAGGATCTGCCCGATCGAGGCGGAGCCGCCCTTCGAGCCGTAGAGGACGTTGCGTCCCGAGGCGCGGTAGATCGCGGTGGCCTCGAGCAGCTTCCAGCCGTCGAGGATCGGCTTCGGGTCGATCAGCGGCGCGCCGCGGCCGGCGGGCCGGATCGAGAAGGTCAGGCGCGCGGCGCCGCCCGAGTCGGGCCGGCCGACGCGTCCGAGCACGGTGCCGCCGATCACGTGCGAGCCCTCGCGCAGGCGGCGCAGGCGCACCTTCGACGGGTCGAGGCCGAAGGGCCGCGAGAAGTAGGCGTCGAAGGTCTCGAAGCCGGCCTGCTTGCTCAGCTTGGAGTCCGCGATCTGCTCGAGGCCGCCGGCGTCGCGGGCGCCCGGGCGGTCCGGGTGCGCGAACAGGCGCTCCTTCACGGGCAGCGAGGCGGTGGAGTCCGGGGTCGACGGCGATCGTGGCGGTCGCGGGGCGAGTCGTCGGGCTGGCTGCCCGCCGAGGCGGGCGCGCTCGGCGCGGGGTCCTCCGTCTCGTGCGCGCGCAGGGCGCGCGCGCTGCGGCGGAGCGAGTCGGGGTCGGTGCGCGGGACCGGGTAGAAGCTCGGCCACCGAGCCGAGGTGCCCGTAGGTGTAGCGGTTGCCGTACACGTCCTGGAGCACGATGTAGCGGCCGAGCTTGCGGCTCTGCCCGATCTTCTTGATCTCGCCGTCGTTCACCGCCACCACCGGCGCGCCGAGGCGGGTGTAGATGCCGATGCTGCGGCGGCCGTCGCTCGACTCCACGAGGTTGGCCGCGTTCTCGCCCGTCTTGACGCGCTTGACGCAGGTCGCGCTCGGCGAGGTCGTCGGCGTAGCGGGCGCGTGCGTAGACGGGGAAGCGGCCTTCGGTGAGGCCGGTGAGCGAGCCGACGAGGTCGGCGGGCACGCCGGCGATCAGCCTGGCCCGGAGCAGCACGGAGTCGACGTACCAGTCGGCGTGGTTGTAGGCGAAGATCGCCCGGCGCACGTCGTCCTCGTAGCCGGCCGCCGACAGATAGCGGGCCGCGGCGAAGATCGCGTCGACCGGGTTGTAGGGATCCTTGCGGCCGTCCTCGTTGGCGTCGGTGCCGTACATCCGCCAGGTCGACGGGATGAACTGCATCCAACCCACAGCACCCGCCGACGACACGTTCAGGTTGCGGCCGTAGTCGGTCTCGATCTCGTTGATCGCCGCCAACACCTCCCAGCGGATCCCGTACTCGATCCCCGCCGCCTGATAGATCGGCAACAGAAACGGCGGCACCCGGAACTTCCGGATGATGAAATTCGGCACACCCGACACCGACGACGGACCCGGAAGCGCGTCGATGAAGGTCGGGTTCGAGCGGGTGGGGGAGCCGTCGCGGTTGCGCAGCTTCGGGCGCTTGCCGGCCGGATGGCGGCGCGGCTCCTTGTCGGCCTTCCTCTCCACGCGCGAGGGGATCTGCTTGGACCCCTTGTCGTCGGGCTCGATGAAGCGGCCGCTGCCGGTGCGCTCCTGGGGGGCGCCGCCGAGCGAGCGCGGGGCCTGCTCGGGCTTCTCGGCCGGGGTGGTCTCGGCGGGCGTGGTCTCGGCGGGCGCCGCGGCCTGAGGAGCCGCGCGGCTGCTGCGGGGCAGCCGCCTGGGGCGCCGCCGGCTGCGGGGCCGGCGCGGCCTGGGTCGTCGACCGCCGGGGCGGTGGTCGTGGGAGCCGGGGCCGGTGCCGGCGTGGTGGTCTGGACGGGCGGCAGCGGGACCGGGGCCGTCTCGGTCTGTGCCGCGGCGGGGATGGTGAGAGCGGTCAGCGCGGCGGCCACGACGGTCGCCACCGACAGCAGGGCGGCCGGCAGCCTCACGGGCAGCGCGAGCAGGCCGCGGACGCCGCGGGCGGCGGGCTTGGGACCGAGGGCTGTCTTCGGGCTCTGCAAAGCGGAGAGATGACGTCTCGAGATCAAGTCCCTCTATCGACCGCAGAGCGCGGAAACTTCAGTCACCCGCGGGCCCGGCTGAGCAGGTGCAGGACGCGCATGCATGATCTAACCCTCTAGTCGAAGGTTAGAATCGGCCTCTCCTCAGGGTGATCGAGTACCCTGCCGCCGGATGGCCGCCCCCGAGCACGACGAGAGCTTCGTCGACCGCCTTTCGCGCAGGGCGAGGAGGCGCTCGGGAAGATCGCCGAGGAGCTGATCGCCAACCCGGTCGTCAACGCCGCGATCGCCCGCGCCTTCGACGCGCGCGAGAAGGCGGTGCAGGCCCAGGAGGCCGCGATGGGGGCGCTCAACCTGCCCTCCGCGGCCGACATCGAGCGGGTCACGCGCAGGCTGCGCTCGCTCTCGCAGCGCCTCGAGGGGATCGAGGACGCGATGGACCGGCTCGAGGAGCGCGCGCGCGGCGGCGGCGCCGAGGGCCGGCTGGCGGCCATCGAGGGCCGTCTCGACGAGATCGCCCGCGACGTGGCCTCGCTGCGCGCCGCGCTCGACACGGACCAGCCGCCGGTGCCGCGGGCGCAGGAGCGCCTGACGGTCAGCGAGCCCTGAGCGCCTCGTAGCCCGCGCGGCCCACGCGCAGCCCGATCTCCTCGAGCTCCTCCGGCTCCGGCCCGCCGCGAGCCGTCCGGCGCCGGCACGTCGGTCACGCCGAGCACCGCCGCCGCCTCGACCCCGCGCAGCTCGGCCAGCCGGAAGAGGGTGGCCGTCTCCATCTCCACCGCGGCGCGCCGGCCGATCCAGTCGCAGGTCCCGCGCGACCGTCGTAGAAGAGATCCGTGGTGACCACCGTCACCGGCTCGGCCCCGGCCGTCCACGAGCCGCTCGGTCAGCCCCGGGTGCCCCGCCACGCGCCCGTCGGCGCCGAGCGCCGCGCTCGCGCCGTCCGCCGGCAGCGCCTCGACGGCGGCCAGAAGCGCGCCCAGCTCGATGTCCTCCCGCAGCGCGCCGCAGGTGCCGATCCGGACGAGCCGCCGGGCGCCGAGCGCGATCAGCTCCTCGCAGACGATCGCCGCGCTCGGGCCGCCCATGCCCGTGGACTGGATCGAGAGCGGCTCGCCGTCGTCGGCCAGGCCGGTGTAGCCCCAGAGCCCGCGCGCGTGGTTGAACATGAGCGGCTCCTCGAGCAGCTCCTGCGCCACGAAGAGCGCGCGGTGCGGGTCGCCCGGGAGCAGCACGCGCTCGGCCAGCTCGGTGGCGGGCCTCAGGTGGTTGGGGCGGACGCGGTGCTCCAGCGGCACGGGCGCGCACGATAGACGGGCGCCTGGGAGACTCAGCGGCCCATGGCGAGACGACCCACCAACCCCAAGGAGCTGCCCGACGCGCTGCGCGAGGCGGTCGAGCGCACGGTCGAGTCCACGCTCGGCTCGGCCGGCCGGAGCCGCGACACCGCCCAGGGCGCGCTCGACGACCTGGCCGAGACGGCCGAGACCTGCGCAAGGGCGCCGAGCAGCGGATCGCCCGCAGCCGCAAGGCGGTGGCCGAGGCGATCGACTCCCGCCGGCCGGCCACCTACGAGGACCTCCGCGAGCTGAAGGCCGAGCTGCGCGCGATCGGGCGGCGGCTGGACAAGATCGAGGAGCGGCTGCCCGCGAAGCGCGCACCCGCGAAGCGGGCGCCGGCCAAGCGCGCGCCGGCCAGGCGCAAGAAGCCCCAGGGGAGCTGATGCCCGGCCGCCGGGTGCTGATCACCGGCGTGGGCAGCCACCTCGGGGCGGAGCTGGCGGCCCGGCTCGAGCGCGATCCCGGCGTGGAGCTGGTGGCGGGCCTCGACACGCGAGCCCCGCGGATCGCCCTGGAGCGCACCCAGCTGATCGAGGCGGACATCCGCAACCCGGTGATCGCGCGCCTGATCCCGCCGCTCGAGGTGGACACGGTGGTGCACAACCAGATCGTCCGGCAGCCCGGCGCCGGGCTGTCCCCGCAGGCGATGCACGACGTGAACGTGATCGGGTCGCTCCAGCTGCTCGCCGCGCTCGAGAAGGCGCCGAGCGTCCGCACGATCGTCGTGCGCGGCTCGGCGGGCATCTACGGCGCCGAGCCGCACGCCCCGCAGTTCTTCACCGAGGAGATGACGCGCCTCTTCCCGCTCCGCTCGCGCTTCCAGCGCGACGTGGCCGAGATCGAGAACTACTTCGAGACCTACTCGCGCCGCCACCCGGAGGTGGTCTGCACGATGCTCCGCTACCAGCCCGCGATCGGGCCGTCGGTGGACTCGCAGATCACGCGCTACCTCTCGCTGCCCGCGTGCCCCACCTACCTCGGGCTTCGACCCGCGCATCCAGGTGGTGCACGAGCGCGACGGGCTCGACGCGCTGGCCGCGGCGGTGGCCCGGCCGGTGCGCGGCGCCGTGAACGTGGCCGTCGACCGGCACGATCGGCCTGGCGCGGATGGTCCGCGTGGCGCGGCGCCCGCCGCTGCCGCTGGCGTCGGGCCGGCTTTCGGCCCGGTCACGTCGGCCGGCGCGGCGGGTCGGGCATGGCCCCGCTCTCCGAGGACTTCCGGCGGCTGCTCCGCTACGGCCGCGGCGTGGACACCACGCGGCTCGTCCGCGAGGTGGGCTTCACGCCCGCGCTACTCGACGGAGGCGGCGGTGCACGACTGGGCGCGCATCCGCGCCGGGACGATCGTGTCGCCGCCCGCACGGGCGGCCGCGTGAGCGCGCAGCGGACCGCGACACGGCGCCGCCGCCGCGCCAGCCGCAGGACCCGCCGCCGCGCGTGAGCGCGCGCCATCTCCTTCATGCGCCGCCTGCGCGAGGGCCTGGACGCCGGCCTCGAGCTGCCCGAGGCCCTCGGCCGCGGCGCCGCGGCTCTCCCGCGCGAGGGAGCCGACGTGGTGCGGCTCGCGGTGAAGCGCCTCGAGGGCGACTACTCGGACGACGAGTGGGGCTACGACGAGGGCTTCGTGGACATGGTCGAGCCGCTGTTCGGCTTCCTCTACGAGCGCTGGTGGCGGGTCGAGGCGGAGGGCGTCGCGGCGCGTGCCCGCCCACGGGCGCGCCCTGCTCGTGGCCAACCACGCCGGGCATCCTGCCCTGGGACGCGACGATGATGGCGCTGGCGCTCCTGCGCGAGCACCCGCTGCCGCGCCACCCGCGCTTCCTCGTGCTCGACTGGGCCTTCGAGCTGCCCTGGGTCTCGACGGCGATCCGGCGCCTCGGCGGCGTGGTGGCCTCGCCCTACAACGCGCTGCGCCTGCTCGAGCAGGACGAGCTCGTGGCCGTCTTCCCCGAGGGCGCCAAGGGCACCGGCAAGCCTTCTCGCGACCGCTACCGGCTCCAGCGCTTCGGCCGCGGCGGCTTCGTGGAGCTGGCGCTCCGGACGGGCGCGCCGATCGTGCCGGTGGCGGTGGTGGGGAGCGAGGAGA
Organism: uncultured Thermoleophilaceae bacterium; assembly: GCA_963768465.1. Taxonomy (GTDB): domain Bacteria; phylum Actinomycetota; class Thermoleophilia; order Solirubrobacterales; family Thermoleophilaceae; genus JACVRW01. Next base: position 770,683 of record CAVYIA010000006.1, on the reverse strand, counting down.
TCTACCCCAAGCTCGGCGAGATACCCGGCGCTCGCGCGCCTGATCGGCGCCCCCTTCTTCCCGGTCACGCCGACCTTCCCGTGGCTCGGCCCGCTGGGCGCGGTGCCGCTCCCGTCGAAGTGGCGGATCGAGTTCTGCGACCCGATCGAGACCGCCGGCTACCCGCCCGGGGCGGTGGACGACCGCGCGCTCGTGTTCGAGCTCTCGGAGCGCGTGCGCGAGACGATCCAGCAGGCCGTCTACGCGAACCTCGTGAAGCGCGGCTCGGCGTTCGTCTGAGGCTGTCCCGAAAGACCCGCCGCCCCCCGGGAGTCGTTCCCGGGAGGCGGCGCTCAGGGATCGTTAAGTATACGCCCTCAGCGGACGCGCATGCCCTGCGCCGGGTCCCAGTGCAGGGGAGTCTCGTACTCCTGCAGCGGCGCCTCCGGCAGCTCGCCGACGCTGACCCCGCGCCTGGTGCCCGGCGGGCAGATCGCCACGAAGCGCGCGTAGCCGCCGAGCCCGCCGCCGAAGCGCGGGAAGCCGATCTCCACGAGGCAGCCGGTGGCCGGCACGCCGGACATGTCCGCCACGCCCTCGGCCTGGGCGTAGCCGTGGTGCATGAGCCAGGCCTCGCCCTCGAGCGTCGGGGTGGAGTCGGTGTCGAGCGGCTCGTGCCCGTGGAAGAGGATGTGGCGCCTGAGGTGGAGGAACTTCAGCGCGTCGAGCGAGACGCCCGGGAACTCCGTGAGCGTCGCGAGCGCCGGGTCCGGCCAGTCCTTCGACCAGTCGGAGCGCACGAAGACCACGCTCCCGCGCGGGATCCGCCCGTGCTGGCGCTCGAAGCGCTTGATGTCGCTCACCTGGAGGGCGTAGTTGAAGTCGCGCTCGACCTGGCGGACGATCGAGATGACCACCAGCGGCCGGACGGCGAACGTGGGCGGCAGCTCGTCGATGGCCGCGAACTCGGGCGCCCAGTGGGCCGGCGGGTCGAGCTGGGTGCCGAGCTGATCGGTCGAGAGCCGGTAGGACGTGGCCTCGAAGCCGTCCACGGCGTAGGTGTAGGGCTGGCCGGTGGCCGGGTTGAGGCTCGGCGAGAAGACCGAGGGCCCGAAGCCCGCCCACACCGGGATGGTCGGCGTGATCGTGTGGGTGAGGTCGATGTACTTGGCGGACCGCAGGCTCTGGTCGTAGAGCCGCCAGAGGTCGCCGCCGCGGCCGGCGGACGCCGGCGCCGCAGCCGCGAGCGCCACGGCCGCGATTGCCGCCGCAGTGGTGAGCAGACGCTTCATGGAGACCTCCGTCGCTAGAAGTGCACGCCGCGCAGCAGGTAGGCCATCGCCACGGCCTCTGTGGACATCTCCTGGTCCGGCTGCTTGTCGCCCTCGCCCTCCACTAGCTCGGCTGCCTTCTTGCCCTTCTTCGCGGCGTGCGAGTCGGGGAACAGGTTGTAGGCGGTGTTGAGCACGATGTCCACGCTCTTCGGGGAGATCGAGTAGAGGATCTCGCCGAAGGTGCCGAGCCGCGAGGCCATGCGCTTGGGCTTGTCGATCAGCGCGTCGCAGAGCATCTGCGCGGCCTCCTCCGGCGTGAGCGTGGGGAAGGCCTTGTAGATGTCGGTGGGGGCGATCATCGGCGTGCGCACCAGCGGCATGAACACGGTGGTGAAGTTCACGTTGTCGCCGATCACCTCGGGCGCCGACGCAGCGCGAGAACGCGTCGAGCGCCGACTTCGACGCCACGTACGCGGAGAACCGCGGCGTGTTCGTCTGCACGCCGATCGACGACACGTTCACGATGTGGCCCGAGCGCCGCTCGCGCATCCCCGGCATGAACGCCAGGATCAGCTTGAGCGCGCCGAAGTAGTTGAGCTGCATCGTGCGCTCGTAGTCGTGGAAGCGGTCGTAGGACGCCTTCACCGAGCGCCGGATCGAGCGGCCGGCGTTGTTCACCAGCACGTCCACGCCGCCGTGCGTCTCGAGCACCTCGGCCGCCAGCCTGTCCACCTCGTCGAGGTCGGAGAGGTCGGCCGGGTGCACGTGCGCCGTGCCGCCCGCGGCCTCCACCTGCTTCGCGACCTCCTCGAGCTTCTCGCGCGTGCGCGAGACGAGGATCACCTCGCCGCCGGCCTCGCCGATCTTCACCGCGGTCTCGAGGCCGATGCCGCTCGAGGCGCCCGTGATGAGGATGCGCTTGCCCTTGATCGAGCTGGCGAGGCTGCGCTCGCGGAACAGGTCCGGGTCGAGGTTGCGCTCCCAGTAGTCCCACAGGCGCGGCGCGTAGGTGGACAGCGGCGGGACGGCGATGCCGGTGCCGGACAGGGCGCGCTGCGCGTCGCGGGCGTCGAACTTGCAGTTGAACTCGCGGTTCTCCATCGCCGCCGGCGGGATGCCCAGGTCGTGGTAGATCTGGTTGCGGATCCGCTTGACGGTCGGCAGCGCCATGAGCCCCGCGCGCACCGGCTTGGGGATCGCGTTCGTCACGTTCGAGTCCAGCCGCATCGCGAGCTGGGGCGCGTGGGCGGCCTTCGCGAACTCGTTCATCGCCTCGCCCACCGTCATGGGCTCCGGGTTCACGAGGTGGAAGGTGTCCCCGGGAAGGTCGTCGTCCGGCAGGTGGGCGATGTGGTCCATCGCGCGCGCGACGAAGTCCACCGGCACGATGTTGGTGTCGCCGCCCTGCGGGCCGGCCAGCGGCACCCACTCCGGCAGCGCGCCGCGCAGCCGCTGGATCAGCTTGAAGAGGTAGTAGGGACCGTCGATCTTGTCCATCTCGCCGGTCTCCGAGTGGCCGACGACGATCCCCGGGCGGAAGACGAGCGTCTTCGCCTGGACCATGTCGCGGACGAGCCGCTCCGACTCGTACTTCGTGCGGTGGTAGTGGTGGGGCAGCCGCTGCCCCTCGTCGAACATGTCCTCCTGGAAGACGCCGCGGTACTCGCCGGCCACGGCGATCGAGCTGGTGTGGTGGAAGCGGCCCACCTTGTGCGAGTTCGCGAACTCGATCACGTGGCGGGTGCCCTCCACGTTGGCGCGCTCGGAGGCCTCCTCGTCGGCCTCCACGTCGTAGACGGCCGCGAGGTGGAAGAGGTGGTCGATCGGCTCGTCGAAGCCCTCCACGCCCAGGCCCGGCTTGGCGAGGTCGCCCGCCACCGCGACGATCCGGCCCTCGGGGGCGCCGAGACGCTGGACGAGCGCGTCGTACTTGCCGCGCGAGCCCTCGCGGACAAGCACGTAGATGGTGCCCTCGCGCTTGAGGAGCTCAGCCACCAGGTGCCTGCCGATGAAGCCGGTGGCCCCCGTCACGAAGTAGTTCAAAGTCCCTCCACTCGCTCCCCGATTGACGTGCGCGGCGAGTCTATCCCGCTACGAGCGGCCGAGCCGCCCTGCTTCCCCGCCGATCAGTTGTCAGACTCGGCGCTCGCGTGGAGACCCTCACCCTCAAGCAGGCCGCGGAGCGCGTGGGCGTGACGCCCGCGACGCTCAAGCGCTGGGCGGAGACCGGGGTGATCCCGAACGTGAACGGGTCGAGCGAGTGGACCCCGGCGGCGCTCTCGCATGCCCGGATCGTGGCCCGCATGCGCGAGCGCGGGCACAGCCTGAAGCACATCCGGCAGGCCGGCGAGCAGGGCCGGCTCGCCTACGGGTTCATCGAGGGGCTGTTCGCGGACGAGCGCGAGCCGCGCACCCTCAAGCAGGTGGCGGAGGAGACCGGCCTCGAGCCGGCCCTGATCGAGCGCTTCTGGACGGGCATCGGACTGCCCCCGGCGGGCCTCGAGCACATGAGCGAGGACGACGTGCGCGTGGTCGAGTACGTGGCGTCGGTGCTCGCCGCCGGCTTCCCGCTCGTGGCCTTCCTCCAGCTCTGCCGCGTCTACGGGCAGGCCCTGTCGCAGATCGCGGACGCCGAGGTGCGGCTGTTCCACCTCTACGTGCACGAGCCGCTGATGCGCGAGGGGGTGCCCGGCCTCGAGATGGCGGAGGAGATGGAGGGCCTGGCGCGCGACCTGCTCCCGCTCTCGTCGCCGCTGATGGACTACGTGCACCGGCGCTTCCTCCAGCACTTCGTGGAGCAGGACGTGGTCGGCCACATGGAGATGGAGCTCGAGGACGAGGACGTGGACCTCGGGCGGGTGCGGGTGGCCGTGGCCTTCGCCGACCTGGCCGGGTACACCCGCTTCACCGAGGACGAGGGCGAGGAGGAGGCGCTGTCGTTCGTCGAGCGCTTCGTGGAGGGAGTGACCAGCACGCTGCCCGACGGCGCGCGCGTGGTGAAGACGATCGGCGACGAGGTGATGGTCGTGGGCCAGGACGTCCAGGCGCCTCGTGGACTGGGCCGTGGGCTTCCAGGCGATGTTCGAGGAGCGCCCCCAGCCGCGCATCGGGATCCACTACGGCAGCACGCTCTACCGGGACGGCGACTACTTCGGCCGCGAGGTGAATCTCGCGTCGCGCGTGGTGGCCCGCGCCCGCGGCGGCGAGGTGCTCCTCACCGACTCGGTGATAGCCGTGGTGCGGGACTCCAACCACCTGAGCTTCGAGCCGATCGGCCAGGTGAAGCTGAAGGGGTTCGACGAGCCGCGCCAGCTCTGCAGGGCGACCCCGAAGAACAGATGACCGACCGGCCACTCGACAGCGCGCGCGACGAGCGGCCTCGTGGAGAGGGGCCGGCCGCTGCTCGTGCTGCTGTCCGGGGGCGGCGATTCGGTGTGCCTGCTCGACGTGGCGATGCGCATCGGGGCGCAGGTCACGGCGCTGCACGTGAACTACGGGCTGCGGCCCACGGCCGACGGCGACGAGGAGTTCTGCCGGCGCCTCTGCGACCGGCTCGGAGTCCCGCTCACGGTCGAGCGGGTCGAGCTTCCGGCGGGCGGCAACCTCCAGGCCGAGGCGCGCGACGCCCGCTACGCCCTCGCCGAGGCGGCCACGACCGGCGACTTCGCCTCCGCCCACACCGCCAGCGACCAGGCCGAGACGGTGCTCTACCGGCTCGCCGTCTCGCCCGGCAGCCGCGCGCTGCGCGGGATGGACGCCCGGCGCGGCCGGCTCGTGCGGCCGCTGCTCGAGGTGACCCGCGACGAGGTGCGCGAGTACCTGCGCGCCCGCTACCTCCAGTGGCGCGAGGACCCGTCCAACGCCGACACCAGGTTCGCGCGTGCGCGCGTGCGGCACGAGGTGCTCCCCGCGCTGCGCCAGCTGAGCCCGAAGGCCGAGCTCACGATCGCCGAGACCGCCCGCCAGCTGCGCGAGGAGGCGGAGGTGCTGGACATCGTGGCGTCCGACGCGCTCGGGGCGATCGGCGGCGGGCCGGCGGTGCCGCTCGACGCGCTCGCCGAGCTGCCCGCCGCGCTGCGCCGGCTGGTGCTCCGCAAGCTGGCCGAGACGGCCACCGGCGAGCCGCGGCCGCTGTCGCGCCGCGAGGCCGAGGAGGTGGCCGGCCTCAGCCGGCAGGGAAGCAAGTCGCTCGACCTCGGGGGCGGGCTCCAGGCCGTGGCCGAGTACGGGACGGTGCGGTTCGCGCACGAGCGCGAGGAGCCGGCGGTGCCCGAGCCGGTGGAGCTGCTCGTCCCGGGAAGCGTGCGCTTCGGCGACTGGGAGGTGGAGGCCGCGTTCGACGTGCCCGGGGACGTGGCCGTGTCCGCCGCGGCGGTCGGCCCGCGGTTGCTCGTGCGCGCCTGGCGGGAGGGCGACCAGATGCGCCCGGTCGGCCTCGGCGGGACCAAGTCGCTGCAGGACCTCTTCACCGACCGGAAGGTCCCGCGCGCCCTGCGCGGCGAGCTCCCGGTCCTCGAGGTGAGCGGCGAGATCGTCTGGGTGGCGGGAGTGGCGGTCGACGATCGCTACGCCGCGAACGAGGGCGACGAGAACGCCATCGCGCTGAGCGCGAGGTCCACGTCCGCCTAGACTCGCGCCGGATGGACGAGTCCGGCGTCGGCGAGATCCTGGTCCAGCGCGATGAGCTCGCGCACCGGGTGCGCGAGCTGGCCGAGGAGATCTCGCGCGACTACGAGGGCCGGGAGCTGCTGCTCGTCGGGGTCCTCAAGGGCGCCGTCTTCTTCCTGTCGGACCTGATGCGCCACCTCGAGACGGAGTGCGAGGTGGACTTCATGGCGGTGTCCTCCTACGGCTCGTCGACCGACTCGTCGGGCGTCGTCCGCATCCTCAAGGACCTCGACGTCTCGATCGAGGGGCGCGAGGTGCTGATCGTCGAGGACATCGTCGACTCGGGGCTCACGCTCTCGTATCTGATGCGCACGCTGCAGGCGCGCAACCCCGCCTCGCTCGAGGTCTGCGCCCTGCTCACGAAGCCCGAGCGGCGCAAGGTGGACCTGCCGATCCGCTACGTGGGGTTCGAGATCCCGAACCGTTTCGCGATCGGATACGGGCTCGATCACGCCGAGCGCTTTCGCAACCTGCCGTTCGTCGCCGTGTTGGAAGACTGAAGAACCCGCTTCCGGCTGCCGAAAAACGGCGTAAGGGGTTGCTACCCCCTTGCTAGGCTTGCGTTTCACCTGGACGATGATCTCCTCGTGTGAGAAGACCCCGGCCCGGGTGCGTAGAGGAGACCAGAGAGGCTCGCTGTGAGCAGATTTTTCAAGAGCGCCGCTTTCCCGATCTTGATCGTGGTCGTGCTGGCGTTCTTCGCCCAGAAGCTCATCAGTCCGGGCGACCGGACGCCGGACCCGAACTACTCGGCCTTCCTCCGCTACGTCGACCAGGACCGCGTCAAGTCGGTCACGCTCAACACGAAGAACAACCGGATCGACGTCGAGCTCAAGAACGACGGCAAGAAGTTCCAGACCGCGTATCCGGACAACACCGAGCAGAACCTCGTCAACCAGCTGCGCGCCGCCGACGTCCCGATCGACGTCAAGGCGAAGGGGGGATCGGGCTGGCTCACGGCCCTGACGTACATCCTCCCGTTCGTGATCTTCCTGCTGTTCTGGCTGTTCATCATCAACCAGATGCAGGGCGGCGGCTCGAAGGTCATGTCCTTCGGGAAGTCGCGCGCGAAGCGAATGTCGGTCGACGCGCCGAAGATCACCTTCCGCGACGTGGCCGGCGTGGACGAGGCGGTGGAGGAGCTCCAGGAGATCAAGGAGTTCCTCGAGAACCCCAAGAAGTTCCAGGCGCTCGGCGCCCGCATCCCCAAGGGCGTGCTGCTCTACGGGCCGCCGGGCACCGGCAAGACGCTGCTCGCGCGCGCCGTGGCGGGCGAGGCCGGCGTGCCGTTCTTCTCGATCTCCGGCTCGGACTTCGTCGAGATGTTCGTCGGCGTGGGCGCCTCGCGCGTGCGTGACCTCTTCGAGCAGGCCAAGCAGAACTCGCCCTGCATCATCTTCATGGACGAGATCGACGCCGTCGGCCGCCACCGCGGCGCCGGCCTCGGCGGCGGCCACGACGAGCGCGAGCAGACGCTCAACCAGCTGCTCGTCGAGATGGACGGCTTCGAGATGAAGGACAACATCATCCTCATCGCGGCCACCAACCGGCCGGACATCCTCGACCCGGCCCTGCTGCGCCCGGGCCGCTTCGACCGCCAGATCGTGGTCGACCGCCCCGACCGCAAGGGCCGCACCAAGATCCTCGAGGTCCACACGCGCGGCAAGCCGCTCGCCAAGGCGATCGAGCTCGACACGCTCGCCGGCCAGACGCCGGGCTTCACCGGCGCCGACCTTCAGAACCTCGTGAACGAGGCCGCGCTGCTCGCGGCCCGCCAGGGCAAGCGCGAGATCGACCACCTCCAGCTGGAGGAGGGGATCATGCGCGTGATCGCCGGGCCCGAGAAGAAGACCCGCGTGATGTCCGAGAAGGAGCGCCGGATCACGGCCTACCACGAGATGGGCCACGCGCTCGTCGCGCACTACCTCGACAACACCGACCCGGTCCACAAGATCTCCGTGATCTCGCGCGGCCAGGCGCTCGGCTACACGATCTCGCTGCCGACCGAGGACAAGTTCCTCACCACGCGCGCGGAGCTGTCGGACACGATGGCGATGACGCTCGGCGGCCGCGCGGCCGAGGAGATCGTGTTCGAGCGAGGTCACCACCGGCGCCTCGAACGACCTCGAGAAGGTCACCGCCACCGCCAAGCAGATGGTCATGCGCTTCGGGATGTCCGAGAAGCTCGGCCCGCGCGTGTTCGGCCACGACCACGGCCAGCCCTTCCTGGGGCGCGAGTTCTCCTCGGAGCCCGACTACTCGGACGAGATCGCCCGCGAGATCGACGACGAGATCCGCCGCATCGTCGAGGAGGCGCACCAGGCCGCGCGCGACATCCTCGCCCTGCACCGCCAGAAGCTCGACGACGTGTCGGAGGTCCTGCTCAAGCGCGAGACGATCGAGCGCGAGCAGTTCGTGGACCTGCTTGCCGGCAAGACCGAGGAAGAGGTCTTCGGCCGCGACGAGACGCCCGTGCCGGTGCCGCCCCCGGCGGCCCCCGAGGCGCCCGAGCGCCCGCGCGAGCGCGGCCCCGCCCCGCTGCCCCGCCCCGGCCTGGCCGGCGGGACCGCGGAGATGCGCTCCGACCCTTCGTAGCTCGTTGCCGGCCATTGCCCCGGCCGTGAACTGCGGCTGGGTAGGGAGCGTCGAGCGCTGTCACGTCGCTGCGTCACGCTCGTCGACGCGGCCGTAGCTCGGCACGAGTGAGCCCTCGCGAACGTGCGTTCGGCACCCGCAGGTGGCCGGCAGGAGAGCGGTCGGCTGAAGCTCGCCTAGCCCGCGACGAAGGTCCGCGTCGCGCGCTGCACCAGCGGCTTGCGGGCCGCCTCGATGGCGCGGCGGGACTCGACCATCTCGGTCAGGAGCGTGCCGAGCGCCAGCGCGGTCAGGACCGCCAGGCCGCGGCCGGTGACCCCGGCCGGATCGACGAACGCCACCTGCATGCCGAGCAGCGAGCAGCTGAGGGCGCCCACGCAGAGGCCCTCGATCCAGGTGATCTGCGGGCGCGGGTAGTCGATGTCCTTCGTGAGCGCCCGGTGCATCAGCCAGCAGAGCAGTCCGATGTCGACGGTCACGGCAGCGGCGCCCACCACGGCGTTTACCCCTGAGATCGCGTCGAAGGCGATCAGCCCCGCGATCATCGGCGCCCAGCGCAGCCAGCGAATGGCGGCGCCCCATGCAATCGGTCGTGTCGTCTCAATCCCCATGCGCCGACGGTCTCATCCGAATTTGGAACCCGCGCTGGACCTTGGTACAGGTCTGGCCGCGAGCTCGCTCGCGACGGCGCCGAGCGCGAGCCCCGCGAGCACGGCGGCAATCCGGCCGAGGGTTCCGCCGGGGTCGCCGAGGGCCACCTGCAGCGCCAGCAGAAACGTCACGTTGAGCCAGACGAGGATGGCCTCGAGCCACGTCGGCTCGGCCACGGGCCCGTCGAGGTCACGGGTGATGCGGTTGTGGCAGGTGACCGAGACGGCGGCCACGTCCACTGCCACCACCAGGCCGATCAGCAGCCCCTTCAGTCCGTCGATCCGGTCGATGGCGACAAGGCCCGCGATGAGGGGCAGCCAGCGCAGCAGTCGAACGACGGCTCCCGGGTACAGCGATCGCGCGGGCGGCATGCATCGAGCGTCTCAGCGATCGGCCCGGCAGCCCCTGCTCATTCGTGCAGGCCGAGCGCTCCCGCCACCTCGGGATCGGCCAGCGACCCGGCGAGCAGCGACGCGCCGGGCACGGTCTGATCCGGGAAGTACGGCACCGCGATCACGAACAGGCCCGCGGCCGCCGCCGACGCCACGCCCGGCGGCGAGTCCTCGAGGGCGGCGCAGGCGCCGGGGTCCGCGCCGAGCTCGCGGCAGGCCGCCAGGTAGAGGTCGGGCGCGGGCTTTGGGTTCTCCACGTCGTCGGCGGTCACGACGCAGCGGAAGCGCCCGTTCAGGAGGCCGGCGGTGGAGAGGGTGCGCTCCACGAACTCGCGCGAGGAGTTCGAGGCCAGGCCGATCGGCGTGTCCGCCGCCGCGAGCGCGTCGAGCAGCTCGATCGCCCCCGGCCGCGGCGGCACGCCCTTGAGCGCCTCGTCCATCACGAGCTCGTGCAGCTCGTCCATCAGCGGCTCGCCCTCGCCGGGCAGCTCGAGCATCACCTCGAGCTTCGACGCCGCCGTGGCCCGCGAGGAGCCGATGATCCAGCGCTTGTGCTCGATCGTGAACTTCCGCCCGCGGCGCTCGAACAGGGTCTCCTCGGCGCGCGTCCAGGCCTCCTCCGTGTCGAGCAGGAGCCCGTCGTTGTCGAACACGACCGCCTGGAAGGGGACAGCGGGAGGCACGCTCAGTCGATCAGGCGCTTCTCCATGCGCCCCACCGCTATGCGCCAGAACACCACCGCGAAGACCATCAGGGCGCCGAGTCGCAGCAGGTCCGTGGCCTCGAAGCCGAAGCAGGCGTGGCGCACGAGCTCCACGAGCTGGTGCAGCGGGTTGAACTGCGCCGCGACCTGGAGGCCCTCGGGAAGCTGGTCGATCGGGAAGAAGGTGCCCGCCACCAGGAACAGCGGCGTGATGCACAGCGTCGTGACGTAGCTGAACTGGTCGATCTTGGAGACCGTGGCCGCGACCGCGATCCCGAAGGCCGCGAAGCCGAGTGCCGTCACGAAGGCGAAGAACGGCACGAGCAGCATGCCCCAGGCGGGATCGAGCCCGAAGAACATGGTCACGACGAGCGGGAAGCTGCCGTAGAAGCCCGAGCGGAGCGCGATCCAGAGCATCTCGGCGGTCACGAGCTCCTCCACGTCCACGGGCGCCGCGAGGATCGCGTCGTAGGTCCGCTGGAAGCGGTGCTTCACGAAGGTGCCGAACATCGCCGGCAGCGCGCTCGAGAAGATCACGGCCGTGGCCACCATCCCGGTGCCCACGAACTCGACGTACGCCATGCCGCCGACGTCGTCGACGATCGTCGCGCCGAGCCCGAGGCCGAAGGCGAGCAGGTAGACCACCGGCTCGAGCACGCTCGAGAAGGTCGTGGACTTCCAGAAGGTCCGGAAGTTGGCGACCTCGCGGCTCATGATGCCGCCGATCGCCGCCGGTTCGAGTCGTCCTCATTCCGCCTCCTCTCCTGTGAGCAGCACGAACACGTCCTCCAGCGAAGCCGCCCGCCTCACCGCGTCATCGGGCACGGCGCCGTCGGTGGCGCGCTCGGAGCCCACGATCGCCACCGCCGGGCCGGCCGGCCGCACCTGGAGTCCCTGGGCGCTCGCCTTGGCGCGCACCTCGGCGAGCCGCGGCGGCGGGCCGTAGACCTCCGCGGTCTCGCGCCCGGCGTACTCGCGGATCAGGTCGGAGGGCTTGCCGCGCGCCACGATCTGGCCCTTGGCCATGACGGCCACCTCGTCGGCCAGCCGCTCGGCCTCCTCGATGTAGTGGGTGGACATCAGGATGGTGGCGCCCTCGCCGCGCAGGCCGTCGATCAGCGACCAGAGCTCGGTGCGGATCTGCGGGTCGAGGCCGACGGTCGGCTCGTCGAGCAGCAGCAGCCGCGGCTGGTGCACCAGCCCGCGCGCCAGCAGCAGCCGCCGGCGCATCCCGCCGGAGAGCTTGTCCACGGCGTCCTTGCGCCGGTCGGTCAGGCGCGCGATCCCGAGCGCGCGGTCCACCGCGGCCCACACGTCCGGCACCCGGTAGAGGCGGGCGAAGACGGCGAGGTTGTCCTCCACCGTCACGTCCACGTCGAGGTTGTCCAGCTGCGGGACCACGCCCATCTTGGCGCGCGCCTCCTTGGCCTCGGCGGGCAGCTCGTATCCCACCACCCGCAGCTCGCCCTCGTCGGCGATCGCCTGGCCGGTGAGCAGCCGCATCGTGGTGGACTTGCCGGCGCCGTTCGGGCCCAGCAGGCCGAGGCAGATCGCCTCGGGAACGTCGAGGTCGAGGTGGTCGACCGCGGTGATGTCGCCGAAGCGCTTTACGACGCCCCGGAGCTCGATGGCGGGCACCGGCCGAGTGTAGTGCGCACGGCTCGGGTGCCCGATGCCTAGAGCTGGCCGACGTCCGTGGGCAGCCCCAGCAGCAGCCGGCCCGTGAGCTCGAGCGTCGAGGGCGACACGAGCATGTGCTGCGTGGCGGCGTGCACGTCGCGAAAGCGGCGCTGCAGCGGGCTGGTGGCGTAGATCGAGCTGCCGCCCCCGAGCGCGTAGCAGGAGTCCACCACGGCGGCGCCCGCGCGCGCGGCGTGCGTGGCGGCCAGGCGCAGCGCCATCCGGTCGTCCGTGCCGATGCCCTCGCCGCCCCCGGCGCGCTCGTAGCCGCGCTCGAGCGCGTCCACGAGCAGCCCGCGCGCGGCCCGCAGCTCCGCCTCGGCGCGCGCCACCTCGGCCTGCACGGTCGAGCGCTCGGCGAGCATCCGGCGGCTGCCCTCCGGCTTCTTGGCGCCCGCCAGCTCGAGCAGGTCGTCCATCGCCGCGCGGGCCACCCCGAGCGTGACGCCCGCGATCGCCGCGGCCAGCAGGCCGAACAGTGGGAAGGCGTAGAGCGCGCCCTCCACGCGCGGGGCGGCGCCGATCACCGCCGCCGAGCGCGCGGCCGGCACGTCAAGGCCGCTCACGGCGATGTCGTTGCTGCCCGTTCCGCGCAGCCCGGACACGTCCCAGGTGTCGATGATCTCCACGTCCGCGCGCGGGAAGAGCACGAGCCGCGGCTCCACCGGGCGCCCGTCGAGCTCGGTGAGGCAGCCGCCCATCAGCCAGTCGCAGAAGCCGCTGCCGCTGGCGAACGCCCAGCGCCCCGTGACCTCGAGGCGCCCGTCCGCTCCCACGGCTCGCCCGCGCGGCGCGAACACCCCGCCGACCGCCGTGCCCGCCGTGCCGTAGACCTCGCGCGCGGCGTCCTCGTCGAGGTACGCGGCCACGAGCCCGCTCGTGGCCGTCACGGCCAGGCACCAGCCCGCGCTGGCGTCGGCCCTCGCGAGCGTCTCCACGGTCTCGACGAGCTCGAGCGGCGGCGCCTCGGCGCCGCCCAGCGCGCGCGGCACGCAGAGCCGGAAGAGGTCCGCGGCGCGCATGCCGTCCACCACCTCGGGCGCGAGCGTGCGGTCGCGCTCCGAGCGCTCGGCGCAGGCCGCCGCGGTGGCGGCCAGCTCGGCGACGCTCACGCGGGCTCCTGGCCGAGCCGCATCGCCGCGGCCACCAGCTCGGCGTTGCCGGATGCGGTGCGTCCCGTCCGGCAGCTCGAGCGTGTCCTCGAAGCCCACGCGGATGTCGCGGCCGCGCTCGACCGCGGCCGCCAGCACCGCCCACGTGGCGGCGCCGTAGCCGTGGTGCAGGCGCGGCCCGGGAACCCCGCGGTTGCTGAGCACCGCGGTCCACGGCGGCCGCGTTCGCCACCGCCGTCCCCGGATCGGAGTCCTGGGGCTCGATCAGGATCCGCACCAGCTCGCCGCCGAGCGCCCCGTCCGCCACCAGCTCCGCGTTCTCCTCGCTCCAGAGCCCCGCCTCCACGCCCACGCCCACGGCGCGCAGCGCGGCGGCCACCTCGCCCGCGCCCTCCTCGGAGAGGTTCACGGAGGCGAAGTCCGGCCGCTCCGCCCGCGCCCAGCCGCCGATCTGCGGCCAGGCGCCGCTCGGGATCGTCGCCGGCGATCCAGAGGCCGGTGCTCACGCCGACGGGCACGCCCGGGCAGGCCGCCCGGATCGCCGCGACGGCGGCGCCCACGTGCTGCGCGTCGAGAGTCTCGGCTCCGTCGTCGTCGCGCGGGTGCACGTGCAGCGCGCCCGCGCCCGCCGCCACCGCCGCGCTCGCCTCCGCCGCGAGCTCGGCCGCGGTCACCGGCAGCGCCGGATGCTCCGACGCCGAGCGCGCCCCGTTCAGGCAGGCCTTGACGAGCACGCCGCGAGCCGTACGTGGATGGCATCGGTGCGCAGCCGGCCGAGCCGGCTGCTTCCGCAATGCCCGCGATACTGCGAGCCGTGGAGGCCCCGCTCGTCATGGGCATCGTCAACGCGACCCCCGACTCGTTCAGCGACGGGGGCCGCTTCCTCGACCCGCGAGGCCGCGGTCGAGCTCGGAAAGCGGCTCGCGGGCGAGGGCGCGGGGCTGCTCGACGTGGGCGGCGAGTCCTCGCGGCCGGGTGCCGAGCCCGTCACGGCCCGAGGAGGAGCTGCGCCGCGCGCTCCCCGTGGTCGAGGGTCTCGTGGCGGCCGGCGAGCGCGTCTCGATCGACACGACCAAGGCGAGCGTGGCGCGGGCGGCGCTGGCCGCCGGCGCCACGCTCGTGAACGACGTGTCCGCCTTCCGCTCGGAGCCCGAGCTTGCGGGCCTCGTGGCGGACGCCGGCGCCGGCTGCTGCCTCGTCCACATGCGCGGCGACCCGCGCACGATGCAGCGCGACCCGCGCTACGACGACGTGGTCTCCGAGGTCCGCGCGTTCCTCGAGGAGCGGCTCGCCTTCGCCGTCGCCGAGGGGGTGGCCGAGGAGCGCGTCTGGCTCGACCCCGGCATCGGCTTCGGCAAGCGCATGGAGCACAACCTCGAGCTGCTGAGGCGGCTCGAGGAGATCGTCGCCATCGGCCGGCCGGTCGTGATCGGCACCTCGCGCAAGAGCTTCCTCGGCAAGCTCGCGGGCGGTCGCGAGGCCGGCGAGCGGCTGCCCGGGACGATCGCCACGAACGTGCTGGCGCTCGAGCGCGGGGCCAGCGTCTTCAGGGTCCACGACGTGCGCCCGGTCGTCGATGCGCTCGCGGTGGCCGCTGCTACGGTGCGGCCGTGACCTGGGAGCCCGAGCCGCACGAGCCGGACGACGACTTCGAGGAGATCGACGACGCGGACATCGACGACGATCGCGACCGCGCCGGGCCGTCGGTCACGATCGAGGTCAGCGGGCTCTCGCTCTACACCCGTCACGGCGTCAGCAAGGAGGAGCGCGAGCTCGGCCAGCGGCTCGTGTTCGACGTGGTCTTCGAGCTCTACGAGTGCGATGCCACCGTCACCGACCGGGTCGAGGACACGGTCGACTACGCCGAGGTCTGCGAGCAGGTGGCGCTCGCGGCGCAGGAGCGCTCGTACCACACGCTCGAGCGGCTCTGCGCGGCCGTGGCCGACCGCCTGATGGACCGCTTCGGCGCCGAGTCCGTGCGCGTGAAGGCGGCCAAGCCGGAGCCTCCGATCCCGCTGCCGGTGGACGAGGTGTCCGTGGAGGTCTGGAAGGAGGCTTGACCGGCTACCTCGGGCTCGGCTCGAACCAGGGCGACCGGCTCGGCATGCTCCGTGCCGCGCGCGCGAGCCTCGAGCGCCGCGAGGTCACGGTCACCGGCAGCTCGTCCGTCTACGAGACGGCGCCGCAGGGCGAGGTGCTCGACCAGCCCGACTTCCTGAACGCCTGCGTGCGGATCGAGACCGCGTTGGCGCCGGAGCCGCTCCTCGACGTCTGCAAGCAGGTCGAGCGCGAGCTCGGCCGCGAGCCGGGCGGCCCGCGCCACGGCCCGCGACCGGTGGACGTGGACCTGCTCCTGCTCGGCGGCCTCGAGCAGCGCTCGGAGCGCCTCGTGCTGCCGCACCCGGACATCACCGCCCGGCGCTTCGTGCTCGAGCCGCTGCTCGAGCTCGACCCGACGCCTGACGCTGCCCGACGGCACGCAGCTCGCCGGCGCGCTGGACCGGGTGGCCGACCAGCGCGTCACGCTGGGTCGACGCTTTGTAGGCGCAGCCACCCCCCAGCCGGGGGGTTCGAGCCTGCAAATCGTTCACTTTGGCGCGGGCCTTCGCCAACCTGCGAGGCATGGATCAGACGCTCGAGCTGGCCTCCTTCCGCGGCAACGACGAGCCCTGCCTCGTCGAGGCGGCGCTCGCCTGCCGCGCCTGCCTGTCGAGCGACGTGGAGTGGTCGCTGGCCGTCGAGGACTTCGAGGGCCACGTGGAGTGCGCGCTGCCGCACGTGCGGCTACGTGCGCGAGGTCTCGCTGACCTCCGAGCAGACGCTGCGCCTCTCGCTACAGCCTCGACTGACCCGGTACAACAGGCGGATGGCGGAGGCGCAACTCCTTCCCCCGCACCGACGCGCTCGACGTGATCGTCGAGCTGATCTCCGAGCTCGACGAGCGCCCGCGCCCCGGCGGCCGCGGCTTCTACGACCGCCTCTGCGAGGCGCTCTGCCGGCAGGCGTCGATGAAGCGCGCCGGGCTGATGCTCTACGACGAGGCGCGCCGGCTCGTCGTGCCGGTGGGCAGCCACGGGCTCGAGGCCGAGCTGCTCGCCAACGTCTACGGCAGCCTCGAGGAGACGCCGATCGCCCAGGCCGCGCTCTCCCAGGACCGCGTCGTGCAGGTCTCCGTCCGAGCTCGAGAAGTGGGTGCCGGCGCGCTACGTCGGGCTTCGCCGAGCTCACCACGCTCACGTGCACCCCCGTGTCCGCGGGCGGGCGCTGGCTCGGCGTGATCTTCGCCGACCGCGGCGGCGAGCCGTTCGAGCTGAACGACGACGAGCGCAGCGCCATGTGGACGATCGGCAAGACCGCCGCGCTCGCGGCGAGCGTCCGGATCGCCACCAACCAGCAGGGCCGCGCGCGGCTGCTCCAGGCGCGCATCGACCTGGCGCGCGAGATCCACGAGGGGGTCGTGCAGCGGCTGTTCGGGATCTCGCTGGCGCTCGGCGCCGAGCACGGCCTGAGCGACGAGGCGCGGCGGCGCTGCGCGGACGAGATGCAGGCGGCGCTCGCCGACCTGCGCGACGCGCTCGAGCGGCCGCTCGCGCCCGCGCCGGTGGACACCGGGGTGACGCTGCGCCGGCGAGCTCGAGCGGATCGGCGGCCTCTACAAGGACACGCCGGTCGAGCTCAGCTGGCAGGACGGCGTGGAGGTGCCGCGTGGAGCTCGAGCCGATCGCGCAGTCCGTGCTCGCCGAGGCGCTCCGGAACGCCGACAAGCACGCGGCCCCCTCACGGGTCGACGTGAACGTCGGGCGGCTCGACGGCACGTTCTTCCTCGAGGTCATCAACGACGGCGCCGAGCGGGGGCTCGCGCGGCACCGGCATGGGGCTCCGGCTCGCCGCCGTGGAGGCGCTCCAGGTGCGGCGGCGTCGTGGAGTTCGGCCCCGACCAGGCCGGCCACTGGCGCGTGCGCCTGGTGGTGCCCGTGAGGGACGAGGAGCGATGAGCCCGGAGCGCAACCTGCGCGTGCTCGTGGTGGACGACCACGACGTGGTGCACTGGGGCTTCCGGCTGCTGCTCACCGAGCAGCCCTGGGTCGAGCGCTGCCTGACGGCGACCACGGTGGACGAGGCGCTCGACCTGGCGCGGCGCTACGAGCCGCACGTGGCGCTCGTGGACCTGTTCCTCGGCGAGTCGTCGGGCGCCGAGCTGTGCGAGGCGATCAGGCGCGAGTCGCCGGGCACGCGCGTGCTGCTGATCTCGGGCGCCGGCTGGATCTCGCCGCAGGCGGCGCGGGCCGCCGGGGCGTCGGGCTTCGTCTCGAAGGACTCGCCCGCCGACGACGTGGCCAAGGCGGTGCTCGCGGTCGGCCGCGGGCAGACCGTGTTCGCCGCGCGCGCGGAGCAGCCGTCGACGCTGCTCTCGGAGCGCGAGCGCGAGGTGCTCTCGCTGATGGCGTCGGGCAAGACGAACAAGGAGATCGCCGACCAGCTCTTCCTCTCGCCGCACACGGTCAAGGAGCACACGAGCGCGGTCTACCGCAAGCTGCGCGTGCGCAACCGGACGGAGGCGGTGCGGCGGGCGGAGCGGCTGGGCCTGTCCGGCTAGAGACCCGCGGGCGCGCGTCCATGCGCTCGATCCAGGCCGCCAGGCGCGGCCGGCCGTCGAGCGAGAGGTGATCCACGAGCACGTGGTGGAAGCTCTCGTCGTCGGGCGACTCGGTCAGCGCGGCGTAGCGCAGGAACGGGTACGCCAGGCAGTCGGCGGCGGAGAACTCGCCCAGCAGGTAGTCGCGGCCGGCGAGGAAGCCCTCGAACACGTCCTGCCAGGCGTCGAGCTGCGCGGACTGGCGCGCGAACGTCTCCTCGTCCACGGTCCCGTCGTCGATCGCGTCGGCCATCGCGTTCGGCGGGCCCTTCCAGACCTCGTCGAACCACTCCATGAACACCTCGAGCCCGGAGCGCCGGCAGGGATCGCTCGGGAACAGGGGCGGGTCGGGCCGGGTGGCCTCGAGGTGGCGGAGGATGCGCCGCGAGTCGGCCACCACCGTCCCGTCGTCGTCCACGAAGACCGGCACGAGGCCCTGGCCGGACAGCTCGATCGCCTTGCTGCGGTCGGAGTAGTCGATCACCACCGACTCGACGCTCGGTCACGCCCTTGTGCGCGAGCGCGAGCGCCACGCGCTCGACGTTCGTGGAATGCGGTGCGCGCACGAGCTGGGCCATCGGGGCGACTCTCCCACCTGCGGGCGGCGGGGACAAACGACGATTGGTGATACTCCCGATCAGTGCCACTTGGGAGAGATGGAGCCGCGCTCGTGACGGGAGCGTCGCGGGGCATCGGCGCGGCGATCGCGAAGGCGCTGGCCGCGGAGGGCTGGCCGGTCGGCGTGAACTACCGCTCGGACGCCGCGGCCGCCGAGGCGGTGGTGCGCTCGATCGAGGACGCCGGCGGCCGCGCGCTCGCGCTGGCGGCGGACGTGTCGGACCCGGCCGCCGCCGACGACGCTGTTCACGCGCGTGGAGGAGGAGCTCGGACCGGTGCTCGTGCTCGTGAACAACGCGGGCGTGCGCGCCGACAACCTGTCGCCCGCGATGGACGACGAGGAGTGGCAGCGTGTGATCGACACGAACCTGTCGGCCGCCTTCCGGATGACGCGCCGCGCGCTCCGCACGATGATCCGGACGCGCTGGGGCAGGGTCGTGAACGTGGCGTCCGTGGCGGGCCAGCGGGCGGCGCCGGGGCAGGCCAACTACGCGACGGCGAAGGCCGGCCTCGTCGCGTTCACGAAGACCGTGGCCGCGGAGGTCGCGCGCCGCTCCGTGACGGTCAACGCGGTGGCCCCGGGGTTCGTCCAGACCGACATGACCGAGGGTCTCGACGAGCGCCTGCTTGAGTTGGTGCCCGCACGGCGGATGGGAACGCCGGAGGAGGTGGCCGCGTGCGTGCGCTTCCTGGCCTCCGAGGAGGCCGGATACGTGACCGGCGCGATGCTTACGGTGGACGGCGGCCTGACCGCCTAGAAAGGAGAGACGCATGTCTACGACTGTCACGCGTGAGGAGCTCGAGCAGCGTGTGTTCACGGCGCTCGAGGAGTTCGGCGCGGAGGCCGGCGAGATCGGCCCCGACTCCACCTTCGAGTCGCTCGACGTGGACTCGCTCGACATCGTCGAGCTCGCCCAGATCGTGGAGGACGAGTACGGCGTGAAGCTCGGCGCCGAGGACCTGGAGGGCGTGAAGACCGTCCGTCAGGCCGTGGACCTGGTGATGTCGAAGCTGTCGTGAGGCGCAGCGTCGCGATCACCGGCGTCGGCGCGGTCACGCCGCTCGGCGTGGGGGCGCGGACGCTTCACGAGCGCTGGAGCGCGGGGCGCTCCGGCATCGAGGACGGGCTCGGGCGCTGCGACGAGTTCGAGCCCAAGGAGCACCTCTCCGTCAAGGAGGTGCGCCGCTCCGACCGCTTCACCCAGCTGGCGCTGACCGCCGCGGGCGAGGCGCTGGAGGACGCGGGCCTCGCCGAGGAGATCCCCGGCGACCCGGACCGCTTCGCCTGCGTGATCGGCACCGGGATCGGCGGGATCACCACGATCGAGGAGCAGCACACGATCATGGAGGAGCGCGGGCCGGACAAGGTCTCGCCGCTCGGCATCCCGATCCTGATGGCGAACGCGGCAAGCGGCGTCGTGTCGATGAAGTACGGCCTGCGCGGCCAGTCGTTCGGCACGGTCTCCGCCTGCTCCGCCGGCGCGCACGCGATCGGCATCGCCGCGCGGCTGATCGCCTACGGCGACGCGGACCGCGCCGTGGCCGGCGGCACCGAGTCCACGCTCACGCCGCTCACGATCGCCGGCTTCTCGAAGATGGAGGCGCTCTCGAAGACGGGCGTCTCGCGCCCGTTCGACCGGCGCCGCGACGGCTTCGTGCTGGGCGAGGGCGCGGGCGTGCTGATGCTCGAGGAGGAGTCGGCGGCGCGCGAGCGCGGCGCGCGCGTGCTCGGGGTGCTGAGGGGCTACGCGTCGACCTCGGACGCGTACCACCTGACGGCGCCCGAGCCCGAGGGACGCGGCGCCCGGCGCGCCATCGAGCTCGCGCTGGAGGACGCGCAGGCCTCGCCCGGCGACGTGGCGTACGTGAACGCGCACGGCACCTCCACACCGCTGAACGACCGCGCCGAGACCGAGGCCATCAAGGCCGCGCTCGGCGAGCGCGCGGCGAGCGTGCCGGTCAGCTCGACCAAGTCCACGATCGGCCACCTGCTCGGGGCGGCCGGGGCCGTGGAGGCGATCGCCACGCTGCTGGCGCTGCGCGACCGGATCGCCCCGCCCACGCTCAACTACGAGGAGCCCGACGAGGGCCTCGACCTCGACTACGTGCCGGGCAAGGCGCGGCCGCTCCCGGCCGGCGACGGACCGGTGCTCGGGATCTCGAACTCGTTCGGCTTCGGGGGCCACAACGTGGTCCTCTGCATCGAGGCCCCGTGAGCGAAGGCCTGCTCGAGGGCAAGCGCCTCGTGGTGACCGGGGTGCTCACGCGCGGGAGCATCGCCTTCGCGGTCGCCGAGCAGGCTCAGCGGAACGGGGCGGAGATCGTGCTCACCTCCTTCGGCCGCGCGCGCCGGCTGACCGAGCGCGCGGCGGCCAAGCTGCCCTCGCCGCCCGACGTGCTCGAGCTCGACGTGAACAGCCCGGACGACCTCGCCGCGCTCGCCGAGCGAGCTCGGCTCGCGCTGGGGCGGGGTGGACGGCGTGGTCCACGCGGTCGCCTTCGCGCCGGCCGACGCGCTGGGCGGGGCGTTCCTCGAGACGCCGCCGGAGTCGGCCGCCGAGGCGTTCCGGACGAGCGCGTTCTCGTTCAAGGCGCTCGCCTCGGGGCTGGCGCCGCTGATGGAGTCCGGGGGAAGCGTGGTCGGCCTCACCTTCGACGCCTCCGTGGCCTGGCCGGTCTACGACTGGATGGGCGTGTCGAAGGCCGCGCTCGAGTCGGTCAGCCGCTACCTCGCGCGTGACCTCGGCGAGCGCGGCGTGCGCGTGAACCTGGTGGCGGCCGGGCCGGTGTCCACGCCGGCCGCCGGCGGCATCCCCGGGTTCGAGCGGCTGGCCTCGATGTGGGGCCGCCAGGCGCCGCTCGGCTGGGACTCCGAGGACCCGGCCCCGGTGGCCGACGCGATCTGCTTCCTGCTCTCCGACCTCTCGCGCGCGGTCGACGGCGAGATCCTCCACGTGGACGGCGGCTTCCACGCGATGGGCGCCCCGCTCGAGATCTAGGATCGCGCCGTGCTTCTCGCGATCGATGTGGGCAACACGCAGACCCACGTGGGCATGTTCGACGGCGAAGAGCTGGCGGCGCACTGGCGCTTCGCCACCGTGCGCTTCGCCACCGCGGACGAGCTGGCCACGCCGGATGGTCGGCCTGCTGCTCCTGCGCGACCTGAGCCTGAAGGACGTGGACGCGGCGATCGTCTCCTCGGTCGTGCCGTCGCTCGCCCACGAGTACGACCAGCTGATCGAGCGCTACCTGGCCGGCTCGGGGATGCTGGTCGGCCCCTGGCTGAAGACCGGGATGCCGATCCGCATCGACAACCCGTCGCGAGCTGGGCGCCGACCGGCTCGTGAACGCCGTGGCGGCCTACGACCGGGTGGGCGCGGCCTGCATCGCGGTCGACTTCGGCACGGCGATCAACTACGACGTCGTCTCGGGCGAGGGCGAGTACCTGGGCGGCGTGATCTCGCCGGGGATCGAGGTCTCGCTCGAGGCGCTGGCGGCCCGGGCGGCGCGGCTGCCCCGCGTGGACATCGAGGCCCCGCGCCACGCGATCGGGAAGGGGACCCGCGAGGCGATCCAGTCGGGCGTGGTCTACGGCTACGCCGGCCAGGTGGACGCGGTGCTGGGCCGCCTGCGCGAGGAGCTGGGCGAGGAGGCCACGGCGATCGCGACCGGCGGCTTCGCCTCCGCGATCGTCCCCTTCTGCGAGCAGGTCGACGAGGTGGACGACCTGCTGACCCTGACCGGCCTGAAGCTGGTCTTCGAGCGCAACAGCGGCTGACCCGGGCCCGTCGCGTTGGTTGCGCGGCGAACCGTGTCGGTTTCGCACCCACCTGTCGGGTGCAGATCCGCACGGTTCGGGACCCGGCCGGCGCTACCGTCTCCGCGTGATGCGCGCCCTCACCGACCCCTGGACGCTCGGCGGCCACCGGCTCGCCAACCGCGTCGTGCTCGCGCCGCTCGCGGGCATCGGCAACTGGTTCGTGCGCCTTCAGGCCAAGCGCTTCGGCGCCGGGCTCGTGACCTCGGAGATGGTGTCGAGCTTCGGGCTCGCCTACGGCAACCGGCGCACGGTCGACGAGTTCCTGCGCATCCACCCGGACGAGCACCCGGTGTCGCTCCAGCTGTTCGGCCAGGACCCCGAGGTGATGCGCCGCGCCGCGGCCATGGCCGCCGAGGCCGGGGCCGACCTGATCGACCTCAACATGGGCTGCCCCGTGCCGAAGGTCTGCAAGACGGGCGCGGGCGCCGCGCTGCTCCGGGACCCGGACCGGGCCGTGGCGGTCGCCCGTGCGGCCGGCGAGGGCTCGGGCCTCCCGGTGACCGTGAAGCTCCGCCCCGGCCAGCGCCCCGGCGAGCGCGACGGCGTCGAGCTGGCGCGCCGGCTGGTGGACGACGCGGGCGTGGCGGGCATCGGCTTCCACCCGCGGCACGCGTCCCAGCAGCACTCCGGCCGCCCCGACTACGCGCTCGCGCGCGAGCTGGTGGAGGCGCTCGACGTGCCGGTGGTGGTGTCCGGCGGCCTGGCCGACGACGCCAAGGCGGTGCACGCCTTCGAGGAGAGCGGCGCCGACGCCGTGATGCTCGCGCGCGGCTCGTTCGGCAACCCCTGGCTCTTCGCCCGCCTGCTGGGCAGCTACGCAGGGCGACGCCCACCGCCGACGAGATCGTCCGCGAGCTCGAATGGGTGATCGAGCGCGCCGAGGAGCACCTCGGCGTGGAGCGCGCCGGCCGCTACCTGCGCAAGTTCTACCCCTGGTACGCGGACACGCCTCGGGCTGACCAAGCGCGAGCGCCAGCCGCTCGTCACGGCGCCCACCACCGAGGACGCGCGCGCCGCGCTCAGGCGCCTCCGACGCCGCAGGCTCCTGGCTGGCCTGAGACCCCCCGACAGGGGGTTCGGGGCGGTCTGGGCGGTTGCTAGACTGCTCCGTCCCTCCAGCCGGGTACCCCGCGGAGGCGGGCTTGGAAGGAGGGTTTTTCTATGGCAGCACGAGAGACAGTCCTCACACCGCAGGGCCTCGAGGACCTCAAGGCCAAGATCGAGCTCCTGCGCACCGAGCGCCGGCGTGAGGTCGCGCAGCGCATCAAGGAGGCCCGCGAGTTCGGCGACATCTCGGAGAACTCCGAGTACGACGACGCCAAGAACGAGCAGGCGATGCTCGAGAAGCAGATCTCCGATCTCGAGGAGAAGCTCCGCGGCGCCCGCGTCATCGACGAGAAGCAGGTGGACACCGACGTGGTCGGCGTGGGCGTGACCGTCCACGTGAAGGACCAGAAGACGGACAAGTCGTCGAAGTACCGGATCGTCGGCTCCGCCGAGGCGGACCCGGCCGAGAGCAAGCTCTCGAACGAGTCGCCGGTCGGCAAGGCCCTGCTCGGCCACAAGCGCGGCGAGACCATCACCGTGCCGGTCCCCCGCGGCCCCGCCCGCAAGCTCAAGATCACCAAGATCGAACGCGCATACGCAGGCTCCCGGCGTAGGTCCGCGTGGACGACCGGCGGGCGAAGCTCGAGCGCCTGCGTGCCGAGGGCATCGACCCCTTCCCGCACGCCTTCGCGGGCGTGGTGCCCGATCGAGCGCGTGCACGCGGAGCACGCGGACCTCGCCGACGGCGAGGAGACCGACAGCGCGTACCGCGATCGCCGGGCGCCTGGCCGCCCGCCGCGGGCACGGCGGCGCCGCCTTCCTGGACGTGGTCGACCGCTCGGGCCGGCTCCAGGTCCACGCGCGCAAGGACGTGCTCGGCGACGAGGCGTTCGAGACGCTCGTCGTCGCTCGACCTCGGCGACCTGATCGGCGTCGACGGCACCGCCTTCCGCTCGCGCCGCGGCGAGCTCAGCCTCAGGGCCACCGGCTGGACGCTGCTCGCCAAGTCGCTGCGCAACCCGCCCGACAAGTTCCACGGGCTCGAGGACGTGGAGACGCGCTACCGCCACCGCGAGCTCGACCTGATCGCCAACGAGGAGACGCGCGAGCTCTTCACGCTGCGCTCGAAGGTCGTGAGCGCCATCCGCCGCTAGCTCGACGAGCGCGGCTTCCTCGAGGTGGAGACGCCGGTGCTCCAGCCGCTCTACGGCGGCGCGCTGGCGCGCCCGTTCGTCACGCACCACAACGAGCTGGACCGCGACCTGTTCCTGCGGATCGCGGACGAGCTCTACCTCAAGCGCCTGATCGTCGGCGGGCTCGAGCGCGTCTACGAGATCGGCAAGGACTTCCGCAACGAGGGCGTCTCCCACAAGCACAACCCCGAGTTCACGATGCTCGAGTGGTACGAGGCCTACGCGGACTACGACGACATCGCGACCAGGCTCGAGGAGCTGATCGCGTACGTGGCGGAGGAGGTGGGCTACGACGGCCCGATCGACTTCTCGACCCCGTGGCGGCGCGTGAAGCTGGTCGACGCCATCCGCGACGAGACCGGCGTCGACGTGATGGCGCACCGCGACGACCTGGCCGCGGCGGCGAAGGAGAAGCGGGATCGAGCTGGACCCGGACGCGACGTGGGCGAAGCAGGTGGACGACCTGCTCTCGAAGCACGTGGAGCCGAAGCTCGAGCAGCCCACCTTCGTCATGGACTACCCGAAGGAGCTGTCGCCCTTCGCCAAGGACCACCGCTCCGAGCCCGGGCTGGTCGAGCGCTTCGAGTGCTTCGCCGCCGGGATGGAGTTCTCGAACGCCTTCTCCGAGCTGAACGACCCGGACGAGCAGCGCGCGCGCTTCGAGCAGCAGCGCGCCGACGAGGCCGCCGGCGACGAGGAGACCCAGCCCTACGACGAGGACTACGTGCGCGCGCTCGAGCAGGGCATGCCGCCGACCGGCGGGATCGGCGTGGGCATCGACCGGCTGGTGATGATCCTCAGCGGCCGCCACTCGATCCGCGAGGTCGTGCTCTTCCCCGCGATGAGGGATTAGCTGCAAAAACCTCGCTGGGAGCCGGATTTAGGGGGCGGTTAAGGCCCAAATTCGACCGGAGGCCGTTGGTAGACTCGACTTCCTGGCAGGTCGGGGACCAGTCCACCTTCATCCCGACTGGCGTACATGCCGAAGAAGGGGGAAAGTGGATCGGGAACCGCCCTCCTCGTAGCACCCGACAGAAGAGAGCACGCAGTGTTTGAGCGCTTCACCGAACGGGCCCGGCAGGTGGTCGTCCTCGCCCAGGAGGAGGCCCGCATCCTCAAGCACAACTACATCGGCACCGAGCACATCCTGCTCGGCCTCCTCCGCGAGGAGGAGGGTCTCGCCGCGCGCGTGCTCGAGTCGCTCGACATCACCGTGGAGCGCGTCCGCGCCCAGGTGGTCCGCATCGTCGGGTCCGGCGAGGAGGTCACCTCCGGGCAGATCCCGTTCACGCCGCGCGCGAAGAAGGTGCTGGAGCTCGCGCTGCGCGAGGCGCTCTCGCTCGGCCACAACTACATCGGCACGGAGCACATCCTGCTCGGCCTCGTGCGCGAGAACGAGGGCGTGGCCGCCCGCATCCTGCTCGACTTCGACGCCGACTCCGAGAAGATCCGCAACGAGGTCATCCGGATGCTCTCCGGCCCCGGCGGCCGCCAGGGCCGCAGCGGCCAGGGCGGTCAGCAGGGCGAGGGCAAGAAGTCCTCGAAGCTGCTCGACCAGTTCGGGCGCAACCTCACCAAGCTCGCCGCCGAGGGCAAGCTGGATCCGGTCGTCGGCCGCGAGACCGAGGTCGAGCGGATCATGCAGATCCTCTCGCGCCGGCAGAAGAACAACCCCGTCCTGATCGGCGAGCCCGGAGTGGGCAAGACCGCCGTGGTCGAGGGGCTCGCCCAGCGCATCAACGCGGGCGAGGTGCCGGAGACGCTCAAGAACAAGCAGATCTACACGCTCGACCTGGCCGCGCTGGTGGCCGGCTCGAAGTACCGCGGCGAGTTCGAGGAGCGCCTGAAGAAGGTGATGAAGGAGATCACCCAGCGCGGCGACATCATCCTGTTCATCGACGAGCTCCACAACCTCGTCGGCGCCGGCGCCGCCGAGGGCGCGATCGACGCGGCCTCGATCCTGAAGCCGGCGCTCGCCCGCGGCGAGCTGCAGACGATCGGCGCCACCACGCTCGACGAGTACCGCAAGTACCTGGAGCGCGACTCCGCGCTCGAGCGCCGCTTCCAGCAGATCCGCGTGGAGCAGCCCTCGACCGAGGAGACGGTGCAGATCCTCAAGGGCCTGCGCGACCGCTACGAGCAGCACCACCGCGTCGGCATCACCGACGAGGCGCTGGCCGCCGCCGCCGAGCTCGCCGACCGCTACATCTCCGACCGCTTCCTGCCGGACAAGGCGATCGACCTCATCGACGAGGCCGCCTCGCGTGCGCGCATCAAGTCGATGACGGCTCCGCCCGTCTACCGCGACCTCGAGGAGGACATCGAGTCCACGCGGCGCGACAAGGAGTCCGCGATCGAGGCGCAGGAGTTCGAGAAGGCCGCGAACCTCCGCGACAAGGAGCGCCAGCTCACGAACAAGAAGCGCGAGCTCGAGGAGCAGTGGCGCTCGGGCGAGTCGGGCGAGCGGCCCGAGATCGGCGAGGAGGAGATCGCCGACATCGTCTCGATGTGGACCGGCATCCCCGTCTTCAAGCTGACCGAGGCCGAGACCCAGAAGCTGATGCGCATGGAGGAGGAGCTCCACAAGCGCGTCATCGGGCAGCACGCCGCGATCGAGGCCGTCTCGAAGGCGATCCGGCGCTCGCGCGCGGGCCTCAAGGACCCGAAGCGCCCGACCGGCTCGTTCATCTTCCTCGGCCCCTCGGGCGTCGGGAAGACCGAGCTCGCCCGCACGCTCGCCGAGTTCCTCTTCGGCGACGAGGAGGCGATGGTCCGGATCGACATGTCCGAGTACATGGAGAAGCACTCCGTGTCGCGGCTCGTCGGCTCGCCGCCCGGCTACATCGGGTACGACGAGGGCGGCCAGCTCACCGAGGCCGTGCGGCGCAAGCCCTACAGCGTGCTGCTGCTCGACGAGATCGAGAAGGCCCACCCGGACGTCTTCAACATCCTGCTCCAGATCCTGGAGGACGGACGGCTGACCGACGCCCAGGGGCGCACGGTCGACTTCCGCAACTCCATCGTGATCATGACGTCGAACATCGGCGCCTCCGAGATCGCCAAGAACACCGGCATCGGGTTCACGATCGGCGACGAGACGGGCCTGACGTACGACGACATGAAGAACCGGATCATGGGTGAGCTCAAGAAGGTCTTCCGGCCCGAGTTCATCAACCGGATCGACGAGGTCATCGTCTTCCACAAGCTCACGAAGGACGAGATCTCCAACATCGTCGAGCTGCTGCTCAAGCGGATCCGCGAGTCGCTCGCGGAGCGCGAGCTGTCGCTGAACCTGTCGGAGAGCGCGGCCGAGCTGCTGGTCGAGAAGGGCTGGGACCCGTCGATGGGCGCCCGTCCGCTGCGCAGGGCGATCCAGCGCTACATCGAGGACCCGCTCGCCGACGAGGTGCTGTCGCAGAGCATGCCTCCGGGCTCCACGGTCGACGTGGACCGGGCGCCGGAGGGCGACGAGCGCGAGGTCACGATCAAGCATCCGCGAGGGCAAGGCACGCGAGCCCGTCGGAGTCGGTGCCCAGGGCGCCGAGGCCGAGGAGGGCGCCGGCGACGGCGGCCCGGAGCAGTCGGGCGGGCACGACCTGCCGGACGAGCCCGAGGTGCTGCCGGACGTGCCGGACGCGCCGCCCGCTGACGACGACGACTCAGATCCTCGCTAACGCGCCCTAGCGGCGCGGCTTGGACAGGCAGGTCGTCGCGAGATAGCGCCCCGGCGTGGGCGTGCGCTCGAGCGGGAACGCCAGGTCGCCGCTCGCGGCCCAGAGCCCGGACTCGCGGTTGCCGGCCGCCACCCAGGCGGGCGGCCAGCCGCTCACGTCGGCGTCCTCGAGTGTCGCGATGAGCGCGTCCGTCACGGCCTCGGTGCCCAGCTCGCGGAACGGGCGCCGCTCGCGAAAGCGGACCAGGCAGTGATGCGACGGCACGATCTCGCGCACCTCGGGGTGGTCGAGCCTCGCGGTGCGCTGCATGCGGGGGTGTTCGTCAGCGGCGCCGGTGGCCCTTGAACCAGAGCACCTGCTGGATGCCGCTCGGCCGGTTCGTGAAGCGCATCGTGGTGCCGAGCACGCCGGGGTCGAAGTGGATGCGCTCGGCCGTGGCGTCGGCACGCCAGGCACCCGGATCGGGCCCCTGGGTCGGCCGCGAGCTCGGCGCCCGCCGCCTCGAGCGCGCCCCACAGCGCCGCCTTGCAGGGGGCGAGCCGGCCGCGGCCGCAGTAGCGGTTGGCGTAGCGCCCGCGGACCTTCCTCCCGAGCAGCGTTCGCAGGTCCTTGTGCACGTACCAGGTGCGCCCGCCGATGAACTGGGTGATCGGGCTGCCCGCGCTTGCTGCCCATGCCCCGACGGGCTGTTCACGAGCGGGCCGAGCACCGGGGACAGCACCGCATCGGCGATGCGCGGCCACGCCGCGTCGATGATCGCGGCGCCGGGGTCGTCGATCTTCCCGTCGAGCGCCCGGTCGAGCCGGCTCGCGCCGCGGGCCGCCCAGGCGTTCAGCAGCTGGTACATGCGGCGGGCGCGGTCGCTCGGCGGCCTCAGCCCGCCCTTGCGCAGCACCTGTGCCACGACGGGCCAGACGTGCGCGGCGCGGAAGTCGGTCGTGGCCGCCGCGTTCATCGCGGACACCACCGACGCGAGCGTGTGCTTCCGGCGCTTGCGAAGCCCGGCCTCGAGCATGTCCGAGCGGTAGATCGAGCCGTAGCCCCACTGGTCGTCCGCCGCCGGGAACCCGCGCGCCGGCTTGTTGTTCCAGTTCACGAGCTCGCCGCTCTTCGGGTTGATCACCTGCGGGTGGCGGCGCGCGGGGAGGAAGCCGCGCCACTCGAAGCCGCCGCGGCCGTCCGTGGGCAGGCCGGGATCCACCCCGGGGGCCCGCAGCGGCAGGCGGCCCGCGGAGAACATCGCGATGTCGCGATCGTCCGCGTAGGCGACGTTGAACGTGAACGGCGACGAGGCGGCCATGCGCAGGAACTGGCGGGCGTTCCGGGGCCGGTTCATCGACAGGTCCTGGAAGAGCAGCTGCCAGAGCACGTCGCGCCCGCGGCTGCTGCGCTTCTCGGCGATGGCCACGCGCTTGCCGCCCACCGTCGCATAGCCCGTGACCGGCCCGTGCACGGTGGTGCGGAAGCGCACCCTGCGCCCGGCGAGCGTCCCGGCGTCGAACGTGCCCATCGGCAGGCAGCGGCCCTTGTAGCGGTAGCGCGTGTCGCTGCCGCAGAGCGTCTCGACGTACTCGTCGATCAGGTCGTTGCCCGCCGAGGTGAGGCTCCACGCGAAGTCCTGGCCGCGCCCGATCAGCATGTAGCCGGGGAACCCGGGCGCGCTCGCGCCGCGCGTGTCGATGCCGCCGCCGTGGAGGTCCATCTCGAGCGTCAGCCCGGGGTAGAAGTAGCCGATCTGCGGGCCGGCCACGAACAGGGGGTGGCCGGTCGCGGAGCGCCTCGCGCCGACCATCAGGAAGTTGCTCATGTGCGGCGGGCTCGGCATCACCGCGGCGCGCGCGGTCGCGTTGGCGGCGGGCGCGGAGTCCCAGCGCCTCGAAGCTGCCGGCGTCGAGCACGCGGTTGCCGATCCGCCGCCGCGGCAGCTGCGTTCTGGTACGGGAAGCGCTTGTCGATCGTCGTCGGCGCCTCGGGGTCGAGCCGCTCGCGCAGGTCGTTCCAGACGCTGAGCCCGCGCCGGCGCCGAGCCGGTCGCGGAGCGAGTCGAAGAACATCGAGCGGGAGGCCTCGTCGCCGCCGCCGCGGCCGAACAGCCGGCCGGCGAACGCGTTGACCGCGTACACGTCGTTGCGGGTGAGCGGCTTGTCGGGACGGTCGGTGGCGCGGTAGTAGGCGTTGCCGCCGGCGATGTAGCTGTCGATGTCGCGCAGGAGCTGGCGTCCCTTCGGTCCCTGTCTGCGCAGCACGCCGGTCTGACGGGCGAGGAAGCGCTCGGTCTGGCGGCTCGGCTCGAAGCGCTGCCCGGACAGGGCCACTCCGAACGGGTCGAGGCCGGGTACGTCGAGCGCGGCGAGGGCGGTGGCGTTGCGCGCCAGCCCGATCAGCAGGTAGCGGTCCTCGATCGTCACCCAGCCCGCGCCCCAGGCCACGTCGGCGCGCGTCTTGCCGGTGATGTGGGGCACGTTCCAGCGGTCGCGCACGATCCGCACGCCCTTGCGCGGGACCCTCTCGACCCGCGTCGGACCCTGGCCGCGCGTGCCGAAGGTCTCCGGCTTGAAGTACTTGATCAGGTCGCCGTTCGCGACCGAGCCGCGGAGCGGGGTCAGCCCGTCGTAGAGCAGCGCCTGGTCGTCCGCCTTCGGGGGCGGCGGGACGTCCCCGTACTGCCCCGAGGGGATGATGTTCCGCGCGAAGCCGGCGTAGTCCCTGGCCAGGGCGGACGGCGCACCGGCGAGCGCGGCGACCGCGGCCACGAGGACCGCGCGCGCAGCGACCGGTTTCACGGCCGGGGAGCCTACCCCCTTACGCTTGGGGACATGGATCCGGTCGAGATCAAGGTGCGGGACAACGGGCCCTACAAGGTCACCGGGCCGATCCGCCTGATCGACGCGGACGGGAACGAGTTCGAGCTGCCGGACGACGGGAAGCCGATCGTGCTCTGCCGCTGCGGCGGGTCGGAGACGAAGCCGTTCTGCGACTCGTCCCACAAGCGCAACGGCTTCGACGCCTGCGACCGGGCCGCCGTCTAGGCCGCCGCGGCCACGAAGCTGCGCAGGTCGCCCGGGTCCGGCGCCGGGTCGAGCGGCAGCTCGTGCGGCTCGTTGTCCGCGAGCCAGCCCCAGACGATCCGCAGCTCGTCCACCTCCGCCGCCGGCACGGGCGCGCGCTTCGAGCCGCCGAGCCGCTCCAGCGCGGCGCCGGTGCGCTCGACCAGCTCGGTGTGGCCCGGCAGCGGGCCCCAGTCCACGAGCCGCCCGCGCACGATCCAGAACGCGTCGAAGCGCTCCTTGACGGGGTGCCGGGCGAGCATGAGCCGCGGCGCGGCGTGCGTGGCGCGGAGGATGCCCTCGAGCCGCTCGAGCACCCAGGCGATCCGGCCGCGCCGGCGCAGGAGCGCGGCGGCGCGCTCGTAGCGCTGCTCGGCCGACGCCTCCGCGATGCGGGGGTCGATCTCGTCCAGCAGGCGCCCGCCCGGCTCCGGCCCGTCGAAGATCCCGAGCGCGAGGTCGAGCTGGCGCCGGTAGGCGTTCGGGTCGAGGTCGCCGAGGCAGGGCGAGACGCAGCGGCCCATCTGCCCGTAGGCGGACGGGTTCTCGCGCAGGTGCAGCTTGCGGCCGCAGTGGCGCAGCCGGTAGAGCGAGGTGAGCTGGTCGGCGAGCTCGGTGGCGAGCGCCTTGCTGCCGAGCGGGCCCACGTTCACGGCATGCCCTCCGGCGGGGGCGCCCGCCACCTCGAGGACCGGGTAGGGGATGTCGAGCCGGCAGCGCAGGAACACGTGCCGGTCGGTGCGCTTCAGCTTGCGGTTGCCGGCCGGCTGCCACTCCTTGATGAGACGGTTCTCGAGCACGAGCGCGCCCAGCTCCGAGTTGGTGGGCCGGTAGTCCACGATCTCGGCGCGCTCGGTCCAGCCGGCGGGGGCGCAGAAGTGGGCCCGCGCGCGCGAGCGCAGGGACACCGACTTGCCCACGTAGAGCGGCCGGCCGCGGTCGTCGCGGAACACGTACACGCCCGGGTCGTCGGGAAGCGTGGACAGGTCCGGGCGCTCGGACGGGGGGATGCGCTCGGCGGGCTCCGTCTTGCGGGCGCGCCGGCGGCTCCGGAGCATGTCGAGCGCGTCGGCCACGGTGGCGGCGTGCGCGCACAGGCGCGGGAAGAGCGCGCAGAACACGCGCGCGCAGGTGAGCGCGTCGGGGAGCGCCCTGTGCACCTCGTGGACCTCGATGCCGAGGCCCTCCGCGAGCGGAGCGAGCCCCCGGCGGCGGGCCAGCGGAGCGAACTTCCGCGCGAGCTGGACGGTGCACAGCACCGGCGGGTCCGGCCAGTCGATCCCGACCCGCTCGAAGGCCTGGCGCAGCACGCGCCTGTCGAAGCTCGCGTTGTGGGCCACGAGCGCTCGGCCCTCGAGCAGCCGCGCCACGTCCGGCAGGACCTCCTCCGGCGGAGGCGCGCCGTCGACCATGCCCTGGGTGATCCCGGTGAAGCGCTGGATGCCGCGCGAGAGCGGCCGCCCCGGGCGCACGAGCGAGTCGAAGGTCTCGTGCAGCTCGCCCCCGCCGACGAGCACCGCGCCCACCTCGGTGAGCTCGCAGAGCTCGCCGCCGAGGCCGTTGGTCTCGGTGTCCAGCGCCACGAACTCCGCGCCGGCCACAGGTTGCTCGAGCAGCTCCACCGAGCCGATGCAAGCTACGCCGCCAGACGGATGGAATGCGTTCTTGCAGGCGAGGGGCGAAGCCGTCCACCCGCGCGCTTAGCCTCGCTGGGATGGCCCGCTCCAGCACCCTCTTCGCCTGCTCCGCGTGCGGGCACGAGAGCCCCAAGTGGCACGGCCGCTGCCCCGGCTGCGGCGAGTGGAACACGTTCGTCGAGGAGCAGCGCGCGGCCGCGCCCGCCGGGCGGCCACGGCGCTCGGGCAAGGCGGTGCGGCCGGTCACGCTCGCCGAGGTCGAGGCCGAGGCGGTGGCGCGCATGGGCACCGGCATCGGCGAGCTCGACCGCGTGCTCGGCGGCGGACTGGTGCCGGGGTCGCTCGTCCTGATCGGCGGCTCCCCGGGCATCGGCAAGTCCACGCTCACCTCGGCCGCCCTCGGGAACATGGCGGGCGCCGGCAGGAACGTGCTCTACGTGTCCGGCGAGGAGTCGGCGGCGCAGGTGAAGCTGCGCGCCGAGCGGCTCGGGCCGCGCGCGCTCGGCGTGCCGATCGTGGCCGAGACGGACCTCGACAGCGTGGTGGCCACGATCGAGGCCGAGCGCCCGGACGCCTGCGTGATCGACTCGGTCCAGGTGCTCTACGACCCGGCGCTGACGGGCTCCGCCGGCTCGGTGGGTCAGGTGCGCGAGGTGGCCGGCCGGCTGATGCGCGTGGCGAAGGAGCGCGGCACCGCGGTGATCCTCGTGGGCCACGTGACCAAGGAGGGCGCGATCGCGGGGCCGCGCGTGCTCGAGCACCTGGTGGACTGCGTGCTGAGCTTCGAGGGCGAGCGCGAGCGCTCGTACCGGACGCTGCGGGCGCTCAAGAACCGCTTCGGCTCCACGAACGAGGTCGGGGTCTTCGAGATGCGCGACTCGGGGCTCGTGGAGGTGGAGGACGCCTCGGCGCGCTTCGTGGCCGAGGCCACGCACGCCCCCGGCTCGGTGGTGCTGTGCGCGATGGAGGGCTCGCGGCCGCTGCTCGTGGAGGTGCAGGCGCTGGTGGCGCCGAGCGAGCTGGCGCCGCCGCGGCGGGTCGCGAACGGCGTGGACCGCAACCGGCTGGCGCTGATCCTCGCCGTCCTGGCCCGCCACGCCGGCGTGCGGCTCGGCGGCAGCGACGTGTTCGTGTCGATCGCCGGCGGCGTGCGCGTGGAGGAGCCGGGCGCCGACCTGGCCATCGCGCTGGCGCTGGCGAGCGCCGCGAAGGGCGCGGAGGGCGGCGCCGGGCAGCCGCCCGCCGCCTTCGGCGAGCTCGGCCTGACGGGCGAGCTGCGCCAGGTGGCGCACGCCGACCGGCGCCTGTCCGAGGCGCGCAAGTTCGGGCTCACGGAGGTGCTCCACCCGGGCCCCGGGCTGACCACCCTGAGCTCGGCTCTGCGGGGCGCCAGAGGCCCTCCAGGCGGCTTAACGCCTGCACAAGGCCCAAAACAACGCGAAAAAAGGGCCAGTCGCGTAGAATTTGCGCCCATGCCGTACGCCGGGGACGATGCAGGAGAGCTCGAAGCCCGGCAAGAGCCCAGGCTGGTACGGGCGCTCGAGATGGTCGCGCCGGGCACCGCCGTCAGGGAGGGCCTCGACAACATCGTCCCCGCCAGGACCGGCGCGCTGATCTGTATCGGCGAGTCGGAGGAGCTCGGTTTCCTGCTCTCCGGCGGCGTCAAGCTGGACATCGACTACACGCCTTCGCTGCTCTACCAGCTGGCGAAGATGGACGGGGCGATCCTCCTCGGCGCGAACTCCACGAAGATCCTCTGGGCGAACGTGCAGCTCATGCCGGATCCCACGATCCTCTCGCTCGAGACCGGCACCCGGCACCGCACCGCCGAGCGCGTCTCGAAGCAGACCGATGCGCTCGTGATCGCGATCTCCGCGGGCCGCGGCGTCGTGTCGCTCTACCTCGACGGCGCGAAGTACATCCTCGAGGACATCCCGGTCGTGCTGGCCAAGGCCAACCAGGCGCTCGCCACGCTCGACAAGTACCGCAGCCGCCTCGACCAGGTCTCCACCCGCCTGACCGCGCTCGAGTTCGAGGGCGGCGTGACGCTGCACGACGTGCTCACCGTGCTCCAGCGCGCCGAGCTCGTGACCCGCATGGCGGTCGAGATCGAGCGCTACATCGTGGAGCTCGGAGCCGAGGGACGGCTGATCGAGATGCAGCTCGAGGAGACGATGGTCGGCGTGGCCGCCGACAAGTCCGCGCTCGTGCGCGACTACATCGTCGACGGCTCGGACGAGGGGCACGCGATGGTGCTCGACTCGCTCGCGCGGCTCCCACACCAAGACTTGCTCGACTTCGGTCGGCTGGCCGAGCTGCTCGGCTACGACCGCAAGCTCAACACCCTCGACCATCCGGCCGCCCCGCGCGGGCACCGCATCCTGGGGCGCATCCCGCGGCTCCCGAGGATGGTGGTGCACAGCATCGTGGGCGAGTTCAGCTCGCTGGACGAGATCCTCGCCGCCGGGGATGCGGAGCTCGAGTCGGTCGAGGGAGTTGGGGACATGCGCGCGAAGGACATCCGCGAGGGCCTGCGCCGCCTGCAAGAGATCAACCTCGTGGACCGGTATCTACAGACCTGATGGGAACAGCGGCGCATCAGCGCCGCACCTACGTAGGAGGGCATCATTAGCGACGCAGTGTTGGAGCAGGAAATCGTCGAAGACCTCGAGATCGCACGGCCCCCCGCCGTGTACGAGATCGGCGATCAGGTGGTGTATCCGCACCACGGGGCCGGCAAGGTCCTCAAGAAGGAGATGAAGGAGGTGCTCGGGGAGAAGCGCCAGTACCTGACCATCAAGATCCTCCACAACAACATGACGGTGATGGTGCCGTGTGAGAACGCCGATCGAGCCGGGCTGCGGCGCGTGATCGGTGAGGACGACGTGAAGAAGGTGCTCGCCGTCCTTCGCGATGACGTGAGCCAGATGCCGAAGAACTGGAATCGGCGCTTCAAGCACAACCGCGAGAAGATCAAGACCGGCGACGTGTTCGAGCTCGCCGAGGTGGTCCGCAACCTCGCCATCCGCGAGACCGAGAAGGGCCTCTCGACCGGCGAGAAGCAGATGTACACGCGGGCGAAGAAGATCCTCGCCTCGGAGCTCATGTACGCGCTCGACATGGAGGAGGACGAGGCGGAGAGCCACCTCGAGTCTCTGATCACGGACGCCCACACGAGCAGGAACGGCGCGCCCGCCTCCGCCTAGCCACACCTTGTCCGTCGTCGGGATCATTCCCGCCGGCGGTAGCGGCGAACGCCTTGGAGCCCCCGGCCCCAAGGCGTTCGCCGTTCTTGCCGGCAAGCCGATGCTCGAGTGGAGCCTGGAGGCGCTGGCCGGGGTCTGCGAGCGCGTGGTCGTGGCCGTGCCCGCCGGCTTCGAGGAGCCGCCCGACCGCGTGCGCGGCGGCCGGAGCCGCTCCGAGTCGGTCCGCAACGCCCTGGCCGCCGCCCCCGAGGCGACCGTGGCCGTGGTGCACGACGCGGCGCGCCCGCTCGTGACCCGCGAGCTCGTGGAGCGCTGCCTGAGCGAGCTCGGGGAGCTCGAGGGGGCGATCGCGGCCGCTCCCGTGACCGACACGGTCAAGGAGGGCGAGGACGGGCGCGTGCTCCGCACGCTCGACCGCACGCGGCTCTGGGCCGTGCAGACGCCCCAGGTGTTCCGCGCCGACGCCCTCCGCAGCGCGCTCGACGCGCCGCCCGAGACGCTCGCCGCCGCAACCGACGACGCCTCGCTCGTGGAGTCCGCGGGCGGGACCGTGCGGCTCGTGGAGGCCTCGCCTGAGAACCTGAAGGTCACCACCCCCCTCGACATGCGGATCGCCGAGGCGATCCTCGAGTCGCGATGCTGACCGACTACCACGTCCACCTCCGTCCCGACGAGGACGGCACCACCCCCGAGGCCTACTTCACGCAGGCCAATGCCGAGCGCTACCGCGAGGCCGCGGGCGAGCGCGGCATCGAGGAGCTGGGCGTGGCCGAGC
Organism: uncultured Thermoleophilaceae bacterium; assembly: GCA_963768465.1. Classification (GTDB taxonomy): domain Bacteria; phylum Actinomycetota; class Thermoleophilia; order Solirubrobacterales; family Thermoleophilaceae; genus JACVRW01. The sequence continues at coordinate 733,976 of CAVYIA010000006.1, read as the reverse complement.
ACATCCATCGCTTCACCCAGGCGCTCGACGTCTGGACGCACCCCTGGTACCGGCACTGGGCGCACGACGACCTCGACGGCTACTGCGAGTTCGTGCGCGAGCAGACGGACCTGCGGCTCGGCATCGAGGCGGACTTCCTGCCGGGACGCGAGGACCGGCTCGCGAACCTGCTCGACGGCCGGCCCTGGGACTACGTGGTCGGCTCGCTCCACTTCCTGCGCGACGAGGCCGTGGACCTGCATGCCTACCCGGACTGGAGCGAATGGGACATCTGGCGCTCGCAGGACCCGGAGAAGGTCTGGACGCGCTACTTCGAGACGCTCGGCGAGGCGGCCCGCAGCGGGCTCTTCGACATCCTCGCCCACCCCGACCTCGTGAAGGTCTGGGGCGGGCGCGTGCCGCGGCCCGAGGGCGACCTGCGCCGCTTCTACGAGCGCGCGATGGACGGCATCGCCGAGTCCGACGTGGCGATCGAGGTGTCCACGGCGGGGCTGCGCAAGCCGGTGGCGGAGATCTACCCGGCGGCCGGGTTCCTCGAGCTGTGCCTGGAGGCGGGCCGCCCGGTGGCGCTGTCGAGCGACGCCCACGTGCCCGACCAGCTCGGCTACGAGTACGAGCGCACGGTGGACTGGCTGCGCGACCTCGGCGTCAGCGAGCTCGCGGTCTTCGAGGGCCGCAGCCGGCGGCCTGGAGCCGATCGGATGATCGCGCGCTCCGGCATCGGCTTCGACTCGCACCGCTTCGAGGACGGCAGGCGGCTGGTGCTCGGCGGCGTGGAGGTCCCGTACGTACGCGGGCTCGCCGGGCACTCGGACGCCGACGTGCTCGCTCACGCGGTCACGGACGCCCTGCTCGGCGCGGCCGGGCTCGGCGACATCGGCTCGCATTTCCCGGACACCGACGAGCACTGGCGCGACGCGGACAGCATCGACCTGCTCAGCCGTGTCCGCGGGCATGCTCGACGAGCAGGGCCTCGAGCCGGTGAACGTGGACACCGTCGTGCTCTGCGAGGCGCCCAAGCTCGGCCCGTTCCGCGACGCCATGCGCGAGCGCCTGGCCGGCGCGCTCCGCCTGGCCGCCTCCGACGTGGGTGTGAAGTTCACCACCGGCGAGGGCATGGGCTTCGTGGGCCGCGGCGAGGGCATCGCGGCGATTGCCACCGCAACCGTCGCCGCACACGGCTCCGGCTGATCGCAATACAGTCCACCGAGGGATGGATCGCGACGACATCGCATTCGCCGGCGCGGCCGCCCTCGCGCGGATGGTGCGCGAGGGGCAGGTGTCGTCCCGCGAGCTGGTCGAGCTCTACCTCGACCGCATCGCCCGGCACGACCCGGGGCTGAACAGCTTCCGGATCGTGATGGCGGAGCGGGCGCTCGCCGACGCCGACCAGGCGGACGCGCGCGGGCGCGGCGGGGACGTGCGCCCGCTGCTGGGCGTGCCGATCGCCGTGAAGGACACGGAGGACGTGGCCGGCGAGGTCACGCGCTGGGGCACCGCCGCGTTCAGCGAGCCGGCGGCCCGCGACGGCGAGCTGGTCTCGCGCCTGCGCGCGGCGGGCGCCGTGATCATCGGCAAGACCAACCTCCCGGAGCTGGCCATCATCGGCGACACCGAGGGCCCGGCGTTCGGCGTGACGAGGAATCCCTGGAACCTGGACGCCTCCGCCGGGCGGGTCGAGCGGCGGCAGCGCCGCCGCCGTCGCGGCCGGGCTGGTGGCGGGCGCCACCGCCTCGGACGGGGCGGGATCGATCCGCATCCCCGCCGCCAACTGCGGGCTCGTGGGCCTCAAGCCGCAGCGCGACCGGATCCCGCTCTCGCCGATGAGCGAGCACTGGTACGGGCTCAGCGTGGTCGGCTTCGAGGCGCGCAGCGTGGCCGACGCCGCGCTCCTGCTCGACGTGGGCGCGGGCACGGCCGGCCAGCGGCGCTACGCCGGAGCGGCGGACACGCCGCCCGGGCGGCTGCGTGTGGCCCTGTCCACCAAGCCGCCGGTCGTGGCCCGGGTGGACCCCCAGCTGCGGCGGGCGGTCGAGGAGACCGGCGAGCGGCTGCGCGCGCTCGGCCACGCCGTGCGAGGTGCGCGACCCCGAGTACCCGCTGGCGGCGGGCAACAGCTTCGTCGCGCGCTACCTCGGCGGAATCGCCGAGGACGTGGCGCGGGTGCCGCGCCCCGACCGGCTCCAGCGCCGCACGCGCGGCTTCGGGCGGATCGGCCGGCTGGTCCCGGCGAGCGTCGCGGAGCGCGCCAAGCGCGACGCCGCGGCCCAGGCCGAGCGGATCAACGCGATCTTCGACGACTTCGACGTGCTCGTGATCCCCACGACCGGCAAGCCCCCCGTGAGGGCGGGGGAGTGGGAGGGCATGAGCGCGGCGCGGACGCTCGTCGGCCTCGCCGACGCCTATCCCTACACCGGGATCTGGAACCACACCGGCCAGCCGTCGTGCTCGGTCCCCGCGCCGAGCCCGAGCGACATGGGGCTCCCGCTGGGCGTGCAGCTCGTCGGCCGTCCGGACAGCGAGGAGACCCTGCTCTCGCTGGCCGCCCAGCTCGAGAGCGACGTGGGCTGGACGCAGCGCCGTCCCACACTCAGCTGAGCCGTGCGCGAGGTTCGACTGCACGACACGCTGAGCGGCGAGCTGCGGCCGATCGAGCCGCGCGACCCGCCGCGCGTGGGCATCTACGCCTGCGGCCCGACCGTCTATGCGCGGATCCACATCGGGAACGCGCGCCCCTACGTGGTGTTCTCGCTGCTGCGGCGCTTCCTCGAGCACGAGGGCTACGAGCCGGCCCTGGTCGTGAACGTCACCGACGTGAACGACAAGATCTACGACGCCGCGCGCGAGCAGGGGGTCGGCGAGCGAGGAGCTTGCGCGCGCGATGACGGCGGCCTACGTGGAGGACACCGACCGCCTCGGCATCGGCCGTCCCGACGCCGAGCCGAAGGCCAGCGAGACGATCGAGCCGATCGTGGCGCTGATCGAGGACCTCGTGGAATCCGGGCACGCGTACGAGGCGGGCGGCGACGTCTACTTCAGCGTCGCGAGCTTCCCGGGCTACGGCCGTCTCTCCAACCGCCCGCTCGACGAGATGCGGCAGGGGGAGGGCGACGACGCCGCGGCGCTCAAGCGCGCGCCGCAGGACTTCGCGCTCTGGAAGGCCACCAAGGAGGGCGAGGACACGAGCTGGGGCTCACCCTGGGGGCCGGGGCGCCCGGGCTGGCACATCGAGTGCTCCGCGATGGCCGAGCAGATCCTCGGCGTGGACTTCGAGGTCCACGGCGGCGGCTCGGACCTCGTGTTCCCCCACCACGAGAACGAGGTTGCCCAGACCGAGGCCGCGCGCGGGCGAGCCGCTGGCCCGGGTGTGGATGCACAACGGCATGGTCGAGCTCGGCACCGAGAAGATGGCCAAGTCCGTGGGCAACATCCGGCTGCTGCACGGCGCGCTCGACGAGTACGGGCCGGAGGCGGTGCTGATGTGGCTCGTGAGCGGGCACTACCGCCAGCCGCTCGGCTTCTCCGAGGACGCGCTCGAACAGGCGGCGGCCAACGTCCGGACGCTGCGCGAGCTGATCCGGCGGCTCGACGCCGGGCGCCGCGCCGGCGGACGCCCTCGACCCGCTCGTGGAGCGGTTCTTCGACGCCCTGGCCGACGACTTCAACACCCCCGAGGCGCGTGCCGTGCTCTTCGAGTGGGTGCGCGAGGCCAATCGCAGGCTCGACGCCGGCGAGGCGCTCGGGCCCGGGCGGCTGCGCGAGATGCTCCACGCGCTGGGCCTCGAGCGGCTCCTCGACGGTGCCGCCGACGAGGCTCCGGACGACGTCCGGGAGCTCGCCGACCGGCGCGAGGCCGCGCGCAGCGCGCGCGACTTCGCCGAGGCGGACCGGCTGCGCGACGAGCTGGCCGAGCGCGGCTGGGAGGTCCGCGACACCCCGGACGGCGCCCGGCTCGTGCGCCCCGGGTGATCGTCTACGGCCGCAACCCGGTCCGCGAGGCCCTGCGCGGCCCGCGGCGCGTCGAGCGGGTCTGGGCCACCGAGCAGGCGGCCCGCGAGCCCTGGCTCGAGGGCGTGGAGGTGCGCGTGACCGCGGCGGCCGAGGTGGAGGAGCGCTGCGGCTCGCCCGAGCACCAGGGCATCTGCGCCGAGGCTGGGGAGTACCGCTACGCGGACCCGGACGCCCTGCTCGCGGCCGACGACGCCCTCGTGCTCTGCCTCGACGAGGTCCAGGACCCGCACAACCTCGGCGCGGTCTGCCGTGTGGCCGAGACGGCCGGCTGCTCCGGCGTCGTGATCCCGGAGCGGCGCTCCGCGGCCGTGACGGCGGCGGCCTGCAAGGCGTCGGCGGGCGCGGTGGAGCATCTGGCGGTCGCGCGCGTGCGCAACCTGGCCGACTGGCTCGGCGAGGCGAAGGAGGCGGGCGCCTGGGTCTACGGCGCCGACGCGGACGCGCCCGTGGCCTGGGACCGCCCCGACTACACGGGCCGCGTGGTGCTCGTGATGGGCTCCGAGGGACGCGGCCTGCGCCCGCGCGTGCGCTCGCTCTGCGACGAGCTCGTGAGCCTGCCGCTGCGGGGCCGGATCGAGTCCCTCAACGTGTCCGCCGCGGCCGCCGCGATGGTGTACACGATCTTGCACTTGCGCGAAGGGGTTGACAGGGCTCCATAACCCGTTATTCTGCCCGCCAGATCAGGCTGAAGTCGAGCTTTAGATGCAGAGACTTCAGAACAACCTGGCGCCAGGGGAGGTAGCGCGCCACCGAGCTTTCAAGGGCTTTCCAGCCCGAGAGGAGCATTCGATGGCCACTTCCGCAACCCCCAGGCCGGCGACCGCGCGTCGCTATACGGGGCCTAAGTCTAACTCTGAAGTTGAGCTTGATGATCACTACCTCATCGCGCTCGCCAAGCAGGGCAAGAAGGACGCCTACGACAAGATCGTGCGCCGCTACCACGGCTTCGTGCGGCTCAAGGCGTCCTCGTACTTCCTGATCGGCGGAGACTCCGACGATCTCATCCAGGAGGGCCTCGTAGGGCTCTACAAAGCGGTTCGCGACTACCGCGCCGACCGCGAGTCGAGCTTCCGGAACTTCGCGGAGCTCTGCATCACGCGCCAGATCATCACGGCCGTGAAGACCTCCACCCGGAACAAGCACACCCCGCTGAACGAGTACGTCTCGTTCTCGCAGACGCCGGCGGCCAGCGGCGGCGACGGCGACCCGACGCTCGACGAGCTGCTCCCGGGGCCGACCGCGCACGACCCGGCGAACCAGGTGATCTCCACCGAGGAGCTCCACAGCCTCGTGGCCTGCCTGTCGAGCGTGCTGTCGGAGCTCGAGAGCTCGGTGCTCTCGCTCTACCTCGACGGCTACAGCTACGAGAGCATCGCCGAGCGGCTCGCGTGCGACACGAAGACGGTGGACAACGCCCTCCAGCGCGTGAAGCGCAAGGTCGGCGCGCACCTCGCCTCGCGGCAGGTTCTGCTCTAGAGCCGGGTTTCCGCAAGAAACCGCCCTGGACGAATGTTCGGGGCCGCCGTCCTCCGGTGGAGGCGATAGTGGGCGCGCCGATGGACCCGTATGCGGGTCCGCCCCTATCTGATCCTGCCGCTCGCCGCCCTCCTGGCGCTCTGCATCTACCGCGCCGAGGTCCAGCTGTCCGAGGCCTCGGCCCAGGGTCCCTCGATCCCGGTCACGGAGCCGGTTCCCGCGCCGCCGCTCGCTGCCGGCCGCGAGCGCGCGGCCGAAGCCGCCGCGGCCCGACCTGCTGAGCGTCCGCGGCGACGTGGTGCTCCGGAAGCGCCCCGGCGGCGACGCCGTGGCGATGGTGGGGCCCACCACCGAGTTCGGGTCGCCGCGCGTGCTGAGCGTCGCGGCCCGGCGCGGCGCCTGGCTCGGCGTCGTGACGGACGAGCAGCCGAACGGGCAGCTCGCCTGGGTCCGGGGCAAGGACCGCGCGCTGAAGAAGGGCAGGACCACCTGGTCGCTGCACGCCGACCTGTCGGAGCGCCGGCTCGAGCTGCGCCGCGGTGACCGCACCGTCAAGACGCTGAGCGTGGCGGTCGGCAGCGCCGGCTCGCCCACGCCCCCCGGCCGCTACGCGGTCACGGACAAGATCGACGGGTCGCGCTACGGCGCCTACTACGGCTGCTGCATCCTGGCCCTCACCGGCCATCAGACGAATCCGCCGCCCGGCTGGACCGGCGGCGACAGGCTCGCGATCCACGGCACCGACGCGCCCTCCACCATCGGCACCCCGGCCTCGGCCGGCTGCCTGCGCGCCGCGGACGCCGACCTTCAGGTGCTCATGCGCCTGGTGCCGCTCGGCACGCCGGTTTACGTGAAGTCCTGAGCGGCCGCGGGGTTTCCGCCCTCCCCACGGTGGGTACCGGTTCGGCGTCCCACCCACAGGAGGAGAGAAACGTGATCGGAATTCTCATTGCCGTACTGGTGGCCGCGCTGGTCTACCTGATCCTCGCGGCGCTCACCGGCTCCGCCATCGTGGCGATCGTCGGTGCCATTCTCGTGCTGCTCGCAGGAATCCCCTCGGGCGGATTCGGCTTCGGCTCCCGCTTCGGAGGCAGAGGCGCCGTCTAACGCCGTCTCAGGGCAAGCCGGAGGCGGGATTCGAACCCGCGACAGCCGGTTTACAAAACCGGTGCTCTACCCCTGAGCTACTCCGGCGCGGGTCGGTCGAGCGGTCAGTCCGCGCTCAGTGCGCTTCGGCGCTCGTCGCGCCGGCCGCCGCGTGCTCGATGTTCCCGTGGCCGTTCGAGGCCACGGGCACGTCCTCGAGCGGCTCGAACTCGCCCTCGGGGTTGAGCCGCCGCTCGAGCTCGCCGAGCACCAGCCCGAAGAGGAGGTGCCGCCACGCCGACTGCGCGAAGGCGCGAGCGTTGCCGTGCAGCGGCTCGAGCTCCTTGCGCGCGGGGTGGTAGCGGTCCACGAAGGTCGTGAGCGGCCAGGTGGCGAGGTGCTCCGCCAGGGCCGCGCCGGCCCCCGTGGCCGTGGCCGGCCCCGGTGCGAACGGGCGCACCAGCGCGTAGACGGCGCCGAACGCCGCGCCGTTGGCGAGGTGAATGGCAAGGCCCACGCCGGGCCATCCGCCGCCGCGCGTGGCCAGCTTGCCGAGCAGCTCCACGTCGTCGTGGCGCGAGCCGAAGACCCGCTTGTCGAGCGGCTGCTGGGCCGCCCACACCGCCGCGGCCGCAGCGCCCGCGGCGGCGCCGTTCATGGTGCGCCGGAGCTCGTTCACACCGGCAGCGTAACGCGAGCAGTCCCGGTGGGTAGCTGAGGGGATGGCCGGGATGGGTCGATGGATGCGCGCGCGCCCGCTCGGGCTGTACCACGAGCGGACCCGCAGGCGCGGCGTGAACTCGCCCCTCTACTGGTCGATCCGGGTGTTCGCGAAGCCGGCGATCCTCCTCTACTTCCGGCTCGCGCGGCGAGGCCACGGCATGGTGCCGCGCGGCGGCGTGATCCTGGCCTCGAACCACCGCAGCTTCCTCGACCCGTTCGCGCTCGGCACCTGCCTGCCGCGGCCGATCTACTTCATGGCCAAGCAGGAGATCTTCCGCAACCCGTTCGTGGGCTGGCTCCTCAACTGCCTGGGCGCCTTCCCGGTCAAGCGCGGCGAGTCCGACGCGGAGTCCACGAAGACCTCGCTGATGCTGCTCGAGCGCGGCGAGGCCGTGGTGATCTTCCCGGAGGGCACGCGCCGCAGGCGCGGCTCGCTCGGCACGCCGCACCGCGGCGTGGGCCGCCTGGCGCTCGAGAGCGGGGTCCCCGTGGTCCCGATCGCCGTGTCCGGCAGCGAGCGCGCGCGGCGCGGCTGGCGCATCCGTCCCGTGAAGGTCCACCTGCGCTTCGGCGCGCCGCTCACCTTCCCGCGCGTGGAGAACCCGTCTCCGTTCCTGGCCGGCGAGGTGACCGAGCGGATCTGGCCCTGCGTGGAGCTCCAGTGGGAATGGCTCGGCGGGCTGCCGCCGCTGCGCACCGCGGCCGTGGTCGGCGCCGGCTCGATGGGCACCGCCGCCGCCGTGGTCCTCGCGCGCGCGGGACTGGAGGTGCAGCTCGGCTGCCGCACCGCCGAGCAGGCGGAGGCGCTCGCGGGATCCGGCGAGAACGCCGAGTACCTGCCCGGCGTGCCGCTCGGCGAGGGGATCGAGGCGTGCGCGGTGCGCGACGTGGAGTTCGCCGGCGTCGACCTCGTGGTTCTGGCCGTGCCGTGCAGCTCCCTCCCGGCCGCGGTCGGCGAGATCGGCGCGCGCGTGGGCGAGCGCAGCGCCGTGCTGGTCGCGTCCAAGGGCCTCGTCCCGCCGCTCGGCACCACGCCCTCCGCGTTCGTGGCCGAGCGCGTGCGCGCCCGCGCGGTGGCGTCGCTGGCAGGTCCCGCGCACGCGCGCGAGGCGATCGAGCTCGGCGCCTCGGTGGTCCTCGCGACCCGCAACGCCGACCTGCTCCGCCAGCTGCGCGAGGTGCTCGAGGCCGGCGGGCTCAGCGTGGAGGCCACCGACGACGTGACCGGAGCCGAGCTGGCCTCCTGCGCCAAGAACGCCGCGGCGCTCGCGTCGGCGGCCGCCGCGCCGCGCGGGGCCAACCTGGCCGGGGCCGCGGCCGGGCGGATCTTCTCCGAGGTCCATCAGCTGGCGCTCGCGAACGGCGGGCGCAGCGAGACCTTCGCCGGGCTTGCCGGCGCCGGCGACCTCGTGGCCACGGCCCTCGCCGAGGGCAGCCGCAACCGCCGCGCGGGCGAGCTGGTGGGCGCCGGGCTGCCGGCGGGCGCCGTCGAGGCCGCCATCGACCAGACGGCCGAGTCGCTCGCGACCGTGCCGCTGCTCGACCTCGCCTTCGAGCGCGAGGGCATCGACGCGCCGGTGACCACCGGGCTGCGCCGCGTGCTCGACGGCGACGACTCCGCCGACCAGTGGCTCGAGAGCATCCGCAAGACGGCCGAGACGCGCGGTAGCCGTGCGGCCTGAGGCCCCGCCCACTACGGGTAGGCTCCTCTTGGTTGGAGGGCTCCGCGGACAAGCAGCGTCTGGACCGGGATTTCACGGAGCTCTACCGCGCGCATCTGCGCGACGTCTACAGCTACGCGTACTACCGCGTCGGGAACCATCACGACGCCGAGGACCTCACGGAGCAGACGTTCCTCCAGGCCTACCGCCACTTCGACCGGGCGCAGCGCGAGTCGAACGGCCGGCCGCTCAGGCCCTGGCTGATCCGCATCGCCCACAACCTGGCCGCGAACTACTACCGCGACCGCTCGCGCCGGCCCATGACACAACTGGAGGATGCGGCTGTGCTCACGGCGCCCCACGACACGGAGACGGTGGTGGAGGGCCGCGAGCACGTGAAGAACGTGCTGGAGGGTGTGGCCAACCTGCCGGACGACCGTCGCGAGGCGCTGATCATGCGCTTCGCGCTGGGGATGGACAACCGCGAGATCGCGAGCGCGCTCGACCGCTCCGAGGGCGCGACCAAGGTGTTGATCCACAGGGCCATCAAGCAGCTCGAGCAGCGACTTCAGGAGGACGAGGATGATTGAGGGCGAGCGTCTGGAGCACCTGCTGCGCTCGGCGCTGGTGCCGGTCGAGCCGCCCGAGGCGCTGAGCGACAGGCTCGAGCGCACCCTGTCCGGCCTCACCGAGGCGGCCGCGGAGGAGCTGGCCGACCTCGACCCCGCCGCGATGCGCGATCCGCGCAACTGGGCCCGCCCCGCCGCCGCCGTGATGGTGGGCAGCATGGCCGGCGGCGCGCTCGTGCTGGTGCGCGCGCGCCAGCGGCAGCGCAAGCGCGAGTCGAGCGGCCTGCGCGCGCTCGAGAAGGGCGTCCGCGACCTGGCGGGCGACCTCGAGAAGCGCCTCCGCAGCTAGATCGCCTGATCCGGGCGCGCTCGTAGAGCGTAGGAACAGGACGTAGTGGCCACCGACATCCGAAATCTCGCGGACGAGGAGGTCATGCAGTTGGTGCAGGGAGGGAGCCCGCGCGCCTTCGAGCTCATGTACGACAGGCACGGCGGCGCGGCCTTCTCACTGGCCTATCGCATGGTGGGGAACAGAGTGACCGCTGAGGACATCACGCAGGAGGCGTTCCTGTCCATCTGGCGCAGCCGCCTGCGCTACGACCAGGCGCGCGGCAGCGTCCGCACCTGGGTGCTCGGCATCGTCCACAACCGGGCGATCGACCAGCTCCGCCGCGGCACCGTCCACGAGCGCAGGCGCGAGACGCTCGAAGGCATCGAGGAGCGCTTCGAGGCCCGCGAGCGCACGGACGTGGAGGCGGCGCGCCGCGAGGAGGCGCGCGGGGTCCACGGCGCGCTCGAGCAGCTGCCCGACGAGCAGCGCCGCACGATCGAGCTCGCCTACTTCGGCGGCTTCAGCCACAGCCAGATCGCCGAGATGCTCGGCATGCCGATCGGGACCGTCAAGGGCCGCATGCGCCTCGGCCTCGAGAAGATGCGCGCGCAGCTGGCCGACAGCGTCACACCGGGGGAGCTCGCGTGACCGGGCCCGACCACGCACGCTTCGCGGACGACGCCGGCGCCTTCCTGCTCGGCGCTCTCGCCGAGGAGGAGCGGGTCGCGTTCGAGCTCCACATGGAGTCCTGCCCCGACTGCCGCGACGAGGTCGAGCGCCTGCGGCCCGCCGCGGACGCGCTCCCGCGCTCCGTCGAGCAGGTGGACCCGCCGGACCGGCTTCGCGCGTCGATCATGGACGCCGTCCGCGCCGAGGGCGACGCCAAGGAGGCGCAGGCCGGCGCGCCGCAGCCTGCGCGAGCGGCTGCCGCGGATCGCCCCGATCCGGCCGGCGCTTGCCGGCGCGATGCTCGTCCTGGCGCTCCTCGCCGGCTTCGGCGTGGCCCGGCTGGCGGGCGGCGAGGACGCAGCGGACGATCGCCGCGAAGGTGGACGATTCAAGGCTTCCGACGGCCAGCGCGCAGCTGCGCGTGGAGGGCGACGGCGACGACGGCGCGGCGCTCACCGCCGAGGGCCTTCCCGACCCCGGTCCCGGGCGCGTCTACCAGGCCTGGATCGCGACCGGGGACAAGATCGCGCCGGCGCCGACCTTCGTGGCCGACCGCGACGGGAGCGGGTCGGTCGCGCTGCCCGAGGACCTGAGCGGCGCGGACGCCGTGCTGGTCACGCGCGAGCGCCGCGGCGGGGCCCGCGTGCCGGGCGAGATGCCCGTAATGCGCGTAGATCTGTAAGCGGCCCGCCACTAGTCTCCGCCGGGCGATGGAGACGTGTTACCGGCACCCGAACCGCGAGACGGGCGTGCGCTGCTCGAACTGCGAGCGGCCGATCTGCCCGGACTGCATGACCACCACCCCGGTCGGCATGCGCTGCCCCGAGTGCGCGCGCCAGCGCACCAAGACGCGCGTGATCCGCAGCCCGTCGGACGAGCCCACGCTCACCTACATCCTGATCGGGATCAACGTGCTGGTGGCGCTCGGGGGGATCCTCGGCGGCGCGAGCGCCACGGGCGGCGGGATCGGCGGGAGCAGCCTGCTCCAGGACGGGGCGGTGTCGCGCGCGGAGATCGCCGACGGCGAGTACTGGCGGCTGGTCACCGCCGGCTTCCTGCACGCCGGCTTCTTCCACCTGCTCTTCAACATGCTCTCGCTCTACATCCTCGGCGGGCTGCTCGAGCCGGCCGTGGGGAAGCTGCGCTTCGGGCTCATCTACTTCGTGTCGCTGCTCGCCGGGTCGTTCGGGGCGCTGATGCTCGAGCCCGACGCGCCGACGGTGGGCGCCTCGGGCGCGATCTTCGGCCTGATGGGCGCCACGGCGGTCGTGATGCGCAACCGCGGGATGAGCATCATGGAGAGCGGGCTCGGCATCTGGATCGTGCTGAACCTGGTGATCACGTTCAGCGTCCCGAACATCTCGGTGGGCGGCCACATCGGCGGCCTCATCGGAGGCGCCCTGACCGCGTTCGTGCTCGTCGAGCTGGGCGACCGCGTGCGCGTGCCCGAGGGGGTGCTGGCGCTGGTGTGCGGCGCGCTGGGCGCGGCCGCCGTGGCGGGCGCGATCGTGGTGTCGTCGAGCGCCTAGGCGGGCGCCGGCGCCGCTCAGGTCCAGCTCGATCGAGCGGCGCGAGTCGGGCGCCGGCACGAGGTCGGGGTGCAGCAGGTGGCCCAGCAGCTCCACGCCGTCCACCAGCCGCGGGCCCGGGCGCGAGAAGTAGGCGGCGGCGTCCACGGCCACCACGCGCGCGCCCAGTGGCGCGAGCCGCTCGCGGTGGCGCATCGTCTCGGCGGCCGCCTCCTCGGCGTACAGGCCGCAGGGCATCGAGACCACCAGCTCGGGCGCGGAGGCCTGGACCTCGGCCCACTCGACCGTCCGCGACTTCTCGCCGGTGAAGCCGAGCACGTCGGCCCCGCCGGCGAGCTCGATCATCTGCGGCACCCAGTGGCCGCCCACGTACACCGGGTCGAGCCATTCGAGCGCGGCCACGCGCGGGCGCGGCGCGTCCGCCACGGCCTGCTCGACCGCCTCGATGCGGTCCGACGCCTCCGCCAGCAGCCGCTCGCCGGCCTCGATCGCCCCGGCGGCCTGGGCGAGCCGCGGCACGTCGGCCAGCACCTCGCCGAGCGTGGAGGGGTCGAGCGAGATCACCTGCGGGTGAGTGGGCAGGCGCTCGGCGACCGCGCGCACGTCCTCGAACGACACCGCGCAGACCTCGCAGACCGCCTGGGTCACGATCAGGTCCACGCCGAGCTCCTCCAGCGCGAACTCGTCGAGCTCGTACAGGGACTCGCCCGCGCGCGGTGCGCTCGCGCACGGCGCGGTCGATCTCGTCGGCCTGCAGGCCCCCGGGGATCACGCTGCGTGTGAGATGGGGGAGTGCCTCCGCGCCCGGCGGGTAGTCACACTCATGAGTCACGCCGGCCACGGAGTCTCCGAGCCCGAGGGCGAAGAGCATCTCGGTGGCCGAGGGAACAAGCGAAGCGACACGCATGGAGACGAGGATGGCACGTCTCAGCGACGAGGAGATCGAGCAGCGGCTGGCCGGCATGGACGGCTGGGAGCGCGACGGCGACGCGATCAGGAAGACCTTCGAGGGCGAGGACTTCATGTCCTCGGTGGGCCTGGTCGACCGGCTGGCGCCGGTGGCGGAGGAGATGAACCACCATCCCGACCTCGAGATCTCGTGGAACAAGGTGACGGTCGAGCCTGTCCACGCACTCCGAGGGAGGGCTCACGGAGAACGACTTCGAGCTCGCGGGAAGCATCGACGGCCTTGCCTAGTCCCCTGCTACCCTCGCCCCCTCGCCGATGAGCGACGACGAGCTCCCTCGAAGTAGCCGGCGCAGGGCCCCCTCCCGGGGTCTCGGCGCCCCCTCATGACAGAGCTGCTGTTCCTGCTCGGGGTGGTCGTGCTGGTGGCCGCCAACGGCTTCTTCGTGGCAGCCGAGTTCGGGCTCGTCCGCGCGCGCCAGTCGCGGCTCGAGCAGATGCGCGACGAGGGCGTGCGCGGCGCCGCGCTGGCGCTCAAGCAGCTCGACCAGATCGACGAGTACCTGTCCGCCTGCCAGCTCGGCATCACGATGGCCTCGCTCGGCATCGGCTTCCTCGGCGAGCCGGCGATCGCCCGTCTGCTCGAGGACCCGCTCGGCGAGGTGGCGAGCCACGGCGTGGCCGTGGCCATCTCGATCTCGATCGCCTACCTGCTCACCACCTCGCTCCACATCACGTTCGGCGAGCAGGTGCCGAAGATCTACTCGATCGTCCACGCCGAGGGCACGGTCCGCCGCACCGCCCGGCCGCTCGAGTTCTTCAAGCGCGCCCTGTGGGCCGCTCATCTGGCTGCTCAACTCGGCCTCCAACGCGATCCTGCGCCTCATCGGGGTGGACCCCCGCGCCGAGTTCGACGAGGCCAGCTCGCTCCGAGGACCTGAAGCTCCTGATCGCGCAGAGCGCCCACGGCGGCAAGCTCGACCCCGGCGAGGCGGGGATGCTCTCCGGCGTCTTCCACCTGCACGAGCAGCAGGCGCGCCAGGTGATGACGCCGATTCCCGCGGTCGTGACCGTGGACGTGGCCGAGAACGTGGAGACGGCGCTGCGCCGGATGGTGGACTCGGGGCACACGCGCCTGGTGGTGACCGAGGACGGCAACACCGACCGCATCCGCGGGATCGTCCACGCGAACTCGCTGGTGCAGGCTGCTGATGACCGAGGGCCCGCACGGCGTCGATCGCGGGCGCCGTGAAGGACGCCCTGATCGTGCCCGAGACCAAGCCGCTCGACGACCTGCTCGCCGACCTCCAGCGCGAGCGCGCGTCGATGGCGGTGGTGGTGGACGAGTACGGCCGGACGGCCGGCATCGTGACGATCGAGGACATCATCGAGGAGGTCGTGGGGGAGATCGCCGACGAGACCGATCCCGCGGTGGCCGGCATCCGCCGGCTCGCGAACGGCGACTGGTGGGTCCGCGGCCACGTGCCGATCACCGACCTCCAGGACTACGGGCTCGACCTGCCGATCGACTCCGAGGCCTACAACTCCGTCGGCGGCTACGTCTTCGGCGAGCTCGGGCGCCTGCCGAAGCGCGGGGACATGGTCCAGACGAACGGCTACTCGATCCGCGTGGAGTCGGTCCGGCAGAACCGCATCGACGCGGTGCGGATCCGCGACCACCACGGCGAGCGAGCGCCCGGACCCCGGCCCGCCGCGCCCGGTGGAGGAGGCCGCGGCCACGCCGCGCGGCCAGGAGCGCCCGCCGGAAGGCTGACCCGGACGGGCGATCCGTCCGCCCGCGGTCTCTACGTTCGCGCGGCATGTGGTGCGTCAAGCTGAGCGATTCGGAGCGTGACGCGTTGCGCGCGCTGATCAAGGAGCAGGTCGCGCAGGTGGGGGAGGACGAGATCAGCCCGGCGCTCGAGGGGGCGCTCGAGGCGCTCGACCTCGCCCGCTGGGACGACCTTCCCGAGGCCTCGCTGCCGTGGGACCGCGTGACGGAGCTCGCCGGGAAGCAGGGCATCGGCGAGGCGGACGTGGTCTGGGACCTCGCCGCCGGGATGGCGACGGCCGGTCGCCGCCAGGGCGGCGGGCCGGCTCAGCCGTAGACGAAGAAGCCCTCGCCCGACTTGCGGCCGAGCTTGCCCGCGGCCACGAGCTCGCGGACGCGGTCGGGCACGTCGGCGCCGATCGACTCGCCGATGGCGGCGGACACGTCGAGGCCCACGAAGTCGAGCAGCGCGAGCGGCCCCAGCGGGTGGCCCGCGCCGAGCTTCATGCAGGTGTCCACGGCCTTGGCGTCGAGGCCGCCGCGCTCGAGCAGCCGCACGGCGTCGAAGAGGTAGGGGAAGAGCAGCCGGTTGACCACGAAGCCGGCCGAGTCGGGCACCTCCACCGCGGTCTTCTCGAAGCGCCGGCAGAGGTCGCGGAAGAACTCGCGGGTGTCGTCGGTCGCCTCGTCCGGGAAGCAGAGCTCGACCAGCTCCATCTTCTCGACGGGGTTGAACACGTGGAGGGCCGCGAAGCGGTCCGGGCGCCCGCTGGCCTCCGCGAGCGCGCGCACCGACAGCGACGAGGTGGTGCTCGCGAGGAAGGCCTGCTCCGGCAGCACGCGGCCCAGCCGGGCGAGCACGTCGCTCTTCACCCGCTCGTCCTCGGTCACCGCCTCCACGGCCACGTCGCACTCCGCGAGCTCGTCCAGGTCCGTGACCACGGCGGCCTCGCCCACGTGCGCGGCCGCGCTCTCGGCGGAGCTCTCGCTGCGGGCCCAGAGCACCACGTCGTGGTGGTCCACGGCCACGCGCGCAAGCCCGCGCGCGATGGCCCCGGAGCCCACTATTCCGAACTTTTCAGGCATTCCAGAGCGGGTTCTCGGGGTGCGGACGATGTCTGGCTGACTGGACAGTCAATCGAGTAGGCTTACCACAATCGACCGCGGAGGAAGAGGCTCAGAATGCAGAACGGGCATGGGCGTGAGGTAGTTATCGTCGAGGCGGTTCGCACCCCGATCGGGCGCGGCCATCCGGAGAAGGGCTACTACAAGGACACCCACCCGAACGAGCTCCTCGGCAAGTGTTACACCGAGGTCATCGATCGTGCGGGGATCGAGGCCTCCGAGGTCGAGGACGTCATCACCGGCTGCGTCCAGCAGTACGGCGAGCAGATGTTCAACGTCGGCCGCAACGCCTGGCTCCAGGCGGGCCTCCCGATCGAGACCCCGGCCACCACGGTCGACCGCCAGTGCGGCTCGGCCCAGCAGGCCGTGAACTTCGCCGCCGCCCTGATCGCCTCCGGCGTCCATGACGCCGCGATCGGCTCGGGCGTCGAGCACATGGGCCACATCCCCATGGGGGTCGGCTTCAAGTGGACCGACGAGGTCGGCTCGCCCTGGCCCGAGGAGCTGATGAACCGCTACAACCTCGTGCCGCAGGGCATCTCGGCGGAGATGATCGCCGACAAGTGGGAGATCCCGCGCTCCGAGCTCGACGAGATCGGCGTGCGCTCGCACCAGCTCGCGCACCAGGCCACCGAGGAGGGACGCTTCGAGCGCGAGATCGTGCCCTTCCAGGTGAACGGCGACACCTACGTCACCGACCAGGGCATCCGCCCCGAGACGACCTCGAGACGCTGTCGCAGCTGAAGCCGGCGTTCAAGCCGGACGGCCGCGTGACCGCCGGCAACGCCTCCCAGATCTCGGACGGCGCCGCCGCCGTGCTGCTGATGGCGCGCGAGAAGGCCGACGCCCTCGGGCTGAAGCCGCGCGCCAGGATCGTCGACCAGACGACCGTCGGCGTGGACCCGGTGATCATGCTCACCGGCCCGATCCCGGCCACCAAGAAGCTGCTCGAGCGCAACGGCATGACGATGGACGACATCGACCTCGTGGAGGTCAACGAGGCCTTCGCGTCCGTCCTCGCCGCCTGGCGCCGGGAGCTGGAGCCGGACATGGACCGCGTGAACGTGAACGGCGGCGCGATCGCGCTCGGGCACCCGCTCGGCTCGACCGGCGCCCGCCTGATCACGACGCTGCTGCACGAGCTCGAGCGCTCCGACAAGGAGACCGGCCTCGTGACGATGTGCTGCGGCGGCGGGCTCGGCACCGGCACGATCATCCAGCGCGTCTGAGCGTTGCGCAAGCACGCGGCTCGCCGCATGCGTAGGTAATCCGGCCAGGAGCCGGTTACCCGCTCGCGAGCGCGGGTAGGGATTTGACGTGCCCGTTCGCGCGCAGGGATCACTCCTGGCCGGGCGCTACCGCGTGGCCGGCCGCCTCGGCTCGGGCGGCATGGCCTCGGTCCTGCTGTGCCGTGACGAGCGGCTCGGCCGGGACGTGGCGGTCAAGCGCCTGCACGCCGACAGCCCCGAGGACATGGAGAAGCGCTTCGCCCGCGAGGCGCGGCTCGGGGCATCGCTGAACCACCCGCAACCTCGTCTCGATCTACGACACCGCCATCGACGACGAGGGCGTCCTGATCGTCATGGAGTACGTGCAGGGCGAGTCGCTCTCCGAGGCGCTCCGCCGCGGCCCGCTGGAGCCGCGCCGTGCCGGGACCATGGCCGCGGAGCTCGGCTCCGCGCTCGACCACGCCCACTCCCACGGGGTGGTGCACCGCGACGTGAAGCCCGCCAACGTGCTGCTCCGCGACGACGGCGTGACCAAGCTCGCCGACCTCGGGATCGCCACCGCCGCGGGCCAGACCCGCATCACCCGCAGCGACATGGTGCTCGGGACCGCCTCCTACATGGCGCCCGAGCAGCTCGACGGCGCCGAGCCCGGCCCGGCCGCCGACGTGTACGCGCTGGCCGCGGTCTGCTTCGAGGCGCTCGCGGGCCGCAAGGCGCGCTCCGGGCGCACGCCGCTCGAGATCGCGCACAGCATCGCCACGGAGCCGCCGCCCGACCTCCGCGACCGGCTTCCCGGCGCGCCGCCCGCGGCCGCCGACGCTCCTCAGGCGCGGCCTCGAGCGCGATCCGGACGCGCGCCCGCGCTCGGCGGGCGAGCTCGGCACCGGGCTCAGGGACGCGCTCGAGCGGCCGGCGCCCCGCCCCGAGCCGACGCGGCCCACGCGCCGGATCGCCGCGTCCCCGCCAGCGCCCCGGCGCTCCACCACCGCGCCGCTGCTCGTGGCGCTCGCGGCCGCCGCGGTGCTCGTGGCCGCCGGCGCGGTGCTCCTCTCGACGGGCGGGGACGAGGGCTCGCCGCCGCAGGGCGAGACGGCGCGCGCAGGCGCAGCGAACGGTGACCGAGCGCGAGACGGTGACCACGCCGGCGCCGGCGGAGGAGCCCGCGCCCGCCGAGCCCGAGACGCCCGCGCCCGCGGCGAGCGGCTCCGACCTGAACGCGCAGGGCTTCCAGCTCATGCAGGCGGGCCGCTACGCGGAGGCCGTGCCGCTGCTCCAGCGCGCGGTGGCCACATGGCCCGAGGACAGCCAGGACATCGAGTACGCGTATGCGCTCTTCAACCTCGGCAAGTCGCTGAGCGAGTCCGGCGACCCGGCCGCGGCGATCCCCTACCTCGAGAAGCGCCTGACCTTCAAGGACCAGCGCGGCACGGTGATGCGCGAGCTGAAGCGCGCCCAGCGCGCGGCGGGCGCCTAGTGCCTAGGCCGGGACGGCGGCGCCGAGCGCCTCGATGATGCGCGGGCGGTCGCCGAACGGGAGCGCCAGCAGCGTGTCGGCGCCGGCGCGCTCGTAGGCGGCCAGGCGCTCGTCGAGCTCGCCGTAGTCGCAGCAGATCGCCGAGCCGTCGATCAGCTCGGGCGTGAGCGCCTGCGCGGCGCCGGCCCGGTCGCCGGCGCCGAAGAGCCGCTGGACCTCGCGGGCGGCGTCGCCGTGGCCGAAGCGCTCGGCGGTCTCGACGTAGAAGTTCTTCTCCTTCGCCCCCATCGCGCCGAGGTAGGTGGCGAGCCAGGGCCGGGCGAGGTCACGGGCGCGGTCGCGGTCCTCGTCCACGCAGATCAGGGCGGCCGGGGCGATGTCCACGTCCGTCCCCTCGAACGGCTTCAGCAGCTCCGGCGCGCGGTCGGGATTGAACATGAAGGGGATCCAGCCGTCGGCTATCTGCGCCGTCTGCTCCACCGACTTCGGGCCGATCGCCCCGAGGTAGATCGGGATCCGCTCGCTCACGGGCTTGGCCAGCAGCTTCAGCGGCTTGCCGAGCTCGCTGCCCTCGAGCGGCAGCCGGAACTCGCTGCCCTCGTACTCGAGCGGCGCCTCGCGGGCGAGCGCCTTGCGCACGATCTCCACGTACTCGCGCGTCCGCGCGAGCGGCCGCCTGAACGGCACGCCGTGCCAGCCCTCCGACACCTGGGGGCCGGACACGCCGAGCCCGAGCTTGAAGCGCCCGCCCGAGAGCACGTCGAGGGTGACGGCGGTCATCGCCGTGGCCGCCGGCGTGCGCGCGGGGATCTGCATCAGCGCCGAGCCGAGCCCGATCCGCTCCGTGACCGCGGTCAGATGGCCGAGCACCGAGACCGCGTCCTGGCCCCACGCCTCGGCGACCCAGACCGAGTCGAGACCCACCCTGTCGGCCTGTTCGGCCAGGGCGATCTGCTCCTCCGCGGAGAACCACGGCCAGTAGGCCACGATACAGACCGACGCGCACGCTGGCATTCTATGCCCCACGTGGCCGTCGTCCTCTGGCACATCGAGGTCTCGCACTACAACGAGAAGGCGCGCTGGGCGCTCGACTACAAGGGCATCCCGCACGAGCTCCGCGTGCCGATGCCCGGCCTCCACGGGCTGACCGCCCTGCGCGTGACGCGCGGGAAGCAGCGCCGGCTGCCCGGTGATCGAGATCGACGGCAGGCGCATCGGCGACTCCACGGCGATCATCGCGGCGCTCGAGGAGTACCGGCCCGACCCGCCGCTCTACCCGGCCGACGAGGCGGAGCGCCGCCGCGCGCTCGCGCTCGAGGACTGGTTCGACGAGAACCTCGGCCCCGAGATGCGCCGCTTCGTCTGGCACCACACGCTGTCGGACACCGACGTGGTCGCGCGCACGCTGTTCCAGGAGCAGGGACCGAGCCGCGAGCGCTTCCTCCGCGCGCACGGCCCCGGTGGCGCGCTTCTTCGTGAGGCGCGGACTACACCGTCACGCCCAGACCGCGGCGCGCGCGCGCGACCGCGTCGTCGCGGCGATGGACAAGCTCGAGGCCGACCTCCAGCCCTCCGGCTACCTCGTGGGCGAGCGGCTTCAGCGTGGCCGACCTCACCGCCGCGTCGCTCTTCACGCCGCTCGTGGCGCCGCCCGGAGCGGCCCTACGCGCCGATCGGCGCGCGACGCCCGGCGGTCCAGGAGCTGCGCGACGAGCTGATGGCGCAGGCCCGGCGGGCAGTGGATCGAGCGCATGTACGCGCTGCACCGGAACGGCGCCGCGCGTGGAGGAGCCGCATGCAGTCGGCGGCTGACGCGCGCAGCGCGGTCCTCGAGCTCGTGCCGAGCGACGAGGAGCGCATGATGCGCGACACCGTCGGCGCGATCTGCTCCGGCTTCGGCCCGACCTACTCGCGCCGCAAGCACTCCGAGGGCCTCCCGCCCACCGAGCTGTGGGACGCGCTCGCGGAGAAGGGCTACCTCGGCGTGAACATCCCCGAGGAGTGGGGCGGCGGCGGGCTCGGCATGTCCGCCCTGGCCGCGGTGGGCGAGGAGATCTCGACGGCGGGCAGCTCGCTGCTCCTGATCGTGGTCTCGCCGGCGATCGTGGGCAGCATCCTCTCCCGCCACGGCACGCCCGACCAGAAGGACCGCTGGCTGCGCGGCATCGCCGCGGGCACGACCAAGGTGGCCTTCGCCATCACCGAGCCCGACGCCGGGACCAACTCGCACAACCTCGCCACCGCGCTCGAGCGCCGCGGCGAGCGCTTCCTCCTGCGCGGCCAGAAGACCTACATCTCGGGCGTCGAGCACGCCGACGCCGTGCTCGTGGTGGCGCGCAGCCGGCTGCCGGACGGCCAGCTCGGGCTGCCGTCGCTCTGCCTCGTGGACGTGGACGCCCCGGGCTTCACGCGCGAGGCGATCCCGATGCCGTACATCGGGCCGGACAAGCAGTGGACGCTCTTCTTCGACGACGTGGAGCTCGAGGAGGACCGTCTCATCGGTGGCGAGGGCGGCGGCCTCGGCCCCGTCTTCGACGGGCTCAACCCGGAGCGCATCATGGGCGCCGCGATCGCCGCGGGCGCCGGGCGCCGCGCGCTCGCCAAGGCGTCGGCATACGCGAACGAGCGCTCCGTCTGGGGCGCCCCGATCGGCACGCACCAGGGCGTGGCCCACCCGCTGGCCGAGGCGAAGATCGAGCTCGAGCTGGCCCGGCTCATGACGCAGAAGGCCGCCGCGCTCTACGACGCCGGCGCGCCCGGCGCGGGCGAGGCCAGCAACATGGCGAAGTACGCGGCGGCGGAGGCGGCCATCGCCTGCGTGGACCGGGCGATCCAGGCCCACGGCGGCAACGGCTTCGCGCTCGAGTACGAGCTGGCCGACATGTGGTGGGGCGTGCGGCTCACGCGGACCGCGCCGGTGTCGCGCGAGATGATCCTCAACTACGTGGCCGAGCATTCGCTCGGGCTGCCGAAGAGCTACGGGTCGTGATCCTCTACACCTGCGGGAGCAAGACATCCGGGCCCGGCGCGCTCCACCCCTGCGCGAAGGCCGGCGACGCGCTCGACGCGGCCGGCCACAGCTACGAGCTCAAGACCGTGGGCGGCTACCGGCTGATGCCGTGGACCTGGCCCGCGCGCACCCGCGACCGCGCGGAGATCAAGCGCCTGTCGGGGACGAACGAGGTACCGATCCTCATCCTGGACGACGGCGAGGTGATCAGCGGCTCGAGCACCATCGCCCGCTGGGCGAAGGAGCACCCGGCCGCCGGCTAGCGGCCGGCGCCCGCGAGCAGCAGCGGCACCACGCGGGCGGCCACGTCGCCGACCTTCGAGGTGTCGCCCCCGGCCAGCAGGATCCTGTAGACCGGGACCGCGTGGAGCAGGTCCACGAGGGTCTCCGCGTCCACGTCCGGGCGCAGCTCGCCGCGCTCGATCCCACGGCGCACGAGCTCGCGGATCACGTCGCGGATCGGCTCGATCACGCCCTCGGTGACCAGCTCCAGGAACGCCGGGTCCTGGGTGGCCTCGGTCAGCAGCACCGGGATCAGCCGCCGCAGGCCGGGGGTGCTGCCGACCCGCTCGCGCTGCTCGCGCATGAGGCCCGCCGAGGTCGCCCTCGAGGCTCCCGCTGTCGGCCGGCGCGCTGGGCGGCCGGATCTGCCCGATCGCCTCCGCCACCAGCTCCGTCTGCGAGGGCCAGCGCCGGTAGATGGTGGTCTTGCCGACGCCGGCCCGCTCGGCCACCCGCTCCATCGTCAGTCCGCGGAAGCCCTGCTCGCCGAGCAGCTCCAGGGTGGCCTTCAGGATCGCCCGGTGGGCCTCCTGGCTGCGCGTCGCCCGCGCGGCCGGCGCGCCGCGGGCCGGCCCGCTTCCGGACGTCGGCGGAGCTCATGCGGGCACCAGCTCGGCGGCGACCGCCCGCTTCTCCGCGCGCTCGCGCTCGCGGCCGGGCAGCACGATGAGCGCCACCAGCGCACCCGCGAGCGCCACGCCGGCGGCGACGAGCAGGGTGGTGCTCATCGCCGACGTGTACGCGCTCTCCGCGACCTGGTTGAGAGTGGCCCCGGCCTGGCCGCCGATGCGCTCCGCCACCGCGCCCGCGCCGCCGATCGAGCCCTCCGCGGCCGCCCGTGCGGGCTCGGGCAGATCCTTGACGGCGCGCCTCCATGTCGGCACCGTACTGGCCGGACAGGAGGCTGCCGAGGATCGCCACGCCGAGGGTGCCGCCGACCATGCGGACGGTGTCGTTCATGGCCGAGCCCACGCCCGCGTGGGCGAGCGGCAGCGAGCTCATGATCGACTCGGTGGCCGGCGCCATGGTCGCGCCCATGCCGAAGCCGAGCAGGACGAGCGCCGCTGCGAGCGACGAGTACCCGGTGGCCGCGTCCGACGCCGGACATGAAGACCATCGCGGTCGCGACGATCGTCAGGCCGCCGGCCACCACGAGGCGGGTGCCGAGGCGCTGCGCGAGCTTCGCGGACAGCGGTCCGCCGAGCACCAGCCCGAGCGCCACGGGCGTCACGCGCAGGCCCGCGCGCGAGCGGCTCGTAGTCCTTGACCTCCTGGAGGTACATCGTGAGGAAGAAGATCGCGCCGAACAGCGAGAAGAACACGAGCGCGATCGAGACGCTCGCTCCGCTGAAGCGGCTCACGCGGAAGAGCCGCACGTCGAGCATCGGGGACGAGGTCCGGAGCTCCCAGGCCACGAACGCCGCGAGCGCCACGAGCGCCACGCCGAAGCCGGCCAGCGTGGCCGGGTCGGTCCAGCCGTGCTGGCCCTCGATGATCGCCCAGGTGAGCGCGCCGAGCCCGACCATCGACAGCGCCGCGCCGAACGGGTCGAGCCGCGACTGCTCCGGATCGCGCGACTCGGGGACGAGCGCGGGGGCGGCCGCGCAGGGCGAGCGCCACGATCGGCAGGTTCACGAGGAAGACCGAGCTCCAGTCGAAGTGCTCGATCAGCCAGCCGCCGCCGACCGGCCCGATGGCGATGCCGAGCCCGGCCACGGCGGCCCAGATGCCGATCGCCTTCGGCCGCTCCTCGGCGGGGAAGACGTTGGTGAGGATCGAGAGGGTGGAGGGCATGATCAGCGCGCCGCCGATCCCCATGAGCGCGCGGCTCGACGATCAGCGCGTCCGCGCTCTCCGGCGAGGGCGGAGAGCAGCGAGCCGGCGCCGAAGACGCCGCAGGCCGGCGACGAGCGCGCGGCGGCGGCCGAAGCGGTCGCCGAGGCTGCCCATCGTCAGCAGCAGGCCGGCGAAGACCAGGGTGTAGGAGTCCACGATCCACTGGAGGTCGCTGGCCGAGGCGCCGAGGTCGCGCTCGATCGTGGGGAGCGCGACGTTGAGGATCGTGTTGTCGAGCGAGATGACGAGCAGCGAAATGGACAGGACGACGAGCGTCCACCAGCGCCGCTGGTATGTCTTGCCTGTCGTGGGTGCCATCGGAATGTCCTTTCGCTTATCGATACGGAACGGTTGCGTATCGATAGTGAAGCACATCCCGCCCAATTACGCAACGGCGGCGTTTCTATTTTCTCCGGGCCTGTGACTTCCCCCCGCCTGAGAGTCGAGGAACGTCACCGGACCGTCGCCGAGGCGGTCCTGGACCGGCCGGTTCTGACCGTGAGCCTCGGGACGCTGCCCCGGCCCGACGCGGAAGACCTTCGTCGCAAGCTCCGCGAGGTCCGTGACGCGTTCGACTTCGTGAAGTTCGGCGACAACCCCCGCGCACGCGCCCGCGTGTCCCCCTGGGCGGCCGCGGCGGTGGCGCTCGCCGAGGGCGTCGAGCCGATCGTCCACGTGAGTTGTCGCGACCGCAACCGGCTCGCCCTGCAGTCCGACCTGCTCGGCGGGCGGCGTCCTCGGAGTCCGGAACGTCCTCTGCCTGCGCGGCGACGAGATCGAGGTCTCCGACCAGCCCGAGGCGCGCGCCGCGCGCGACCTCGACGTGGTGGACCTGATCGGGCTGGCCGCCGGGGACTACTGCGTGCTGGCGGCGGTCGACCCCACGGTGAGCGCCACCGACGAGCACATCGCCCGCCTCCGCACGAAGGTCTCCGCAGGTGCGCGGCTGCTCGAGACTCAGCCCGTCTTCGAGCTGGAGGCGTTCGCCGCCTGGCTTCGGCGGTTGCGTGAGGCGGGCATCGACCTCCCGGTGCTCGTGGACGTCTCGTTGGTGGCGACCCCCACCGAGGCCGAGCTGCTCAACCGCATCCCGTTCGTGGCGGCCCCGGCAGACCTGCCGGCCCGGCTGAGCCGGGACCCGGGCGCCGGGATCTCGCTCGCGGCCGAGCTCGTCGCCGGTCTGCTCGAGCTCGAGGGCGTCGCGGGCTGCCACCTCTCCCCGATCGGCGGCGAACCGGCGATCGCGCTCGCCGTGCTGGAGCGCCTCGGGTGATTCGTGGAGGATCTACCTGATGCAGTCGTACATCGCCGGTCTCGGCCGGCGTCCAAGTCTCGACAGTGAGCTCGAGGCGCTCGCGGATCCTGAGCTGAGCGCCGGTCGTGTGATCGCGCAACACCGAGGTCGCTGGCTCGTCGGCCAGCCCGGTGCCGGCCAGCCGCGGCTGCTGCCCGCGCGCGGGCAGCTGCGCGGGACACCGCCGGTGACCGGTGATTGGGTCGCGGTCGACGCGGCCGGTGCCATCGTCGCGCTGTTGGAGCGGCGGGGCGCAATCGTGCGCCGAGCGCCTGGCGACGTGACGGCACACCAGGTGCTGGCGGCCAACGTCGACGTGGCGCTGGTCGTAGAGCCGGCGTCCGCCCCCAACGAGCGTCGCCTCGAGCGGATGCTCGCGCTGGTCCGCAGCGAGGGAGTGCCCGCTGCGCTGGTGCTGACCAAGGCGGATCTCGCAGGCGTGGACGATCCCCAGTCGACCGCGGCGCGCCTGGCGCGGCAGCTCGGGATCGTCGACGGTGTAGCGGTCAGCGCCCGGCAGGGGGACGGCCTCAGCCTGCTGCACTCGCTCCTCGAGCCCGGTTCGACGAGTGTCCTGCTCGGCGCGTCCGGCGTAGGGAAGTCGACTCTCGTCAACGCGCTGCTGGGCGAGCAGCGCCAGCTCACGCAGCCCGTGCGACAAGACGGTCGGGGCCGCCACACCACGGTCACGCGCGAACTGCTCGCGCTGCCCAGCGGTGCGCTGCTGATCGATACCCCCGGCCTGCGAGAAGTCGGCCTCTGGGAGGGAGCCGGCGACACGTTCGCCGATGTCGACGCGCTCGCCGTCCGCTGCCGCTTCGCCGACTGCGCTCATGAGACTGAGCCCGGCTGCGCCGTCCGCGCGGCGCTCGACCCGGAGCGCATCGCTGCCTGGCGGAAGCTCGCCCGCGAGCAGGTGTGGATCGACGACCGCAAGCGTGCCGCACGCGAGCGCGAAAAGCCGCGGACGCTCGTACCGGACGGTGCAGCGCGAAGCCAGGTGGCGGAAGGGGGACCTGTAATAAGGTTGCGCGCGCAGCCAGGTGTCCTTGTGAGGAGGAGGGTTTCGATGGTGCGTGTTGCGAGAGAGCGTCCATTCCGCGCTGCGCTCGGCCTGATCGCGGCCGTCGTAAGCGTTGTGCTCCTCGTGGGTGGCGGTGCCGCTTCCGCCCACGGCTTCGGCCGCGGCGGCAATCCGACCATCAGCGTCCTGTCCGGGCGTGCCGACCTCGTCAGCGGCGGCGACGCGCTCATCTCGATTCGCGGGCTGCGGTCTGCCCGGGGGTTGAGTGTCGAAGCTGGAGGCAAGGACCAGACTCCGCCTTCGAGCGCGGCCGCAAGGGGACGGCCGTCGGCCTGATCCGCGGTCTTCCGCTCGGCAAGAGCTCCGTGATCGTGCGTGCCGGACGCCGCGGCGCGAAGCTGCGCGTGACCAACCATCCGATCGGGGGTCCCGTCTTCTCGGGGCCGCAGCTACAGCCGTGGAAGTGTCAGCCGACGGCGGTGGACGCGCAGTGCAACCAGCCGCCTGCGTTCCAGTACCTCTACAGGTCGTCGAACCCGGCGAAGCCGGGCTTCCTGGCCTATGACCCGGCCAACCCGCCCGCGGACGTCGCGCCGACGACGACCGATGAGGGAGTGACCGTCCCGTTCATCGTGCGGCTCGAGACCGGCTACATCGATCGCGACCAGTACCAGATCGCCACCCTCTTCCAGCCCGCCAAGTCGTGGAAGCCGGTCGCGCCCCAGCGCCAGTTCAACCACAAGCTGCTCATCACGCACGGCTTCGGGTGCGGCGCGGACCATCAGACCGGCACGGTGCCGTCGGTCCTCCACGAGCCGCGCTCGCGCGCGGCTTCGCGACCATGGCCAACGTGCTCGACCACGCCGGCCACAACTGCAACCTCACGACCGAGGCCGAGTCGCTCGTGATGACGAAGGAGTACCTGATCGAGCGCTACGGGACGCTTCGCTACACGATCGGGACCGGCTGCTCGGGAGGATCCCTGGCCCTGCAGTGGATCGCGAACGCCTACCCCGGCATCTACCAGGGGATCCTGCCCACGTGCTCGTTCCCGGATGCGTGGAGCACCGCGACGCAGTTCCTCGACTACCACCTGACGCTGCACTATCTCGACACCCCGTCGAACTGGGGCCAGGGGGTCACGTGGACCGACCAGCAGATGGCTGACGTCCAGGGCCACCGTGCGATCGCCAACTCCAGGGTCAGCGACGCGGCGCAGTTCCACGTCGTCATCCCGACCGACCCGTGCGCGGGGATTACGGATCAAGAGCGCTACCACCCGGCCAACAACCCCGGCGGCGTGCGCTGCACGATCCAGGACGCGGCGATCAACGTGTTCGGCCCGCGCCTGCGCGCTTTCTGGGGCCCGCAGGAGAAGCAGCTCGGTCGCGGCTTCGCGGGCGTGCCGACCGACAACGTCGGAGTGCAGTACGGCCTGGGCGCGCTGCGCAGCGGCAAGATCAACGCCGCCCAGTTCGTGGACCTCAACGTGAAGATCGGCGGGCTCGATGCCGATGCCTCGCCCGTCCCCGAACCGCATGACCGCGGACAGGCCCGCGCTGGCCAACGCGTACCGCAGCGGGATGATCAACGAGGCCAACAACCTCGACCGCACCGCGATCATCGACTGCCGTGGACCCGACGAAGGCCTCTTCCACGACGCTTACCGGGCGTTCGCGCTACGGGCGCGGCTCGACCGCGAGCACGGCGGCCACGCCAACCAGCTGATCTGGGAGGGCCCCACGATCATCCTCGCGGATCCGCAGTGCGAGCTGAACAGCATGGTGGCGATGGACCGCTGGCTCACGGCCGTCGAGAGCGACCACTCGAGGCGGCCGCTCGAGCGGAAGATCGTCCGCAACAAGCCCGCGGACCTCACCGACCGCTGTTACGACGGCCCGGCGTGAAGGTCTCGGACGCCCTCTGCCCCTCGGTGGTCCACGTCTACGGCACGCCGCGAATGGTCGCCGGCGACTCGATCACGACCGACCGCAACAAGTGCAGGCTCAAGCCGCTCGACCGCCGCGACTACGGCGGCGTGAGCTTCACCGACGCACAGTGGTCCGCACTCCGCAAGACCTTCCCGGCCGGCGTGTGCGACTTCTCCAAGCGCGGCGTCGACCAGCAGCCGACGATCGCTTGGCAGACCTACCAGGACGCCCACGGCAAGGTGATCTACGGCGGCCGGCCGATGGGAGCGCCGCCGAGGAGCACTCCGATCAAGGTGAGCCGCCACGGCGGCTGGAGGCGCTAGGCGCAGCCTCGCCCTCGCCGCCGCGGCCCTCGCGCTCGCGCCGGCGGCGCAGGCCGCCCAGCTGCCGCCCGACTGGCGGCCGGACGTGCGCGCCGCGAACGGCTACGCCGCGCACCGCGCCGGGGCGGTCTCCTTCTCGGTGCGCACCGAGCACCGCGTCTGGGGGCGCGACGCCGGCCGTGCCGTGCCGAGCGCCAGCGTGCTCAAGGCGATGCTGCTCGTGGCGTACCTCCGCCAGGCCGACCGTCCGCGACCGCCCGCTCGGCGCCGCCGACCGCGCGCTGCTCGTGCCGATGGTGCGCTGGTCCGACAACGTGACCGCCACGAGCGTCCGCAACATCGTGGGCGACGCCGGGCTCGTGAGCGCTCGCCCGGCGCGCCGGGATGCGCCACTTCAGGCCGGCGGCGCCGATCTGGGGCAACTCCAGCATCGACGCGGCCGACCAGTCGCGCTACCTGCTCCACATCGACCGCCTGGTGCCGCGCCGGCACCGCGCCTACGCCATGCGGCTGCTCGGGTCGGTCGTGCGCTCCCAGCGCTGGGGGATCGCGCGCGTGCGGCCGCCCGGCTGGGCGCTCTACTTCAAGGGCGGCTGGGGCTCGGGCAGCGGCGCGGTGGACCACCAGGTGGCGCTGCTCCGCCGCGGCGCGGCGGCGCGTGGCGGTGGCGATCATGACCACCTCGAGCCCGAGCCACGATTACGCGAAGGCCACGCTCGAGGGGGTGGCGCGCAGGCTTCTGCGCCACCTTGGCGCGGGCTCCATTCCGGCGGGCTCTGCCGCGCATTAGGCTACCCCGCCATGGACCTCACCCTCTCGCCGTCAGAAGAGGCCTTCCGGGACGAGCTCCGGACCTGGCTGGCCGACAACCACCCGGGCGAGGACCCGCCCGACGACGACGCCGCGTTCGAGCACCGCCGCGTCTGGCAGAAGAAGCTTCACGAGGCCGGCTACGCCGGCTTCTCGTGGCCGAAGGAGTACGGCGGCCGCGGCGCCACGCTCATCGAGCAGGCGCTCTTCGGCGAGGAGATGGCGCGCGCCAAGGCGCCCAGCCCCGCGAACGTGCTCGGCATGGTCATGGGCGGCCCCGTGGTCATCGCCCACGGCGACGACACGCAGAAGGAGCGCTGGCTGCGGCCGATCCTCACGGGCGACGAGATCTGGTGCCAGGGCTTCTCGGAGCCGGAGTCGGGCTCCGACCTCGCCTCGCTGAAGACGCGCGCGGTGAAGTCCAACGGCGAGTGGGTCGTGACCGGGCAGAAGGTCTGGACCACCTACGCGCACAAGGCCAAGTGGTGCATGCTCGTGGCGCGGACCGACCCGGACGCCCAGAAGCACGCGGGCCTCACCTACTTCATCATGGACATGGAGCAGGAGGCGGTCCAGGTGCGCCCGCTGCGCCAGATCACCGGCGAGGCGGAGTTCAACGAGCTCTTCATCGAAGAGGCGCGCATCCCGGACGAGAACGTCGTCGGCGGGGTCGGGAACGGCTGGATGGTCGCCATCACGACGCTCATGCACGAGCGCGCCGGCCTCGGCGCCTCGGCCGCCGCGGCGATGCGGATGGCGCTGGAGGAGCTCGGCGAGCTTGCGCGCGAGCGCGGCGTGGCCGGCGACCCGGTCATCCGCCAGAAGCTCGCCCAGATCGCGATCGAGGTGGAGCTGCTCCGCCTGAACGCCTGGCGCGGGCTCACCGCGATCATGAAGACCGGGATCCCCGGCCCCGAGGGCTCGGTCGTCAAGTGGCAGTGGGGCGAGCTGAACCAGTCGCTCACCGAGCTCGCCGTGGACATCCTCGGCGAGGACGGCGCCCTCTGGGACTCGCCCTGGACCTACCGCTTCCTCCGCTCCCGCGCCAACTCGATCGAGGGCGGGACGACGGAGATCCTCAAGAACATCGTGGCCGAGCGCGTGCTCGGGCTGCCCAAGCTCCGCTAGGAGGAGACGCAGAGTGAACTTCGACTTCTCCGACGACCAGCAGGCGATCAAGCGGACGGCCAAGGACCTCCTGGCCGCGCGCTTCACGGCCGACCGTGTGCGCGAGCTCGCCGAGGGCGGCTCCTACGACGACGCCGCCTGGAAGGAGCTCTGCGAGCTCGGCTGGCCCGGCATCTTCGTCTCCGAGGAGAACGGCGGCCAGGGCCTCGGCATCGTGGAGCTCGTGATCCTGATGGAGGAGCTGGGCTACGCGCTCGCGCCGCTGCCCTTCCTCTCGACCGTGTCGGCCGGGCTCGCCCTCGAGGTGGCCGGCTCCGACGAGCAGCGCGAGCGCTGGCTCCCCGGCATCGCGTCCGGCGAGCTGCGGGCGACCGCGGGCCTCGAGACGAGCGGCGAGGCGCGGCTCGTGCCCGACGCCGAGGGCGCCGAGCTGATCGTGCTCCTGTCGCGCGACGGCGGCAGGGTGCTCGAGGCCGGGCAGGCCGAGGTGGAGCCGCTCGAGACGATCGACGCCACACGCCGCTTCGCGCGCGTGCGGGGCGAGGGCGGCGAGGCGCTGCCCGGAGACACGAGCGCAGCGCTCGACCGGATCGTGACCGGGCTGGCCGCCGAGCTGACCGGCGTGGCGCAGCGCGCGATGGAGATGGCCGTGGAGTACGCGCGCGACCGCAAGCAGTTCGGTCGCCCGATCGGCGCCTACCAGGCCGTGGCGCACCGCTGCGCGCAGATGCTGCTCGAGACCGAGGGCGCCCGCTCCGCGTCGTACTACGCGGGCTGGACCGCCGACGCCGAGCAGGAGTCGCTGCCGCAGGCGGCCTCGATGGCCAAGGCCTACGCGTCGGACGCCGGCTGGCGGGTCACCGCCTCGTCGCTCCAGGTGCACGGCGGCATCGGGTTCACCTGGGAGCACGACCTCCACTTCTTCCTGAAGCGGGCCAAGTCCGACGGCATCCTCTTCGGCTCGGCGGGCTCACACCGCGAGCGCGTGGCCGAGCTCAGCGGACTGGCGGCGGAGCCGGCCCCCGCCTGACGGGCCGCCTGCCGGTGATCGCCGTGAGCGGGGCGAGCACGCCCTGGCGCTCCGGCGGCTCGACGTGCTCGACCCTGCGCGCGGGCGGCTCGGGGTGCGACACCACGTGCGTGACCCGCACGCCCGTCAGCCGCTCGATGCGGTGCGGCAGGTCCACCTGGAGCCAGCGCGACGTGCCGGTCGGGAGCGTGGAGACGATGACCTCGTCGTACTGAGTCGGGTCCCAGGCGTCGTGCACGGCGGCGATCGCGTCCTGGTCGCCCACGCGGCCCTCGACGTCCAGGCCGGCGGAGCGCATCGCGGCGAGCGCCGCGTCCAGCCGCAGCCCGGCGGCCTCGCGCCCGGCGCGCCCGCCCGCGGGCGCGGGCACGAGCAGGGTGAACGAGCACTGCGCGCGAGCGGCACGTTCGCTGAGCGCGGCGATCAGCTCCGCCGAGTCCGCGGTCACGTTGGCAACGACCAGGATCCTGAACTGCCAGGTCATCGACCTCCTCGTACGCTCTCGAGCGAGCGTAGCGCCAGGCCGCGGGCCGCGCTAGTCGAGCGGGAAGCTGGGCAGCCCGTGCTCGTGGGGCTGCATCGCCCCGCGCCGCTCGGACCCGTGGGCGAGCACCTCGAGCCGCGCGATCTCGCGCTCGCCCTCGACGCGCGCGGGGTGCCCGTCCGGCAGCCAGCCCACGAGGTTCCTGATCCGGTTGCGGATGTGGAGCGCGAAGTGCGGCGTCGAGGCGCCCGACAGCTGGCGGACGTCCTCGATCGTCGGCTCGCGCTCGGCGCGGTCGGGGCGCTCGTACTCGCTCACGCGCGGGAGGTTATCCGGCGCGCTCAGGGGGCGGTCGCCTGGACGCGGGATCAGCTCGGTGATCCGGTCGAGGCGCGCCTGGGCCGGGCAGCGACACCACGTTCTCGCCGCCGAGGATCCAGACGCGGTTGTAGACCGCCTGGCCGGGGTCCTCCTCGTAGCCCGGCTGCACGCTCAGGAAGTAGCTCTCGAGCGCGCGCGGGAGGTCGGCCGCCTGGTCCGTGAGCAGCAGCGGCGCGAACACGCCGCGCGTGGCCAGCGACGCGGCGGCCGCCGCGTCGAGCGGCCGCGAGGTGCTCGCCACGGTGAAGTTGTAGCCCGGCACCTCCACGCCCCAGCCGAAGTTGCCCTGGCGGTAGCGGGCGAACTCGATCGCGTTCTCCACGGGGGTCGGCCCGGACACGCGGTTGACCGAGCCGGCCAGGCCCTTCTCGAGCTCGGAGACGACCTTGTTCGAGATCGCGCGCTCGGGGCCGAGCACGTAGACGTTCGGGCGCTCGTGCTCGCGCAGCGCGCGCTTGATCGGGTCCGGGATCGAGTCCCGCTCGACCGGCAGCGCCGCGTTTCCGGAGCGGGCGGCCCACGCGGCGGCGGGCATCGCCCACTCCGCGTCCTCGCCCGAGTAGAGCACCACGTCCGTGGACGGGCGGCCGCGCGCGGCCGAGAAGAAGCGGTCCACGGCCGCGGCGCGCTCGTACGCGTCGTCGCCCTCGACCACGGCCGTCTTGTAGCCGCTCGGCCGCGCCACGCCGTCGCCGATCCTGATCACCTGCGCGTCCTTCGAGAGGTCGGAGCCGCGCGGCTTGAGCTGGTCGAGCGTGTCCGCGGTCACCGCCGGCAGGCTGTTGCCGTCGCTGAGCAGGATCGGCGCGCCGATCGGCGGCCCCGCGAGCACGGAGGCCGCGATCGCGGACTGCCAGTCGCTGCGGTCCACCAGCACCACGGCCGTCGGCCGGTCGGCCTCCGAGGTGGCCGGGAAGAGGGCGCTCGCCACGCCCGCGGCGTCGGAGCTGGCGTCGCCGCCGGCCACGCGGATCGTGTTGCGCGTGGCGGTGTGCGGGAACCCGAGCTGCTCCGCCGCCTTCTCGTCGTCGCCGGCGGCGCCCTTGCCTCCGGGCAGGGAGTCGTCGTCGCCGAGGCTGCAGCCGGCGAGCGCGATGACCGCGAGGGCGAGTGTGGCGAGCGTCCGGCGCACCCGCGAAGGACCATAGCTGGGCCTGCGGCGAGAGCCGGAGGCGCAAATTGCGGGCGAAGAGGTGCCAGATGGGCGTTCTGCGGGTACGATTGACTGGTCAGTCAACCAGTGCCCGGAGGCGCCCTCACGATGGATTTCAGGCTCAACGAAGAGCAGCTCGAGTTCCAGCAGACCTGTCGCAGGTTCGCGCGCGAGGTCATCCGGCCGGTCGCGGCCAAGTACGACCGCGAGGAGAGCGTCCCGTGGGACGTGATCAAGGCCGCCCGCGAGTGGGGCCTCCACGGGCTCGACCACATCCAGCGGATGGGCCAGGACCCGGACGGCGTCTACAGCTGCATCTACGCCGAGGAGCTCCACTGGGGCTGCGCCGGCATCGCGCTCGCCATCCAGGGCGGGTCGCTGGCGGCGGCCGGGATCGCCAGCTCCGGCACCCCCGAGCAGATCGGGCGCTGGGTGCCCGAGTGCTTCGGCGAGGGTGACGAGATCAAGCTCGGCGCCTACGCCGTGACCGAGGCCGGCGCGGGCTCGGACGTGCGCTCGCTCAGGACCACCGCCAAGCAGGACGGCGACGAGTGGGTCCTCAACGGCACGAAGGTCTTCATCACGAACGGCGGCATCGCCGACGTGACCGTGGTCGTGGCCACCGTGGACCCGGACCTCGGCCACCGCGGCCAGGCCTCGTTCCTCGTCCCGAAGGACACCCCGGGGCTCTCGATGGGCAAGAAGGAGTCGAAGCTCGGCATCCGCGCGTCGCAGACCGCAGAGGTCGTCCTCGACGACTGCCGCATCCCGATGGAGTACCTCCTCGGCGGCTACGAGAAGCTCCAGAAGAAGCTCGAGCGCGCCCGCTCGGGCCAGTCCACGGGCCGCTCCTCCGGGGCGCTCGCGACGTTCGAGCTCACCCGCCCGCTGGTCGGCGCCTCGGCGCTCGGCATCGCGCAGGCGGCGTACGAGTGGACGCTCGAGTACCTCGAGGACAAGTCGGAGGACGGCGTGCCGCTGCTCGAGCAGCAGCGCATCCAGCAGACGCTCGCCGACGTGGCGACCGAGATCGAGGCCGCCCGCCTGCTGGTGTGGCGCGCCGCCTGGATGGGCCGCAACGGCATCCCGATGACCGGCGGCCAGGGCTCGATGTCGAAGCTGAAGGCCGGCGACACCGCGATGTGGGCCACCACCACCCTCATGGACCTGGTGGGCCCCTTCGCGCAGACCACCGACTGCCCGCTCGAGAAGTTCTTCCGCGACGCGAAGATCTACCAGCTGTTCGAGGGCACGGCCCAGGTGCAGCGGCTCGTGATCTCGCGCATGCAGCGCGCGGACTACCAGCGCCGCATCGAGGAGGCGACGCAGGTGCTCGAGCAGGCTCCGGGCAACGCGCCCGGCGAGCCGGTCGCCGCCTAGAGCGCGCTCGACACTCTGTAGAGGCAGGTTTGGACCGGCGGCCATGGCCGCCGGTCCGCGTTCAGGGCAGCATTGGAGGCGTGAAGTCCTCCGTTACCGAGCTTCGGCGCGCGACCACACCCCGTGCGCAGAGCGGTCGAGGCACGCGGCCCGGCGGCAGGCGGGCGGGCCGGCCGCCGGGCCGCGCCTGGCTGAACGCTCGCGAGGTCGGCGGCGTGGACCCGCGCTGGGCGCACCTGGACGTCTCGCACGACTGAGATGGCAGCCGGGGGCTCGCGCCCCCGGGCCCCCGTGGCACCTGGCAGGTCGCCGCCGCGCGCCACAATAGGCGCCGGTGCCCTTCACGCTCGAACCCGGCGCCCTGGCGCTGCTCGCGCTCATGGGGACGCTCTACGCGCGCGCCGTGGCCACGCTGCGGCGCCGCGGGCTACCGCGTGCCGCCGGGCCAGCAGGCCGCGTGGTGGACCGGCCTCTTCCTCACGGCCGCCGGGCTCACGGGACCGGTGGACGCGCTCTCGGAGGACCTCGTGCTGGCGCACATGGGCCAGCACCTCCTGATCGCGGACATGGCCGCGCCCTTCCTCCTGATCGGGCTGCGCTCGCCCGTCTACGCGTTCTACCTGCCGCGCCCGCTGCTCGTGCACCTGGCCCGGCTCACGTGGCTGCGGCGCGCCTTCCGCGTCCTGCGGCGCCCGTACGTGGCGGTGCCCGTGTGGCTCGCGATCCTGTACGGCTGGCACTTCTCGTTCGCCTTCGTCGGCGCGCTGGAGCACCCGGTGCTCCACGTGGTCCAGCATCTGTCGTTCCTCTTCGGCGCGCTGCTCGTCTGGTGGTCGGTCATCGAGCCCAAGCGCCGGCGGACGCCCGGCGAGCTCTGGAAGGTGCCGTACCTGATCGGGGCGCGCGTCGGGGGGATGTTCCTCGGCATGGCGCTGATCCTGCTGCGCTCGCCGGCCTACGCCGCCTACTACGGCGACCGCCCGCGCGAGCACGGGCTGTCCCCGATCACCGACCAGCAGATCGCCGGCGGCATGATGATGGGGCTCGACCTGTTCGTGATGCTCTTCGCCCTGGCGTTCTTCTTCTACCGCTCGGCCCAGGAGCACGACCGCGCCGAGCGGGCCACCGTCGCCACCGGCTGAGCCGGCCTAGCCGCGCTCCTCTTCGATGCGGGCGCGCTCCGCGAGCCGGTTGTCGCGGCGGAGCTGGGCCTCGCGGGCGCGGCGCTGCTCGTCGGGCGACTCCGGCGCCAGCGGCGGGACCTGCGTGGGGCGGCGCTCCTCGTCGAGCGCGACCATCGTGAGGTAGGCGGTCGACACGTGGAGCGGTGTCGCCGTTGCGGATGTCCTCGGCGGTCACCCGCACGCCGACCTCCATCGACGAGCGCCAGGCCGCGTTCACGCTCGCCTGCACGGTCAGCAGCTGGCCCACGTGCACGGGGTGGATGAACGTCATCCGGTCCATCGCGGCGGTCACCACGCGGCAGCCGGAGTGGCGCACGGCCGCGATGCCCGCCACCTCGTCGCAGAAGCGCATGATCACGCCGCCGTGGACGAAGCCCGCGGTGTTCGAGTCGGCGATGCCGAGCCAGCGGGTCAACACCGACTGCGAGGCTGACGGAGGCCGGGGCTCCACGCGGCGCTAGTGTACGGCGCTGGTACCGAATCTCGAGCGTGAAGGAGGGCGACATGGCGGGGCTTGCCGGTCGCATGTCCACGGTCATAAAAGCGAAGATCTCGAAGGCCCTCGACCGCGCCGAGGACCCGTGCCGAGACGCTCGACTACGGCTACAACAAGCAGCTCGAGCTGCTTCAGAACGTCAAGAAGGGCATCGCCGACGTCACCACGTCGAAGAAGCGGCTCCAGATGCAGTCCGACAAGCTGGAGCAGCAGGTGGTCAAGCTCGACACGCAGGCGCGCCAGGCGCTCTCGCAGGGCCGCGAGGACCTCGCCCGCGCCGCGCTCGAGCGCAAGACCGTCGCCCAGACCGAGCTCCAGTCGCTCGACTCGCAGGTGCAGGAGCTCGAGCGCCAGCAGCAGCAGCTCACCGACAACGAGAAGAAGCTGCGCGTCAAGATCGAGACCTTCCGGACGAAGAAGGAGGTCATCAAGGCGCAGTACTCCGCCGCCGAGGCCCAGGTGAAGATCTCCGAGGCCGCGAACGGGGTGGGCGAGCAGATGGCCGACCTCGGCCTCGCGATCCAGCGCGCGGAGGACAAGACCGAGCAGATGAAGGCGCGCGCCTCGGCCGTCGAGGAGCTGGAGGCCGCCGGCACGTTCGACGACCTCACGCAGCTCGGCCAGGGCCAGGACGACATCGACCGCGAGCTCGCGCAGCTCGGCGCCGGCGCCCAGGTGGACGACGAGCTCTCGAAGATGAAGGCCGAGCTCGGATCGGGCGGCGGGGATGCCCCCGCGCTCGAGCAGGGCGACGCCGAGAAGCCCGCCCCATGATCGTCCGCATCGCCGGTGAAGGGCAGTTCCGGCTGCCCGACGAGGACGCGGGCCGCCTCAACGAGCTGGACAACCGCGCCGTCTCCGCCGTGGAGCAGGGCGACGAGACCGGCTTCCGCGAGCTCTGGTCGCAGATGCTCGAGATCGTGGCCAGCGACGGCAACGAGATCGCCGAGGACGAGCTGGTCGAGTCCGACGTGATCCTGCCGCCCCGCGACGTGACCTTCCAGGAGGCGAAGGGCGAGTTCACGGGCGACGGGCTGATCCCGGACTGATGGCACCCGGGGGCTCACGCCCCGGACCCCCCTGGCAACTGGCCGGTGCCGGATTTGCGGGCGGTTCCTGTCCGCGGGAAGGGGAGCGCGCACGCGCAGCGAAACCGAGGCACACGATGCCTCAGTCGCCGAGCGCCCCACCGTCAGACGAGCTCCTCTCAGCCACCGTCGAGGTGCTGGCCGACACCCTCGGCCTGCGCGACGGCGAGACGCGCGACCACTGCACGCGCGTGGTGGAGCTGGCCTGCGAGCTCGGCAGGCGGCTCGGCCTGAGCGCGGAGGAGCAGCGCGACCTCGCCTACGCGGCGCGCGTCCACGACATCGGCAAGGTCGGCGTGCCCGACGCGATCCTCTTCAAGCCCGGCCCGCTCGACGACCTCGAGGCGGAGCTGCTGCGTGAGCACTCCGGCTGGGGCGCGGACCTGGTGGACCGGATCCCGGGCCTCGAGCACGTGGCCGACATCGTGCGCCACCACCACGAGCGCTTCGACGGGAGCGGCTACCCCGACGGCCTCAGCGCGGAGGACACCCCGCTCGAGAGCCGCATCCTCGCGGTGGCCGACGCCTATGTGGCGATGAACGAGGACCGCCCGTACCGGGCCGCGCTGTCGCGGCAGGGCGTCCAGCGCGAGCTGCGGCTGGGCCGCGCCCGCCAGTTCGACCCGGTCGTGCTCGACGCGCTCGATCACGCAGGCGTGTGACGCAGCGCTCTGAAGCGCCTCGCAGCCGGCGGTAGGGTCGCACCGACTCGCAACGCGACCGTCAGGAGGCGGAGATGAGTGACCGCCAAGTCGTCGTCGTGGGCGCCGGGCCCTCCGGGCTCTCGGCCGCCCTGGCCCTCAAGGACGTGGGGATCCGGCCCCTTGTGGTGGACAAGGCGGACGCCGTGGGCTCGTCCTGGCGCGGCCGCTACGACCGGCTCCGGCTGAACACCTGCCGGCCCTTCTCGCACCTTCCCGACCGGCCGTTCGCCAAGGGCACGCCGATGTTCCCGACGCGCGACCAGGTGGTCGCCCACCTCGACCAGCACGCCCGCGAGGGCGGCATCGACGTCGAGCTGGGCACGCAGGTCGAGGGAATCCGGCGAGACGACGGCGAATGGGTGGTGGATACCTCCGGCGGAGAGCGACGGGCGCCGCAGGTCGTCGTGGCCACCGGCTACGAGAACGCTCCGGTGATCCCCGCCTGGCCCGGACGCGATGCCTTCGGCGGCCGGCTGGCGCACTCGCGCGAGTACCGGAACGCAGAGCCCTACCGGGGCAGCAAGGTGCTGGTCGTCGGCCCGGGCTGCTCGGGCATGGAGATCGCCTACGACCTCGCCGAGGGCGGCGCCGAGAAGGTCTGGCTGTCGGCGCGAACGCCTCCGAACATCCTGATCCGCCAGGGTCCGGGCGGCATCCCCGGCGACATGATCGGCGTGGGCCTGCTGAACTTTCCGACCCGCTTCGCGGATGCGGTGGCCCGCTTCGGGCGGCGCATGGACGTGGGCGACCTGAGCGAGTACGGGCTGCCCGTGCCCGAAGAGGGCGTGTTCTCGCGCATGTACCGGCTCGGCGTGGCGCCGGCGATCGTGGACAAGGAGGTCATCGAGGCGATCAAGGCGCGCCGGATCGAGGTCGTGCGCGGCGTCGAGTCGCTGGACGAGACCGGAGTCCAGCTCGACGGCGGCGGGCGTGTGGAGCCGGATGCGATCGTCAGCGCCACCGGCTACCGCCGCGCGCTCGACGAGCTCGTGGGAGCGCTGGGCGTCCTCGACGATCGCGGCATGCCGCGGGCGGTCGGCCCCGAGCC
Organism: uncultured Thermoleophilaceae bacterium; assembly: GCA_963768465.1. Taxonomy (GTDB): domain Bacteria; phylum Actinomycetota; class Thermoleophilia; order Solirubrobacterales; family Thermoleophilaceae; genus JACVRW01. Next base: position 694,830 of record CAVYIA010000006.1, on the reverse strand, counting down.
GGCGGCGCCCGGCCTGCGCTTCATCGGCTTCGTGCCACGCCCGGGCCAGCTCGGGTTCTCGGCCAAGCAGGCGAAGCAGGCGGCGAAGGCGATCGCGGAGGAGCTCCGCCCATCGTCGGGCGCGGTCCGCCGCGAGGTGAGCGTCGCGGCCGGCTGAGGCGCGCCGCCAGGCAGACTGTGCTGGATGCGCTCTCGTGCCGCCGCCATGCTCGTGCTCGTGCTCGCCGTCGCCGGCTGCGGCGGCTCGGGCGACGACGGCGACGACCCGGCGCCCGCGCCGCGGCCGTCGGCCAACGAGCGCCTGGTGCGCGCCTGGTCGGCGGCGCTCGGACGCGACGACTTCCGCGCCGCGGCCGCGCTCTTCGCCCGCGGGGCGCTGATCGAGCAGACCCGGACCTTCCGGCTGCGGACGAGGCGCGCGGCGCTCGCCTTCAACCTCTCCCTGCCGTGCCGCGGGAAGGTCACCCGCGTGCGTGACGACGGCGACAGCGCCGTGGCCGCGTTCAGCCTCAGCCCGCGCCCGGGCGTGCCGCAGGAGGCCTGCAACGCCGTCGTGCGCGTGCGCTTCCGCTCCCGCGACGGCAAGTTCGTGGAGTGGCGCCAGCTCGCCGAGCCGCGCGCGCCGGCGGGCCAGCCCGTCTAGTCCATTACATTTCCTTCACAGATGCGGACCCTGGCCACCGCCCTGGCCTTCCTCGCGCTCGGTGCCACGCCCGCGCTTGCGAAGCAGCCCGTCGCCTCGAGCCTCGACAAGGTGCTCGTGATCGGCACCGACGGCACGCGCTGGGACCTGCTCCGCGACGCGATGAGGGACGGCCGCGCGCCGAACCTCGCGCGGCTCGCCCGCCAGGGCTTCGCGCGCCCGTCGAAGCTCGACTACGGCCCGAACGTGCTCACGCTCAGCGAGGTCGGCTGGTCGTCGATCGCCAGCGGCGTCTGGCCCGACAAGCACGGCGTGGACGGCCGCAAGTTCAACATGGACCCGAAGCAGGCCACCAAGAACGGCTACCTCGACTTCCTCACCCGCGTGGAGCGCGGCAAGCCGCGGCTCGAGACCTACCTGGCCGCCGACTGGGCGAACCTCGGGCTGCCGGAGAACGGCGGCCCGATCTTCGGTCCCACCGACGAGCGCTTCGCGACCCGCGTCGCGGAGGAGCGGCTCGAGCTCTGGGACGCCGGCGACGTCCAGGTGACGAACGCGGCGAGGAGCTACCTGCGCACGGGCGTGCCGGACGCCAGCTTCGTCTACTTCGGGCTCGTCGACGAGGCCGCCCACCTCGCCGGCTCGGCCACCCCGACCTACCGGCAGTCGATCACGACGACCGACGCGCGCATCGGGCAGATCCTGCGCGCGGTGCGCCGCCGGCCGACCTACCGGTTCGAGAGCTGGACGATCATCGTCACCACCGACCACGGTCAGCGGACTCTCGACGAGCCGTCGCTCGCCACCCACCTGAGCCAGACGCCGCTCGAGATCACCTCCTTCCTGATCGGCGCGGGCCCGGGCCTCGGCAAGGGCGAAGCAGCCGAAGGTCGTGGATATCGCGCCGACCGTCCTCCACCAGCTCGGGCTGCCGGTACGGAGGCGTGGAAGCTCGACGGGCGCCCGCTCTCGCGCTCCGGCGGCTCGCTCGTCTCCGCCTCGGCCCGCAAGGGACGGCTCAGGGTCACGCTGCGCCTGGCCCAGCCGCGCGCGGCGCGAGGTCGCGTTCGTGGTGCGCCTGCCCGCGGCGTGAGGGTCACGAGCGCCGCCTCGCTGGACGCGCACGTGAACGGGAGGCCGGTGGGCGGCTCGCTCAAGGGCGGCCGGACCATCGTGGTCGGCGTCCCGGGCCGCCGGCTCCGCAGCCTCTGGCTCACCGGCGCCGTGACGGGCTCCGGGGGAAATGGCCGCACGGTCAAGCTCTCGCGCAGGGCCCGAAGGCCGCGCGCGGAGCTTGGCCGTGAGGTTGGCCGGCTAGGCCCGTCGAACCGCCCGCCCGCGCGTCCGTATCCCCTGCATGCTCAAACAAGTCAGCCTCGCACTGGTTCCGCTCGCCCTTGCCGGAGCCGCACTCCCGGCCGCCGCGTCCGAGCCGGGCGCCCACGCCGCCGCCACGAAGACCGTGAGGGTCGGCGACGTCTTCTTCAAGAAGTCCAAGATCACGATCCAGAGCGGCGACACCGTGAAGTGGCGCTGGGTCGGGGCCCTGCCACACGACGTGACCGTCACGAAGGGCCCGAGGAAGTTCCACTCGAAGACGAAGAAGTCCGGCACCTACTCGAAGAAGCTGCGCAAGCGCGGCACCTACAGGTACATCTGCACCGTCCACCCGCAGGACATGAAGGGCAAGATCGTCGTCGAGTAGGGGCTAAACCCCGGGCGCTCAATCTGCCACAGTGAGTCCCGGTGGCGCTGCTCCTGGCATTCGCGTTCGTCGCCGGGGCGGCCACCGCGCTGTCGCCGTGCGTGCTGCCGGTCCTGCCGGTGGCGCTCTCGGCGGGCGTCACCGGCGGCCGGCGCCGGCCGCTCGGGCGTCGTCACCGGGCTCGCCGCTCTCGTTCGCGTTCGCCACCGTCGCGCTCGTCTACGTGATCGACGCGCTCGGGCTGCCGGACGACCTGCTGCGCGACGTGGCGATCGTCGGTCCTGCTCGGCTTCGGGATCGTCGCTGCTGCTGCCGCCGCTGGCGGCGCGGCTCGAGGCGTGGCATCGGCCGCGTCGTGCCGCGGCCGAAGGCGCTCGCGCGCGGGGGACGACGGGTTCGGCTCCGGCCTGCTCCTCGGCGCGAGCCTCGGCCTCGTCTACGCGCCCTGCGCCGGCCCGATCCTCGCCGGCGTGATCACCGTCTCCGCGTCGCAGGACTTCACGGCCGGGCGGCTCGCCGTGGCGCTCGCCTACGCCGTCGGCAGCGCGGTCGTGCTCTACGTGCTGATGCTCGGCGGGCGCCGCCTCGACGAGCCGGCTCGCGCCGCGCGCGGGCCGGCTCCAGATGGCCATGGGCGCGGTGATGGTCGTCGTGGCGCGTGCGCGATGCTCGGCCGACCACGACACCCGCTTCCAGACCGCGATCGCCAACGACCTGCCGGCCTTCCTGGTCAACCCGTCGAAGCGAGCTCGAGGAGAGCGGCGGCGTGCGCGACCAGCTCGCCTCGATCGCGCGGCGACGAGGGCCGACTCGACGATCCGCGTGCACGAGCAGCACGGACGGGCTCGAAGCTGCCGGCGCTCGGCGCCGCGCCCGACTTCACCGGCAACCAGCGGTGGTTCAACACGCCGGGCGGGCGCCGCTCTCCCTGCGCGAGCCTGCGCGGGCAAGGTCGTGCTCGTCGACTTCTGGACCTACACCTGCATCAACTGCATCCGCACGCTCCCCTACCTGAAGGCCTGGGACGAGCGCTACCGCGACGAGGGGCTCGTGATCGTCGGCGTGCACACGCCCGAGTTCCCGTTCGAGCGCGACGCCGGCAACGTGGCCGACGCGATCGGCCAGAACGGGCATCCGCTACCCGGTCGCCCAGGACAACGACTACGCCACCTGGAACGCCTACGGCAACCAGTACTGGCCGGCGAAGTACCTGATCGACGCCAAGCGGCCAGGTGCGCTACCTGCACTTCGGCGAGGGCGACTACGACGAGACCGAGAGCGCGATCCGCGCGCCTGCTCGCGGAGGCGGGGCGCGGCGCCCGGCGCGCGTGCCCGCGCGAGCGGCGAGCGCCCCTCGAAGCTGATCAGCACGCCCGAGAGCTACCTCGGCGCCGCGCGCGCCGACCGCTTCGTGAACGGCCCGATCCAGCCGGGCACGCAGACGTTCGAGCTCCCCGGCGAGCGGCATGCCGCCGGACCACGCTCGCCTATCGACGGCACGCTGGCGGATCGCGCCCGACGTCGGCCACGGCGGTGCGCGGCGCCCGCCTGCGAGCTGGCCTTCGGCGCGCAGCGGGTCTTCCTCGTGCTCGGCTCGCGCGGCGGCGCGCCGCGGCCGGTGCGCGTGCTGCTCGACGGCAGCCCGCTGCCCGACCGGCTGGCGGGCGCCGACGTGCGCGACGGGCGGGCGGCTGATCGACGGCCAGCGGCTCTACCGGCTCGTCGAGCTCGCCGGGCCCGAGCGGCACCTGCCTGACGCTCGAGCTTCGCGCCCGGCGTCTCCGGCTACGCGTTCACGTTCGGATGATCGCCGCTGCCACACTCCGTCCGTGGCCAGCCCCGCAGCGGTCGCACGGTGCTCGTCGTCGACGACGAGCCGACGATCGCCGAGGTCGTCGCGCGCTACCTCGAGCGCGCCGGCTACGTGCACCGCGACCGCCGGCGACGGGCTCGAGGCCATGCGCGCTGGCCGCGGAGCGCCGGCCCGACCTCGTCGTGCTCGACCTGATGCTCCCCGAGCTCGACGGCCTCGAGGTGCTGCGCCGGCTCGCGCGAGGCCGACGGCCCGCGCACGCCGGTGATCCTGCTGACCGCGAAGGGCGAGCAGGACGACAAGCTCGTCGGCCTGCGCAGCGGCGCCGACGACTACGTCGTCAAGCCGTTCTCGCCGAGCGAGCTGGTCGCGCGCGTGGACGCGGTGCTCCGACGCGTCCGCCCCCGGACGAGCGAGACGCCGAGCCGCTGCGCTTCGACGGGCTCGAGATCGACGTCCGCGCCCGCCGCGTCACGGCGGGCGGCGAGGAGGTTCAGCTCAGCCAGCGCGAGTTCGACCTGCTCCAGCTTCCTCGCCTCCCACCCCGGCCAGGTGTTCTCGCGCGACCAGCTGATGGACCGGGTCTGGGAGTCGGCACTGCTACACCGACACCAGCACCGTCACCGTCCACGTCCGCCGGCTGCGGGCGAAGATCGAGCCCGACCCCGAGCGGCCGCGCTTCATCCAGACGGTGTGGGGCGTCGGCTACCGCTTCCAGCCATGAGCCGCTCGCTGCTCGTGCTCGCCGCTGCCGCCGCATCGCCGCGGCCGATCGTGGCCCGGCGCACGGCGTCGGCCCGGCGCTGGTGACCGCCGCGCTGGTCGCCGGCCTCGGGGCCCCGGCGCTCGTCAGCCGCGCACGCGCTCGCCGTCGCGCCGGCGCCGCTCGTCGCTGCGCCGCCAGTTCGCCCTCTCCGCCGCGGTGGCGGTGGGCCTGATCCTGATCGCCGTGCTGGCGGCGGCGCAGCTGATGTTCGTCTCCGACCACGACGCGCTGCTGGTGTCGGCGATCGTGCTCGGCGCCGGGCTCGTCGCGGTGCGCGTCGGCGAGCCTGCGTGGCGCGGCGGCGTGGCGCGGCGACGTGAGCGCGGTGAGCGACGGGCTCGGGGCCGTGGGCGCGGGCGAGCGCGAGCGTCCGCACTCGCCAGCGACGGCCCGCGACGAGGTCGGGCGAGCTCGCGCGCTCCGCCGACTCGATGGCCGAGCGGCTCGCCGAGGGCGAGCGCGCGCGCGCCGCGGCCGAGGCGGCCCGCCGGCAGCTCGTGGCCGCCGTCTCGCACGACCTGCGCACGCCGATCGCGTCGCTGCGGCTGCTCGTCGAGGCGGTCGACGACGACATCGTCGACGAGCGAGACCCGCCGCCGCTACCTGGCGACGATGCAGACCCACATCGACTCGCTCAGCGCGATGATCGACGACCTCTTCGAGCTCTCGCGGATCGAGGCCGGCGACATCGACTGGTCGATGCGCCAGGTCGAGCTGGCGCTGCTGGTCGACGAGACGGTCGCGGCGATGCGGCCCGAGGCGCGCGCCCGCCGAGATCGAGATCCGCACCCAGCTCGACGACCCCCCGCTGCCGCCCGCGCCGACCCGGAGAAGATCCAGCGCGTGCTCTTCAACCTGATCCGCAACGCGATCCGCCACACGCCCGCCGACGGCAGCGTCACCGTGCGCGCCGAGGCCGCGGCCGAGGCGGTCGAGATCGAGGTGGCCGACACCGGCGACGGCATCCCGGCCGAGGAGCGCGCAGCGCGTCTTCGACGCCTTCTACCGCGGCGGCGCGGAGGCCGCGCGCGGCACGCGACGGCGCCGGCCTCGGCCTGGCGATCTCGCCGCGCGATCGTCGAGACCCACGGCGGCCGCATCTGGCTGCCCGGTCCGAGCGCGGGACGCGCGTGCGCTTCAGCCTGCCGCGGGAGCCGGCGACGGCGTAGGCCGGTCGCCGCGCAGCCGCAGGCCGATCAGCGGATAGATCGCCGTGGAGAGGATGGCGGCGCCGATGAGCGAGGCGGCGGTGGACGCCCGCATGTGCCCCTGGTCGATCGCGATCGTCGTGATCGCCACCACGAGCGGCAGCTCGGTCGCGGAGAAGGCGGCGAGCGCCACGCGGTCGCGCAGGTCGAGGATCCGGCGGTAGAGCAGCATCGCGGGCACGCCTCTGACGACGAGGAAGAGCGCCAGGAACAGCGGCACCTTCAGCAGCTCGGTGGGATCCTCCGTGAGCGCGTCGAGCTCGAACTTGATGCCGCTGACCACGAAGAAGAACGGGATGAAGAAGCCGTAGCCCACCGCGGTCAGCTTCGACTCGAACACCCCGACCTCGCGGCCGCGGAGCGCGAGCCGGGTGATCGCGCCGGCCACGAAGCCCCCGAGCAGGAGGTCGAGCCCGAGCGCGGCCGCCAGCGCCCCGAGCGCGAAGACGAGCACCACCGCGAGCCGGACCGGGAACTGGCTGCTGCTGTCGAGCGTGCGCTCCAGGAGGTTCCAGCCCGGCTCGACCCCGCGCACCGCCAGGACGGCCGTGATCACGGCCAGCAGGATGAACGCGAGCAGGATCAGCGCGTTGGCGAGCGCCCCCTTGGTGGAGAAGACGAGCGTGATCATCAGGATCGGCCCGAACTCGCCGGCGGCGCCCGCCGCCAGCAGGTAGGTGCCGAAGCGGGTCCGGATCTCCCCGGCGTCGGAGAGGATCGGGATCAGCGTCCCGATCGCCGTCGTGGCCATCGCCGCGCCGGTGAAGAGCAGCGAGAGCACCACGCCGGCCAGCGCGAGCAGGCCGCCGAGCGAGAACGCGATCGCGAGCGAGAGCGCCCAGCCGAGCAGCGCCAGCCTGAGCGGCATGCCGCGGATGCGCTCGAAGTCGATCTCGTAGCCGGCGAAGAAGAAGAGCATGCCGAGCCCGAGGCCCGAGAAGAACTCGATGAACGGGTCCGGCTCCGCGAAGTCGAGCATCGAGGGGCCCACCAGGATCCCGGCCAGGATCTCGAGGACCACGACGGGGACCACGAGGCGGCTGCTCAGGAGCCCGGACACGAGCGCCGCGAGGGCCGCCACGGCGACGATGACCAGGAACGACTCGCTGTCGACGCTCACCATGGCGCCCGCCAGCCTATGCCACCGGTCCGGGGCCTCCCGCGACGCGCCGCGGGCAAACTACGGACGCCGCGCGATCCCGTCTCTGGGACGGTTGGGCGGTGTTCCAGGTGCGCATCCACGGCCGCGGCGGCCAGGGGGTAGTCACCGCCGCCGAGCTGCTGTCCGTGGCCGCGTTCACCGAAGGCCGCCACGCGCAGGCGTTCCCGAGCTTCGGGTCCGAGCGCACCGGCGCTCCGGTCGTGGCCTTCTGCCGCATCGACGACCGGCCGATCCGGGCCCACGAGCCGATCTCGGAGCCGGACGCGCTGATCATCCAGGACCCCACGCTGCTGCACCAGGTCGATCTCTTCGGAGGCTTCCAGCCGGACGGCTACATCCTGATCAACACGGAGCGCAGCTTCGCCGACCTCGGGCTCGACGACTTCGTCGCGGGGCTTCGCGCGGAGCGCGTGCTCAGGATCCCGGCGACCGGCCTGGCGCGCGAGCACCTGGGCCGCCCGCTGCCGAACGCCGTGCTGCTGGGCGGATTCGCGGCGCTGTCGGGCGCCGTCTCCATCGGCTCGGTCGCTGCGGCGATTCGCGAGCGCTTCCCGGGGCCGATCGGGGAGCGGAACGTGACCGCCGCGGAGAAGGCGTTCGAGTACGTCGAGCGCCACATCGCGGAGCCGGCCGGTGCGTAGGCAGGAGGAGGGCTCGCAGGCCGTCGCCCACGCGGTGGCGATGTGCCGCCCGGAGGTGATCTGCGCCTATCCGATCTCGCCGCAGACGCACATCGTGGAGGGCCTCTCCGACCGCGTGCGCAGGGGCGAGCTCACGCCCTGCGAGTTCGTGAGCGTGGAATCCGAGTTCGCCGCCATGTCGGTCGCGATCGGCGCGTCCGCCACCGGCGCGCGCGCCTACACGGCAACCGCCAGCCAGGGCCTCCTGTACATGGCGGAGGCGCTCTACAACGCGTCCGGCCTGGGGCTTCCCATCGTGATGACGGTCGCGAACCGGGCGATCGGCGCCCCGATCAACATCTGGAACGACCACAGCGACAGCATGTCCCAGCGCGACTCGGGCTGGATCCAGCTCTACGCCGAGTCGAACCAGGAGGCGATCGACATGCACGTCCAGGCCTTCCGGCTGGCCGAGGAGGTCTCGCTGCCGGTGATGGTCTGCGTGGACGGCTTCATCCTCACCCACGCCTTCGAGCAGGTGGACCTGCCGAGCCAGCAGGCGGTGGACTCCTTCCTGCCGTCGTACGAGCCGCGCCAGCTGCTGGACCCGGCGGACCCGGTCACGATCGGCGCGATGGTCGGGCCCGAGGCCTACTTCGAGGTCAAGTACCTCATGCACGCGAAGCAGCTCGAGGCGCTCGACCGGATCCCGGCCATCGCCTCCGACTTCCGGGACGCCTTCGGGCGCGACTCCGGCGGCCTCGTCAGCGGCTACCGCACCGAGGACGCCGAGACGATCGTGGTGGCGCTCGGCTCGGTGCTCGGGACGATCGAGGACGTCGTCGACGAGCTGCGCGACCAGGGCGTCAGGATCGGGGCGCTCGGGCATCAAGTGCTTCCGCCCGTACCCGCTCGAGGAGGTGCGCGCCGCGCTCGCGACCGCCAACCGGGTCGTCGTGCTCGAGAAGGCCTGGGCGATCGGCGTCGGCGGGCATCGTCGGCCAGAACGTCCGGCTCGCGCTCTCCGGCCTGCCGGTGAACGTGCTACGACGTGATCGCGGGGCTGGGCGGCCGGCCGATCACGAAGAAGTCGCTCCGCGGCCTGTTCGCCGACGCCCTCGCCGACCGGCTCGGGCAGCTCACCTTCCTCGACCTCGACCAGAGCTCGTGGAGCGCGAGCTGAAGCGCCAGGCCGCCGGCAAGCGCCCGGGGCCGCACGCGGAGAACATCCTCAAGGACCTCGGCATCGGTGGCCTCCGGATCGCACTGGAGAACGATGCCCGACCAGCGAGATCAAGTTCTACCAAGCGGGCTCCTTCGTGGCCGGCAACCGCCTGCTCCGACCCGAGGAGCGGTCGGTGCAGGCGCGCATGGACCGCTCGAACTCGCTCACCTCGGGCCACCGCGCCTGCCAGGGCTGCGGCGAGGCGCTCGGCGCCCGCTACGCGCTGGACGCCGCCATGCGCGCGACCGGCGGCCACCTGATCGCCGCCAACGCCACCGGCTGCCTCGAGGTCTTCTCGACGCCGTTCCCCGAGTCGTCGTGGCAGCTGCCCTGGATCCACTCCCTCTTCGGCAACGCGCCGGCCGTGGCCACCGGGCGTGGCGGCCGCGCTCAAGGCCAAGGGCCGCGACGACGTGCGCGTGATCGGCCAGGGCGGCGACGGCGGGACCGTCGACATCGGCTTCGGTGCCTGTCCGGCATGTTCGAGCGCGGCGACGACGTGCTCTACATCTGCTACGACAACGAGGGCTACATGAACACCGGCGTCCAGCGGTCGGGGGCCACCCCGCCGGCCGCGCGCACCTCCACGACCAAGCCGGTCGGGCCGGAGCCGGGCAACGTGTTCGGCCAGGGCAAGAACGTCGCCGCTGATCGCGATGGCGCACGAGATCCCGTACGTGGCGACGGCGACGGTGGCCGAGCTGCGCGACCTGGAGCACAAGGTCGAGCGCGCCATGGAGCTCCACGGCGCCGCGCTACATCCACGTGTTCGTGCCCTGCCCGCTCGGCTGGGGCTCCGCCTCGCGCGACACGATCCGGATCGCCCGGCTCGTCAAGGAGACCGGCCTGTTCCCCGTCTTCGAGGCCGTGGACGGCGAGGTGGTCGGCGTCTCGAAGATCCGCCGCCCGGTGCCGGTCGAGGAGTACCTGAAGCTCCAGCGCCGCTACGCGCACCTGTTCGGGGACGAGCCGCGCACGGACGTGATCGCGCGCCTCCAGGCGATCGCGGACCGCAACATCCGGCGCTTCGGGCTCCTGCCGGAAGCCGGCGAGGGCGGGGACCTTCCGGGCAACGCGACGGATGCCGCGGGCCTGCCCGCCGAGCGGCGAGCCACGAGCGAGGAGAGCAACCTCATGCGGCTGCTCGCCGAGACCCACCGAGGCGCCCAGTGATGGCGAAGCCCTTCGCCATCACGCTCGACGTCGGCTCGAGCCTCGCCAACAAGACCGGCAGCTGGCGGACCGAGCGCGCCGTCTACGTGGACCGCCTTCCGCCCTGCAACCACGCCTGCCCGGCCGGCGAGAACATCCAGGGCTGGCTCTACGAGGCCGAGGAGGGTGGCGACGGCTACGAGCGCGCCTGGCGGAAGCTCATGGAGGACAACCCGCTTCCCGGCGATCATGGGGCGCGTCTGCTACCACCCGTGCGAGTCGGCCTGCAACCGCGGCCAGCTCGACGAGGCGGTCGGCATCCACTCGGTCGAGCGCTTCCTCGGCGACGAGGCGATCAAGCGGGCTGGACGCTCGAGCGCGCCGCCGAGCCGACGGGAAGCGCGTCCTGGTGGTCGGCGCCGGGCCGTCGGGGCTGTCGGCCGCCTACCACCTCACGCGGCTCGGCCACGAGGTGACGATCCACGAGGCCGGGCCGATGGCCGGCGGGATGATGCGCTTCGGCATCCCGCAGTACCGGCTGCCGCGCGACGTGCTCGACGCCGAGGTGCAGCGGATCCTCGACATGGGGGTCGAGCTCGAGCTGAACCGCAAGGTCACGAACATCGACGAGGCGATGCGCGAGGGCGGCTTCGACGCCGCCTTCCTCGCGGTCGGCGCCCATATCTCGCAAGCGGGCCTACATCCCCGCCGGCGAGTCGGCGCACATGCTCGACGCGCTGTCGGTGCTCGGAGCATGGAGGACGGCGAGCAGCCGATGCTGGGCCGGCGCGTGGTCGTCTACGGCGGCGGCAACACCGCGATGGACGTGGCCCGGACCGCCAAGCGGCTGGGCGCCGACGGAGGCGATCGTCGTGTACCGGCGCACGCGCGAGCGGATGCCGGCGCACGACTTCGAGGTCGAGGAGGCCGAGGAGGAGGGCGTGCTGATGCGCTGGCTCTCCACGATCAAGCAGGCCGACGAGGGCAAGCTCGTGATCGAGCGAATGGAGCTCGACGAGACGGGCTTCCCGCAGCCGACCGGCGAGCTCGAGGAGCTCGAGGCCGACTCGGTGGTGCTCGCTCTCGGCCAGGACACCGACCTGTCGCTGCTCGACGGCGTCGCCGGCATCGAGGTCGAGGACGGCGTCGTGAAGGTCGGCCCGGACATGATGACCGGCCACGACGGGGATCTTCGCCGGCGGCGACATGGTGCCCGACGAGCGCACCGTGACGGTCGGCGTCGGGCACGGCAAGAGGGCGGCGCGCCACATCGACGGCTGGCTGCGCGGGCGCGCGCCTACGAGCCCGCGCCCAAGCACGAGCTGGCGACCTTCGACATGCTCAACACCTGGTACTACGCGGACGCTCCGCGCACCGAGCAGCCGCACGCTCGAGCTGGTCCGGCGCGCAGGGCGACCTTCGACGAGGTGGTCGGCGGGCCTCGACGAGGACGAACGCGCTGTTCGAGGCGCGCCGCTGCCTCTCCTGCGGGACCTGCTTCTCGTGCGACAACTGCTACGGCGTCTGCCCCGACAACGCGGTCGCTCAAGCTCGGCGAGCCGGGCGAGCGCTACGAGATCGACCTCGACTACTGCAAGGGCTGCGGCATCTGCGTCTCGGAGTGCCCGTCCGGGGCGATCAAGATGGTGCCGGAGACGATCTGACGCCTAGAGCGGGATCTCCCAGAGGGGGAACCAGCGCGACATGTCCTCTTCCCAGGGGAGCTCGCCGCCGAGCTGGGCCTTGATCCGCAGCTCGCGCTCGGAGTCGCGCGCCTGCTCCCCGGGCGCGGGCACGAACGGGTAGTAGGCGCCGCGCTTGAAGTTGTAGATGAAGTAGATCGGCTTGCCGTTCTCCTCGAACGGGAAGACGGCCGCGAGCAGGCGGTCCCCGTAGCCGCCGCCCTGGAGCTCGGTGGAGACGGTGTTGAGCGCCACCACGAGGTCCTCGAAGTCCTGGTCGCGGAGGATGAGCCAGCGGTACCCGAACTCGTCGTCCGCCGTCTCGAGCTTGCTGCCGGTGTCCGCCGCGCTGCTCGTGAGGAGCTCCTGCATGTCGTTCACGATCGACTGGAAGTCGGCGGTGCCGAGCGGCTGGAAGACGATCGCGGCGGCGCCCTTGTGCTTCAGCCCGAGGCCAGTCTCGAGCGTGACCTGCGCCGTGGTCATGGCGAACAGGCGGTCCGGCGCCGGGGCCTTGAGCGTCTTGCCCCTGCCGCCCAGCAGCGCGTCGAGGAAGCCCATCCCGGCTTAGGCGGCGGTGCCCTGGAGCTGGGACTCGAGCTGCTGGAGGCGCTCGATGCGCTTCTCGAGCGGCGGGTGCGTGGCGAACAGCGTCTTGATGCTGCCCTTCACGCTCGCGGGGACGATGAAGAAGGCGTTCAGGTTCTCCGCCTGGCGCAGGTCCTGCTGAGGCACCTGCTTCATCTGGTCCGAGATGCGAACGAGCGCGGCGGACAGAGCGCTCGGCCGGCCGGTGATGATCGCGGCGCCGCGATCGGCGGCGAACTCGCGGTAGCGCGACAGGGCGAGCATCAGGAAGAACGAGATCACGTAGACGAGCAGCGAGACCAGGAAGATCACGAGCGCCGCCGGGGCGCCGTCGTCGTCGTCCCCGCCGCCGAAGAAGAACGAGAACTGGAGGATCATCGCCGCGACCGATGCGAAGAAGCTCGCCAGGGTCATGATCAGCACGTCGCGGTTCTTCACGTGCGTGAGCTCGTGAGCCATCACGCCCTCCAGCTCGGACGGCGAGAGCGCCTTCATGATCCCGGTGGTCGCGCACACGGTGGCGTTCTTCTGGGAGCGGCCCATCGCGAACGCGTTCGGGACCTCGGTGTCGGCCACGGCGATCTTGGGCTTCGGGAGGTCGGCCTGGATGCAGAGGCGCTCGATCATCGCGTGCAGCCCCGGCGCCTCCTCGGGAGACACCTCCTTGGCGCCCATCGCGGCGAGCCCGAGCTTGTCCGAGAGGAAGAACTGGGCCGCCAGCAGGCCGCCGATGAAGACCAGCATCACGATCGCGCTGGCGCCCACGGCGGCGAGCACGCCGATGAAGGCGACGTACAGGATGCCGAGCAGGAACAGCGTCACGAGCATCCGGACCTGAAGGCCGGTATCGCGGGGGAAGATCGCGCGTTGCGTGGCCATGGATCGAACTGTAGTGACCCAGGAAGGGGACACGGCCGGAGGCCGCTGCATGCCCGGTTGCAGAGGGGGGAAACCGGGGCTCCCGCCCGACGGCCTCTGATACAGTCCCGCCGTCTCGAGCGCTGAATTTCCCTGCACAAGAGGGGAAACGGGGGAACCATGGCCCCCGAGGGCCGGGGGCGAATCGCCGTCAGAGCACGGCGTAGCGGCTGCGGCCGCGAGCCCGTCAGCTAACTCCGTAAGCGCGCCGCCGGGACGAACGCGATGAAGAAGACCTTCTGGGTACCGATCACCCTGGCCTTGCTGGCCTACCTCGTGCTCCCGCTGCCGGGGCTGTCCGCGCCGCTCTCGCAGCGCATCGACAGCAAGCGCGCGGAGCTCGACAAGACGAAGGCGCGCGAGGGCGTGCTCACCACCACGATCCAGGGCTACTCGAACCGGATCGAGGGGCTCAAGGGCGAGATCACGGCCACCCAGACGCGGCTCGGACGCGTCCAGCAGAGCCTCGACCAGCAGAAGAACGAGCTGCTCGAGGTCCGCAACCGGCTCGAGTCCGCGCGCGACCGGCTCGAGAAGCTGCGCACCGAGCTGGCCACGGCGCGGCGGGTGCTCGCCGCCCGGCTGGTGGAGATCTACAAGGCGGACTCGCCCGACGCGCTCACGGTGATCCTCGAGGCCGACGGCTTCGGAGACCTGCTCGAGCGGGCCGAGTTCCTCGACCGCATCTCGGACCAGGACCGCGAGATCACCGACGAGGTGCGCGGGCTGCGGGACAAGGCGGAGGGCCAGGCCCGCCAGCTGGCGAGCCTCGAGCAGCGCGAGCAGCTCGCCGCGGAGCGCATCCTCCACGAGCGCGACCAGATCGCCTCGGTGCAGGACCAGCTTCTGTCGTCGCGCAACCAGCTCGCGTCGGCGCGCGCCGACCGCCGCGGCGCGCTCGCCCAGGTGCGCTCGAGCCGCGACCAGCTCGAGGGCGACCTCGCCGCGCTCGAGGCCGAGCAGGCGCGCGTGGCCTCCGCGCTGTCCGGGCGCGCCCGGGCCGATCAAGCCCGGCAGCGGGCAGCTCATCTGGCCGGTCAACGGCCCGGTCGTGTCCCCGTTCGGGATGCGCTGGGGCCGCCTCCACGCGGGTCTCGACATCGCGGTGCCCGCCGGCACGCCGATCCGCGCCGCCGACTCGGGCACGTGTCGTCCTGATGGGCTGGGTGGGCGGCTACGGCAACTACACCTGCATCCAGCACACCGCGTCGCTGTCCACCTGCTACGGCCACCAGTCGAGCTTCGCCACCTCGAACGGGGCCAACGTGAGCCAGGGACAGGTGATCGGCGCGGTCGGCTGCACCGGGCACTGCTTCGGGGACCACCTCCACTTCGAGACCCGCGTGAACGGGTCGCCGGTGGACCCGATGGGCTACCTCTAGACGCGCCGCCCCTACTGCGCCCGGTAGCGGCCGAGCCGCTTGATCGCGCAGTTGCCGTTGCGGTCGCAGACCGCCGTGGCGAGCGCGTTCACGCGCGAGCCCTTGAGGCTCACCACGTGGCGGAACGGCGAGCGCCGGCGGAGCGCCACCCGGAAGCTGCCGCCGCCGTCGCGTGAGACCAGGATCGCGTAGGTGAGGTGGTTGGCAAGCTCGTGGTCGCCGCGCGTGCGGTCGCGGGCGCGCGCGATGCGGACCGCCACGTGCGTTCCGTCCCGGCGGCTGGCGCGGCCGCGCTTCGGCGGGGGCGTCACGTCGTAGACGCGCGCGAGCGCTGTGGCCGCGCCGCCGTCCACGATCCCGGCGCCGGTGCGCTGGTTCCAGCCCCGGCCGACGGTCTGGCGCGCCGAGCGGGTGAGCACGTGCGCCACCTGCTCCGAGCTCAGCCGCGGCTGCACCTCCCAGACGAGCGCGGCGATGCCCGACGCGAGCGGCGCCGCGAAGCTCGTGCCCTCCCCGTAGGCGAAGCGCACGCCGTTCTGGGAGAAGACGCGCGAGCAGGAGAGCGGGTTGTCCCAGTCGCTCGTCTGGTTCGCCGGCAGGATCGAGAACACGCCGAGCTCGCACCCGGTGGCGCCGGCGCCGGGCGCGGCGAGGCTGACGTAGGCGTTGTGCGTGGAGAAGCCCGTCGTATGGCCGCCCGGGCGCGTGGCGGTCACCGACAGGCCGATCCCGCGCTTTCCGCGGCGGCCGCCGAGCGCGGCGGCGGGGAACTCGAGCGGGTTGCCGTTCAGGCCGTTGTTGCCGGCGGCCGCGACCGGCAGGACGTCGTTGTAGAAGGCGAGCTGGAGGGCGCGCAGCTGGCTCACCGAGAAGCTGGGCCCGGACAGGCTCATGTTGATGATGCGCGCTCCGCGCCGCACCGCGACCTCGATCGCCCGCGCGATCCGGCCCACGGTCGTGCTCTCGCTCCGGGAGGCCCTCACGACCATGATCCGGGTGTTGCCGGCCACGCCCTTCCCGCCGATGCCGTTGCCGTCGAGCGCGCCGATGAGCCCCGCGACGAACGTGCCGTGGCCCACCCTGTCGGCCACGCTCGAGCCCTTCGAGACCACGTCGTAGGTGCCCGCGATGCGCCCGGCCAGCTCGGGCTGGGCCACGTCGACGCCGGTGTCGACCACCGCGATGCGATGCCGCGAGCCGCCGCCGGCGGCCGCCAGGGCGGCCGCGGCGCCCACCTCGTCGTAGGCCCACGTGTACTTGATGCCGGAGCCGCCGGGGGTCACGTCGACGCTGTCGAACGGGTCGGCCGCGACCCGGACCTCGCGGTCGCGCTCGACGTAGGCCACGCGCGGGTCCGCCCCGAGCGCCCGCGCAAGGGCGGCGCCGGACGGGACGGTGGCCGCCACCACCCCGGTGAGCCGCAGCACGCGCGGTCGTGCGCCGAGCCTCCTGAGCGAGGCCGCCAGGGCCGGCAGCGCGCGCCGGCTGCGGGCGCCCACCAGCACGCGCACCGGCCCCCGCGAGGCCGCGATCGAGGCGAGGTCGCTCGACGCGCCGGCGGCGCTCTCGAGCGGCAGCTCGAGCGCCCCGCCGCTCGCGGCGCGCGCGCCCGAGCGCGCGAGCTCGCGCAGCGCGGCGTCGTCGATCACGTCGGCCGAGGCATACGCGCAGAGCGCCGCCCAGAGCGCCGCGCACAGTGAGCCGGCTCGCAGCGCTCCACGCACCTGGCGGATGGTAGGGGGAACGCTAGGGTGCGTCGCGGTGCTCCCCGAGATCAGCATCGGCCCGCTCGACCTCCAGACCTTCGGCATCGCCTTCGCCCTGTCGTTCGTGGCGTCAGGTGTCGTGGCCACGCGGAGGCTGAAGGAGCTCGGCTGGCCGGTGGACTGGGTCTACGAGATGGTGTTCGCGGCCCTCATCGGCGGGCTCGTGGGCTCGCGGATCGACTACCTGATCCAGAACTGGGACCAGGTCTCCGACGACCTGCTCGGGAACATCTTCTCCGGCTCCGGGCTCGTGTTCTTCGGCGGGCTGCTCGGCGGCGCGGTCGGCGTGATCATCTGGGCGCTCCGCAAGGGGGTCCTCAACTGGGAGCTCGCCGACATGGCGGCCGTGCCGATCGCGATCGGGTACGTGGTGGGGCGGATCGGCTGCCAGCTGTCCGGCGACGGGGACTACGGGACCAAGTCGGACCTGCCCTGGGCGATGGACTACCCGGACGGCACCGTCCCGACCACCGACAAGGTGCACCCGACGCCGATCTACGAGACCTTCGCCATGGGGATCGCGGCCCTGGTGCTCTGGCACCTGCGCGACCGCTTCGCGCCGGGGGTGCTCTTCGGGCTCTACCTGATGATCGTCGGGATCGAGCGCTTCCTGATCGAGATCATCCGGCGCAACGACGCCGTGATCGCCGGCCTGACGCTGCCCCAGCTCGTGAGCCTCGCGGTGCTCGCGCTCGGCACCGCGATCGTGATCACGCGCCGCTCGGCCGGGCTCCGGCCCGCCGCGGCGTAGGCAGCGCGCCGAGCGCCGCGGCCAGCGCACAGCGCGATCGCGACCGACGCGCCGGCCGCGGTTCCGGCGTAGTACGAGAGGTAGATCCCGGCCGCGCCGCCGAGGGCGCCCACCGCGGCGCCCGCCACGAGCGCGCGGCCGGCCGACACCGCTCGCCGCCGCACCGCCAGGGCCGGCGCCACCAGCAGGGCGAGCGAGAGCAGCGCGCCCAGGCCCTGGACCGCGACCGCCACGGCGGCGGCCACCAGCCCGAGGAGCGCCAGCCGCACGAGCCCGGGCCGCAGGCCGAGCGCCGCGGCGCCGTCCGCGTCGAAGGCGGTGGCGGACAGCGGGCGGTGGAGCACCGCCAGGACGATCCCGCCGACGACGGCGAGCACCGCGGCCGCCACGAGGTCCGCGTCGGACACGCCGAGCGGGTCGCCGAACAGCAGCTCCTCGAGGCGCTGCGGCGAGTCGGGGCTCAGCGCCAGCAGCGCGCCGAGGCCCACCAGGCCGGTGACCACCACGCCGGTGGCGGCCTCCGGCCCGATGCGCGGGTCGCGGGCCGCGACGGCGATCAGCGTGGCGGCCACCGCCACGCCGCCGGCCGCCCCGAGCAGCAGAGGCGCCCCGGCGAGCGCGGCGAGCACGAGCCCCGGCAGGAGCCCGTGCGAGAGCGACTCGGCCGCGTACGCCAGCCGCTCGACCACGACCCAGAAGCCGAGCGCCCCGCAGATCGACCCGAGCAGGGCCACCTCGAGCATTGCGCGGCGGTCGATGCCGGAGCGGAGCGGATCCAGGAGCGCGTCGAGCAGGTCCATGGTCAGTGCGGGTGGTGGTGCTGGATCGTGACCATGCGCTCCGGGCCCGCCTCGCGGAGCACGATCAGCTCGTGGCCGTAGGTGGCCTCGAGCGTCTCGCGGTCGAGCGTCGTGGCCGGCGGCCCGAAGGCCACCTGCCGCCCGTTCAGGCAGAGCACGCTGTCGAAGCGCTCGGCGCTGGCCACGTCATGGGTGGACACGAGCAGGGTGCGCCCCTCCTCGCGCAGCGAGCGGAACACGGAGTCGATCAGCTCGGCGCTGGCGGGGTCCACGCCGGCGAGCGGCTCGTCGAGCAGCAGCACGCGGCTGTCCTGCACGAGCGCCCGCGCAAGCAGGGCGCGGCGGCGCTCGCCGCCCGAGAGCTCGCCGAAGGCGATCGCGCCCCGGCCGCCGAGCCCCACGCGCGCCAGCGCCTCCTCGGCCGCCTCGCGCGCGCCTCGGCCGGGCGGGCGCCACCACGGCCCGCCGCCGAGGCCGCCCATCAGTGCCACGTCGAGCGCGCTGACCGGGAAGTCGAGGCGCGTGCGCTCGGTCTGCGCCAGGTAGGCGGGGCGCTCCGCCACCTGCAGCGTCCCGCTGAGCGGGCGCAGCTCTCCGAGCAGCGCGCGGAAGAGGGTCGTCTTGCCGCCGCCGTTGGGCCCGAGCACGCAGACCGACTCGCCCGCCGCGGCGGCGAAGCTCACGCCGGTGAGCGCGGGCGGGCCCCCGTAGCCGGCGGCGAGCCCGTCGGCCTGGACGCGCGGCTCGCTCATGCGGCCACCGCCGCCGGCCGCCGGCCCGCGGCGGCCGCGCCGAGCGCCAGCACCCCGTAGACGGCCGCTCCGAGCACCGCGATCGGCGGCCCCGGCGGAGCGTCCAGCCAGTAGGCGAGGTAGAGCCCGACCACGCCCTCGGCGAGCGCCAGCGCCACCGCCCAGCACAGAAGCCCGCGGACGCTGTGCGCGAGCAGGCGCGCTGCCGCGGCCGGAAGGATGAACACGGCGCCCACGAGCAGGGCGCCCACGGCGGGGATCGCCGCCACCGCCGCGAGCGCCACGAGCGCCAGCAGCCCCAGGTCCGCCAGCCTGGTGCGCAGGCCGAGCGCGCCGGCCGCGTCGGGGTCGAACCCGATCGCGGCCCAGACCCGGCCGACCGCGAGCGTGGCCGCGAGGGCGGCCACCGCGCAGGCGGCGGAGAGCGCGAGATCCGAGCCGTCGAGGCCCAGGAGCGTCCCGAACAGCAGCCGGTCCACGCTGGCGCCCGACTCGAACACGTCGCTCGCCAGGATCACGCCGAGTGCGAGCGCGGCCACGAGCAGCAGGGCCGTGACCGCCTCCGAGCGCTCCCCGCTGCCGCGGGTCGCGCCCACGCCGCCCGCGTAGCCGAGCGCAACGGCCAGCGCCAGCAGCGTGGCGCTGATCCCGGTGGCGTCGGCGGTCACGAGACCGGGGAAGGTGGCCGAGCCCACGGCGTGCGAGTAGAAGGCGAGCCGCCTGAGCACGATCCAGGCGCCCACCACGCCGCCGCTCACGGACAGGAGAGCGATCTCGAGGAGCGCCTCGCGCAGAAACGGGAGATCGATCAGATCGGCCGGCGAGGGCACCGGCCAGAGGCTAAACGAGAATCGTTCTCACTAGCGTCGCGCCCCCGCCGCGTCGCGGATGAAGCGGCGCGAGACGGCCTGAAGCTCCTGGTCGTGCTGGATCGAGCGGTGGTGGCCGCCCGGGAGCAGCAGCAGCCGCTTGGGGTCGTGGGCCGCCGCGTGGAGCTGCTCGCTGACCGTGTACGGCACCTGCTCGTCGCCGCGCGCGTGGAGCAGGAGCAGCGCGGTGTCCGGCCCCAGCGCGGCCGCGGCGTCGTAGACGCTGGCCGACTCGAGCCAGGCCACCGTCGCCTCCACGTCGCAGCGGAACCGCTCCGGGACCCCGGCACGGACCAGCCGCAGCAGCAGGTCCTCCGGCGCGGGGCAGATCGCCACGACCGCGCAGAGCGCCTGGTCGCGCGCGGCGGCCTGGAGCGCGACGAAGCCGCCCAGGCTCGACCCTCGCAGCGCGACCTGCGGCGCGTGCGCGCGCAGCAGCCCCGCCATGGCCAGCGCGTCGTCCGGGGCGCTCGGCCCGAACTCGCCCCCGGAGCTGCCGTGGCCGCGCGCGTCGAACGCGATCGCGGCGAGCCCGTCGTCGCGGCACCCGCGCGCGAAGTCGAAGTGGGTCTCCTTCTGCGATCCGGCCCCAGCGAGGATCACGACCCCGGCCTCGGGCTGCTTCTCGGGCAGGAAGAGCGCGTACGAGAGGCCGTCGCTCGTGCCCAGCTCAGGAGGCGCGGGCGGGGCGTGCTTCATAATCGCCGCCGATCATGGCAGCAGTCGCGGTATCCCATGTGTATCCGCTCGGCTCGAGGCTGAACGAGGCGGCAGCGCTCGAGGTGGGCGGATGCGACCTGGCCGAGGTGGCCCGGGAGTTCGGCACGCCCGCGTACGTGTACGCCGAGGACGACATGCGGGCGCGGGCGCGCGCCTACATGGAGGCGATGCGGGCGCGCACGGACAGCTTCGAGGTGCTGTACGCGGCGAAGGCGTTCCCGTGCACGGCCGCGTTCCGCGTGATGGCGGAGGAGGGCCTGTCCTGCGACGTGGCCTCGGCCGGCGAGCTGCACCTCGCGCTCGCGGGAGGCATGGACCCGGCGCGGATCTACATGCACGGGAACAACAAGACGCAGGAGGAGCTCGACATCGCGCGCGACCGCGGCGTGGGCCACATCGTGGTCGACTCCTTCGACGAGATCGACCGGCTCGCCGGGCGCGAGCAGCGCGTGCTCATCCGCGTGACCCCGGGGATCAAGGCGAGCACCCACTCCTACATCCAGACCGGCCAGGCCGATTCGAAGTTCGGGTTCCCGCTCGCCGACGTGGAGCGCGCGGTCGAGCGCTGCGGCGAGGCGGGCCTCGAGGTGCGCGGCCTGCACGCGCACATCGGCTCGCAGGTGTTCGAGCTCGAGGCCTTCGAGGCGGTGGCCGAGGTTCTCAAGAGCCTCGGCGACTGGCCGCTGCTCAACCTCGGCGGCGGGCTCGGGATCGCCTACACCGCGGAGGACGACCCGCCGAGCATCGAGTCCTACGTCGAGGCGCTGCTGCGCCACGCGCCGCCGGGCGTGACCGTGCTCTGCGAGCCGGGGCGCTCGCTCGTGGGGAACGCCGGGGTGACCGTCTACAGCGTGGGCACCGTCAAGCGCGTGGAGGGCGTGCGCACCTGGGTGGCCGTGAACGGCGGGATGTCCGACAACCTGCGGCCGATGCTCTACGACGCCCGCTACGAGGCCGAGATCGTCGGCCGCTTCGGCGGCGAGGAGATCTGCACCGTGGCGGGCATGCACTGCGAGTCCGGCGACGTGCTCGTGCGCGACGTGCCGCTCGACGACCCGCGCCCGGGCGACCTGCTGGTCATCCCCGCCACCGGCGCCTACGGGCACTCGATGGCGAACAACTACAACGCGCTGCGCCGCCCGCCGGTCGTGTTCTGCCGCGACGGCCACGCCCGGCTCGTGGTGCGCCGCGAGACCTTCGACGATCTGACGCTTCGTGACGTCTGAGGGCCCGTTCCGGGTCGCGCTGCTGGGACACGGCACCGTGGGCGCCGCGTTCCACGAGCTGCTGGAGTCGCGGGCCGACGCCATCGAGGCCGAGACCGGCCGCCGGCCGGAGGTGGCCGGCGTGCTCACGCGCAGCCAGGGCGACTTCGCCGACCTGCTCGAGCGCAGCGACCTCGTGGTCGAGCTGATGGGCGGCACCGAGCCCGCGCGCGAGTACGTCCTGCGCGCGCTCGGCGCCGGGCGCCACGTGGTCACGGCCAACAAGCAGCTGCTCTCGCAGTTCGGCGAGGAGATCTTCGACGCCGCGCGCGAGAACAGGGTCCAGCTCCGCTTCGAGGGCGCCGTGGCCGGCGTGGTGCCGGCGATCCGGGTGATGTCGGAGACGCTCGCCGCGGCTCACATCGAGCGCGTCCACGGGATCGTGAACGGCACCACCAACTTCATCCTCACCGAGATGGCGCGCACGGGAGCCTCCTACGCGGACGCGCTCGCGGAGGCCCAGGCGCTCGGGTACGCGGAGGCCGACCCGACCGAGGACGTGACCGGCAAGGACGCGGCCGCGAAGATGGCGATCCTCGCGCGGCTCGCCTTCAACGCCGCCGTGCACCTCGACCAGGTGAGCTACGAGGGGATCGAGCAGATCACCTCGGACGACCTCGAGTACGCGAAGCAGCTCGGGCTCTCGCTGAAGCTGATCGGTTCCGCGGAGCGCCTCGACGGCGGCATCGCCGTCCACGTGCACCCGGCCTTCCTCTACGCCGGCCATCCGCTGGCATCCGTCAACGGCGCCTTCAACGCCGTGACGATCGAGTCGCCGGCGATCACGGAGATCACCCTCTCCGGGCCGGGGGCCGGCGGTCCCCAGACGGCCTCCGCGGTGCTCGGCGACGTGGTCTCGGCGATCATCCCGCCGCCCTCGCTCCCGCCGCCGCCGGTCCCGCAGCCGATCGTGAGCGACGTGGCGTTCTCCTTCTACATGCACCTGGAGGTGGCCGACCATCCGGGCGTGCTCGCCCAGGTGGCCGAGATCCTCGGCCTCCAGGGCGTCTCGATCCGCTCGGTCGTCCAGCACGGCCTCGGCGGCGACGCGCGGCTCGTGATGGTCATGCACCCGGTGCTCGAGTCGAGGTTCCGCGCAGCGGTGGACCTGATCTCGCGGCTCGACTTCGTGCGCTCGGCGCCGCGCGTGATCCGGGTGATCGAAGAGGTGTTCGAGTAGGTGACCCGCGGCCTCTGGCGCTACCGCGAGCGGCTCCCGGTCGACCCGCTCGTGACGCTCGGGGAAGGGGACACGCCGCTCGTGCCCGCGCCGCACCTGTCGGAGCTCACCGGCTGCGACGTGTGGCTGAAGCTGGAGGGCCAGAACCCGACCGGCTCCTTCAAGGACCGCGGGATGACGGTGGCCGTGTCGGCAGCCGTGGGCGAGGGGGCCGAGGCGGTGGTGTGCGCCTCCACGGGCAACACCGCGGCGAGCGCCGCCGCCTACGCCGCGCGGGCCGGCCTGCGCGGCGCGGTGATCGTGCCCGAGGGCAAGATCGCCACCGGCAAGCTCGCCCAGGCGCTGATGCACGGCGCTCGGGTGGTCGCGCTGCGCGGGAACTTCGACGACGCGCTCAAGCTCGTCCGCGAGCTCGCGAAGCGCCATCCGATCGCGCTCGTCAACTCGGTCAACGAGTTCCGCATCGAGGGCCAGAAGACCGGCGCCTTCGAGGTCTGCGACCAGCTCGGCGACGCGCCCGACGTGCTCTGCATACCGGTGGGGAACGCCGGCAACGTGACCGCCTGGTGGCGCGGCTTCCAGGAGTACGAGACCGCGCCGCGGCTGCACGGCTACCAGGCGGAGGGCGCCGCCCCGCTGGTCAGGGGCGCGCCGGTGGAGAACCCGGAGACGGTCGCGAGCGCGATCCGGATCGGCAACCCGGCGCGCTGGGAGGACGCGATGGGGGCGTTCACCGCGTCGCGCGGTGAGGTGCGGGCGGTGTCCGACGAGGAGATCCTCGCCGCCTACTCGCTGCTCGGCGCGCGCGAGGGCGTGTTCTGCGAGCCGGCCTCGGCCGCCTCGGTGGCCGGCCTGCTCCGCTACGGCGCCGAGGGCACGGTCGTGTGCGTGCTCACCGGGCACGGCCTGAAGGACCCGCAGACGGCGATGAGCCGAGCGGCGTCCGTGGTGCCGTGCGAGCCGGACATCGACAGCGTGGAGCGCGCGGTGCTCGCGTGAGGCGGCACCGGCTGGTCCGCGTGCCGGCGTCCTCGGCGAACCTGGGGCCGGGCTACGACGCCCTGGCCGCGGCGCTCTCGCCCATGCTGGAGCTCGAGGTGAGGGAGGGCGGCGAGTTCGAGGTCGTGGCCGACGTCGAGGGCCTGCCGCTCGACCGCTCGAACCTGTGCGTCCGTGCTTTCGAGGCGCTCCACCCGGCGGACGGCCTGCGCTTCGAGATCCGCTCGGAGATCCCGCCGGCCGCCGGCCTCGGCTCGAGCGCCGCCGCCATCGTGGCGGGCCTCGTGGCGGCCGACCACATGTTCGAGCTGGACGCGCCGCTGTTCGAGCTGGCCGCGGAGCTCGAGGGGCACCCGGACAACGTGGCCGCCGCCCTGCTCGGCGGATTCGTGATCTGCGCGGATGGCGAGCCGGTGCGCTTCGACCCCCCGGCGGGGCTCGAGGCCGTGCTGGCGCGGCCGGACGCCGAGGTGCCGACCGCCGATGCGCGCGCGGCGCTGCCCGCCGAGGTGCCGATCGAGGACGCCGTGCACAACGTGGCGAGCGCCGCCCTGCTCGTGCTCGGCCTGGCGCGCGACGACCTCTCGCTGGTGGGGCGCGGCCTCGGCGACCGCATCCACCAGCCGCGCCGGCGCTCGCTCTACCCGGAGTCGATGGACCTCGTGGACCGCGCGGCGGACCTCGGAGCGGTGGGCGCGACCATCTCCGGCGCCGGGCCCACGGTGCTGTTCTGGTGCCACTGGCAGGCCACCGGGGCGCTCGTGGAGAAGCTACGGGGCGAGGTGCCCGACTGGAACGTGTCACGAACCACCTTCTCGCCCGGCGGCGCGGACGTGAAGGCCCTGTGAGCGACGAGATCCAGGCCGCCGGCGGGCTCGTGGTGCGCGACGGCGAGGTGCTCGTGGTGCACCGGCCGCGCTACTCCGACTGGTCGCTCCCGAAGGGGAAGCTCGACCCGGGCGAGAGCTGGGAGGAGGCCGCCCTCCGCGAGGTCGAGGAGGAGGCCGGCGTGCGCGGCCGGCTCGTCCGCGAGCTGCCGGCGGTCACCTACGACCACAAGGGCCGCCCGAAGCGCGTGCGCTACTGGCTGATGGAGCTGGCCGAGGACCCGCCCGCCTTCGAGCCCAACGACGAGGTGGACGAGGTGCGCTGGGCGTCCCCGGAGGACGCTCTGGAGCTGCTGAGCTACGAGCGCGACCGCGCGCTCCTGCGAGACGCCGGGCTCTGAGCCTAGCCGGCTGAGTCGCCGCGCGCTGCTCGGTGGCCGCGTCCGTGGGGAGCTTGTTGTCCTCCCACCACGCGTTCACCGCCGCGATGGCCGGGGCCATGATCAGGTTCTTCTGGAAGTTCTCGGTGTCGTTGACGTTCGGCAGCGGCGTGTCCGGAACGTCGACTTCGAGGAACTCGCAGAGCGGCTCCCAGCCCTCCTTGGGGTTCCAGACCAGCAGGCGCTCCGACGGGACGGTGTCGATGACCTCCTGATTCCAGCGCTCGAACCCGCGGGCCATCTCATCGCGGTCGCCGCCGCTCGGCACCATGATGTCCGCCTTGATCCACATGTCCCTGAGGACGTCGAGCCACGAGGCGTAGACCGGGTCCACCTGGTACTGGGCCATGGCGAGGTGGTGCATGAGGTTCTCGCCGAACCAGATCGAGGCGATCGTGTTGTACATGGACTCGACCCAGCTCTCGGCCGAGCGGACGCTCAGCAGCACCTTGGCGTCGGGGTAGACGTCCATCAGCTCGCGCCAGTGGTACGAGCCCGGCCAGTCGACGATCGACTCCTTGCCGGCGAAGAGCTCGTCCCACGGACCGTCGCCGTCGAGCGCCCGGCGCCACTGCGGGACGCTGGTGGTCAGGTCGCCCATCATGTCGCGCATGTGGTAGCACGGCAGCCCGAGCATCTCGAGCGCGATCATCTGCGTAGTCGTTGCTGTGCGGGGCAGTCCCGCTCCGATCAGCTTCACGTGTCTCCCTTCGAGCCGGTGGAAAGGATGCGGGATCCTACGGTGCTAGGCCGCGGCAAGCTCGGGCCGGCGGTCCACCCACGGGCGGGCCGCCTCGAGCTGGGCGCCGAGCGAGAGCAGCGTGGCCTCGTCGGCGGGGCGACCCACGAGCTGGATCGCCAGCGGGAGGCCGTCGTCGCCGTGGAAGAGCGGCAGCGAGATCGCGGGCTGCCCGCTCACGTTGAAGGAGGCGGTGTAGGGGGTGAAGAGGCCGGAGCGCCTGAAGTCGTCGAGCGGGTTGTCGCTGCAGGCGTCGAGCTCGCCGATCTGCACCGGGCGCTGGCCCAGGGCGGGGGTGAGCACCGCGTCGTACTGGTCCATCGGCGCCATCCAGGCACGCGAGACCGCCTGGAGCTGGGTGCGCGCGAGCAGGTAGTCCATGCCGCCGCGCCCCTGGATGATCTTCCAGGTCTCCCAGGAGAGCGGCTCCACGAGGTCCTCCGACGGCTCGCGGCCGGTGAGGAGGCCGCCGAAGTAGATCGCCGTGGAGATTCCGGTCCCGAAGACCATCGTGAAGGTCTCGAGCAGGTCCTCGCCGGCCCAGGGCGCCTCGAAGTCCTCCACCTCGTGGCCGAGCGACGAGAGCAGCTCGACCGCCTCGGTCACCGCGCCCGCGGCCATCGGGTCGAGCTCGCCGGCGATCGGCATCGCCGTGGTCACGCCGATGCGCAGCCGCCCCGGCTCGCTCGCCGCGGCGCGCGCGAACGGCTCCGCGGGCGGCGGGGCCCAGGTGGCGTCGCCCAGCTCGTAGCCGGCCAGGATGTCCAGCATCTCGGCGGTCTCCGCGATCGTGCGGCTGAGCACGCCGTCCTGCACCAGGAAGTCGTCGCCCTGCTCGGGACCGCGGGAGACGCGTCCGCGCGTGGGCTTGAGGCCCACGAGGCCGCAGCAGGCCGCGGGGATCCGGATCGAGCCGCCGCCGTCGCTGCCGTGAGCGATCGGCACCATGCCGGAGGCCACCGCGGCGGCCGCGCCGCCGGAGGAGCCGCCCGGCGTGCGCGAGGTGTCCCAGGGGTTGCGGGCCGGCCCGAAGCGGCGCGGCTCGCTCACCGGCAGGATCCCGAACTCGGGCATGTTGGTCTTGCCGACGATCACGAAGCCCGCCTCGCGGATGCGGCGCGTGACGTAGGAGTCGTGCGTGGCCACGAAGTCCCCGAACAGGTCCGACCCGAACGTGAAGGGCATCCCGGCCACCGGAGTCGTGTCCTTCATGGCGATCGGCACGCCCGCGAACGGGCGCGGGTCGCCCGGGCCGACGGCGTCGGCGGCCGCCAGCGCGCCCTCCTGGTCGAGGTGGACGAAGGCGTTCAGCTCCGGCTGGAGCGCTTCGATGCGCTCGAAGGAGGCCTCCACGAGCTCACGCGAGGTGATCTCGCCGTCGCGGACGAGCTGTGCGAGCTCGGCCACCGGCTTGAACATCAGGTCCGACACGAGAGCGAACCCTACGCGGGCACGAGCTCCGCGCGCAAGGCTCCGAGGCGCTGCCTGGCGTCTTCGTACCCACCGAGCCGGGCCAGCACCTCGTCGGCGAGCGACACGTAGTCGGCGCCGAGGTCCGGCGCGAAGTCCACGATCGACACCCCGCGCTCGGCCGACTCGGCGTAGCGCACCGAGCGCCGGATGACCGTCGGGAAGACCTTCTCGCCGAAGCGCTCCTGCAGCTGGCGGAGCGCCTCGCGCGAGTGCACGAGCCGCATGTCGGCGATGTTGAGGACGGTCCCGAGCCAGTCGAGGTCGGGGTGGAGCGACTCCTTGGCGAGCTCCACGACCTCGAGCGCCTGCTCCACGCCCTGGAGCGAGAAGTACTCCGCCTCGGTCGAGATCAGCGCATGGTCGGCGGCCACGAGCGCGTTCACGGTGAGCAGCCCGAGCGAGGGCGGGCAGTCGATGAGGACCAGGTCGTAGCGGCGCTTCAGCTCCCGCAGGGCGCGGCGGAGAGTGAGCTCGCGGCCCATCTTCCCGGCCAGGATCAGCTCGGCCTCGGCCAGGCCCAGGTTGGCCGGGAGCACGTCCTCGTGGACCGCGTCGGCCGCCTTGGCCTGCCCGGAGAGCACGTCCGCGACCGTCGGGGAGGCGTCGGCGGGCACGTCGAAGTAGTCGGAGAGGTTGCCCTGCGGGTCCAGGTCCACGCACAGGACCTCGAGCCCGGCGCGCCGGAAGACGTCGGCGAGCGAGCGGACCGTGGTCGTCTTGCCGGTGCCGCCCTTCTGGGAGAGGATCGTGATGGTCGTACCCACTGCTCCGGCGAAGATACTCGGCCGCGCGAGCCGGTGTGCCCCAGGCCTGTCAGGGACCCTCTACCGCTCTATAATTTCGCGTTCCCCAACGACCAGCGCGCCCCCTCGGAGAAGGCGCGGAATCCCCGAGGAGGTGAAGAGCCCTGCAGGCAGTGAACGGCCTGTACGACCCGAGCTACGAGCACGACGCGTGCGGCGTCGCCTTCGTCGCGCGCATCGGCGCGCCGGGCTCGCACGAGGTCATCTCCCGGGCGCTCTACGCCCTCGAGCAGCTCGAGCACCGCGGGGCCGAGGGCGCCGACCCGGACACGGGTGACGGCTCGGGGATCCTCATCCAGATCCCGGACCTGTTCCTGCGCGAGGAGGCCGGCATCGAGCTGCCCGCCTCGGGCGGCTACGGGGTGGGCATGTGCTTCCTCCCGCAGGACGCCGCGGCGCGCGCCGCCGCCGTCGAGCTGATCGACCGCACGATCGGGGAGGAGGGGCTGCGCCTGCTCGGCTGGCGCGAGGTGCCCATCGACGACAGCGCCTGCGGCGTGGGCGCCAAGCGGACCGCCCCGCACATCGCCCAGGTCTTCGTGGGCGCCACCGTGGACGGGGTGGCCGACCGCGACGCGCTCGAGCGCCAGCTCTACGTGATCCGGCGCGCGGTCGAGCGCGAGCAGCTCGAGGGCCTCTCGATCGCGAGCTTCTCCTCGCGGACGGTCGTCTACAAGGGGATGCTCACGGCGCCCCAGCTCTCGCGCTACTTCCCCGACCTCTCCGACCCGCGCTTCGAGAGCCGCCTCGCGGTCGTCCACTCGCGCTTCTCCACCAACACCTTCCCGAGCTGGGAGCTGGCCCACCCCTACCGGATGCTCGCCCACAACGGCGAGATCAACACGCTGCGCGGCAACCGCAACTGGATGCGCGCGCGCGAGCAGGGCCTGGCCTCGCAGCTGTTCGGCGACGACGTGGAGAAGATCAAGCCGCTGCTCCGCGACGACATCTCGGACTCCGCCTCGCTCGACGGGCTGCTCGAGCTGCTCGTGCTCGGCGGCCGCTCGCCGGCGCACGCGATCTCGATGCTGATGCCCGAGGCGTTCCAGGGCCGGCCCGAGCTGCCGCAGGAGGTCAAGGACTTCTACGCCTACCACGCGGCGCTCATCGAGCCGTGGGACGGGCCGGCGGCGGTGGTCTTCAGCGACGGCAAGGTCGTGGGCGCCACGCTGGACCGCAACGGCCTGCGCCCCGGGCGCTGGCTCGAGACCCACGACGGCTGGGTCGTGCTCGCCTCCGAGACCGGCGTCTTCAAGGTCAGCGACGAGAACGTCAAGGCCAAGGGCCGGCTGCGTCCGGGCAAGCTCTTCCTGGTCGACCTCGAGGCCGAGCGCGTGGTGCCCGACGAGGAGATCAAGCGCCAGCTCGCGGAGCGCCGGCCCTACGGCGAGTGGCTGCGCGACCGCGTCGGTGCACCTCGAGGACCTCCCCGAGCGCAGCCCGCGCGTGCCGCGCGTGGAGCCGCTGCGCGCCCGCCAGCTCGCCTTCGGCTGGTCGGAGGAGGACCTGCGGGTGATCCTCGCGCCGATGGCCGCCACGGCGGCCGAGCCGAACGGCTCGATGGGCAACGACCTCGCCCCCGCCGTGATGTCCGACGCGCGGCCCTCGCTCTTCTCGTACTTCAAGCAGCTGTTCGCCCAGGTCACGAACCCGGCGATCGACCCGATCCGCGAGTCCGTCGTGATGAGCCTCGAGGCGGTGATCGGCCCCGAGATCAACCTGCTCGGCGAGACGCCCGACCACTGCCACCAGCTCGTCATGCCGCAGCCGATCCTGCGCAACAACGAGCTGGAGAAGCTCCGGCAGGTGGACCACGACGTCTTCGAGGCGCGCTCGATCGACATGACCTGGCCGGTCGGCAGCGGCCCCGCCGGCATGGAGCAGCGCCTCGAGGAGATGTGCCGGGAGGCCTCGGACCTCGTGGCGCGCGGCGTGAACATCATCATCCTCTCGGACCGCAACATGGGCCCGGACCGGGCGCCGATGCCGTCGCTGCTCGGCACCGCCGCGGTCCACCACCACCTGGTGCGGGAGGGCACCCGCCTCCAGATCGGCCTCGTGACGGAGACCGGGCGAGGCGCGCGAGATCCACCACCTGGCCTGCCTGATCGGCTACGGCAACTCGGCCGTGAACCCGTACATCCTCTTCGAGTCGATCTACTCGCTGCACCGCGCCGGCCGCCTGCCGGACGGCATGAGCCCCCAGGAGGCCGAGGAGCGCGTGGTCAAGGCGATCGGCAAGGGGCTCCTGAAGGTGCTCTCGAAGATGGGCATCTCCACGATCCGCTCCTACACCGGCGCGCAGATCTTCGAGGCGGTGGGCCTCGAGCGCGACCTGGTCGACAGGCACTTCACCGGCACCGTGTCGCGGATCGGCGGCGTGGGCCTCGAGGTGCTCGCGCGCGAGGCGCTCGACCGCCACGCGCGCGCCTACCCGGCCGCCACCTCCGAGCTGCTGCCGTCGGCGGGCGTCTACCAGTGGCGCCGCGGCGGCGTCTTCCACGGCTGGAACCCGGAGACGATCGCGAGCCTCCAGCACGCCGCGCGCAACGGCGACGGCGCCGAGGCCTACGAGCGCTTCGCGCGCTACGTGAACCACGTGGCGGCCCCGCGGGCGACGCTGCGCGGCCTGCTCCGCTTCCGCGACGACATCGACCCGCTGCCGCTCGACGAGGTCGAGCCCGCGATCGACATCGTGCGCCGCTTCAAGTCGGGCGGCATGAGCCTCGGCGCGCTCTCGCCCGAGGCCCACGAGACCCTCGCCGTGGGCATGAACCACCTCGGCGGGAAGTCGAACACCGGCGAGGGCGGCGAGGACCCGGCGCGCTTCGAGGACGACCGCCGCTCGTCGATCAAGCAGGTGGCCTCCGGGCGCTTCGGCGTGACCGTGCACTACCTGGCGAACGCCGACGAGCTCCAGATCAAGGTGGCCCAGGGCGCCAAGCCCGGCGAGGGCGGCCAGCTGCCCGGGCACAAGGTGGACCGCTACATCGCGCGGCTGCGCTACTCCACGCCCGGCGTGGGGCTGATCTCGCCGCCGCCGCACCACGACATCTACTCGATCGAGGACCTGAAGCAGCTGATCTACGACCTGCGCTGCGCCAACCCGCGCGCCCGGGTCTCGGTGAAGCTCGTGTCCGAGGTGGGGGTGGGCACGATCGCCGCCGGCGTGGCCAAGGCCAACGCCGACCACGTGGTGATCGCGGGCCACGACGGCGGCACCGGCGCCTCGCCGCAGGCGTCGATCCAGCACGCGGGCATCCCCTGGGAGATCGGCCTCGCCGAGACCCAGCAGACGCTGCTCCGCAACGACCTGCGCTCGCGGATCATGGTCGAGGTCGACGGCCAGATGCGCACCGGCCGCGACGTCGTGATCGGCGCCATCCTCGGCGCCGACGAGTTCGGCTTCTCGACCGCCCCGCTGATCGCGCTCGGCTGCGTGATGATGCGCGTCTGCCACCTGAACACCTGCCCGGTGGGGGTGGCCACCCAGGACCCGGAGCTGCGGGCGCGCTTCGAGGGCAAGCCCGAGCACGTCGTGAACTACCTCTTCATGGTCGCCGAGGAGGCCCGCGGGCTGATGGCCTCGCTCGGCGTGCGCGCGGTCGAGGAGCTGATCGGCCGCACCGACCTGCTCGAGCCCGACGAGGCGGTGGACCACTGGAAGGCGCGCGGGATCGACCTGCGCCCGCTGCTGGTGGTCCCCGACACGGTCGACGAGGACGCGCCGCGCTTCCGGATCCGGGCGCCCGAGCCGGTGCTCTGGGACTCGATCGACGTGGACCTGCTCCAGCTCTGCCGCCCCGCCATCGAGGAGGGCAGACGCGTCGACGCCGAGCGCCCGATCGAGAACAAGAACCGTGCCGTCGGCGGCCTGCTCTCGGGCGAGATCGCGCGCCGGCTCGGCAACGAGGGCCTGGGCGAGGGCTCGGTGCACGTGCGCCTGCGCGGGTCGGCCGGCCAGAGCTTCGGCGCCTGGCTTGCCCGCGGGGTCGACGCTCGAGCTCGAGGGCGACGCCAACGACTACGTCGGCAAGGGGCTCTCGGGCGGGTCCGTCGTCGTGCGCCCGCCGGAGGCGGCGAGCTTCGCGGCCGAGGAGAACGTGATCGTCGGGAACGTGGTGCTCTACGGCGCGACCTCGGGCCGCGCCTTCTTCCGCGGCCTCGCCGGCGAGCGCTTCGCCGTCCGCAACTCGGGCGCCGTGACCGTGGTGGAGGGCGTGGGCGACCACTGCTGCGAGTACATGACCGGCGGGCGGGTGGTCGTGATCGGCCCGACCGGCCTCAACTTCGCCGCCGGCATGAGCGGCGGCATCGCCTACGTGCTCGACGTGGACGGCGGCTTCCGGGCGCGCTGCAACACCGAGCTGGTGGGCTTCGACGAGATCTCCGGCGACGACGCCGAGGAGATCCGCTCGCTGGTCGAGGAGCACCGCGACCGCACCGGCTCCACGGTCGCGGGCCGCCTGCTCGACAACTGGGGCGAGTCGCTCGAGCGCTTCGTGAAGGTGATGCCGCACGACTACAAGCGCGCGCTCGCCGAGCTCGACGAGCCGCAGCCCGAGCAGCCGGTCGGCGCGAGGAGCTGAGCGTGGGAGACCCGAGGGGCTTCCTGCGCATCGAGCGCGCAGGGTTCGAGAAGCGCGACCCGCAGGAGCGGGTGCACGACTACCGGCAGTACTTCGAGCTGCCGCCCGACGAGACGCTGCGCGAGCAGGGCGCCCGCTGCATGGAGTGCGGCGTCCCGTTCTGCCACGAGGGCTGCCCGCTCGGCAACCGCATTCCCGACTGGAACGACCTCGTCTACCGCGACCGCTGGCAGGACGCGCTCGTGCAGCTGCACGCGACCAACAACTTCCCCGAGTTCACGGGCCTGATCTGCCCGGCGCCGTGCGAGTCCGCCTGCGTGCTGGACATCAACGACGACCCGGTCACGATCGAGCAGATCGAGCTGGCGATCGCCAGCCGCGGCTTCGACGAGGGCTGGATCGAGGCCGAGCCGCCCGACCGCCGCACCGGGAAGACGGTGGGCGTGGTGGGCTCCGGCCCGGCGGGCCTGGCGGTGGCCGCGCAGCTCAACAAGCTCGGCCACAAGGTCACGGTCTACGAGCGCGACGAGGCGCCCGGCGGCCTGCTGCGCTTCGGCGTGCCGGACGCGAAGCTCGAGAAGTGGATCATCGACCGGCGCGTGAAGCTGCTCGAGGACGAGGGCATCGTCTTCGCCTGCGACACGGACGTGGGCGTGACGGTGGAGGCCGAGGAGCTCCGGCGCAGTCACGACGCGCTGGTGGTGGCCATCGGCTCGCGCGTGCACCGTGACCTCGAGACGCCCGGCCGCGAGCTGGCGAACGTGCACTTCGCGATGGACTACCTGTACCAGCGCAACCGCTGGGTGGCGCGCTCGCAGGGGCGCCCGGCGCGCGAGACGCCGCCCGAGGCCACCATCAGCGCGGAGGGCAGGCGCGTCGTCGTGGTCGGCGGCGGCGACACCGGCATGGACTGCGTCTCGAACGCGCTGCGCGAGGGCGCCGAGGACGTGCTGATGCTCGACGTGTACCCGCCGCTCCCGAAGAAGGGGCGCATGGCCAGCACGCCCTGGCCGCTGCCGCCGAAGCGCACGCGCAGCACGTACGCGCTCGACGAGGGCGGCGATCGCCGCTTCGGCACCGAGGTGATCGAGCTGCTCGGCGAGGACGGCGCCGTCTCCGCGGTGCGCGGCTGGCGCGTGGAGGGCACCTCGTCGCGCGACCTGAAGCCGGTGCCCGGCAGCGAGTTCGAGGAGCGCGCCGAGCTCGTCCTGATCGCGATCGGCTTCAGCCACCCCGAGCACGAGGGGGCGGTGGAGCAGCTCCAGCTCGACCTCGACGCCCGCGGCAACGTGAAGGCGCCGGTCTACGGCACGAAGGTCGACGGCGTGTTCGCCTGCGGCGACGCCCGGACCGGCCAGTCGCTCGTGGTCACCGCCATCGCCGAGGGCCGCCGCTGCGCCCGCGTGGTCGACCAGTACCTGGGCGGCACCGGCGAGGCGCGCCGGATCCCGGCCCAGGGCATGTTCGCCTACGAGGACGGCGACCCCAACTCGCTCCGCCATCAGGCCGAGATCGCCCGCACCGTCACGGTCGGCGACGCGTTCTGGTCCGGCCCCCGGGACGAGCGCTAGGGGGAGCGGCCTGGCGCTCGCACCGGAGCAGGTGTGGCACCGCTGGTCCGAGCTGTGGAACCGCGGCGAGCTGGACGCCGCGCTCGAGGAGACCGTCCACCCCGACGTCGAGTGGATGCCGATCACGGTCGAGGGCACCGCTTCCACGGGCCACGACGGGGTCCGGCAGTGGGCCGAGCAGCACTTCGGCTTCTGGGAGACCTTCGAGCTGCACGTGGAGGAGGTCGCTGCGCCGCCGGGCCCGACCGCGTGCTCGTGCTCGGCCACTGGGTGGCGCGCGGGCGCGGCAGCGGCCTCGGCTTCGAGCGCCAGCCCGCCGCATGGCTGCTCGACCTGCGCGACGGCAAGGTCGTGCGCATGGAGACCTTCACGGAGCAGCGCGGCCGCGCGGGAGGCGGCGGGGCCGGTGCGCGCGATGCCTAGTCCACGTGCAGGACGGCCTTGCCCTTCACGCGCCGGTCGAGCAGCGCCTCGAGCACCGGGCCGGCCTCGCTCCAGCCGGCCTCCACGCTCACGCCCGGGTCGAGCTTCCCGGCCGCGATCAGGCGGGCCATGCGCTCGAGGTCGGCCGAGCCGGTGCCGGTCCGGTCGAGCTCGCTGAAGATCAGGAAGGCGTAGAGCGAGGCGCCCGTGCTGCGGTAGAAGTCGCGCGCGCCGAAGCTCACGTGCTCGCCCGACGAGTCGCCGAAGCTGACCACGAGGCCGCCCGGCGCGACGCGCTTGAGCGCCGCCGCGAGCGACGGCCCGCCGACCGACTCGAGGATCAGGTCGAAGCGGCCGCCCTCGGGCTCGAGCTCGTGGACGATCTCCTCGGCGCCCAGCTCCTCGAGCCCCTCGGCGCGCTCGGCGTCGCGGGCCACGCCGGTCACGTGAGCGCCCGAGCCGGCGGCCAGCTGGACGGCGAAGCGCCCCACGCCCCCGGCCGCGCCGGTCACGAGCACGCGCTTCTCGATCAGCAGCCCGCCGAGCGCCAGCGAGTGCAGCGCCGTCAGGCCGGCCACGGGCAGCGTCGACGCCGCGGCGAACGAGACCTCGTCGGGCAGCGTCCCGAGCCGGTCGGTCTTGACCGGCGCCAGCTCGGCCCAGGCGCTCGCGCTCGTCAGGGAGCCGCCCACGCCCACCACGCGGGTGCCGGGCGCGGGGCCGCTGCCGTCGGCCGCGGCCTCGCGGACCACGCCGGCCACGTCCCAGCCGGTGAGGCTGCCCTCCGGCAGCGCCTCGAGCCGGCGCACCTCTCCGCGGTTGACGGACATCGCCCTCACCTCCACGAGCGCCTCGTCGGGCGCCGGCGTGGGATCGGGCGCCTCGCCGAGGCGGACGTGCGGTGGCTCGGAGGTGCTCAGGATCGCGCGCATGCGCCGAGGTTAGAAGTGGGGTGCAGGAAGCCTGCAGCTTCCGGGCCGAAACCTCGGCAGGGGCGCTCCTGCGCGAGCGAGATCGGGAGATCGATCCTACGGTCGAGACATGCCCCGCCGCAGTGCTTTCACGGTCATCCTGGCGGTCGTCCTGGTGCTCACGACGTCCGCCAACCCGCAGGCTTCCGAGGCTGAGCGCGCTCCCTCGGCGAGCCCCAAGAGCTTCTCCGTGAAGATGGACGGCCGGGCTCCTCAGGGGACCCGCAGGGGTACGTGACAAGCGTCTAGGGATGGTCGCTCGGCTGGCCGCGGCGGGGATGGACCCGCCGCGGCCGCTCGCCGTTCCGCCGCGTGCGAACATCCGCCGCGTGGAAGCGCCCGAGGGCGTGCAGATCCGGCGGCTCGACCCCGGGGAGATCGAGCTCGTGCGGCCTCTCTGGGAGGCGCTGCTGGAGCACCACGGCCGCGTCTCGCCGCAGCTGCCCCCGATCCGCTCGCCCGAGGACTCCTGGCGGCGCCGGCGGGCGGAGTACGACGACTGGCTCTCGAGGCGCGGGTCGTTCGCCCTGGCGGCCGAGTCCGGCGACGAGCCGGTCGGCTACGTGCTGGTGCTGATCGAGCCCGGTGACGACACGTGGTCCACGGACGAGCGCATCGCGGTGATACAGACGCTCAGCGTGGACCCGGCCTGGCGCGGACGCGGCGTGGGCAGCGCGCTGATGGACGCGGCGGACGGCGAGCTCGAGCGGATCGGCGTGCGCGACGTGTTCGTCGGCGCGGTGGCGAGCAACGAGGACGCGCTGCGCTTCTACGAGCGCCGCGGCCTGGTGGTCTCGCTAGTGCACTTCTACGGGAGGCGCGGGGCCTAGCCCGGCACGCCGAGCAGCTTCCAGAGGCGCTGCTCGCCCATCGTGTGGAGGACCAGCCCCTCCGCGGAGGCGGCCTTCTCGATCGCCGCACGCGCGCGGATGTTGCCGCCGCCGCGCACGAGCATGCTGGCCCCCAGCCGTGCCGCCAGCGGCACGTCCTGCTGCCAGAGGATCGCGATGTCGGGCCGCACCTCGACCTCGAGGCGCTCGCCCAGCATCGGGCGCCCTTCGACCAGCGCGGACAGCGCCGCGTCACTCTCGCGCACGAAGCGCCCGCGGGCACGCGGGCGCCTGCGAGCCGGCTCCGAGCACGTGATCAGTCTGGCTCGCTCCATCCCAGGCCACCCTAGGTGAACTCCGCGGATATCGCCATCGATTCGGACCTCCGCACACCTTTCGGCCGTAATGAAGCGCAGTGACGGGAGTGAGAGGCTCCACGGCAGGCGTGCGCGCAGAGCGGCTCCTCACCATGTTCCGGCCTCCCCTCGCCCGCGCCCGGGCGGGCGACGAGGCCGGCCGCGCCGCGGAGCGGCGACTCGTGCGCGCGGCCCAGGGCGGCTCCACGGAGGCGCTCGAGGCGCTCTTCCGGCTCCATTGGCCGGCCGCGTTCCGCGCCGCCTACTACATCGTCCACGACGCGGCCGCGGCCGAGGACATCGCACAGGAGGCATTCCTGGCGGCGGTGCGCGCGCTCGACCGGTTCGACGGCCGGCGCCCGTTCGCCCCGTGGATCAACCGGATCGTCGTGAACCGCGCGATCGACCACTCGCGCTCGCGCGCGCTGCGCCGCGAGGTCGGCGCGGAGCTGGCGGAGTCGGCCGAGGCCCCGGCGGCCGAGGAGCGGATCTCGG
Source organism: uncultured Thermoleophilaceae bacterium (assembly GCA_963768465.1). Classification (GTDB taxonomy): domain Bacteria; phylum Actinomycetota; class Thermoleophilia; order Solirubrobacterales; family Thermoleophilaceae; genus JACVRW01. Next base: position 657,347 of record CAVYIA010000006.1, on the reverse strand, counting down.
ACGACCTGATGCGGGCGCTCGCCGCGCTCGGCGCCGAGCAGCGCGCCGTGGTGGTGCTCCGCTACCTGCTCGACTGGACGCCCGGTGAGATAGCCCGGGCCCTGTCCATCCCGCGCGGCACCGTGAACTCGCGCCTGCGGCGCGCGCTCGACCGGCTGGCCGCCGAGCTGGAGGAGGGCGATGAGCGAGGCTGAGCTCAGGCGCGCGCTGCGCGAGCGCCCGGTCCCCGGCGAGCCCGAGGCGCGGGAGCGCACGCTGCGGGTGCTGCGAGCCGCGCATGCCGCCGAGGCCCGGGCCCCGGCAGGCCGGCGCCGCCTGCGGCGGCCGGCGATCGCGCTGCTCGCCGCGTTGCTCGTGCTCGGCACCGGGCTCAGCCCGGCCGGGGCGGACGTGCGCCGCTGGATCGGGGACCGCCTCGACCCGGAGCCCTCGCCGACGCTGTCGCGCCTGCCCTCGGGCGGGCGGCTGCTCGTGAGCTCCGCGCAGGGCTCCTGGGTGGTGGGGGCGGACGGGTCGCTTCGGCGCCTCGGGGACTACTCGAGCGCCGGCTGGTCGCCGCGCGGCCTCTTCGCGGTCGCGGCGAGCGGGCGGCGCCTGTACGCGGTCGAGCCCGACGGCACGGTGCGCTGGTCGATCGCGAGGCCCGGCCCGGTCGGACACCCGGCCTGGTCGCCGGGCGACGGCTTCCGCGTGGCGTACCTGGAGGGTGCTCGCCTGCGGGTCGTGGCCGGCGACGGGAGCGGGGACCGGCTCGTGGACGCCGGGGTCGCGCCCGTGAGCCCGGCCTGGCGCCCGGGAGCGGGCTACGTCCTGAGCTACGTGACGGCGGACGGCCGCATCGTCACGCGCGACGTGGCGGCCGGCCGGGTGCTCTGGAGCGCGCGCGTGGGCGCGCGGCCGGCGCGGCTCGCCTGGACCCGCCGCCGGCGACCGGCTGGTGGCGCTGGCCGGAGGCGCCGTCCTCACCTTCGGCCGCGACGGCACCCCGGGCCCGCGGCGCGCGCTCCCCGCCGGCGTGGCCGCGCGCGTGATGGCGGTGCACCCGTCGGGGCGCAGCGTGGCCGTCGCCGGCAGCTCCGGAGGCGTGGTGGGGATCTCGCTCGGGGCGGTGGCGGAGCCGGCGCGCAAGCTCTTCGACGGCGAGGGCCGCTTCAGCGGGCTCGCCTGGTCCCCGGACGGCCGCTGGCTCGCCGCGGGCTGGCGCGACGCAGACCAGTGGGTGTTCGTGAGGTCGCCGGGCGCGCGCCGCGGCGCGGCCGGGGCGCGCCGGGTGATCACCTTCTCGCGGATAGCCGAGCAGCTGGACCCGGGCGGTGTGGCCGGCTTCCCGCGGCTCGACGGCTGGTGCTGCGGCTGAGGCGGCTCAGCTGCTCGCGGCCATGTCGATCGACCTCGCCGCCCAGCCGCGGCACCGGGACGGTCACCGAGCGCCGCGTGCGCGGGCTGTAGGCGACGATCCGGCGCTCCGGAGCGGCGACGTAGAGCCAGTCGCCCGACGGCGACCAGGCCAGCGCGCCGCGCCCGCCGGCGGGCTCCGGCAGCAGCTCGAGGCGCTCCGGTGCGGGTGCTCACGAGCGCGATCCCGGCGCGCGGCGCCGGAAAGCGCGACCGCCAGCAGTGAGCCGTCCGGCGCGAAGCGGCCGCTGCCGGGGACGAACGCGCTCCGCCTCGGGAGCGGCCGCCGTGGACCGGCCGCCGGCCCGGATGCGCATGCCGCCGGCAGCGGCCGTCGCACCAGGCGCTGCCGTGTTCGGACGCGCCCACGAGCCACTCGCCGCCCGCGGGCCGGAGCGCGCCGGTGCGCGGATTCCAGATCCGGTGCCGGCCGCGGTGCTCGAAGACGATGCCGTCCGGGACCGCCGCCGCTCGGATAGCCCGCCGGCGGGCGGCGCGCCGCGTCCGGAACAGGGTGCGCCCGGCGCCCGTCGATCTCGCGGACCGGCGACCGCGCGGCGCGTCGCCGAGGCCGGACGACGCAGCGCCCAGAAGGCGCCGCGCGCGCGCGGAGCGCAGGTACAGCTCGTCGTCGCGCGCAGGTCGAGCGAGCGCGCGCCCGACGTCATCAGCGGGCCGTGGCAGAGCGTGCCGCCGGGCAGGCGGCGCTGCGTCACGGTCGCCGGTCGCCACGTCGAGCACCGCGACCCGCTCGGGCGGGTGGAGGCCGAGCACCAGCCGGTCGTGGGGAAGGCCGGGCGCCGGGGCGAGCGCCATCGAGACGAGCGGGAGCATCCACATGCCCCCTCTACGTCCGCGCGGGCGCCGGAGGTTCCGCTAGGTCGCGAGCGCGGTGCTCGGAGCGGGGCTGCCCGCCGGCTCCTCCTGCTCCTCGTGCTCGCGCAGGAAGAACAGCGTGAAGCGGCCGATGGTGATCTCGTCGCCGTCCGCCAGCTCGGCGAGATCCACGCGCTCGCCGTTCAGGAAGATCCCGTTCAGGCTCCGGTCGTCGAGGATGCGCGCGCCGGCGCCCGGCTCCCGGTACACGAGCGCGTGCCGGCGTGAGACCGTCGGGTCGTCGAAGCGCAGGTCGGCCGACAGGCTGCGGCCCACCCGCGTCCAGCCGGGCTCGAGCGCCACCACCTCCGCCCGTTCCTCTCCGGCGTACGCGAGGTAGTCGCCCGCCGTCTCGATGCGCTCTCGGGCCGCGCCCAGCCAGCCGGGCGTGCCCTCCGTGTCGTGGTGCGCGGCCGGACGTCCCTCGGGCTCGAACAGGAGCGCGCGCCGGAAGCGGTCTCCACCGCACTCCGGGCACTCCGGAAGCTGGTCCCGCTCCTGTAGAGCGAGAGCAAAGCCACACCCGTCACATCGGAACGAACCGGCGCCGGCCAGGGTGCCGGAACTGAATGCATCCGCCATTGGATCCTCCTTCGGCGAGCCGTCAGTCGATGGTAACGAGTCCACCTAAAGGCACAGGATCACTCCCGCAATTTGCGGGCTCTTCCCGTGCAATGACGCGCAGGAGACACCCCTCGCGCGTGGAAATCGCCTGAATGCCCGACATCTCCCCGTTCCTCATCCGCGTCTGCATGGGCGTGCCGGCGAGCCAGGCCTCGTCGTGCTCGGAATGCCGCCGCACCCCGCTCGCCGGCGAGCGCATCCACCGGATCGAGTCCGGCACCCTGCTCTGCGAGCTCTGCTTCGGCGCGCTTCCCGAGGAGGACCGCGTGGCGGTCCGGTCCGACCGCGTGCACGCGAGCGAGCGCGCGCTGTCGGTAGTGCCCCGGGCCGCCTGAGCACACGTACAATGCCCGGCCCGTGCGCCAGGTCACCGTCGCCACCCATATCTCGGCGCCTCGCGAGCAGGTCTTCGACTTCGTGACGGACCTCGCCGGGCGGCCGGCGTACGCCGACCACTACCTCGACGACTTCCGCCTGGCGCGCGCCAATCCGGTCGGCGTGGGCGCGGCCGCACGCTTCCGGCTGAAGGCGCCGATGGCGAAGCAGTACGCCGAGCTGCGCATCGCGAAGGTGGACCGCCCGCGCCAGATCGTCGAGGAGCTGCGGGTGGGGCGGCGCGGGCGCAACCGCTCCGTGGCCGTCTACGACTTCACGCAGGAGTCGCCGAACCTGACCCGCGTCGAGCTCAGCACCTACAGCGAGCCGGCCACCTTCGTGGACCGGTTCCGCGAGATCGGCGCCGCCTGGTGGGTGCGCCGGCGCACCAAGAAGGCGCTCGAGCGCCTCCGGGCGATCTTCGAGGAGCCCCGGGACGGTCCGCTCAAGCGGGCCAGCATCGCGGGCTACGAGGCGGCGAAGGCGCCGCGGTTCGGCGCCCACACCGGGATGGACCCGGCCCGCGCGCCCCGTCAGGGCTCCTAATAGACTGCCGGGCCGCATGGTCCTGAGCCGCGCCACGATCGCCGCAGCCTGCGTCCTGGCACTCTTCTCGGCCGGGCTCTTCGTCGGCTGCAACGACGACGAAGCAGGGCGTGGACGAGCCGGCCCGCGAGGGCCTCGCGCTCGACCTCGACGGCGTGACCTACAACGTGTTCATCACCCGCCAGCTGAACACCGGCGATCCCGCCGGACGACGCCTACTACGCCGGACCGCAGCCGGGCAAGGGCGAGACGCTCTACGGCGTCTTCATCCAGGCCTGCAACCACACGAAGGACAACCTGAGCCCGACCGGCTTCTTCAAGGTCAAGGACAACCAGGACAACGAGTTCATGCCGGTCACGCTGCCGGCGGACAGCCCGTTCGCCTACCGCGTGCGCGAGCTCAAGCCCGATGCCTGCATCCCCGAGGACGGCAGCGTCGCCGCGCTGGGCCCGGCGGCGGCCTCACTGCTCCTCTTCAAGCTGCCCCTCACCGACGACCGAGAACCGGCCGCTCGAGCTCGAGATCGAGGGTGAGGACGGGCACCACCTCACCTACGAGCTGGATATCTGAGGGCATCGGTGCGCAGCCGGCCGAGCCGGCTGCTTCCGCAAATCACCTCCCGAGCACCTGCCCCAGCACCAGCCGCGCGGCGGGTGCCGCCGTCTCGCCCCCGGCGCCGTTCCGGACCAGCAGCACCGCCACCGCGATGCGCGGCCGCCGCGCGGGCGCGTAGGCCGTGAACCACGCGTCGGTGTTCGAGCCGTCGTCGGGCGGCGGCTCCTCGTCCGGGGCGTCGGGCCCGCGCGTGTCCTCGAGCTCGGCGGTACCGGTCTTCCCCGCCACCCGGATGCCCTCCACGGCGGCGGCCGTGCCGGTGCCGTAGTCCACCACCGCGCGCATCATCCGGCCCAGCGTCCGCGCCACCCGCCTGGTGGTCACGCGCACCTTCACGGGCGGCCGCCCCGCCTCCAGGCGCGGCTCGATCCGGACTCCCCCCGACGAGATCGTCTGAGCCACCGAGGCGAGCCTCAGCGGGGTGGCGAGGACCCTGCCCTGGCCGATCGCGGTGGAGCCGACCTCGAGCGGGGAGCTGATCTCGACCGCCTTGGGAAGCGTGCTCGGGGCCTCGCCCGGCACGGAGGGCGGCGTGTTCCAGCCGTAGCGCACGGCCGCGCTCACGATCCGCTCGGCGCCGATCTTCACGCCGAGCGGCGCGAACACCGAGTTGCACGAGTGGGCGAAGCTGTCCTTGAACGTCCCGCCGCACGACTCGCCGTTGGCGTTCTCGAGCTCGACGCCGTCGATCACGGCCGCCGTCTGGATCGGGAACGAGCTGCCCGGCCTGACCGCGCGCGCCTCGAGGGCGGCTGTGGCGGTCACGATCTTGAAGGTCGACCCCGGGGGCTGGGGCGCCGAGAAGGCGAGGCCGGCGAGCGCCCGGATCTCGCCCGTGCGCGGGTCGAGCGCGGCGATGCCGCCGAGCCGGCCGGCGAGCGCCGCCACCGCGGCCTCCTGCACGTCGGTGTCGATCGTGGTGCGCACGGGCGCGGCCTCGCGCGGCTCGGAGCTCGCCACCACGCGCGCGCCGGCGAGCAGCACGCCACCCGGCACGCCGCCGAGGCTGGCGCTCGAATGCGCGCTCGAGCCCGTTCTGGCCGACGGGCCAGTCGCGCGGGAACCCGCGCGCGTAGAGGCCGGCTCGCTCGACCGCGCGCGTGGACGGGCCCATCACCCCGGCGATCGACGCCGCCAGGCCGCCGAGCGGCGAGCTGCGCGCGTCCGCCGGCCCTTCCGCCAGCACCTCGCCGTCGCGGGCCAGGAGCTGCGCCCGCACCGGCGGGATGCTGCGGCGCGCGAGCCGCTCGCCCTCGTCCAGGCCGGGGAAGGTCAGGCGCGGGCTCCACTCGACGCTCCCGTCGCTCACCGGCACGAGCAGGCGGCCTTGGATCGACGCCGAAGACCCGCGTGCGCATGGTCACCGGAACGGCCACCGTGCCGTCGTCCTCGCCGCCCGGTTCCCCGGCCTCGACGCGGATGAGCGTGGCGGTGCGGGCGCTGCGGGCGTAGGCGCGGCGGAACGCCGGCAGCGGGTGGGCGCGGCGCGAGCTCTCGTCGAGCAGCGCGTGCATGCCGCGGAAGTCCGCGCGCGACCACGCCTTGGCGAAGTCCCCGGCGGCGCGCTCGGAGCCGGACGGTGCGCCCGCGCCCACGACCATGCCGCCGGCGAGCGCGAGGATCGCCAGCAGCCCGGCGACCGGCAGTGCGCGAAAGATCAGGCGCCTTCGGCGCTCTGGGGCAAGCTCTCTCACGGCGAGCGCGCTCGATCCTAGCCCTAGTGGGCGGCCGCGGCTCGGCGCTACGCTCACCCTGGCGTGTGACGGCGCTCGACTGGATCATCGTGGCCTTCGTGCTGCTCATGGCGGCCTGGGGCTACGCGCAGGGGCTGATCGTGGGCGCCCTCTCCCTGGCCGGGTTCCTCGGCGGCGCCTTCGCGGGCTCGCGCCTCGGCCCGCTGCTGCTCACCGAGGGCTCGCACTCCCCCTATGCGCCGCTGTTCGCGCTGATCGGCTCGTTGCTTCTGGGCGGGATCTTCGCCTCGGCCTTCGAGCTGCTCGGCTTCCGGCTGCGGAGCGGGCTGGGGGCCAGGCTGGGCGTGCTCGACGGGCTGGCGGGCGCGGTGCTGGTGGCGGCGCTCGGCGTCGTGCTCGTCTGGATCGGCGGGGCGGTGGCGCTCAACACCCCCGGCGCGCGCGAGCTCCGCGAGCCGATCCAGCGCTCGGCGATCCTGACCGAGCTGAACGACCGGCTGCCTCCGTCGGGGAGCGTGCTGAAGGCGCTCGCGCGCTTCGACCCGTTCCCGCAGATCCAGGGCCCCGACCCGGGCGTCGGCCGGCCCGACTCGCGGATCGCGCGCGACCCCGACGTGGCGCGCGCGGCCCGCAGCGTCGTGAGGGTGCTGGGCACCGCCTGCGGGCTCGGCGTCCAGGGGAGCGGCTGGATCGCCGGCGACGGCATCGTGGTCACGAACGCGCACGTGGTCTCCGGGCAGGACGACACGACGGTCCAGCTCCGCGGCGAGGGCCCCCTGGAGGACGCCGAGGCGATCTGGTTCGACGCGACCAACGACCTCGCCCTGCTGCGGGTGCCGGACCTGGAGGGCGAGCCCGCCCTGAGGCTCCGCGTGGGCGCCCCGCGCGGCACGGGGGCGGCGATCCTCGGCTTCCCCGAGAACGGCCCCTACGACGTGCGGCCGGCCCGGCTCGGGCAGACCGAGACCGTGTTCACCCAGGACGCGTACGGGCGCGGGCCGGTGCGGCGAGAGCTGACCGCCGTGCGCGGGCGGGTGCGCTCGGGCAACTCGGGAGGACCGGTGGTCGACGGCGCGGGGAGGGCGCTCACCACGATCTTCGCGGCGAGCGTCTCCGACGGCGGCCGCTCCGGCTTCGGCGTGCCGGACTCGCGGGTCGCCGACGCGCTCCGCCGCGCCCGCGGGCCCGTGGACACCGGCCCCTGTGTCCGCTGAGCAGCCCCATCCGCCGGTGGCGATCGCTACAACTGTTCAGCTGTGCTCGCCTCGATAGCCGCTCTCCTGGCGACCTCCGTGTTCGGGGGAGCCGCTCCTCCGGAGCCGCCGCAGGGCACCCCGCCCGACCGGAGGAAGTCGGACACGAGCCCGTGTCTGCCCCCGTTCCGGAAGGCGTTCCGCTGTCCCGACCTCGTCATCCGCCGGCCGCACGGGATGTACGCGGAGTACAGCGGCGGCCACACGCTGCTGCGGGCGGGCAACTCGATCGACAACATCGGCCGGGGCCCCGCCGAGCTGCACGGCCGCCGCATCGGCCCGCGCTTCATGCGCGCCCGCCAGCGGATCCTCCTGCGCGGCAGCAAGCGGCGGATCACGGTGAAGCGGGCCGGCCGGCTCCAGTACAAGCTGGCCCACCAGGGGCTGCACTGGTGGAAGTGGTACAACGCCGCGCGCTTCGAGCTGTGGCGCGTGGACGGCCGCGGGAAGCGGACGCGGCGCGTGCGCGTCGGACCGAAGGTGGCCTACTGCCTGCGCGACCTGAGGCGCACGCGCCCGGGGATCGCGTGGTCGCCCACGCACGAGGTCTACCCGGCGTGCGACACCTACCCGGCCCGCTCGCAGGTCACGCTCGGCACGTCACCGGGCTGGTCCGACATCTACCCGCCGACCTATCCCGAGCAGTACATCGACGTGACGGGCCTGCGCGGCTGCTTCGCCTACGTGCACATCGTGGACCCGAACAACGTGATCTACGAGACGAACGAGGACAACAACGAGGCGCAGCTGATCGTGCGGCTGCCGTACCACTCGGCCACGCGGCGGCTGGGCTGCAAGGGCCGCGACCGCGGCCGGCCGCTGTATCCGTGGGAGGGGCTACTAGGCGCGCGTCAGCGCGCCAGGTGCATCCCCAGCGCCCGCGGCGCCGCGCAGATCGCGCGCGTGAGCGGGTCGGCGCGGCGGCCGTCCTCCTCCATGCGCTCGCAGCGGACCAGCGCGGAGCGCACCACCGCCCGCCCAGCCACGCCATCGGCTCGGGCGGCACCCAGGCGCCGGCTTCGGCGTTGACGATCGGCAGCTCGGTCACCGGGTCCGGCCGGCCGGCCGCCAGCGCGGCCAGCGTGCGGCCGGCCAGGTGCGTCGGCCCCACGCCGTTGCCCGTGTAGCCGAAGGCGTAGTGCACGGGCGCGCCCGGCAGGGTGCCGATCTGGGGGATGTGGCTGGGTGAGACGTCCACGGGGCCGCCCCACGCGTTCGTGATGCGCCGTCCCTCGAGCGCGGGGAAGATCCGCAGCAGCGACCGGTGCGTCTGCGCGGCCGCGTCCCCGTCGACCTCCGCGCGCCCGTTCACGTGCGCGCCGTAGGCGGGCCGGCCGCCGCCCCAGCCGAAGACGATGCGCCCGTCGCGGGTGGTGCGGAAGTAGTGGACGAGCGTGCGGCCGTCGGTGATGCACTCGCCCCCGGTCCAGCCGAGCTCCTCGATCACGTCCGGGACCGGCTCGGTCATGACGATGTGCGACGAGGTGACCGTGAGCCGCGAGCGCAGCGCGCGGACGCTGCGCGCCCCCGGCCCGATCGCCAGCACCGCGGAGCCGGCCCGGATCGAGCCGGACGCGGTCTCCACGCGCACGCCGTCGCCGTCCCCGCGCGGCGGCAGGGAGGTCACGCGCGAGTTCTCGTAGACGAGCGCGCCGCGCTCGATCAGCCGCGTGCGCAGGCCCAGCGCGAGGCGCGCCGGGTGGAGCGTGGCGAAGTCCGGGACCATCACGCCGCCGCGGAACACCGGCGACGCGCAGCGGGCCTGCACCTCCGCCGCGTCCAGCCGGACGACGCGCTCGGGCGCGCCGAGCGCCGCGGCGGCCTCGGCGGCCGGCTCCCCGACTCCGTCGAACCCGGGCGCGGTGGACACGCACATGTAGCCGGACTGGTCGAACCAGGCGTCCACGCCGTTGTCGCGGCACCAGTCGCCGATCGCCACGACGGTGTCGCTCGACGCGTCCAGCAGGGCGCGCGCCGGGGCGTCGCCGAAGCGCGTCGCGGAGCGCCGCGCCGCTCAGCCAGAGCGACTCGCAGAACCCGCCGTTGCGTCCGCTCGGCCCGTGGCCGCAGACGCCGCCCTCGAGGATCGCCACGCGCGCGCCGGGATCGGCCTCGAGCAGGTGCCAGGCGGTCCACATGCCCGTGAAGCCCCCGCCCACGACCACCACATCGGCGCTCTCATTCGCCTCCAAAGCCGCTCTGGGAGTGGGCTCACCCGCCTCCTCGAGCCACCACCCGCCGGCCGTGTGCCTCTCGATCCGCATCGCCTATGTCTATCTTGACTGCGGATTCCGATGCCGAAGACGCTCGTCATAGCCGAGAAGCCCTCCGTTGCGCGCGACCTCGCGTCGGCGCTTCCGGGGTCGTTCCCGCAGTCGAAGGACAAGACCCATCTGGTGGGCGACGACTTCGTGATCACCTGGGCGGTGGGCCACCTCGTGGGCCTCGCGGAGCCCGACGCGTACGACCCGAAGCTGCGCAAGTGGCGCTACGCGGACCTGCCGATCGTGCCCGAGAAGTTCAAGCTCGTGCCGATCGACGAGCGCTCGGCGAAGCAGCTCAAGGCGATCCACAAGCTGATGTCGGATCCGGAGATCGAGCGGATCGTGAACGCCTGCGACGCCGGCCGCGAGGGCGAGCTGATCTTCGCCTACGTCTTCGACACCGCGGGCGTGGACAAGCCCGTCGAGCGGCTCTGGCTGTCCTCGATGACGAAGCGCGCGATCTCGGAGGCGTTCGAGCACCTGCGCCCGGGCGAGGAGATGAAGCCGCTCGAGGATGCCGCGCGCTCGCGCTCGGAGGCCGACTGGCTGGTGGGCATGAACTCCACGCGCGCGGCGTCGATCCGGCTGCGCGCCGCGTTCGACGGCGCCGTGTCCCTCGGACGCGTCCAGACGCCCACGCTCACCCTCGTCGCCAAGCGCGAGGAGGAGATCCGCGCCTTCAAGCCGGAGCCGTACTGGCTCGTGGAGGCGCGCTTCCAGGCGAGCGGCGAGCGGCGCTACATGGGCCGCTACCTCGGCGGGCGCCGGCTCGGCAAGGAGGACGAGGCCACGGCCGTGGTCACCGCCGTCGAGGGCAACCCCGGCGAGATCACGAAGCTCGAGAAGAAGGAGGAGGTCGAGCAGCCCCAGCTCCTCTACGACCTGACCTCGCTCCAGCGCCACGCCAACACCACGTTCGGCTTCTCGGCGCGGCGCACGCTCTCCGCCGCCCAGCGCCTCTACGAGGAGCACAAGGCGCTCACCTACCCGCGTACCAACTCGCGCTTCCTGACCGGCGACATGGTCGAGGAGATCAAGCCGACCGCCGAGCTGGTGGGCCACAACCCCCAGTACGCGAAGGGGGCGGAGTACGTGCTCGGGCTCGACAGCCTCCCGCTCGGGCGCGTGGTCAACGACAAGAAGGTCCAGGACCACCACGCGATCATCCCCACGCGCTCCGAGCACGACCTCGGCCGCATGGGGCAGGACGAGCTGAAGGTCTACGACCTCGTCACGAAGCGCTTCCTGGCGATCTTCCACCCCGAGGCCAAGTTCGAGCGCACGCGCGTCGAGACGACCGTCGCGGAGCACGTGTTCCGCACGAGCGGCCGGCGGCTCGTGGAGGCCGGCTGGAAGGCCGTCTACGGCGACGAGGTGGACGCCGAGCCGGCCGAGGACGACTCGGGCGGCGACCAGCTCCTGCCGCGCCTCGAGCAGGGCGAGACCGTGGACACGCTCGCGGTCGAGTCGATCCGCAAGGAGACCCAGCCGCCGCGCCGCTACACCGACGCGTCGCTGCTCGGGGCCATGGAGACGGCCGGCAAGGAGGCGGAGGACGCGGAGCTGCGCGAGGCCATGAAGGACTCCGGCATCGGCACCCCCGCCACGCGCGCCTCGATCATCGAGCGGCTCGTCACGGTCGGCTACCTCGAGCGCGAGGGCCGCTCGCTCGTGGCCACCGAGAAGGCGATCCAGGTGGTGCGCCTGCTCGGCGAGCACCAGCTCACCTCGCCCGAGCTCACCGGCAGCTGGGAGCGGCGCCTGCGGCTGATCGAGCAGGGCGAGGACACCCGCCCGGCGTTCATGAAGGACATCGCCGCCTTCACCACCGAGACGGTCCAGGAGCTCGACAAGCTCAAGGGCGTGAAGATCGAGCGGGCCAAGCTCGGCCCGTGCCCGATCTGCGGCCGGGAGATCACCGAGAACCGCAAGGGCTTCTCGTGCTGGTCGCGCGAGGACCCGGGCTGCGGCTTCGTGATCTGGAAGAAGAAGGCCGGCAAGAACCTCGCCGTCTCGGTGGCCAAGGAGCTGATCGAGAGCCTGCGCGCTTCGCGCGAGCGCGGCGAGGAGCCCGGGGTGGGGCGGACCGAGAAGGCCGTCACCGGCTTCCGCAGCCGTGCCGGGCGGACGTTCCGCGCCAAGCTGCGCCTCGAGCAGGTCGAGGAGGGCAAGTGGCGCGTGGAGTTCGACGAGGAGTGGGCGAAGGAGCCGCCCAAGGGCGAGGCCGAGGAGGAGCGCGCCGAGGCGGAGGCCGCCGGCAACGGCGACAAGCCCGCGGAGATCGCCCCGGCCGCGGCGGCGAGCGGCGAAGAGCGCCGCACCGGCACCGGCAGCGGCTGATCAGAGCGTCGGCGCCGGAAGCTCCACGCCCTCCAGGACGTTCTGGATGCGCGGCGGGCCGCTGTCCTCGAGCCTGATCATCGTGCCCGGCCAGTAGGGGCCCGGATGGGCGGGTGGCCCGACGAACGCGGGCTCGTGGCACCAGCTGCCGCTGTTCCACAGCCGGGTGCCCGCCGCGGTCGTCCACTCGGCCTCGTCGTCGCCCGGCAGCGGGCCCGGGCGGTGCGTGTGTCCGAACAGCACGTGGGAGGCGCCGGGGGCGAGCCCCTCGGCCACCCGCCGCATCGCGGTGAGGCCGCCGTGCAGCAGGTCCTGCCCCGAGATCCCCGGCTCGAGCGGCCCGACCCCGAGCCGGTTGAGCGCGCCCACGGCGCCCGGGATCGCCACGCGCGCCACCAGCAGCGAGCCGGCGCGGCTGCGCCCGTTCGCGCGCTGCCAGACGCTGCGCGAGAGCGAGCCGCTGCGCTGCAGCGAGGGCCCCGACATCGCCTCGGCCAGGCCGGCGAAGAACGCGTACATGGGGCCGAGGGCCGCCTCGTACTCGGCGGCCGAGCCCAGGTCGCGCCCGCGGCCGGTCACGCGCGCCATCGCCGAGGCCACCACCGACTCGATGCGCGGCACCGTGAGCGGCAGGTCGAGGTAGTGGCCGTGGGTCGCGTAGACGTCGGGACGCAGGCGCAGGCCGGGATAGGCCACGCGCACGTCGGTGCCCGGCATGCCCGCCGCGATCCGGCCGAGCGGCCCGTCGCCGGGCTCCACCTCCCACTCCTGCTCGGCGGCGAGCTCCGTGCCTTCCACGCGCAGCCGCTCGAGCCAGGGAGCCGCGAGGGCGTGGTCGTGGTTGCCCGGCACGACCGTCACGCGCCGTCCCGCGGTCACGTCGCCCAGCCCCTCGAAGAACGGCCGCGACAGCTCGATCGCGTCCGCGATGCGGTGCTGGCGCAGCTCGAGGACGTCGCCGAGGAGCACCACGTGGTCGGCCCCGGCCAGGGCGGCCAGCAGCCGCTCGCGGACCGCCGGGATGCTCACGACGTCGATGCCGCTCAGGAGTCCCAGGTGCAGGTCGGACACGACCGCTGTGTTCACCGGCCTGATGGTTGCAGCCTCACTAGTGTCAGGGGCCTGTCGCGCTTCTGCCGCCACAACCGTCTCACCGCCGAGTGCCCGATCTGCTCGAAGGGCACGGTGCTCGACCCGAACCGGCAGAGCGAGCGCAGGCCGCGCACGAGCTCGACCGGCCAGCGCCGCGCCGGAACGCGCCAGGCGGCCGCCGTGTCCAGCTCGCGCGGGCCCTACGCCGCGGCCGGACCCTACGAGGGCGGCGCCGAGGTGCGGCTCGAGCGCGTCCCGGGAGGCCTGCGGCTGGCGCGCTGGCACGCCGGGCAGATCGACCGCAGCGCGCCGCGAGCTGAGCGCGGCGGACGTGCCCGCCCTGCTGGCCGACGCCGCGGCGAAGGGGATCGTGGAGGCCGCGGCCGGGGATGCCGGCGGCCCCGTCGAGGAGGGCGCCTACGGCGCGAGCCCGGGACGCGCGGGTGAGCTCCGCGACGAGCTGCGCGTGGAGCGCGTGGACCAGGACACGGTCAGGATCGCCCGCTGGGTGCTCCGCCCGAACGCGGGCTGGCAGCTCCAGGACGCACCTGTGATGCTGCCCCCGGCCCGCTTCAAGGAAGCGATCGAGAGCGCCGCCGAACGCGGCGCGCTGGGGAGGACGGCATGAGCGAGCAGTGGACGACGGCGGACATCCCCGACCAGAGCGGGCGGACGGCGGTCGTGACCGGCGCCAACAGCGGCCTCGGGCTCGCAACAGCGCGTGAGCTCGCGCGCGCCGGCGCCCACGTGGTGCTCGCCTGCCGCAATCTGGAGAAGGGCGAGGCGGCCCGCGCCGCGCATCGCCGCGGAGGTCCCGGGCGCGCAGCTCGAGCTCGAGTCGCTCGACCTCTCGAGCCTCGACTCGGTTCGCTCCTTCGCCTCCGCGTACCGCGAGGGCCACGACGGCCTCGACCTGCTGATCAACAACGCCGGGGTGATGGCCACGCCGCGCCGCCACACGGCCGACGGCTTCGAGCTCCAGTTCGGGACCAACCACCTCGGCCACTTCGCGCTCACGGGCCTCCTGCTCGACGCGATCGAGGGCCGTCCCGACGGCCGCGTGGTCACGATGTCGAGCAACGCGCACAAGTTCGGCGCGATCGCGTTCGACAACCTCGGCGGCGAGCGCCGCTACTTCCGCTGGCGCGCGTACGGGCAGTCGAAGCTCGCGAACCTGCTGTTCGCGCTCGAGCTCGACCGCCGGCTGCGGGCCTCGGGCTCCACGGTCAAGAGCCTCGCCGCGCACCCCGGCTACGCCGCCACGAACCTCCAGCACGCGGGGCCGCCCGCGATCGACAGCGCGATCATGCGGGTGGGGAACGCCTTCGTCGCCCAGAGCGAGGAGATGGGCGCGCTGCCGGAGCTGTACGCCGCCACGGCGCCCGGGCTCGAGAGCGGGACCTACATCGGCCCCGACGGCGTCGGCGAGCACCGCGGCCATCCCAAGCGGGTGTCGCCGAACAGGGCCGCGCGCAACGAGGAGACGGCGCGCAGGCTGTGGGACGTCTCGGAGGAGCTCACCGGGGTCCGGTTCGAGCTCGGCGCGCGGGTCTGACGTCTTCAGGTCGCGGTAGTCCTTAGGCGATGCCCCTGAGGCTCGTCACCGGACCGGCGAACGCCGCCAAGGCGGGCGAGGTCCTGGGCGGATTGCGCGCCCGGCTCGACGAGGACCCGATCCTGCTGGTCCCGTCCTTCCAGGACGTGGAGCACGCCCAGCGCGAGCTGGCCGAGCGCGGCGCGGTGTTCGGCGCGCGGGTGCTGCGCTTCGACTGGCTCTACCGCGCGATCGCCGACCGCGTGGGCTATCGCGAGCGCGTGGTGTCGGACGTTCAGCGCGACCTGCTGCTCGAGGCGAGCGTCGAGCGCGCGCGGCTCAGCGTGCTGGCCGAGTCGGCGGAGGGTCAGGGCTTCATCCGCGCCGCCGCCCGGCTGGTCTCCGAGCTCGGCGCCGCGCGCGTGGACCCGGCGCGCTTCACCCAGGCGCTGCGCGCGTGGGCGGGGGACGGGCCGCGGCGCGCCTACGCGGACGAGGTGGCCTCCGTCTACGCGGGCTACCGGCGCGCGCTCGACGAGGCGGGGCTCGTGGACCCCGAGCTGTTCGCCTGGCGGGCGCTCGACGCGCTGCGGCTCGAGCCCGCCCGCTGGGACGGCGCCCCGGTCTTCGTCTACGGGTTCGACGACTTCACGGTGCTGGAGCTGGACGCGCTCGAGACGCTGGCCGTGCACTGCGGCGCGCACGTGGTCGTGTCGCTGCCGTTCGAGCCCGGCAGGGAGGCCTTCAGGGCCACCGCGACCGTGACGGCGCGCCTGTCCGAGCTGGCCGCGGAGCGGATCGAGCTGGCGGCCGTGGACGACCACTACGACCCGGCGTCGCGCACCGCGCTCCACCACGTCGAGCGCTCGCTGTTCGAGGCCGACCCCGGCGAGCCGGTCGACGCCGGCGGCGCGATCGCGTTCCACTCCGCCGGCGGCGCGCGCTCCGAGGTGGAGCTCGCCGCGGCCCGCGTGCTCGAGCTGCTCCGCGGCGGCACCGCGCCCGGCGACGTGGCCGTGGTCTTCCGGGACCCGGCGGCGTACTCGACGCTCGTCGAGCAGGTGTTCGGCGCGCTACGGCGTGCCCTACTCGCTCGACCGCTCGGTGCCGTTCGCCCACACCGGGCTCGGCCGCGGCGTGCTCGCGCTGATTCGCTGCGCCGGCGGCTCGGGCGGCGCCGACGACCTGCTCGCCTACCTGCGAACGCCCGGCCTCGTGAAGCAGCCGGCGCTCACCGACCGGCTCGAGGCCGAGCTGCGCCAGGAGGGAGCCACGGACGCCGAGCGCGCCCGCGCGATCTGGGAGGGCGGGCACTGGCCGCTCACGGACGTGGACCGGCTCCGCGGCGCGAGCGACGTCGGGGCCTACCTCGAAGAGCTCCAGGCGATCCTGGCGCGCCTGTTCGCCGGCCCCTACAAGCGCCGGGCGGCGGTGCTGACCGGGCCGGAGCTCGACGACCCGCGTGTGTTCGCGGCCGGCCGCGACGCGCTCACGGAGCTGGCGGCGCTCGCCGACGCGGGAGCCGGCGTGGACCGCAGGCGCGTGGAGCGCGTGCTCGACGCGCTCGAGGTCCACGTGGGCGACAACCCGCAGCCCGACCGCGTGCACGTGGCGCGTCCCGAGGCGATCCGCGCCCGCCGCTTCGAGGCGGTGCTCGTGCTCGGGCTCCAGGAGGGCGAGTTCCCCGGCGGCGCCCGGCCCGAGCCCTTCCTGCCCGACGACGTCCGCCGCGAGGTGGCGATGGCGAGTGGCCTGGCGCTCCCGCTCCGGGAGGACCGGATCGACCGCGAGCGCTACCTCTTCTACGTGTGCGCGTCGCGCGCCGAGCGCCTGCTGGTGCTCAGCTCGCGCTCGAGCGACGAGGAGGGCACGCCCGAGGCGCGCTCGTTCTTCCTCGAGGACGTGCGCGGGCTCCTCTCCGGGGAGCCCGAGCTGCGTGAGCGCTCCCTCGGCGAGGTCACCTGGACGCCCGACGAGGCGCCCACGGCGGCCGAGTGGGACCGGGCGCTCGCGGCGCGCGGCCCGAAGCGCGAGGAGCCGCTGCCCGAGCAGATCGAGGCGGCGCCGCTGCTCTCCTACCTCGGCGAGCGCGGGGCCATCTCGGCGAGCTGGATCGAGCGCTTCGCCGACTGCCCGGTCAAGTGGCTGGTCGAGAGCGTGCTGCGGCCCGACGCGCTCGAGCCGGACCCCGAGCAGCTGGTCCGCGGCCAGCTGGCGCACGAGGTGCTCGAGCACACCTTCAGGCGGCTCGCCGAGGAGACGGGCCGC
Organism: uncultured Thermoleophilaceae bacterium; assembly: GCA_963768465.1. Classification (GTDB taxonomy): domain Bacteria; phylum Actinomycetota; class Thermoleophilia; order Solirubrobacterales; family Thermoleophilaceae; genus JACVRW01. The sequence goes on along the minus strand of CAVYIA010000006.1, from coordinate 640,470 downwards.
CCCGGCGTGACGCGCGCCAACCTCGAGCGGGCGGAGCGCATCCTGCTCGAGGAGCTCGAGCGGCGCAGCTCCACGCTACCGCATATCGCCGAGCCAGACGCGCGTTCGCGCCGCGGCGCGCCGGCTCGAGTTCGACCTGCTCCGGCATCTCGCGCGCGAGGCCGAGCGCGACGGCTCGTTCGAGCCGCACAGCCTCGAGCTCCGCTTCGGCGACGGGAAGGGCGACGACCACCCGCCGGTGGAGATCGAGGAAGGCCTGATGGTCAGCGGACGGATCGACCGGGTGGACGCCGTGGACGGCATGGCTCTCGTGATCGACTACAAGAGCGGCAAGAACGTGGACAGCTACAAGGTCGCGAGCTGGGAGTCCGAGAACCGCTTCCAGGCGGCGCTCTACATGCTGGCCGTCGAGAAGCTGCTGGGGAAGCGCGCGGTGGGCGGCGTCTACGTGGCGCTCGGCGCCAAGGACCCGCGGCCGCGCGGGATGCTCGCGAAGGGCGTGGACGAGCTCGGGTCGGGCTGGTTCGACAACGACCGCGTCGAGGCCCCCGAGTTCGAGGAGAAGCTCGACTGGGCGCGCGAGCGCATCCGCGAGACCGTGGCCGCGATCCGCGCGGGCGAGCTGGAGTGCAAGCCGGACTCCTGCGCCTGGCGCGGAGGCTGCTCCTACCCGTCGATCTGCAGGTGCGAGCGATGAGCCTCACCCCCGAGCAGCAGGCGGCCGTGGACCGGCGCGACGGCTCGCTGCTCGTGCGCGCGGGCGCCGGCACGGGCAAGACCACCGTGCTCGTGGAGCGCTTCGTGAGGGCCGTGGTGGACGACGGCGTGGCCGTGGACGGAATCCTCGCCATCACCTTCACGGAGAAGGCCGCCGCCGAGATGCGCAGGCGCGTGCGCGAGCGCTTCCTCGAGCTCGGCCGGCGCGAGGACGCGCGCTCCGCCGAGAGCGCGTCGATCTCGACGATCCACGGCTTCTGCGCGCGGCTGCTCCGCACCCACGCGCTGGCCGCGGGCATCGACCCCGAGTACCACGTGCTCGACAGCCTCGAGTCGGAGCGACTCGCGCTGGACGCCTTCGAGTCGGCCCTCGCGGACTTCCTGCCCGACCCAGGCGACCCCGACGCTCGCGGCCGGCTCGAGCTGATGGCCTCCTACACGCTCGACGGGCTTCGCGACATGGTGCGGACCGCCTACTCGCACCTGCGCAGCCGCGGCGAGCGCCGGCCGGCCCTGCCGGAGGTCGAGGCGCCGCGCCCCGCGGGCGAGGCCGCGCGGCTCGCGGCCGCCGCCCGCGCCGCGGCGGCCGAGCTCGGCGCCTCCGAGCAGGCGACCGCCGTCAGCGGCGCTCGAGAAGGTCGAGCGCTGCCGCGTGCTGCTCGAGCGGGTGGGCGACTCGCAGCCGGCCGCGCCCACGGCGGTCGACGAGCTCGGGCTCGGCGCGGGAAAGGCGAAGGTCCTGGGCACCCCCGCCTGCGACGAGTACCGCGAGGCGCTCGACGCCTACCGGTCGCTCTGCGTGGACGCGGAGCACGCGCGCAGCCACGCGCTGCTGCGCGCCCTGCTCGAGCTCTACGGGGACCGCTACGAGCGCCTCAAGCGCGAGCGCTCCGGGCTCGACTTCGAGGACCTCGAGCTGCTGGCGCGCGACCTGCTCGCCCGCGACGAGGGGCTCCGCGACCAGCTGAGGGAGCGCTACGCGCACGTCATGGTCGACGAGTTCCAGGACGTGAACCCGCTCCAGAGCGAGCTGCTCGGGCTCGTGGCGCGGGACAACCTCTTCAGGGTGGGCGACGAGAACCAGTCGATCTACGGCTTCCGGCACGCGGACGTGGAGGTGTTCCGGCGACACCGCGACCAGGCCGCTGAAGAGGGCAGGGCGCTCGGGGTGACGGTGAACTTCCGCTCGCGGGGGGAGCTGGTGGATGCCGTGGCGCTGGGCTTCGAGCGGCTGTGGGGGGAGGGCTACGAGCCGCTGCGCGAGGCTCCGGGAGCGCGCGATCCGGCACCGGACCGGCCGCTCGTGGACCTCCTGGTGGTGGACGGCCACAAGGGGCGCTGGGACGACGCCCTGCCGCCCGAGGACGGCGCCCTCGGCGCGGCGATGGCGGGCGTGGCCCCATGGCGGGCGCTCGAGGCGAGGCTGCTCGCGAAGCGGATCGACGAGCTCACGGGCGACGACGGGCCGTACGAGTTCCGCGACGTCGTCGTGCTCCTGCGCGCCACCACCAGCATGTCGGTCTACGAGCGCGCGCTCGTGGAGCGCGGCATCCCCACGCACGTGGTGGGCGGCCGCGGCTACTGGAGCCAGCAGCAGGTGTCCGACCTGCGCCACTGGCTGACGGCCCTCGCGAACCCGCTCGACGAGCTGGCGCTCTACTCGGTGCTCGCCTCGCCGCTCGCCGGCCTCGCGCTCGACTCCGTCGCCCTCGTGGCCCTGCACGCGCGCGAGGCGCGCAAGGACCCCATGTGGGCGCTGCGGGAGGGCGTGGCGGGGGCCGAGGGCGGCCTCGCCGAGGTCCTCCCGCCGGCCGACCTCGCCAGGGCGCGCGACGTTCCTCGAGCGCTTCGACGCCGAGCGCGCCGCGGCGCCGCGCGTGGCGCTCGAGACGCTGATCGACCGGGCGGTCACGAAGACGGGCTACGACCGCCACCTGCTGGCGCTCCCGGCGGGCGAGCGGCGCATGGCGAACGTGCGCAAGCTGATGCGCATGGCGCGCGAGTACGAGGCCGACGAGGGCCGCGACCTGCGCGGCTTCATCGACGCGATCGCCGACCGCGACGTGCTCCAGGAGCGCGAGGGCGAGGCGCCGCTCGAGGCCGAGACGCTCGACGCCGTCCGGCTCATGACGATCCACCGCGCAAAGGGGCTCGAGTTCCCGGTGGTGGCGGTCGGAGACCTCGGCAAGATCGGGCGTGAGGACGACGGCCGGCTGCGCATCTCGAACGACGGGACCACCGGCATGCGGCTGGCGTCGATGGGCGGAGGGGCGGTGAGCTCGAGCGAGCTGGACCGCATCAAGGCGGAGCAGAAGGTCGAGGCCGAGGCCGAGGAGCAGCGGATCTTCTACGTGGCCGCCACCCGGGCCGAGCGGCACCTGATCCTCAGCGGCGCGACGGACCTGGAGAAGCTCCCGGCGCCTTCGGAGCTCTGCGAGCCGATGCGCTGGGTATGGCGCCACTTCTGCGCCGGGCTCCCAGGCGAGGGCGCCTCCGGGGAGTGCGTGGACGAGCGCGACGGGCGCGAGGTGCGCGTGGCGTGGCGGCGGCTGACGCCCGCCACGCTGCCCGAGCTGCTCGCCCCGGAGGACCTGGCTCCGGTGGCCGCCGCGGCGACCGAGCCCGCGGGAGGCGGCCAGCAGGCCGAGCTCGAGCTCGCGGCCGTTCCGGCCCCGCGCGCGCTGCCCGTCAGCCGGCTGAGCTACTCCGGGCTCGAGGCCTACCGCCGCTGCTCGTACCGCTTCTACCTGGAGCGCTCGCTGCGCCTGCGGCCGGTCGACCCGCCGGTCGGGCCGCAGCGGCCGTCCGCGCCCGGCCTGACGCCGCTGCTGCGCGGGAGCCTCGTGCACCTCATGCTCGAGGAGCTCGACTTCGACCATCCGCGGCCGCCGGATGCCCGAGGCGGTGGCGGCGCTGATCGAGCAGCACGGCGTGGCCCCGCGTACCGAGGACGTGGAGGACCTCGCGGCGATGGTCGAGCGCTTCGCCGGCTCCGAGCTCAGGGAGCGCATCGCCGCCGCGCGCCGGGTCCGCACCGAGCTGCCGTTCGCGTTCACGCTGGAGCCGCCCGGGGCGGGCGGGCGGACGCTCGTGGTCAACGGCGTGGTCGACGTGCACGCCACCGAGCCCGGCGGCGTGCTGGTGGTGGACTACAAGAGCGACGCGCTCGACGGCCGCGACCCCGAGGAGCTCACCGCCGGCGCCTACGCCACCCAGCGGCTCGTGTACGGGCTCGCGGCGCTCCGCGCGGGCGCGGAGCGGGTGGTCGTGGCGCACTGCTACCTGGAGCGGCCGGACGAGCCGGCGATCGCCGAGTACGCCGCCGCCCAGGCGGCCGAGCCTCGAGGGCGAGCTCCTCGAGGTGGCCCGCGGAGTCGTCGAGGCGCGCTTCGAGCCCACCGACGAGCCCCACCGCGACCTCTGCGCCGACTGCCCCGGCCGCGCCGCGCTCTGCAGCTGGGGCCCCGAGCGGACGCTCGCCGAGGCCGTCTGACCCGCTTTCCGTCAGGGGCTCGGCCTATCTTGCGACTTGTCCCAGCACGCGAATCGAAGGGGAGACAGGGCAGATGCCTCTCTGCTTCATCGAGCCGCAGGAAGCCATAAGAGTCGTGGCCGAGAGCATCGGCCGCGAGGCACGCAGGCAGCTCCTCGGAGAGGTGGTCCGCGCATGGGTCGACGAGATCCCGGACGACGAGCTGGCCGTGCACTACGCCAAGGCCGTGGAGGAGCTCGACGACGACGATCTGTCCATGCTCGCCGCCTGGCACGCCTCGCTCGAGGTCGGGCACCCGATCGCCAACAAGGAGTTCCTGCTCGGCGCCTTCATGCACCTGGGCCAGCACCGCCGCGAGGCGCTTCGCATCGCGGCCGGCTTCAAGGGCGACGACGCGTTCGAGGCCGGCGTCAGCGAGGAGCAGGCGCTCGACACGGTGCTGCCCTGGCTGTCGCAGGAGCGCCTGCTCCAGCTGGCCGCCGAGGCGCTCGACCTCTACTGCTGGGACAGATTGGGCTCCGACAACTAGCGCCGGCGCTCGCGGCGCTGGCGCTGTTCGCCGGCTGCGCGGACGACGAGCCGGCCGCCGGCGGGGCGTTCGACGGCCACCGTCACCCGCGTCTCAGACGGCGACACCATCCACCTGTCCGGCCTCGGGCGGGTGCGGCTGATCGGGGTCGACACCCCCGAGGTCTACGGGCGGCAGGAGTGCTTCGGGGCCCAGGCGTCCGCCTTCGTGAAGCGGCTCCTCCCGGAGGGCACCCGCGTGCGCTACCGGCTCGGCGTCGAGCGCCGCGACCGCTACGGGAGGGCGCTGGCCTACGTCTGGCTCCGGGACGGCCGCTTCCTGAACGCCCTGCTCGTGCGGCGCGGGTATGCCCAGCCGCTCACGATCCCGCCGAACGTGGACTTCGCGGAGCGCTTCCGGGACCTGGCCGCGGGCGCGCGGCGCGCGGGACGGGGCCTCTGGGGCCGGGCCGGCTGCGCGGACGGCGGGTAGGCTCGGCCGGGTGCGCGCCCCGCTCCTCATGATCCACGGCGCGGGCTCCGCGCGCTGGGCCTTCGACCTCCTGGTCCCGCTGCTCGAGGAGCGCTTCGCGGTCCTCGCCGTCGACCGGCGCGGCCGCGGCGACACACCCGACGGCCACGGCCCGTACGCGATCGAGGACGAGGTGGAGGACGTGCTGGCCCTCCTGCGCGAGCTCGGCCCCGGCGCGACCCTCTTCGGGCACTCCTACGGCGCCCTGGTGGCGGCCGCCGCGGCGCCGCGGGCGGAGGGCCTGGCGCGGCTCGTGCTCTACGAGCCGCCGATGGGAGGGGTGCTCGCCACGGACGATTGGCTGGAGCGCTTCCGCTCGCGGATCGCGGCCGGCGACCGCGACCGCGCGGTCACCGACTTCCTCGCCGACGTGGGCGGGTACTCGCAGGCGGAGATCGACGCGATGCGCGGGACGCCCGTCTGGGACGCACGGCTCGAGATCGTCCCGACCGTGATCCGCGAGCTCGAGGCCGAGGCCTCCTACCGCCTGCCCTCCGCCGAGCTCTCGGGGCTCGCCCTGCCGGTGCTGATGCTCGTGGGCTCGGAGAGCCCGGAGTGGGCGCGCCGCTCGACGGCGGCCTACGCGGAGGCGATCCCCGGCGCCGAGGTCGTGACGCTCGAGGGGCAGGGCCACGGGGCCACCTCGGGCGCGCCCGAGCTGGTGGCCGCCGAGGTCCTGCGGTTCAGCGGGCCGGAACCTGCTCGTTCTGGCGGATGACCTTCCAGGGCGAGTCGGTGGGGTTCACGAAGTACGGCGGCTCGCGGTAGCGCAGCGTGTCGTTGTAGTTGTAGTCCTTCGAGTAGCCGCTGTCGATGGTGCCGCCCGAGAAGGTTCCGACCGGGCCGCGGAACTTCTGCGCGATCGCGCCGTTCACGGTGAGCGTGCCGAGGGCGTTGCCGCAGTACCAGTTGTCCACGATGAACGAGTGGTTGAGGGCCAGGATCGCGGCGTCGATCTGGATGTTGCCCGGGCCGCCGTTGTTGTCGCAGTCGTTGCCGGACCAGTTGTTGACCGGGTGGTAGACGCGGACGAAGTTGTTCGCGATCAGCCCGCCGAGCACCGCCGTCGTGTTCGAGCTCTTGAAGTCGTCCATGACGATGATGTCGTTGTCCGCGCCGATCGTGATGTCCTTGCTGTAGGTGCCGGACACGCGGACGTTGCCGCAGCCGGCGGCGGCCGCGTAGGTCTGCTTGCGGGCGTAGCCGGTCGAGCAGCTGGTGCTCTTGACGTAGATCACTCCGCTCGGCGGCAGCGCCTTCGAGACCGTGGTCCCGTTGTTCGTCACGCTCACCGAGCTGCCGCTGAACGACGAGCGTCGTCTCGCCCGAGAACACGTAGCCGGCGTCGGCCGCGGCCTCGAGCTCGGCGTTCGACTGCGGCATCGGCAGGATGCCGCCGGGGAAGACGCGCGTGCCGATGAAGTCCGGGGTGCCGCCGCTGCCGCAGGCCGACCCATCCCGGGCTCGACCTGGTTCAGCTCGATGAGCGTCGTTGGCGTCGTTGCCGAAGTTCGGCGAGCCGCAGACCAGGATGCTGTCGTTCGTGTGCAGCGGGCCGTTCACGGCGTCCTGCGTGATGAAGTTGATCTCGGTGCAGCCGCCCGGCCGGTCCTGGCGCGGCTGGTCGCAGTTGAGCGCGGCCCAGGCCCGGTCGGTCGAGGATCGCTGTAGGCCAGCGGGTCGAGCGTCTCGCGGTCGGTGAAGTAGAGGTAGTCGAGGAAGGCCTTGCGCCGCAGCGTCGCCACGATGCTGCGCTTCTTCGGCTTGTCGCTCGCGTTGAGCGGGGTGCGCGCGCGGCCGGTGGCGCGGATCCGGAAGGAGCCGGTCTTCGGCGTCGATCATCGAGCCGGGCATGTCCTGCACGCACTGCTCGGTGCCCGCCACCGCCGTGTTCTGGACCGCCAGCAGCTCGACCGCGTAGTCGGACGTGGTGCCCGGGATCTTGCGGAACAGGCGCGGGTCGGCGCCCGTGCCGCCCCACTCGAGGTTCACCGCGTTCTGGCTCGCCGACGGCACGTTCGCGCAGTGCGTGTAGTAGCTCGAGTCCTGCGCCAGGCGGTTCAGGTAGTAGCTGATGCCCGGCCTCCGCCGCCGCGTAGGCCTGCTTCGAGTCGTCGTCCTTCTTCGTCAGGCCGAGGTCCGGGTCGACCGCGGCGAAGCTGGCCGCGACGAGGAGCCCGCCGACCATCAGCACGCCCATCAGGGTGACCGTGGTGAAGCCCTGCTGGCAGCGGTGGATCAGATGCACTGTGGTGTCTCCTGGAGCTCGCTCGGAGTCCGAGATCCGGATGTAGACGTCGTCCTCGAACTGGCTCGCGTCGTTGTCGTCGCTGATCGGCCGCACGGCGTAGGCGCGGAAGGCGATCTTGATCAGGGCGATGCTCGCCGAGGTTGGCCGCGGCGACCGGGGCGTTCGAGCAGCTCCAGGTCGCCGACGGGCGCGCCGGGCTTGTAGCGGTAGTACTTGAAGACGGGCCGGGTCGACGGCCGCCGTCCACGACCTGCTTGACGTTGGTGAGGAGCGTGGTGGTGGTCCCGGCGCCGGTGAAGGCCATCTGCGGGTAGACCGTGTTCGGCGTCCCGGTGATCACGTTCTGGGTGATGGACCCGGTCCCCGCGTTCGAGAACGTGAGCGTGCGCTTCTCGACGTTCGTGCTGCTCTCGCTGAGGCTGCCGTAGAAGGTCACGGCGGTGTCGGTGGCCGAGACCACCGGCGGGGAGTAGGCCGTGGCCGGCGGCACGATCACGCACACCTGCGAGCGCAGCTGGCGCGTCATCAGCTCCATCGCCTGGCGGCCGCGCTGGAGGCCGTCCTGGCGGTCGGCGATCTGAGGCCGACGTGGTGAACGAGCGGTCGAGCAGCATGAACGCCGCGAGCAGCATGACCACGCCGATCGACATCGCCACGAGCAGCTCGATGAGCGTGAAGCCGCGCTCGTCCGAAGACGCGGATGCGGCGCCTCAGTGACATGCGCCGTTCCGGTTCAGCCGGATGATGATCGCGCCGTTGGTGCCGGGCAGGATCGGGGTGGCCGGGTAGATCGGGTTGGCGGCGATCGTGGGCGTGCCGGTCTGGGTCGTGTTGACGACCGTGTCGTTGACCAGGTTCGTCGCGGTCTCGGCGGCCACGGTGGACGTCTGACTTGGCGTCGTAGATGCCGCGCCGCCCGGATGTCGGCGTGCCCGTGCGGGCCGCCGTCGCGGTCGCCTGCGCGCAGATGCTTGTAGCTGCCGTAGGGGAAGCCCGGCTCGGGCAGCGCGCCCACGCCGCCGCCGGTGTCGTGGTGGTGTTGGCGATCGTCTGCGAGCGGGTAGGTCGTGGCGCAGCCGTCCGCCGTCTTGACGAACACCGTCGCGCCGGTCGACCGGCGGCGCTCGTCCGGCCGCGTTGAGACACGCGGATGTTGATCGACGGCGTCCAGATCTTCGGGTTGCCGCTGAGCGTGGTCGCCGAGTTCGGAGTCGGCCGAGACGTTCTGCGACGGCGCGTTCTGGCGTGCACCTGCCCGGCGTAGACGCCGTAGCCGTCGAGGAACGGGATAGAGGCCCGACGCGGGGACGGTCGTCCAGTTGGCCGGGGTCGTGCCGTCGTCGATCGTGGGCCACTGCACGGCCAGCTTCGCGTTGTTGTACGAGATGTAGCGGGACTTGCTCGCGATCGCGGCGAAGCTCCCGACCTTGGTCTGGAACTGCGCGTTGATCGTCGCCGGCTGGTCCATCTCGTACGGCGCCGTACGTGGTCGTCTGCCCGGCCGTCGAGGTCACCGGCTTGCGTGATCGTGTCGTCGCCGTCCCAGTCCGACGTAGCTCGGGACTCCGTGGATCGACGCCGTGTAGTTGCCCGGCGGGGACGAAGGTGAAGATCGCGCAGCCGGCCGCGTTCGTCTCCTCGGAGAAGTTGGCCGAGCCGGCGAGCGCTCACGGTCACGCCCGCGATCGCCGCCTGGTCGCGGTCCACGACCTTCACGATGAGCCGGCCCTGGCCGGCGGCGAACCCGCTGCTCGCCGGCGGCGTCACGAGCCCGACGATGTCCACGTTGCCGCGCGTGAGCGGCGAGGAGACCGTGGAGGTGATCCTGAGGTTGGTCTGCGTCTTGGCGGTCGCGGAGCAGCCCGTGGTCACGGCGCCCGGCGTCGGTCGCGTAGGCGGCGCTCGAGACGACGGTGTAGTTGACGCCGTTCACGGCGACCGGCCGGCTGTAGGGCGTCGCGATGTAGGGGAGCAGCTGCGGCGACCGGCATCGAGCGCATCCGCTCCTGGTCCTGCTCGGCGAGCGCCGCGGCCACCGAGCGCGCCTTGTTGCGGCCGCCCGTCTTCTGGGCGCCGTCGAGCCCGTTCAGCACCGCCGTCGTGGTGATGGCGAGGATCAGCGCGCCGATCATCACCTCGATCAGCATCGAGCCGCCCTCCGGTCGGAGCGCGGTCAGTGAGCGGCGAAGCCGCCGTGAAATGGCACGAAAGGTCTGCAAGCGGGTCTTCCTGCGTGGGGCCTGCGAGTCAGTTATCGGCCGCGATGGTGTGCGCCTTTACGCGCGCGGCCGTGCATGGACGCGGAGCCATGCAGGATCGGTTGCAGCTTCGGCCGGAACGGTGGTTGACTTGGGCCTGCAGTGACGGCCAGCCTCCCGCCCGAGATCCAGCAGGTCTTCGACCGCTTCATCACCACGGAGTACACGACCGTCGATCGCGCCGGCCGGCCGATCACCTGGCCCGTGACGCCCTACTACCGCGTCGGCGACCCCTGCATCGACGTGACGACCGGGCTCGGCTATCCGAAGAAGGCGAACGACGCGCGGGCCAACCCCAAGGTGGCGCTGCTGTTCTCGGACCCCACGGGCTGCGGCACCGACGACGCGCCGCAGGTGCTCGTGCAGGGCACGGCCGACGTGGACGACCGCGACCTGGACGCGAACCGCGAGCGCTACGGGCGCGAGTCGCTCGAGAAGCTCCCGGCGACCAAGGAGCAGCTGCCGCCGAAGCCGCTCCGGCGGATGTTCGGCTGGTACTTCACCCGCATCTACGTGCACGTGCGCCCGGAGCGCGTCTACGTCTGGCACGGCGGCGACGTGAGCCGCGAGCCCGAGCTGTTCGACGCCCACATGGAGGAGGTCCGCTCGGGCCACGACGAGGAGCCGGACGAGGACCTCGCGCCCGCCACGGGTGCGGCCCCGGCCTGGGATTCCCGCCTGGACGAGCTCGGCGAGCGCTACCCGCACGCGGTCGTCTCGCTCGTGGCCCCGGACGGCTTCCCGTTCTCGGTGCGGCTGCCGATCAGCGTGGACCGGGGCGCGCACCGGATTCGGCTGGGCGGCGCGCCGGTGGGGTCCCCTGGCAGCCGGGCCTCGCCTGCGTGACGGCGCACGACCACGCGCCCGACTTCGCCTGGCAGCGCAACTTCCAGGTGCGCGGCGACCTCGTGGAGGAGGACGGCGCCTGGGCGGTCGTCCCGCAGCGGCTCGTCGGCGGTTTCGAGCTGCCGCCCGCCTCGGCCTTCGAGCGCTACCGGCAGAACGCGCGCAAGGTCATGCGCTTCCGCAAGATCGCCAAGGGCGAGCTGCGCAAGCTCGGACGCTGATTTTCCGCAAGGAGCGGGGTGGCTTGCCGGTTCCCCCTTGACCCGCCTCGGCGGCGGGTGTTCTACTAGCTCCAGAGACGCGGACTCACGGCGCAAAGAGCGAGGCCACGAGGTGTGAGGCCCGCCGCGCGACCCGCCGGCTTCGGCCGACGTGGGCGCGCTCCTCAAGCGCCCGGTTCGCGTCTCGTTTTTGTTGCAGCCGCGCTGAAAGAACAGTATTCTCTGCGTATAGCTGCGCCCGCCACAGGTACTCGCGACGGCCGCACGGTCAGGGCCGAGCGCACGCGCGAGGCCGTGGTCACGGCGCTCATCTCGCTTCTCGACGAGGGTGTCCTCAGTCCCACCGCGGAGCGGGTGGCGGAGCGCGCCCGTGTCTCGGAGCGCTCGATCTTCCAGCACTTCGGCGACCGCGAGGCGCTCTTCAACGCCGCCGCGGTGCGCCAGTACGAGCGGATCATGCCGACGCTCCACCCGATCGACACCGACCTGCCGATCGGGGAGCGGCTCGACGCCTTCGTGGCCCAGCGCGCCAGCCTGCTCGAGCGCGTGACCGGCGTCCGCCGGGCCGCGCTGCTGCGCGAGCACGAGTCCGAGACGATCGCGGCCTGGCTCGACGGCCACCCGGCGGGCCAAGGCGCGCGAGGTGGAGAAGGTCTTCGAGCGAGGAGCTGGCCGGCTGCCCGCGGACACCCGCGCGACCGTGAAGGCGGCGATGGTGGCCGCCGCGGCCTGGCCGGCCTGGGAGAGCTACCGCGTGCACCAGCGCCTGGGCTTCGAGCGCGCACGCGCGGCCATGCGCACCTCGCTGGCCGCCCTGATCGGCGCCGGCTAGCCGCCGAGGGCGGCTTCCACGGCGGCGATCGCGCCGTCGGTGTCCTCGAAGCGGACCGCGGCCATGCCGAGCTCACGGGCGGCCTCGCAGTTGACCTCGAGGTCGTCCAGGAAGACGCAGTCGGCGGCCTGGCAGCCGAGCCGCTCGAGCGTGAGCTCGTAGATCCGCGGGTCGGGCTTGCGCATGCCCACGAACGCCGAGTCCACCACCACCTCGAAGATCTCGTCGATCTCGGGGAGCTTCGCGCGCCAGAGCGGCTCCCACTCGCGCACGTTGTTGGTGAGGAGCGCGGTGCGCAGCGCCGCGCTCGCGCAGCGAGCGCGCGAACTCGATCATCGGGGCGTTGGGCACGAGCCGCTCGAAGTAGACCTCGCGCAGCCGCGTCAGGCTGAAGCCGTCCGGAAGCTCGCGCTCGAGCCGGTCGGCGAACTCGCGCTCGCTGAGCTCGCCGCGCTCGAGCGCGAACAGCGGATGCTCGCCGTGCGCCTCGGCGGCGCGCGCCATCGCCCGGCCGAGCTCCTCGAGCGAGACCTGCGACTCCTCCTGGTAGGCGAGGAAGCCCTCCGACAGCGGCGATGTGAGCACGCCGCCGAAGTCCGATATGAAGGTGCCCCTCACGCGGCGGCGGGGGGTTCGCTGCGCACCATCAGCTCGTACGCGCCGGTGGCGTCGCGGCCGTCGAGCCGCCAGCGGAAGATCGCCGCGTGCACCTGGACGCCGTCGAGGTCGAGCGACGACCCGGCGAGCACCACGCCGGACCCGCGCCGGGCGAACTCCTCGCCCGGGACCCACAGCTCGAGCCCGGCGCTGCGCTGGCGGCCGCTGCCGTCGTAGACGGTGGAGACGCGCGCGTCCTCCACCTCGAGCAGCCGGCCCTCGTCGAGCAGCCAGGCGGTCACGTCCTCCTCGTCGTGGCCGCGCGCGCCGCGCGGCCGTCGCCCGAGCGCCACGAGCGGCGTGCTGCTCGTCGGCCAGCGCCGAGATCGTGCGCAGCGCGTCGAGCTCGTCCCACGCGGGCAGGTCGCGGGTCTCGGCGACCGTGCCGAGGCACTCCACGCGCCTGCCCGCCGCCTCGCCCCGGACCGTGCACACGGTGGCCGCCACGCCGCCGAGGTCGGCCGCGGGCGCCACCGGCTCGAACTCGAGGTCGAGCCGTCCCGGCAGCTTCGCCGTCCAGCCGCCGCCGGCGGCCTCGACCTGCGGGCCCTCGGGCAAGGATCGTGGGCCTGCGGCCCTCGAACAGCACGGTCGCGCCGGAGCGCGCGCTCCCGTAGAGCTCGCGGGAGTGGTCGTAGAAGGCGACGGCGAGCGCCGGCGCGCTCAACGCTCGAGCCGCCCGGGCGGGATGTCGTACTCGCTGGCCGTGCCCTCCACGTCGAAGTCGCGCCGCCGGCGGGAGCCGGTCACGCCGACCGCCACCCGGCGCCCGAGCCGTGCCGCCACGAGCCGCCTGATCGACCGCCCGGGTGGGCGGGAGCAGCAGGAGGACGCCGAAGATGTCCGTGATGAAGCCGGGCGTGATGAGAAATGCGCCGCCGAAGATCACGAGCACGCCGTCCATCACCTCGCGGTGCGGCATGCGGCCCTCGGCGAGCGTCGCGTTGAAGCGCCGCCAGACGGTGCGTCCCTGAGAGCGGAGCAGCACGGCTGCCGAGCAGCGAGTCGGCCACGAGGAGCAGCAGCGTCCAGCCGATCCCGATGGCGTCGCCGACCTTCAGGATCACGTAGAGCTCCGCGATCGGGACGACGATGAAGACGAGGATCAGGGCCAGGAGCGGCATGCCCTACTAACCTTATTGCGATGCCTTCCGTGGACGAGGTGCAGGACGCCCTCACCAACGTGATCGACCCCGAGCTGGGGCTCGACTTCGTCGAGCTCGGGCTCATCTACGAGATCGAGGTCGAGGAGGGCGAGGTGTTCGTGACCTTCTCGCTGACCTCGCCCGGCTGCCCGATCGGCCCGCAGGTCTCGGAGCAGATCGAGGAGTTCGTGAGCGAGCTCGACGACGTGACGAACGTCTATCCGAAGATGGTGTTCACGCCACCCTGGACGCCGGACAGGATGAGCGAGGACGCGAAGTTCGCGCTCGGCTACTGAGCTGAGCAGCCTGCACGTCATCGGCGGGCCTCCGCTCGGGGACGCCGCCCTCGAGATCGCCGCTCTGGCGGGCGGTGCTGACGCGCGTCGGCGCGGGCGAGCTGCCGGAGACGATCCGGCTGGCCCGGCCGGAGCCGATGGTCGCGTTCGGCAAGCAGGACGCGATCGCGCCCGGCTACTCGGAGGCCGTGCGCGCGGCGCGCGCCGGCGGCTTCGAGCCCGTGCTGCGGCTCGCCGGCGGCCGCGCCGCCGTGTTCCACGAGGGCACGATCGGCCTCGCGCACGCGCGTGCCGGAGGAGCGGCCCCGGGAGCGCATCCGGGCGCGCTTCGAGGCGACGGCCGAGCTCGTGCGAGCGCGCGCTGGCGGCGCTCGGCGTGGACGCGCGCGTGGGGGAGGTGGCCGGGCGAGTACTGCCCCGGGCACCTACAGCGTGAACGCGCGCGGCGCGAGCGAAGCTGGCCGGCATCGGCCAGCGCCTGATCGCGGGCGCGGCGCACGTGGGCGTCGTCGTGGTGGTGAGCGACGCGGCGCGCGTGCGCGGCGTGCTGGAGCCGGTGTACGAGGCGCTCGGCCTCGACTGGGATCCGGCCACCACCGGCGAGGTGGCCGCCGAGGCGCCGGACGCCGGCTGGGAGCAGGTGCGCGACGCGCTGCTGGCCGAGTACGCGCGCGACCGCGAGCTCGTCCCCGTCGGCGCTGGACGAGCGCACGCTCGAGCTGGCGCTCGAGCTCGTGGCCGAGCACCGCGCGCGGCTGGTCGCGCCTAGCGGGTCCGCGGCGGGCGCCTGTGCGCTGCGCGGCGCCGGCTTGCGCTGCGCGCCGGCCTTCGGCCGACCCGTTGCTGCTGTCGCCGGCTTGCGGTCGCGCCTTCTTCGGCCGCGGTCAGCAGCTCGGCGAGGCAGTCCTCGAGATGGCCGCCGAAGCGCTCGAGGTCGCCTCATCGCGTCGTAGTCCGCCGAGCAGCCCGAAGTGGACCTTGCCGTTGTAGCTCATGATCGCCACGGCCATCGCGTGGTTCTCCGGGAGGAACGCGATCGGCACGATCGACTCCATCTCGCGGCCGAGGATGTAGAGCGGGAACTGCGGCCCGGGCACGTTGGTCACGATCAGGTTGAACAGCCGCGTGGAGAAGTTCAGCCGCGACGCCTGCGCGAGCAGCGTGGGCGGCGCGAAGCCCGTGAGCCCGGCGATCACCTCGGCGCCGAGCGCCTGCTTCGACTCCTTCAGGTGGCCCATCGAGGCGCGCACGATGCGCAGGCGCTCGAGCGGGTCGTCCGCGTAGACGGGCAGCGGGCCGCGCATGGCCGCGATGCGGTTGCCGAGCGAGCCGCGCTCGTCCTCGGACCGGATCGAGACCGGCACCAGCGCGCGCAGCTCGAGGCCCTCGGTGCGCACGCCGCGCCCGCGCAGCCAGCGCCCGAGCGCGCCCGACACGACCGTCGAGCACCACGTCGTTGACCGTGCCGCCGAGCACGTCCTTGATCGCCTTGAAGTCGGCGAGGCGGCTCTCCACCCACCAGACCCGCCGGTGCGGGCCGATCGGCACGTTCAGGGGCACGTCGGGAGCCGGGTTGAGGCCCGCCCACACGATCTCGCCGATCCCCTCGGCGGCCTCGCGGAGCTGCTCGGCCGAGCGGCCCGGGCTGCCCAGCGCGCCGAGCGCGCGCCCGGCCACCTCGATCGGGCGTGCGCACGATGCCCTTGATCCCCTCGGCGGCCAGCTCGGCGTCCGACGGCTCGGGCGCCGGGGTCCAGTCGTCCTCGGCGGGCGGGTCGGACGGCACGGGCGAGAGGTCGAACAGGACGGTCGCGATGTCCACGCCCGACACGCCGTCCACGAGCGCGTGGTGCGTCTTCGAGATCAGCGCGAAGCGGTTGCGCTCGAGGCCCTGGACGATCCACAGCTCCCACAGCGGCTTCGAGCGGTCGAGGCGCTGCGAGAAGATCCGGCCCGTCAGCTCGCGCAGCTGCTCGTCGCTGCCCGGCCGCGGCAGCGCGGTGTGGCGCACGTGGTAGTGGAGGTTGAAGCTCGGGTCGTCCACCCAGAACGGCCGGCCGAGCTCGAGCGGCGGGAAGGCCAGGCGCTGGCGGTAGCGCGGGATCAGCGAGAGCCGCGGCTCGATGTGGCTGATGAAGTCCTCGCGCGAGGGCGGCGGGCCCTCGAACGTGATCGAGCGCGCCCACGTGCATGTGCGACGACTGCTTCTCCTGATGCAGGAACGAGGCGTCGATCGCGGTCAGCCGGTCCCTGTGAGCCTGCTTGTCCACGGCTCGGAGCCTACCCGGGGTCACCGGGGCTCGCCACAATTGCCGCGTGACGCCGCTCACCTGCGTCGCCCCGCTGTTGCTCGTGCATCGCGCTGCTCGGCTGCGGCGACGAGGCCGGCGACGCCGCGCGCGCCGCGAAGCCCGGCGGACCGCTTCGACTCCGCGGCGGCCTGGCAGCTCCTGCGCGAGCAGGTCGAGATGGGCCCGCGGCCGGCCGGCTCGCCCACCTCGCGGCGGCTCGCGGCGCGGCTGCGGCGCCTCCTGCCGGAGGGCGCTACCAGGCGGTGCCCGGCGGGCTGCGCAACGTGATCGGGCGGGTGCCCGGCCGCGGCCCCGGCTACGTCGTGCTCGGCGCCCACTACGACACGAAGGACATGCCCGGCTTCGTGGGCGCCAACGACGGCGCGTCGGGCACGGCGGTCGCCGTCCAGCTCGCGCGCACGATCCGCCCGCGCACCCTGCGGCGCACGGTCGTCTTCGCGCTCTTCGACGGCGAGGAGAGCCCGCGCGGCACCCCGGACTCGCAGTTCGCCCAGCGGGGCCTGCGGGGCAGCAAGGTGGCGGCGCGGCGCTGCCGGGACGCGCGGGCGATGGTGCTGCTCGACTTCGTGGGGGACCGGCAGCTCAGCATCCCGCGCGAGGGCCTCTCGAACGCCGGGCTCTGGCGGCGGCTCCGCGCGGCGGCCCGGGCCGGCCGGGGCGGCGGGCGCGTTCCCGGCCGAGATCGTCCGGCGGCGTGCTCGACGACCACCTGCCGTTCCTCGAGCAGGGCGTGCCCGTCGATCGACCTGATCGACTTCAGCTTCCCCTGCTGGCACCGGCGCTGCGACGACCTCTCCGCGGTGTCCGAGCGCAGCCTCGACCAGACGGGGGAGACCGTGCTCAGGTTGCTCGCTAGCCTCTGACGCGCATGGCACTCTCGGCTCCAGAGAAGCTGCTGCTGGCCGCTCCGCGCGGGTACTGCGCGGGCGTGGACCGGGCAGTCCAGGCGGTCGAGCGCGCGCTCGAGCTGTACGGGCCGCCGGTCTACGTCCGCAAGGAGATCGTCCACAACAAGCACGTGGTCGAGGAGCTGCGCGCCCGCGGCGCGGTGTTCGTGGAGGAGGAGACCGAGGTGCCGGAGGGCGAGACGGTCGTCTTCTCCGCGCACGGAGTCGCGCCCAGCGTGCACGCCAACTCGGAGTCGCGCGGCCTCAGGACCGTCGACGCCACCTGCCCGCTCGTGACCAAGGTCCACGTGGAGGCCAAGAAGTTCGCGGCGGAGGGCTACACGATCGTGCTCGTGGGCCACCAGGGCCACGAGGAGGTGGAGGGCACGATGGGCGAGGCGCCCGACCACTTCGTCCTGATCGAGACCGAGGAGGACGTGGACCGGCTCGAGGTGGACGACCCCCACCGGATCGCCTACCTCACGCAGACCACGCTGTCGGTCGACGAGACGGATCGCATCATCCGCCGGCTGCGCGAGCGCTTCCCGCACATCACCGGTCCCAAGAGCGACGACATCTGTTACGCCACCACCAACCGCCAGCTGGCCGTGCGCCAGATGGCGCGCGAGTGCGACCTCGTGCTCGTGATCGGCTCGCGCAACTCCTCGAACTCCAACCGGCTCGTGGAGGTCGCGCGCGACCACGGCGCCGACGCGCACCTCGTGGACAACGAGACCGAGGTGCTCGAGGAGTGGCTCGTGGGCAAGCGCGTGGTGGGCATCAGCTCGGGCGCGAGCGCTCCCGAGGAGCTCGTTCAGCGGCTGGTGGAGTTCTTCCGCGCGCGCGGGACGAGCGACGTGTCGGAGTTCCAGGTCGTCCAGGAGGACGTCCGCTTCATGCTCCCGCGCGAGATCAGGAAGGCGATGGCGGCACGGGCGTGAACTGCACGGCGTGCAGGCGCAGCGCCGGGCGACTCCGCCGTGACCGTTCCGTCCGTCTCGTAGAGCCCCGGCTCGATCTCGTCTCCCGATAGCACCGCGAAGGCCTGGCCCGCGCTGAACGAGAAGCTGGCCGCGGCGCCGGCGTCGGCCGCCGCGATCCAGTCCTCGCCGTCGGTCCAGTCGCGCACCAGCTCCAGCCGGTCGCGGTCCGCGGGCAGCACGATGTCGGCCGTCTGCGGCTCCATCAGCGCGCCGGGCGCGTCCTCGGGGCGCAGCGGCTCGAGCGGGGCCGGGAGCTCGAGGTCGGAGTCGATCTCGCTGAGGCACTCCTGGATCGCCAGCTCGGTCTCGAGGTACTCGCCCTCGCCGTAGTGGAAGAAGCGCAGCAGGCTGCGGCGGTCGAACAGGTAGCGGCCCGGCCAGCCGCGGTTGCCGTACAGCCGCCAGACGGCGAGGTCGGTGTCGAGCGCCACCGGATAGGGGACCTCGAGCCGCTCCACCGCGCGCGTCACCGTCTCCTCGTCGCGGCCGAACGAGTAGCCGGGGCTGTGCACGCCGATCACCTGGAGCCCGGCCTCGGAGTAGCGCTCGTGCCAGGCGCGCAGGTACGGCAGCGTGCGGAGCGAGTGCGCGCGGGCGAAGTCCCAGAACTCGACCAGGACGGCGTGCCGTCCCAGGAGCCGGTCCATGCGCATGAACGGCGCACCCAGCCACGGCATGCGCGGAGGGAACTCGGGTGCCGGGATCTCGGCTTCCGTCAGGCGGCCGCAAGGGCCGGGAAGGATGCCGCATCGAAATGGCTGCGGGCGTGTTATAGGCTGCGACGGTCCCGCCGGACCTCGCATGCCGAGAATCGGACGGGCGTCGTAGTTGACAGTCCCCGTCTCATTTTTCCAGGAGGAGGAATGCGAAAGCTTTCCATCGCAGCTATGACTGCGATTGCAGCGCTGGTCCTCGCGAGCGTGGCGCTAGCCGCGAACGTTTACACGGTCGATGGCAGCACCAAGCCGAGCGGTAAGGGCTCGCCGGCCAAGCCGCTGCCGATAGCAGCTCGGCTTCGACTTCCAGGTCGAGAGCGATGATCCGTCCGTGCGTGGCACGCCGATCGAGACCTACGCGATTGGGTCCGAGGGCCTCGTCACGTATCCCAAGGTTGCGAAGACCTGCACGTTCTCGCAGGCCAACCGTGACGGCAGCATCGATCCCAAGTGCAAGAAGGCCAAGGTCGGTACCGGCCTGGTTCAGAACGTCGTAGGCCCCGGCGCTTCGCCGACGGTCAAGATCTTCTGCAACCTGAAGCTCGGCCTGTACAACATCAGTGGTCTCGGGCAAGAACGGCGGGATGGCCATCCGCCTGGACGGCGACCCCAAGGAGCCGCCGCTCTCGAGCCCGACCGACAAGACGATCAACTGCCCGACTCCGATTCACGGCGCCATCAAGGCGAAGTTCGTGAAGACGAAGATCGGCGGACTGCCCGCCTCGGACCTGCGCTTCACGGTGCCGCCCGAGCTGCTGCATCCGTCCGGGCCTCGACACCACGGTCCGCAACACGGTCTCCAAGATCGTGAAGAAGACCGGCGCGGCGAAGGTCAAGGGCAAGGCCCGGAAGGTCGGCTTCTACTCGTCGATCGGCTGCAAGGGTGGTAAGCGCACCATCCAGGCGACGTTCATCGATGAGCAGGGCGACACGTTCAAGGCCACGAAGGAGAAGAAGTGCTAGTGGCCTAGCGCCCTCGCAGTTCGAAGTTCCTTGAACGGGGCGGCCTTCGGGCCGCCCCGTTTGCTTTCAGGGGGCAGTACGGCCGCCGAGCAGCGGCGGGTTGTGCGTGGAGAGCGCGTTCATCAGGTGCGGCGAGACCCAGATCTCGACCGCGGCGGCGGCGAGCAGCGTGGGCACCGCGATCGGCCACGGTCACGGCGGTGGCCGCGAGCAGGTCCTGCCAGTCGTCGCGGCGGCTCGCGATGATCCACGCGGCGAGCGGCAGGAAGAGCGCGACGAGCTCGGGCAGCGCGTGCGGGAGCAGCGAGAGGATCAGGAGCCCCGGGCTCATGCCGAGCTGGTCGGCGATCGTGGCGGCGCCCGAGCCGATCAGGTACGCCTGCGTGCAGAGCGAGAAGGTGGTGGCGCAGAGCACGAACGCGATCGCGAACGGGCCCGCCTTCTCGTGGACCCAGCGGTCGATCCCGCTGCGGTGCGAGGCCGACAGCGGCAGCGCGCTGCCGGCGATGAACCCGGCCACGCAGGCCAGCGCGTGGAGCGCCAGCACGAGCGAGTTGCGGAAGAGCACGTGCAGGTAGTCCGACATCGTGGTGTCGCTGTTCACGCCGGGGAGGACGTAGCGCGAGCTGTCCGGGGTCGTGAGCGTGGCGATCACGAAGACGGCCAGCAGCAGCAGGAACGCGATCACGACGCTGAGGAGGAGCCACGGGCGCAGCACCTTCCACGGCTCCCGGTTCCAGCGCGAGAGCGCGAGACGGGTGTCGTGCATGCCCTGCACGAGCACGAGGTCGTTCACGCTCACGCGCTGAGCATCGGCATCCGGGCACCGATCGTTGAGCCGCGCCGCGCGTGCCCGCGCGTGGGTTATGCTCGCCCGCGATGAGGAGGAGAGTGCGGTTCGGAGTGCTGGGCGCCGCGTGCGCCGCGGCCCTGGCGCTCCCGGCCGCGGCCGCGGGGGCCGTCAAGCCGTTCGGGAAGCTCACGTGCGTGCCCACCGAGGGCGTGCGCTTCTGCGAGGGATCGGTGGCCACGCGCGTCCCGACCTTCGACGGCGTCCCGCTCGACGTGAACGTGACGCTGCCCGCGAAGCGCTCGAAGAACCTGCCGCTCGTCATCCAGCTCCACGGCTGGGCGGGCAGCAAGAGCGGGATCGGCTCGTCGAAGGAGTGGGCCGAGGACGGCTACGCGGTGCTCAACTACAGCGCGCGCGGCTTCGGCCAGTCCTGCGGGTCGATGGCCTCGCGCGCGGCGGACCCGGACGGCTGCGCCCGCGGCTGGGTGCACCTGGCGCGACTCGCGCTACGAGGCGCGCGACTCGCAGTACCTGGCCGGCCTGCTCGCGGACCAGGGCATCGTGGCCCCGCGCCGGATCGGCGTGACCGGAGGCTCCTACGGCGGCGGCCAGTCGCTGACGCTCGGCCACGCTGCGCGACCGGGTGCGGCTGCGCAACGGGAAGTACGTGCCATGGCGCAGCCCGAAGGGCAAGCGCATGGAGATCGCCGCCGCGGCGCCGCAGATCCCGTGGTCGGACCTCGTGGCCTCGCTCACCCCGAACGGCGGCACGCTCGACACCGAGGTCACCGGCCCGTTCGACGACCTGTCGCCGCGTCGGGATCATGAAGCTGAGCTACCAGAACATCCTCTACGGGTCGGGGATGGCCACCGGCTTCTACGCCCCGAAGGGGGTGGACCCGAGCGCCGACCTGATCGGATGGTTCGAGGTCGAGAGCGCCGGCGAGCCGTACGACTCGAACCCCTACGTGCGCTCGCTGTCGCGCGAGATCGCCCACAACCACTCGGCGTACTACCTGAAGATGAGCGTGCCGCCCGCGCCCACGCTGATCTCGAACGGCTTCACCGACGACCTGTTCCCGGCCGACGAGGCCGTGCGCTACGCGAACAAGGTGCTGGCCAAGTACCCGCACGCGCGCATCGCGCAGCTGCACTTCGACTACGGGCACCCGCGCGGCCAGGGCAAGGAGGCCGACACGGCGCGCCTCTCGAAGCGCACCACGCCTGGTTCGACCACTACGTGAAGGGCAAGCGGGTGAAGGTCCTGCGCGGCGCCGAGGCGCTCACCCAGACCTGCCCGCGCGACGCGCCGTCCGGCGGCCCGTACCGCGCCTCGAGCTGGGACGCGCTCAGCCCGGGCGAGGTGCGCTACTCGTCGGCGGGCGCTCGCACCGTGCTCTCGAGCTCGGGCAGCCAGGCGGTCTCGCGCGCGATCGACCCGATCACGGGCCAGGGCGCCTGCGCCTCCACGCCGGCCGCCGACGAGGCCGGGACGGCCACCTACCGGCTGCCGGCGGCACCCGGCAGCGGCTACACGCTGCTCGGCTCGCCGGCCGTGAGCGCCCGCTTCGCGGTCACCGGCCGCGACCCCGCGGTGGCGATCCGGCTCTGGGACGTGGCGCCCGGCGGCGCCACCCAGACGCTCGTGGCACGCGCGCTGCTGCGGCCCCGCAAGGGCAGCCGCCAGGTCTTCCAGCTGCACCCGAACGGCTGGCGCTTCGCCGCCGGCCACGTGCCGAAGCTCGAGCTCGTGGGCCGCGACTCCCCGTACGGCCGCCCCTCGAACTTCGACTGGTCGATCGCAGGTCTCGGACCTCGAGCTGCGCCTACCGGTGCACGACAAGCCGGGCGGCGTCGTGAAGAAGCCGAAGCGCCCGTTCGAGCGCTAGCCGCTACGCCCGGCTCACAGCGGCGGCTAGAGCGCGTCTAGCCGAGGTCGAGCCCTCTAGCCGATGCTGTCGACCATCTCGAGCTGAATCAGGCGGTTCAGCTCGATGGCGTACTCCATCGGCAGCTCCTTCGTGACCGGCTCGATGAAGCCGTTCACGATCATCGCGGCCGCCTCTTCCTCGGTGAGGCCGCGCGACTGCAGGTAGAAGAGCTGCTCGTCCGAGATCTTGCCCACCACGGCCTCGTGCGCGACGGTGACGTGGGGGTTCTGGATCTGGATGTCCGGCCAGGTGTCGGAGCGCGAGCGGTCGTCCATCATCAGGCCGTCGCACTGCACGTGGGCCTTCGAGCCCTGCGAGTTGTGGCCCATGCGGACGAGGCCGCGGTAGCCCATGATCCCGCCGTCCTTCGAGATGGACTTGGCGAGGATGTTCGACGTGGTGTTCGGCGCGAGGTGCAGGACCTTGGCGCCGGTGTCCTTCCAGACGTCGCCGGAGGCCACGCCGACGTTGAGGTGGTCGGCCCGCGCGTACTCGCCCATGAGGAACGAGCCCGGGTAGAGCATCACCTTCTTGGCGCCCATCGAGCCGCCGACCCACTCGACCGTGCCGTGGGCGTCGACGATGGCGCGCTTGGTGTTCAGGTTGAAGACGTCCTTCGACCAGTTCTGGACCGTCGTGTAGCGGGCCTTGGCGCCCTCCTTCACGAAGATCTCGACGACCGCGGAGTGCATCGAGTTGACCGAGTAGGTCTGGGCGGTGCAGCCCTCGATGTAGTTCACCTCGGAGCCCTCGTCGGCGATGATGAGCGTGTGCTCGAAGGTGCCCTCGCCCGAGCCCTCCATGCGGAAGTAGGCCTGGAGCGGGAGGTCGACCTTGACGCCCTTGGGCACGTAGAGGAACGAGCCGCCTGACCAGACGGCGCCGTGCAGCGCCGAGAACTTGTTGTCCTGCGGCGGCACGCACTTGTTCATGAAGTGCTCCTGCACGAGCTCGGGGTACTCGTTCACCGCCGTGTCCATGGCGCAGAAGAGGATCCCCATGTCGGCGTATTCCTTCTTGAGGCCCTCGTAGAAGGGCTCCTGGCGCCAGACGCCGACGACGCCGGCGAGGTGCTCGCGCTCCGCCTGCGGGATGCCGAGCTTCTCGTAGGTGTCCTTCATCTCGGCCGGGACGTCGTCCCAGCTGTCGTAGCGGCCCGCCTCGGGCGGCGAGTAGAGGACCAGCGAGGAGAGGTCGAGGTCGGACAGGTCCACGCCCCAGGTGGGGATGGGCTTGCGCTCGAAGATCTCGTAGGACTTGAGGCGCTTGGCGCGCATCCACTCGGGCTCGCCCTTGATGCGCGAGAGCTCGTCGATCACCTCGCGGGAGATCCCCTTGCGGGCCACCAGCTGCCCCTGCTCGTCCTCCTTGATCGCGCTTGGCCGCGCGACTCGCGTCTTGTCGGTACTCGCCATCTGCTCCAAATCCAATTTCCGAGGGCGGAGATCTGGATTCTAGCGACGGAGGGGGTCGCCCGTAGCCCGACGTTAGGGGTTCCGGAGCGGCTGGTTAGGGTACCCTAACGCCCGTGTCCCGCAGACGGCTCGTAACGCTCGTCTCGCTCGGCGCCGTGCTCGTGCTGGCCGGCTTCGTCGGGGTGGTCCTCGCGACCTCCGGATCGTCGTCGGACCGGCTCGTGATCTACACCGCCCGGTCGCACTACGGCGAGGAGCAGCCGTTCAAGGACTTCGCCGCGCAGACGGACACGAAGCTGACCCTGTTCGGCGGCGAGGCGTCCGAGCTCTACGAGCGCATCAAGAGCGAGGGCGAGGACACGCGCGCCGACATGCTGATCACGGTGGACGCGGCCAACCTCTGGCGCGCCACCGAGGCCGGGCTGCTCGAGAAGGTCGACGACCCGGAGCTCGAGCGCAACGTCCCGGCGAACCTGCGCGACCCGCAGGGCCGCTGGTTCGGGCTCACCGTGCGGGCGCGCACGATCATGCGCTCGACCGAGCGCGTGGGCCCGAACGACGTGACCACCTACGCCGGGCTCGGCGACCCGCGCTGGAAGGGCAAGCTCTGCCTGCGCTCCGGCACGAGCGACTACAACGTCTCGTTCGTGGCCGATCGCATCGCCAAGGACGGGCGCGAGAAGACGAAGGCGATGCTCGAGCGCTGGATGGCGAACGACCCGGACATCCTCGGCTCCGACACCGACGTGCTCGACGCGATCGCGGACGGCGACTGCGACGTGGGCCTGACGAACTCGTACTACCTGGGCCGTGAGCTGAAGGACGACCCCGACTTCCCGGTGGCCCTGGTCTGGGCCGACCAGAACGGCCGCGGCACGCACGTCAACCTCTCGGGCCTCGGCGTGGTCAAGGGCACGGACCAGCGCGCGAAGGACATCGAGCTGATGCGCTACCTGACCGAGCCGAAGCAGCAGCGCCTGTTCGCGCACAACAACTTCGAGTTCGGTGCCGACCCCGACGTCGAGCCGCCCGCCGAGATCTCCCACTTCGGCACCTTCAAGCGCGACCCGATCGACGTGCAGGGAGCCGGCGAGCACCTCGAGGACGCCCTGCTGCTCATGGAAGAGGTGGGGTGGGACTGATTCCCGCCCGGCGGCGGCCCGACGGGGCCACCGTCCTGACGGTCCTCTGCGCTGTCCTCATAGCCGGGCCGCTCCTGGGCCTGCCGATCAGCTTCCTGGTCGCTCCCGGGGAGCTCTCGAAGTTCTCGGGCTACCTGCCCGAGGCGATCGAGGCCACGGCGATCCTCGTGGTCGGGGTCGGGGCCGGCACGCTCGTGCTCGGAACCTCGCTGGCGGCGCTCGTGTCGTTCTGCGACTTCCCGGGCCGCTCGTGGATCGAGTGGATCCTGGTGCTGCCGCTGGCGGTGCCGGGCTACGTCTTCACCCTCTTCGCGCTCGGGCTCGACGTGCCGCACGTGCGCTCGAGCCTCGGCGCCGTCTGCATCTTCACGCTCGTGCTCTACCCGTACGTGTACCTGCTGGCGCGCTCGTCGTTCCTGAGCCAGTCGCGCACGCTGCTCGAGGCGGCCCGCGGGCTCGGCATGTCGCGCGGGCGCGCGATCGTGCGGATCGGCCTGCCGCTCGCGCGCCCGGCGATCCTCGGCGGCGTGGCGCTCGCCCTGATGGAGACGCTCGCCGACTTCGGCACCGTGAACCTGCTCGGGGTCCGCACCTTCACGGACGCGATCTACCGCGTCTGGTTCAACGCCTTCGACCGCGAGGCCGCGATGCAGTTCGCGACGCTGCTCGTGTCCGTGACGCTCATGCTCCTGCTGCTCGAGCGGCTCGCCCGCGGCCGGGCGCGCTTCCATCACGGCGCGTCGCGCGGGGACCTGCTGCCGCCGGTTCGCCTCCACGGGGCCGCCGCGGCGGCGGCGGTGGTGGGCCCGCTCCTGCTCGTGGGTGTCGTGGTGCTCGCGCCGCTCGCGCAGCTCGGTGTCTGGTCGGTGCAGTCGATCCAGGACGGGCTGCTCGCGCCCGAGTTCGCCACGGCCACGCGCAACAGCCTCCTCCTGTCCGGGATGAGCGCCGTCTTCGTGCCGATCGTGGCGCTCGGCCTGGCCTACGGCGTCAGGACCAGCCGCTCGCGTGTGGCCGGCGTCTCGGCGCGGGTGGCTACGATCGGCTACGGCCTGCCGGGCTCGGTCGTGGCCGTCGCCGTGATCGTTCCGCTGGCATGGGTCGACCACCGCCTCGGCGACGCGGCCGGCTCGCTGTTCGGCATCGACCTGGGGCTGATCTTCACCGGAACCGTGATCGGACTGTTCTGCGCCTATCTCGTGCGCTTCCTGGCGCTCGCCTGGGGTGCCGTCGAGTCGAGCCTGCTGCGGATCCCGCGTGAGCTCGACGACGCGGCGCGTGGCCTCGGGGCCGACCGGCTCGACCTGGTCGCGCGCGTGCACGTGCCGCTGATGCGGGCCGGCCTGCTCACCGCGGGGCTGCTCGTGTTCACCGAGGTGATGAAGGAGCTGCCCGCCACGCTGCTGCTGCGCCCGCTTGACGGCGACACGCTCGCGATCTCCGTCTGGCAGGCCACCACCGAGTCGCTGTTCAAGACCGCCGCGCTGCCGGCGCTGCTGATCGTCCTGGTCGGCCTGATCCCGGTGGCGCTCATGATCAAGCTGTCGGGCCGGCGCGGCGCCGAGCTCGAGGCGGCGCAGGGCGCCGGCAGCTGGGCCGAGGTCGAGCGCGAGGCGGTGCCCGCGTGAGCGACGTGCTGCTGAGCGGCGTCTCCAAGTCGTTCGGGCCGGTGCGCGCCGTCCAGGAGGTGAGCCTCGAGATCGCGCGCGGCGAGCTCATGGCCGTGCTCGGGCCCTCCGGGTGCGGCAAGACCACCCTGCTGCGGCTGATGGCGGGCTTCGAGCGCCCCGAGGCCGGCCGCATCTCGGTCGGCGGGCGCGAGCTGGCCGGCCCGGAGACGTTCGTGCTGCCGGAGAACCGCCGGATCGGGATCGTCTTCCAGGACTACGCCCTGTTCCCGCACCTCACGGTCGAGGCGAACGTGGCCTTCGGGCTCTCGCGCCGCGAGCGCGAGGAGCGCGAGCGCATCACCCGGACGACGCTCGAGCTCGTGGGCCTGCAGCACAAGGCCGTCGAGCCACCCGCACGAGCTGTCGGGCGGCGAGCGCCAGCGAGTGGCGCTGGCCCGCGCGCTCGCCCCGGCACCGGAGCTGATCCTGCTGGACGAGCCGTTCTCGAGCCTCGACGCGACGCTGCGCGCCGGCCTCCGGCGCGAGGTGGAGCTGATCCTCCGCGACGCCGGCGCCACGGCGCTGCTCGTGACCCACGACCAGGAGGAGGCCCTGTCGCTCGCCGACCGGCTCGCGGTGATGCGCGAGGGCAGGATCGTCCAGGTGGGCGCGCCCCAGGAGGTCTACGGACGGCCGGCGAACCGCTGGACGGCCGGCTTCGTCGGCGAGGTCAACGTGCTGGCGGGCGTGGCCCACGGCTCGGGGGTGGAGACGGAGCTCGGGGTCTTCGACGTCGGCGCCCCCGCCACGGGCACGGTCCACGTGGCGGTGCGCCCGGAGCAGCTCCTGCTGCGGGCGGACGCGAGCGGCAACGCCGAGGTCGTGGCGCGCGAGTTCCGCGGGCACGACGTGCTCTACCGGCTGCGCCACGAGGGCGGGCGCACCGTGCTGGTCCAGCTGCCCTCGCTCGAGCTCCACGACGTGGGGGCGCGCGTGTTCGTCCGTCCGGCGCCCGACGCGGTCACATGCCTCGTCGACTAGTCGCTCGCCGCCGTCCTGTCGCTCCTGGCCGCCGCGCCGGCGTCGGCCGCGCGCCCGGCCACGATCCCGGCCCTGCGCGAATGGCGCGCGGCGCCCGGCTCGTTCGTCCTGCGCGACAGCGCGCGGATCGTCGTGCCCGCGGGCGGGCCGCTCTCGGAGGCGCGGCTGCTCGCCGCCGACCTCCGCCGCCGCCTGCCGGTCGTGTCCGGCGCCGCGCCGCTGCCCGGCGACATCGAGCTGTCGCTCGGCTCGCGCGACCGGAGGCTCGGGCGCGAGGGCTACCGGCTCGAGGTGGGCCCGGTGCTGCGCATCGAGGCGCGCACTGCCGCCGGCGCGTTCTACGGCACGCGGAGCGTGGTCCAGCTCCTGCGCCGGAAGCGCTCGATCCCGGCCGGGACGGCGCGCGACTGGCCGCGCTATCCCGAGCGCGGCCTGATGCTCGACAACGGGCGCAGGTACTTCAGCCCGCGCTGGCTGCGCGCGCGCATCCGCGAGCTCGCGGATCTGAAGCTGAACCAGCTGCACCTGCACTTCTCGGACGACCAGGGCTTCCGGATCGCGAGCAGCTCGCACCCGGAGATCGTGTCCGACCCGCACCTGACCAAGCGCCAGGTGCGCAGCCTGGTCGCCTACGCGCGGGCGCGCCACATCCGCGTGATCCCGGAGATCGACATGCCGGGCCACATGCGCGCGGCGCTGGCGCGCATCCCAGCCTGCAGCTGACGGATCCGGAGGCTGCGGCCCCGACGCGGCTCGACGTGACCAAGCCCGGCGGCGCGCCGCTTCGCGCGCGAGCTGATCCTCGAGTACCTCGACCTGTTCCCCGGCCGCTACTGGCACGGCGGCGCCGACGAGTACCTGCTGCCGGACGACTACGCGCTCTACCCGCAGCTCGAGCGCTACGCCCGCGCCCGCTACGGGCCGCGCGCGAACGGGGCCGACGCCTACCTCGGCTTCATCAACTGGATGGACAGGCTCGTGCGCTCGCGCGGGCGGACGCTGCGCGTGTGGAACGACGGGCTCGCCGACGGGACGCGCGGTGAAGCTGCGCCGCGACGTGGTCGTGGACTGGTGGGCCGGCCACACCGGCCCCGCGCCGCGCACGCTGATCGCCGCAGGGCCACCGCATCCTGAACGCGGGCTGGTGGCCGACCTACTACGTGGTCGGGCGCGCTCGGCGGGCCTCCACGCCTCGATGCGGATCGCCTACGAGTCGTGGGCGGTGAACCGCTTCCACGGGCTCGCCTTCGGGCTCGAGCCGCCGGGCACGCCGCCCGTGGTGCTGCCGCGCGGGTCGCGCTTCAACCTCGGGTCGGAGCTGCACGTGTGGAACGACGACCCCGACGGCGAGACCGACGCCCAGACCGCGCGCGGCATCGCGCCGCGGCTGCGGGTGCTGGCGCAGAAGACGTGGGACTCGCCGCTGCTGGTGCGGCGCTACGCCGCCTTCAAGCGCCTGGCCAATAGGCTGCGCCCATGAAGCTCTACGTCTGCTGGGGCACCTTCGGCTCGCCGCGCCCGGGCGGCCATCCGTGCAGAACGCCTACGAGGCGCTGCGACGAGGCCGGCTGGGACCCCGAGGTCGAGCGCATCTACGGGCTGGGCAGTGCTCGGCGACACGCTCAACCCGACCCGCGCGCAAGATGCGCGAGCTGACCAGCCAGAACATGGTCCCGGTGCTCGTGACCGACGACGGCGAGGTCATCCAGGACTCGCGCAACATCATCGCCTGGGCGAAGGCGAACCCGGCGAGCGGCGCCGAGCGCAGGCCGCCTCATCGCCCTCGTAGCGCCGGCTAGGCAGGCTTGAGCTCCGCGGCTTCGCCGTCCGCCACCGCGAACACCCGGAGGTCGGCCGCCTCCACCCCGGTCCCCGGGATGGTCAGCTGGAAGCCCGACATCACGGACGACGCGCCGTAGAGCTTCCCGATGTCGGCCCTCGCGACGGTGGCCGGGGCCGAGCCGACGAGCCGGCCGTTCGCGAACACGAGCAGGCACCCGGCCGGCTGGCGCGAGGGTCCCAGCGCCCAGGCGTCCAGCGAGACCGCGCTCGATCCCGTCGCCACGCGATCCAGGCCTCCATCGGCTGCGCCGGGAGCAACCGGGATGGCCCCCGAGGGCAGCGCGATGACCTCCTGGCCCCCTCGTCGCGCGAGCGTCCCGGCCGGAGCCGCGTGGGCGTAGACGTTGACCACGACGGGCGTCTGTCCCTCGAACTCCCGGTGGTGGATGAGGCACATCGCGTCCTTCTCGGTGGGTCGCGGCGCTTGGAGCAGGCCGGTGGCGATGCCGGTCACGAACAGGCGGCTCCTCGGCGGCGGGTCGGTGAAGAAGCGTCGAGCGGCATACGTGGTCCTGTGCTGCTTCTCGAAGCTCACGTTGAGGCTCGGGTTCTGGGACCAGCGGATGCAGTCCTTCGTGACCTTGAAGCCACAGTCGGCCTCGACCACGACGTCGCCGGGGCGGGCGTTCCGGTCGATGAAGTGGGCCGCCTCCCTCCAAGCCGGACGCTGGCGGTCGGGCTGCTGGCCCTCGAACGTGCCGACCGCGAGGCACCCGATGACCGCGGCGCTCGCGGCGAGCGACACGAGTTTTGGGGGCGAGGCGAGGGCGGTCCCCAGGAGCAGGGTCACGGCGGGCAGCGCCGCGCTCATGTAACGCGCGATCACGATGTTCGGCCCGAGTTCGCTGTAGGCCACGAATCCGATGGGCGGGACGACCGCCAGCATGAGCAGCAGCACCAGCATCGGCGACGGCTTGGGGATGCCCTTTGCGACCCTCGCCGCCAGCGCCACCGCGAGCGCGACTCCGATCAGGACGATGGCGGCCCGGCCCGGCAGGTCCGACGGGAAGAACAGCGGGTGCCCGGGGAACATCCTCACCAGCTCCCTGCCCACCTCCTTGGCGCCGAGCGGCCAGTACGAGCTGAGCTGGGAGATGCTGTTGCCCTTCTGGTCGACCCAGATGAGCAGCCAGGGGACGAAGCCGACGGCGATGGCCACGTGGACCAGGACCAGCTCGCGAAGCCGGTCGCGGTGTGCCCACAGCGCCCACGCGCCCTGCGCGACCAGCGCGAACGCCCCGAAGTAGTGGGCGTAGATGATCGCGCAGGCGATCAGCGCGTACAGGGCCCACCAGCGGCGACCGCCCCGCTCGAGCGCCACGAGCAGCACGAGCGTGGAGCATGCGACGAAGAACATCATCGTCGCGTAGGGCCGGGCTTCGGACGCGTAGTAGATCGCGAACGGGCTGAGGGCCAGCAGGGCGGCTGCGATGACCCCCGCGCGCCGGCCGACCGTGCGGACGCCGAGCAGGTAGACCACGGGCACCGTCGCCGTGCTGAGGAGGAGCGAGGGGAGGCGTATGAGGACCGTCGGATCCCCCAGCTTCATCGCCGCCCAGGCGAGCACGAAGTAGAGCGGCGGGCTGTTCTCCCCGCCGTCCCGGACGTGTTCGATCACGTCCCAGAATCCCGGCACGTGGGTTTCCGCGTAGGCGTAGTGCTCGTCGAGGATCAGGCTCTCGTCGATGTGCGGGAGGCGCAGCAGGAAGGCGGCCACGGTCAGCGCCGCGACCAGGATCCAAGCCCCCCGGGCACCGGACAGGAACGCGAGCCGTTCGCTGACCCCCGCCAGGCGCCCCGAGTCCCGCCCAGCCGTCGCCTTCAGCCTGCTGACAGCCACGACCAGAGCATTCCATAGCGGCCTCCCGGGCGAGCCGGGCGCCGGTCACTCAGGCCAGGACGCGTCGCCGGTGGTGGCGCCGCGCATGACCTTCAGGCCCAGCAGCGCGCACTTGCGCCGCGTGGGGGAGATCTCGATGCCGAGCTGGTCGATCACCCAGTCGGCGTCCAGGCCGGCCACCTCGTCCACGGTCATCCCGACCAGCTCCTCGGAGGTGATCGAGGCGGCGGCCTGCGAGATCGCGCAGCCCTGCCCGTGGAAGCGCAGGTCGGCCACCTTGCCGTCCTTCACCACGATGTGCACGCCCAGCTCGTCGCCGCAGAGCGGGTTGTGGTCGTGCCACTCGAGGTCGTGAGGGTCGAGCTCGCCGAAGTTCCGCGGGTTCTTGTAGTGGTCGAGGATGTAGTCGCGGTAGAGCGCGTCCATCAGAGCCCGAACACCTCTCGCGCGCCCTGGAGGGCGTGCACCAGCCGGTCCACGTCGTCGCGCGAGTTGTAGACGTGGAAGGACGCGCGCGCCGTGGCGCCCACGCCGAGCACGCGCATCAGCGGCTGGGCGCAGTGGTGGCCGGCGCGGACGCAGACCGCCTCGCGGTCGCAGAGCTCGGCGATGTCGTGCGGGTGCATCCCCTCGATCGTGAACGGCACGACCCCGCCGCGCCGGTCGGGGCTCGAGGGGCCGTAGAGCGTGAGCCCGTCCACCTCGGGGAGCCGCTCCAGCGCGTAGGCGGTGAGCTCGCGCTCGTGCGCGCGCACGTTCTCCATCCCGGCGGCGCCGAGGTAGTCGATCGCCGCGCCGAGCCCGATCGCCTCGGCGATCGCGTTCGTGCCGGCCTCGAACTTCCAGGGCAGCTCGTTCCAGGTGGAGTGCTCGCGCTCGACGCGGGAGATCATGTGGCCGCCGCCCAGGAAGGGGCGCATCTCCTTGAGGAGCTCGCGGCGCCCGTGGAGCAGCCCCACGGTCGGCCCGAGCGCCTTGTGGCCGGTCCAGGCGTAGAAGTCGGCGTCGATCGCGCGCAGGTCCACCGGCATCTGCGGCACCGACTGGGCGCCGTCCACCAGGGTCAGCGCCCCGGCGGCGCGGGCGCGCCGGACGATCTCCTCGACCGGGTTGATCGTGCCGAGCACGTTCGACACGTGGCCGACCGCCACGAGCTTGACCCGGCCCTCCGCGAGCACCGCGTCGAGCTCGTCGAGCGAGAGCTCGCCGGACTCCGGCACCGACAGGTAGCGCAGCTTCGCGCCGGTGTCCTCGCAGGCCAGCTGCCAGGGCACGATGTTCGAGTGGTGCTCCATCTCCGTGATGAGCACCTCGTCGCCGGGGCCGAGGTTGCCGCGGCCCCACGCGTAGGCCACGAGGTTGATCGCCTCGGTGGCGTTGCGGGTGAAGATCGACAGGTCGCTGTCCCAGTTCACGAACGCCGCGATGCGCTCGCGCGCGCCCTCGAACAGCTCGGTGGCCTCGCGGCCGAGCTCGTAGACGCCGCGGTGGACCGTGCCGTAGGAGTGCGAGTAGAACGAGTCCATCGCCTCGATCACCTGGCGCGGCTTCTGCGAGCTCGCGGCGGAGTCGAGGTAGACCAGCGGATGCCCGTTGATCTCGCGGTCGAGCACCGGGAAGTCGGCGCGCAGCCGGGTCAGCGGGCTGTCCGTCACGGCGCCCATCAGGCCGCCTCGGCCCGCTCCCCGATGAACTCGCGCACCTGGTCCTCCGCGCCCTTCAGCTTCTCGGCGATCCGGCGCCGGACGAGGTCCTCGAGGCCCGGGTCCTCGAGACGCTGCACGACCTCCTCGAAGTACCCCTCCACGAGCACCCGCACCGCCTCGGCGCGCGGGACGCCGCGGGTCATCATGTAGAAGATCTGGTCCTGGTCGAGCTCCCCGACGGTGCCGCCGTGGGACGCCTTGACGTTGTCGGTCTCCACGATCAGCGACGGGATCGCGTCGCCCTTCGCCTTCGGCGACAGCAGCATCTGGTGCGTCTGGAGGTAGGTGTCCGTCTCGGACGCCCCCGGCACGATGTGGATGAGCCCCTCGTAGGAGGCGCGCGAGTCGCCGGTGAGCGCGCCCTTCCAGACCGTGTCGCCGGTGGTGTGGCCGGCCTCGTGCTTGTCGGTCGTGAACAGGTCGAGGTGCTCGTCGCGCTCGGTGAAGTACATGCCGGTGTGGCGCATGTCCGAGCCGGGCTCGGCGGTGATGATGTCGAGCGTCTGCTTGGTCAGCCGCCCGCCGAGGTGGATCGGCACCCACTTGACGCGCGCGTCGCGCGCGATCTCGACGCGCCGCACCGACAGGTCGTGCACCTCGCCGGTGCCCCAGTCCTGGTAGTGCGCGAGGTCCACCTGCGCGCCCGGGCGGGCGTACAGCTCGAAGGCGCCGGCGTGGAGCGCCTGGCCCTCGAAGTCGGGCGCCAGGAAGTACTCGCGGATCTTGCACTCGGCGTGCTCGCCCACCACCACGAGGGTGTGCGCCCACTGGACCGTGCCCGGCTCGTCGATCAGCCAGACCGCCTGGATCGGCTTCTCGATCCGCACGTCCTTCGGCACGTGCACGAACACGCCGCCGGTCCAGAACGCGGCGTTGCCGGCCGGGAACTTGCCCTCGTCGTACGGCAGCCGCTTGGCGAACCACTCCTCCACCAGGTCGGGGTGCTCCTCGACGGCCTGCTCGAGCGGCATCACGATGATGCGGTCGTCGCTCACGTCGGTGTGCACGACGCTGGCGCCGCGCTGGACGATCAGCGCCGCGTGCTCCTCGTCGCCGAGGTGCTCCTGCACGATCCGCGAGTCCACGTCGTCGAGGTTGTCGT
The DNA here is from genome assembly GCA_963768465.1 of uncultured Thermoleophilaceae bacterium. Lineage (GTDB taxonomy): Bacteria > Actinomycetota > Thermoleophilia > Solirubrobacterales > Thermoleophilaceae > JACVRW01. Next base: position 606,432 of record CAVYIA010000006.1, on the reverse strand, counting down.
AGCGGCGCGGCTCGAGCGCGTCCACGTCGAGGCTGCGGAGGTTGGTGGTCCAGAAGCCGGAGCGGCGCCAGGTCGGCACCTCGGACTCCTCGTAGACCTTGAGCGCCGCCTTGCGGCGGTCCTCTATGAAGCTAGGAGGCACTCGCAGCGACCTCCTCGCGGACCCACTCGTAGCCCTTGTCCTCGAGCTCGTCGGCGAGCTCGGGGCCGCCCTCGCGGACGATCCGGCCGTCGATCATGATGTGGACGAACTCGGGGCGGACGTAGCCCAGGATCCGCGTGTAGTGCGTGATGATCAGGAAGCCGCGCTCCTGCTCGCGCAGCGCGTTCACGCCGTCGGAGACGATCCGGAGCGCGTCGATGTCGAGGCCCGAGTCGGTCTCGTCGAGCACGGCGAAGTCCGGCGCCAGCATCGCCAGCTGGAGGATCTCGGCGCGCTTCTTCTCGCCGCCGGAGAAGCCCTCGTTGAGGTAGCGGCTCGTGAAGGCGCGGTCGATCTTCAGGAGCTCCATGTTCTTCCCGAGGATCTGGCCGAACTCCTTGACCTTGATCGGCTCCTCGCGCCGCGCGTTCACCGCCATGCGCAGGAAGTTGGCCACCGACACGCCCGGGATCGTGGCCGGGTACTGGAAGGCCATGAAGAGGCCCGCGCGGGCGCGCTCGTCGGGATCGGCCTCGGTGAGGTCCTCGCCGTTGAGCAGGATCTTCCCCTCGGTCACCTCGTAGTTGGGGTTGCCCATGAGGGTGTTGGCGAGGGTGGACTTCCCGGAGCCGTTCGGCCCCATCAGGGCGTGGGTCTCGCCCTTCTTCACGGTCAGGTTCACGCCGTGGAGGATCTCTCGCTCCTCGATGCGGACGTGCAGGTTCTGGATCTCCAGCGTCATACGGTCAGCTTCTCCTTGGGCTCCTTCGAGAACGGGCGGACGAGGTCGGCGAGGGTCATGTCGTTGAGGGTGCGCACGATCGACCCCTGGACTCGGGTCCACAGCAGCTTTGTCGGGCAGGGGCTCTCGCCCTCGCGGGCGCACACGAGCGCGCCGTCGGCGTCGGCGGTGATGCACTCGATCGGGGCGATCTCGCCCTCCAGCGCCTCCACCACGTCGGCCATGCTGATCTCCTCCGCCGGGCGCGCGAGCGAGTAGCCGCCGTGGGCGCCGCGGCGCGACTCCACGAGCTCGGCGCGGCGCAGCCGCTGCACGAGGTGCTCGAGGTACGCGAGCGGGAGGCCCTCGGCGTCGGCGATCGCCCCGAGCGGGATCGGCGCCGGGTCGCGCCCGTCGCCCTCGCGCGCGAGGTGCGCCATCACGCGCACGCCGTACTCGGCCTTGGTGGAGAACATCATCGGCTGAATACCTACCTCGGAGGTAGGATACGCACGCTCGCGAGGCGGCTAGCCGCGCCTCGTCCTCGAGCATCCGCAGGTCGTGCGCGACCCCCTCGGGAGTCGCCGCGAAGCCCGGGAAGCCCACGCGCTGGTAGCCGCGCGCGTCGACGAGCGTGAAGCGCGCCTGGTGCTCCTCTTCGCCTTCTGCGGCGCGATGTGGAAGCCGTCCCAGACCGGCTTCAGCTCAGCGCGCGTGCCGAGCACGAAGTCGATCCGCCCGAGCGCGCGCTGCTCCGAGAGGAAGGCGCGCGCGCTCGCCTCGGTGTCGCGCGGCGGGTCCACCGCGATCGCGAGCGCCGGCACGTCGTGGCCCAGCTGGTCGAGCGCGCCCGCGGACGGTCTGCGCCTGCACCGGGCAGGTGTCCTCGCAGTGCGTGTAGAGGAACGTGACGACCACCGGCTTCCCGCGCAGGCTGCGCATGGAGACGGGCTCGCCGTCCTGGTTGCGCAGCTCGAAGTCGGGCGCCCTCAGGCCCTTCGGCATGACCGCGCCCTCGAAGCTGCTGCCGCCGCTCACCGGCTCCTCGTCGCCCGAGCCGCCTGCCGCCAGCACGGTGGCCCCGAGCGCGAACACGGCCACCAGGACCAGCGCGATCAGCACGCGGGGGTTCACGCGGCCGGAGGGTAGTGCGCAAGCATCCGGCTCGGCCGGATGCGCAGCGAGGCGGTTCAGAGGGCGAGCTCGTAGTGCTCGATCTCCAGCTCGCGGCCCCAGAGCGCGCGCGGCTCGCGGCTCACCCGCTCGAAGCCGGCGGCGCGGTAGATCTGCGCGGCCGCGGTGAGCTCGCTGAAGGTGATGAGCTCGAGGCGCGCGTGGCCGGCCTCGCGTGCGCGCGCGAGAACGGTGTCCACGAGCCGGGGGCCGAGGCCGTGCCCGCGGGCCTCGGGGAGGAGCAGGAAGTGGCCGAGCCGAGCGAGCCCGCCGTCTTCGGCCGCCAGGGTGATCGAGCCGGCCGGCTCGCCGTCCGCGTCCACCATCCAGAGGCCCTCGCCGGCCGCGGGCCAGCCGCGCAGGGTCAGCTCCGCGAGCCGCGCCGCGACCATCGCCTCGAAGCTCGCGTCCAGCCCGTACTCCTCGGCATAGAGGACGCCGTGCATCCTGATCACCGCCCCGATGTCGCCGGGCCGGGAGTCCTCGCGGATGCGCACGAGGCGGATGCTAAGGCTCGACGAGCCCGCGCCGAACGGCGTAGCGCGCCAGCTCCACGCGGTCGCGCATCCCGAGCTTCGAGAGCACGTTCGCGCGGTGCGACTCCACCGTCTTCTCGGACACCTTCAGGGTCTCGGCGATCTGGCGGTTCGTGAACGCCTCCGCGATCAGCTTGACCACCTCGAGCTCGCGCGGCGTGAGCGGATCCTCGAGGTCGGGCCTGCCGCCGTCGAGCCAGCGCTCCATGAGCCCGCGCTGGGCGTCGCTCGAGAGGAACGTCCGGCCGGCGGCCACGGTGCGGAGCGCCTCGATCAGGTCGGTGTCGGCGGCGCGCTTGAGCACGTAGCCGGCGGCCCCGGCGTCGAGGCCCTCCACGAAGTAGTGCGCGTCGTCGTGCATCGAGAGCAGCAGGACGCGCGTGTCCGGGGCGTGCGCGCGGATCTCGCGGGCCGCCTGGAGCCCGGTCATGCGCGGCATCGACACGTCGAGCACCGCCACGTCCGGCCGCGCCGCCTGGGTCGACTCGAGCGCGCCCACGCCGTCGGTGGCCTCGGCCACCACCTGCATGTCGCTCTGGCGGTCGATCAGCATCCTCAGGCCGGAGCGGACGATGCCGTGGTCGTCGGCGATCAGGACGCGGATCATCGGATGCTCAGCGTGACCGAGGTCCCGCCGCCGGGTGCGGAGCGCACGTCGAGCTCGCCGCCCACGAGCCGCGCCCGCTCGGCCATGCCGCGCAGCCCGAGGCCGGTGGCCGCCGGGTCCTGGGCGTTCGAGCGGCCGGCGCCGCCGGGGTCGAAGCCGCCGCCGTCGTCGCGCACGCGCAGCTCGGTGCGCTCGTCCGACACCTCCAGGTCCACCTCCACGACCGTGGCGCCGGCGTGGCGCTCGGCGTTCGTGAGGGCCTCCTGCGCCACGCGGTAGACGGCCGTCTGCACGTCCTCCTCGAGCGTCTCGGCGTCGCCCTCGGCCTGCATGCGCACCTCCACGCCGGTGCGCGCGGAGAAGCGCTTCAGCTGGGCGTCGATCGCCGGCACGAGGCCGTGGTCGTCGAGCGCGGTGGGGCGAAGCTGGCGGGCCAGGTTGAGCAGCTCGTCCATCGCCTGGTTCACGAGCCGCTTGAGCTCGGCCACCTCCTGCGCGTGCTCGGGCGGCGACTCCTGGGCGAGCGCCTCGAGCCTCAGCAGGATCGCGGTGAGGGCCTGGTTCACCTCGTCGTGGAGGTCGCGCGCCAGCCGGCGGCGCTCCTCCTCCTGGGCGCGCATCACGAGCTGGCCCGAGCGGCGGCGCTCCTGCTCCACGCGCTCGAGCAGGCGCCGGAAGGACTCGGCGAGCCGGCCGATCTCCTCGGCCGGCTTGCGGGAGGAGGTCAGCTCGAGCGTGCCCGGCGACGCGGGGTCCACCTGCTCGATGCGCTCGATCAGGCGCTCCAGCGGCCGGAAGCGGCGCTGGAGCATCCACATGTTCACGCAGAGCGTGAGGATGATCGCGAGGGCGAGCACCAGGAACTGCCAGCGCTCGCTCGGGACCTGGAGGTCCAGCCCCGCCACCAGGCTCGCAGCGAGCAGGGTGAGGGCGACCAGCAGCACATTGGCGGCCACGACCTGGCCGATCAGCGAGTCGTCGCGGCGCGTCATCCTCGGTCTGTCCCTCAATCGGATTCCCCCCATGGCGTACATATGGGGTCTCCACCCCATATCGGCAGCCGCGCGGCAAAGACGAGAATCTTCGTGAGGCTTCAGTGGTCGAGGCGACTCGCCGCGAGGCTTCCGCAGAAGATAGGTCTGGGTCTTCAACCGGGGCGCCTACGGGCGCCCCGGTAGCTTTTCTGGGGCGTGCTGCCGGTCGGCGCTCGCTCCCGGTCGGCGCTCACGAGGGCGCTACACTTTCTGAAGTATTGGAATCCAGGCCTAGTTTCGGGAGTTAGGAGTCGAAATGGCTAGCGGCGCAGAGCTGATCCGCAAGATGAAGGACGAGATCCGCGAGGTCGATCCCCGCGAGGTCACGACGTGACAACGGCAACGGCGCCGTGATCGTCGACGTGCGCGAGCAGCACGAGTTCGAGGAGTCCCACATCCCGGGCGCCGTGCACGTCCCGCGCTCGTACCTCGAGCAGCGCATCGAGGGCGCGGCGCCCGACCGCTCCTCCCACGTGATCCTCTACTGCCAGTCGGGCAACCGCTCGGCGCTCGCCGCGCACACCATGCAGGAGCTGCTCGGCTACGAGAACGTCGAGTCGATGCGCGGCGGCATCACGCTCTGGAAGGACCGCGGCTACGACGTGGAGGTCCCGCGCTCGCTCACCGCCGAGCAGCGCGAGCGCTACTCGCGCCACCTGCTCATCCCCGAGATCGGGCTCGAGGGCCAGCTGAAGCTGCTCGACGCGAAGGTGCTGCTGCTCGGCGCCGGCGGGCTCGGCTCTCCGGCCGCGCTCTACCTCGCCGCCGCCGGCGTGGGCACGCTCGGGATCGTGGACAACGACGTGGTCGACCTGTCCAACCTGCAGCGCCAGGTGGCCCACTCGAACGACCGCGTGGGCGTGCCGAAGGTGGACTCCGCGGAGATCTCGGTCCACGAGATCAACCCCGAGGTGAAGGTCGAGAAGTACCCGGTGCGCCTCGACGCCTCGAACATCATGGAGATCATCGAGGGCTACGACGTCATCGTCGACGGCCTCGACAACTTCCCCACGCGCTACCTCCTGAACGACGCCTCGGTGCGGCTGCAGATCCCGGTGGTCTCGGCCTCCATCCTCGGCTTCGAGGGCCAGCTCTCGGTCTTCCACCCCTACGAGGGGCCGTGCTACCGCTGCCTCTACCCGACGCCGCCGCCCGCCGAGCTCGCCCCGAGCTGCGGCGCCGCGGGCGTGCTCGGCGTGCTGCCGGGCGTGATGGGCCTGCTCCAGTCGGTCGAGGTGATCAAGCTGGTCACCGGCGCCGGCGACAGCCTGGCCGGCCGCCTGCTGCTCTACGACGCGCTCGGCACCACCTTCACCGAGCTCAAGGTCCGGCGCGACCCCGACTGCCCGATCTGCTCCCGGGACCCCGGCGAGATCTCCGACGAGGAGATGGGCGTCTTCCCGGACTACGAGCTGTTCTGCTCGGCCGCGGGCTAGAGCCGCGCGGCGTGCACGGGCGCGATCTGCCTGCGGTTCTCGCTAGCCCGGGCGGGTGCGACGTGCGCGATCGCGACGACGGTTCGGCCGGTTAGCGCCAGCGCACGGTCCGCGCGGCCAGGCGGCGGTCGGCCCAGCCGGCTGAGCCGTCGAAGCGCATCGCGACCTTCCAGCGGCCGTGCTTCGGCAGCCGCGCCACGAAGCGGTGCAGGTCGCCCTTGCGGCGGTGGCGGAGCTGTCGCGCTGGCGGCGCGCCCTTCCGCACGGCCACCCGTCACGTGCCCCTCGCCCCGCGTGACCCGGACGCCTACGACCAGCCGGCGGCCGTGGCGGCGCACGCTGCACCGCGAGGCTCGGCTTCGCGCTCGCCGGCCCGACCGGTGCCCGGCTTCGTCCGTGGGCGGGGCCGGTGACCCGCTGCCGGGCGGCCGCGCGGCCGGATCGCCGTTCAGCCCGCAGCGGGCCGGTGACGCGGCCGCGCCGCAGTCGGCGGCCATCATGATCCAGCGGCTGCCGGCCCGGGCCACGCCGACCGAGTCGAGGCCGTCCATCATCAGGAGAGTCCAGTGCGGCGCGCTGTTCTTCCAGCCCGTCGAGCGCGAGCTCCTTCGACGGGGCCAGCGCGAGCGCCTCGCCGACGGCCGAGCCGCCGGGCACGGGCCAGCCCTGGTCCACGGCGCGCACGCCGGGGTCGGCCAGCGCGAGGTGGCTGAACTGCCCGTGTGGACTCGAGGTAGTGGGCGTAGGCGTCGGCCGCGCGGGTCAGCGTGCTCGACGGCGTGAGCGGCGCGCGGCCGAGGGCTCGCCCGCTCCGCGTTCACCTGCTCGCACGAGCCAGGCCTCGGCGCGAGTCGATGCCGGGCGCGACCGTGCTCGGCGAGCGCCTGGAGCGTGACCGTCACCGGCCCGGCGGGCACCGGATTCGGCACCGTGTAGGCCACGCCGGCGCCCTCGGGCGCGAGCGGGCCGCGCGTGACGCGCAGGCTGTCGCCAGGCTGCGACATCGAGCGTGATCCGCCCGTTCGGGTCGGTGACCAGCGTCCGCGTGCCGCCGCACGAGGAGGCGCGAGACACGAGGCTGGCCTGCTCGACGCCGCGCGTGTTCACCGCGTGCACGGTGAGCGGGGTCGCGCCCGCGGCAGGCGCGGCGACTGCGCTGACAGCGCAGCGGCGATGTGCAAGGGCGGGCGGCGATCCGGCGTAGGTTCGGCCGCCCATCCGTGGGCGGAGCCATGGCCTGCGTTGTAGCAAGACCGCCGCCGGACGGTGGGCGGATCGTTGCCGCTAGGCTCTCCGGCCCGTGAGCACCGTCAAGATCCCGCCCGTTCTCCGGAGCTCCACCGGGGGCGCCAAGAGGTCGAGGCCGAGGGGGAGAACGTGGGCGACGTGCTGCGCTCGCTCGCCGGCCAGCACCCCGCCACCGAGAGCCAGCTCTTCTCGGAGGAGGGCGAGCTCAATCGCTACGTCAACGTGTACCTGAACGACGAGGACGTGCGCGTGCTCGATGGCCTCGACACCGGCGTCGGCGCAAGCGACACGATCGTGATCCTGCCGGCCATGGCCGGCGGCCGCTGAAGCTCCGGCCGGGGACCGTCGCCGACACGGCCGCCGTGGCCGGCGTTTGGAACGAGTCCGCCGCGGCCGCGTTCCTGCCGCTGCTCCCCGAGGGGCACGCGCTGCCCGAGCTGGACCCGGAGCGCTTCGCGCAGATCATCGCCGAGCCGACGGTGCGCCTGCTGCGTGGCCGAGGGCGACGACGGCCTGCTCGGATACACCCTCTTCGGCGCGTCCCGCGACCACGACCTGCCCGCCGATGTCGGCGAGGTGCGCACCTTCTTCGTGCGCCCGTCCTCCTGGCGGAGCGGCGTCGGGTCGGCGCTCATGAGCGCGGCGCTCAGCACGCTGCCCGAGCTGGGCTACACGGGCGCGAGCGTCTGGTCGTTCGCCGACAACGACCGGGCCAACGCGTTCTACGAGCGCCACGGGTTCGAGCGCGACGGCGCCGAGCGCCGCGAGGAGGCCTGGGCGGGCATCCTCGAGGTCCGGCTGCGGCGAGCCACGAACTAGCCTCCCGCCCATGAGGATCGAGAACCTCGGCGGGGTGCCGCCGTTCGTCACGCTCGACGGCTCCACGATCCGCGAGGTGGCCGGGCCGGCGACCGGCAACGCCGCCAACCAGAGCCTCGCGGAGGCGACCGTTCCGGAGGGCGGCGCAACCACCGAGCACTACCACCGGACCACCGAGGAGGTCTACCTCTTCACGCACGGCAGCGGCCGCATGCGGCTGGGCGAGGAGGAGCGCGAGGTCGGCCCCGGCGACACCGTGGTGATCGCGCCCGGCGTGCCCCACAAGGTCTGGAACACCGGCTCCGAGCCGCTGCGGCTTCTCTGCGCCTGCGCCCCGGCCTATTCCGACGAGGACACCGTCCTCACGGAGAGTTAGCGAAGCACTACACTTTCTGAAGCGATGCTCGAGCCCGCGTCTCGACAACCGCCCGTGCGGAGGCAGATACGGCGACATCGTCGAGGCCATCGGCAACACGCCGCTGGTCGAGCTGAAGCGCTTCAGCCCCAAGCCCGGCGTCCGCATCTACGCGAAGCTCGAGGGCCACAACCCGACCGGCTCGGTCAAGGACCGCGTGGCCCGCTCGCTGATCGAGCGCGCGGAGGAGGAGGGCCTGATCGCGCCCGGCCAGACGATCCTCGAGCCGACCTCCGGCAACACCGGGATCTCGCTGGCGATGATCTGCCGGCGCAAGGGCTACCCGCTCAAGGTGGTCATGCCCGACAACGTGACCCAGGAGCGGACCCAGCTGCTCAACATGTACGGGGCCGAGATCGTCTACTCGCCGGGCGAGCAGGGCTCGAACGGCGCGGTGGCCAAGGCGCTCGAGATGGCCGAGGGCGACGCCTCCTACTACATGCCCTACCAGTACGGGAACCAGGCGAACCCGGACGCCCACTACAACGGCACGGCCGTGGAGATCCTCGAGGAGCTCGACGAGGTGACGGCGTTCGTCGGCGGGCTCGGCACCGGCGGGACCCTGATGGGGAACGCACGCCGCCTCAAGGAGGAGAACCCCGACACGCTGATCGTGGCGGCCGAGCCGCTCCAGGGCGAGCTGGTCCAGGGGCTGCGCTCGCTGGAGGACGGCTACATCCCGCCGATCATCGACCTCTCCCTGCTCGACAGGAAGATCTTCGTCTCGAACCGCGACGCCGTGGTGTGGACCAAGCGGCTGCTCGACGAGGAGGGCCTCTTCGTCGGCGTCTCGAGCGGCGCGATCGCCGCGATCGCCGTGCGCGTGGCCGAGAAGCTCGACGAGGGCAACGTGGTGTTCGTGTCACCCGACGACGGCTGGAAGTACCTCAGCTCCGGGCGTCTACACGAAGCCGATCGAGGAGCTCGAGCGGGAGCTCGACTCCGCCTCCTTCTGGTAGCGGCCGGTACGACTCAGGAGTCGCGCTCGGGCGCGGGTTCCGCCGCGCTGTCCGGAACGGGCGCGGCGTCCTGCGCCAGCGCCTCCGCGCGCGGCGGATCCTCGTCGTCCGGATCGTCGGTCTCGAGCTCGTCCGGCGTCGTAGGGGTCGTCCTCTTCGCGATGGTCGAAGCCCGACAGCGACTCGCGGAACTCGCGCATGCCCTTGCCCACCGAGCGCGCGGCGTCGGGCAGGCGCTTCGGCCCGAGGAAGATCAGCGCGATGGTGAGGATCACGATCAGCTCGAGCGGGCCTGGAGCCGAGAACATGCCTGGAGGCTAGCCGACCGCCGTGCCGGTCTCGAAGGCATGCGTGAGCGGCTTCACGCCCAGCTCCGAGCGCAGCGCCACCAGGTGCTGGCCCTCGCCGGCCATGATGCTGCCGAGCGGCTGCAGGAGGTCGGGGTCGCGCAGGTCCGTCACGGCCGCCGCGTAGGCGCCCACCGCCTCCTCCTCCGCGCGCAGCGCGTAGCGGAGGAAGCCTCGCGGCCGCTCGCGAGCGCGCGGTTGAGGGCGGGCGAGGGCACGGTCGCCACCGGAGCGCGCCTGCCGGAGAGCACCTGCTCGAGGCCCTTGGCGTGCTCGCGCTCCTGGTCGCGCAGGCGCTCGGCCAGATCGGCGGGCAGGACGCCGCGCCGGGCCGCGGCGTCGTACATCGACTCGAGCGTGCGCTCCAGCGACAGCAGGTCCTCGAGCGTGGCCCGGTCGGAGCGCCGCTGGGCGCCCGCGGGGCCGGCGGCCAGGAGCGTCGCCGAGCCCGCCAGCGCGGCGAGCGCCTGCCTGCGGCCGACCCTCACGACGTGCCCGTCACGAACGCCTGCGCGGCGAGCGGCTCGCCCTGCAGGCCGTGGACGACCGCGAGGTGCTCGGACTCGCTGGTGGCAAGCCCGGCGGCCGCGCGGCGGAGCGGCCCCGCCGGCAGCTTGGCGAGCGCGTCGAGATAGGCGCGCACGAGGCGCTCCTCCAGGTCGCGGGCGAGCAGCAGGGCGTCCGAGGCGTCGTCGAGCCGGGGGAAGGACGGCCGGTACGACTCGGGCGGGCGCCCCGCGACGGGCGTGCCGCCGAGGTCCGCGACGATCCCCGACAGGCGCTCCACGTGCTCGCGCTCCTGCGCGGCGATGGAGCGCGGCGGAGGCTCGGGCGGGCCCGTCGAGGCGCTCGCCGAGGGCGTCGTAGGCGGCGACCGTCGCGTGCTCGAGCGCGAGCACCGAGTTGAGGAGGCCCACGCCCGAGCCGGGCCGCGGGCCGCGGGCGGGGGGCGCGTCGCCGCCGCCGCAGGACGACGCGGCGATCGCGGCGCCGGCGAGCGCTGCTCTGCGCGTGAGCTTGCCTGGCACCCGGGACAGCCTAGGCAGGCTGCGCCGCGCCCGCCACGAGCCGCTCGAAGAGCCGCTCGAGCGCGGGACGGAGCACCTCGGCCTCGAAGCCCGGCCGGGGCGCGGCGAGCTGCTCGAACATCAGGCCCGAGACCGTCGCGACGATGATCGGCGCGTCGGCGGCGGGGTCGTCGGAGCCCGCGGCGCGGGCGCCCATCTCGGCGAGCCGCAGGTGGGTCGCGCGCACCTGCTCGGCCTCCGGGCGCAGCGCCGGGCGGCGGGCGGCCTCGAGAGCCAGCTCGTAGAGCGCCAGGTGGCGTGTGCGGTGGGCGTCCAGCTCGCCGGCGAGGGCGGCCGCGAGGGCGGCGGCCCACTCGGCCACGTTCAGCTCCTGCGTGGCCAGCTCGAGCACGAGCCGCTCGAAGCGCTCGACCTCGGCGCGGGCCGCGTAGCGGAGCGTCTCCTCGAGCAGGTCGTCGCGCGAGGAGAACCAGTAGGTGGTGGCGGACAGCGGCACTCCCGCGGCGGCCGCCACCGCGCGGTGGGTCACGCCGTCGGTGCCGTGCGCGGCGATCACGTCGAGCGTCGCCCTGAGGATCGCCTCGCGCCTTGCCTCGCCCCGCGGCGCACTCTGGTACTTTTGTGCCATCAGCTGGTACAAACGTACCACGGCCCTCCGGAGGACGAGATGATCCACTCGGCGCGCCTTCCCCGCTCGACAACATCACCTACGAGGACCTCTACTCCCGCTGGGAGAAGGGCAACTGGCGCGCCACCGAGATCGACTTCACGGTCGACAAGGAGCAGTGGGAGACCCAGTTCTCCGACCTCGAGCGCGCCGCCGCGCTCTGGAACTACTCGCTCTTCTTCTGGGGCGAGGACGCCGTGGCCGACGGGCTCTCGCCGTACATCGACGCCGCGCCGCTCGAGGAGCAGAAGTACTTCCTCGCGACGCAGCAGGTGGACGAGGCGCGCCACGCCGTCTTCTTCAAGCGCTTCATGGAGGAGGTCGCCGGGATCGCCGTCGGCGGCAGCGCCGGGGAGGCGCTCACCGAGATCAAGCCGCAGCTCACCTGGGGCTTCATGAAGGTCTTCGACCGCCTCGAGCTGATGTCCGAGGAGCTGCGCAGCGACCGCTCGATCCCGAAGCTCGCCCAGGCGATCACGCTCTACCACGTCGTCATCGAGGCGACGCTCGCCCAGCCGGGCCAGCACTTCATCACGAGCTACCTCGAGGACCGCAAGCTCCTCCCCGGCTTCCGGGAGGGGATGGAGAACGTGGCCCACGGACGAGCAGCGCCACATCGGCTTCGGCGTGAAGATGCTCTCCGACCTCCGCAAGATGGACCCGGACGTGCCGGCCGCGGTCGCCGACCTGCTGCGCGAGGTGATCCCCTGGACGGCCTCGGTGCTGATCCCGCCGAACTGGGACGAGCGCTACATCGAGTGCTTCGGCTTCACGATGGCCGACATCGGCGAGGAGGGGGCCACGTCGCTCGAGACGAAGCTGCGCACCGCCGGCATGCCGATCGACGAGCTGCCGGGCCCGCCGATCTTCGCGATCTCGGGGACGCCGCGCGAGCGCGCGATCATCGGCAAGCGGATGGTCAAGGCCGGCTACCTCGGCGAGAAGGTCGGGCCGCCCTCCACGGACCGCGAGGACATGCGCCTGCTCTTCGAGGCGGTGGCCTCCGGGCTCGACGTCTCGAAGTCGCCGGGGTCCGGCACGATCCAGTGGGACTTCCCCGACGCCGAGCCGTGGCACGTGGTCGTGGACAACGGCTCCACGCGCGCGGAGCCCGGGCGCGTGAGCGACCCGACGGTCACGCTCAAGACGCGCTTCGAGGACTTCGTGGACGTGACCTCGAAGCGGGTGGACCCGCGCCGCCTGGTGCTGCGCGGCGGGCTGCGCCCGAGCGGCGACGTGCGCTGGCTCTGGCGCGCGCGCCGGATGTTCCCCTCGTAGCCCCGCGTCAATAGCCTTCCCCGCGTGAGGATCTCGCGCGCGCACTGGGACGAGTTGGTCGCGCATGCGCAGGAGGACGCCCCCAACGAGTGCTGCGGCTACCTGCGCGCCGAGGACGGCCGCGTGGCGGAGGTCTTCCGCGCCGAGAACCCGCGCAAGTCGCCCTACGGCTACGAGCTCGACCACAAGAGCCTGTTCGCGGCCAACGAGCTGGACGACGAGGGCTACGAGGTCGGGCATCTACCACTCCCATCCCGAAGAGCCCGGCCGAGCCGTCGCAGACGGACATCAACCTGGCGCACTACCCGCACTGGACCTATCTGATCGTCTCGCTCAAGGGCGAGCCCGAGGTGCGCGCATGGCGCATCGCCGACGGGTCGGTGGAGGAGGAGGACCTCGTCGTCGAGGACTGATCCGCCGCTCCACTGCCCCGCCTGCGGCGAGTCCGCGTCCGGGGGCGAGCACTTCTGCCCGCGTTGCGGCACGCCGCTCGTGGAGCCCGGCAGCGAGCCGCTCGAGCAGCCGCTGAGCGAGGCGCACGGCCGCGCCCGCAAGATCGACCCGCTCTACACGGAGGGCGACCTGGTGCGCGTGGCCGGCGGGCGCAACCAGGCCGAGGCCGAGCTGATCCAGGGCATCCTGCTCGAGGAGGGCGTGCCGAGCGTGCTGCGCCGGAGCGCCGGCTTCGACGTGCCGGACTTCCTCGCCGCGGGCCCGCGCGACGTGATGGTGCCCGAGTCCGGCGCCGAGGTCGCGCGCGAGCTGCTGCACGGCTCCCCGTTCGCGCCGACGTCGGCGTCGACCGGCTCGGGACCGAACCCGCTCGTGCTGTTCGCGGTGATCCTGGGCGGCGGCGGCGCGGTGGCCCTGGTCGCGTGGCTGCTGCAGGGCGCCGTAGACTCCCGGCCCGTGGACTTCGCTCCCTCAGACCGCGTGACCGACCTGCTCGACCGCGTGCGCGCCTTCATGGAGGAGCACGTGGACCCCGTCGAGGCCGAGGCCATGCGGGCGTTCGACGAGGAGGTCAAGCCCGGCGTCCCCTACGCGCGGATCGTCGTCGAGCTGCGCGAGCGGGCCCGCGCCGAGGGCCTCTGGAACCTCTTCCTTCCGGACGACCAGTACGGCCCCGGCCTGACCAACTGGGAGTACGGGATGCTCTGCGAGCTCATGGGCCGCAGCGGCGTGGCGCCCACGGTCTTCAACTGCGCGGCGCCCGACACGGGCAACGCGGAGATCCTCGCCGAGCACGGCACCGAGGAGCAGAAGGAGCGCTGGCTCCAGCCGCTGCTCGACGGCGAGATCCGCAGCTGCTTCTCGATGACCGAGCCGGAGACCTCCGGCTCCGACCCGACTCAGCTCGCCGCCCGCGCCGAGCTCGACGGCGACGAGTGGGTCGTGAACGGCCACAAGTGGTTCACCTCGGGCTACAACGGCGCCTCGATCGCGATCGCGATGGTCGTGACCGACCCCGACGCGCCGCCGCACAAGCGCGCGAGCATGATCCTCGTCCCGATCGACACGCCCGGCTTCACGGGCGTCCGGCCGGTGCCCGTGATGGGCCACGACGAGGGGCCGGGGCACTGGGAGGTCCTCTACGAGGACGTGCGCGTGCCCGCCGACAACGTGCTCGGCGAGCGCGGCGCCGGCTTCGCGATCGCGCAGGACCGGCTCGGCCCGGGCCGCATCCACCACTGCATGCGCGCGATCGGCTCCGCCGAGCGCGCCTTCGAGCTCATGTGCACGCGGGCGCACGACCGCACGTCGTTCGGCGGGCCGCTGGCCGAGAAGCAGTTCGTCCAGGACTTCATCGCCAAGTCGCGCATGGAGATCGACTCCGCCCGGCTGATGGTGCTGCACGCGGCCTGGAAGATGGACACCGAGGGCAAGCGCGCCGCCCGCCAGGACATCTCGATGATCAAGGTGATCGCCGCGCAGATGCACCAGCGCGTGGTGGACCGCGCGATGCAGGTGCACGGCGCGCTCGGCATGTCGGACGACACGCCGCTCGCCGCGATGTGGCGCCAGGGCCGCTGGCTGCGGATCGCCGACGGCCCCGACGAGGTGCACAAGATGGTGATCGCCCTGCGCGAGCTGAACCGCTTCAAGCCGCGCGAGCCCGTAGAAGCGTGAGCGTCCTCACCGGCGTCTCCACGGCCGACCACGGCCTCAGCGACGAGCAGCGCGCGTTCGTCGAGGCGATCCGCGACTTCTCCGTGCGCGAGAAGTGGGACACCGACGGCGAGGACGCCCACCAGGAGGACGTGGCCCGCCGGATGGGCGAGCTCGGCTGGTACGGGCTCCAGATCCCCGAGGAGTACGGCGGCTCGGGCGGCAGCTTCCTCGACGCCACGCTCTTCCTGGAGGAGACCGCGCGCGGCCAGATCCCCGTGGCCGCCTACGGCGTGACGCTGATCGTGGTCGGCGCGCTCTCCCGCTTCGGGACCGAGGACCAGAAGCGCCGCCTGTTCGAGCACGTGGTGGGCGGCGGCACGCTCGCCATCGCGATGTCCGAGCCCGAGGCCGGCTCCGACGTGGCCAACCTGAAGACGAAGGCGCGGCTCGAGGACGGCGAGTGGGTGCTGGACGGCGCCAAGATGTGGTGCTCCTACGCCCACAAGGCGAAGGAGATCCTGATCGTCTGCCGCAGCGGCGCCGGCGAGCGCCACGAGGACCTCTCGATGATCCTCGTGCCGCACGACGCGCCCGGCCTGACGATCACGCCGATCAAGACGATGGGCGGCGAGGAGACCAACGAGCTCCACCTCGACGGCGTGCGGGTCCCGGAGGACGCGCTCCTCGGCAGCGCCGGGAACGGCTGGATCCAGCTGATGGCCGGCCTCAACTACGAGCGGGTGATCCTCGCGGCCACCGCACTGGGCCTGGCCCAGCGCTCGTTCGACGACGCGCTCGCCTATGCCAAGGAGCGCAAGCAGTTCGGGCGGCCGATCGGCAGCTTCCAGGCGATCTCCCACAAGTTCGCCGACCTGGCCACGCAGATCGCCCAGGTGCGGCTGCTGGTGCGCTGGGTCGCGCGGCTCACCGACGAGGATCCGGGGCGGATGCTGCCCCAGGAGGCCTCGATGGCGAAGCTCGCCTCGACCGAGCTGGCCAAGAAGTGCGCCCTCGAGGGCGTCCAGATCATGGGCGGGTACGGGTACGCCAGCGAGTACCCGATGGAGCGCCACCTGCGCGCCGCCGTGGTGACCACCATCTACGGCGGCACCTCGGAGATCCAGAAGAACATCATCGCGAAGACGCTCGGGCTGTAGGCTCAGCGCGCCCATGCCGGGCGCCGAGACCTTCCGCGCCTCAGCCGACGCCTACGACCGACTGGTCGGGCGCTACGCCCCGTCGCTGGCCTCGGCCCTGATCGAGTTCACGGGTGTGGAGCAGGGCATGCGCGCCCTCGACGTGGGCTGCGGCCCCGGTGCGCTCACGGCCGCGCTCGCGGACCGTCTCGGCCCGGGAAGCGTCTGCGGAGCGGAGCCCTCGGAGCCGTTCGCGGAAGCCTGCCGCGCGCGGCTGCCGGGCGTTGAGGTCGTGAGCGCGGCCGCCGAGGCGCTGCCGTTCGGCGACCGGTCCTTCGACGTGACCCTGTCCCAGCTGGTGGTCAACTTCATGCGCGACTCGCAGAAGGGCGTGCTCGAGATGGCGCGCGTGACGCGTCCCGGCGGCGTGGTCGCTTCGTGCGTCTGGGACTACGCGGGGGAGATGACGCTCCTGCGGGCGTTCTGGGACGCGGCCGCCGAGGTCGAGCCCGACCGCGCCGGCGCCGACGAGGGGGCCATCATGCGCTGGTGCGGCGAGGGTGAGCTCGCCGAGCTCTGGGAGTGGGCGGGGCTGCGCGAGGTCCGGTCCGGCACGCTCGTGGCACGGGCCGCCTACGAGGGCTTCGAGGACCTCTGGTCGCCGCTCCTGACGGGCGTGGCGCCCTCGGGGGCGTTCGTCAAGTCGCTGGACGAGGACCGCCGCGCCGCGCTGCACGACGCCTTCCGCAGGCGGCTCGGAGTCGGCGAGGAGCCGTTCGAGCTCACCGCGCGCGCCTGGGCCGCGGCGGGGGTCGTCTAGCCGCCCGACGCGGCCAGCGAGTCCAGCTCGTCGCGCCAGTCCTGCTCCACCGCCGCCACCGGCCGGTCGAAGGCCTCCGCGATCAGGCCGCGCGCGCCGCGCTCCAGGGGGCTCGTGGCCAGCGCCGCCGCCACGTGCGTGCCGCGCCGTCGCTCGAGGAGCGTGAAGACCGTGCCGCCGAGCAGCATCGCGTCCGCGGGCGCCGGCGGGAACTCGGGCCGGCCGCCCTCACGCATGCGGCGCACGATCGCGGCGCGGAACAGCGGCGTCTGGCCCGAGAGCCAGGCCGCGGCGCCCTCGCAGAGCCAGGCCCAGCGCACGTACTGGCGGAAGCGGGCGAGCGAGAAGGGGGGAGGCAGGTCCGGGTTGTTCGCGCCGAGCACGAGGTGCGAGTACTCGTGGCGCGGCGTCAGGAGCAGCGCCTCGAGCGAGCCGGGCACGTTGGACGCGCGCCGCTCCAGCGCGCTCGGCGCGAGCACGTGGATCTCCCGGTCGCCGAACCAGCCCGCGAAGTAGCGCCGGCTGGCCGGCGCCGCCACGCGGCGCGCCAGCGGCAGCCACGGGTGCGCCATCGAGAGCGAGATGGAGCGCGCGTGCATGACGACCGCCACGTCGAGCGGGATCTCCTCGAAGACGCCCGCCAGCTCCTCGCTGAAGCGCTCCAGGTCCTCGAGCACCGCGGCGGCCTGGTCGGCGTGCCCCGACTCGTGACGGGCGGAGAAGGACTCGGAGCTGCTCTCGACCCAGGCCAGGAGGCCGGCCTAGGCCGGGACGGGCACGGCGTCCGAGGCGATCGCCTCGATCTGCTCCGACGCACGCTCGAACTCGTCGTCTGAGAGCACCGGCGTGCCCTCGAAGGGCAGGTCCCGGTAGAGGTCGATCCAGGAACGGCAGCCCTGGTACTCGGGGCGGACCTTGACGGTCACGGGACGCGGGATCCGGTAGGTCCGGAGCACGATCACGTGCAGCGGGTGGCGCCGCTTCCAGGCCAGCCGCTTCTCCGCGTAGTCGGGGGTCCAGATGTAGTAGGGCGAGAGCGCGTCGATCGCACGCGGGTCCGTGATCAGGTAGCTCGCCGACACCTCGGCCCAGGCGCGGATGCGCACGCGCTCGGGCTGCGGGATGCCGCCGTCCTGGATGAGCGCCTCGGCGGGCGGCTCGCGATCGGGCCACACGCCCTCCTCGAGGGCGCGGGCGAGCTCGGGAACGTGTGACTGGCGGACCAGGTCGTTCCGCTGGTGATCGAAGGTGGGGTAGAGGAAGAAGCGGTCGTGCTCGATCTCGAAGTGCTTGTTCTCCTCGCGGATCCCGCCCTTGCGCAGCGTGAGCAGCTGCTCGCCCTCGGCGAGCGCGCGCACGGTCACAGCCCATTCCTTGATAGCTACTGGCATAGAGGAGAAAGCTCCAAGCTCGCGCCCAAGTTGCTGGTGCCTGGCCTCAGGCGGGCGCGGACGCCGCATTCTTACGAAAGCGCGCCTCAGTTTCAAGATTTTCGCGCTCGGAGCGGGCGCGGCGGTCAGCCCGCGACGGTCGCCACCGCCGCGAAGTCCTTCTCTCCCTGCCCGTTCGCCTCCGCCTCGGCATAGAGCCGCTCGGCCACCTCGGCCAGGCGCAGCTCGATGCCCAGCTCGCGGGCCTCCGCCAGGCAGTGGCGCACGTCCTTGAGCATGTGCTCGAGCTTGAAGAGGGGCTCGAAGTCCCCGTCGAGCATGGGCCGGGCCTTCAGCTCCATCATGGTCGAGGCGCTCGATCCCGAGCCGGCCACCTCCAGGAAGGCGTCCGCGTCCACGCCCGCGCGGTCCACCATCGCCAGGGCCTCCGCCAGCGCCGCCGCGTTGATGGCGGTCACGGTGTTGGCGATGACCTTGGTCATCGCGCCGTGCCCGGGCGGGCCCACCCGCACCACGAGCTGCCCCATGGCATCGAGCAGCGGCCGGGCGCGCTCGAAGTCCCGCTCCTCGGCGCCCACCATGATCGACAGCGTGCCCGCCTCGGCACGGGGGCGCGACCCCGTGACGGGGGCGTCCACGAGGCTCAGGCCGCGCTCGCGCAGCCGCTCGCCGATCCGGAGGGCCGCGCTCGGGGCGATCGTGGACATGTCCACGCAGAGCCCGCCCGGAGCGAGCGCGCTCGCGGCTCCGCCGTCGCCGAGGAGGACGGCCTCGACCTCGGGGGCGTCGACGACCATGGAGATGACCGCGCCGGCGCCCTCGGCGGCCTCGGCCGGGGTGGCCGCCGCCGTGACGCCGTGCTCGGCGGCGAAGCGCTCCGCCTTCTCGCCGGTCCGGGTCCAGACGGCGAGCTCGAAGCCCGCGCCCGCGAGGTTGGCCGCCATCGGCCAGCCCATGATCCCGAGCCCCAGGAACGCCACCCTTCCGGGGCCGCCTCCTTGGTCACCGTTCTCCATGTCCTCCTCCTCCGGGGGTCTCGATTCGCAGTCGGTCTCCGGGCTCGAGCGTGCCCGAGGCCTTCGGGGGCAGCTCCTCGCCGCCCAGCAGATTCCTACCCGTTGCGCCGGGCGACCCGCCCTCCGCCCCCGGCGGCGGGTGCCGGCGGCGCTCGGTGATGAGCGAGAAGCGCATCGTGTCGAGGGCCTCCACCTCCCGCACCACGCCGTCACCGCCGCGGTGGCGGCCCGCCCCGCCGGAGCCGCGGCGCACCGAGTACTCGATCGCCCGCAGCGGGAACTCGAGCTCGAGCGCCTCGACCGGCGTGTTGAGGGTGTTCGACATCGCCACGTGCACGGCGCTCGGGCCGTCGGCGTCCGGGCAGGCGCCCTGGCCGCCGCCGAGCGTCTCGTAGTAGGTGAAGTCGTCGTTGCCGAGCGTGAGGTTGTTCATCGTGCCCTGCCCGCAGGCCCTGCCGAACGCGGACAGCACCAGGTCCGCCACGCGCGAGGAGGTCTCCACGTTGCCGGCGGCCACGGCCGCCGGCGGGCGCGCGTTGAGGAGCGAGCCCTCGGGAGCGCGCACCGTGAGCGGCCGGTAGGCCCCGGCGCAGGGCGGCACGTCGGGGTCGGTGAGCACGCGCAGCGCGAAGTAGCAGGCGGACACCGTCACGGCGAGCGGGCAGTTGAGGTTGCCGTCGTGCTGCGCGGCGGAGCCCTCGAAGTCGAGCTCGAGCTCGTCGCCCGCCACGGTCGCGCGCAGCGTCAGCTCGAGGTCGCCGTCGGCGGCCTCGAGCACGTCGCTCGCCGTGAAGGTGCCGTCCTCGAGCTCCGCGATGCGGGCGCGGGTCCGGCGCTCGGCGTAGTCCTGCGTCTCGTCCAGCCCCGCCCTGAAGGTGTCGATGCCGTGGCGGTCGAGCAGCGCCGCCACGCGCTCGGCGCCGGCGCGGCCCGCCGCGAGCTGGGCGCGGAGGTCCGCCTCGCGCTGGCGCGGGTTGCGCATCCGGCCGGCCAGGTCGCGCAGGACGTCCTCGGTCAGCCGCGTGGGCGGGATCACCACGCCCTCGTCCGCGAGCGTGCGCGAGTCCGAGGGCATGCTGCCCGGCTCGCGCGCGCCCACGTCCGCGTGGTGGGCGCGGCTGGCGGCGAACCCGATCAGCCCGCCTTCGTGGAAGAGCGGCGAGATCACGGTCACGTCGGGCAGGTGGGTGCCGCCGCGGTACGGGTCGTTGAGGATCCAGGCGTCCCCGGGCGAGTGGTCCTCGCCGAGCACGGCGCCCACCGCGGCGGGCATGGCGCCGAGGTGCACGGGGATGTGCTCGGCCTGCATGACCATCTCGCCCTCGTGGTCGAACAGCGCGGTGGAGGCGTCGCGGCGCTCCTTGATGTTCGCGGAGTGCGCCGAGCGCACCAGCACCGCGCCCATCTCCTCGCAGGCGGAGCGCAGGCCGCCGAGCAGCACCTGGAGGGTGACCGGCCCCACGCCGCTCAGCGCTCCATCACCACCCCGCCGGGCCCGGATTCGGCCCGCCAGCCGGGCGGCACCACCAGCGTGGAGCCCTCCAGCTCGAAGATCGCCGGGCCGTCCACGCTGCGCCTCGCCGGGGCCGAGCACCTCGGTGTCCCGCCAGTCGCCGTCGAAGAGCGCGCGCCGGCTGCCGCGCGGGGCGGGCCCGCCCGCCGCCGGCTCCGGAAGCTCCGCGCCCGGCACGGCGGCGGCCACCCTGACGGTCACGAGCTCCAGCTCGGAGTCCGGGTCGGCGTAGCCGTAGCGCTGCTCGTGGGCGCGCCCGAACGCCTCGCGGAGCTCGGACGGATCGGGCTCGAGCGCGGCGTCCACGGACAGCTCGAAGGCCTGGCCCGCGTAGCGCAGGTCGTAGGTGGCCCGCAGCTCGGCGCCCGGCTCGCCGAGCTCGCGGCGGCCCTGCTCGCCCAGCTCGCGGACCGTGGCGGCCACGGCCCCGGCGCTCAGCCCCTCGCCGGCCAGCAGCACGCTGCGGACCACGTCGCGGCGGCGCTCGGAGAGCACGAGCCCGAGCGCGGACAGCACTCCGGCCGCGGCCGGCGCGACCACGCGGCCCATCCCGAGCTCCTCCGCGATCCGGGCGGCGTGCAGGGGGCCGGCGCCGCCGAAGGCCACGAGCGCCATGTCGCGCGGGTCGCTGCCGCGCTCGACCGTCACCACGCGCACCGCCTGCGCCATCGCGGTGTCGGCCACCCGCGCGATTCCGGCCACGGCCTCCTCGAACCCGATCCCGAGGCTCTCGGCCAGCGGCGCGACGGCGGCGCGCGAGCGCTCGCTCGCCAGCCGGACCCCGCCGGCAAGCGACCCCGCCGCGTCGAGGTAGCCGAGCTCCAGGTTCGCGTCGGTCACGGCGGGCTCGCTGCCGCCGCGGCCGTAGCAGGCCGGACCGGGGTCGGCGCCCGCGGAGCGGGGTCCCACGCGCAGGGCCCCGCCGGCGTCGCGCCACGCGATCGACCCGCCGCCGGCACCGACCGTGTGCACGTCCACCATCGGCAGGGCCAGCGCGCGGCCGCCGACGCTGCGGCCGTGCCCGACGGCGGCGCTGCCGCCGTGCGCCACCGAGACGTCGCACGACGTGCCGCCCATGTCCAGCCCCACGGCGGCCGGCGCACCGGCGCGCTCGGCCACGCGCGCGGCGCCGACGGCGCCGCCGGCGGGGCCGGAGAGGATCGTCCAGGACCCGTGCCGTGCCGCGGTCGACGCGCTGGCGGTGCCGCCGCTCGAGAGCATCACCTCCGGCTCCGGGAGCCCCGCCTCCACGGCCCGCTCGGTGAGCCGCTCGAGGTATCCGCGCAGGAGCGGGGACAGGGCGGCGTCCACGATCGTCGTGGCGGCGCGCTCGTACTCGCGGAACACGCCGGCGGTCTCGTGCGAGGTCGAGACGTGGAGGCCGGGCCGCGAGCGCTCGAGCGCCTCGGCCACCTGCCGCTCGTGCCCGGGGTGCCGGAAGCCCCAGAGCAGGCAGACCGCCGCGGAGTCGAACTCGAGCCCGTCGAGGCGCTCGGCCAGCGCCGCCGTGTCGAGCGCGCGGAGCACGCCGTCGGGCCCGGTGCGCTCCGGGACCGGCACGCGCAGGTCGACCGGAACGAGCGGCGGCGGGTGGGCGGCGCAGAGGCGGTAGAGCTCGGCGCGCGCCTGGCGGCCGAGCTCCTCGACGTCGGTGAACCCCTCGGTGGCGAGCAGCGCGGTGCGCGCCACGCGCCCCTCGAGCAGCGCGTTCGTGGCCACGGTCATCCCGTGCACGAAGCGCTCCACGTCCCCGGCGTGCGCCCCGGCGCTCTCCAGCGCCTCGCTCACCGCGCGCAGCACGCCCTCGGACTGGTCGTCCGGGGTCGTTGGCGCCTTCGCCGTGACCAGCGCGTCGCCGGTCAGCAGCGCGGCGTCGGTGAACGTCCCTCCTACGTCGACCCCGAGGATCACCCTCGGGGACGGTACGTCAGGCCGCAGCCACCTCGAAGTCCTCTTCCAGGTGCTTGTGCGACGGGCAGTACTTGCTGCCCGGCAGCGGCACGCGCTGGCACGCGGTGCCGCGGCGGGTGCTCGCGTGGCAGCAGGCGGGGCTGCCGTCGAAGGTCACGCCGGTGCGCAGCTGGCTGTCCACGTACTCCGTGGCGAGCTCGACGTGCTTCGCGACCAGGCGGTAGACGCGCAGCTGGTCCGCGATCGGGAAGAAGTGGCGCACGTCGGCGAACAACGTGTGCACGGGGCGCGCGAAGTAATGGCGATCGAGTGCAAGCCTCTCCATGGAGGTCTCACACGCGCGCAGGAAGCGCATTCTTGTGACGGCGATGTCCTCACCCTTCGTGGGTACGACGGATGTGGACAGCTCCCGATAGATCGAGCGACTGAACTGGTACACCGGGTTCTCCCTTACCCCTGAGCGGCGTCCACGCCTGGAGGTCCTTTTCCCCCGCATCAGCTGATTGAAACGCCTGCGGATGAAGCGCGGACGAAGCCCACATTAAGGTCGATTTACCTCGTTCGCAAGCAGCCCAATCCCTTTTGGGGGGCGAAGTTTGGACAGTTCGTCCTGAGGGGTGCTGCCGTTGCGCAAGCGGTGCGGACTACTCGGTCTCGTCGAGACGGAGGAGCCAGTCCATTCGGCGGCGCGCGTAGAGCAGCGGCTCGCCCGGCTCGAGGCGCCCGTGCTCGATGTCCCCGATGAGGATCGTGTGGTCGTAGCGGCGCAGCGCGTCGGCGCGCCGGCAGCGCAGGTACGCGAGCGTGCCGCACAGCTCGGGAACGCCCTCGTCCCAGCGCCAGTCCACGCCGGCGAACTTGTCGTCGCCCTTGCCCGCGAACTCCTGGGCCAGGTCGATCTCGTCCGCGCGCAGGATGTGCACCCCGAAGCGGGCGGAGCGCTCGAGCGCGTCGTGGCAGCGCGAGGCGTGGCTGATCGACGCGAGCAGCGAGGGCGGGTGGGCGCTGTAGGAGACGATCGAAGTGGCCGCGAGGCCGCACGGCTGCCCGTCCGGCTTGCGCGCGGTGACCACGGCCACGCCCGACGCCAGCGACGCCATCGCCTCCACGAACAGCTCCTGAAGCTCGGGACCTTGGTTCATTCCCACCTCTCCGAGGCCGGTGCGAGCCCTCCGCCCACCAGCGTATGCATCCCGTCGAGCGCCGGATCGGTCCCGGGGTGGTCGGTCCGCTGGTGCGCGCCGCGGCTCTCCTCGCGCGCGAGGCAGGCGGCCGCGATCAGCCGGGCGAGCGGGAAGGGGTCGTCGAGCAGCTCGCCGGAGCCCGGCCGCGTCGCGCTGGAGGCCCGCGCCGCGCCAGAGCGCGGCGCGCGTGGACTCCGGCGGCAGCGACGGCGGGCCCGGCTGGGGCGCCGGACCGGGCGTGCCCGGGGCGGCCGGCTCGGAGGCGGCCGCGATCGCGGCGCGCCTGCCGTAGACGAAGCACTCGGCGAGCGAGTTCGACGCGAGCCGGTTGGCGCCGTGGAGCCCGCTGCACGCGCTCTCGCCCACCGCGAAGAGGCCCGGGAGGCTCGAGCGGCCGTCGAGGTCGGTCGCCACGCCTCCCATCGTGTAGTGGGCGGCGGGGGCCACCGGGACGGGCTGCCGCGCCGGGTCGATGCCCACCTCCTCCAGGGCGGCGGCGATGTTGGGGAAGCGGGTCATGTCGATGCTCCGCAGGTCCAGGCCGACCGCGCGCTCGCCGCTGCGGCGCAGCTCGGCCTCGATCGCGAGGGCCACGTGGTCGCGCGGCGCGAGCTCGTCCACGAAGCGCTCGCCGGCCGCGTCGAGCAGCGTGGCCCCCTCGCCGCGGATCGCCTCGGTGATGAGGAAGCCGTCACGCGCGCCGCCGGTCCGCAGCGCCGTGGGGTGGAACTGCATGAACTCGAGGTCGGCCAGCCGCGCGCCCGCCGCTTCGGCGAGCCCGAGCCCGGCCCCGACCGCCCCGGCCGGGTTGGTGGTGCGCTCCCAGAGCGCCGCCATGCCGCCGGTGGCGAGGACGGTTGCCCGCGCGAGCACCGGCAGCTCGAAGCCGTCGCGGCGGCGGGCGAGCAGGCCGATGCAGCGCCCCTCGTGCGTCCAGAGCGCCACCGCCGCCGCGGGCTCGAGCACCTGGATGCGCTCGTGGGTGGCCGCGCGGGCGGACAGCTCGCGGGTGATGCGCCGGCCGGTGGCCGCGCCGCCCGCGTGCACGATGCGGCGCACGGAGTGCCCGCCCTCGAGCCCGAGCGCGAGGTTGCCGTGCCGGTCGGCGTCGAAGGTCACGCCCAGCGTCTCGAGCTCGTGCACCCGCGCGGGCGACTCCTCGCACAGCACGCGGACCGCGCTCGGCCGGGCGGCTCCGCGGCCCGCCGCGAGGGTGTCCTCGGCGTGCAGGTCCGGCGAGTCGCCCTCGGCCAGGGCGGCGGCGATCCCGCCCTGCGCCCAGAAGCTCGCGGTCTGCGCCAGCGGCGAGCGCGTGACGAGCGCGACCTCGGCGCCGAGCTCGGCGGCCACGAGCGCCGCGAACAGCCCCGCCGCGCCGGCGCCGACGACCGCGACGTCTGTGCGCAGGAGCGTTTGGGGCGAGGCCTCCACTGCGCGTCGGTACGGTACCGGCGCGCGTGCCGATCCTCTTCAGCCACCCGTCATCGCTCGAGCACGACACCGGCTACGGCCATCCCGAGCGGCCGGACCGGATCCGCGCGATCGAGCGCCGGCTCGAGGCGCGCGACTGGCTCGGCTGGGAGCGTCCGTGAGGCGCCCGCGGCCGAGCTGGAGCAGCTGCTCGCCGTTCACCCCCGCGAGCACGTGGACGCGGTCCGCGAGCTCAGCGAGCGCGGCGGCGCCTTCGACCTCGACACCCCGCTCAGCCCGGGCTCCTACGACGCCGCGCTGCACGCTGCGGGCGGCGCGTGCGCCCTCGTGGAGTCGCTCGTCGGCGGCGGCGAGCGGGTCGGCTTCTCCGCGCTGCGCCCGCCGGGGCACCACTGCGAGCGGGCGCGCGCCATGGGCTTCTGCCTGTTCGCGAACGTCTCCGTGGCCGCGCGGCACGCGCTCGACTCGCTCGGCATCAGCCGTGTGCTGGTGCTCGACTGGGACGTGCACCACGGCAACGGGACGAACGCGATCTTCCACGAGTCGCGCGAGGTGCTCTTCGCGAGCATCCACCAGTACCCGTTCTATCCGGGCACCGGCCCGCTCGAGGACGTGGGGTCGGGCGAGGGCGCGGGCTACTCGCTGAACCTGCCGGTGCCCGCCGGCGCGGGCGAGGACGTGTTCTGCGCGCTCGTCGAGCACGTGGTGCTCCCGGCGGCGCGCCAGTTCGAGCCGGAGCTCGTGCTGCGTCTCGGCGGGCTACGACGCCCACCGCGACGACCCGGTGGGGGGCTGCGCGCTCGAGACCTCCTCGTTCGCCGAGCTGACCCGGCAGGTGCTCACCCTCGGCGTGCCCGTGGGCGCGGTGCTGGAGGGCGGCTACGACCTCGACGCGCTGGCCGAGGGCGTGGAGACGACGATGGAGACGCTCGCGGCGGGCGGCGAGCCGGGCTCCCACCCCGTCGAGCCCGTCACGGAGCGCGCCCGCGAGGTGCTCGGCGCGCTACTGGGAAGCTCTGAGCCGGCTTGGGCACGACCTGCTGCGGGTAGGCGCCCTCGTAGCGCTCGCCCAGCGCGGCCGCCCGGCGCTCGGCCGCCGCGGCGGTCTTGAAGCGGCCGGCGAACACGAGCCAGAAGCCCTCGCCCAGCTCCATGTAGTCGTCCGAGCGCAGAAGCCCGGCCTCGAGGCCCGAGCGGGCCGCGGCCCAGGCCACCTTGCGGGCGCCCGCCTCGTCGCTCGAGGTCACGAGCACCACGGTGTAGGCGCTCAGGTCCTCGGGCCACGCGGCCAGCGCCACCGGCTCCTCGTCGCCCGACTCGGCCGACCCCGGCCACCCCGCCGGAGGGCGAATCCTTCCCCGCCGCGTCCGCCGCCGGCTTGGCGGAGGCGGCGGGCGTGGCGCCGCCGCCGTCGTCGCTCGTGAGCTCCGAGACGGCGAAGCCCGCCGCGGCCGCGCCGAGCAGCGCCACCACCGCGGCGAGCGCGATCAGCGGCGTGCGCCGCTTGCGGAACGCGCGGGGCGCCCAGGCCGAGCGTCTCGCCGCACTCGAGGCACACGAGCTGGTTCGGGCTCGGTCGCGGCGAAGCAGTGGGGGCACGGGAGCGCCTCGCCCGGAGCCAGCCCGGCCTGGACCTGGTCGAGCGCGGTCGCCTTCTGCTGAAGGAGATCGGGCGCGCGCTGCCCCTTGCGGTGGAGCTCGTAGACGAGCGCGCCGAGCTCCAGCAGGAGCGCGTCACGCGCCCTCCGCGAGGCGCCCGGCGCGGCGCTCGGAGTGGATCGCATCGGAGAGTTCTCCATCGCGTGCAGCACGGCGGCGTGCTGCGCGGCGGCACTATACGGCGAGGGTCTGACCGACTATCTCGAGCAGCCCGTCGCGGCGGTTCTCCATCGGGAACGCGGTCAGGATGCGCTCGCGCGCCCGCGCTTCCGGCGTCCGGGCCGAGCTCGAGCGCCTGCCGCACCGCCCGCGGCCACGGCTTCGGGGTCCTGCGAGTCGATCAGCATCCCGGCGTCGCCCACCACCTCCGGCATGGCGGTCACGTTCATGACCACGGGCACGCAGCCGGCGAGCATCGCCTCGGCCACGGCCAGGCCGAAGCCCTCGTGCCGCGAGGCCTGGACGTACACGGACGCGCGCCGGTAGATCGCGTGGAGGTCCTCGTCCGAGAGCCAGCCGGTGAACTCGACGTTGTCGCCCGCGATGGCGCGGAGCTCCTCGATCGCGTCGTCGTGCCAGCGGCCCACGAAGACGAAGCGCACGTCCGGAAGGCTCGCGGCGGCCGCCACGAACGGCCGGTGGCCCTTCTGCTCGAGCGTGGAGCGGACGAGGTGGCCGACGGTCAGCGCGAGCGGCTCCTTCGGGGCCCGCCGCGAGGTCGCCGAACGGGTCGGGCACGCCGTGGTGGAGCACGGTCACCCGCTCCGGCGGGATCGGCGTGTTGCGCTCGATCTCGCCGCGGCTGTACTCGGAGTTCGTGACCAGCCGCGTGGCGCGGTTCATGATCCAGCGGCTCGCCCAGCGCCGCAGGCCGCCCTGCTGGTAGCCGTAGCCGATGTCGGGCATGTTCGCGGTGTCGAAGCCGCCGATGATCATCACCGAGGGCTTGCGCAGGAGCCACGCGAGCGTGACCGGGAAGAACGTGTGCCAGGAGGCGAACCAGCCGAACACGAGGTCCGCCCGGAGCACCCCCCGCAGGACCCGCCAGAGCGGCGGGACGCGGCCGGGCTGGTAGAGGTCCTCGATCTCGTAGCGCTCGGCCAGGATCTCCCGGTCGATCGCCACGAAGCTCGCCTTGCGGCTGTGCACGTAGAGGATTCGCTTCACGCGGCCACGGGCTCCCGCGCCTCGACGAAGGCGCGGTGCCACTCGGAGAGCTCGAGCAGGCAGTAGAGGATCGACTTGTGGTCGGCGCGCCCGCGCGCGTGCTCGTCCACCAGCCGGGCCACGGCGGGCGGCTCGACCAGGCCGGCGAGCTCGGAGCCCGCGTCGTAGCGCCGCCGGACCTCCTCGCCGAGCGAGGCGCGCAGCCAGTCGTCGTACGGGGTGGCGAAGCCGTGCTTCGGGCGCGCCGCCACCTGCGGCGGCAGCAGCTGCGCCATCGCCGCCCGGTGAAGGCGCTTGCCCGCGCGCGGGCGCACGCGGTGGCTCGCGGGGATCGACTCCACGAAGCGCATCAGCTCGCGGTCGAGGAACGGCACGCGCAGCTCGAGGCCCGGCGGCCATCGACATCTTGTCGTTGCAGATCAGGATCCCGTCGGGCAGGAACATGCGCGTGTCGAGGTAGAGCGCCTGCTCGAGCAGGCTGCGCCCCGGCACGTCGGCCAGCACGTCCCGAGCACGCGCGAGGCGCTCGGCCTCCGCCTCGGCGCCGCGTCGAGGGGGAGAGCGCGCCGCGGACCTCGGCGTCGCTCACCTCCACCAGCCGCAGCAGGCGCTCCGCGTCGCCGCGCCCGCCGATCAGGTGGGCCACCCTCCGCGCCCGCGCGGCGCGCGGGACCGAGCGGGCCAGCGACGCGACCGGGCCCGCGAGCGCGGGCGGCACGTGCCGCATGCCGCCGAGCAGCGCCGCGGCCTGGTGGCGGCCGTAGCCGCCGTGCGGCTCGTCGGCGCCCTGGCCGGCGAGCACCACCTTCACGTCGCGGGCGGCGAAGCGCGAGAGCTGGAGCAGCGCCGGGGCGGAGGGGATGCCGCAGGGCTCCTCGAGCCGGGGCACGCAGCGGGCCAGCTCGGCGAGGAAGTCGCCCTCGGACATCGTCGGTGTCGTGGTGGTCGGTGCCGATCAGGCGGGCGGTCTCGGCGGCGTCGCGGCGCTCGTCGAGCAGGTCGTCGTGGCCCGGGAAGCCGATCGTGAACGTGGTGGGCGGGACGGGGGCGGAGCTCGCCATGGCGGCCACCACGGCGGCCGAGTCCACGCCGCCGGAGAGGAAGGCGCCGTAGGGGACGTCGCTCATCATCTGCCGGCTCGACCGCGCCGGCGAAGCGCTCGGCGAGCTCGCGCGCCAGGTCCGCGTCGCCGACGCCGTGGATCGAGGGGCCCGGCCCCTCGCGGAAGCTGGTCACGCGCGGCGGCGCGCCCTCGTCCACGGTCAGCACGGACGCCGGCGGCAGCTTCTGCACGCCGGCGAACAGCGTCCGCGGCGCCGGCACGAACCGGCACGCCAGGAAGTGGTCGAGCGCCACGCGGTCCACCTCGGCCCGGACCAGGCCGGCGGCCAGCAGGGCGCCCACCTCGGAGGCGAGCGCCACACGGCGCCCGTCGCTCCACCAGTAGAGCGGCTTGACGCCGAAGTGGTCGCGCGCGGCCACGAGCCGGCGCGCGCGGGCGTCCCAGAGCGCGAAGGCGAAGATCCCGTTCAGCTCCTTGACGAGGTCGGGCCCGTGCTCCTCGTAGGCGTGCACCACGACCTCGCTGTCCGAGCCCGTGGCGAAGCGGTGGCCCTTCGCCTCCAGCCGTGCCCGCAGCTCGCGGTGGTTGTAGATCTCGCCGTTGACGATGGCCGTGACCTGGCCGTCCTCGGAGTCGAGCGGCTGGTCGCCGCCGGCCACGTCGATGATCGCCAGGCGGGTGTGGGCGAGGGTCAGCGGCCCGATGCGGCGGACGGCCTGCCCATCGGGCCCGCGATGGCGGAGCGCCTCCACCATTCCCGTGACCGCATGCTCGCCGGCGGAGCCCGCCGGATCGAGGATCGCGCCGATCCCGCACATGCGGGCGGATGATCGCAGGGGGGTCGGGGGCCCCGAAGTCGCACTGGCGCGCCGCAGTTGTCACGCGCGCGTGCTGAAGCGTGCGCCGCCACGGCGGAGCATCGCCTCCTCACGAACCCGCACGCCGAGGAGGCCCCATGTACCGCCTGCAAGCACTCGCCCACCTGACCCTCGCCCGCGCAGCCGCCGCGCTTCGCGGCGCGCGCGGCCAGGGCACCGTCGAGTACGTCGCCCTGATCCTGCTGGTGGCGCTCGTGATGGCCGGCGTGGTCGCCGCGATGAAGGGCTTCCGCACCGACGAGGGCAAGGAGCTCGGCGACGTGATCCTCGGCAAGATCAAGCAGGCCGTGAGGCGCGTGCAGTTCTGAGCGCGGGCGGCTCCGCCCGTACGCATGCCGTCCGCCGTGCCACCATTGCGCCCCGTGACGCGCGACCCGAGAGAGCTGCCGGTGGCGATGTTCGACTCCGGCGTCGGGGGCCTGACGGTGCTCCACGAGTGCCTGGTCTCCCTGCCCGAGGAGGACTTCCTCTACCTCGGCGACACCGCGCGCTTCCCCTACGGGGACCGCTCGCCGGACGAGCTGCTGGGCTTCGCGCGCCAGCTCGCGGCGGTGCTGGTCGAGCGCGGGGCCAAGCTGCTCGTGGTGGCGTGCAACTCGGCCACGGCGGCGGCGCTGCCGGCGCTGCGCGAGGAGCTGCGCGGCCGCACCGCGGTCATCGGCGTGGTCACGCCGGAGGCCCGGCTCGCCGCGCGCGCCACCCGCAACGGCAAGGTCGGCCTGATCGCCACTCCGGCCACGGTCGCGAGCGGCGCCTACGCCCGCGCGCTCGCCGAGGCGGCCCCCGAGGCCGAGCTGCACGCGGTGGCGAGCGCCGAGCTGGCCCCGCTGATCCAGGCCGGGGGCGACGTGGACCACCGGGTGCTCGACTGCGTCGAGGGCGCCTGCAGGCCGCTGCGGGCCGCGGGCGTGGA
The DNA here is from genome assembly GCA_963768465.1 of uncultured Thermoleophilaceae bacterium. Classification (GTDB taxonomy): domain Bacteria; phylum Actinomycetota; class Thermoleophilia; order Solirubrobacterales; family Thermoleophilaceae; genus JACVRW01. The sequence continues at coordinate 575,828 of CAVYIA010000006.1, read as the reverse complement.
CACCGTGATCCTCGGCTGCACCCACTACCCGCTGATCCGGCCCGTGCTCCAGCGCGAGCTCGGGCGCGGGATCACCATCGTGAGCTCCGGCGAGGCGATCGCCGAGGACGTGCACTCGACGCTCGAGGGGCTCGGGCTCGCCAACCCCGGGCACGCGGCGCGGCACGCTACGGCTTCCTGGCGAGCGGCGACGCCGAGGACTTCCGCCGGCTCGGCACGCGCTTCCTGCAGCTGCCGATCACCGCGGTCGAGCACGTGGACCTGGAGGCCGCGCCGAGGGCGCGGGCGGCGGCGTGAGCGAGAACGGGGCCCGCAACGACGGGCGCACCGCGGCCGACCTGCGCGAGGTGAGCATCAGCCCCGGCTTCATGCGCAGCGCCACCGGCTCGGCGCTGATCGAGATGGGCGGCACGCGCGTGATCTGCACCGCGAGCGTCGACGAGTCCGTCCCGCGCTGGATGGCGGGCCAGGGCCGCGGCTGGACCACCGCCGAGTACGGGATGCTCCCCGCCTCGACGGGCGACCGGAAGAGGCGCGACGTCTCGCGCGGGCGCCCGGACGGCCGGACCGTGGAGATCCAGCGGCTGATCGGCCGCTCGCTGCGCGGCGTGATCGACTTCGAGGGCCTCGGCGAGCGCACCGTCTGGATCGACTGCGACGTGCTCGAGGCCGACGGCGGCACACGCTGCGCCGCGATCACCGGCGGCTTCGTGGCGCTCGAGCTGGCGCTGCGCCGGCTGGTGGCGGAGGGCAAGCTCGACAAGGTCCCGCTGAACGGGTCGGTGGCCGCCGTGTCCTGCGGCGTGGTGGACGGCGTGGCGCTGCTCGACCTCGACTACTCCGAGGACTCGCGCGCCGAGGTGGACGCGAACGTGGTCATGACCGGCGACGGCGGTCTCGTCGAGGTGCAGGCCACCGCCGAGCGCACGCCGCTCTCGCGCGCCTCGCTCGACGAGCTGCTCGCGCTGGGGGCGGCCGGGATCGAGCGCCTGAGGACGGCCCAGCAGGCCGCCGTGGCGGCGGCCGGCTAGCGGAGGCAGCCTTGCGGGCGGTCCTGGCCACCCGTAACGAGCACAAGCTGCGCGAGCTGTCCGAGCTCCTGCGCCGCGTGGAGCTCGAGCCGCTCCCGCCCGACGTGCAGCTGCCGCCGGAGACGGGCACCACCTTCGCCGACAACGCGCTCGTGAAGGCGCGCGTGGCGGCCATCGCCACCGGCATGCCCGCGATCGCCGACGACTCGGGGATCGAGGCCGCCGCGCTCGGCGGGGCGCCGGGCGTGTGGTCGGCCCGCTACGCCGGCGACGACGCCACGGACGAGGAGAACCTCGCCAAGCTGCTGCGCGAGGTGCCGGCCGACGATCGCCGCGTGAGCTACGTGTGCGCGCTCGTCTACGTGGAGCCCGGCGGCCGCGAGGAGATCGTCCACGGCCGCTGCGACGGCATGCTCACCGACGAGCCGCGCGGCGACGGCGGCTTCGGCTACGACCCGGCGTTCGTCCCGTCCGACCTGGACGACGGCCGCACCATGGCCGAGCTCGACCCCGCCGAGAAGGACGCGATCAGCCACCGCGGCCGCGCCGCCCGCGCGCTCGCCCGCAAGCTCCGGGACCTCCAGGACGACGACCGCGAGGCCACCGGCAGGCGGGTCCGGCGGAGACGGCGGCGATGAGCCGGCGCGGCGCAGCGCAGCATGCTGGCCGGCGCGGCCGCGGCCACCACGCGCGCCGTGGGGCCCGACGCGCAGGTGCCGCGCAAGGACAGCGCGGCGGCCGTCTCGATCGCCTCGAACGCGATCCTGATCGTGCTCAAGCTGGCCGCGGCGGCGGTCACCGGGTCGATCGCGATCCTCACCGAGGCGGCGCACTCGAGCATCGACCTGATCGCCTCGGTGGTGGCCTTCTACTCCGTCCGCAAGGCGGACGAGCCGGCCGACGAGGACCACCCCTACGGGCACCAGAAGGTCGAGAACCTCGCCGCGGCGATCGAGGGGATGCTGATCCTGATCGGGGCCGGCGTGATCGTGTTCGAGTCGGTGCGCCGGCTCGCGCAGGGCAGCGAGATCGAGTCGATCGGCATCGGCATCGCCGTGATCGCGTTCTCCGCGCTCGCGAACCTGGTCGTGTCCGCCTACCTCTACAGGCGCGCGCGGGCCACCGACTCGCCCGCGCTGGAGGGCGACGCCGCCCACCTGCGCGCCGACGCCTTCACCTCGACCGGCGTGCTCGCGGGCCTCGCGCTCGTCGAGATCACCGGCATTCAGGCCTTCGACCCGGCCACCGCCCTGCTCGTGGCCGCCGCGATCGTCTTCTCCGGGCTCAGGATCCTGAGCCGCTCCTCCCGGGAGCTGGTGGACCAGGCGCTCCCGCCGGAGGAGCTCGACGCCGTCCGCCGGGCGATCGAGGAGCACGGCGCGCCCGAGGTGGTGGGCTTCCACAAGCTGCGCGCGCGCCGGGCCGGCAGCCGCCGCCACATCGACCTCCACGTGCAGTTCCGCGAGGGCACCAGCCTGCGGCGCGCCCACGAGATCAGCCACGAGCTCCAGGCCGCGATCACGCTCGAGGGTCCGCGGCGCGGACGTGCTGATCCACCTGGAGCCCGAGGATTCCATCGGTGCGCAGCCGGCCAAGCCGGCTACTTCCGCCAGGCCTAGGTCAGGTTGACCGCGGCGGCGGCGCCCACCGCGAGCAGGCACAGCGAGTACCCGTAGTAGCCGTCGAGCAGCAGCAGCAGCGCGGCGACCAGGCAGATGCCGACGGTCGCCAGCCACGAGATTCGGGACAGGGGCACGCCGCTATTGTGACCGCGATGCCGGGCACGCTCACTCCCGAGCGGACCGCGGCGCGTCTCTGCGAGCTCTCGAACGACGCCCGCGCGGCGGTCCTTCTCGACGCGGCAGGCTCCCTCGCAGGGGCGAGCGACCTCGATCCCGAGCGCGCCCGGGCGCTCGCGGACCTGGCGCGGAAGCTCTTCGAGGCGGTGGACCGCGCGCAGCGCCCGGAGGGCGTGGATCCGCCCGAGCAGGTCGAGGCGCAGGTGGAGGGGGGCGCCGTGTACGCGTCTCGGACCCCGCGCTGGACGCTGGCCGTCGTGGCGCGCCGCAGCGCGCTCTCGTCGCTGATGCTGCTCGACCTCCGCTCGGTGCTCGCGGAGCTGGACGGCGGGCCGCCGATCAGGACCTCGGTGAGCGCGACGGCCCACGACGCGCTTCCGGACCCGCCCGTGCCCGAGCTCGATCCGGAGCAGACGTGAAGGAGAAGCGGAAGGGCCCGATCGGGCGCGCGGCCGGCCTGGCCGAGGGCGTGGCGGCGACGGTGCGGCGCATGCAGCGCGACCGCGAGCCGCGCGTGCTGATGTACGACGCGACCGGCTACGCGCGCGTGCTCCAGCCGGACGCGCGCGGCTACGAGACCGCTCTCGAGGTCTCCGAGAGCATGGTCCGCGTGGTCGACGGGTACGAGCCGTGACCCTGGTGGCACCCGATCTCGCCGAGCGCGTGATCGCGCGGGCGCTCGTCCACGGCGGCGACCTGGCCGAGCTGTACGCCGAGGATCGCCAGGGCTTCGCGCTCTCGCTCGACGAGGGACGCGTGGAGGCGCCCCAGCGCGGGCGCGAGGCGGGCGTGTGCCTGCGCGTGGTCCAGGGCGACTCCACCTACTACGGGTACGTGGACGGGCTCGCCGAGCCGGACCTCATGCGCGTGGCGGACTCCGTGGCCCAGGGAGTGCGCGGCGCCGGCGGCGGCGCCCAGGCGCTGCTCGTGGCGGCGGAGCGCGCCCAGGGCCACGCGGTGGCCGTCCCGCCGGACTCGGTGCCGGCGGCGCGCAAGGCGGAGCTCCTGCGCGCTTGCGAGGAGCGCGCACGGTCCGCCGGCGCCGAGGTGGCCCAGGTGCGCGTCGGGTACGCCGAGTCGCACCGGGCCGTGGAGGTCTTCAACTCGGACGGCCGCGCCAGCGGCCGACGACCGCACGCGCCTGCGGCTCAGCGTCCAGGTGGTGGCCCGCCGCGGCGACCGCGTGGAGACCGGCAGCGACACGCGCGGCGGGCACGCCGGCTTCGAGCTGCTCGAGCAGGAGCCCGAGGAGGTGGCCGCCAAGGCCTCCCGGCGCGCGCTCACCCTGCTCGACGCCGTGGACGCTCCCACCGGGCGGCTGCCGGTGGTGGTCGGGAACGGCTTCGGCGGCGTGCTCCTGCACGAGGCCGTGGGCCACGGCCTCGAGGCGGACGCGATCCAGAAGGGCGCCAGCGTCTACGCGGGAGGCTCGGCGACCAGATGGCGGAGCCGTTCGTGACCGCCTACGACGACGGCTCGCGCCCGAACGAATGGGGCAGCGACGGCATCGACGACGAGGGCACGCCCACGCGCCGCACGACCGTGATCGAGGACGGGAAGCTCACCTCCTACCTCTATGACGTGCTCCGCGCGCGCCGCGACGGCGTGGAGTCGACGGGCAACGGGCGCCGCGCGTCCTTCCGCCACCTGCCGATCCCGCGGATGACGAACACCTTCTTCGCCCCCGGCGACGCGACGGCCGACGAGCTGATCGCCGGGGTGCCGAAGGGCCTCTACGCGGTCTCGTTCGGCGGCGGCCAGGTGGAGCCGGCCACGGGCGACTTCGTGTTCGGCGTGTCCGAGGGCTACCTGATCGAGGACGGCCGCGTGACGGCGCCCGTGCGCGGCGCCACGCTGATCGGCAACGGGATCCAGGCGCTCGCGGCCGTCGACGGGATCGCGGGCGACCTCGCCATCGCCACCGGCTACTGCGGCAAGGAGGGCCAGTCGGTGCCCGCCGGCGTCGGCCAGCCGCACGTGCGCATCCGCGAGCTGACCGTCGGCGGGACGGCGTGAGCGCCGACCTCGAGGGCGTCGCGCGGCGCGCGGTGGACGCGGCCCTCGCCGCCGGCGCCAGCGACGCCGAGGCGTTCGCCGAGGAGGACGAGAGCCGCCGGATCAGGGTCTACCAGGGCGAGGTGGAGAGCCTGAGCGACGCCGGCGGGCGCGGCGTCGGCGTGCGCGCGTTCGCCGGCTCCAGGTGGGGCTACGCCTACACGACCGACCTCTCCGACGCGGGCCTGGCCGACATGGGCGCCGCCGCCCGGGAGGCGGCGGGAGTGGCGGACGAGGACGAGTGGGCCGGCCTGCCCGACGAGTTCGGCACCACGCCGGTGGACGGCCTGGCCTCTCCGGAGCTGGCTCGCTGGCCGACCGAGCGGAAGGTCGAGCTGGCGCTCGCCGCCGAGCGCGCGGCGCGCGCCCACGAGGGCGTCAGCCAGGTCGAGGCCACCGTGTACTCCGACGTGGACGCCGCCGTGGCGCTCGCCAACTCGCGCGGCTTCGCGTCCTCCTGCGAGGTCACCCAGGCATGGGCCTACGTCTCCGCGTTCGCCGGCGAGGGCGGGGACCTGATGACCGGGCTCGGGGTGGCGCTCGGGCGCGACCCGGGCGAGCTCGACCCCGAGGCGATCGGAGCCGAGGCCGCCGAGCGGGCGCTCGCGCTCGTGGGCGCGCGGCAGCCCGAGAGCCGCCACTGCCCGGTGGTGCTGGACGCGTTCGTGGCGGCGTCCTTCGTGGGGTTCATCGGCGGCATGCTGTCCGCGGACGCGGTCCAGCGCGGCCGCTCGCTGTTCGCCGGCCGCGAGGGCGAGGAGGTGGCCGGCCCGGCCTTCGAGCTGGTGGACGACGGGACGGACCCCGCCGGGCCCGGCCAGCGCGCCCGTTCGACGGCGAGGGGTCCGCCACGCGCCGCACGCCGCTCGTCAGGACGGACGGCTGCTCACGTTCCTGTTCGACGTCAGGACCGCCCGCCGCGCCGGGCGGGCGACCACGGCGAGCGCGCGGCGCGGGTCCTACCGCTCGCCGCCCTCGGTCGGGCCGTCCAACCTGATCGTCAGCGAGGGCGACGCCGACCTGGCTCAGCTGCTCGCCGAGGCGGGCGACGGCCTGTACGTCACGGACGTGGCCGGGCTCCACTCAGGGGTCAACCCGGTGTCCGGAACCTTCTCGGTCGGAGCCTCCGGGAGGCTCATCGAGAACGGCGAGCCGGGGGCCCCGGTGAGGGAGCTGACGATCGCCAGCGACCTCGTCACGATGCTCCGCGGGGTGACCCGCGTGGGGGCCCCGGCACGGTGGGTTCCGCTCGCCGGAAGCGTCAAGACCCCCCCGCTGCTCATCGAAGACATGGCAATTTCCGGAGTCTGATTGGCTCTAACAAGCCATATCGTCCGCGAGCGTTGTTACGTTCCGGCCGATTCGCATCGTGCGCACCCGGCCGAGCCGTTGGTGCGTTCGCCGCGATGTCAGATGCCCCCGTTAAGGAGGAGAACGTGACGAAGGCCGAGTTCGTGGACCAGGTGGCGGACCGCTCCGGCATTGGCAAGGGAGAGGCCGGCAAGGTGGTCGACGCCGTCCTGGACACCATCAAGGAGGTCTTGTCGCGTGGCGGCGAGATCAACTTCACCGGTTTCGGCAAGTTCGCCGTGGCCGACCGTGGTGCCCGCCAGGGAGTGAACCCGCAGACCGGCGAGCGGATCCAGATCGCCGCCAGCCGGGTTCCGCGCTTCAGCGCAGGTTCGTCGCTGAAGTCCGCCGTAAAGGGCGGCTAGGCGCAGTTGCATTTCGGCGACCGGCTCGCGGCGCTCGTAGAAGAGCGTCGCAGCCGTGTCGTGCTCGGGTTGGACCCGGATCCCGGGGCTTTGTGGCCAGGGACGGCCCAAGCCACGGCGGGCGACGCCCGGCTGGCGCGTGTGAACACCGCCGAGGCGGTGGTGGAGCACTGCCGCGCCGCGATCGTCGCGGCCGGCCCCGCCTGCGTGGCGGTGAAGCTCCAGCTGGCCTGCTTCGAGCGGCTGGGCGGCGCCCGGCTGGGAGGCGCTCGAGCGCACGGTGGCGATCGCGCGCGACCACGGCCTGCTCGTGATCGCGGACGGCAAGCGCGGCGACGTGCCCGTCACGGCCGCCGCCTACGCCCAGGCGCTGGTGGGCGAGACCCCCGGCCCCTACGGGCCCGTGCCGGGGCTGGGGGCGGACGCGTTCACCGCCAACCCGCTGCTGGGGCGCGATTCGCTCGAGCCGCTGCTCGAGGCGGCCGCGGCCGCCGGCGCGGGCTGCTTCGTGCTGGTCCGCACCTCGAACCCGGGGGCGGCCGAGCTGCAGGACGCGGGCGACCCGCCGCTGCACGAGCGGCTCGCGCGGATGGTCGCCGAGCTCGGCGAGGACGCCGTCGGCGACTCGGGGCTCTCGCTCGTCGGGGCGGTCACCGGGCGCCACCGAGCCGCGCCTCCTCGCGCGCCTGCGCGAGCTGATGCCGCGGGCGATCTTCCTGCTGCCCGGGGTGGGTGCCCAGGGCGGGCGCGTCGAGGACCTCGCGGCGGCGTTCGAGCCACACCCGGCGGCCGGCCTCGTGACCGCGTCGCGCTCGATCGTGAGCGCCCACAAGGAGCGCGGCGGGGACCCGGCGCGCGCCGCGGCCGATGCCGCGGAGGAGCTCCGGGTGGCCGCCTGGAGCGTTTCCGCCTGAGGGGAAGCGCGCGACTCCGGCGGAGGAGCACCCTATGCTCCGCCTCTCCCGCCCCGGGAGCCAGATGCACGAAACCGGCCATCGCAGCCCCGCTCGCCTTCTCGCTCCGCTCGCGCTGGTGGCCGTCACGCTCGCGGCGGTTCTGATCGTGCTCGCCTCCGGCGGCAGCGGCGGCGGAGGCGACGACGGCGGCGCGTCGGCCAACCGGTCGGGCACCTCGACGCCCACCTCCTCGACCACGACCACGCCGACCCCGCGCCGAAGCACCTACACCGTGAAGACGGGCGACACGCTCGGCCTGATCGCGGAGAAGACCGGCGTGTCCGTGGAGCGCCTCCAGGAGCTCAATCCCGAGCTCGACCCGCAGGCGCTGCTGTCTGGGCAGAAGATCAACCTGCGCGAGTGACGCTTCGCGCGTTCATCGCGGCGAGCGCGGCCCTGGCAGCCGCGGCGCTGCCCTGCGGGACCGCGCTGGCCCAGGCCCCGGCGGTCCAGGCGCCGGCGGCGATCGCGGTCGACGCCGGCGACGGCCACGTGATGTTCGGCCGGGCGCCCCGCGAGCGCCGGGCGATCGCCAGCACGACCAAGCTGATGACCGCCCTGCTCGTGCTGGAGCGGGCCGACCCCAAGGACGTGTTCACGGCGCCCGAGTACGACGCGGCGCCGGCGGAGTCGCGCATCGACCTCGCCAAGGGCGAGCGGATGACGGTGTCCGACCTCCTGAAGGCGCTCCTGCTCGAGAGCGCGAACGACGCGGCGGTGACGCTGGCGCGCGGGGTGGCCGGCAGCACCGCCCGCTTCGTGGACCTGATGAACGAGCGCGCGCGCGAGCTCGGCCTGCGGGACACGCGCTACGCCAACCCGGTCGGGCTCGACGAGCCGGGCGGGTACTCGAGCGCGCGCGACCTGGCCGCGCTCGCGTCGCGACTGATGCGCAACCGCCGCTTCGCCCGCATCGTGGACACGCCGGAGGCGCGGCTCGCCTCGGGCGCGCACCCGCGCGTGGTGGAGAACCGCAACCTGCTGATCGGGCGCTATCCGTTCGTGACCGGCGTGAAGACCGGGCACACCATCCGGGCCGGATACGTGCTGGTGGGCGCGGCCGGGACGGCGCGCAGCGGGCGGGTGGTGAGCGTGGTGCTGGGCGACCCGAGCGAGGATGCCCGCGACGCCGACACTCTGGCCCTGCTGCGCTGGGGCCTCGCGCGCTTCAAGCGCGTCCATCCGCTGCGGCCCGGCCGGACCGTGGAGGAGGCTGACGTGGCGCACCGCTCCGAGGACGCCGAGCTGGTGCCCGCCCGGGCCGTGGCGCTCACCGTTCGCCGCGGCCAGCGCGTCACGCGCCGCGTGTCCGCGCCGGACGAGCTCGACGGGCCGCTCGCGGCCGGCACGCGGGTGGGCAGCGTGAGCGTGCTCGTGGACGGGCGGCCGGTGCGCCGCGTGGCGCTCGTCACGCGCTCCGATGTCCCCGGTGCGGGTACAGTGAGAGTGCTGCTGTCGGCCCTGGGGGTCCCCTTGACGGTCTTGCTCCTCCTCGCCATCCTGCTTGCCGCCGCCCTCGCCGCGCTGCGGATCCGCGTTCGGCTGCGGCTCGTCAGATGATCGTCACCGTCACCCTCAACGCCGCCATCGACAAGACGCTCGCCGTGCCGAACTTCCGGCTCGGGCGGCGCCACCGCGCGGTCGAGCAGACCGCGATGGCGGGCGGCAAGGGCGTGAACGTGGCGCGGGCGCTGAAGGCGCTCGGGCAGCCGGTCATCGCCACCGGCGTGGCCGGTGGCCCCACCGGCACGCTGATCACGGAGGCGCTCACCGGGGAGGGCATCCTCAACGACTTCCTGCGCATCCGCGAGGAGTCGCGCACCTCGACCGCGGTGATCGACCCGACCTCGGGCGAGCAGACCGAGATCAACGAGTACGGGCCGCTCGTGTCGGAGTCGGAGCTGGAGCGCTTCGTCGAGAAGCTGCTCTACCTGGCGCGCGGCGCCACCGTCTGCGTCTTCTCCGGCAGCCTGCCGCGCGGCGTGGACCCCGGCCTCTACGGCCGGCTGATCGAGGAGCTCAAGCGACTGGGCGTGTCGACCGTGCTCGACTCCGAGGGCGAGCCGCTGACGGTCGGCACGCGGAAGGGCCCCGGCCTCGTCAGCCCGAACGAGCTCGAGGCCGAGGGTCTCGTCGGCCGCGAGTTCGCCGACGAGGAGGACCGCCTCGCCGGCATCGTCGAGATGGTCGAGCTGGGCGCCGGCGAGGCGATCATGACCCTGCCCGACGGCTGCCTCGCGGTGCTGGCCGACGGCAGCGACAAGCGTGTCTACCGCGCGATCCTCGACCCGCTGGAGCCGGTCTCCGCGGTCGGGTCCGGGGACGCCTTCCTGGCGGGCTTCGTGGCGGCCCGCTACTCGGGCAGCGGGAACGAGGACTGCATCAGGTTCGCGGTCGCCTGCGGCGCCGAGTCCACCCAGCACTTCGGCGCCGGAGTGGTCGATCTTCGCGACGTGGAGCGCCTCCGGCCGGAGGTCGGAGTGGAGCAGCTGGAGCTCTCGACACTCGGCTCGTAGGGCGGTCCGAGGCGGTGTTGGAGGCGGTGCTAACGTCAAGCGTTCGTCCGTCGTCGAACCTAGGATGGCCCAATGGAAGTTGAGATCGGCCGGGGCAAGAAGGGCCGTCGCGCGTACGGCTTCGATGACATCGCGATAGTGCCCTCGAGGCGCACCCGCGACCCGGACGACATCGACATCACGTGGACGCTCGGGCCCTACCGCTTCGAGCTTCCGCTGCTCGCCTCGGCGATGGACGGCGTGGTCTCTCCGGCCACCGCGGGCGCGATCGGCAGCCTCGGCGGGCTGGGCGTTCTCAACCTCGAGGGGATCTGGACCCGCTACGACGACCCGGACGCGGAGCTCGAGCGGATCGCCGGCCTCCCGAAGGAGCTCGCCACCGCCGAGATGCAGCGGATCTACTCGCAGCCCGTGCGCGCGGACCTCGTCGCCCAGCGGATCCGCGAGATCAAGGACCAGGGCGTGGTCGCCTGCGCGTCGCTGACGCCGCAGAAGGTGCGCGAGTACTACGAGACCGCGATCGACGCGGGCCTCGACATCCTCGTGATCCAGGGCACGGTGATCTCGGCCGAGCACGTGTCCACCCGCAGCGAGCCGCTGAACCTGAAGGAGTTCATCCGCGAGGTGCCGGTCCCGGTCGTGGTCGGGGGCTGCGCCTCCTACGCCACCGGGCTCCACCTGATGCGCACCGGCGCGGTGGCCGTGCTCGTGGGCGTCGGCCCCGGCGCGGCGTGCACCACGCGCGGGGTGCTCGGCATCGGCGTGCCGCAGGCCACCGCCATCGCGGACGTCGCGGCGGCGCGCTCGCAGCACATGCTCGAGACGGGCGAGTACGTGAAGGTGATCGCCGACGGCGGCATGCGCAACGGCGGCGACGTCTCGAAGGCGATCGCCTGCGGCGCGGACGCCGTGATGGTGGGCTCTCCGCTCGCGCGCGCCTACGAGGCGCCGGGCCACGGCTACCACTGGGGCATGGCCACCTTCCACCCGTCGCTCCCGCGCGGCGCCCGCGTGAAGACCACGCAGAACGGCACGCTCGAGCAGATCCTGCTCGGCCCCGCGCACGAGAACGACGGCACCTTCAACCTGATGGGGAGCCTGCGCACGTCGATGGCCACCTGCGGGTACGAGGACATCCCCGCGTTCCACAAGGCCGAGGTGATGGTCGCGCCGGCGCTCCAGAGCGAGGGCAAGCAGCTCCAGCGCGAGCAGTCGGTTGGCATGGGCGCCACCTCGGCCGCCGTCCCGCATCCTGCCGCCAACGGGGTCGTTCCCGAGGGCGAGCCAGAGCCCGCCGGTGACCCGGCGCTAGTCGGGGAGTGAGCGGGCTCTCCGCGACGGTTGGTGAAGGCGCCGACGAAGGCGCCAGCTCTCGATGCCCGGCCCGCCACCGACGAGGTGCTCGTCCTCGACTTCGGCGGCCAGTACTCACAGCTGATCGCCCGCCGCGTGCGCGAGTGCGGCGTGTTCTCCGAGCTGCTCCCGCACGACGTCCCGCTCGAGGACGTCACGCGGCGCGCGCCGAAGGGCCTGATCCTCTCCGGCGGCCCCGCGTCCGTGTACGCGGAGGGCGCCCCCGCGCTTCGCAAGGAGCTGCTCGAGCTCGGCATCCCGGTGCTCGGCATCTGTTACGGCATGCAGGCGATGGTGCTCACGCTCGGCGGCCGCGTGGAGGGCGCCGAGGTCGGCGAGTTCGGGCGCTCGCAGCTGATGGTCTCCGAGCACGGCCACCTGCTCGACGGCGTGCCCGCCGAGCAGAGCTGCTGGATGAGCCATCGCGACACGGTCTTCGAGGCGCCCGCCGGCTTCACGGCGCTGGCCTCCTCCACCGAGTCGCCGGTGGCCGCGATGGAGGACACCGAGCGCGGGCTCTACGGGATCCAGTTCCACCCCGAGGTGGCCCACACCCCGTACGGCACCCAGATCCTCGAGACCTTCCTGCGCGACATCGCCGGCTGCGACATGGCGTGGAGCGCCGCCTCGGTGGTCGAGGAGCAGGTGGCGCGCATCCGCGAGCAGGTCGGCGACGGCCACGTGATCTGCGGCCTCTCGGGCGGCGTGGACTCCTCGGTCGCGGCGCTGCTCACCTACCGCGCGGTGGGCGACCAGCTCACCTGCGTCTTCGTGGACCACGGCCTGATGCGCAAGAACGAGGGCAACCAGGTGGTGGCCGCGTTCCGGGACCACTTCAAGGTGCCGCTGATCGCGGTGGACGCCGAGGAGCGCTTCCTCGCGCGGCTCGCCGGGGTCACCGACCCGGAGACGAAGCGCAAGATCATCGGCGAGGAGTTCATCCGCGTGTTCGAGGAGCAGGCCGAGCGCCTCGACAACCCGCGCTACCTCGTGCAGGGCACGCTCTACTCGGACGTGATCGAGTCGGGCGGCGGCACCGGCGCGGCCACGATCAAGTCGCACCACAACGTGGGCGGGCTCCCGGACGACCTCGAGTTCGAGCTGGTCGAGCCGCTCCGCACGCTCTTCAAGGACGAGGTCCGCCAGGTGGGCGCCGAGCTCGGCATGTCGGACCGGCTCGTGTGGCGCCAGCCCTTCCCGGGCCCCGGCCTCGCCATCCGGGTCGTGGGCGGCGAGGTCACCAAGGAGCGCCTCGAGATCCTGCGCGACGCCGACGCGATCCTCCAGGACGAGATCCGCAGCGCCGGCCTCTACAGGGAGCTGTGGCAGTCGTTCTGCGTGCTGCCGGGCGACCTCCGCAGCGTCGGCGTGCAGGGCGACGAGCGCACCTACGGCTACGTGGTCGTGATCCGCGCGGTCACGAGCGACGACGCGATGACCGCCGACTGGGCGCGCCTGCCCTACGACCTGCTCGAACGCGTGGCCTCGCGCATGATCAACGAGATCGCGCAGGTGAACCGGGTGACGCTGGACATCACGTCCAAGCCGCCCGGGCACCATCGAGTGGGAATAGACCCGTTTCGTCCAGATTTCTCGCCAGGGTGGCCGGAAATCTGGACGTTTCGAGCCGGGCCTCACTCCGGCCAGAAGCCGTCCACCAGCTCGACCTCGTTCGACTGGTCCACCAGCCGGTGCGAGACCAGGATCAGCTCGGCGTCGGCGGGGCCCTCGTTCCAGACCGAGCGGAGCACCTCGGGCGAGATGCGGACGATGCTGCCCGCACCCACCTCGATCACCTCGTCCTCGAGCTTGAACTCGACGCTGCCCGAGATCACGTAGACGGTCTCCTCCTGCGTCCGGTGGCGGTGGCCGTAGCTGCCCTTGCCGCCGGTGCCGGGCACCATCCGGCGGTAGGTGAACGCCACCTGCTCGGCACCGATGTGCTCGGTGGCCATCCGGATCTCACCGGGGTAGTCGCCGCTCACGTCGGGGACGTCGTCCCTGTGGGTGATGGAGTAGCCGGCCAAAAGGTTCCTCCTCTGTAGCTTTGCCCCATGGGGATCGTCACCTGGGTCGTCTGGGGACTGTTCGTGGGCATCTTCGCGCGATTCCTGAAGCCGGGACGGCAGCGCGTGGGGATCCTCCTCACGATCGTGCTCGGCGTGGTCGGCTCGCTCGCGGGCGGCTTCCTGGCCACCCAGGTGCTCGGGATCGCCGACTTCGACGACTTCGACTTCGGGAGCTTCATCATCGCCGTGGCGACCTCGGTGCTGCTGCTGGCGATCTACGACCGCGTGGACCGGACGCTTCCGGACCGCGACCGCAAAGAGCTCGAGCGCTGAGCCCCTAGGACCAGGCGTCCCAGGCGCGCAGCGACGGCAGCGGGTCGAACGGCTTCCCGCCGTCGTACCAGCCGGGCCCGCGCCAGAGCTCGAAGTGCAGATGGCAGCCGCGGGCGTTGCCGGTGTCGCCGACGGCTCCGATCCGCTGGCCCGTGTAGACGCGGTCGCCGGGCGAGAACGGCGACGGCTCGGCCATGTGCATGTACACGTAGTCCTCGCTGCTCCCGGCCGCGTCGATCACCAGGTAGTAGCCGGCCGCCGCGTGGTACTGCTTGAACTGCACCCGGCCCCCGCGCGCCGCCACCAGCGGGGTGCCGCAGCGCGCGAACACGTCCTGGCCCTGGTGGCTGTGCCCCACGCGGCCGGTGCCGAAGCGCGCGCCGCGGCCGCCGAAGTCGTGGCGGCCCCGGATCGGGAACATGTTGTCGTAGAGGTCGAAGGCGTCGCGGGTGGAGTCCTCGAGCCCGGCGCTGCGCACGGTGGCGCCGTTGCCCTCCGACGCCGTGAGCCGGAAGGAGTAGCGGCCGGGCTTGGCGCCGGACGAGCCGATTCGGCCGTTCCACGAGACGCTCGTGACCGCCTCCGGCTCCGGGACCGGATTCCAGGTCTTGACCGCGGCGCCGTCGGAGGCGCGGACGAGCTCGACGGCCACGTCGCTGGGCGCCGCGCCGGCCATCCGGAACGAGAAGGTCACGGCCCGCCGCGCGTCCACGAACGCCTTCGTGCGGCTGGTCCCGGTCTCGAGCTGGGGCACGCCGGGCACGGGGCTCAGCTCGGTGTTCGGCTCGGGCGGCGGCGGGGGGAGGATGGCGATCGGCTTGGTCGGCAGCGAGGCGACGCTCCTGCTCACGCTCGCCGCGATCGGCCCGGTGACCGCGCCGATCGGCACCTTGACGCTGAGGCGGGTGGAGCTGCCGGACCGGACCCGGGCGGTGGTGTCGTCGGAGCGCCCGTGGCTGCCGCGGAAGATGACCTTCACGACGCCGTCGAGAGCCGACCCGGTCACGCGCAGCGTGCTCCCGCCCTGCGCGCGCTTGTGCGACGCGCAGCGCCGGACGCAGGCCGACCTTCGAGATCTCCGGCTTGGCCACGTACGTGGCTCCGCCGCCGCCACCGGACTGCGCCAGCGCGGTGGGGCTGATCGCGAGCGCGCAGAGGCCGAACGCTGTGGCGGCGCCTCCGGCGGGAATCCGGCTCTGTCGCAACTCCTTGGCCTCGCTTCGGTCGGCCTACGGGGTTAGCTGACGGGCTCGCGCCTCTGTGGCGCTACGGCCGGGGCAATCCGGCCGATTCGCCCCCTCGAGTACCGCCTTCGACGGCCCTCGAACGGTTCCCCCGCTCCCGGGCGCCCGGGACGGACGCGACGGGATTCGGCAGGCACTGAATCGGCGCGGCAGTATAACCGCGCTCCCGGCCTGGTCGCTCGCACCGGGCGTGTGCCACACTACGCCACCGGTCGGCGCCGTTTCGGCGTGCGCGCCGACCCCCTTGCTCCATGAAGACGTACGTGGCGACACCCGCATCCCGCGAGCGAAACTGGCTCGTGGTCGACGCATCCGGCAAAACGCTCGGCCGGCTCGCGACCCAGATCGCGGACGCGCTGCGCGGTAAGCGCAAGCCCGAGTACACACCGCACATCGACGTGGGCGACTTCGTGATCGTCGTCAACGCCGAGCGCGTGTCGGTGACGGGCCGCAAGCTGGAGCAGAAGCGCTACTACCGGCATTCGGGCTATCCGGGCGGGCTGCGCAGCCGCACGCTCGCGGAGATGCTCGAGCGCCGCCCGGAGGAAGTGGTCCGCAAGGCCGTCAAGGGCATGCTGCCGCGCAACCGCCTCGGTCGCGCGCAGCTGCGCAAGCTGAAGGTGTATGCCGGCCCGGAGCATCCGCACGCCGCCCAGAAGCCCGAGCCGATGGAGGTGAATGCGTGAGCCCCGAGGAACGCGACGACGCGGCCCAGGAGCCGGAGGCGAACGGCGCCCCGGAGGAGGACGCTCCCGAGGCCGAGGCCCCGGAGGGCGACGCTCCCGAGGCCGGCGCGGAGCCGGAGGAGCCGGCCCCCGCGGAGGAGCCCGGAGGCGAGGAGCCCGCCGCAGAGCGAGGAGCCTGAGGCGGAGAGCCCGCGAGGAGCCTGCCGCCGAGGCGGAGGCGCCCGAGGGCGAGCCCGAGGCGGACGCGGAGCCGGAGGCCGAGGCCGAGAGGCCGAGGAGGAGCGCCCGCGCGGCCGCCGCCCGGAGCCCAAGGCCGACGGAGGCTCCGAGGAGGAGGTCATCCCCGGCGCGCACCTCGAGCCCGACCTGGTGCTCGAGGAGGAGCAGCGCCCGCAGGGCGAGTTCGGCGAGTACGCGGACGGCGACGACGCCGCCGAGGAAGGCGCCGAGGAGGCCACGGAGGACGGCGCCGAGGCCGCGCCCGTGGCCCGCGAGCCGCTCGCGCTCGCCGCCGACGCCCGCTACGCGGCCACCGGCAAGCGCAAGAGCGCCGTGGCGCGCGTGATCCTGAAGCCGGGCGAGGGCACCTACACGATCAACAGCCGCCATCTCGACGAGTACTTCCCGCGCGTCCGCCTCCAGCGGATGGCGCGCCAGCCGCTCGAGGCGGCCGGCTACCAGAACCGCATGGACGTGGTGGCCCGCATCCACGGCGGCGGCGTCTCGGCCCAGGCCACGGCGCTGCGTCACGGGGTCGCCCGTGCGCTGGTCGAGGCCGACCCCGCGCTGCGCGGCGAGCTCAAGCGCCGCGGTTACCTCACGCGCGACCCGCGCGTGAAGGAGCGCAAGAAGGCCGGCCTCAAGAAGGCCCGCAAGCGCCCGCAGTTCTCGAAGCGCTAATCGCGTCATGGGGCTGTTCGGCACGGACGGCGTCCGGGGCGTCGCCGGCGAGTTCCTGACGGCCGAGCTGGCCACGGCCCTCGGGTCCGCGGCCACCTCGATCTCGCCCGCGGACGCGCCGCAGGTGCTGATCGTCCGCGACACGCGCGAGTCCGGCGAGATGCTGGAGGCGGCGCTCGCGGCAGGGGTGTCGTCCGCGGGCGGGCACGCGCTGCTCGGCGGAGTCCTGCCCACTCCCGGCGCGGCTCTGCTGGTGCGCCGCTACGGGTTCGACATGGCGGCCGTGGTGTCGGCCTCCCACAACCCCTACGAGGACAACGGCATCAAGTTCTTCGGCCCCGACGGCACCAAGCTGTCGGACGCCCAGGAGGACGAGGTCGAGCGGCTCGTCCACGAGCACAGGGCGAGCGACGCGATCGGCCGCGTCCGGGACCTGCACGGCGCCGAGGCCGACTACGTCCGCGAGCTCGAGGCCCGCTTCAGCGGGCTCGACCTGTCGGGACGCCGGATCCTGCTCGACTGCGCCCACGGGGCGACCTACAAGGTGGCCCCCGAGATCTTCCGGCGCCTTGGCGCCGACCTCGAGCTGGTGGCGATCGAGCCGGACGGCCGCAACATCAACCGCGACTCGGGCTCCACGCACGTGGCCGGCCTGGCCGAGCGCGTGGCCTCGGGCGGCTTCGAGATCGGCTTCGCCTTCGACGGCGACGGCGACCGGGTGCTGGCCGTTGACCGGTCGGGCGCGGTGGTGGACGGCGACGAGCTGATGGCGCTGGGCGCGCTCCACCTGCGCGAGCAGGGCCGGCTGCCCGGCGACGGCGTGGCCGTCACCGTCATGACCAACTACGGCTTCCACCGCGCCATGGAGGTCGCCGGAATCGAGGTGGCCACCACCCAGGTGGGCGACCGTCACGTGCTGGCGGAGCTCCTCAGCCGCGGCTGGGCCTTCGGCGGCGAGCAGTCGGGCCACATCATCGACACCGGGTTCGTCCCCGCCGGGGACGGCACCGCCGCGGCCCTGCTGACCCTGGAGGCGCTGGCGGGAGGCGACCTGACCGACCGCGGCGCGATGGAGAAGCTCCCGCAGAAGCTCGTGAACGTGCGCGTGCGCGACCGCGACGCGCTCGAGCACGCCGCGGACGTCCGCGAGGCCGTGGAGGAGGAGCACAGGGCGCTGGAGGGGCGCGGACGGGTGCTGGTGCGCCCGTCGGGCACGGAGCCGCTCGTGAGGGTCATGGTGGAGGCCCCGACTGCCGATGAATGTGAAGAAGTCTGCGACCGGCTCGTCTCACTGGTCGAACGTAGGCTGGGGGCCTAGACGATTGGCGTAGGGCCTCCACGGGAACTGGCCGCTCAGGAACTTCTGGACTAACCTCGAACTCTCGTGTGCGGCATCATCGGTTACGTCGGACCGCGCGAGTGCCGCGACCTGCTTCTTGAGGGTCTGCAGCGACTCGAGTACCGCGGGTACGACTCAGCAGGGCTCTCCCTCGTAACGAACGGGTCGATCGACTCGGTCCATGCCGTGGGCAACCTCCAGCACCTCCGCGACGCGGTGGTGTCGAAGAACGGCCACCTGCGCGGCTCCACCGGCATCGGCCACACCCGCTGGGCCACGCACGGCCGGGTGACCGAGGCGAACGCGCATCCGCACTGGGACACCTCGGAGCGCGTGCACATCGTGCTCAACGGGATCGTCGAGAACTGGACCGAGCTGCGCGACAAGCTGCTTGCCGACGGCGCCCGGTTCACGTCCGAGACCGACGCCGAGGTGGTGGCCCATCTCGTGGCGCAGCACTTCCAGGGCGACCTCGTCGAGGCGGTCCGGCTCGCATACAACGACCTTCGCGGCCACTACGCCTTCGTGGCCATCTCCGCCGACCAGCCGGAGGTGCTCGTGGGCGCCCGCAAGGAGTGCCCGCTGGTCGTGGGCGTCGGCGAGGGCGAGGGCTTCATCGCCTCCGCCATCCCGGCCTTCCTCGCGGAGACCCGCCACGTGCAGCTCGTGGAGAACGGCGAGATCGTGGCCGTGACCCCCGACGGCACCCGCTTCATCGACGCCGAGGGCGAGACCATCGAGCGTGACATTGACGAGGTCGACTGGGACGAGGACACTGCCGAGAAGAACGGCTACGAGAGCTTCATGCTGAAGGAGATCCACGAGCAGGCCGACGCGGTGGCCGAGACCGTGGCCGACCGCATCGTCGGCGACGAGGTGGACCTCGGCGACATCGGGATCTCCGACGACGAGCTCCGCAACCTGCGCCGCGTCATCTTCGTGGCCTGCGGCACCTCGTACCACGCCGGCCTGATCGGCCGCTACGCGACCGAGGCCTGGGCGCGGATGCACGTGGAGATCGACATCGCCTCGGAGTTCCGCTACCGGAACCCGGTGCTCGACGAGCACGACCTCGTCGTGGGCATCTCGCAGTCGGGCGAGACGGCCGACACGCTGGCCGCGATGCGGCTGGCGCGCGAGCAGGGCGCCAAGGTGCTCGGCGTGACCAACGTGATGGGCAGCCAGGCCACCCGCGACTCGGACGGCGTGGTGTTCACCCGCGCGGGCCTCGAGATCGGCGTGGCCGCCACCAAGACCTTCGTGGCCCAGGTGGCCGTCATGTACCTGCTGGCGCTCAAGCTCGCCCAGGTGCGCGGCACGCTCGAGCCCGAGGTCCAGGCGCGCCTCTGCCACGAGCTGCGCGAGCTGCCGCACCAGATCGACACGCTGCTCCAGGACGTGGACGAGCCGGTCCGCCGGATCGCCGAGCACTGGAAGGACGCCGGCTTCTTCCTCTACCTCGGGCGCCACATCGGCCTGCCCGTCTGCCTCGAGGGCGCGCTCAAGCTCAAGGAGATCTCCTACATCCCGACCGACGCGTACGCCGCCGGCGAGATGAAGCACGGCCCGATCGCGCTGCTCGACGAGGCCACCCCGGTCGTCTGCGTGGCCACCGACTCGCCGGTGCTGGACAAGGTGATGTCGAACATCGCCGAGGTCCGCGCGCGCGGCGCCCACGTGGTCGCGGTGGCCACCGCGGGCAACGACCGCGTCCACGGTCACGCCGAGGAGGTCGTGGAGGTGCCGGCCACCGACTGGTTCCTCCAGCCGATCCTCGCCGTCATCCCGCTCCAGCTGCTGGCCTACTACATCGCGCAGGCGCGCGGCCTGAACGTGGACCAGCCCCGCAACCTCGCGAAGACCGTCACCGTCGAGTGACGGGGGTCGGCCTCGACCTCCTCGAGGTCGAGCGGCTCGAGCGAGCGCTTGAGCGCCGCCCGCGCCTGGCCGAGCGGCTCTTCACCGGCGCCGAGCGCGAGTACGCCGAGGGCAAGGCACGCCCGGCGATGCACCTCGCCGCCCGCTTCTGCGCGAAGGAGGCGGTGGCGAAGGCGCTCGGGCTGCGGGCCTGGAGCTACCGCGACGTGGAGGTGGTCGCGGGTGACGGGCCGCCGTCGGTCCGGCTCTCCGGGGCGGCCGCCGAGCGCGCGTCGGAGCTGGGCGTGGAGCCCGTCGTGTCGCTCACGCACACCGCCAGGGATGGCGGGTGCGGTAGCACTCCTCCGGTGAGCCGACTCCCGGACTGGCTGGACCCCCTCTACGAGGCGGACGAGATGCGCGCCGTCGACGCCTGGGCGATCGACGAGGCCGGCACGCCGTCGCTCGACCTGATGGAGCGCGCGGGCGCCGGCCTGGCGCGGGTCACGGCGGCTGCCGCGGGCGACGGGCCCGTGTGCATCGCGGTGGGCAAGGGCAACAACGGCGGCGACGGGCTCGTGGCGGCGCGCCATCTCCGCGAGGACGGCCACGTGGTCCGGGTCCTCGCCGTGGCGCCTCCCGAGGAGCTGCGCGGCGACGCCGCCGCGAACCTCGAGCGACTGCCCGGCGATCCGCCGGAGCCGTTCGCGGCGGAGCGCCTCGAGGGCGCCGGGCGTGGTGGTGGACGCGCTGCTCGGCACGGGCTTCGAGGGCGCGCCGCGCGAGCCGCTGGCGGGCGCGATCGCGGCCATCAACGCGCAGCCGGCGCCGGTGGTGGCCTGCGACGTCCCCTCCGGCGTGGACGCCTCCACCGGCGAGGTGGAGGGCGAGGCGGTGCGCGCCGCGGTCACCGCGACCTTCCACGGCTCGAAGCTCGGCCTCTGGGTCGAGCCGGGCAAGACCTGCGCCGGAAGGGTGGAGGTGGTGCCGATCGGGGTACCCCGCGGCGCGCCGGCCCCCGGGCGCGCCGGGCTCGATCTCGGAGCGTGTGCTCGCCCTCTACCCGCGCCGGCCGCGCGAGCGGCTCCAAGTTCGAGTCGGGCGTGGTGGTGGTCGCGGGCGGCTCGCTCGGGCTGACCGGCGCGCCCACCATGGCCGCGCTGTCGGCGGCGCGCGCGGGCGCGGGCTACGTGCAGGTGGCCGTTCCGCGCTCGGCGCAGCAGGTGGTGGAGCTGCGGCTGCTCGAGCAGATGACACGGGGCCTGCCCGACCAGGACGGCGCGCATACCCCGGACGGCGTCGACGATCTGGCGGCCATGGCCGAGCGCGCGGGAGCGGTCGTGCTCGGCCCGGGGCTCGGCCGCAGCGAGGGGGCGGTGGAGTTCGCGCGCCGCGCCGCCCGGGAGATCGAGGCGCCGCTGCTCGTGGACGCCGACGGGCTGAACGCGCACGCCGGGAAGCTCGAGCTGTTCCGCGAGCGGAGCGGGCCCACGGTGCTCACGCCGCACGCCGCGGAGCTGGGACGCCTGCTCGGGCTCGAGCCCGAGGAGGTGGAGGCGCAGCGGCTCGCCTGCGCGCGCCGCGCGGCGGAGCTGAGCGGCGCGGTCGTGCTGCTGAAGGGGGACGACACGATCGTGGCCCAGCCGGGAGGGCCGGTGGCGGTCAGCCCCGGCGGCAGCGCGGCACTCGCCACCGCCGGCACCGGCGACGTCCTCTCCGGCCTGGTGGGGGCGCTGCTGGCGAAGCGGCTCGGCCCGTTCGAGGCGACGGCGCTCGGCGCGCTCGCCCACGGGCTCGCCGGGCGCGCGGCGGCCGAGCGCCTGGGCGCCGACCACGTGCTGGCCGGCGACGTGATCGACGCCCTGCCCGCCGGCCTGACGCTCCGATAAGGTCGGTGGCCGTGGCCGACACCGTCAGAGACGTGATGGAGAGCTCGCCGGCTTCGGTGAGCATCGACACCAAGGTCGAGGACGTCGTGCGCACCCTGCACGACAACGAGCTGCCCGGCGTGCCCGTCCTCGACGGCGACGGCCGACTCGCCGGGATCGTCACCGAGGCGGACCTCGTGCTGCCCGACGACCAGGGCGACCTCCACCTTCCGCACTACATCAACCTGTTCGGGGGCACGGTCTTCCTCGAGCCGCTCGGGCGCTACGAGAAGCGGCTGCGCAAGGCCTTCGCCTCGACCGCGGCGGACATGATGACCAAGGATCCCGACACGGTGGGCCCGGACGCCTCGGTCAAGGAGGCGGCGCGGCTCATCCACGAGTCCGGCCACAACAGGCTCCCGGTCGTGGAGGACGACGGCAGGCTCGTGGGCGTCATCACGCGCGTGGACCTGCTGGGCGCCCTCGCGCGGTGACCGGCGCCGAGCGCGCCCTAGCCCGCATCGACGAAGGCGCGATCGAGCGCAACTCCCGCCGCCTCCTCGAGCTCACCGGAGGCTCGGCCGAGCTCTGCGCCGTCGTCAAGGCGGACGGCTACGGCCACGGCGCCGCGCAGGCCGCCGCCGCCGCTCTGAGGGGCGGGGCCACCTGGCTCGCCGTCGCCACCGCGAGCGAGGCGGTCGCGCTGCGCGAGCAGGGGCTGGACGGGCGGCTGCTCGTGATGGGAGCGCTCACGCGCGCCGAGCTCGAGGCGGCGGTGGACGCCGGCGCCGACGTGGTCGTCTGGACGCGCGAGCTCGCGGAGGCGGCGGGACGGCTCGCCGGGGCGCGGGTCCATGTCAAGCTCGACACCGGCATGGGACGGCTCGGCACCAAGGACGCGGAGCTCGCGCGGGCGCTGCTCGACGGCCCGGCGGTGGGCGTGATGACCCACTTCGCGACCGCCGACGAGCCCGGCGACGAGCTGTTCGGGGAGCAGCTCGAGCGCTTCGGCGAGTTCGTGGCCGGGCTCGACGACGACCTGATCGTGCACGCCGCCAACAGCGCGGCGACCTTCCGCGACCCGGCCGCCCACTTCGACATGGTGCGCTGCGGCGTGGCCCTGTACGGCCTCGACCCGTTCCAGGGCGACCCGGCCGAGCGCGGGCTCGAGCCCGCGCTGGCGCTCGAGTCATGGGTGGCCGCGCTGCGCCGCTTCGAGGCCGGTGACGGCGCCGGCTACGGGCGCCGCTGGCGGGCGCCGGAGCCCACCTGGGTCGCGACGGTGCCGATCGGCTACGGCGACGGCTGGCGGCGCGGGCTGTCGGGCGACTGCGACGTGCTGATCGGCGGGCGCCGCTACCCGGTGGTCGGGACCGTGAGCATGGACAACGTGACGGTGGACGTGGGCCCCGACCCGGAGGTGGCGGTCGGGGACCTGGTGACGCTGATCGGCCGCCAGGGTGACGAGCGCATCCTCGCCGAGGAGGTGGCCGGCAGGCTCGGCACCATCAACTACGAGGTCACCTGCGGCCTCTCTCCGCGGGTGCGCAGGCAGCACTCGCGGTGACCGACCCGCTGCGCGTCCGCGCTCGGGACGGATTCCGCCTGGGTGGTGGGCGGGACGGTGCGCGACGAGCTGCTCGGCCGCCCGGTCACCGACGTGGACGTGGCGGTGGCGGGCGATCCCGAGGCGGCCGCGCGGGCGCTGGCGCAGCAGCTCCGCGGCCCGGTCTTCCGGCTCTCGGAGCGCTTCGGCGCCTGGCGGGCGCTCGACCGGCGGGCCGGGCGGACCTACGACGTCTCGGCGCTCCAGGGCGACACCATCGAGGCCGATCTCGCCCGCCGCGACTTCAGCGTGAACGCCATGGCCCGGCCGGTGGCCGGCGGCGAGCTGATCGACCCGGAGGGCGGGCGCCGCGACCTCGAGGCGCGCGTGCTCCGCGTGCTGTCGCCGGCCGCCTACGAGGCGGATCCGCTGCGGACGCTCCGGCTCGCGCGGCTGGCGGCCGAGCTCGGCTTCGCGCCCGACGCCGCCACCGAGGAGCTCACGCGCGCCGCGGTGGGGCGCCTCGGCGAGGCCTCCGCGGAGCGGATCTTCGGCGAGCTGCGCAGGCTGGTCGTGGCGCCGGGCGCGCTCGCCGGCGTGGAGCTGGCCGACCGGCTCGGCCTCCTGCGCGCCGTGCTGCCCGAGCTCCACGACCTCCACGACGTGGACCAGAGCCGCTACCACCACCTCGACGTGTACGGCCACACCGTGGAGGTGCTCGCACGCCAGATCGAGCTCGAGGGCAGGCTCGAGGAGGTGTTCGGCGAGCACGCGCCGGCGCTCCGCGCCGTGCTGCGCGAGCCGCTCGCCGACGATCTCGACCGCGGCCAGGCGATCCGGCTCGGCGCGCTGCTGCACGACGTGGGCAAGCCGGCCACGCGCGGCGTGCGCCCCGACGGCCGCGTGACCTTCATCGGCCACGACGAGCTGGGCGAGCGGATGGTGCGCGACATCTGCCGCCGCCTGCGCACGAGCGAGCGCCTCAGCCGCTTCCTCGAGGGGCTCACCCGCACCCATCTGGTGCTCGGCTTCCTCGTTCACCAGCGCCCGCTCGACCGGCGCGCCGTCTACCGCTACCTGACGACCACGAGCCCGGTCGAGGTGGAGGTCACGCTGCTCTCCTGCGCCGACCGGCTCGCCACCCGCGGCCGCAACGCCGAGCAGGCGATCGAGGCGCACCTGGAGCTCGCGCACGACCTCATGGGCGCGGCGCTCGCCTGGCGCGCCGACGGCCCGCCCGCCGCGCCGGTGCGCGGGAACGACCTCGCGCGCGAGCTGGGCATGCGGCCCGGGCCGGAGCTCGGCCGCCTGCTGCGCCGGCTCGAGGAGGCCGCGTTCACCGGCGAGGCGAGCGATCGCGACCAGGCCGTCGCGCTCGCCCGGTCGCTGCGCGACAATCCCGACCGGTGATCGTCGACTGCGCGGTCTACGAGCAGGGGCGCCGGCGGGACGGCGACGTGGACCTGGCCCACGCGTACGAGGCCTGCCGCAGCCACGGGTGCTTCGCCTGGATCGGCCTGAAGGAGCCCTCGATGGAGGAGTTCGAGTCGCTGCGGCGCGAGTTCGACCTGCACCCGCTGGCGGTCGAGGACGCCGTGCACGCCCACCAGCGGCCGAAGCTCGAGATGTTCGGCGACACCGCGCTGCTCGTGCTGAAGACCGCCCGCTACGTGGACCCGACCGAGGTCGTGGAGCTGGGCGAGATCCTCGTGTTCGTGGGGCGCGACTTCGTCATCACGGTCCGCCACGGGGAGGGGAGCGACCTGCACGGAGTCCGCGAGCGCCTGGAGCACAACCCCGAGCTGCTGAGCGCCGGGCCCGGCGCCGTGGTCCACGCGATCGTGGACAAGGTGGTGGACGACTACCAGCCGGCCATCGACGGCCTCGAGCAGGACGTCGAGGAGGTGGAGGCCGAGGTGT
The DNA here is from genome assembly GCA_963768465.1 of uncultured Thermoleophilaceae bacterium. Lineage (GTDB taxonomy): Bacteria > Actinomycetota > Thermoleophilia > Solirubrobacterales > Thermoleophilaceae > JACVRW01. Next base: position 550,701 of record CAVYIA010000006.1, on the reverse strand, counting down.
TCTCGACGGCCAGGCCGGACCGCACCGAGCGGATCTACAGGCTCAAGCGCGAGACGCTCGAGTTCCACCACGCGGCCGCGCCGCTCCTGGAGCCGGTCGACCGGCTCGCGCGCGGCCGCTTCGACGCTCATCCCCAAGGAGGTCCAGACCTACTTCCGCGACGTCAACGACCACCTCCTGCGCGTGTACGAGCAGCTCGAGTCGCTGCGCGACCTGCTGACCTCGATCCTGCAGGCGAACCTGGCCCAGGTGACCGTCCGCCAGAACGAGGACGTGCGCAAGATCTCGGCGGTCGTGGCCATCTTCGCCGTGCCCACGATGATCGCCGGCATCTACGGGATGAACTTCGAGCACATGCCGGAGCTCGGCTGGAGCTTCGGCTACCCGCTCGCGCTCGGCCTGATGGTCGTGCTCTGCACCGGCCTGTTCCGGTACTTCCGCCGCGTCGGCTGGCTGTAGGCTGCCGCGCGTGCCCGACGACTGCATCTTCTGCAAGATCGTGGCCGGCGAGCTGCCGGCCGAGCTGGTGCAGGAGGACGAGCACACCGTGGCGTTCATGGACCTGAACCCGTGGACGCGCGGGCACGCGCTCGTGATCCCGCGCCGCCACTCGAAGAACCTGTACGAGGTTCCCGACGAGGACCTGCGCCACACCGCCGCGGCCGCCAAGCGGCTCGCGGAGCGCATGCGCGACCGGCTCGGCTGCGACGGGATCAACCTCCTGAACGCGTGCGAGCCGGCTGCCTGGCAGACCGTGTTCCACTTTCACATCCACGTGATCCCCCGCTACGTGGACGATCCGCTGCGGCTGCCGGTGCACCCCGAGCAGGCCACGCGGGGCGAGTTGAGCGCTGTTGCGGCGGAGCTTCGGGGCTGACTGGTAGCGTTTCCGCCCGTCGGGCCGGCACAGCCGGCAGGAAAAGCAGGTGCCGTGGTCTGGATTCGCTAAGAAGGGCCGCGCACGCAGGAAAGGGGCATAGGTGCCTACCGGAACCGTCAAGTGGTTCAACGACGAGAAGGGCTACGGCTTCATCACGCCGGATGAGGGCGACCGTGACCTGTTCGTCCATTACTCGGGCATCGACGGTGGCGGCTTCAGGTCGCTGGCGGAGAACGCGAAGGTCGAGTACGAGGAAGAGAGCGGCGACAAGGGCCCGAAGGCGGTGAACGTCCGCCTCATCTGAGGCCGCCGGACCACGTGCCCAAGGAAGAGAAGATCGAAATGGAGGGCGAGATCGTCGAGGCCCTCCCGAACACGATGTTCAAGGTGAAGCTGGACAACGGGCACGACGTCCTGGGACACATCTCAGGGAAGATGCGGCGCCATTACATCCGCATCCTGCCTGGAGACAGGGTCAAGATCGAGCTGTCGCCGTATGACCTCGATCGCGGTCGGATCACGTATCGATACAAGTGAGGGTGCGCAACTCGGCGAGGGACCTCGTGTTGGAGGTCCGGTCATGAAGCGCGCCCTGTTGATAGCGGCGCTCGCGGTGCTGGCCCTGCCCGCGAGCGCTTCCGCCCGTGTCGTCGAGCTGGGAGCCGGCTCCACGCAGCCGGCGAAGTCCACCTGCCCGGGCAACCCCTGCCGGGCGATCTACCAGGTCACCGGCTACCAGGGGCGGTCGGCGAACCTCAAGAACCCGTTCTTCGTCAGGCGCGACGGCTACATCGTGGCGTTCACGGTCACGCTCCCCGAGCTGGCCGACAACCAGATCGACTCCTTCAACGCGCGCTTCGGCGGGTCGCCCGAGGTGCGCCTCGCGACCGTCAAGCCCGGGACCACGCGCAAGACGCGGCTGAACCACCGGCTGCTGCGCCAGTCCGAGGTCTTCAACGTCGAGGACTACCTCGGCTCGAGCCCCACGTTCGTCCTCAAGGAGCCGCTCCGGGTTCGCAAGGGGAACATCGTGGCGATCACGGTCCCCACCTGGCTCCCCGCCCTCGCCGCCGACCTCACCGCCGGCAACTGGTGGCGCTCCTCGCGGCTCAAGGGCAAGTGCGGCAGCGATGACGCGCTGGCGCCGCCCTCCGCGCAGGAGGAGCTGCGCGAGATCGTTCGCTGGGGCTGCACCTACAAGCGCGCGCGGCTGCTCTACACGGCCACGTACATCCCGGATCCTCGCCCCACCAAGACCGAGGAGAAGTAGCACCGCCCTGGCGCACCAGGCCCTTTCGCGGGCCTGGCCGGCGCGCTAGCATCGGGCCGTGACCACCGAGGGGTGGATCTTCATGGTCGGCTTCCGGGTTTTCGACGTCGGGCTGCTGGTCGTCTGGCTGATCTGGTTCTTCCGCCTGCGCGACGACGGTGAGGATCCCCCGGGGGAGGACGGCGGCGGAGGAGAGGGCCCGGATCCGGGCCCGAGCAAGGACGGGCCGGGCGGGAACGGGATCAGGCTGCCGCTCGGACGCTGGCCGCTGGGCCGCGGGCGCGACCGCGACCACGAGCCGGCCGGGCCGCCGCGGCGCCGCCGCGGGGGGACCCCGGTCCCCAGGCCGCTCCCGTCGCGCGTGAGACGTCCCGCCCCACCTGTCCCCGCACATCACGGGGATTGATAGGTTCCCCAAATGGGTGGAGTGATCGACTTTGGGCTCGTTGACGAGCCGGTGGACGAGATCACGCACGTGGTCTCACCACACGGCGAGATCGACGCCCTGACCGCCCCGCGGCTGGGCCGGCGCCTGCTGGACCTCGCCGAGGAGGGCAAGCGCCTGCTCGTGGTCGACCTCTCCGCCGTGACGTTCATGGACTCGACCGGGATCAGCGTGATCCTCGAACGCCCTGCGCCATCAGAAGACGCGCAGCGGCAATCTCGTGCTCGTGTGCCCCACCGAGCGCATCCTGCGCCCGTTCCAGATCACCGGCCTGGTGGGCCGCCTCGGGATCTTCAGCTCCCGGGACGAGGCCCTCGGCGGGCTCGCGACCGGCTAGCCGCAGCCGCGCGAGCCGGGGTTCTCGTTGCAGAAGTCCTCGAAGCGCTGCGCTGGGCTGTCCGCGGGCGGCGGCGTGTCGTTCGTGGGGCTGTCCGGCACGGTCTCCGTCTCGGCGGGCGGGGGCGTGACCTCGGTCACCGGCGGGATCGTCTCCGGCTCCGGCTCGGTGGCGGTGTCCGCCGGCGGCTCGGGATCGGTGCGCGGCACCGTCAGGTCGGGCAGCGGGGGAGCCTCCTCGGGCTCGTTGTCGCCCCCGCAGCCGGGCGCGGCCACGAGCAGCGCAAGAAGCAGGATGAGAACCCGGCGGGCCACGCCGGGCGGGTCAGCGCTCGACCGCGGGGAGCCTGCGGCCGCAGTGGGGGCAGTCGTTCAGGTCCTTCTGAACGAGCTGCTCGAGCGAGCACCCGCAGAGGCGCAGGTTCTCGACCGAGTAGGGGAGGTCGCTCGGGGACGGCGCGAGCGGCAGGACGGCCCCGACCACGCGGAGCTCCTCGCCGGAGTCGCCGTCCAGGTAGCGCACCCCGGGCTCGACCTCGCGAACGACCTCACGGTCGGAGCGGGCGCGGAGTCGGTACTTCTGGCGGGCTGGCACGGCGCGGAACAATAGCGAGCAGACCTTGCGGATCCTGATCTTTCACGGCTACCTGCTGCGCGGGACGGGCAGCAACATCTACAACGCGAGCCTCGTACGCGCGTTCGCGCGCCTGGGGCACGAGGTGGAGCTGGTGTGCCAGGAGCGGCGCTGGGAGGAGCTCGACCTGCCCGAGGCCGTCCACGTGACCGTGCCCGACATCGGCGGGGTGCTGCCGGTCTACGTGGCGGACCGCTACGAGGGCTACGAGGCCGTGACCTACGCCGAGCTCGACGACGCGGGCGTGGAGCGCTACATCGAGGCGAACGTCCGCGCCGTGCGCGACGTGGTCGAGCGCACGCGGCCCGACGTGGCGCTCGCCAACCACCTCGTCATGGGGCCGGCGATCCTCGCGCGGGCGCTGGGAGACGACGTTCCCTACGCGGTCAAGGTCCACGGCAGCGCGCTGGAGTACACGGTGCGCCCGAACCGCGAGCGCTTCAGGCCATACGCCCTCGAGGGCGTGCGCGGGGCCCAGGGCGTGCTGGTGGGCTCGCGGCACACGGCCGAGAGCCTCTGGGAGGTGCTGGACGAGCCGGGGCTGCCCGAGCGCACACGGCTGGGCCCGCCCGGCGTGGACGTGCACAGCTTCCGCCCACGGCCGGCTGAGGAGGCCGCTGCCGGGCTCGCCCGGCTGGCCGGGCGGCTCGGGTCGCGGCGCCGCGGCCGAATGGGGCGGAGAGCCGGAGGCGGCCGCCGCGCTGGCGTCGCTCGACCCGGCGCGCGACCGCATCGTGAGCTACGTGGGCAAGCTGATCGTCTCGAAGGGCGTGGACCTGCTGCTGGCCGCGTGGCCGCTCGTGGTCGCGCGCGTGCCGGACGCGCGGCTCGTGATCGTCGGCTTCGGCACCTACCGCGAGGCGCTCGGCCGCTACGTGGACGCGCTCCGGCGCGCGGACCTCGACGACCTGCGCGAGATCGCGGCCCGGGGCCGCGAGCTGGAGGGCGGGCCGGCGGGGCCGCTGAAGCACCTGACGTCGTTCCTCGACCGCGTCGACGAGGACTGGCTGCGCGCGGCGCCCGGCGCCGCCGAGCGCGTGCACTTCACCGGCCGGCTCGAGCACGAGGACCTGCCGGACCTCCTGCCCGCCTGCGAGGCGCAGGTCATGCCGAGCACGTTCCCCGAGGCCTTCGGCATGGTCGCCGCCGAGGCGGCCGCCTGCGGGGCGCTCCCGCTCTCCGCCAACCACTCCGGGATGGCGGAGGTCACGGCCACGCTCGCCCCCGCGCTGGACCCGGCCATCCGGCCGCTCCTGGCCTTCGACGTCGGTCCCGGCGCGGTCGAGGAGATCGCCGCCAAGCTCGTCGAGTGGCTCACCCTCGACCCCGCGGCCCGCGAGGGCGCGCGGGCGGCGCTGGCCTCGACGGCGGCCGGGCAGTACAGCTGGGAGAGCGTGGCCGAGGGCGTGGTCGCGGCGGCGCAGGGCCGCCTCGACGGGCTACCGTCTCCGGCCCCGCCAGCGGATAGTCTTCGCGACCCGTGAGCCTCGCGCGGACCAAAGCCGCTTCTGGCCGCCCTCGTGGCGTTCGCGATCGTCGCCCTCACCGCCTGCGGGCGGGAGGAGGACGACCTCTCGAACGGCAAGGCGCAGTTCGTGCAGAAGTGCGGGAGCTGCCACGAGCTGAGCCGGGCGGGCACCCAGGGCCAGACCGGCCCCTCGCTGGACGCCGCGTTCCGCGCCGCTCTCCTGAAGGGCATGAGCCGCGAGACCATCGATGGCGTGGTCCACAGCCAGATCTCCAACGTGCGGCGCGGCAGCGCGATGCCCGTCGACCTGGTGACCGGACAGGACGCGAAGGACGTGGCCGCGTACGTGGCCTTCGCCACCGGCAAGCCCGGCGAGGACAGCGGCGCGCTCGCGCAGGCCGGCCTGGCCGGCGCCACCACCGGAGAGCAGATCTTCACCGCCGCCGGCTGCGGCGGGCTGCCACCAGCTGAGCAGCGCCGGCTCCACCGGGAACATCGGCCCGAGCCTCAACCAGCTCGCGAGCGCCGCCGGCAGCCGTGAGAAGGGCAAGAGCGCCGAGCAGTACGTCCACGAGTCGATCGTGGACCCCGGGGCGTACACGGTCAGCGGCTTCGGGGAGGGCGTCATGCCGAGCTACGACGGCAAGCTCACCGAGAAGCAGCTGGACGCCCTGGTCCAGTACCTGCTCGGCAAGTAGCCGGCGGCGAGGCATGGCCGATCGGCATCGGCCGGGCCCAGCGCGGCCGCGTGCTCCACGAGCGCGGCCAGCACCTCGGGGGTGCCCGCCGCAGCCAGGCCCGGCGGGTCGCCGGGGAGCGGCTCCGAGACGCCGCCGGCCTCCTCCACGAGCAGGCGGCCCGCCGCCCAGTCCCAGCGCTTCAGGCCGTGCTCGAAGAAGCCGTCGAGCCTGCCGGCCGCCAGCCAGGCGAGGTCGAGCGCCGCCGCGCCCGCCCTGCGGATGTCGCGCACCTGCGGGCACCAGCGCGGCCACGAGCTCGGCCTGGGCGCCGCGGCGGGCCGGGTCGTAGCTGAACCCGGTGGCCACGAGCGCGGCGCGCAGCTCGCGGCGCTCGCGCACACGCAGCGGCCGCCCGTCCAGCTCGGCGCCGCCGCCGCGGGTGGCGCGGAAGAGCTCGTCGCGGCACGGGTCGTAGACCACTCCCACGGCCACGCCCTCCTCGTCCTCGAGCGCCACGCTCACGCCCCAGACCGGGAAGCCGTAGAGGAAGTTCACGGTCCCGTCGAGCGGGTCGACGATCCAGCGCCGCCCGCTGTGGGCCTCGCTGCGCGTGCCCTCCTCGGCCAGCAGGCCGTCGTCGGGGCGCTCCGCCGCGAGCAGCTCGCCGATCGCGCGCTCCGCCTCCCTGTCCGCATCCGAGACGGGGTCGGTGCGGCTGGACTTCGTGTCGAGCCCCTCGGGAGGGCGGCCGAAGTAGCCCAGCAGAACCTCGCCGGCACGCCTGGCCGCCCGCTCGGCGAGCGCCAGGTCGTCGATCAGAGGACCGCCCGGAGCAGCAGCACGAGCGCCCACGATCAGCGCCACGGTCACCGCGACGTAGATCAGGAACCGAAATGCCTCCTGCTCGCTGCGGAGGGGGTTGAGCACGCTCAGAGGATGTACAGGGTGCTGAACACGAAGATCCACATGATGTCGACGAAGTGCCAGTAGATCCCCGGCACCTCGACGCCGCGGTGCTCCTCCGGCGAGTAGTGCCCGCGGAACGCCCGGACCGTGGCCATCGCCAGGAGCGACAGGCCGACGAAGACGTGGGCTCCGTGCAGGCCGGTGAGCCCGTAGAAGACCGAGCCCTGCGCGTTGTCGTGTGGGGCGAAGCCCAGGTGGACGTACTCGTTGATCTGAATCGAGAGGAACGTCGCGCCCAGGCCGCACCGTGGTCACGAGGCCGACCTGCAGGGCGCGGCGGTTGCCGCGGCGCGCGCCCTCGAGCGCCCAGTGCATCGTGAGGCTCGACGACAGCAGGATGGCCGTGTTGACCCCCGCGATCCCGACCGGCAGGTCGGTGCCGTCGATCGGGAACCAGCCGGCCTCGTTCACGACCCTGATGAAGAAGTAGGCCGTGAAGAACGCTCCGAAGAGCATGATCTCCGAGATGATGAAAAGCAGCATCCCGAGGAACTGCGCCTCGACGCGCGAGGAGACGTTGGCCGTGGGCGGCCCGTGGTGCTCGTGCTCGTGGGCGCCGTGGCCCGCGGCGATCGAGGCGGATTCCATCAGCCGCCGCCTCGCTGACCACGTGCTCCACCGGCTTGCCGGTGGTCGCCCGGACGCGTCCGATCAGGTCGCCTCGCAGCCAGCCCGAGCGCGTCTCCGGGAACGTGGAGATCACGATGTCGTCCGGCGCGTAGAACTGGAGCGCGTTCTGGATCGCCGTGTAGGGGTCGGCGTGGGCCACCTGTCCTACCGCGTCGAAGCCGGCCTCCTGCAGCTCGGAGAGCGTGTGCGCGAGCCGCTCCGGCGCGGCGTCGTCACCGTCGCCGTTGCCGTTGCCCGCCGCCTGCGGCGCGATCACGATGAAGCGGCGCGGCTCCTCCTCCGCCTTCTTGCGCAGCGCGTCGAGCAGCGCCGGGCCGCCCATGGTCTGGTTGGCGACCACGAGCGTGCGCTTGACGTCGTCGCGCTCGGCGTCGAGGTCCACCACCACGTGCTCGACGGGCCGGCGCGCGGCGCGGCGCAGCCGGTCCACGAGGCCCTCGCGCAGCCAGCCGGAGCGGGTCTCCGGGTGCGTGGAGACGATGATCTCGTCGTAGTCCTGGTCGCCGAGCGCGTCCATGACCGCGGCGTACGGGTCTGGGTCCATCACCTCGCCGTCGGCCTCGATGCCGGCCTCGCGGAGCAGCGCGACCGTCATCTTCACGCGGTTCTCGGCGGCGTCGCGCACCATCGAGTCGTAGATCACGTAGCCGTGCTTCGGCTGGTTCTGGGGGCAGATGACGTGCACGTGCGCCTCGCCGCCCTCGGCAGCGCGCTTGACCGCGTCGATCAGCGGCTTCCCGGCCACGGTCTCGTTGGCCACGACGAGGATGCGCTTCATTCGCTGGGGGGCGGTGCTCCGCCGCCGCCGGCGGGCGCGGGCACCTGCGCCGGCGCCTTCTCCTTGAACACCGCGTGCACGGCGCCCGGGGTGCCGTACTCGTAGGGGCCGCCGACGACCGTCGGGATCTCGTCGAAGTTGAAGATCGGCGGCGGCGAGGACACCTGCCACTCGATCGAGTGCGCGCGCCACGGGTTGGCCGCCGCCGCGGGGCCGTGCCGCCACGAGGTGATCATGTTGTAGAGGAAGATCAGGAACGAGGCGCCGAAGATGAACGCCGAGATGGAGATGATCGCGTTCCAGGTCGCGTACTGCTCGGCGTAGTCGGCCACGCGCCGCGGCATCCCGTCGATGCCCACGAGGTGCATGGGGCCGAACGTGAGGTTGAAGAAGATGAACGACATCCAGAAGTGCACCTTGCCGAGCGTCTCGTCGTACATCCGGCCGGTCATCTTCGGGAACCAGTGGTAGAGGCCGGCGAAGATCGTGAACACGGAGCCGCCGAACAGCACGTAGTGGATGTGGGCGACGATGAAGTACGTGTCCGACACGTGGATGTCGAAGGGCACGACGGCGAGCATGATGCCGCTGATGCCGCCGAGGGTGAACATGGTGATGAACCCGAGCGCGAAGAGCATCGGCGTTCGGAGATGGATCACCCCTCGCCAGAGCGTGGCGAGCCAGGAGAAGATCTTGATGCCCGTGGGCACCGCGATCAGCATCGTCGTGATCATCATCGGCACCCGCAGCCAGGAGAACATCCCGGACACGAACATGTGGTGGGCCCAGACCGTGAACCCGAGGATCACGATCGCCACCAGCGAGAAGGCCATCATCCGGTAGCCGAACACCGGCTTCCGGGCGTTGGCCGAGATCACCTCGCTGATGATCCCGAAGCCCGGCAGCATCATGATGTAGACGGCCGGGTGCGAGTAGAACCAGAAGACGTGCTGGTACATCAGCACGTCCCCTCCCGCCGCAGGATCGAAGAAGTGCGTCCCCATCGAGCGGTCGAGCAGCACGAAGAACTGCGAGCCGGCGATGAACGGCGTGGCGATCACCACCAGCAGCGAGGTCGTGAAGTTCGCCCACACCAGCAGCGGCATGCGCCAGAACGTCATGCCCGGCGCGCGCATGGTGATGATCGTGACCAGGAAGTTGAGCGCGGTGGCGATCGACGAGGCGCCCGCGAACTGCACGCCGACCGTGAAGAACTGCTGGCCGAGGGGGGTGTCGGTGGACAGCGGCGCGTACGCGGTCCAGCCGGTGGCGAAGGCGCCGCCCTCGGCGAAGAAGCTCGCCAGCATCATCACGCCGGCCGCGGGGAGCATCCAGAACGACAGCGCGTTCAGGCGCGGGAAGGCCATGTCCGGCGCGCCGATCATCAGCGGGATCACGAAGTTCGCGATGCCGGCGAAGACCGGGATGATGAACAGGAAGATCATCAGCGAGGCGTGGACCGAGAACAGCCCGTTGAAGGTGTTCGGGTCCACGAACTGCGTGCCCGGCTGCGCCAGCTCGGCCCGCATCACCATCGCCATGAGCCCGCCGGCGATGAAGAAGAACATCGTCGTGACGATGTACTGGATCCCGATCACCTTGTGGTCGGTGTTGACGCGGAAGTAGTCCTTCCACGACGTGGCGCCGTGGCCCGAGTGGTCCTCAGGCCGGGTCGGCCCGCCGGACGCCCAGTAGAACCAGTAGTCGAAGCAGCCGATGCCGATCAGGTAGCCGAACGGCGCGGCGACCAGCGCCCCCACGGTGATGATCGCGTCCCAGTTGAAGAGCGGGTCCCAGCCGTAGGCCGCGCGCACCCCGACGACGAGGCCCATGCCGACCAGGAACATCACGGCGGTACCGAGCGCCGCGCGGTACCAGCCGGGAGCGGTGAGTCTGCTGGGTCAACGTCATCTAGTTGCTCCGGCACCGTACTTCACGCGCCACCCGCCTGATCCCGCTGTCTCTGGAGCCAGGATTCGTACGCGGCGGTCGGGACCACCCGCACCAGCTGGCGCATCGTGGAGTGCCCCAGGCCGCACAGCTCCGCACAGACCACCTGGTAGCGGCCGAGCTTGGTCGGCGTCAGCCGGATCTGGGTGGTGAGGCCCGGCACCGCGTCCGACTTCAGCCGGAACTCGGGGACCCAGAAGCTGTGGATCACGTCCTCGCTGTTGATGCGGAAGTGCACGGGCCGGTCGATGGGGAGCACGAGCGTGTCGGAGCGCACCTTCTCGCCCGGGTACCCGAAGCTCCAGTTGAACTGCTGGCCGGTCACGTTCACGGTCAGCTCGTTGGGCTGCTTCGCCTCGAGGTCGTCGAGCACGATCCAGCCGTAGATGGCGAGCGCGGACACCATCAGGAACGGGATCGTCACCCAGATGATCTCGAGCCGGGTGTTGCCGTGGATCGGGGCTCCGTCGCGCATGTCGCCCGGGCGCGCGCGGAACTTGAGGACGGAGTAGATCGCCACCGCCATCACGAGCACGAAGATCGGCACGGAGGCGATCAGCAGGACGTCGTAGAGCGTGTCGATGTCGTCCCCGGCGTTGGACGCGTTCTCGGGGAACCAGTTGATCGAGAGGACGATCGCGATCCCGACCACGGACGCCGCGAGCCCGATCGCGATCATCTTCGCGATCGGATGCTTCTCGCCACTGATCCGAGGGTCCTCCTGGGGCTCCGCCGCCGGCGCGACGGGGGTCTGGCTCTCGCGCTCCGACTCGGTCACCGGGGCGCGAGTCTATTGGACCCGGCGGTCAGGCGGCGAGCTGGCCGGAGCGCTCGCGGAAGGCCGACGGCGCCCGGCCGTGGTGGCGCCGGAACGCCTTGGCGAACTGCGCGGGCTGCCGGTACCCGACGGCCGCGGCCACTCGGGAGACCGGCATCGAGCCGACCCGCAGCAGGAAGGCCGCCCGCTCCATGCGCACGCGCTGCAGCTCGCGTCTGAAGCTGGTTTGGCCGCTCTCGGCGAAGGCGCGCTGGAGCTGCCGCGTGGAGGTCGCGATCGTGTGGGCGACCGTCCGCAGCGAGAGGTCCACCGCCGCGTAGTCGCGCTCGATCACCTCGACCGCCTCCTCGAAAAGGGCACGGCGTCTGGATGCCGTCGATTGGCGCATCTGAACCGGAATACGGATGATCTGCGCGAACGGATGCATGATGCGGTAGCTTGCGTCATTCGTCACTAGCAACGGAGAGGAGCGGCGGGATGCAGGTTCGCGACGGCATGAGCGGGGTCGTTCTCACGGTGAACCCCGGTCAGACGCTGCGAACGGCCGCGTGCCTCATGGCGGAGCGCCGCGTGGGCGCCGCCGTGGTCATCGACCCCGAGCAGCCCGGGCCGGGCATCGTCACCGAGCGCGACGTGCTCCAGTCGGTGGCGGAGGGCGAGGACCCGGACGCGGAGCTGGTGGCGAACCACCTGTCGGCCGACCTGACGTTCGCGTCGCCCGACTGGTCGCTCGAGCGCGCAGCCGAGGCGATGGTGAGCGGCGGCTTCCGTCACCTGGTCGTGGTGGACGGCGGCGAGCTCACCGGGATCCTCTCCATGCGCGACATCGTGCGCTGCTGGGTCTCGTCGTACGCGACGAGCGAGCTCCCGAACGACCTTCAGCCGCGCGCTAGCTAGTCGTCCGACTCGGCGTCGGCGCGCTCTTCGAGCTTCTCGCGCAGGTACGCCGCCTTCTCGGCGCGGCGGGCGTGCTCCTCGGTCTCCTCCTCCGTGTCGGCCTTCTCGGCCTGGCTGCGCTCGAGCGACTCGCGCTCGGCCTGCCGGATCCGGAGCTCCCTGGTGGTGGGATCCTCGCCGTCCGGCACGGGACCTAGTGCTCGAGGGGCAGTTCGCTGATGTCGGCGCGTGTCTCGCGGATCCAGCGAACGATCGCGACGACCGTGATCACCACGCCGATGCCGACCAGGACCCAGTTGATGACGATCCCCGTGAGGGCGATCGTGAGCCCGGCCGCGGTGATGACGGGGAGGTAGGAGGGCCCGGGGAGGTGGACGACCTCGCCCGCGGCCGGCGCCTCGTCGCCGTTGTGGTGGACCTCGTCCGCCATCAGTAGACGAGGCCGACGACCCAGGACAGCGCGAACACGATCAGCGCGATCGCGCCGGCGATGAGCCCGGTGCGGATGTTCTTGTAGGCGAGGCTGCGGTCCATCGGAGGTGTTGTATCAGGTGGCCGGGAGGATCCGAGCCGCGCCGCGCGGCTCCACGGGCAGCGCGCCGGGAGGCAGCGTGCGGCCCGGCGGGAGCAGGGCGAGCACCGATCCGCCGAACCCGCCGCCCATCACGCGCGCGCCCAGCGCGCCCGCGGAGCGCCAGCGCTCGCGTGCGCGCTCCACCGCGGGCGCGGAGACCTCGAAGTCGTCGCGCAGGCTCCGGTGCGAGGCGTCGAGCAGGAGCCCGGCCTCGTCGAGGTCTCCGGAGCCGAGGGCGGCGACCATCGCGTCCACGCGCGCGTTCTCGCTGAGGACGTGCCGCACGCGCCGGCGGTATGGGTCGGGCAGCGCCTCCCAGTCCACGTCGTCCGCGTCGCGCAGCGACTCCACGCCGAGCAGCTCGAGCGCACGCGCGCACTCGTCGCGGCGGCGGTTGTAGCCCGACTCGGCGTGCTCGCGGTCGGCGCCCGACGGCAGCACCGCCAGCCGGTGCTGGCCCAGGTCGAGCGGGACGACGCTCAGCGCCGGCTCGCGGAAGTCGATCCGGAGCGCGCAGCCCTCGCGGCCGTGGATCGAGGCGAGCTGGTCGAGCAGGCCCGTGCGGGCGCCGACCCAGTCGTTCTCGATCCGCGAGCAGAGCCGGGCCAGCTCGAGCCCCTGCGGCTGCCTCGGGTCGCTCCCCAGCTGCGCCGAACGCCATGCAGAGCGCGACGGAGAGCGCGGCCGACGACGACAGCCCGGCGTCGCGCGGCACGTCGCCGGCGATCTCCAGGCGGCACGCGGGCGGGCGCAGCCGCAGCCGGGCCAGCTCGGCCACCGCGCCGCGGACGAAGCGCCGCCAGCCCGGCTCGACGGCGGGCGGCTCGCCCGGATCGGCCCGGTCGAAGCGGTCGCGCTCGCCGAGGTCGAGGGCGTGCGCCTCGATCGACTGCCCGGGGAGCGGCGTGGCGGTGACCGTGACCCCGAGCGCGATCGCGAACGGCAGGCTGAGGCCGTCGTTGTAGTCGGTGTGCTCACCGATGAGGTTCACGCGGCCCGGGGCGAACGCGGTCGCTCGGCGCATCGCGCGACTGTCTACGGCCCGAGGCGGACGTGCAGGTGGTTGTCGTGGTTCGCGAGCACGCCCACCCGCGGCCCGCTGAGCCCCGTCGAGGGGCCGACCAGGATGAGGGCGGCGCCCGCGGCGGCGAAGCGGTCCACGAGCTCCTGGGACAGGCGCCGGTCGATCTGCCCGGCTCCGCGGGGGGCGCGCTCGGCCCCGTCGGCGCGGGGGTAGTACACGTCGGCGTCGAGGCCGTTCTGATGGCTCGCGTGGCCGATGTACCCGAAGCGCGGGCCGAAGTCGCCGCCGTGCGCGCGGCTGAGGTCCCCGATCGCCATGCGCGGCGCGCTCGGGTGGGCGCGCTGGTGGGCCCGCGCCACGCGCAGCAGCACGCGGACCAGCCTGTCGGTGCCCCAGCGCCGCCAGGGCCGGTTGGGCGAGCGCCGCAGCACCGGGTCCCAGGTGAAGAAGTGGCGTCCGGCGGCGGGCAGGCGCACGCCGCGCACGAGCCGCCCGCCGGCGGGCGTGCCGAGGGCGAGCGAGCGGCGCCAGCGGATCCGCGGGCCGTCCGGGGCCCTCGCGGCGAGCAGCGGCGGATCCGGGACCGGATCGGCCCGCGGGAGCGGTCTGCGCTCGTCCACGATGCCCACGGGTGCGGCGATGGCGAGCGCGGTCGCGCCGCTCGCCACGGCGAGCGCCGTGGCGGCCGCCACTCGTGCCCGGATGAGCGCCATCGGGATCGCTACGGCCGCCGCGGCCCCTGGAGTCCCGGGGGTACCCTCGTCGTGTGGGGCGGACCTACGAGGGCATCGACGAGCACCAGCGCGACTGGATCGCGAAGCAGGCCCTGTTCTTCGTCGGCACGGCGCCGCTGGCCGGCGACGGGCACGTGAACGTCTCCCCGAAGGGCCCGATCGGGACGCTGCGGGTGCTCGACGATCACACGGTCGCCTACCTCGACGTGGTCGGGAGCGGCGCCGAGACGATCGCGCACCTGCGCGAGAACGGGCGGATCGTGGTGATGCTCTGCGCCTTCGACGGCCCGCCGCGGATCCTGCGCCTGCACGGCCGCGGCGAGCACGTGCTCCCCGGCGACCCGCGCTTCGAGGACCTGCTCGGCCGCTGCGGGTTCGACGAGCCCGACGTGCCCGAGTCGCGCCGCGCCGTCGTGGTCGTGGACGTGACCCGCGTGTCCGACTCGTGCGGGTACGGGGTGCCGCTCATGAGCTACGAGGGGCAGCGCCCGCACCAGGCCAAGTCGTCCGCGAAGCGCGTGCGGGTGCACGGGCCGGACGCCTATCGCGACTACCAGCGCGAGCACAACGCCGAGAGCCTCGACGGGCTGCCGGCGGTCGAGCTCTCCTAGACGAGCAGGCTCGCGCCGATCGCGCCGCCCAGGTCGCCGAGCGCCGCGAGGCGCACGGCCGGGGGCCGGTCGGACACGAACAGGTGCGGCTGCATGGCCTCGCTGATGCGCTCCACGTAGGGCTCGCCGAGCCGCGTCCCGAGGCCGCCGCCGATCACGACGGTCTCCACGTCGAGCACGTTGACGACCGACGCCACGCCCGCGCCGAGCGCCGCCACGGCACGGTCGATCAGCTTGACCGCCAGCGGGTCCTCGCGCTCCAGGGCGCGCTCCCAGACACCGCTCTGGAGGCGGGTCCGGCCGCGCTTCTCCATGATCTCGAAGAGCTCGGTCTCGTGCCCCTTCTTGGCGAGCCTGCGCGCTTCGATCTCCATCGCGCCGCGCCCCGCGTAGGCCTCCATGCAGCCCTTGCGCCCGCAGGTGCAGCGCGCCCCGTTCAGCTTGACCACCACGTGGCCGATCTCCGCGGCCGCCCCGCGCCCGATCCAGGGCTTGCCGTTCGAGGATGATCCCGCCGCCGACGCCGGTGCCCCACCAGACCCCGAGCAGCGACCTGTCCTTGCGCGCGGCGCCGAGCGCGAACTCGCCGTCCACCGCCACCTGCACGTCGTTTCCGAGCGCCACCGGGCAGCCGAGCCGCTCGGAGAGCTCCGCCGCCAGCGGGTAGGCCTCCTCCCAGTCGGGCAGGTTGCGCGCCTCCGCGACGGTGCCCTCCTTCCCGTCGACGGCCCCCGGCGAGCCCACGCCGGTCCCGGCCAGGTCCGCTGTCTCGACGCCCGCGGCGGCGGCCGCCTCGCGCATCGCCTCGGCGATCTGGTCGGTCACCGCGGGCGGGCCGCCCTCCTGCGGGGTGGGGAGCTTCGCCTCGCCGAGGACCTTGCCGCGGGGACCCATCACCACGGCCTGGACCTTCGTCCCGCCCAGGTCGACGCCGCCTTTCACAACTCTGACCCTAAACCGCCGGGGCCACCTCGTGGTTCGCGCGGAAGAGGTTGTCCGGGTCGTGCTGCGCGCGAACCTGGAGCAGCCGCGCGTAGGTCTCGTCGTCGAAGGAGAGCGCGGCGGGCGCCGGCACGTCCACGAAGTTGAGGTAGCGCCGCCCCGTGGACCAGGGCGCGAGCGTCTCCTTCACCTTGTTCACGTGCGCGCTCGTGGCCTGCGCCATCTCCGGCCCCATCGCGATGCCGACCGCGTAGAGGGCGTACTCCGCGTCCAGGCCGGCCGTGGCGCCGGCGCCGGCCGGCGGGCGGGCGAGCGCGCCGCCCAGCTGGCGCAGCTGGACCGAGAGCAGCGGGCTGCCCGAGTCGGGGCCCGCCACGCCCGTGAGAGCGTCGGCGGCCTCGGCGGGCAGCTCGCCCAGCAGGTCCCCGTCGCCGAGGCCGGGCACGGGCTCCTCGGGATCGCCGTTGAGCGCCCCGAGGCCGGATGCGGGGACGGTGGCGAACGTGTTCATCATCGGCTCGCCCAGCTCGAGCAGCGGGCGGAGCAGCTCGGCGCCCTCGGACTCCGGGCCGGCGTAGGCGGCGGTCACGTCCACGATCGGGTTGCCACGGAGATGCTCGGGCACCTCCGGGATCGGCGGAAGCGTGAGGTAGCGGACCCACGCGGACATCTCCTCCGGGAGGCCCTTGACCCACTCGAGGTAGGCCGGGATCACGTCCACGCCGCGGGCCGCGGGCCACGCGATCATCCCGGCGTACGCCTCGGCGAGCGGATAGAGCGTGAACTCCATCGCGGTCACGATCCCGAAGCTCCCGCCGCCGCCGCGGAGCGCCCAGAACAGGTCCGGCTCGCTGTCGGCGGATGCCCGGACCACGTCGCCGTCGGCGTTGACCACGTCGAACGAGACCACGCTGTTGCAGGCCAGCCCGTGCTTGCGGCTGAGCCAGCCGATCCCGCCGCCGAGCGTGTACCCGACCACGCCGACCTCGCCCGCGGAGCCGGACAGCCCCACGAGGCCGTGCTCGCCGGCCTTGGCGGCCACGGCGCTCCAGACGGCGCCGCCCTCGACGCGGGCGAGGCGCGCGCCGGCGTCGATCTCGACGCCGCCCATGCCGAGCGTGCGCAGCAGGATCGTGCCGTCGAGCGAGGTGATGCCCGAGGCCGCGTGGCCGGTGGACTGGGGCGCCACGCGCGCGCCCTGCTCGCGGGCGAACTCGACGGTCGCGCGCACGTCGTCCACCCCGTTCGGCGAGCACCACGCCCGCGGGGCGCTGGTCCGCCGTGAGGTTCCAGGCCGCGCGGGCCTCGTCCCAGCCGTCGTCTCCCGGCGCCAGCGCGGCGCCGCTCAGCTTCGCGCCCAGGGGGCGCATGTCGATCTCAGCCATGGGCCGGAAGCTAATCGGTTCGCACGATCATCACGCTGCAGGGCGCGTGATGCGAGACCTTGTCGGACACGCCGCCGAGGAAATAGCGGCGCGCGCCCGTCATGCCCTTGTTGCCGACCACGATCAGATCGATGCCGCGCTCCCCGGCGATGTCCAGGATCACGTCGGCCGGGTGGCCGCCGCGGGCCTCCCAGTCCACCTGCTTCACGCCGCGCTCCTCGGCGTGGCGCGCGGAGCGCATCAGGACCTGCTCGGCCGCCTCGCGCAGGCTCCCCACCCCGACGGCGCCCGAGCCCGAGATCGTCTCCCAGTGCGTGTCCTCGTCGCGGAAGGCCGCCACCAGAAGCAGCGTGGCGTCCTGGCCCTTTGCCACGTCCACGGCGGCGCTCACCGCGCGCTCGGCGCGTTCAGAGCCGTCTGTCCCGACCAGCACTGATTGGATCACGGCGGTGCGACCCTACATCTTCCGCTCGGCAGGTGGGCGCTTGCTTCGCACCCTCCCGGGGGAACAGAATCAACTGTGAGCTCCGATCCGGTAGTGCTGGGAGTGGACGTCGGCGGCACCAAGGTGGCCGTGGGCGCGGTGGTGGGCGCGGAGGTGACCCACCAGGAGGAGTCGCCCACCCCGCTGAGTGACACCGAGGCGCTCCTCGACGGGATCGAGGCCACCGCGCGCCGGGTGATCGAGCGGGTGGGCGTCCCCGCCGCGATCGGCGTGGGCGTGCCGTCGCAGATCGACCAGACCCGCGGCATCGTCGAGTCGAGCGTGAACATCCCGCTCACGGGCGTGCCGCTGCGCGAGGAGCTGCGGCGGCGCTTCGAGCTCCCGGTGTTCGTCGACAACGACGCCAACTGCGCCGCGCTCGCCGAGGCCCAGCTCGTGGACGACGCGCCGGCGAGCCTGCTCGTGATGCTCACGCTCGGCACCGGCGTGGGCGGCGGCGTGATCATCGGCGGCGAGATCTTCCGCGGGGCCCACGGGCTCGGGGCCGAGCTGGGGCACTTCACGGTGGACCCCGAGGGGCCGCCCTGTCCCGGCAACTGCCCGGGCAGGGGCTGCCTCGAGGCCTACTGCAGCGGCCAGGCGCTCGAGCGCGACGCCACCGAGTTCGCCCGCGACATGCCCGACAGCCGGCTGGCCGAGTGCCTCGACGACAACGGCCACGTCACGAGCCGCTCGCTCGTGACCGTGGCGCGCGACGGCGACGCCGACGCGCTGCGGGTCTTCGAGCGCTTCGCGCGCATGCTCGGCGTGGCGATCGGCGGTTACGTGAACGTGTTCGAGCCCGAGTACGTGGTGGTCGGCGGCGGGCTCTCGCGCGCCGCGGACCTGTACTTCGAGCGGGCCGTGGACGAGGCCGGGTCGCGTGCGCTCCCGGCTCTGTGGAAGCGCGTGACGGTTTCGCTGGCCCGCGGCGGGGCAGGCGCCGGGGTAATAGGCGCGGGCGTGCTCGCAGCTCAAGGGGTTGCACGCGATACTGCCCGCCTGCGAGTCGAATCGATAGAAGGGGCCGAATGAGCACCGTCACGTCAGGGACCCAGCTGGACCAGCTCTCCATCAACACGATTCGCACGCTCTCGATGGACGCGGTCCAGAAGGCGAACTCCGGCCATCCCGGCGCCCCGATGGCGCTCGCGCCGGTCGCGTACCTGCTCTACACGAAGGTCATGAAGCACAACCCGGCGAACCCGCACTGGTTCGACCGCGACCGCTTCGTGCTCTCGGCCGGGCACGCCTCGATGCTCCTCTACTCCACGCTCCACCTGAGCGGCTACGGCGTGTCGATGGAGGACCTCGAGAACTTCCGCCAGCTCGGCAGCCCCACCGCGGGCCATCCCGAGTACGAGGCCGACGGCGCCCCCGGCGTGGAGGTCACGACCGGCCCGCTCGGCCAGGGCGTGGGCAACGCGGTGGGCTTCGCGCTGGCCGAGCGGATGCTGGCCGCCCGCTTCGGAGACATCGTCGACCACCACACGTACGCGATCGCGAGCGACGGCGACATGCAGGAGGGCGTGGCCTCGGAGGCCAGCTCGCTCGCCGGGCACCTCGGGCTCGGCCGGCTCACGGTCTTCTACGACGACAACAAGATCCAGCTCGCCGGCGAGACGCAGATGGCCTTCAGCGAGGACGTGGGCAAGCGCTACGAGGCCTACGGCTGGCACGTGCAGAACCTCGGCGAGGACATCGAGCTGGACCGGATCGAGGGCGCGATCGAGGCGGCGCACGCGGTGGACGACCGGCCCTCGCTCGTGATCCTGCGCACCCACATCGGCTTCGGCTCGCCGAACAAGCAGGACAGCCAGAAGGCCCACGGCTCGCCGCTCGGCGAGGACGAGGTGCGGCTGACGAAGGAGGCCTACGGCTGGGACCCGGACGCCCACTTCCTCGTCCCGGACGAGGTGCGCGAGAACTTCGCGCCGGTGGCCGAGCGCGGCAGCGAGGCGGAGTCCGAGTGGAACGAGCGGCTGGCGGCCTTCCGCGACGGAGAGCCCCGAGCCGGCGGCCGAGCTCGAGCTGTTCATGGAACGGCCGGCTGCCGGACGGCTGGAGCTCGGACCGGCCGCGCTTCAGCCCCGGACGACAAGCCCGTGGCCACGCGCAAGGCGTCGAACGAGATCATCCAGTGGGCGGCGGCCAAGGTGCCGACGCTGGTCAGCGGCTCGGCGGACCTGGAGCCGTCGACGCTCACCGAGATCGACGGCGGCGGCTCCGTCACGCGCGACGACTACTCCGGGCGGAACATCCACTACGGGGTCCGCGAGCACGGCATGGGCGCGATCGTGAACGGCCTGAACCTGCACGGGGTCCGGGCCTTCGGATCCACGTTCTTCAACTTCCTCGACTACATGAAGGGCTCGGTCCGCCTGGCGGCGCTGATGCACCTTCCGGTGATCCACGTCTACACGCACGACTCCATCGGGCTGGGCGAGGACGGGCCGACGCACCAGCCGGTCGAGCACCTGGCGCACCTGCGCGCCACGCCGAACATCAACGTCCTGCGGCCCGCCGACGCGAACGAGACGGTGCTCGCCTGGGAGTTCGCGCTCGAGCAGCACGACGGTCCCTGCGCCCTCGTCCTCAGCCGCCAGAACCTGCCGATCCTGGATCCCGGACTCGGTCCCGGACGACGCCATCTCGCGCGGCGCCTACACGCTGCGCGAGTCGTCGAAGGGCGCCGACCCGGACGTGATCCTGATGGGCACGGGCTCCGAGGTCTCGATCTGCCTCGAGGCGGCCGAGGCGCTCGAGTCGGACGGGGTCGCCACCCGCGTGGTGAGCATCCCCTGCTTCGACCGCTTCATCGAGCAGGACGAGGACTACCGCGAGTCGGTGCTCCCCGCCTCCTGCCGCGCCCGGGTCTCGGTCGAGGCCGCCGCTACCTTCGGATGGGAGCGCTGGACCACCGAGGACGGTGAGGCCATCGGCATGACCGGCTTCGGCGCCTCGGCCCCCCAGCCCGCGCTGTACGAGCATTTCGGATTCACTCCCGAGCACGTGGCAGAGCGCGCCCGCGCCGTGGCCGAGCAGGCTCGCCGCCAAGACATGAGAGGAGCGCCATGAGCGTCGAAGCTACAGGTCAACGAGCGGCTCGCTGCACTGACGGCCGCCGGCACCAGCATCTGGCTCGACCAGATCAGCCGCGGCCTGATCACCTCCGGTGAGCTCGAGCGGCTGGTCCGCGAGGACTCCCTGCGCGGCGTCACGTCGAACCCCGCGATCTTCGAGAAGTCGATCCTCGGCTCGACCGACTACGACGAGCAGCTCGCGCGAGCTCGCCGAGCAGGGCCTCGACGCGCGCCGCATCTACGAGGAGATCGCCATCCGCGACGTGCAGAGCGGCTGCGACGTGCTGCGCCCCGTCTGGGACGAGGCCGACGGCGCCGACGGCTTCGTCTCGCTCGAGGTCGAGCCGGCCGTGGCGCACGACACCGACCTCACGATCGAGCAGGCCAAGGACTTCTGGGGCCGGGTGGACCGGCCCAACCTGATGATCAAGATCCCGGGCACCGAGGAGGGCGTGCCCGCGATCGAGGAGTCGATCGCCGCCGGGATCAACGTGAACATCACGCTGCTCTTCTCGGTCGAGTCCTACACCGCGATCGCCGAGGCCTACATCCGCGGCATGGAGCGCCGCCTCGACGCGGGCGAGTCCATGGACATCCACTCGGTGGCGAGCTTCTTCGTCTCGCGCGTGGACTCCGAGGTCGACAAGCGGCTCGAGGCGCTCGGGCGCGAGGACCTGCGCGGGATCGCGGCGGTGGCCAACGCGCGCGCCGCGTACGATGAAGTTCAAGGAGCTCTTCCTCGGCGAGCGCTTCGCGCGCGTGCGCGAGGCCGGCGCGCCGTTCCAGCGCCCGCTCTGGGCCTCGACCGGCGTGAAGGACCCGCGCTACCCCGAGACCAAGTACGTGGACACGCTGGTCGCGCCGCACACCGTCAACACGATGCCGATGCCCACGCTGCTGGCCTGCGCCGAGCAGCTCGAGGTCAGCGGCGCCGACCGCCGACCAGGACCCGTCCGCGGACCTCAAGGCGCTCGCCGACGCCGGCATCGACATGGGCGACGTGACGGAGAAGCTGCTCAGGGACGGCATCCAGAAGTTCATCGAGCCGTTCGACAAGCTGATCGAGGGCGTCGAGCTGGCGCGCGAGGGCGTGGTCACCGGAGCGCCCGCCGACGATCAGCTCGTCGATCCCGGACGAGCTCGAGCCGGCGATCGTGAAGCGGGTCGAGCAGGCCCAGGCCGAGGACGTGGTCAAGCGCGTCTGGAGCAAGGACGAGTCGCTCTGGGGCGGCCCCGGGCGTGCCCGAGATCGGGAACCGCCTGGGCTGGCTCACGATCAGCGAGAAGATGCTCGACCACGCCGACGACCTGCGCGAGTTCGTCGAGGCGGTGAAGGCGGACGGGTTCACCGACGCCGCTCTGCTCGGCATGGGCGGGTCGAGCCTCGGGCCGGAGGTCATCCGGCGCTCGTTCGGGGAGATCCCCGGCGGCCTCCGCCTGCACGTGCTCGACTCGACCGACCCGGCCGCCGTGCTGGCGCTCGAGGAATCGGTCGACCTGGAGCACACGCTGTTCATCGTGTCGTCCAAGTCCGGCGGCACGATCGAGACGCTCTCCCACATGCGCTACTTCCTCGACCGCTCCGGCGGCGACGGCAGCCGCTTCGTGGCGGTCACCGACCCGGGCAGCCCGCTCGTGGACAAGGCGAACGAGCTCGGCTTCCGGCGCGTCTTCGAGAACGACCCGAACATCGGCGGCCGCTACTCGGTGCTGTCTTACTTCGGGCTCGTGCCCGCCGCGCTGGCGGGCGTGAGCGTGGAGGCGCTGCTGGGCGCGGCCCAGGTCGCGGAGCAGAACTGCGCGAGCACCGGAGACACGAGCGCGAACTCGGGCCTCTGGCTGGGCGTGGTGCTGGGCGAGCTGGCCCGCCAGGGCCGCGACAAGCTCACCTTCGTCGTGCAGCCGCCGATCGAGAGCTTCGGCCTCTGGGCCGAGCAGCTCGTGGCGGAGTCGACCGGCAAGCAGGGCACCGGCATCCTGCCGGTGGCGGACGAGCCGCTCGGCGAGCCCGAGGCGTACGGCGACGACCGCGTGTTCCTCTACCTGCGCAACCCGGACGAGCCGGACGAGGAGCTCGACGGCAAGATCGCCGCGCTCGGGCGCGCGGGGCACCCGACGCTGACGCTCGAGGCGCACGGCGCCGCGGACCTCGGCCGGGTGTTCTTCTTCGCGGAGTTCGCGACCGCCGTGGCCGGCTGGGTGCTCGGCATCAACCCGTTCGACCAGCCCAACGTCCAGGAGGCCAAGGACAACACCGCGAAGGTGCTGGAGGGCGGCGACCTGCCGGAGGTGGATCCGGGCGACCTCGCGGAGCTGCTCAAGACCGCGGAGCCGCCCCACTACGTGGCGATCCTCGGCTTCGCCGCGCCCTCCGAGGAGATCGACGCCGCGGTGGCGGACCTGCGCAGCGCGATCCGCGACACGACCCGGGCCACGACCACGTTCGGCTATGGCCCGCGCTACCTGCACTCGACCGGCCAGTTCCACAAGGGCGGCCCGCCGGTGGGCCTGTTCCTGGAGCTGCTCCACCGTCCCGAGGGGGACGCGGAGATCCCGGGCGCCGGCTACGCGTTCGAGCACCTCAAGGAGGCGCAGGCGATCGGCGACCTGCTGACGCTGCGCGACCACGGCCTGACCGCCGTGCAGGTGCGCCTCGACGGGGACGCCGCGCAGGCGGTCCGAGAACTGACCGCGCGGGTGAGGGAGGTGCTCGGATGAAGCTCGGCTTCATAGGCCTCGGGAAGATGGGCGGCAACATGGTCCATCGCATCCACCGCGACTCGGACCACGAGGTGGTGGCGTTCGACTTCAGCGCGGACGCCGTGAAGGAGGCCGAGGGCCACGGCGCCGCGGGCGCGGGGTCGCTCGAGGAGCTGGTCGCGCAGCTCGAGCCGCCGCGCGCCGTCTGGATCATGGTCCCCTCGGGCGATCCCGACCACGGAGACGGTGAACAAGCTCGGCGAGCTGCTCGACGCGGGCGACATGATCATCGACGGCGGCAACAGCCGCTGGACCGACGACATGGCGCGCGCCGCGGCGCTCGAGCCGAAGGGCATCCACTACGTGGACGTGGGCACGAGCGGCGGCGTCTGGGGCCTCGAGGTGGGCTACTGCATGATGGTCGGCGGGCCCGACGAGGCGGTCGAGCGGCTCGCCCCGATCCTCGACGTGCTCGCGCCGCCCACCGACGACGTGCACGGGCCCGGCTGGGGGCACTTCGGCCCGACCGGCGCGGGCCACTACGTGAAGATGGTCCACAACGGCGTCGAGTACGGGGTCATGCAGGCCTACGCCGAGGGCTTCTCGCTCTTCGACGCGTCGCGAGTTCGAGCTCGACAACGCGAAGATCGCGCACCTGTGGATGCAGGGCTCCGTGATCCGCTCCTGGCTCTGCGAGCTCGCGGCGAACGCCTTCGAGCAGGAGGGCAACGACCTCGCGCGCCTCGAGCCCTACGTGGAGGACTCGGGCGAGGGCCGCTGGACCGTCGAGGACGCGATCGACAAGCGGATCCCGGCCCCTGTCATCACGACGTCGCTGTTCGAGCGCTTCTCGTCGCGCGGCCAGAACGCCTTCGCCGCCAAGGTGAACGCCGCGCTGCGCAACCAGTTCGGCGGGCACGCGGTCAAGTCCGCGGACTCCGAGTAGTCCTGTGGCGACCGTGGAGCAGCAGGAGAACCCGCTCACCGAAGGTCTCGAGCGGCTGCCGGTCCATCCCACGACGCTCGTGATCTTCGGCGGCACGGGCGACCTCGCCAAGCGCAAGCTCCTCCCGGCCATCTACAACCTCGCGCACGAGGGCGCGCTGCCCGAGCGCTTCAACCTGATCGCGGTCTCGCGCAGCGACATCCCGCACGACGACTACAGGGCGATGGCCCGCGAGGTGATCAAGGAGTTCTCGCGCCGGCCGCCGGACGAGAAGGTGCTCGACCGGCTGCTCGACAACGTCCGCTACGTGCCGGGCACCTTCGACGACGACACGATGTACGAGCGCCTGAAGGAGTGCCTCGCGGAGTTCGACGAGTCCGCCGGCCTCGTCTTCAACCGCGCCTTCTACCTCTCCACGGCGCCCACGTTCTTCCCGGTGATCGTCGGCAAGCTCGGCGAGCACGGTCTCAACGACGCGGACGAGGCCGAGGTGCGCGTGGTGATCGAGAAGCCGATCGGCAGGAACCTCGCCGAGGCGCGCGAGCTGAACGCGGCCGTGCTGAGCGTGCTGAACGAGGACCAGGTCTTCCGCATCGACCACTACCTCGGCAAGGAGACCGTCCAGAACACGATGGCGCTGCGGTTCGCCAACGGGCTCTTCGAGCCGATCTGGAACCGCAACTACATCGACTACGTGCAGATCACCGCCGCCGAGGACCTCGGCGTGGGCACGCGCGCCGGCTACTACGACACGTCGGGCGCGCTCCGCGACCTCGTGCAGAACCACATGCTCCAGCTGCTCGCCCTGCTCTGCATGGAGCCGCCGGTCACGTTCTCCGCCGACGACGTCCGCGACGAGAAGGTGAAGGTGCTCCACGCCATCCACCCGCCGACCGTGGAGCAGGTGCCCGAGATGTCCGTGCGGGCCCGGTACACGGCCGGGATGATCGGCGGCCAGCAGGTGCCCGGCTACCTGGAGGAGCAGGGCGTGCCGGAGGACTCGAAGACCGAGACCTTCGCGGCGCTCCGGCTCGAGGTGGACAACTGGCGCTGGGCCGGGGTCCCGATCTACCTCCGCACCGGCAA
Source organism: uncultured Thermoleophilaceae bacterium (assembly GCA_963768465.1). Lineage (GTDB taxonomy): Bacteria > Actinomycetota > Thermoleophilia > Solirubrobacterales > Thermoleophilaceae > JACVRW01. The sequence continues at coordinate 525,420 of CAVYIA010000006.1, read as the reverse complement.
GCGCCTCGCCCGCAAGATCACCGAGATCGCGGTGACGCTGAAGCCGGTGCCCCACCTCGCGTTCGAGCAGCAGGGCTCGGTGGGCGTCCAGCCCAACCAGCTGATCATGACCATGCAGCCGAACGAGGGCGTGGCGATCTCGATCGGCGCGAAGATCCCCGGCACGCGCATGCGCATCCGGCCGGTGAACATGGAGTTCCTCTACGGCACGGCGTTCCTGTCGCAGTCGCCCGAGGCGTACGAGCGGCTGATCCTCGACGCGATGCGCGGCGACGCCACGCTCTTCACCCGCGTGGACGAGGTGGAGGCCCAGTGGCGGATCATCGACCCGGTGCTGCAGGCCTGGGCCGAGCGACAAGCCGCCGCTGCTCGCAGTACCCGGCCGGCTCGCACGGCCCGGAGGAGGCGAACTCGATCCTGCACGAAGGGCACCGGTGGCGGACGATCTAGACCCGCGACGCCGACTTCATGGACGGGGTCTGGCACGAGCAGGACACCACCCCGTCCGACATAGCCGCCGCCCTGCAGGAGCTGCTCAAGCAGCGCCACGACGAGGACGAGGCCGTCGCGCCGGCGCGCGTCCTGAACCTCGTGGTGATCGTGGACCGCGAGTGGCGCGGCGAGGTGCTCAACCGGCTCGAGCGCGTCGGGCGCTACCACCCGTCGCGCCTGATCCTGTGTGCCGTCGAGCGCGGGCGCACCACCATCGACGCGATCGCCACGATGCGCATGGAGGGCGACCCCAAGCCCGGCGAGCTGGCGCTCTACCACGAGGAGGTGCTCGTGGACGTGGGCGAGCGCCACCTCCAGAAGATGGACACGATCGTGGACCCGCTCGTGGTGAGCGACCTGGCGACGGTGGTGTGGTCGCCGCACGGCCACCCGCAGGCGGTGGACTCGCTGATGCGGCTGGCCCAGGTGGTGCTGATCGACTCCGAGGATGGAGCCCGACCCGGCCGCGGCGGCGGCCCGCGCCACGCGAGCTCGAGGAGCGCGCCTACGTGGTGGACCTGGCGTGGCTGCGCTCCACGCCGTGGCGCGAGCGGGTGGCGGCCACGTTCGACCCGCCGCGGCTGCGGCGCGAGCTCGGCGCGATCTCGTCGGTGACCGTGCGCCACCGTCCCGACTCGGTCGTGACCGGCCTGCTGTTCTGCGGCTGGCTCGCCTCGCGGCTCGGCTGGGAGCCGGGGAACGTGATGACCCACGACGGCGGGCTGTACGGCCGCTGCCACGGCAGGCGCCAGGACGTGGAGCTCAAGCTCGAGCCCGACCCGACGATGACCGCGCCCGGGCCTCGCGGGGATCACCATCCAGACCGCGCTCGGCACCGAGGTCGACCTGAACCGCGGCCCCGGCGGGCTGTCCGCGCGGCGGCGGACCAAGGACGGCAAGGAGGCTTCCTGGACGGTGCTCGGCGCCTCCCGCGGCGAGGCCGGCATCCTCGGCGAGGGGATCCGCCAGGCGCTCCTTCGCGACCCCACCTACGAGCCGGCGCTCGAGGTGGCGCAGGCGATGCTCCGGTGAACGAGTTCGTGGCCGACGGCGCGCGGCCCGGGAGCGTCTTCCCGCCGATCGCCCAGTACGGCTTCCTGTCCGACTGCGAGACCTGCGCGCTGGTGGCGCCGAGCGGGAACGTCGAATGGCTCTGCCTGCCGCGCTTCGACTCCCCGAGCGTGTTCGGGTCGATCCTCGACCGCGACGCGGGCGGCTTCCGGCTCGGGCCGGCCGACGTGGAGGTGCCCGCCGACCGGCGCTACCTGCCGGGCACGATGGTGCTCGAGACGAGCTGGGGCACGCGCGGCGGCTGGATCATCGTGCGCGACGTGCTGCTGATCGGCCCCTGGCACCACGAGCACGAGCGCTCGAGCACCCACCGGCGCTCGCCCACCGACTACGACGCCGACCACGTCCTGCTGCGGCTCGTGCGCTGCGTGAACGGCGAGGTCCAGGTGCGGCTCGACTGCGAGCCGGTGTTCGAGTACGGCCAGCTCGGCGCGCAATGGGAGTACACGGGCGACGGGCTACCACGAGGCCAGGGCGACGCGCGGAGGGCGGCGAGTGCGACGTGGGGCTCCAGCTCACGACCGACATGCGCGTGGGCTTCGAGGGCTCGCGGGCGACCGCGCGCACGCTGATGAAGGAGGGCGACACCCTGTTCGCGGCCCTCTCCTGGTCCGAGCACCCGGCGCCGCAGGAGTACGGCGAGGCCTACGAGAAGCTCGTCTGGACGGCGCACCACTGGCAGCACTGGCTCGACCACGGCGAGTTCCCCGACCACCCCTGGCGCACCTACCTCCAGCGCAGCGCGCTCACGCTGAAGGGCCTGTCCTACGCGCCGACCGGCGCGATGGTGGCCGCGGCCACCACGTCGCTGCCGGAGACGCCCGGCGGCGAGCGCAACTGGGACTACCGCTACACCTGGATCCGCGACGCCACGTTCATGCTCTGGGGCCTCTACACGCTCGGCTTCGACTGGGAGGCCAACGACTTCTTCTACTTCATCGCCGACGTGGCGGAGGCCGAGGAGGGACAGCTCCAGATCATGTACGGGATCGGCGGCGAGGAGGAGCTCGCGGAGAGCACGCTCGACCACCTCGACGGCTACGAGGGGGCGCGGCCCGTGCGGATCGGCAACGGCGCCTACGACCAGGACCAGCACGACGTCTGGGGCGCCTACCTCGACTCGGTCTACCTGCACACGAAGTCGCGCGACGCGCTGCCGGAGCGCGTCTGGCCGATCCTCAAGCGCCAGGTGGAGGCGGCGCTCGCCAACTGGCGCGACCCCGACCGCGGCATCTGGGAGGTGCGCGGCGAGCCGCAAGCACTTCACCTCGTCGAAGATGATGTGCTGGGTGGCGCTCGACCGCGGCGCCCGGCTGGCCGAGCTGCGCGAGGAGCTGGACACCGCGGCGCGCTGGCAGTCGGCCGCGGACGAGATCCACGCCGACATCTGCGCCAACGCGCATCGACGAGCGCGGCGTGTTCTGCCAGCACTACGAGACCGACGCGCTCGACGCCTCGCGTGCTGCTGATGCCGCTCGTGCGCTTCCTCCCGCCCGAGCGACGAGCGCATCAGGGCGACCGTGCTCGCCATCGCGGACGAGCTGACCGAGGACGGGCTCGTGCTGCGCTACCGGACCGAGGAGACCGACGACGGGCTCGCCGGCGAGGAGGGCACCTTCACGATCTGCTCCTTCTGGCTCGTGTCCGCGCTCGTGGAGGTCGGGGAGATCGAGCGCGGCCGGGCGCTCTGCGAGAAGCTGCTGTCGTACGCGAGCCCGCTCGGGCTCTACGCCGAGGAGATCGACCCCCGCTCGGGCCGCCACCTCGGGAACTTCCCCCAGGCGTTCACCCACCTGGCGCAGATCAACGCGATCATGCACGTGATCCGGGCCGACCAGGGACTCGAGTCCGGCGCCTTCGACTTCGAGCGCGAGCTCTCGCGGCAGCGCTCGAACACCTGAGCGCATGGGGAAGCTCGCATTCCTGTTCCCCGGCCAGGGCTCGCAGAAGGTGGGCATGGACGCCGAGCTGCGCGCCACGGACGCCGAGCGGCTCGATGCGCACCTGAGCCGCGCCGACGAGCTGTCGGGCCTGCCGGTCTCGCGCTACGTGAGCGAGGGGCCCATGGAGGCCCTCACGGGCACCGACGTGGCCCAGCCGGCGCTGTTCGCGGTCTCGATGGCGCTCGCCGAGGTGGCGGCGGACTGCGGCCTCGAGCCCGACCTGGTGACCGGGCACAGCCTCGGCGAGTACACGGCGGCCGCGGCCGCCGGAGCGCTCGACGCCGGCGACGCGATGCGGCTCGTCTGCACGCGCGGCCGGCTCATGGCCGAGATCCAGGAGCGGAGCCCGGGGGCGATGGCGGCCACGGGCGGCGTGGGGGAGGAGCGGCTGGCCGAGCTCTGCGAGCAGGCCGCCGAGGGCGAGCCGCTCGGGGCGGCGAACCTGAACTCGCCGCGCCAGATCGTGGTGTCGGGCACCGACGGCGCCGTGGACCGGCTGCTGGCGCTGCTCGAGGACGAGCCCGGCGCGCGGGGGATGCGGCTGCCCGTGGGGGCGGCGTTCCACAGCACGCTGATGGTCCCGGTGCGCGAGGAGCTGCGCGGCCCGCTGGGCGAGGCAGCGATCGGCGATCCGTCGGTCCCGCTCGTGGCGAACCACTCCGGCCTGCCCGTGGACGACGCGGAGGGCGTGCGCGAGGCGCTCGTCGAGCAGATCGCCAAGCCGGTGCGCTTCGCCGACTGCGTGCGCTCGCTCGTGGACGCCGGCTGCACGGACTTCCTCGAGCTGGGGCCCGGGAAGGTGCTGTCGGGGCTGGTGCGCCAGGTGGCAGGGCGCGAGATGAACACCGCGGCCGCGGACTCGCGCGAGAAGATCGAGGCCTTCCGTGCGCGCTGACCTGCAGGTGGTCGACGACCCGGCCGGCGTGGCCGCCGAGCTGATGGCCGAGGTGACCGGCCAGATGGTGATCACGGGCGGCTCGACGCCGCGCGAGGCGTACCGGAAGCTCGCCGGGATGCGCGACGACTGGTCCGACGTGGAGCTGTGGTTCACCGACGAGCGCTGCGTGCCGCCCGATCACGAGCACTCGAACTTCCGGATGGTCAAGGAGTCGCTGCTCGACGCGATCGAGGGGGCGAGGGTGCACCGGATGTGCGGCGAGCTGGGACCGCACGAGGGCGCCGCCGACTACGAGCGCGCGCTCGGCGAGGTGTTCGGGGACGAGCTGCCGTCCTTCGACTTCATGCTGCTCGGCATGGGCCCCGACGCCCACACGTGCTCCCTGTTCCCGGGCGACGACGCCCTCGGCGAGCGCGAGCGCTCCGTCGTCGGCGTGGAGCGCCCCGGGATGGCCCCGCTGGTGGCGCGGATAACGCTGACGCTGCCTGTGATCAACGCCACCCGCCATGCCGTCTTCCTGGTCACGGGCGAGGACAAGGCCGAGGCCATGGCCCGTGCCTTCGGCGGCCCGCCCGACCCGAGCGCCCCGGCGTCGCTGGTGGACGACGGGGTCACGGTCCTCTGCGACGCCGCGGCGGCGTCGCAGCTGCGCTGAGCTGCCTTCGGTCGCGCGAACTACCGCAATCCGCACCCACCCCCCGGGTGCGGAATGCAGAAGTTCGGCGAAGTGGCTAGCGCCCCAGGCCGCGCAGGAAGCCGCGCGCACGCGCGGGCAGGCCGCCCAGGGGCTCGCGGATCGAGACCAGGCCGGCGCGGAGCTCGGCGTCGCCGGCCTCCACGGGGAGCATCGAGTCCTGAAGCTCGGCCAGCAGCTGGTCGGCCTCCGCGGCGGCCTCCACCGCGCGGCCGATCAGGGCCGCCGCGCCCTGCGAGGCGAGGCCCGCCGAGAGCTGCTCGACGGCGCCGGCCGCGAGCCCGTGGCGCCCGGCGAACTCCGACTGGGTGCGCTTCGCGCGCCCGAAGGCGAGCTGGACGGGCCGGAAGCACTCCTCCTCGAGCCGGTCGCCGCTCTGCTCGTCCAGCTGGTCGTAGGCCTCGGCGAGGCAGGCGCTGGCCAGGCCGAGCGACTCGATCGCCTCGCCGATCGTCTCGAGCAGCTCCTGGCGTCCCTCCGCGGTCGTGAAGGCCACTGGGGTCAGACCACCTTGGCGGACTCGTCGCCGAGCGCCACCACGTCGCCGCGGTGCAGCTGGCGGCCGCGCCGGGTCTCGGGCTCGCCGTTCACCGTCACGCCGCCCTCGAGCAGCAGGTCCCGCGCGTCAGCCCCGCTGTCGGCCATGTCGGAGAGCTTCAGCAGCTGGCCGAGCCGGATCATGTCGCCTCTGATGGGAATCTCCTGCACCTGCCTGATAGTGGCACGCCGACTGACCGGCCGGATGGCGGGACTTGGGACGCCGCCCGGCCGGTCTGGTGCTGCGAAGGGCTAGCGCCCGAAGCGCAGTACCTGCTGGAAGGTCGGCCTGTTCGCGAAGCGCATCGTGGTCGAGAGCAGCCCTGGCGCGAACCTGAGCCGCTCCGCCGTCGCGTCCGCACGCCACTTCGTGGGATCGGCCCCCTGAGCGGCCGCGAGCTGGTCTGCGGCCGCCTTGAGGCCCGCCCACAGCGAGGCCCGGCACGCGCTGAGCGAGCCGTCTCCGCAGTAGCGCAGGTTGTACCGGTCGCGCACCCGCTCGCCGAGCAGCGTCCGGAGGTCCTTGTCCACGTAGCCGTACCAGCCGCCGCCGAACATGCCCGAGCTCCGGCCGACGAGGCCGTTGAGGTCGTCGGTCAGCGGGCCGAGCTTCGGTGTGAGCACGGCGTTCGCGAAGTTCGTCCAGGCGGGGCCGATGATCGCCGCGCCGGGGTCGTCGATCTTGCCGTCGAGGTCGCCGTCGAGCTTGCTGCCGCCGGCGCTCGACCAGGCGCTGAGCAGGCCGGCCGCCTGGCCGGTCAGCGCGTCGGGCGGGGCGGAGCGGCCCAGCACCCTGCGGATCACGGGCCACATCACCGTCGCCCGCAGGTCCTCGGTCGCGGCGCGGTTCATGATGCTGACCACGTCGGCGATGCGCGCCTTGCGCGGGAAGTCGTCGAACATCTCGACCCGGTGCACCGAGCCGTAGACGCGGTTGTCGTCGCCGGTCTGCCAGCCGGGCGCGGGCTTGTTGTTCCAGTTGAGCAGGAGCCCGTCGGGGCCCGCCACGTCATGCGGATGCTCGTACTGCGAGATGAAGCCGCGCCAGTCGTAGTTGCCGGTGCCGATCGTGGGCAGCAGCTTGTTGGTGCCGGGCGCCCGGCGCGGGAGCTTGCCGGACGAGAAGTAGGCGGTGGTGTCGCGGTTCGCGTAGCCCCAGTTGAACGTGAAGCCGAACTGGTTGGCCGAGTCCCAGAAGCCCCTGACGGTCGACCCGCGCCCGGTCGTCATGTCCTTGAGCGCCGCCAGCGAGTTCGCCTCCTCGCCGTAGGTGGAGCGCAGGCGGGTGATCGCGTAGGGCTTGCCGCCCACCAGCACCGTGCCCGACACCGGCCCGTGCACGGTGATCGGGAAGATCTTGGGGACGCCGCCGAGCGTGCCCGCGTCGAACGTCTCCATCGGCTTGCACTGGCCCCTGTAGACGTAGTGCCGTGACGCGCGCGTCGGGGCCGAGCCGTCGGGCTCGCAGAGCTTCTCGAGGAACTGGTCGCGGTTGTCGTTGCTCGCGGAGGTGAGGCTCCAGGCGTAGTCCTTCGTGCGGCCGAGCAGCATGTACGGGCCGCCGCCGGGCACGAACGCGCCCTGGGCGTTGATGCCGGGGCCGTGGAGGTCGGCCTCCAGCACGATCTCGGGGTAGTAGTAGCCGAGCTGCGGGCCCATCACCGCGAGCGACTCGCGGGTGTCCGAGCGCAGCGGGTTGACGATCAGGAAGTTCGACGCGAGGCGCGTGGGCGCCGCCGGCAGCGCCTCGGTGGTGCCCGGGTCCACGAGCGGGGAGCCGGAGGTGGGATAGCCGCCGGACTGGCCGTAGGGGAAGCGGCGCCGGGTGGTGGTGGGGGCGTCGCCGTCGTCCGCCTCCATCAGGTCGGTGAACGCGCCGCCCCCGCGCCAATCGCCGAGCCGGGCGCGGAGCTTGGCGAGGAACTCGGAGTTGCGCACCTCGCCGCCGCCGCCGTTGCCGAAGATCGAGCCGATGAAGGCGTTCACCGCGATCACGTCGTTCACGGTCCAGGGGCGCATCGACTCGGGCACGCCCTGGGTCACGCCCGCCGCGTAGTCCTCCAGGTCCTTGAGGATCTGGCGGCCCTTGTCGCCGTAGGTGTCCACGAGCTTCTGCTTCTCGGAGCTCACGAGCGCCTCGGACTGGGCGCTCGGCACGAACTCGGGCCCGTTCGTGACCAGCGAGAAGGCGTCCACGCCGGGGATGTCGGCCACCGCCGCGCGGGCCGGGCCGCGGCCGAGCAGCATCAGCAGCCAGCGGTCCTGGCCGGTCACGAGCCCGACGCCGTACCAGAGGTCGGAGCGCGTGTTGGCGTAGACGTGCGGGACGCCGAACTCGTCGCGCACGATGTGCAGGTCGGGCCGCTCGGGCGCCGGGACCACGGTCGTGGCGCCGGTCGGCGTGAAGTCCTCGCGCTTGAAGTACTTCGGGATGTCCGCCTCGGTCACGTTCCCGCGGAGCGGCGTGAGCCCGTCGTACAGCGGGATCTGGTCCTGGCTGTTCTTCGTGAGGCCGGCGCCGCCGTACTGGCCGGGCGGCAGGATGTTGTACGCGAAGTCGGGACGCTGCGGCCGGTGGCCCGAGTTCGCGCTCGCGGCCGGCGCCGCGGCAAGGCAGGCAAGCGCGGCTAGAAGGGCGGCGATGACGGGGCGGGGCATCGGTGCGCGCGCAAACGTATGGCCTGGTGAAGCCCGTGTAAACCCCCAACCCTTACGGGGGACGCGCGAACGCGCCGGTTGCGCTAGAGCCGCGCGTCGGCCACCATCGCGCCGAAGAGCAGCGCGAGGTAGGCCAGCGAGAAGAGGTAGGTGCGGAGCGCCCAGCGGCGGTCGGCCCGCCTGTAGAGCACCGTCGCGAAGGCGATGAACGCGGCTCCGAGCCCGAGCGCCGCGGCGAGGTAGAAGCCGTCGAAGAGGCGCCCGGCGAACGGCAGCATCGTCACCGCGACCAGGAGCACCGTGTAGAGCAGGATCTGCCTGCGCGTCTCCGCCTCGCCGCGCACCACCGGCAGCATCGGCACGTTCGCCTTCGCGTACTCGTCCTTCATCAGCAGCGACAGCGCCCAGAAGTGCGGCGGCGTCCAGTAGAAGACGATCGCGAACAGGTAGAGCGCGGACCCCTCGAGCCCACCCGTCACAGCCGCCCAGGCCACGAGCGGCGGCACCGCGCCGGCGGCCCCGCCGATGACGATGTTCTGCGGGGTCGTGCGCTTGAGCCAGAGCGTGTAGACGAACACGTACCCGAGCAGGCCCGACATCGCCAGCACCGCCGCCGTGGCGTTCACGGTGAGCGCGAGCAGGGCGAACGAGGCGCAGCCGAGCAGCGAGCCGAAGACGATGGCCGCGCGCGGGGTCACCCGGCCGCTCGCCACCGGGCGGTCGGCCGTGCGCTTCATCAGCTGGTCGAGGTCGCGGTCGAGCGCGTGGTTGATCGCCCCGGCGCCGCCGGCCGACAGCGCGCCGCCGAGGCACGTGAGCACCACGAGCCCGATGGAGGGGTCGCCCGCCACGTACATCGTGGTCACGGTCGTGAAGAGGAGCAGCGACTGCACCTTCGGCTTCGTCATCTCGAAGTAGTCCGAGAGGAGCGAGCGGATGCCGGCCGCGTCGAGCCTGCGGCGTGCGCCCGCGCCGATCACGCGGTCACCGCCTCGGTCCGGCCGCGCGCGCGCTCCGACGCCGGCGCCGGCACGCGGTAGAGCTGGAGCGTGAGGCCGAGCGCGGCCGACCAGAGCAGGGTGCCGAGCGCCAGGTGGAGCACGATCAGCGCTTCGTACTCGTCGAGCCAGACGTTCAGCGCCCCCACGAGCACCTGCAGGAGCAGCACGCCCGCGATCCCCCAGGCCCAGCGGACGACGTCCCGGCTCGGCCGCCTGCGCAGCGCGAGCGCGACCAGCGTGAGCGCGAGCAGCGTCGTGATGTACATGAACGCGCGGTGGGTCAGGTGGATGTCCACGAGCCGCGCCTGGCCGAACGGCATGAAGTCGCCGTTGCAGGTCGGGAACTCCTTGCCGCAGGCGTGGTGCGCGCCGTCGCCGAGCTGGTAGTCGGGGCGCCCGTACTTCTGGGTCCCGGCCATGTAGCCGCCGGCCACGATCGTGCAGAGCACGAACACCGAGGTGACCACGGCCAGCGCGCGGAAGCCGCGCCCGCCGGACGGCGGCTCCTTGCCGATCACGTCCGGCCGGGTGGCGCGCCAGACCCAGAGCAGCCCGCCGAGCAGCAGCATCGCGAGCCCGAGGTGGGCGGCCACGAGCGCCTCCTCGAGGTTCTCCTCGACCGTCGCGCCGCCGAGCCCGGCCTGGGCCAGCACGAGCACCCCGAGGCCGCCCGTGACCCACACGAGCGCGCGGTTCGAGCGGTAGCGGCGCCAGGCCAGCACGAACAGCGCCGCGATCAGGATCCCGACGATCCCCGCGATCGCGCGGTGCGTGTACTCGATGATGTGGTTGAGGTCGAGCCCCGGGACCACGTCGCCGTTGCAGAACGGCCAGCCGTGGAAGCCGGATCCGCCGGGGCCGCAGCCGAGGCCGGAGTCGGACACGCGCACGATCCCGCCGACGATGATGAGCAGGAAGGTGGCCACGCCTGTCGTCAGGGCGAGCCTCCGGTAGCCGCTGGAGGGGGCGCTGCTCACAGGGGACCCGAGGCTACAGGCTGCGTGGCGCCGCGGGCTGGGCCACAGTCTCGGTCGCCCGCGCGGCCACCGCCACCTCGCGGCGGATGTCCTTCATGGGCTCCACGCTGCGTACCCGCGGGATCACGTCGAAGTTGTTGGGCGGGGGCGGCGACTGGGTGAACCACTCGAGCGTGTTGCCCTTCCACGGGTCGTTCCCGGCGATCTTGCCGTGCTTGATGCTGCGAAGCACGTTGATCAGCGTGAACAGCACGCCGATGCCGAGGATGAACGAGCCGATCGTGGAGACGAGGTTGTAGCCGCCCACGTGGAGGCTGTCGTCGTAGTCGTAGATGCGGCGCGGCATACCCGAGAGCCCCATCGAGTGCTGGATCAGGAAGGTCAGGTTGAAGCCGATGAACATCGTCCAGAAGGAGAGCTTCCCGAGCGGCTCCGAGAGCAGGCGCCCGGACATCTTCGGGAACCAGTAGTAGAGCCCCGCGAAGATCCCGAACACCGACCCGCCGAAGAGCACGTAGTGGAGGTGGGCCACCACGAAGTAGGTGTCGTGGAGCTGCCAGTCCACCGGGAAGATCGCGAGGATCACGCCCGAGATCCCGCCGATCACGAACAGGGCCGGCAGCGCCGCCGCGTACATGAGCGCGGTGGTGTAGACGATCGAGCCGCGCCAGAGCGTGGCGATCCAGTTGAAGATCTTGATGCCCGTGGGCACCGCGATCAGGAACGAGCTGAGCATGAAGAAGGCCAGCACGACCGTGGACGTGGGCGTGGTGAACATGTGGTGCGCCCACACCAGGAGGCCGAGGAACGCGATCGCCACCGTGGCCGCCGCGATCGCCTTGTAGCCGAAGATCGGCTTGCGCGCGAACACCGGCAGGACCTCGGAGATGATCCCGAAGGCGGGCAGGATCATGATGTAGACCTCGGGGTGCCCGAAGAACCAGAAGAGGTGCTGCCAGAGCATCGGGTCGCCGCCGCCGGTGGGGTCGAAGAAGGCGGTGTCGAAGTGGCGGTCGGTCAGCAGCATCGTGACCGCGGTGGCCACGGCCGGCAGCGCCACGATCAGCAGGTAGCTGTAGACCAGGATGGTCCAGACGAACAGCGGCATGCGGCCCCAGCTCATCCCGCGCGCGCGCATGTTGTGGATGGTCGCCACGAAGTTGATCGCGCCGACGATCGACGAGATGCCGCTCAGGTGGATCAGGAAGATCCAGGCGTCCACGCCGCCGCTGGGCGAGTAGCTGTCGTCCGAGAGCGGGGCGTAGAACGTCCAGCCGTTCTGGGGCGGCTCGAAGAAGACGCTCGTGTAGAAGGCGATGCCGCCGAAGACGAGCAGCCAGAACGAGAGCGCGTTCAGGCGCGGGAACGCCATGTCCCGGGCGCCGATCATGAGCGGGACGAAGTAGTTGCCGAAGCCGGCGAGCACCGGCACCACGAACAGGAAGATCATCGTGGTGCCGTGCATGGTCACGAGGCCGTTGTAGGTCTCGGGAGCCACCAGCGTCCCGTTCGGCTGCGCCAGCTGCAGCCGCATGATCAGGGCCTCGACGCCACCGATCACGAAGAAGACGAAGGTGGCGAACAGGTACATGATCCCGATCTTCTTGTGATCGGTCGTGGTGAGCCATGCGAGCCAGCCGCCGGGGCGCTCGGCGGGGCCGTGCATGAGGATCTCGGGCTGCGCGGTGGCCATCAGTCGGTCTCGCCCTCACGCAGACGGCGCTCGCGCTGCTTGCCCAGCTCCTCGCCGGCGGCCTTGATGTCGGCGCGCTGGCGCTCGGCCCAGCTCGTGAACTGCTCCGGCGTGACCGCGCGCACCTCGGCGCGCATGTCCGCGTGGTTGGCGCCGCAGAGCTCGGCGCACTGGCCCCTGAAGGTGGTGCCCGCGTACTTCGCCGGGATCTTGAACCAGGTCTTGTTCACGTGGCCGGGCACGCCGTCGACCTTGCCGCCGAGGTTCGGGATCCACCAGGAGTGGATGACGTCGGCGGCCTTCACGTCGAGGGTGACGGTCGTGTCCGTGGGCACGACCATCTCGTAGAAGCTGTAGAGCGGCTCGTCGCCCGGGTAGTCGTAGCGCCAGAGGTACTGGCGGCCGCTGACCACGAGGTTGAGCGCCGGTCCGCCGCCGGCCGGCGGCCTCGGCTGGTCGATTGAGGCGAACTGGGCCTGGGAGGCGAGCCCGTTGGGGCCGGACGGCGGGGGGTTCTTGATGTCGTCCAGGTACAGGAAGGTGATCACCGTGAGCACCACGAGGATCAGCGCCGCGCCCACGGTCCAGCCGAGCTCGAGCGGGGTGTTGCCGCGGATCTGGGCGGCCTCCGGGCCGCCGCGGCGAGCGCGGTGGCGGACGAGCGACCAGATCAGGGTGCCCTCCACGACCAGGAAGATCACGATCGCGACGTAGAGCGTGATCTTGTACAGCGTGTCGATGTCGTCCGCGTTCGGGGACCCGCCCGACTCGGGCGTGAAGGCGTCGGCAAAGGCACCCTGAGCGGCGACCAGAGCTACGAGTAGGCACGCCGCGAGAGCGGCGAGCAGCATGAGACGTGTACGGCGCCGGGGCAAGGCGCGGCGCATCATATCCCTGGCCCGGACAAGCGCTCCACTTCGTGGCGGATGCCCCGAGCCGGCTAGTCCGGCGGGCCGAGCGGCTGCTCGCCACCGGCCGGCGCCGGGCGTCCCTCGACCTCCAGCTCGCGCACGCGCAGGCGACCCACCTCCAGCTCCTCGATCCGCAGGTGGGCGATCACGGCGCGCTTGACCACCAGGCGGCCAAGGGCCACGGTCCCGAGCGCCACCGCGCCGACCGCCAGCGCGCCGATCGCGCGCGACCCGGTGACCGCCGTGCCCTGGGCGGAGGCGCCCGTGGCCGTGGCCAGCCGCTTCACGCGCCCTGGAACTCCGGCGCCCGCTTCTCGACGAAGGCGGTCACGCCCTCCTGGAAGTCGCGCGTGCGCGCGAGCGTGTGCTGGAGCTCGGCCTCGAGGTCGAGCTGTCCCTCGAGGTCGGGGTAGAGCATCTTGTTGAGGGCCTGCTTCGAGGAGGCGTACGAGCGCGTGGGCCCGCTCGCGAGCTTCCCGACGAGCTCCTCGGCCTCCGGCATCAGCCGGTCGTCCGGGTACACGTAGTTCACGAGCCCCCACTCGAGCGCCCGGTCCGCCTCGATGCGCTCGCCGAGCAGCGCCATCTGGAACGCGCGCGCCTTGCCCACGGCGGTGGGCACGAACAGGGTCGAGCCGCCGTCCGGCATCAGGCCGATGTTCACGAAGGCGAGCCCGAAGAAGGCCGACTCGGCCGCCAGGACGAGGTCGCACGCGAACGCGAGCGAGGCGCCGATCCCCACGGCGGGCCCGTTGACGGCGGCCACGACCGGCTTCTCGAGCCGCCGGACGCCGGCGATGATCGGGTGGTAGAGGTTGTCCAGCTCCTTGCGCACGTCCGGCATGCCGTCCTCCGCCGGGTCGAAGCCGGCCTTGAGGTCGGCGCCCGAGGAGAAGCCGCGGCCGGCGCCCGTGACCAGCACGGCCCGGACCGACGGGTCCTGGGCGTCGCCCTCGATCACCTGCTTGAGGTCGCGGCCGAAGTCGGCGGTCCACGCGTTGAGGGAGTCCGGGCGGTTCAGCGTGAGCCGGCCCACGCCGCCGTCCTGCTCCCAGATCAGGTTCTCGTAGCTCATGGCGCGCGAGCCTATCCTGCGCTGCATGCTGCTCGACTCCCTGGAGTGGCTCGGTCACTCCGGGTTCCGGATCCGCGCGGGAAGGTCGGTCGTCTACATCGACCCCTACCGGGTGCCGGAGGACGCGCCGCCGGCGGACCTCATCCTCATCACCCACGGGCACTACGACCACTTCTCGCCCCAGGACGTGGAGCGGCTGTCGGGCGACTCCACCTGGCTCGTCGGGCCGGCGGCGGTGGCCGAGCGCGTGAGCGGGCGGGTCCACTCGATCGCCCCCGGGGAGCTGCTCGAGGACGAGCTCGTGCGCGGCGTGGGCGTGGCCGCCGTGGCCGCCTACAACACCTCGAAGCGGGACGCGGAGGGGAGGCTCTTCCACCCGCGCGAGGCCGGCTGCGTGGGCTTCGACCTGAACGTCCGCGGGGAGCGGATCTACCATTCAGGTGACACCGATGTGATCCCCGAGATGGACAGCGTCACCGGGGTGGACGTGGCCCTACTTCCGGTCAGCGGCGTGTACGTGATGACGGCGGACGAGGCGGCGGAGGCCGCGCGTCGCATCCAGCCGCGGGTCGCGGTCCCGATGCACTGGGGCGAGCACATCGGTACCGAGGAGGACGCGCGCAGCTTTGCCGAGCGCGCGCCGGTCGAGGTGCGGATCATGGAGAGGAGCGGCTGATGGCCGACCAGCGCGAGGCGCTGCGCCGGATGGCGGCGGAGGAGCCCGAGCTCGCCGCCAGGCTGGTGCTGATGACGCTGCCCGCGGCGGCGGCGAAGATCCCGGGCACGCTCGCCTACGACCTCGAGGTCGACGGGCTGGGCGCCTGGCGCGTGTCGGTGTCGGACGGGCACGCGCGCGTGGACCCGGCCGAGGGCCGCGACGGCACCGACTTCAGGCTGAGGACCGATCCCGGCGCGTTCGCCGCGCTCGCGGCGGGCGCCGTGAGCCCGCTGAGGCTGATGATGCAGCGCCGGCTCCACGTGGAGGGCAGGCGCCGGAGCGTGATGCGCCTGCGGGCGATGGGCTCCGCTGACGTGGGCATCCCCGAGGTGATCGCGGCCGGAGGGCGGATCGACCCCGACCTCATCTACCGCGCTCTGCCGTACCTCGTCGAGCCCGCGTGGACGCGCGGGCACGAGTTCACGGTCCGCTACGAGGTGATCGGCGACGGCGGCGGCGTCTGGGACGTGGAGGTGCGGGACGGCGAGCGCCTGCGGGTCACGGCCGCCCCCGACGGGGAGGTGAAGCCCACCGCGACCGTGACGGTGGGGATCGACAACTACGTGCGCATGGCCGCGCGGCACCCTGACCCCGTCCGAGGCGATCCAGCACCAGCTCACGAACGTGGACGGCGAGCTCTACCCGGTCACGCTGCTCGGGCGCTGGATCGACCGGGCGGGCGGCCGCGACGACGACGAGCTCAGCCGCGAGGAGCGCCAGCGCGGCGTTCAGACCGCCCGCGAGGGGCTCTGGAGCCACTCGGGCGTGGATGACTCGGAGCTGCTCGACTACCGCCAGCTCTACGCGCTCTGGGAGCGCCAGAACTGGCGCTCGCACGAGCTCGACTTCAGCGTGGACCGCGAGCACTGGCTGGCCACGCCGGCCGCGGCGCAGGAGAACACGATCTGGAGCCTCGGCTCGTTCTACGTGGGGGAGGAGCGCGTGACGGCCGACCTCGCGCCGTTCCTGCAGGCCGCCCCCACCGGCGAGATCGAGCTGTTCCTCGCCACCCAGCTCGTGGACGAGGCGCGCCACGCCGCCTTCTTCGACCGCTTCGGCGCCGAGGTGATGGCGCTCTCGGCCGATGACCTGCGCGGCCGGATGCGCGAGGTGGAGGGCCGGCTGACCTCGCCCTGGCGGGCGGTGTTCGACGACGGGCTGCGCGACGTGGCCCAGCGGATCCAGAAGAAGCCGGACGACACGGAGCTCTTCGTGGAGGGGATCGCGACCTACCACATGGTGGTCGAGGGGTTCCTGGCCGTGACCGGCCAGACCCTGATCCGCGACTACATGCTCGAGCACGGCCTCTACCCGGGCTTCTGCGAGGGCTTCGGCCTGGTCGAGCGCGACGAGCACCGTCACGTGGCCTTCGGCGTGCGCGTGCTGCGCGACGCCATCGGGGTGGATCCCGCGTACCGCGGCACGATCGAGCGGACCGTGCTCAGGCTGGTCCCGCCGGCCGCCCACGTGTTCGTGCCGCCCTACGTGGAGGACCCGAGCGAGTTCGTGTCCTACGGATACGACTCGCGCCAGATCTACGGGTTCGCCTACCGCACGCTCAAGCGCCGGATGAAGGTCCTGGGGATCGAGATCCCGCCGGCGAGCGAGCTGATGCCCGGGCCGATCTCGGAGCCGACGCCGGTGGCGTCGGGCGGGCGCCAACGGGGGCTCCGCCGGCTAGCCATCGCGAAGTGTCCTGTCCTGTGGTTCTCTGCAACCAGAAGTCAGGACGGTTCGCCGGCGCCAGGGGTTACGAACGGCAGCGGTGAGGAGGCCGGGTCCGGCGCTGCAGTCCGTGCGTCTTCATGCCAAGCGTCCTGCCCGTGGTTGCTGCACCGGACAGGACGCTTGGGGCCGGGGCTAGCCGGCCGCGCTGCGGAGCAGCGCGATCACGACCGAGACGATCTCGAGGCCGGTCGTGGCGAGGAAGCTGAAGCCGCCGCCGCTCGACGCGCCCTGCTCGGTGGGCGGGTCACTGCTCTCCGGCGCGGGGTCGGCGCTCAGGCCCTGAAGCGGGAGCGACCAGGCCGTCGGGCGCCGTCTGCGGCGCGGCGGGCGCCTCCTGGACCGGCGGCACCACGACCGGCGGCGGAACCACGATCTCGGGGACCGCCGAGCCGTCGAGCGGCTCGCTGCCGCCGCCCTCGCTCGGCACCACGGGGATCACCTGCGCGCCGCCCGACGTGGCGCCGCCGTCCGGCGACGGGGCCGCCAGCGCGGCGGCCGCCAGGGCGAGCGTGCCCAGCAGAGCGGATGCGAGAAGCGTCACGCGAGTCGCGTTCACCCTGCCCCTGTTCGCCGGGCGCGCCAAGGTTCCTATCCCTGCACGGGGCTATGCTGGCGGCGCTTTGCGTAGTACTCGCGCCCTCCGCACGCTCGCGTGGGGCGCGGTGGCGGTCGGCATCGCCACTCCACTGGTGCGGCACCGCCTTCGGCTGCGCCCGCCGGTGGTGTCGGCGCTCACGTGGCCGGCGCCCGCCGCGCTCGCCCTTGCGGCCCCACGCACCCCGCTGCGCGACGCGGGGATCTACGCGTTGCAGATGTGGACCTACTTCGCCCACTTCGACATGCCGGACGACGACCCGGAGAAGTTCCTCCAGCGCGTGAAGGTGCGCTACCCGATCACGCTCGACCGGGTGATCGGCCTCGGCACCACCCCGACCGTGAGGCTGCAGCGCGCGCTGGCGCGCGACCGCGAGCCCGGCCCGCTCGAGTACGCCCTCTCCATGGTGCACTGGAGCTGGTTCCTCGTCCCGCACGGGACCTGCGCCTACATCCTTCTCCGCCACCGGCGCTACTTCGAGCGCTCGGCCGTCCTGATGGCCGCCTGCTTCGACGCGGGCTGCGTCGTCTACTGGCTGCTCCCAACCGCTCCGCCGTGGTGGGCGAGCCGCAACGGGGACCTCCCGCCCGTGCGCCGGATCATGGCCGAGGCGGGCGAGCGCTTCTGGGGACGCCTCTGGGACCCCCTATACAGTTCGTTGCAAGGGAACCCGTTTGCAGCCATGCCCTCACTCCACTTCGGTACGTCCGCGATGGCAGCTCGTCTGCTCTCACAGATCGGACCGGGGCACGGCGCTATCGGCTGGTCCTACGCGCTGACGCTCGGCTTCGGCCTCGTCTACCTCGGCGAGCACTACGTCGTCGACCTGATCGCGGGGCTGGCGCTGGCTGAGACGCTCTGGCGCGTCGCGCCGCGCCTCGGACCGGCCGCCCGGGCGGTGGGCGGCGTCATCCAGCGACTCGAGCCGCGGGCCACCTGATGCGGATGGAGGAGCGCAGGCGGCGCTCCGAGCAAGAGCCGGACATGGGCCTCGCGCCCGAGCAGTCCAACGGCCACGACGGCGAGGACACCACCGGCGACGCCGAGGTCGGGGCATTCCAGGCGCTCCTCCAGGACCGCCGCAAGATCTTCAGCGGCGTGCTGCTCGTGGTCCTGCTGGTCGCGGCGATCTACATCCTGTTCCCGAAGATCGTGGGCCTCGACGACGTGATGGCCCGCCTCGACGAGGCCACCTGGTACTGGGTGGTCATCGCGATCGGGTTCAACGTGCTCGCGTTCGCCGCGTACGTGGCGCTGTTCCGCGGCGTGCTCGGCGGCGTGGACATCGCGAAGGTCCGGCGCCGGCTCGACTGGCGCGCGTCGTACCAGATCACGATGGCCGGGCTGGCCGCCACGCGCGTCTTCTCGGCCGCCGGGGCCGGCGGCATCGTCCTGACCTACTGGGCGCTCCGCAAGGCCGGGCTGCCCACCCGGCGGGCCGCCTGCCGGATGGTCGCCTTCCTCGTGCTGATGTACGGCGTGTACACGAGCGCGCTCATCCTCTTCGGGATCCTGCTCCGCACCGGCGTGCTGCCCGGCGACGACCCGTTCGGCGGCACCGTGGTTCCCGCCGGCGTGGCGGCCGGCGTGATGGCGGTCTTCCTGCTGGTCGCGCTGATCCCGCAGGACGTGGAGCGCCGGATCGCGCGCTTCGCGGGCGGCTACCGCCGCAAGCGCTTCCTGCTCCGCCTCGCCAAGGGCCCCGCCACCGTCGCCACCGGCGTGCGCACCGCGCTCGCCTTCGTCAGGCACCCGAGCGGCGGCGCGCTGGCGGTGATCGGCGCGGTCGGGTTCTGGGCGGCCAACATCGGGCTCCTCTGGGCGGCCTTCGAGGCCTTCGGCGGCGACGTGCCCTTCGGAGTCCTGGTTCAGGGCTTCTTCATCGGGATGGCGGCGAACCTGATCCCGTCGCCCGCGGGCGGGGTGGGCTCGGTGGACGCGGGCCTGATCGGAGCGTTCGTGCTCTTCGGCGTGCCGAGCTCGGTCGTGTTCCCGGCGGTGCTCACATACCGCGTGATCGCGTTCTGGCTGCCGATCCCGCCGGGCATCGTGGCCTTCGTCCAGCTGCGTAAGACGGTTTCGCGCTGGGAACAGGAGAGCGACGAAGAAACGCCTCGGGAGCTCTATACTTCAGAAAGTAAAGTGAGTGCGTGAGAATGGACACTGAGATCAAGGACATCGAGAACGTCGTGATCGTGGGCAGCGGGCCCGCGGGCTACACCGCCGCGCTCTACACCTCCCGCGCCGACCTCGAGCCGCTCATGATCGAGGGCTTCGCGTGGGGCGGGCTGCTCCAGCAGACGACGGACGTGGAGAACTACCCCGGCTTCCCGGAGGGCATCCAGGGGCCGGAGATGATGCAGCGCTTCCGCGAGCAGGCGGAGCGCTTCGGCACGCGCTTCATCACCGACGACGCGACCAGGGTCGAGTTCGCCGAGGAGGACGGGGGCATCCACCGCGTCTACGTCGGCGACCAGGAGATCCGCACGCGCGCCGTGATCCTCTCGATGGGCGCCGAGCCGAAGAAGCTCGACGTGCCCGGCGAGAACGAGTTCGCCTCGCGCGGCGTGTCCTACTGCGCGACCTGCGACGCGGCCTTCTTCCGCGACCACAACACGCTCGTGGTCGGCGGCGGCGACACGGCCATGGAGGAGGCGACCTTCCTCGCGAAGTTCGCCGGCAAGGTCACGATCGTCCACAGGCGCAACGACTTCCGCGCCTCGGCGATCATGGTCGACCGCGCGCGCGAGACCGAGAACATCGAGTTCCTCACCCCGTACGTGGTCGAGCGCTTCGACTGTGGCGAGAACGGCTCGCTCGGCAAGGCGCTCCTGCGCAACGTCGAGGACGGCTCGGAGCTGGAGCTCGACGTGACCGGCGCGTTCATCGGAATCGGCCACAAGCCGAACTCCGAGCTGGTCGACGGCAAGCTCGACATGGACGACGAGGGCTACCTCCAGGTCGAGGGGCGCTCGACGCGCACCGCCGTCCCCGGCGTGTTCGCCGCGGGCGACCTCACCGACCCGATCTACCGCCAGGCGGTCACGGCCGCCGGCACGGGCTGCGTCGCGGCGCTCGACGCCGAGGCCTACCTGCGCGACACCCCGGTCGACGCAGAGGCCGCACTGGACGCCCGACGTGGACAAGGTCGAGGCGGCGGCCGAGCGGGCGGCCTCGGGCTGAGCCGCGCCGCGCGCCTGGAAGAACTGGGCCGGCGACCAGCGCTGCGCGCCCGAGCGCGTGGAGCGGCCGGCCGGCGAGGAGGAGCTCGCGCGCATCGTGCGCGGGGCGCGAACGCTGCGAGTCGCCGGCTCGGGGCACTCGTTCACGGACGCGGTCTGCACCGACGGGGTGCTCGTGGACCTCGCGCGGATGCGCCGGGTGCTGGCCGTCGACGGCCCCGACGTGACCGTCGAGGCCGGCATCACGCTGCACGACCTCGGGGAGGAGCTGGCGAGCCGCGGGCTGGCGCTCGAGAACCAGGGCGACGTGGACAAGCAGACGCTCGCCGGGCGCGATCTCGACCGCCACCCACGGGACCGGCGGGCGCTTCGCGAACATCTCGTCGCGCGTGGTGGGCATGCGGATCGTGAACGGCGCCGGCGAGGCCGTGGACGTCCGCGGCGAGGACGAGCTGCGCGCCGCGCGCGTGAGCCTCGGCGCGCTGGGCGTGATCTCCGCGGTGACGCGTCCGCTGCGTGCCCGCGTTCCGCATCCACCGCATCGACGAGCCGCGCCCGCTCGACGACGTGCTGCCGCGTCTCGACGAGCTCGTGGACGCCGTGGACCACTTCGAGGCCTTCGTGTTCCCGTACACGCGTACCGCGCTGACGCTGACCTCCGAGCGCACCGACCGGGAGCCGCGGCCGCGCTCGCGGGCACAGGCGCTGTTCCAGGACCTCGTGGTCGAGAACGGCGTGCTCGGGCTCGCCTCGCGCGTGGGCCGCGCGGCGCCGGCGCTGATCCCGGCCGTCAACCGGCTGCTCGCGAGCCTGATGGCGCGCACGGAGCACCTCGACTCGAGCCACCGCGTGTACGCCAACGAGCGCCACGTGCGCTTCACGGAGATGGAGTACGCGATCCCGCGCGAGCGCGCGGCCGAGGCGCTCGAGCGGGTGCTCGCCCTGATCGAGCGGCGCCGGCTGCCGGTGGGCTTCCCGATCGAGCTGCGCGTGGTGGCGCCCGACGACGCCTACCTCTCGACCGCCCACGGCCGCCCGACCGCCTACATCGCGGTGCACCAGTACCGCGGGATGGAGTTCGAGACCTACTTCCGCGCGGTCGAGCGGATCATGGACGACTACGACGGGCGCCCCCACTGGGGCAAGCGCCACTACCAGAGCTCCCACACCCTCGCCCCGCGCTACCCCGGCTGGGAGCGCTTCCAGGACGTGCGCCGGCGCTTCGACCCCGAGGGGCGGTTCGTGAACGACTACGTGGAGAGGGTCCTGGGCGCGGCCTAGAGCTCGGTGCGGCCCTCGCCGCGATAGGTCGGCACCGCGTCCACCACGCGGCCGCCGCTCACCAGATGGAGCGTCGCGAAGCGCTCGCAGAGCTCGCCCGCCTTCGCGTGCCTGAAGTAGACGCGGTCCCCGATCCGCAGCGAGGCGGCGGCCGAGCCGATCACGGGCGTCTGGACCTCGCCGGCGCCCTCGCGGTCGTCCAGGCGCAGGCCGCCGGGCAGGTGCGGCTCGGGCAGGCGGTCGCCGCCGGCCGGCCCCGACGCGTGGTAGCCGCCGCCGAGCAGCGTGGCCACCCCTCCGCTGGGGCGGCGCACCACCGGCAGCGCGAACATCGCCGCGGGGATCGGGGTGAAGTCGTCGTAGCGGTCGAACAGGGTGGGGGCGTAGAAGCCGGACCCGGCGGTGACCTCGGTGACCGCCGGCTCGAGCGAGGTGGTGTGGAGGCTGCCGGTGCCGCCTCCGTTCACGATCTCCACGGGCGCCACCTCCTCAACCGCGGCCACCACGGCGGCACGCCGCTCCGCGATCTCGGCCGCCGAGCGGCGCTTGATCCAGCGGATCGCACGGGCCTGCCAGCGCGACCCCGCGGGCCGGTCGCCAAGCCCGGCGATGTGGGCCTCGTAGCCCATCAGCCCGGCCAGCTCGAAGCCGGGCCGCGCCACGATCTCGGCGGCCAGGTCGCGCACCGCGGCGGGAGTGCGCAGCGGCGAGCGCTTGACCCCGATCTTCATCCGCCCGCCGGCCGGCCACCAGCTCAGGTCCAGCTCGATGCAGACCCTGATCGGACGGCGGCCGGCGCCCGCCGCGGAGTCGATGAAGTCGAGGTGCTCGACCGAGTCGACCATCACGGCCGGCGGCCGCTCGGCGTCCAGCCGGCCGAGGCGGGCCAGGCCCTCGCGGTCGGCGGTCGGGTAGGCGAGCAGCAGGTCGTCGAAGCCGCGGTCGTGCAGCCAGAGCGTCTCCGGCAGCGTGAACGTCATCAGCCCGCGGAAGCCCGGGTCGCGGTCGAGCGCGGCGCTGAGCAGCGCGCGGCAGCGCACCGACTTGCTCGCGACCCTGATCGGCTTGCCGTTCGCGCGCGCGAGCATCTCCGCCGCGTTCGACCAGAACGCGTCGAGGTCCACCAGCGCGAACGGCGCGTCGAGATCGTGGAACGCCGACTCGAGCTCCTCGTAGGAGAGGGCGCGGGCGGGTGCCGGCGCGACCGGTGATCCGACGGACGTGGCCACACGCCGATTATGGCGGGGGCTACCGTGGCCGCGTGCCCGCCCCTGTGCTCGTCATCGGCGCGATCGCCTCGGTGCAGCTCGGCGGCGCGCTCGCCAAGACGCTGTTCGACGAGATCGGGCCGGGCGGCACCGTCTGGCTGCGGCTGCTGGCCGCGGCGGTCGTGCTTGCGGCGATCTGGCGTCCCCGGGCGCGCCTGGCACGCGAGGACGTGTGGCTCGTGCTCGCGTTCGCGGTCTCGCTCGCCGGGATGAACTACTCGTTCTACTCGTCGATCGACCACATCCCGCTCGGAGTGGCGGTGACCTACGAGTTCGTGGGCCCGCTCGCGGTCGCGCTGGCCGGCTCGCGCCGGGCTCTGGACCTCCTGTGGGTGGCGCTCGCGGCCGCCGGCATCCTGCTGCTCTCGGACTTCGGGACCACCGACCTCGACAAGACCGGCGTCGCGCTCGCGCTGCTCGCCGGCGTCTTCTGGGCGGCCTACATCCTGCTGAGCGTCCGCGTGGGCCGGCGCTTCGAGGGGGGCGACGGCCTGGCGCTCGCGATGGTCGTGGCGGCCGTGATGCTCACGCCGGTCGGGATCGCCGACGGCGGAAGCGAGCTCCTGGCACTCGGCGTGCTCGCCCTCGGCGCGGCCGTTGGGGTGCTGTCGTCCGCGATCCCCTACTCGCTCGAGCTCGAGGCGCTCCGGCGCCTGCCCTCAGGAGTCTTCGGCGTGCTCATGAGCCTCGAGCCGGCGATGGCCGCCCTCGCCGGCTACGTGGTGCTCGGCGAGGACCTCGTGACCCGCGAGCTCGCGGCGATCGTGCTGGTGGTCATCGCCAGCGCCGGCGCCGCGCTGGGCGCGCGCGTTACGCTCCGCGACGCCTGAGCGGCGTCCGATTCACCCGGAACGGATGAGGCCGGGAAGCCGGGGCGCGCATACGATCGCTCCGGTTCGGCTGCCACACGAACGGAGGCATGAATGGAAGCGCACGAAGGGGAACTCGGCCCGATCGACATCGTGGTCATCGCCTATCCGGCGGACGCGCCGATGACCGGCGAGGCCGTTCCGCTGCTGTTGGACCTCGTCGAGCGCGGGATCATCCGCGTGCTGGACGTCCTGTTCGTGATGGAGAACGAGGACGGCACGTACTCGGGCTTCGAGGCGAGCGCTCTCGACGCGGACAGCATCGGTGACCTGAAGGTCTTCGACGGAGCCTCCTCGGGCCTGCTCGGCGAGGACGACGTGAGGACGGCGGGGGAGGCGATCGATCCCGGCAGCGCCGCGGTCCTGATCGTGTACGAGAACCGCTGGGCGGCCCCGTTCGCCGCCGCGGTGCGCCGCAACGGCGGCGTGGTCATCGACAATCAGCGGATCCCCGCAGCCGAGCTGATGGACGCACTCGACGCCGTCGAGGCGTCCTGAGAGAAAGGAAGAGCCGATGCCAGGACTACTTCGAGGAATGGCCCGCACCGCCGTGATCGCCGGCACCGCCACCACGGTCTCCAACCGCGTGAGCCGCCGGCAGGCGAACAAGTGGGCCGCGGAGGACCAGCAGCAGTACGCCGAGCAGCAGGCCGCGCCGCCGCCGCAGGCCGCCCCGGCCGCCCCGACGGAGAGCCGCGTGGACAAGCTCAAGGAGCTGGCCGCCCTGAAGGACGCAGGGCATCCTCACCGACGAGGAGTTCGCCTCCGAGAAGGCACGCATCCTCGCCAGCTGAGACCGGACATGGTCTCGCTCGACGGCGGCGACTTCCGCATGGGGAGCGCCGACCGCTGGGCCTACCCGGGCGACGGCGAGGGGCCGGTCCGGCGGGTTCGCGTCGATCCGTTCGAGATCGCGCCGCACGCCGTCTCGAACGCGGAGTTCGCCGCGTTCGCCGAGGCCACCGGCCATGTGTCGGAGGCGGAGCGCTTCGGCTGGTCGTTCGTGTTCGGCGGGCTGCTTCCCGACGACTTCCCGCTCACGCGGGGGGTCGCCTCGGCGCCGTGGTGGCGTCAGGTCGAGGGGGCCGACTGGCGCCATCCCGAGGGGCCGCAATCGGACATCGGACGACCGCACGGACCACCCCGTGGTCCACGTGAGCTGGAACGACGCCGCAGGCCTACTGCGCCTGGTCCGGCGAGCGCCTGCCGACCGAGGCCGAGTGGGAGTACGCGGCCCGCGGCGGGCTCGAGGGCAAGGTGTTCCCCTGGGGCGACGAGCTGGAGCCCGGCGGCGAGCACCGCATGAACGTCTGGCAGGGCGCGTTCCCGCGCGAGAACAGCTGCGACGACGGCTTCTACGGCACCTGCCCCGTGGACGCCTTCCCGGCGAACGGCCACGGCCTGCACAACACCACCGGCAACGTGTGGGAGTGGTGCGCCGACTGGTACAGCCCGGACTTCCACACGCGCGACACCCGTACGAACCCGCAGGGCCCGCCGCGCGGCACTCACCGCTCCGCGCGCGGCGGCTCCTACCTCTGCCACCACTCGTACTGCCGGCGCTACCGGGTGGCTGCCCGGAACGCCATGGAGCCGGTCTCCACCACGGGCAACACCGGCTTTCGCTGCGTCAGGGCGGCCTGACCGCCGGGCACGCGGGCCGGCTGCGCGCGGGCGCGCGCGAGGTCCCCGGAGATCCGCACCACCGCCGACACCATGGGCGCCGCGAGGATCAGCCCGACGGCGCCGAACAGGGCGCCGCCCGCGATCGTGACCACGAGGACGGCCAGCGGATGGATGCCGAGCGCCGCGCCCATGGCGAACGGCTGCACGAGCTGCTGGAGGACCGAGTTCGCCAGCAGCTGGATCACGATCATGCCGACCGCGGCGTCCGTCCCGGCGCCGCCGAGCGCGATCAGGACCGAGAAGGCGCCGGCGGTCCAGGCGCCGATGTAGGGGACGTAGGCGGCGAACAGGGTGATCACCGCGATCGTCCCCGCGAGCGGGATTCCGAGGATCACGAGCGCCCACGCCGACCACGAGGGCGTTGAAGGCCGCCACGATGGTGACCCCGAGGAAGTAGCCCCGCAGCGACTGGAGGACGCGGTCGCCGATCATGTGGGCCACCGGCATGGGAAGGCCCATGTGGCGTTCCCCCCAGGCCCGGATCTTCGGCCCGTCGGCGAGCAGGAAGAGCAGGCTCAGCGTGGTCATCGCGAGGAAGAAGACCAGCGACGAGAGCTCGCTCGACGCCGCTTCAGCGAGGCCGTTCAGCAGGACGCTGACGGAGTCGCTGGCCGTCGAGCTGGCGTGCTGCTTCGCGTCGTTGGCGGTGCTCGGGTCCACGCCGAGGTCCTGCAGCCAGCCCTGGATCGTGTTCTTGGCGTCGCCGAGGTGTGCCTTCAGGTCGCCGGTCTCGCTCGTGATGCCCGCCACCACGACGTAGACGACGAGCGCGCCGAGCAGCGATGAACGCGACCAGCAGCAGGATCGCGGCCAGCGGGCGCGGCACCCGGTGGCGCTGGAGCCACGCGACCAGCGGCGCGGCCACGGCGGCGATGACCCCGGCCGCGATCACGGGGACCACGATCGAGTAGGTGAGCCCCAGGAGCGCGACCAGGCCGACCACGAACAGGCCGATGCCCACGAGCAGCCAGGCAGAGCGGCCCACATCGCGCAGCCAGCCGGGCGTGGCGAAGAGGCCGGTCAGCGACCTGGCGTCGATCTCGACGGGCTCTTCAGGGGCGCCCACGCGGCCAGGCTCGCAGACCCGGCGGACGGCCGAGCAAGGGTGTCGCCCGGCCTCGGAATCACCCGTTCGGGATGATGCGCGGCGTGCCAGCCGCGGTCGACGATGGAGCTGTGGCGGCGCCCTCATACGGTCAGGAGCCGAGCTGGCAGCCGGAGAAGCCTCGCCTCAGCGTGGTCCGGCTCCTGGTCGCCTGGGCGGTGTCCGCCGCATCGATCTACGTGGCGGCGGGGATCGTGCCGGGCTTCAGCCTCGAGCGTCCGGGCGCCGCCTTCGCCGTCGCCGCCCTGATCGCGGTCTTCAACGCGCTGCTCCCGCCGGTGGTGGCGTCGCTGCGGCTGCCGTTCATGCTGGTGGTCGGCTTCCTGCTGGTGCTGGCCCTGAACGCGTTCGCGCTGGTGCTGGCGGACGACGTCCTGCCGAGCTTCGGAGAGGTCGATTCGTTCGGGATCGCGCTGCTCGCGTCGCTCGTGATCTCAGCGGTCTCGATGGTGCTCCAGGTCATGCTCGGGACGAACGACCACGACGAATACGCCCTGCGCGTGGTGCGGCGCGTGGCGCGCCGCCAGGGCGCCCTGCCCCGCACGGACGTCCCGGGAATCATCTTCCTCGAGATCGACGGCCTCGCCCTGCCGGTCCTGCGCCGCGCCATGCGGGACGGCAACGCGCCGGTGATGGCGCGCTGGATGGAGGAGGACGGGTACCGGCTCGCCGAGTGGGAGACGGACCTCTCCTCCCAGACGGGCGCCAGCCAGGCCGGGATCCTGCTGGGCTCGAACGAGGACATACCGGCCTTCCGGTGGGTGGAGAAGGAGACCGGGACGATGATGGTCTGCTCCTCGCCCGAGCACTGCGCCGAGATCGAGCGGCGCCGCTCCACGGGCGTCGGCCTGCTGGCCGGCGGAGGCGCCAGCCGCGGAAACCTGCTCTCCGGAGAGGCGGAGGAGACCATCCTCACGGTGAGCCGGATGGAGGCGGAGAAGGGCGCGAACCCCGGTTACCGGGCCTTCTTCGCCGACGGGGTCAACGTGACCCGGGCGTTCGTGCTGTTCGTGTGGGAGGTGCTGCTCGAGTGGACGGCGGCCATACGGGCGGCGCGCCGCGACGTGCGGCCCCGGGGCCATCGCGGCGGGTACTACCCCTTCCTGCGCGGCGCGCATGTGCGTGATCGTCCGCAACGCCATCGTCTTCGGCGTCATGACCGACATGATGCGCGGCCGGCCCGCGGTGTACGCCACGTTCTCGAGCTACGACGAGGTGGCCCATCACTCGGGCCTCGAGCGGGCCGACACGCTCGAGGCCCTGCGCAAGCTCGACCAGCAGTTCGACAAGATCGAGTACGCGCGCCGCTACGCCCCGCGCCCCTACGAGATCGTGGTGCTCTCCGACCACGGGCAGACGCAGGGGGCGACCTTCAAGCAGCGCAACGGCTACGGGCTCGACGAGCTCGTGGAGCGCTCGCTCACGGGGAAGTCGGTCGCCGAGCTTCGCCGGCGGCGACGAGCAGACGGCCATGGTCGGCAACGCCGTGAGCGAGGCCACGGGCTCCAAGCCGAAGAAGCGCCCGAAGAACGACGTGTCCGACCGCCAGGCCGTGGTCCTGGGGTCGGGCAACCTCGGCCTGATCTACCTGATGGAGGAGAAGCGCCGGCTGACGCTCGAGGAGATCGAGGAGCGCCACCCGCAGCTCGTCCCGGCTCTCCGCGAGCACCCGCACGTGGGCTGGCTGCTCGTCCGCTCGGCCGAGCACGGCCCGCTCGTCCTCGGCCCGCGCGGCACCCGGCGCCTCGCCAGTGGAGACGTCGAGGGCGAGGATCCGCTGGCCCCGTTCTCGCCGACCGCCGCGCGGCATCTCCTGCGCAGCGACGGCTTCGAGCACGTGGCGGACATCATGGTCGGCAGCTTCTACGACCCCTACCGCGACGAGGGCTGCGCCTTCGAGGAGCTCATCTCGTTCCACGGCGGGCTCGGGGGTCTGCAGACCCGGCGCGTTCATCCTGCATCCGGAGTCGCTCCCGATCCCCGACGAGCCGATCATCGGCGCGGCCGCGGTGCACGGCCTGCTCCTCGGCTGGCGGCACACCCTCCAGGGCGATGACCGAGCGGCTCTGATGGCGCACGGTTGAGCGCCGCGCTCACCTACGTCGGCCACTCCACACTGCTCCTCGAGCTCGGGGCCACGAGGGTCCTGACCGATCCGGTGCTCGGCTCGGGCATCGGCCACATCCGGCGGACCGCACCGGCCCCGCACCGGGAGAAGCTGGGCTCGCTGGACGCCGTGCTGATCTCGCACGCGCACCACGACCATCTCGACCCCGCCTCGCTGCGGCAGGTGGCCCGCGGGTGCCCGGCCATCGCGCCGCGCGGCTGCGCGACGCTCCTGCGCCGGAGCGGGGTGGGGGAGGTCGTGGAGGTGGACGCGGGGGACCGTGTCACGGTCGGCGGCATCTGCGTGGAGGCGGTTCCCGCGACGCACGACGGACGGCGCTATCCGATCGGCCGGCCCGTGGACGCGCTGGGGTTCCTGCTCGAGGGGCCGGCGCGCGTCTACTTCGCCGGGGACACCGACATCTTTCCCGAGATGGCCGCGCTCGCCGGCCGCGTGGACGTGGCCGCGCTGCCCATATGGGGGTGGGGGCCGCGACTGCCCGCGGGGCACCTCAACCCGGACAGCGCGGCGGAGGCGGTGGCGCTGATCCGCCCGCGCATCGCGGTCCCGATCCACTGGGGCACGCTGACCAGGATGGGCGCGCAGCGCGGCGAGGATCCGCTCGCTCCTCGCGCGGGCCTTCGCGGAAGCGGCCGCGCGGCTCGCGCCGGAGGTGGACGTGCGCATCCTCGAGCCGGGCGAGCGCACCGTCCTGCCGGTGGGCTCCGGCTAGGCCGGGGGCTTGCGGATCATCACGGCGAGCCTCCAGCCGAACAGGAGGAGGCCGGCCAGGATCACGGCGATCCCGACCGCGGGCCCGACGAGGAAGAACGCGACCAGGACCGCCAGGAACCACACGATCACCGCGACGATGACCTCGACTCCGATGCGCTCGTAGTCCATGGCGCTCAGTACCCCGTGCCGGTCTTCACGCGCTGGCGGTCCATCGGGTGCAGGCCGCCCTTCTTGCTCAGCGTCTCGCAGGCCTGGGCGATGTCGTCGGCGAGCGTGCTGGCCAGCGTGTGGCCGAGGGTCAGCTTCACCAGCGCGCGCATGATCGTGACGTGCTCCGCGTTCGGCGGCAGCGTGTAGGCCGGGACCATCCAGCCGCGCTCCGACGCCAGCTGCGACGCGACGTCGAACTCGTCGTAGTCGTGCTCCCCCTCGAGCTGGAAGGCGACCAGCGGGAGCTGCTCCGCGCCCTCGTCGCCGATCAGCCGGAACTCGCCGATCTCCGTGATCCGCTCGGCGAGCGCGCGGGTGTTGGCCTGCATCGTCTCCATGATGTAGCGTGTAGCCGGCGCGCCCGAAGCGGACGAAGTTGTAGTACTGGGCGAGCACCATCGCCGAGCCGGTCGAGAAGTTCAGCGTGAACGTGGCGTCCCGCTTGCCCAGGTAGTTCTCGTAGAAGACGAGGTCCTCGGCCAGGTCGCTGGTCTCCCTGAACACGAGCCAGCCGATGCCGGGGTAGACGAGCCCGAACTTGTGGCCTGACACGTTGATCGAGCGGACCTGCTCGAGCCGGAAGTCCCACTCCGAGTCGGGGTAGAGGAACGGCCACACGAAGCCGCCGCTCGCGGCGTCCACGTGGAGCGGGACGTCGAGCCCCTTCTCGTCCCTGAGCCTCGACGAGCAGGTCGTTGATGCCGACGATGTCGTCGGCGTGCCCGGTGAAGGTGGTGCCGAGCACCGCCGCGACGCCGATCGTGTTCTCGTCCACGTGCGGCTCCACGTCCTCGGGGCCGATCGTGTACTTGTCGGGCTGGAGCGGGATGATCCGCGGCTCCACGTCGAAGTAGCGGCAGAACTTCTCCCACACCACGTGCACGTCCCCGCCGAAGACGAGGTTGGGCCGGGTGGTGTCCTTGCCGGCCTGCTCGCGGCGCTCGCGCCACTTCCACTTCAGGGACAGCGCCCCGAGCATGATCGCCTCCGAGGACCCCTGGGTGCGCGCGCCGGTCGTCTCCCCGGGGCGTGGAAGAGGTCCGCGAGCATCCGGATGCAGCGCTGCTCGATCTCGGCGGTCTGCGGGTACTCGGCGTGATCGATGAAGTTGCGGTGGAGGTTCTCGGCGATCACCCGCGCGGCCTCGGGCTCCATCCAGGTCGTCACGAACGTCGCGAGGTTGCGCATTCGGGATCCCGTCGAGCACGAGCTCCTCGCCGATCAGCCGCATCGCGTCGACCGAGCGCATGCCGTGCTCGCGGCAGCTGGTTGTCGGGGGCCGGCTCGAGCAGGAACCGGTTGCCGTACTCCGCGGCCAGCGCCTCCAGCTGTTCCGAGAGCTCTTCGGTCATGGCGATGCCTCCTTTGCGACGGATCGTGTGGGTAGGAGCAGCAGGGCTCCGATGAGGAAGCAGAGGCCGCCGAGCGAGGTGCACCAGTTCGCGGCGGCCAGGTCGAGGATCGAGCCGGTCGAGGGCACGACGTAGGACGCGACGGCCGCCACCCCGAACAGCACGCACCCCGCGAGGTTCACCGCCGCCATGC
Organism: uncultured Thermoleophilaceae bacterium; assembly: GCA_963768465.1. GTDB lineage: Bacteria > Actinomycetota > Thermoleophilia > Solirubrobacterales > Thermoleophilaceae > JACVRW01. Next base: position 494,441 of record CAVYIA010000006.1, on the reverse strand, counting down.
GCCATTCCCGGCCTCGTCCGGTCGTGACGCGGTAGGCGAGCGCGCCCGAGACGAGGAAGCAGGCCGAGCCGATCAGGTCGGGGGCGAAGATCAGCCGGTCCTCCTGCTGCGTGGACAGGCCTTCCTTCATCGCGTCGAACGTGTTGATGTTGAACAGCAGGGTGCCGGCGAACTGGATGGCCGCGCTCCACCAGGACGGATCGTCGCCCCAGCGCGACCCGCGGGCGAGGGTGGCCTCGCGCAGCTCGAGGCCCGCGGCCGTCGTGAACAGCACCGAGCCCGCGAAGAACACGACGCCGTCGGCGCCCGCCCCCACCAGCTGCACGAAGCCCGGGAACGGGCCGATGAAGAAGCAGGCCGAACCGAGCGCGAACCCGACGGCGATCCAGCGGTCCCAGGTCTCCCGGGAGGCGGCGCGCGACGGAAGAGCCAGCGAATGCCCGATCACTGCCGCGCAAGTCGAGCACGTCCTCGCCGCCGGCGGCATCGCCCGGATCGGATGAGACGAGGATCGGCCGCGCTCAAATCACCCGCATGGGATGAGGCGCGCGCCTGGGGGACGGTGGAGACTCCCGGGCGAGCGACTCGCCACCTTTCCCGACCGAAAGGGCGCCACATGAGCACCGCGGTACGACCCCGCGCGCGGTCCGCCGCGACCGGTCCCGAGCCCGCTGACGTATTCGTGGTCTTCGGCATCACCGGCGACCTCGCCAAGGTGATGACGTTCCACTCGCTGTACCGGTTGGAGCAGCGCGGCCTGTTGAGCTGCCCGATCGTGGGCGTGGCCGGCGACGACTGGACCGTCGAGGACCTGCGCGAGCACGCGCGCAAGTGCATCCAGGACTGCGGCGAGACGATCGACGACGCCGTCTTCGACCGGTTCGCCGCGCGGCTGTCCTACCTGTCCGGCGACTTCGGCGACGACGGGACCTACGAGCGCGTGGCCGAGGCCGTCAAGGGCGCCCGCAGCCCCGTCTTCTACCTCGAGATCCCGCCGTCCCTGTTCGGGATGGTCATCAAGGGGCTCGCCGGAGCGGGGCTGACCGACTCGGCGCGGGTGGTGGTCGAGAAGCCCTTCGGGCACGACGTGGCCTCGGCGCGCGCGCTCAACGAGCAGGTGCACGAGTACCTGGACGAGTCCCAGCTCTACAGGATCGACCACTTCCTCGGGAAGATGGGCCTGGTCGAGATCCTCTACCTGCGGTTCGCGAACACGATGTTCGAGCCGATCTGGAACCGCAACTACGTCGAGTCGGTGCAGATCACGATGGCCGAGAGCTTCGGGGTCGAGGACCGCGGGCACTTCTACGACCCGGTCGGCGCCGTGCGCGACGTGGTCGTCAACCACCTCATGCAGGTGGTGGCGGCGGGCGCGATGGAGCCGCCGGCCGGCGGCGACGCGACCACGCTGAAGAACTCGATGGTCTCGGTCTTCCAGGCCATGCCGGCGGCCGACCCCGCCCACTACGTGCGCGGGCAGTACGACGGCTACCGCGACATCGACGGCGTGGCGGCCGACTCGGCGACCGAGACCTACGCGGCGCTGCGCCTCGAGATCGAGAACTGGCGCTGGTCGGGCGTGCCCTTCTTCATCCGCACGGGCAAGCACCTGCCGGTCACGCAGACCGAGCTGCGGCTCGTCTTCAAGCACCCGCCGCGGCTCGGCTTCGGGATCGCCGGGGCCGACGGCCCCGAGCCGAACCAGCTGGTGGTGAAGCTGGATCCGATCGACGGGCATACGGCTGGCTCGTCGACGCGCAGCGCGCCGACTCCGCGGTGCCCGAGAGCAGTCAACCTCGACATGGAGTTCGCGCAGCAGGGCGGCGAGGGCGCGACGCCCTACGAGGTGCTGCTGAGCGCGGCGATGGCCGGCGACAGCAAGCGCTTCACCCGCCAGGACAGCGTCGAGCAGACCTGGCGAGTGGTGCAGCCGCTGCTCGACTCGCCACCGCCGGTGCACGCCTACGAGAAGGGGTCCTGGGGCCCCGCGGCCGCCGACGAGCCTCGTCGCCGGCCACGGCGCCTGGCGCGGTCCCTGGGTGGCGGCGTGAGCACCACCAAGGAGCCCGCGCCCGCAGAGCGCCGCGGCGCCGTCGCCGTTCCCGCCGATCGCCGACTACGCCTTCCTGTCCGACTGCCACACCTCCGCCCTCGTGGCCCCGGACGGGTCGATCGACTGGCTCTGCGTGCCGCGCTTCGACTCGCCGAGCGTGTTCGGGATGCTGCTGGACCGCCAGGCCGGCTCGTTCCGGCTCGGGCCGTTCGGGATCAACGTGCCGACGGCGCGCATCTACGAGCCCGGGACGAACATCGTGGCCACCACGTGGAAGACCCCCACCGGCTGGGTGCTCGTTCGCGACGCGCTGACGATGGGCCCGCAGCCACGGGGAGGACGAGATCACGCCGCACACCCGCCCCCCGGCCGACGACGACGGCGACCACATGCTGGTGCGGACGCTCCTCTGCCTCGAGGGGAACGTCGACATGGAGCTGATCTGCGACCCGTACCTCGACTACGGGCGGACGTCGCCCACGTGGGCGCTCGTGGGCGACGACCGTCACACGGCCGACGCCGGCGGCGACGGCCTCGACGATGAGGCTGCGGACGGACATGGCGCTCGGCATCGAGGGCGACTGGGTGCGGGCCCGGCACACGCTCGAGGAGGGCGAGCAGGCCTACTGCGCGCTCTCCTGGTCCGAGGGCCTCGTCGTGCCGGAGAACGTGGACGAGGCCAACGGGCGCCTGGCGGCGACGACCCGCTACTGGCGGCGCTGGCTCAGCCGCGCCCGGCTCCCCGACCACCGCTGGCGCGACCCGATCCAGCGCTCCGCGCTCACGATCAAGGGCCTCACCTACATGCCGACCGGCGCGACGGTGGCGGCAGCCACCACCTCGTTGCCCGAGACGCCCGGCGGAGAGCGCAACTGGGACTACCGCTACACGTGGATCCGGGACTCGACGTTCACGCTGCAGGCCCTCCACTTCCTGAACCTCGACTGGGAGGCCGACGAGTTCATGCAGTTCCTCGCCGACCTCGAGCCCAACGGCGACGGGGCGCTCCAGATCATGTACGGCATCGACGGGCGCCGCGACCTCACCGAGTCCACGCGCGACGAGCTGTCCGGGTACGCGGGGGCGCATCCGGTGCGGATCGGCAACGGCGCCTTCGACCAGCGCCAGAACGACGTCTACGGGGCGGCGCTCGACTCGGTCCTGCTCCACACCCGCCGCAGCCAGCGGCTGCCGAGGCGGCTCTGGCCGATCGTCCAGAAGCAGGCCGAGTGCGCCACGAAGGTCTGGCGCCAGCCCGACCAGGGGATCTGGGAGGCCCGCGGCAAGCCCCAGCAGTACGTCTCGTCGAAGCTGATGTGCTGGGTCGCGCTCGACCGCGCGGCCAAGCTCGCCGAGATCGCCGGCGACCCGGGGCTGAGCGAGACCTGGCGCGGCACCGCCGACGAGATCAGGGCGGACATCCTCGAGCACGGCGTCCGCGACGGCGTGCTCCGCCAGCACTACGACACCGATGCGCTCGACGCGTCGACGCTGCTGGCCGCGATCTTCGGCTTCCTGCCCGCCGGCGACGAGACGCTGCGCAAGTCGGTCGAGGCCATCGCCGACGACCTGACCGAGGACGGCTTCGTCCTCCGCTACCGGACCGGCGAGACCGACGACGGCCTCTCCGGCAAGGAGGGGAGCTTCCTGATCTGCTCGTTCTGGCTCGTGTCGGCGCTCGCGATCGTCGGCGACGGGCAGCGCGCCCGCGACCTGATGGAGCGCCTGCTCAGCGTCGCGTCGCCGCTCGGCCTCTACGCCGAGGAGTTCGACACCAGCACGGGCCGCCACCTGGGCAACTTCCCGCAGGCCTTCTCGCACCTCGCGCTGATCGAGGCGGCCGCGCGGATCATCCTGGCCGAGCGGATCGCGGAGGTCACGGGGTGAGCGACTACGACGTGATCGTCATCGGCAGCGGCGCCGGCGGCGGCACGCTCGTCAATCGCCTGGCCCCCTCGGGCAAGCGGATCCTGCTGCTCGAGCGCGGCGACTGGCTGCGGCGCGAGCCGCAGAACTGGTCCGCGGCGGACGTGTTCGTGGACGGCCGCTACATCTCCGAGGACACCTGGTACGACGGCGAGACCGCGAAGGCCTTCCAGCCGCAGGTCCACTACTTCGTCGGCGGCGCGACCAAGCTCTACGGCGCGGCGCTCTACCGCCTGCGCCGGGAGGACTTCGGCGAGCTCCGCCACCACGACGGCATCTCTCCGGCGTGGCCGATCGGCTACGACGAGCTGGAGCCGTACTACACGGAGGCCGAGCGGCTCTACCGGGTGCACGGCGCGCGCGGGGAGGATCCGACCGAGCCGCGAGGCGAGCGCGCCGTATCCCTTCCCGGCGGTCTCACACGAGCCGCGCATCCAGCAGCTGGCCGACGATCTCGCCGCCGCCGGGCACCAACCGTTCCACGCGCCCTGCGGTGTCGTGCTGAACGAGGACGACATGGCGTACAGCGACTGCGTCCGCTGCTCGACCTGCGACGGCTTTCCGTGCCTCGTGCACGCCAAGTCCGACGCGGAGGTGCTGGCGGTGCGGCCGGCGCTCGAGCACCCGAACGTCACGCTGCTGCGGAACGCCGAGGCGGTGGCGCTGCACACGAACCCCTCCGGCACCGTCGTGACCGAGGTGGCGGTCGATCGCGAGGGCGTGCGGGAGACCTACGCGGCCGACATCGTCGTGGTCTCGTGCGGGGCGGCCAACTCGGCGAAGCTGCTGCTGGCCTCGGCCACCGAGCGGCACCCGGACGGGCTGTCCAACCGCTCCGACCAGCTCGGGCGCAACTACACGTTCCACAACAGCCAGGCCGTGCTGGCCCTCTCGAAGGAAGAGAACCCGACGGTCTTCCAGAAGACCCTCGGCCTCAACGACTTCTACTTCGGCAGCGACGACTTCGACTTCCCGCTGGGCAACATCCAGATGGTCGGCAAGTCGTCCGCGCCGATGTACCGCGGCGAGAAGCCGCTCGAGACGAAGCTCGCGCCCACGCGCACGCTCGAGAACATGGCCCGCCACGCGGTCGACTTCTGGCTCTCGACCGAGGACCTGCCGCGGCCCGAGAACCGCGTGACCCTCGACCGCGACCGCCGCGTCCGGCTGAGCTACAGGCAGAGCAACGAGGAGCCCAAGAAGCGGCTCTACCACAAGCTCAAGTCGCTGCTCGGCGCCTGCGGGATGCACCACGACCACCTGATCCCGCGGCACGCCTACCTCAAGAACGAGATCCCGGTCGCCGGCTGCGCCCACCAGGCCGGCACCTGCCGCTTCGGCACGGACCCCGACACGTCCGTGCTCAACACCGACTGCCGGGCCCACGAGCTCGACAACCTCTACGTGGTCGACACGAGCTTCTTCCCGAGCATCGGCGCGGTCAACCCGGCGCTCACCGCGATGGCCAACGCGCTGAGAGTGGGCGACCACCTGCTCGAACGGCTGGCCGGCCGTGCCGCCTGACGCGGCGGGCAGCGGACGGCGCCGCGTCGTGATCGTCGGCGCCGGGTTCGGCGGGCTGGCGGCCGCGCGCAAGCTCAGGCACGCCGACGTGGACGTGACGCTGGTGGATCGCAGCAACCACCACCTGTTCCAGCCGCTGCTGTACCAGGCGGCCGCCGGCGGGCTGTCCCCCAGCGACTGCGCCGCGCCGATCCGCCCCTCGGTGAAGCGCAGCTCCAACACGACCACCGTGATGGCCGCCGTCACGGACGTGGACGCCGAGAGCCGGCAGGTCGTCCTCGACCGCGGCGACCGCATCGGCTACGACAGCCTGATCGTCGCCTGCGGCGCGCAGACCTCCTACTTCGGCCACGACGAGTGGGCGGGCGTCACGTGCGGGCTGAAGACCCTCTCCGACGCCGTGGACCTGCGCGGGCGCTTCTTCGGCGCGTTCGAGGAGGCCGAGCGCACGGACGACCCGGCCGAGCGGGATCAGTGGCTGACCTTCGTCGTCGTCGGCGGCGGGCCGACCGGGGTGGAGGTGGCGGGCCAGCTCGCCATCACCGCGCAGGCGATGAAGCGCGAGTTCCGCCGGATCGACACCTCCGCCGCACGCGTGATCCTGCTCGACGCCGGCGAGCGGCCGGTCGCCGCGTTCAGCGAGAAGCTGTCGCGGAAGGTCGGCAAGGGGCTGGCCGACCTCGGCGTGACCGTGCGCGAGGGGGCGCGCGCCACCGCCATCGACTCGCGCGGGGTGACGATCGAGGTCGGGGACGCGAGCGAGCGGATCGACGCCAGAACGGTGATCTGGGCGGCCGGCGTTCACGCCGTGCCGCTCACCGAGGCCGTGGCCCGCGCGACCGGGGCGGCGACCGACCGCGGCGGGGCGCATCGAGGTGAACCCCGACCTGACCGTGCCGGGGCATCCCGAGATCTCGGTGATCGGCGACGTGGCGTCGCTGAAGGGGCCCGCCGGCAAGCCGCTCCCCGGCCTTGCGACCGTCGCGATCCAGCAGGCGCGCCACGTGGCCAAGGCGATCCGCAAGGGACAGCGCGGGGGCCACCACGCCGTTCAAGTACCTCGACAAGGGCGCGCTCGCGGTCGTCGGCAAGGGGAAGGCGGTCTGCGAGATCCGCGGGCTCGAGCTCTCCGGCCGGCCCGCGTTCTTCACCTACCTGGGCGTGCACCTCTACTACCTCGGCGGTGCGCCGGGCCGGCGCCTGGAGGTGCTCGTCAAGTGGGTCGGCGCGCGCTTCGGCGAGCGCCAGAGCGCGTTGATCGAGGGCGATCTCGCGAGCGTCGAGCGGCCGTCTCCGACCACGGAAGCGCCCGGGTGGGTGCCGACCTCTTCCCGCTAGCCGCCGATCTCGAAGCCGCGCGGAGCCAGATGGCCTTCACGCTCGGCTTCCACATCATCCTCGCGTCGATCGGCGTGGCCTTCCCGGCGATCATCCTGGTGGCCAACTACATCGGCCTGCGCCGCGACGACGCCGACGCGCTCCGGCTCGCGCAGCGCTGGTCCAAGGTGGCCGCCGTGACCTTCGTGGTCGGCGCGGTCACGGGCACGGTCCTCTCGTTCGAGATGGGCCTGCTGTGGCCGGAGTTCATGCGCCGCTTCGGCGACGTGTTCGGGCCGGCCTTCGCCCTCGAGGGGATCTTCTTCTTCACCGAGGCGATCTTCATCGCGATCTACATCTACGGCTGGAAGCGCCTCTCCGGCTGGGCGCACTTCTGGACGGGCATCCCGGTCGCGATCGCCGGGCTGGGCGGGGCGTGGTCCGTGGTGGCCGTGAACTCGTGGATGAACCAGCCGGACGGGTTCAAGATCGCGTCGGACGGGAGCCTGACGGACGTCAGCCCGCTCGACGCGTTCTTCAACGGAGCGGTGGGCTACGAGGCGCCGCACATGATCCTCGCGGCCTACATCGTCACGGGCTTCCTCGTGGCCTCCGTCTACGCCGTGGGGATGCTGCGCGGCCGCCGCGACCGCCACCACCGGCTCGGCCTGCTGATCCCCTTCACGATCGCGGCGATCGCGACGCCGATCCAGTTCGGCGTGGGAGACACGGCCGCGCGCTCGATCGCCAAGGACCAGCCGATCAAGTTCGCCGCGATGGAGTGCGTCCAGGAGACGCACACAGCACGTGACCGAGTACCTGGGCGGGCGCTGCACCTCGGACGGCGTCAAGGGGGGAATCGGGATCCCGGGGCTCGACTCGTGGCTCGTCGGCTTCAACACCGACACGAAGGTCATCGGGCTCGACACCGTGCCGCCCGACGACCGGCCCCCGGCGAACACGATGCTCCACTGGGCGTTCGACGCGATGGTGGGCATCTGCTCCCTGCTGATGCTGCTGGGAGCCTGGCTCGCCTTCTCCTGGTGGCGCAAGCGCGACATTCCCGAAGACGCCGTGGTTCCTGCGCGCCACGGCGATCTCCGGCGTGGCGTCGATCGTCGCGCTCGAGTGCGGCTGGATCGTGACCGAGGTGGGCCGCCAGCCCTGGATCGTCTACGAGGTGATGCGCACCGAGGACGCGGTCACGCAGGCGAGCGGCGTGTGGGTGAGCCTCGCCGTGGTCTTCGTCCTCTACACCGCCCTCGGGATCGTCACCGCGGTGGTGCTGCGCGCGATGGCGCGCCGCTGGCGGGAGGCCGAGGAAGCCGACATCGACGTGCCCTACGGACCGCGGCCCGAGGCGCCGCCGGCGTGAGCTCCGCGGACGCCGTCGCGGCTGTGCTCTGGACCGGCCTGACCTTCTATGCGGTCTTCGGCGGAGCCGACTTCGGGAGCGGGCTCTGGGCGCTCCTCGCCGACCACGGGGAGCGCGGCAAGCGGGTGCGCGCCCTGATCGACTGGGCGATCGGCCCCGTCTGGGAGGCGAACCACGTCTGGCTGATCTTCATGCTGGTCACGCTCTGGACGGGGTTCCCCGAGGCCTTCGCCGCCGTCATGTCGACCCTGTTCGTGCCGCTCTGCCTGGCGGCCCTCGGGATCGTCCTGCGCGGGGCCGGCTTCGCGTTCCACAGGCTGGCCGACCGGCGGCTCGGCCGGCGTCTGGCCGAGGCCGCGTTCGCGGTCGCCTCCGTTCTCACGCCGTTCTTCATGGGGACCGTGGTGGGCGCCGTGGCCTCCGGCCGCGTGCCGGTGGGCAACGCCGAGGGCGATCCCGTGACGAGCTGGCTCAACCCGACGTCGCTGCTGATCGGCGTGCTCTTCGTCGGCACCGGCGCATACCTCTCCGCGGTGTTCCTGGTCAGCGACGCCCGCCGGCTGGGCGACGCGGAGCTCGTGGGCTACTTCGCCGTGCGTGCCCGCGCCGCGGCGCTGGCGGCGGGGGTGCTGGCGTTCGCCGGGATCTTCGTCCTGCGCGACGACGCGCGCTACATCTACGACGGCCTGACGAGCGACGCCCTGCCGCTCGTGCTGCTCTCGGCGCTGTGCGGGCTGGCCGCGCTGGTGCTGCTCTGGCGCGGCGGCCCGCGGGGCGCCAGGCCGCTTGCGGTCGCGGCCGTGGTCGCCGTGATCTGGGGCTGGGGCGTGGCCCAGCACCCCTACCTGCTCCCGAAGACGCTCACGATCTCGCAGGGCGCGGGCGCGAGCGAGACGCTCACCGCGGTGCTGGTCGTCTTCGGCGTCGCCGTCCTCGTGGTCCTGCCGGCGCTCGGGCTGCTGTTCACGCTCGACCAGCGCAGCGTCCTCGAGGAGGAACGCGAGAGCTGAGTGGCCTCCGCCCCCGCCCCGTCCGGCGAGCAGGTCGAGATCGCCCACGGGGACCAGCGGGCCGTCGTGGTGGAGGTGGGTGGGGGGCTTCGGTCCTACTCCGCCGCGGGGCGCGCGGTCCTGGACGGATACGAGGCCGACGAGATGAGCACGTCCGGGCGCGGGCAGCTGCTGATCCCGTGGCCGAACCGCGTTCGGGACGGGAGCTATGAGTTCGACGGGCAGCACCACCAGCTCGCGCTCGACGATCCGGCCGAGCAGGACGCGATCCACGGCCTCGTCCGCTGGGCCGCCTGGAAGGTCGGCTGAGCGCGAGCCGGACCGGGTGGTGATGGAGCACACGCTCCACCCGCAGCCCGGCTACCCGTTCACGCTCGAGCTCGCCGTGGAGTACCTGCTGTCGGACCGGGGTCTCCGCGTCCGGATGAGTGCCACGAACGCCGGCACGGAGGCGTGTCCGTATGGATGCGGCGCCCATCCGTACCTCACGCTCGGGACCGACTCCGTGGACTCGCTCGTCCTGCACGCGCCCGCGCGGACGGTCCTCCTGGCGGACGAGCGCGGCATCCCCGTCGGCGCCGAGTTCGTCGAGGGCACGGAGCGCGACTTCCGCCGGCCGAGGCCGATCGCCGCGACCAGGCTCGACCACGCCTTCACCGAGCTGGAGCGCGACGGCGACGGGCTCGCGCGGATCGAGCTCCGAGATCCCGAGGGCGGCGACGGGCTCACGTTGTGGGCCGACGAGAGATTTCCCTACGTGATGCTGTTCACCGGCGACACGCTTCCCGACGGCGGCAGGCGCAGCCTCGCGGTCGAGCCCATGACCTGCCCGCCGAACGCGCTGCAGACGGGCGAGGCGATCGTGCGCCTGGAGCCCGGTGACTCGTTCACGGGCAGCTGGGGCGTGGTGCCCGCACGTGCGGGCGGGCACGTGCCGGCCTGAGCGTCGCCCGCATGACGGCTGCATTGCGGCCGGGTGGCGGTCCCGGGAGGCTTCACCCGTGGGCCTGTTCAGGAACCGCGACGAGCTCGAGGGCACCCGCTACCGGATGCGCGAGAAGGTCTTCGCGATCGGCGACGACTTCTGGATCGCGACGGACGCCGACGACCACGCGCTCAAGATCGACGGCAAGGCCCTGCGCCTGCGGAAGACGCTGGTGGTGCAGACGCCGTCGGGAGACGACCTCTACACCGTGCGCGAGCGCAAGCTGACCGTGCGCGACAAGATGACGATCGAGCGCGACGGCGACACGGTGGCGACGATCAAGAAGGCGCTGATCGGGCTGCGCGAGCGCTACAACGTGGACGTCGAGGGCGGCGGCGAGCTGCACGCCAAGGGCAACATCGTCGACCACGAGTACGAGATCGAGCGCGACGGCCGGAAGGTCGCGGAGGTCTCGAAGCGCTGGTTCCGGGTCCGCGACACGTACGGCATCGAGGTGGCGCCCAGCGAGAACGACGCCTTCCTGATCGCCGTCGCGGTCTGCATCGACCAGATGGCTCACGACTAGAGAGGTGGACCAGATGTCCGACGCGCGGAGCGTCCTTCCCATTCCGGACCGGGCGCACACCGGGCTGATCACCTACGACGCGAAGGACCCCGACACCTCGTTCCCGCCGATCGAGCCGCTGCGCCCGCCCGAAGGGGCGCCGAACGTGCTGATCGTGCTTCTCGACGACGCGGGCTTCGGGTCCTCGAGCGCGTTCGGCGGCCCGTGCGCCACGCCGACGGCCGAGAAACTGGCCGTCCAACGGCCTGAAGTACAACCGCTTCCACACCACCGCGCTCTGCTCGCCCACGCGCCAGGCGCTGCTGACCGGGCGCAACCACCACTCCGTCGGGATGGGCGGGATCACGGAGATCGCCACGTCCGCGCCGGGGTACAACTCGTCCGCCCGAAGAGCGCCGCCCCGCTGGCCGAGACGCTCAAGCTCAACGGCTACTCCACGGCGCAGTTCGGCAAGTGCCACGAGGTGCCCGTCTGGGAGACGAGCCCGCTGGGGCCGTTCGACGCCTGGCCGAGCGGCGGCGGAGGCTTCGAGCACTTCTACGGGTTCATCGGCGGCGAGACCAACCAGTACGCGCCGGCGCTGTACGACGGCACCGTCCCGATCGAGCCGGACCGGACCCCGGAGGAGGGCTACCACCTCACCGAGGACATGACCGACCGCGCGATCGACTGGGTCCGCCAGCAGAAGGCGCTGATGCCCGACAAGCCGTTCTTCGCCTACTTCGCGCCGGTGCCACGCACGCGCCCCACCACGTGCCGATCGAGTGGTCCGACAAGTACAAGGGCCGCTTCGACCAGGGCTGGGACGCCGTCCGCGAGGAGACCTTCAAGCGCCAGCAGGAGCTCGGCGTGATCCCGCCCGAGGCCGAGCTGACCGAGAGGCCCGAGGAGATCCCCGCCTGGGACGACATGCCCGACGACCTCAAGCCGGTGCTCGCGCGCCAGATGGAGGTCTACGCCGGCTTCATGGAGCACACCGACCACCACGTGGGCCGGCTGATCGACGCGCTCGAGGAGCTCGAGGTGCTCGACGACACGCTCGTCTACTACATCGTCGGCGACAACGGAGCCTCAGCCGAGGGAACTCCGCAGGGCACGTTCAACGAAACGATCACGCTCAATGGCGCGGCCGGCATCGAGACGACCGAGTTCATGGCGTCGCGGATCGACCAGTTCGGCACGGTCGCGGCGAACAACCACTACGCGGTCGGCTGGGCGCACGCGATGGACACGCCGTACCAGTGGACCAAGCAGGTGGCGTCGCACTGGGGCGGGACGCGCAACGGCACGGTCGTGCACTGGCCGAACGGCTTCAAGGCGCGCGGCGAGGTGCGCGCGCAGTTCAGCCACGTGATCGACGTGGCGGCGACGGTGCTCGACGTGGCCGGCCTGCCCGCGCCGACGTTCGTCCACGGCGTGCAGCAGATGCCGCTGCACGGACGGAGCATGGTCCCGACCTTCGACGACCCGGCCGCGCCCGAGTACCGCGAGACCCAGTACTTCGAGATGTTCGTGAACCGCGGCATCTACCACAAGGGCTGGACCGCGGTCACGCGCCACAGCATCCCGTGGGCCGCGACCGAGATGCCCGCCTACGACGACGACGTCTGGGAGCTGTACGCGCCCGACGACTGGACCCAGGCGCACGACCTCGCGGCCGATCAGCCGGAGAGGCTGGCGGAGCTGCAGCGGCTGTTCCTGATCGAGGCGGCGCGCTACAACGTGCTGCCGCTGGACGACCGCCGCTTCGAGCGCTTCAACCCCGAGCTAGCCGGCCGTCCGCAGCTGATCCACGGCAAGTCCCAGCTGCTCTACGAGGGCATGGGGCGCCTGTCGGAGAACTCAGCGCTCAACATCAAGAACAAGTCGCACGCCGCTGACCGCCCAGATCGAGGTCCCCGAGGGGGGTGCGGAGGGAGTGATCGTCGCCCAGGGCGGCGCCTACGCCGGCTGGAGCCTCTACCTCCACGAGGGGCGCCCGGCCTACTGCTACAACTTCTTCGGCCTCCAGCGGTTCAAGGTCTACGGCGAGCAGCCCGTCCCCGCCGGCGAGCACCAGGTCCGCATGGAGTTCGCCTACGACGGCGGCGGATTGGCAAAGGGCGGCGCCGTCACGCTCTACGTCGACGGCGACAAGGTCGGCGAGGGCCGCGTCGAGCACACCGTGCCGATGGTCTTCTCCGCGGACGAGACGCTGGACCTCGCTCGCGACAGCGCCACTCCCGTCAGCGACGACCACGGGACCGACAACGGCTTCACGGGTCGGGTGCGCTGGGTCCAGATCGACATCGACGAGGCCGCCGAGGACCTGGACCACCTGATCACGCCCGAGCAGCGCCTGCGCGTGGCGATGGCGCGTCAGTAGCGGTTGCGGGCGAGGTCCTGCCGGGCCGCCATCAACGTCTCGGGGTCCGGCTCGGTGCCGGCGCCGGCTCCGCCCTCGCCGTACTTGGCGACCTGGTGGATGATGATGATGTCGATCGCGAACACGGCCAGCGACCAGAACGGATAGGCCGGGATCGACAGCAGCGCCCCGATCGCGCTCAGGCTCGCCGCCACGATGGCCACGAGCCTGCCGTAGAGCCCGCCCGACCAGAGCGAGAACGCCGCGAACAGCTGCAGCGCTCCCAGGACCAGGTTCACCCAGCCCCACGTGTTCAGGTTGCTGAGGATGTACTTCTGGTCGTGCGCGAAGAAGCTCGAGTCGCCGATCGCGGCGATCCCGTAGATCACGTTGAGCACGCCGACGATGAACAGCATCACCCCCGCGAACGTGACCCAGCCCGAGTGCGACTTGCTCATGCCGCCTCCCCGCTGCTCAGCTGCTGCGAGAAGAACTCGAGCGCCTTGCGCGTCTTGGGCGCCTGCTCGCCGGCGAGGTCCGCGTCGGACAGCGTGGTCCGGGTCTTCTCCTTGGAGGGCATCGGCTACTGCCGAGTCAACACCTCGGGCGGCTTCCCGCGCATCACCCCTTCCGGGTGATGGAGGCACCACACGACGCTGGACAGCCTGCTCGGCTAAGTCGACGTCATTCGCCACCCCCGTCGGCTTGTCCAGTCGCCTCGCTCTGCGACCCGACGGCCTCGTTCACCTTCCCGCTGAGGTCCTTCAGGGCCTTGTCCACGTTCTTGGAGGCGTCGGCACCGAGCTGCTCGAGGCCGCTCTGGATGTCGTTGGCCGCCTGGTCGACCGCGTCCTGCGCCGCCTGGTCGTCCTTCGCGTCCTCCTGCTGGATCGCGTTGCCGAGGTCCTCGATGCCCTGGTTGATCCCCTGCACCGCCTGTTCGTCCTGGGCCTGGTCGTCCTTCAGCGCCTGCTCGGCGGCGGCCGCCTGCTTCTTCGCCGCGTCCGCGTCCTTCTGCGCCTGTGCGGCCTCTGCCGAGGCCGACTTGACGTCGTCGTCACTGCCGCTGTCGCCGATCACGTAGCCGATCAGGCCCGCCGCGACGAGCCCGAGGACGACCAATCCGACGATGAGCCAGCGCCGCCCTCAGTCGCTGCCTTGCGGCGGCTGCTCGCCGTACGGCGGCTGCGGCCCGACCCCCTCAACCGAGTCGCTCAATCTTTCCCCCTCGACTGCTCACGGGCCAGCTAACGGAAGCGGAAATCGGCGCCATCCTATTGCAGCGCCAAGCCCCGGCAAGGGTGGTGGCCCGTGCCCGCCGCGCGTGTCCGTACCACCCACGCCGGCGCGGCGCTCAGCCGGCCGGCGGTGCCGGAGCCGTCTGCGCGCGAGCGGGACGGCTTCGCTTCCAGACGAGGTCGAGGGCCACCGAGAGCAGCGCGATCGCGACGATCGCCGTGAAGGTCTCGGGGGCGTTGCGCAGAGTGTCGACGGCGAAGAACACGAGCACGATCGCCGTCACCGCGATGGCCGCCAGCACGATCTCGGGGCGAGAGTTCGTGTCCGCTCGCCGCCGGTAGCCCGCGATTCCCACGAGCAGGAAGATCACGAGCGAGCACGCGCTCCCGACCGACGCGATCGCGGACAGGTCGATGGCGTTGGCGACGACGAGCACGAGCGCGCTCGTGATCACCAGTCCGGCGTGAGATCCGAGCGCCGAGCCGCGCCCGAAGAAGGACGGGAACTGGCCGATCTCGGCGAGCATCGCGGTCAGGCCACCGGAGGCATAGAGCGTCGCGTTGACCGACGAGGCCGTTGCCAGGAGGGCGGCGACGGCCATCATCACGAAGCCCGCCTGCCCGAGAGTGGGCCGGGCGGCCTCCGCGATCGCGGTCTCGCCGAAGCCGGTGACCTCGTCGACCGTGAGCGTCCCGAAGACGCCGAGCGAGATGAGCACGTAGGTCGCGCTCGTCACGCCCAGCGCGAGGTACATCGCCTTCGGCAGCTCGCGCGCCGGGTCGCGCAGGTCGCCGACGGCGAACGTGATCACGCTGAAGCCCAGGTAGGCGAAGAAGGTCAGCGCGACGCTGGCGATGATGTCCGACAGCGACGGATAGCCGCTGAACGCCAGCAGGTCCCAGTCGACGTCGACGATCGTCACGCAGATGAAGACGGCGAAGACGGCGAGCAGGACGACGACGATCAGCGACTGGGCCCGGTCCACCACCCGCGAGCCGATCAGGTTGATCCCGAGCATCCCGAGCACGACCGCCGAGGTGAACACGTTGTCCCAGCCGGCCGCGGCGTCCTCACCGACGAACAGCGAGCTGGCGTAGCTGCCGAACGCGACCGCCACCATCGAGCACACGATCACGATCGCCGAGAAGTAGCCGAGCCAGGACGCCACTCCCAGGAGGCGCCCGTTGCCGAATCCCTCCATGAGGTAGGCGATCAGGCCGCCCGAGGACGGGAAGCGCACTCCCAGCTTGACCACGGTGTAGCCGAGCAGGCCGGCCACGATCCCGGCGAGGAGGAACGACAGCCACACGGCGGACCCGGCGACCGCACCCGCCTCTCCGAGGAGCGCGAAGATGCCGGCGCCGACCATCGCGCCGATACCGAGGAATGCGGCGCCCCGGACGGTCATGCCGGGGGCCCCGGCTGGTTCTCGCCACGCCAGATCTCGAGCTCGGCGTCGGCCTCCACGCCCATGAGGAGCACGAGGTTCGTGAGCCAGAGCCAGACGATGGCCGCGACGGTCGTGCCGAGCGCCCCGTAGGCCGTGCCGTAGGACGCGAAGCAGGTTCGCGTAGATGCTGTACCCGATCGACAGGAGGACCCAGGCCACGACCGCGAACGTGCCTCCCGGCGTCAGCAGCCGCCAGCTGGTCACCGAGCGCGGGCGGCTGGGGGACGTGCGGTAGAGGACGCTGACGATGAGAAGGGCCACGAGCAGCAGCACCGGCCACTTGCAGATGTTGTAGAGGGTCACGAGCTGGTGCTCGAGCCCGATCGCGTCGCCGACGGAGGTCGCGACCTTCCCGGTGATCACGACCACGAGGAGCGCGACCGAGAGCAGGATCAGGATGACGATCGTGACCCCCATCCGGGCCGGCCAGGCGCGCCACACGGGCCGTGCTCCCACGTCCCAGAGCGTCGCCGAGGCCCGGAAGAAGGAGCCCACGTAGGCGGACGCGGTCCAGAGCACCCCGAGCAGGCCGAGACCGAGGTAGGTCCCCGACCTCGTGTCGCTCTTGATCAGGTCCTCGAGCGGCTGTCGCAGCGGCCCCTGGCTGTCGCCCGGGCCCACCTCCTGGACGACCTTCAGCACCTCGTCGACCGTGTCCTCGGTGCCGAGCAGCCCGATGAGCGAGAACAGCACGAGCATGCCGGGGATCAGCGCGAGGATCCCGTAGTAGGTGAGCGCGGCGCTCCGGTCGATCAGCTCGTGGCGCCCCAGCCGCTGCGCGGTCGGCATGAACGCTCCGATCCGCGGATCCTCACGGAGCGACTCGATCTCCCGTCCGACCCGGGCAGGCAGCTTCATGGAGTCCCGGGATCGTAGGCGGCGGCGCGCGGCACCGGTTCATCCGTTCCGGGTGAGGTTCGAGGGCGGCGCGCGGGTCAAGCTACCCACGGTGCCGCAGCCGAGCGTGCAGCTACTCGTCTACCGATTCGGCCCGGACGCGAACTTCGAGGGCCGGCTCGTCGGCGCTCTCGAGCGGATCGAGAGCGGAGGCGCGCTGCGCGTCCTCGACGTGCTGTTCGTGCAGCGGGACGCCGCCTCCGGCGAGCTGGTGGCCGTGGGACTGCACGGCGACGCCGGCGGGATCGTGGGCCCCCTGCTCGACTTCAGGCTCGACCCCGCCAGGCGCGGCCGGGCCACCGAGCGCGCGCTCGGCGACCTCCCCGCCGAGGTGCTGCACGCGCTCGCGGGCGAGCTGGAGCCGGGTGCGGCGGTGGCAGCGGTGCTGGTGGACCACGAGTGGGCTCGGGCCCTGGAGGACGCGGTGTCGCGGACGGGTGGCTCGCCCGTGGCGAGCGATTTCGTGGACGCGAGCTCGCTTCATGAGCTGACCGCGGACATCGTCGCGGCCGCCGGACGGGGCCGGTAGACCGTGTAGTCCGCCCCCGCGCCGGGGGTGGTGCCTTCCCCCCCGCCGATAGGCAGGTGGGTGCACTTCTCACGGGCCGCCGCATCGGGGACGGTATGGCCTGATGGCGGCCACGATGGCAATGCCCCTGGCCCGGGGCGAGGCTCGCAGTCTCAACGGCCACGTGCGGCAGGAACGGCCCGGCGTCGTGGCCCGGCCGCGCCTTGCCGGCCGGCTGCTCGAGTCCACCCACGTCCCGCTGGCGCTCGTGGTCGCACCCGCGGGCTTCGGCAAGACCACCCTCATCTCGCAGTGGGAGGACCAGGATCCACGGCCGTTCAGACAGGTCGCGCTGCACGCCGGCGCTGACGGAGCGGCCTGCCTCACCGCATCGATCGCCGCGCTCGAGCGGAGCCCCGGCGTGCTCGTCGTCGACGACGAGCACCTCCACGGTGACGGCGCAGCGCTCGACGTGATCGCCTCCGCGCCTGGATCGACTGCCGGCCGGGTCGCAGATCGTGCTCGCATCGCGTTGCGAGCCGGCGCTTCCGGTCGGGCGGCTGCGAGCGCAGCGCCGGCTGCTGGAGGTCCGCTCCCCGGACCTCGCGATGACGCGCTCGGAGGCGGCCGCGCTGCTCGACATGGCGGGGCTGCGCCTGGCACGCCGGCGAGGTGGACACGCTCGTGAGCAAGACCGAGGGCTGGCCCGTCGGGCTCTATCTCGCGGCCCTGGCGCTTCATGACGAGCCGGACGCCGGAACGGCCGTGGCGGCCTTCACGGGCGGCGACCGCATGGTGGCGGAGTACATCCGCGACGAGCTGCTGTCGCAGGTCTCGGACGAGGAGCGTGACTTCCTGGTGCGCACCTCCGTGCTCGACAGCCTGTCGGGTCCGACCTGCGACGCCGTGCTCGAGCGCAGCGGCTCCTCCGGGCTGCTCGCCGACCTGGCTCGCTCGAACCTGCTCATCGTGCCGCTCGACCGCACCGGCGAGCGCTACCGCTACCACGCGCTGCTCGCCGGGACGCTGAGAAACGAGCTGCGGAGGCTCGAGCCGGAACGGGAGCGGGAGCTGCACCGGCTCGCGAGCCGCTGGCATGCCGACCACGACGAGGCCGACCGGGCGATCGACCACGCGATCGCCGCGGGCGACGCGGAGGCGGCCGGGACGCTGCTGTGGGAGCACGTGCCTCGCTACCTCTCGCGCGGCCGGATCGCGGCCGTCCTGCACTGGCTCGAAGGCTTCACGGAGGACGAGATCGCGCGACGTGCCGGCGCTCGCCCTGGCGGCGGCCGCCGCCCACCTCACCGCGGGCGACGGGAACCAGCTGAGGCATTGGACCGCGGTCGCCTCGCGCCGGGCTGGGGCGGGCGGCCTCCAGGCGAGTCCGCGGAGCTGGAGGCCGGTCTCGCGGTCATGCTCGCGGCCGGCTGTGACGACGTCCCCCCGGTGCTGGCCGAGCGAGCCTCGCACGCCTACCGGCTCGAGCCGGAGGACAGCCCGTGGCGCGCGCTCTGCTGTCTGTTCGGGGGCGCCGCCAGCCAGCTCGGCGGAGACCGCGACCGCGCGCGACGGGTTCTGCAGGAGGGCGCCGGCCGCGGCGCCACAGGGGCGCCCTCGGTCCAGACGCTCTGCCTGGCCCAGCTCGCTCTCATGGCGCTCGACGAGGACGACCTCGAGAGCGCCGAGGCGGCGGTGGACCGCGCGCTGGGGCAGGTGGAGCGCCTCGGGCATCGCCGACTACCCGACGCAGGCGTCCGTGTTCGCGGTCTCGGCGCTCGTCCGCGCCGCGCGCGGGCGGGTGGAGGATGCGGGCCGGGACCTGCGCCACTCCCAGGGCCTCCTGGCCATGCTCATCGATTTCCTGCCCTGGTACGGGGCGCAGGTCCGTGTGACGCTTGCGCGCGCCGCCCTGAAGCTGAGCGACGTGCCCAAGGCGCGCGCCCTGCTGGCCGAGGCCGCGCCGCTCCTGCGTCAGGTGCCCGATGCGGTGGTCCTGAGCGGCTGGGTCGACGACGCCCGCCGGCAGGCCGACGCCGCTTCGGACTCCGCCGCCGCCGGCGGCTGGGTGCTGACCACCGCGGAGCTGCGGGTCCTGCAGTTCCTTCCCAGCCACCTCTCGTTCCCCGAGGTCGCCGAGCAGCTGTGCGTGTCCCCGAACACGGTGAAGTCGCACGCCCGCGCCGTGTACCGCAAGCTCAACGCCACGTCGCGGGCCGAGGCCGTCGACCGCGCCAGGGACTGCGGCCTGCTGGGCGGGCACGCCGCCGTCTGACGCCCTGCCGCAAGTTCATCCGATTCGGGCGATGCCCGCGCCGGCCGGGGGTCGTACGGTGCGCAGATGCGAGTGGCAGTGGATCCACTCGAGCGACTGCTTCGGCGACTTGCCCTGGGCAACGACGGCGTCGTCGAGTCGGTGCTCGCCGACGATCGGCAGGGGGCGTTTCCGGCGCTCGACCCGAAGACGGGCGCGCTGGTCCGACTCGGCGCGCTGATCTCTCTCGGCGCCTCCACCACCTCCTATCGGCTGGCGGTCGAGGTCGCCTATGCGGCGGGCGCCACCGACGAGGAGATCGTCGGCTGTGCTGGCCGCCGTCGGCCCCGGCGGCCGGGGCGGCGCGAGCCGTGGCGGCGGCGCCGGGCCTGGCCCTGGCTCTCGGCTACGACGTCGAGGACGACTTGACCTGAACGGGCTCGACGGGCTCGTGGACGACCACGCTGCGGCCGAGCAGGTCCTGTAGCCCGCGCCGCCGCTCGTTCAGCAGGATCGGAACGAAGCCGAGCAGCAGCGGGAGCGCGGCGAGGAACAGCCCCACCAATCGCACGATCGCCCAGCGCACGCGCAGCGGCTCGTCCGTCAGCGCAGCGGCGCACGCGGATCCGCATGACGCGCATCCCGGGCGTCTGGCCGGTCCCCGACCAGAAGGCGACGAAGTAGGCGAACGTCCACACCACGAACGCCACGCCGCCCAGCACGAGCAGGATGTTCCTGACCTTGTCGGGAATGTCGAGGATCGAGAGCGCGAGCCCGATCACGATCCCCACCAGCGCGCCGGTCCCGTCGACGATCGCGGCGTCGATCGCGAAGGCGATCGCGCGCGTCACGAGCCCGGCGTAGGGGGCGGGCGGCGTCGACGACCGTGGCGCCGTGGGCGCGCTCCTCGGCCGCGGCCTGCGCGCGCGCCGCGGCCGCCGCATGGCCGGCTCGCCGACGCTCACCCCGTCTCCCCCTCAGGCGGGGGCGGCTGAGCCGGCTTTCGCCGGAGGAGCCGCTGCGCCACGCGCTCCAGCCCGGCGTCCGCACGCTGGGAGCTGAGCCGCACCTCTCCCGCGACCTGGTCGGCGAAGCCCATGCTCTGCTGGGTGATCGCCTCGGTCACGGCCGGGCTGCGGGCGATCTGGTCCACCAGCAGCCACATCTCCTCGCTCTCGGGAAGGCGCTCGACGACCGTGTCGAGCACCCTGTCGATGAGCGGGCTCTCGACGACGCCGATCACGAGGCGCTGCACGCCCGGGCTCTCGAGCGCGGCGGTGACGATCCGCTCGAGCTCCGGGCCGTCCAGCAGCCGATCCGCGAGCTGATCCGCCATGCCCGCGGCCAGCAGCTCGTCGACCACGCGCTCCACCACCGCGTAGCGCGCGATGTCCCGAGCGATGGCGTCGACCAGCGGGCCGCGCAGCGCGGCGCCCACGGCCCGGTCCACCACCGGGCTCGCGAGCAGCCGGTCGACGGCCTCGTCGGTGTACCGCCACCCGAGAACGGCGTCGAGCCCCGCCAGGGCTGTGCGGCCGGCCACGTCGGCCGCCGCCGCCGACGCGCTCCGAACGAGCCGGCTACCGAGGCCGAGGGGTGATGGCAGTCGTGTCAGGACATCCGCGCCTTGCCGGCTCAGGCGACCGGCGCGCGCTCATCCTCCCCGAGAACGAACAGCCCGTGGATGATGTAGATGCACAGGAAGAAGAGCGCCAGCGACCACCACGGGTAGGCGCCCCCGATGGAGAACAGGGCGCTTATCGCGCCGAGGGTGGCACCGGTGATCCCGATGATCCGGCCGTACGTGTTGCCGGCGAGCAGCGAGAAGCCACCCGTGAGCTGGATGATCCCGAGCACGATCATGACCCAGCCCATCGTGTTGAGGTCCGTGAAGATGTAGCGCTTGTCGTTCACGAAGATGTTCGCGTTGTCGAGCGCGCCGATGCCATAGACGATGTTGAGCGTTCCCGCGATCAGCAGCAGCACTGCTGCGAATGCGGCTCGGCCTGTACCTCGCATGCCGTACCTCCTTGGTTCGGTAGTCGTGATCCACCGTATGACCGCGAGCGATCCGGTGGCATCACCCAGATGGGATGAACCGGGGCTGGGGTGCACGCTGCCCTGACGTGACACCAGGGCACGCCATTGCCCAGGTTCGAGTGCGCGGGGAGTCTTCCTGCACGGATGACCGAAGATCGGGAGCGCGGCGGCACCGTGGGGGTGCTGACGGTGGATGACCAGCAGGTCTTCCTCTCGGCCGCGCGCGAGGTGATCGACGCGACGCCCGGGTTCACGAGCGTCGGCGAGGCCAGCTGCGGCGAGGACGCGCTCACCCTGGTCGACGAGCGCTGCCCGGCGCTCGTGCTCGTGGACGTGCGCATGCCGGACATGGACGGGATCGAGACGACCCGCCGGATCAAGGAGACGCATCCGGACCTGGTCGTCGTGCTGATCTCGCTCGACGCCATCCCGCTCGGCGGCCGCCGATTCCGGAGCGGCCGAGCTGGTGCGCAAGCAGGACTTCGGGTCGCGTCTGCTGCGTCGCCTGTGGGTCACCCACGGCGCCGGGTCCTAGGGCCGGGTTATGGTCCCCCTGTGGCGCTCAGGGTCGTGGTCGCCGAGGACAGCCTCGATCCTGCGCGAGGGCCTCCAGGAGCTCCTGAGGTCCTCGCCGGGGATCGAGGTGGTGGCCGCCTGCGCGGACGTGGACTCGCTGCTGGAGGCCGTGGAGGAGCACGAGCCCGAGGTGGTCCTCACCGACATCCGGATGCCGCCATCGGGGAGCGACGAGGGCATCCAGGTGGCGGCCAGCCTGCGCGAGAGCCACCCGGAGATCGGCGTCGTGGTGCTCAGCCAGTTCTCCGAGCCGACCTACGTCCTCAAGCTGCTCGAGTCGGGCTCGGACGGGCGCGGCTACCTGCTGAAGGACCGCGTGCACAACCGCGGTGAGCTCGTGTCGGCGATCGATGCCGTCGCGCGGGGCGGCTCCGTGATCGACCCGAAGATCGTGGAGGTGCTCGTCGAGGCCAAGGCGCGCGCCGAGTCGCTCGCTGCTGTCCCGGCTGACACCGCGCGAGGCGGAGGTGCTCGCCGAGATGGCACAGGGGAAGAGCAACACGGCGATCGCCGAGTCGCTCGTGCTCACGAAGCGCGCCGTCGAGAAGCACATCAACTCCATCTTCATGAAGCTCGGCCTCGCCGCTTCCGATGACGTGAGCAAGAGGGTCAAGGCGACCCTCCTGTTCCTCGCGGAGCGCTAGCCGCGAAGCGGGATGCTGCCCGACACGACCGTGCCTCCGCCGGGGCGCGACCGGATCGTGAGCTCCCCGTCGACCGCAGCCAGCCGGTCCCGCATGTTCGTGAGGCCCGCTCCGGGACTGACGTCGCCGTTGAACCCGGCGCCGTCGTCGCGCACCTCGAAGCGCAGCTCGCCGTCCTCCGTGAGGGAGATGGTCGCCCTGGTTGCGCCGGCGGCGTGCTTCGACGACGTTCTGGAGCCCCTCCAGGCAGCAGAAGTAGACGGCGCTCTCGAGCTCCTGCGGGTAGCGGCCGATGCCGTCCGACACGACCTGCGTGGGGACCGGCGTGTGCAGGGCGGCGGCACGCAGGGCCTCGCTGAGGCCCTGGTCGGCGAGCAGGGAGGGATAGACCCCGTGGGCCAGCGCCCTGATCTCCTCGAGCGCCTCGGTCACCTCCGCCCCGAGCGCGTGCAGCTTGACCAGCCCGCGTTCCTGGTCCTCCCTCACCAGGTCCTCCGCCAGCTCGAGCTTGATCCTGAGCGCCACGAGCCGCTGCTGTGCGCCGTCGTGGAGGTCGCGCTCGAGCGCTCGTCGCTCGCGATCCGCGCTGGCGGCGATGCGGGCGCGTGACTCGCGCAGCTCGCGCGCGGATGATTCGTGAGTGGCCCGCAGCCGCTGGTTCTCGAGCGCGAGCTGGGCGTATGAGGCCGCCGCCGGGATGAACTCGCCCTGCTCGCGCAGGGCCGCGTCGTGGACGATCACCGCGATCGGGCGGCCGGCCACGTGGATCTCGGTCGCGTGCCGGTCCGAGTCGACGGTGGGCATCGACACCGGCAGGCCCTGGGCATCGACCCAGGCCGGCCCACCGCCGCCGACGGGGTAGGCCAGCTCCAGCGAGGGGTCTCCGAACGCGTCGGCGAGCGCGGCCCGGACCTCCTCGCCGCTCGAGTTGCCGCGCAGTCGCAGCGCCAGCCCCTGGAGGGCGTCGGAGACGAAGAACCTCCAGCGCACGAGCCCGACGAGGAAGGCGATCGCCATGGCCGGCACGAAGAACGCCACCATCCAGCTCAGCGCGTCCGCCGCCGCTGAGTCGGGGCTCGCCCGGCGCACCACGACGGCCACGCGCGAGGATCGCGAAGCGCGCTGCCGCGACCACGAGCACGGGGCTGAGGCGTGCGCCGCATGACGGGGCTCGCGCGGTGAACGCGCTGGGCGAGCCGTCCGGTGACCGCCGCGAAGAGCAGCACGGTGAACAGCTCGCGCAGCGGCAGCAGGAACGAGTCCACGAACGCCGGCTCGGACCCCGTCACGAGGAAGGCGTTCTGCGGGCACCCGGCGTCGCAGCTCGTGAACGGGCTCGGCACCGGGAAGCCGTCCGTGAGGAGCGCCGACGGCAGGTACAGGATCACCACGAGCGCGATCCCCGCCGCGATCAGCAGGCGGTCCACCCGCTCGGTGAGCCGGCCGGAGGGGAACGCCAGGATGAGGTAGACGAGGCCGATCTCGACGATCCAGCCGGACACGCGTCCCAGGCTGTAGAGGACCTCGTTGCTCGACTCGGCCAGCGTCGTGAGGAACCAGCCGAATCCGGCGGCGATCAGAAGCCGGCCGAAGCGGTCGTCCGGGCGCCGGTAGCACGCGTACAGCCCGACGGCGACCGGCACGGCCACCATCGACGCCCGGGCGGTGGCCACGAGGCCCGGATTCGTCGCGGCGCCACCCGCCGCGATCGCCGCGGCGATCGCGCTCAGGACGAGGCCGGCGACCGCGGTCGCGGCAAGCCAGAGCTCGCGGAGCCCCTCGGCCCGCGTGCCGCGTCCATGCAACCTCCAAACGGCGCCCGACACCACGGACACTCACCCCCGGCCCCGATTGCGAATCCAAGACGGCGCGGGGCCGAGGCCATCCTATCTCGGCCCTCCGGCGCCGAGAACGCCCTGTCTCACCCGACGGGGTGATTCGCGTCACCCGTTTCGACTGACTGGACGAACGTTCGCTGTTCAGGCCGCGCTGCGGTCGTACCGGCGCACTGGCTGACTCAGAGCGCGGTGGCCACCGCGAAGCCCACCACCGTGGCCAGGCCCGCCACGTCGCCGGCCTTGCGGGCGGCCTCGGGGATCATCGAGTCGATCAGCATCACGAGCAGGGCGCCGGCCGCGAAGCCGTTGATCGCCCCCTTGAGCTCGCCCGAGGCGGTGTCGGCGATCCCGTACCCGGCCAGCGTCGCCAGCGTGCACACGGCCGCGACGCGCGATCCACAGCCGCCAGATCGTGGCCGCGGGCTTTCCGCCGGCCTTCATCTCGCTGGCGGAGCCGATCGCCTCCGGGAGGTTCGAGACGAAGATCGCCGCCAGCAGCCCGACGCTCACGCCGTCGCCCGTGGCGAGGCCGATGCCGAGGACCATCTGCTCCGGGATCCCGTCCAGGAACGCGCCGAGCGCGAGCGCCGGCCCGGCGCCGCCGCGCCCGACCGCGCGGTCCAGGAAGAAGTAGGTGAGCGCCCCGGCGGCGAGGCCGAACGCGAGCGCGTCCCGGCCCCCGAACTTGGCGCCCTCCTCCGCGAGGTCGAAGCTGACGGCGCTGATCAGCGCTCCGGCTCCGAAGGCCAGCACGACGCCCACGAGCCGGTCCGACCAGCTCCGCGCCAGGCCGAGGAACGCCCCGAGAACCAGCGACGAGGCGGCCAGCGCACCCCATCCGAGCGCCGCGCTCACGCCGGCGCTTCACCCGTGAGGGGTGACGACGCCTCACCCCGCTGCGGCGGATCGTCGCGGCTCGTGATGGCAGCGGGATACGAGATCCGGATCAAGGGAAGGCTGAGCGACGCGCTCAGCGATTCCTTCGAGGGCTTCACCTCCGCGGTCAGGCCCGCCGAGACGGTCATGCGGGGCGAGCTGCGCGACCAGTCCGAGCTTCAGGGCCTGCTCCACCAGGTCCAATCGCTCGGCCTGGAGCTGATCGAGGTGCGGCGCCTGCCGGACGGCGACTGAGCGCGTCGATGGCTAGGCCTCGCGGAGGGCGGCCATCGCGGCTCCGCCGAGGTGTGCCGGCCTCGTGCAGGACGATCTTGATCACGGCCGCGAACGGGACGGCCAGGATTGCCCCGACCACCCCCAGGATCGAGCCCGCGATCAGCACCGCGACGATCGTGGTGAACGGCGAGAGCGAGACCGCCTTGCGGTAGACGATCGGGTAGACGATGTAGTTCTCGACCTGCTGGTAGATGATCTGGATCACGGCCATCGCGATGGCCGCCGGTGTGCTGACGGTGAGCGCCACCGCACCAGGATGATTCCGCGCGATCGTGGCCCCGACCTGGGGGATGAGGTCCAGGAAGCCGACGATCACGGCGAGCACGATCGGGAACGGCAGCCCGAAGGCCCATGCGGAGACGCCGGCCACCGTCGCCGCCACGAGCGAGATCGCGACGTTGCCGATCAGGGAGGAGGAGATCGCGCTGATCGAGTCCTCGAGCACGGGCCGCCAGCGCTGCTCGACCTCGGGCTTCGCGAAGCCGAAGAGCCAGTCGGTGATGGTGGGGCGCTCCATCAGCAGGAAGAGCGAGAGGAACGTGAGCGTGACCAGCGAGAGCAGCGACCCGAACACGCCGCCCGCGATGCCGAGCAGGGTGCTGGCGGCGTCGGGCAGCCCCTTGGCCAGGTCCTCGAGCGACGAGCGGACGCTGTCCTGCGTGCCGGTCGAGACGAGCTGCTGGAAGGCGTCGCTGTTCGTCAGGTCCTCCCAGTAGGCCGGGATCTCGTTGACGAACTCGATGACCTGGTCCCACAGCGGCCCCACGGCCACGATCACGATCAGGACGGTCCCGACGCCCAGGGCGGCGAACACCGCCAGGGCCGCACGCCCGCGCCCCCAGCCGCGCCGCACCAGCGCCGAGACCACCGGGTCGAGGCCGAGCGCCAGGACGGCGGCGACGAAGATCGACAGCAGGGTGCCGATCGAGACGACGGTCAGCACCACGAGGCCGCCGAACACCGCCACCGTGAACAACGTCCGAGGAGGAATGATCACCTCCACGCGCCGTGGCTCTTGCATCGGCGCGCGACCTTAGCGCCGCTCCTGGACGGTTCCCGCTCGGATAGGGTCGGTCCGGCAAACGGCACCGGAGGGCCGCTACCGCGACTGGCCAACGGGACAAGGAGTCCTTTCTAGACACGAAGCTGGTCCGTCCCAGCGCTCCGCCGCGGGCGGTGATTCGCCCGCGCCTTCTGACGCTGCTGGACGAGGGCACGCGCGGGCCGCTCACGCTCGTCTCCGCGCCCGCGGGGTCGGGCAAGACCGCGCTTCTCAGCTCTTGGGTGGAGGCCGCGACGGGCGCCCGGCGCGGTGGCCTGGCTCTCGCTCAGCGCGGGTGACGGCGAGCGGCGCCGCTTCTGGGCGCTGGCCACGGCGGCCATGGCCCGCGCGGCGGCACCGCTGCGCCCGCTTGCCGTCCCGCCGCGCGCGCAGCTCGACACGTTCCTGCCGAAGCTCGCGGGCGTGCTCGGCAACCTGCGCCGCCCGCTCACCTTCGTCCTCGACGACTTCCACGAGGTGGAGGGGAGCACGGTCAGCGCGGACCTCCAGCTGCTCGATCGAGCACGCGCCCGACCGCCTGCGCGTCGTGATCGCCACCCGGATGGACCCGCCGATGCGCCTCGAGCGCCTGCGGGTGGCCGGCCTCATGTCCGAGATCCGGGCGCACGACCTCGCGTTCACCCTGGAGGAGGCCGGGGCGCTCGCAGCTCGGGCTCTCCCGTGACGACCTGGAGACGCTCTGGCGCCGCACCGAGGGCTGGGCGGCGGGGCTGCGGCTGGCGGCGCTGTCGCTTCCCGACCAGCCCGATCCGCACGCCTACGTCGAGGGCTTCGCCGGCGACGACCGCGCGCTGAGCGATTACCTGATCGCGGAGGTGATCTCGCGCCAGCCGCCGGACACGCTCGACTTCCTGATGCGCACGTCCATCGCGGACGGGCTCAACGGCGACCTCGCGGACGCGCTCACCGGGACGACCGGGGGCGGCCGGACCCTGGCGGAGCTGGTGCACAGCGACGGCCTCGTGGACCCGCTCGAGGGACCCGGTGCCTGGTACCGCTACCACCCGCTGTTCGCGGACGTGCTGCGGATGGAGCTGGCGCGACGGCTCCCGGACGAGGTGGCCGGCCTGCACCGGAGGGCCGCGCTCTGGCACGCCGGGCACGGGAGCCCGCTCGAGGCGGTGCGGCATTCCGTGGCCGCCCGCGACTGGAAGCTCGCGAGCGAGCTGCTCGGCGAGCACTGGCTCAGCCTGCTGCTCAAGGGTCAGGCCGCGACGCTCCGGGAGCTGATCCGCCCCATCCCCGACCGGGTGGTGCGCGCGCGAGCGGAGGTCGCGCTGGCGGCCGGCGGCCTGCTCCTCGAGCACGGCGACGGCGAGGGGGCGGACGAGCTGCTCGAGCTGGCGCAGGAGCGCGCCGCTCTCCTCCCCGAGTCGCGCCGGAAGCGGCTCGAGGTCATGTCGACGTCCACGAACCTCTACCGGGCGCGCCTGCGCGGGGACCTCGAGGAGGCGGTGCGCTCCGCGGAGCTGGTGCTCCAGGAGCACTGGGAGCGCGAGGTGGCCGACGACGTCCGCGCGCTCACGCTCGCGAACCTCGGCGTGGCGGAGTTCTGGGCGGACCGGATGCCCGTCGCGGCACGGCACCTTCAGGAGGCCGCCGGCCTTGCCCGCGAATGCGGGAACGACTACGTCCTGTTCGTCGCCCTCGGCTACGCGGCGGCGGTGGACGCTCAGACCGGCCGCGTGAACGAAGCCTGGCGCCGGGCACGGGAGGCGATCGAGCTCGGCGAGGCACGCGGCTGGAGCGCCACCCCGCAGGCCGCGATCGGGTACCTCGCGCGCGCCGCGGTGCACGTCTACCGCAGCGAGCTCGACCGCGCCGCGGCGATGCTCGAGCGCATGCGGACCTGCCTGCACCATTCGGGCGAGGGGCTCGCGCACCTCGCCATGGCTCAGCTCGAGGCGCGGCTGCTCTTGGGCCGCGGCGATCCGCTCACCGGATTGGACGTCCTGCGCGGGGCCACGAGCGCGGCCACCCACCCGATCCCGCCGTTCCTCCGCGTGTGGGGCGGCGTGCTCGAGGCGGAGCTGCTCCTGGCCACCGGCGAGGCCGGCGCGGCGCGCCGGCTGCTCGGCGAGCTCGCCGCGGCCGAGCAGGCGCCCGACGCGGCGGTCGCCCTCGCGCGCCTCGACCTCGCGGCCGGGGACCCCGAGGCGGCGATTCGCTCAGTGGCGACCTTCCTCCACGACGAGCAGCCGGCGGTCCAGCCGTACGCGGGGGTCGAGGCCCGGGTGATGGAGGCGATCGCCCGCGACGAGATCCGCGACGAGGAGGGGGCGCTCGCGGCGATCGAGCGGGCGCTCGACCTCGGGGAGCCGCGCGGCTTCCTCAGCCCGTTCGTCCGGCACCCGCTGGCGCGCCCGCTGCTGCGCAGGCGGATTCGCGCGGGCACCGCTCACCGGGCCTTCGTCGCCGACATCCTCGCCGCTGATGGAGGAGGAGCAGAACCGCGATGCGCTCTCGAGCGGCTCGGTGCTCGACCCCCTGAGCGACCGTGAGCTCGCCGTGCTGCGCTTCCTGCCGACGATGATGTCGAACGCGGACATCGCGTCCGAGATGTTCGTCTCGGTGAACACGGTCAAGACCCACCTGAAGCACGTGTACCGAAAGCTCGACGTGGCCGACAGGCGCGAGGCGGTGCTCCGCGCGCGGGAGCTCCAGCTGCTGAGCCCCGGCCTCGCCGACCGCTGAGCGTCAGGCGCGCCGCGGGCGGAGGTTCGCCACGATCAGGGAGACGATCGTCACGAGGTAGATCTGCCCGATCAGCATCTCGACGACGGCGAACGTCCTGGCGACGTCGGACACGGGCAGGATGTCCCCGTAGCCGACGGTGCAGAGCGTGACGAAGCTGAAGTAGAGGGTGTCCGAGGTGGTGGCCTCGCCGGAGCTCGCGACCACCGCGCCCGCGTCCACCGCGTCGATCGCCGAGTAGGCGAACGCGAACATCATGCCGGCGAGCAGGTAGATCGCGAGCACGCCGGCGAGCGTCTGCGCCGAGACCCCGCGCGTCCTCTGCAGGTCCTGCACGAGGCCCGTCGCCAGCACCGCCGGCGCCACCCCGATGAGCAGCCCGCTGACGATCGCCGCCGGCCGCCTTCGGGAGCTCGCCGGCCACGATCCATCCCACGAGCGACAGGAAGGCGACGAACATGGCCGTCAGCCCCGCCCAGCGGACGACCGTGCGGTGTGCCCCCGTGGTCCACACCACCGCCACGAGCGTCGCCGCCTGGAGCACGATCGTCACGAACCGGACGAAGTCCGACGCGGCGGCGTTCAGCTGGAAGATCAGCGACGCCGCGGCCAGCATCAGCACCAGGCCGTAGCGGGACCCGCCGCGAAGCGGCTCGCGGACGCTCGCCTGCTCGCGCTCGGGAGACGGGGACATGGCTGTGGGAGCGGGTTCGCCGCACCCGGCCGGCCTCCTGCCGCTATGCCACGACTACGAGGATCAGGGTGAATGCCGTGAGCAGCATGCCCGCCACCGTGAAGGCGAGCACCCAGGCGTCGCTCAGGTCGTCGAACTCATCGCGCCGCAACGCCTCTCTCACGCGGCGCTGCCTGATCGCCGCGGCGCCCATGAGCGCGAAGGCGATCAGCCCGTACGCCGTGCCGAGCACCGTGTAGGGCCACGTGGCCCCGGACGAGATCAGCTCCGGGATCAGCCGGCCGACGCCGACGGCACCGGCTGCCGCGGCGAGCCCCGTCCGCCACCAGGCCAGCCACGTGCGCTCTGCTGCGAGGTGTGTTCGGCGCGGTGCCCCTGGGTCGTCCACGTGGCGTTCCGGCGGAGCTTATCCCGGCCTGCGAAGATGCCGGTCAGCTTGAATCTGCGCGCGGACGAGCATCCCCTGTACGAGGGCCGGCCATCGTGGCGGGCGCTCATGTCCTTCTATGTCACCGGGCTGATCGGCGCGGCCGCCCTGGGGCTGATCGTCGGCCTGATCGGGTCCACGGCCACCGGCGTGCTGGTGGACGTGGTGGCTGCCGTGCTCGTGATCGTGGTCGGCTACGTCCGCCGGATCTTCACGAAGTACCTGGTCACCACCCGGCGGCTGCGCATCACCCGCGGCATCATCAGCCGCAAGGTGCAGGAGACCCGACTCGATCGGGTGCAGAACGTGAACTACGAGCAGGGGGTCATCGATCGCCTGTTCAAGGTGGGCACGGTCGACTTCGACACCGCCGGCACGGATGACTCCGAGTTCAGGTTCGAATGGGTCAACTCGCCCGAGGCCGTGGTACGCGCGGTGGACGACGCGATCGCGGCAGCCGACTCCAGGCCCGCGGACCTCGAACAGCCCCGCCCGCCCGCCTCCCCCTAGTTCAAGCGGCTCCGGCAAACGGCCGAAGGGGAGTACATGACGACCGCTCTGCGCTCGCCGCCCAGCGCGCACGCACGCGAGCTCATCCTCCAGGCAGTCGCCGAGCATCCATACATCCAGCAGCGCGAGCTCGTGGCACGACTCCACGAGCTCACCGGGCTCGCGGAGTCGACCCTGATCACGCTCGCTCAGAAGCTCGCTCACGCGGGTGAGCTCGAGCCTGGGCTCGACGGCCGGCGCAGGACCTACCGCCTGCCGTTGGCCTAGAACACGGGACCGAGCGGGGCCTCGGACAGCCGCTCGGTCGTTCCCGACGGCGCAGGGATTGCCGCCAGCAGCGCCTCGACCACGTCGGCGTCGAAGTGCGTGCCGGCGCAGCGGCGCAGCTCGGCCGCCGCGTCGTCGTGATCCATGGCCGCGCTGTACGGGCGCGCTGTCGTCATCGCCTCGTACGCGTCCGCCACCGCGAGGATGCGCGACTCGAGCGGGATCGCGTCGCCGCTCAGGCCGAGCGGGTAGCCGCTCCCGTCCAGGCGCTCGTGCTGGGCGAAGACCCACTCGGCGATGTCGCCCAGGTCCGCCCCGGCAAGGATGCGCGCGCCCAGCTCGGAGTGCTTGCGCATCTCCTCCCACTCGAGCTCGTCGAGCGGGCCGGGCTTCTGGAGGATCGCGTCGCGCACGCCCACCTTGCCGACATCGTGCAGCACTCCGGCGAGCGCGATGCGCTCGACGGTGGGCTGCGGCAGGCCGAGCTCGCGCGCGATCGCCCTGGCGAGACGGCTCACGCTCTGCGAGTGCTGGGCCGGGCCGGAGTCGCGCAGGTCGATCGCCTCGGAGAGCACCAGCAGCGACGAGACCCCGCCGCCCCCGCTCGGCTCCGGCCCGCGGCCGTCGCCGAGCCCGGCGATGAGCTCCGGGTTGTAGATCACCGAGCGGTCCCGGCCGAGCTGCTTGGCGGCGTACAGCGCCTGGTCCCCGGCGCGCAGAAGATCGTCGGCGTCGTCGGCGTCGTCGGGGTGGCAGGCCACGCCGATGCTCACGGTCAGCGGGGCGGGCGTGTCCACGAACGCGGCCTTCGCGGCCCGCCGCAGGCGCTCGGCCACGAGGAACGCGTCGTGCTTGGCCGCCTCGGGCAGCAGGATCGCGAACTCCTCGCCGCCGAGGCGCGCCGCCACGTCGACGTCGCGGGTGAGCCGCTGCATCTGCTGGCTGAAGCTCTTCAGCACCTTGTCCCCGCCGGGGTGCCCGAGGAGATCGTTCACCGACTTGAAGTGGTCGAGGTCGATGATGAGCAGGCTCAGCGGGCGGTCGCCCCGCCGCGCGCGCGCCAACTCGGTCTCCAGCACGTCCTGGAAGCCGCGCCGGTTCCACAGCTCGGTGAGCGGGTCGGTCCTCGCCGCGTCGGCCAGCCGCGCCACGAGCCGCTCGACGTAGACCTTGAAGGCGCCGACGATCAGGCCCGTCAGGACGGCGGTGACGACGGTGGCCGCCCACAGCGCCCCGGCGCCGGGCGGCGCCTCGACGGCGAACGCCACGGCCGAGCTGAGCGTGACGGCCGCCAGCGGCACGGCGGCGGCCCGGCGCGGCAGGAAGAACGCGGCCTCGAGCGCGATCCAGACGTAGAAGAGCTCGTAGACGCCGGCGCGGCTCTCGCTGAAGCAGAGCGCGAGGCCGACCATCACGGCGCCGGCCACGAGCGCCGCCGAGATGCCGGCCGGCGTCATCCGCGACCGGAGCGCGAGCATGGCGATCCCGCAGGCGAGCGCGACCAGGTTGGTCACGAGCAGCCCGGTCCCGTCGGACCCCGGTGGCTGGGCCACGGCGAGGGCGACGATCCCGGCGAGCGCGCCGAGGCTGAAGCCGAGGCCGAGGAACGTCGCGGCCACGTGGGCGTCCGTCAGCGCCGCGAGCGTGGTCGCGGTCTCGCGCCTGGATGCGAGCCCGAGGCGCCCTGGGGCAGGCCAGGGCCTCATCCCATGGGTATCGGCCGTTCGGCGCAGAGCGTTAGCCCGTGGACCAATTTGCTCAGCGCAGGTAGATCGGGTTGGAGACGATCCACGTGCGCGAGCGGCCGTGGGCCTGCCTGCGCACCTCGACTCGATACACGCCGGGGTCGCCCGCCTCGTGCCGCAGCTCCGTGGCCCCGGCGGCGGACGCGACCGGCGAGCCGTCGCGGAGCAGGCGCAGGTCGGCCCGCGCGGGCACCCGCACCCGGAAGGTGCGCGGCGACGCCGGCGCCTCCGATCCCATCGCGAGGCCGTCCGCCTCGAAGCTGAACCCGCGCGGCGGCTCCGAGCGAGTCCATCGCGAGGTAGCAGCGCCCGTCGCGCAGCGCCGAGTACACCTGCGCGCGGTCGCGCTCCAGCTCGCCGCTCGGCGGCTCGTGGCAGAGGACGTGGGTGCGCAGGTACCGGAACGAGCGCCTGTAGGCCATCAGCCGGAGCGGCACCACCGGGCCCACGCGCTTGCCGATCTGGTGCGCGTCGAGCCCGCCGATCGCCACCACCCGGCGCGTGCGGCACAGGCGGTCCCACTCGCGCATGTTGTGCTCGGGCGGGTGCTCGAGCACCCGCCCCGGCGCGACGATGAAGCGGAGCGCCTCGGGGAGGCTCTCGAACGTCTCCGCGGTGTCGGTCACGAAGCTCCACAGCTCCACGCCGTCGAGGTCCTCCGACTCGAGCGCCGCGAACGGCATGCCGGTGCCGGCGCGCTTGAAGCGGCGCGACCCGCGCGACCAGGGGTGCGCGGCGAACGAGAGGCCGCCCGCCGCGCGGATGGCGCGCAGGTAGTCCGCGGGCTCGAGGTCGCGGTCGATCTCGGTGTCCACGCCGAACGCGAGGCAGTGATCGCGCCGCGGCGGCGAGACCTCCTCGCCCACGAGCAGCAGCACGCCGTCGTGCCAGCCCTCGTCGCCGGCGCGTTTCGCGGCCAGCGTGTCGTGGTCGGTGAGCATCACCACGTCGGCTCCGGCGCGGCGGCCGGCCCTGACGATCTGGCGCACGGTGCCGGTGCCGTCCGAATGCACCGAATGCAGGTGAATCACGCAGGCCAGGTCGTGCACCGGGCGCACGCTATCCGGACGATGCCCGTCGATAGGGTTGAAGCCGTGTCCCATCCCGACAGCTACGGAGCCCGCGCGGAGCTCACGGTGGGCTTCGAGCACCCACGAGATCTTCCGGCTCGACGCGCTCCAGTCGCGCTACGACGTGGCCCGGCTGCCGTACTCGCTGAAGGTCCTGCTCGAGAACCTGCTGCGGCGCGAGGACGGCCAGAGCGTCACGGCTCAGGACATCGAGAACCTCGCCACCTGGGTGGCGGCCGACGAGCCGTCGCGCGAGATCGCCTACACGCCCGCGCGCGTGCTGATGCAGGACTTCACCGGCGTGCCGGCGATCGTGGACCTGGCCGCGATGCGCGACGCGATGGAGGACCTGGGCGGCGACCCGACCAGGATCAACCCGCTCGTGCCGGTCGAGCTCGTGATCGACCACTCGATCCAGGTGGACGTGTTCGCCGAGCGGCTGGCGTTCCAGCGCAACGCCGAGCTCGAGTTCGAGCGCAACCGCGAGCGCTACGCGTTCCTGCGCTGGGGCAAGACGGCGTTCGAGAACTTCGCGGTCGTGCCGCCCAACACCGGCATCTGCCACCAGGTGAACCTCGAGTACCTCGCGCGCGTCGTGGAGACCCGCGACGGCCAGGCGTTCCCCGACACGCTCGTCGGGACCGACTCGCACACCACGATGGTCAACGGGCTCGGCGTGCTCGGCTGGGGCGTGGGCGGGATCGAGGCCGAGGCGGCCATGCTCGGCCAGCCGGTGTCGATGCTGATCCCGCAGGTGGTGGGCTTCCGGCTCGAGGGCGAGCTGCCCGAGGGCTCGACCGCGACCGACCTGGTGCTCACCGTGACCCAGATGCTCCGGGAGCGCGGCGTGGTCGGCAAGTTCGTGGAGTTCTTCGGCCCCGGCCTCGCCGGGCTGCCGCTCGCCGACCGGGCGACGATCGGGAACATGGCGCCGGAGATGGGCGCCACCTGCGCGATCTTCCCGGTGGACGCCGAGACGCTCCGCTACCTCGAGTTCTCGGGCCGCCCGCGCGAGCGCGTGGAGCTCGTCGAGGCCTACTGCCGCGAGCAGGGCCTGTTCCACGACGAGGACGCCGAGGACGTGACCTACAGCGACACGCTCGCGCTCGACCTCTCGACCGTCGAGCCCTCGCTGGCGGGACCGCGGCGCCCGCAGGACCGGGTGGCCCTCCGCGACGCCGCCTCCGACTTCCGCTCCGAGCTCGGCGAGCTGCTCGGCGAGGCCGTGCAGCACGAGCCCGGCCGGCCGGGTCCGGTCGAGCAGTCCGCGGCGGAGAGCTTCCCGGCCAGCGACTCGCCGACGCCGAGCGCGACCGACGGCGCGAGCGAGCCCGGCCACCGGCACCACAGCGCCGTGGCCGAGCCGCCCTGGCAGCGAGTGCCCGTCAAGCTCGCCGACGGCACCGAGTTCGAGCTCGACCACGGGGCCGTGGTGATCGCGGCGATCACGAGCTGCACGAACACCTCGAACCCGGCCGTGATGCTCGGCGCGGGCCTGCTCGCCAAGAAGGCGGTGGAGCTCGGCCTGGTGCGCCGGCCCTGGGTCAAGACGAGCCTCGCGCCCGGCTCCAAGGTCGTGACCGACTACCTCGAGCGCGCGGGCCTGATCGAGCCGCTCGAACAGCTCGGCTTCAGCCTCGTGGGCTACGGCTGCACCACCTGCATCGGGAACTCCGGGCCGCTGCCCGAGGAGGTCTCGAAGGCGGTGGTGGACAACGACCTGGCGGTGTGCTCGGTGCTCTCCGGCAACCGCAACTTCGAGGGGCGCATCCATCCCGAGGTGAAGATGAACTACCTCGCCTCGCCGCCGCTGTGCGTGGCCTACGCGCTCGCGGGACGCATGGACCTCGACATCGCGGGCGACGCGCTCCAGGACGGCGTCCACCTGCGCGACATCTGGCCGAGCCAGCGCGAGGTGAACGACGCGATCGAGCACGCGATCGAGTCGGACATGTTCCGGCGCAGCTACGGCGAGGTGTTCGAGGGCGACGAGACCTGGAACTCGCTGCCGGTGCCCGAGGGCGAGCGCTACGCCTGGGACGACGACTCCACCTACGTGAAGCGCCCGCCCTACTTCGAGGGCATGCCCGCGGACCCGCCGGCCGGGTTCGACACGATCGAGGGCGCCCGCGCGCTCGCGCTCCTGGGCGACAGCGTGACCACCGACCACATCTCGCCGGCCGGCGCGATCCGCAAGGACTCGCCCGCGGGCCGCTACCTGCTCGAGCGCGGCGTCGAGCACCGCGACTTCAACTCCTACGGGTCGCGCCGCGGCAACCACGAGGTGATGATGCGCGGCACGTTCGCGAACGTGCGGCTGCGCAACCGGCTGGCGCCGGGCACCGAGGGCGGCGTGACGGTGAAGGACGGCAAGCGAGACCTCGATCTACGAGGCCGCGATGGAGTACGCCGACGAGGGCGTGCCGCTGTGCGTGCTCGCGGGCAAGGAGTACGGCTCCGGCTCGTCGCGCGACTGGGCCGCCAAGGGCCCGCGGCTGCTCGGCGTGCGCTTCGCGCTCGCCGAGTCGTACGAGCGCATCCACCGCTCGAACCTCGTCGGGCATGGGCGTGCTTCCGCTGCAGTTCCCCGACGGCGAGTCGGTCGAGTCGCTCGGCCTCACGGGCTTCGAGCGCTTCGACCTCGCGCCGCTCGAGGAGGGCGCCCGCACGCTCGCGGTCACGGCCACGCCCGACGACGGCGAGCCGGTCTCGTTCGACGCTCGCGTCCGGATCGACACGCCGAACGAGTGGCAGTACTTCCGCGGCGACGGCATCCTCCACTACGTGCTCCGCCAGCTGCGTGCGCGCGGATAGCCGCATCCGCCACCACGACCTCTGCTTCGGCTGCGGCCAGTCGAACCTCTTCGGGCTCCAGCTCGAGCTCGAGTCCGGCCGGCGGCGGGGTGGAGGGGCGCTTCTTCGTCAAGCAGGACCACCAGGGCCCGCCGGGCTACGCGCACGGCGGCGTGATCGCCGCGGCCCTCGACGAGGCCATGGCGCTGCTCGTGCACGCGGAGGGGCAGATGGCGCTCACGGGCCGGCTCGAGATCGACCTGCTGGCGCCCGCGCCGGTGGGCGCGTTCGTGGACGTCCGCGCGTCGCGCGCCGGCGAGGAGGGGCGGCGCGTGACGCTCGAGTCGAGCGCGTCGGTCGAGGGCGAGGACGTGGCCCGCGCGCGCGGGACCTTCGTGCGCGGCTAGACCCGCTCGAGCACCACGACCGGGATCTCACGCGCGCCGGCGCGGCCCTGGTAGGTGTCGTACCCGGCGTAGTAGTCGACCGCCTCGTCCCAGAGCCGGTCGCGCTCGGCTCCCTCGGCCTCGTGGGCCACGTACTCACCGGTGCGCCCGCGCGGGGCGAGGAACGAGACGTTCGGGTTCTTGCGGAGGTTGTGGAGCCAGGCGGGGTGCTTCGCGGCGCCCGCCTTGGACGCGATCAGGACGATCCGGTCGCCATCGGTCAGGTAGAGGAGCGGGGTCTCGCGCGGGGCCCCGCTCTTCGCCCCGACCGTCCGCAGCAGGCCGACCTGCTGGCCGGGCGAGCAGCTGATGCGGCCGTTCGTGAGCGGCAGCAGCCGGCGGTCGATCGGCATCGCGACGTTGAGGAAGTACCAGCCGCCGGCCCTCGTCTTCGCGAGGCGCTCGAGCGGGCGCTCGTACCAGCGCAGCTGCCTACGCCGTTGGGCCACGACTGTGGACCCTATCCCGGCGGGTAAGTTCCCGGTCGATGGCGGAGAACCTCACCCCGCACCTCGTGCGCGAGCGCTTTCCCGCCCTGGCGGGGAACGAGGTGTTCTTCGACGGGCCGGGCGGGTCCCAGATGCCCGCCGAGGTGATCGACGCGATGGTCACCTACATGCGCGGCTCGAACGCCAACCTCGGCGGGGCGTTCCGGACCTCGGCCGAGAGCGACGCCGTGCTCGAGCGGGCGCGCGCCGCCGCCGCCGACTTCACCGGCAGCGAGCCGGAGGAGATCGCGTTCGGCGCGAACATGACCACGCTCAACTTCCAGCTGGCGCACGCGGTGGCGCGCACGCTCGAGCCGGGCGACGAGATCGTGGTCACCGACCTCGACCACGACGCCAACGTCTCGCCCTGGCTGCTGGTGGCCGCCGACCACGACCTCGTGGTGAGGGAGGCGCCGATCCGGGCCGGCGACGGCACGCTCGACGACGAGGCGCTCGAGGCCCTGCTCGGCGAGCGCACGCGGGTGGTGGCGTTCACGCTCGCCTCGAACGCGCTCGGCACGATCACCGACGCCGCCCGGGTGGCCGCGGCGGCCGCGCGCGTGGGCGCGCTCGCCTGGGCGGACGCCGTGCACCTGGCCCCGCACCGCCGGCTGCGCCGCGCCGAGCTCGGGATCCACGTCCTGCTCTGCTCGCCCTACAAGTTCTTCGGCCCGCACCTGGGGGTGGCCGCGATCGAGCGTGGCTCGCGCGAGACGCTGCCCGCGGACCGTGTCAGGCCCGCCGAGGAGTGGCCGCCCGGGCACCGCTTCGAGACCGGCACGCAGTCGCACGAGGCGATCGCCGGCACGGTCGCCGCGGTCGACTACCTGCGCTCGCTCGGCGACGGCGGCCTCGACGCGGCGTTCGAGCGGATCCGCGACCACGAGGAGGCGCTGTCGCGGCGCTTCCTCGAGGGCGCCGCGGCGGTGCCGGGGCTCGACCTGTACGGGATCGCCGACCCGGCACGCGCCGCGGAGCGCACCCCCACGTTCTGCTTCAACCTCGGCGAGCGCCCGCCGCGCGAGGTGGCGGCGGCGCTCGGCGAGCGCGACATCTACGTGTGGGACGGCGACTACTACGCGCTGGCGCCGATGCGCGCGCTCGGGCTGTCGGAGCGCGGCGCGGTCCGCGCGGGCTTCCTCCACTACACGACTGAGGACGAGGTGGACCGGCTGCTCACGCGCTGACGAGCTCTCCGGCTAGGGCTCGGCAAGTGTCCTGCCTGTGGTTGCTCTGCAACCGGAAGCAGGACGGTTGCCGCGGGCGGCGCACAGCTTCGTAACGCACGGCAGCGGGGGAGCGGGCTCAGGGTCGCGTCCCGTGTTCATTGCCAGCAGTCCTGTCCTGTGGTTGCTTTGCAACCAGAAGTCAGGACGGTTGCGAGGAAGGGGCTAGCCCTGGCGCGCCGGATAGGGTCGCCGATGCGCTCCGCCCGCTCCGCGCGCTGCTCGCCTGCGCGTGCGCCCTCATCGCCGGATGCGCCCCCGTCGACGTTCGCCGGCTCGCCGGCGACGACACGGCCGGGCGCAACAACAACACGCCCGGGTCCACCACGGCCCGCCAGTACCTGCTGGACCAGATCCAGCCGATCACCGACCCGGTGGCCGGCTCGTACACGCACGCGATCAACCTGGGCACGAACGTGCTCGGCGTCATCCCCGGCACCGACCTCCCGAACAAGTACGTGATCGTGGGGGCGCACTACGACCACCTGGGCAGCTCCTGCACCTCGAAGGAGGCCGGCGACACGATCTGCAACGGGGCCACCGACAACGCCACCGGAGTGGCGGCCGCGCTCGCGATCGCCCGCGACATCGCGGCGCAACCCCACGCGCCGCTCGGTGATCGTCGCGTTCTGGGACCGCGAGGAGGACGGCCTGCTCGGCTCGCTCGCCTACACCCAGAACCCGCTCGTGCCGCTCGCCGACACGGTCGGCTACGTGAACTTCGACATCCAGGGCGCCAACCTGCTGCCCGTCGCTCCGGAGCACCACCTTCGCGGTCGGCTCGGAGTCCGGCGGCACGCGCTTCCAGGACATCGTGCAGGACGGGGCCGCGGGCCAGAGCCTCGACACGCGGCTGTTCAGCGCGATCTTCGGCCAGGGACGCAGCGACTACGCGAACTTCCTGAACGTGGACGTGCCGAGCGTCTTCTTCACGGACTCGACCGGCCGCTGCTACCACACGAACCAGGACGAGCCCGGGATCGTGGACTACGGCAAGCTCGAGCAGCAGATCGCCACGTCGCTGGCGGTCACGCGCGAGCTGGGCGACACCACCGACCCGCCCGCCTGGACCGAGAACGACCGCGGTCGTCTACCAGGACGCGGTCACGTTCGCCAACGTGGTGGATCTCGCCGCCTCGGACCTCAGCCTGTTCTCCGCCCAGGACCAGCAGACGATCACGAACATCAAGACCCGGGTCGACGCGATCCGCGACGACGGCGCGGCGAACTTCGACTCGAACGACGTGAACGTGATCGTGGGCGACGCCCTGAACGCGGTGAACCTGCTCACGCGCGGACCGTGCGATGGATTCATCGGCGACTGAGCGGCGGCTCGGAAGACGAGCTGATCCAGCGCTTCTACGCGGCCTTCGCGCGCCACGACGGCGACACGATGGCCGCCTGCTACGCACCGGACGCGCACTTCTCGGATCCCGTGTTCACGGATCTCCGGGGCGAGGAGCCGGGCGCGATGTGGCGCATGCTCACGGGCCGGGCCGAGGACCTCGAGGTGCGGCTCGCCGAGCACGAGGCCGGCGGGCGGCCACGGGCGCGCGCACTGGCTCGCCGACTACACGTTCCGCACGGGCCGCAAGGTCCACAACGACATCCAGGCGCGAGTTCCGCTTCGAGAACGGCCTCATCAAGGAGCACCGCGACTCCTTCTCGTTCTACGCCTGGACCCGGCAGGCGCTCGGGCCCGTAGGGCTCGCGCTCGGCTGGACGCCGATCGTCCAGGGCAAGGTCCGCCGCGAGGCGCGCGCCGGGCTCGACGAGTTCATGGGCCGCTAGGCCTCCCGCCGCGCGAGTCCCGGCCTTGTGCCGGCGGGCGCCGGTGTGTTCTCATGCCCCGTGGGCCGGGAACGCATCGTGTTCCTCGGCGCGGTCGGGCTGATCGCCGTCCACGTCGTCGACGACTCTTTCGTACACCCCGAGGACGGCACCTCGGCGGGCGACCACCTCGTCAGCGGCCTCGTGCCGCTGGCCGCGCTCGGGGCCGCCGCCGCCGTCTACCCGCGCCTGCGCGCCGGATGGCGCGCCGTGCTCGCGATCTTCCTCGGCATGTTCGGCGTCGTGGCCGGGCTCGAGGGCTGGCACTACACCCGCGAGGTGGGCGCCTCGGGCGACGACTACACCGGCCTGCTGGCGCTGCCGGCCGGCGTCGTGCTCCTGGTGCTGGCGGCCGTCACGCTGTGGCGCTCACGGCGGCGCGACGGCAGCCGCACGCGGCGGTACCTGCGCCGCGCGCCTGATCGCGGTGGCGGGAGTGGTGGTGGTGATGGCGGTGGTGGCGCCGTTCATGGCCGCGTACGCCTACACGCACCTGGCCCGGGCGGTCGTGCCCGACCCGAAGCTCGGCGGCGCGGACTACGAGGACGTGAAGTTCGAGACGAGCGACGGCCTCGAGCTCGAGGGCTGGTACATCCCCTCGAAGAACGGGGCGGCGGTGATCGCCTTCCCCGGGCGCAGCGGCCCGCGCAAGCCCGCGCGCTTCCTCGCACGCCACGGCTACGGCGTGCTGCTGTTCGACCGGCGCGGCGAGGGGGAGAGCGAGGGAGATCCCAACTCGTTCGGCTGGGACGGGACGAAGGATCTGGACGCGGCGATCGCGTTCCTGCGCACGCGGCCCGACGTGGACCCGGAGCGCATCGGGGGCATCGGGCTCTCGGTCGGCGGGGAGATGCTGCTCGAGTCGGCCGCCGACACGGATGCGCTGAAGGCGGTGGTCTCCGAGGGCGCGGGCATCCGCTCCGTCAAGGAGGGCCTGGAGCTGAACGGGACGGAGAAGTGGGGGCAGCTGCCGACCTGGGCGGCCACGACGCTGGGCACCATGGTGTTCGCGGGGCGGGGTCCGCCCGAGAACCTCAAGGAGCTCGCTCCCCGGATCGCCCCGACACCGGTGTTCTTCATCTACGCCGAGCGCGGCCAGGGCGGCGAGAAGCTGTCCGCCGAGTTCTACGAGGTGGCGGGCCGGCCGAAGCGGCTGTGGGAGACCGACAGCGGCCACACGGGCGGCTACGACGCGGCGCCCGTGGAGTACGAGCGGCGCGTGGTCAGGTTCTTCGACGACGCACTGGACTAGCCGTCGCCCAGCAGGCGCTCGACCGACTCGACCTTCTCGTCGAGCGTCTGGTCCGGCCGGTCCGTGCGCTCGTCCAGCTTGAGCACCGTGTAGACGCGCGGCACGCCCTGCTCGAACGGCACCGCGTGCAGCTCGCCCACGAGCGCGAGGATGTCGGCCGTGGAGCCCTCGAGCGAGGTGCCCATCGCATGCATCCGGTAGCGCACGCGGTCCTGCCGGGCCAGCCGGCGCTGGATCTCGGCGATGTACTCGCTGGCGCTCACGCCGGGCCGGCCCAGGGCGAGCACGGTGAGGTCGGCGGTGGCCACGCCTACGGCTCCAGGGCCGCGCGGGCGTCCTGCTCGTCGTAGAACTCCTGGTAGCGGAGGACCTTGCCGTCCCGGAACGTGTAGAGCACGTAGATGTGCGAGCGCACGTCGGCGTTGCTCGCGCTGCCGCGCCCGTGCTCGAGCGCGGCCATGAACACGCGATCGCCGTGGTCCTCGACGGTCTCGATCTCTACCCCGTACTCGTCGAAGTTCTCGAGCCACTGCTCCCAGGACGCGCGGACGCCGTCGTGCCCGCGGTACACGCGGCCGTCCGCACGGGTGGGATCCTCGACCCACTCGATCTCGGGATCGCAGGTCTGGGCGATCAGGTCGGGCAGCGCGGCGAGCAGGGCGTCCTTGTCCATCGTCTCGGCCGCCGTGACGAGCCCCTTGACGAAGTCGACGTTCTCCTGCGACACGACCGCAGTATCACATCCGAAGGCCGGCGCCCGAGCGCAGCAGCGGAGCGGCGCGATAGCGCTCCTCGCGGCGCTCCGACCAGAGGCCGTCGATCGTCGCGAGCACGTGCTCGAGGCCGATGGCCTCGCCCCATGCGACGGCGCCGCGCGGGTGGTTGAGGCCGAGCGTCAGGCCGGCGTCCACGTCGTCGCCGGATCCCACGCCCTCACCGATGGCGAACGCCGCCTCGTTGACCAGCTGGCAGACGATCCGGCCGAGCACCAGGCCGGGGCCGTCGCCCACCCACTCGGGGTGGAAGCCCAGGCGGCGGAAGACCTCGTCCGCCTTCTCGGCCGTCAGCGGCCGGGTTCGCTCGTTCCGCGTGAGCTCGACGAGCGACACGCCGTCGAGCGGCGGCAGCAGGTGGAAGCCGCACGCTCCCTGCTCGCCGGACGCGGCCAGGCTCGTGCTCGCGCACAGGCGCACGCTGGCCCCGGCCGACCAGGGCGGCCGCGCGCCCGCCTCGATCGTCAGATGCACCGCCTCGGGGTCCTCCCAGCGCGGCTCGACGCCGGGTAGCCGGAAGCCGGCCTCGATCGCGCGGGCGCGCAGGCCCTCGGCGATCGGGCCCTCGCCCCTGATGGCGAGGATGCGGCCGTCGCCGCCGCCGGGCTCGAGCGGCTCGGGATCGGCGGGCCTGTAAGGGCCCTCGTCCGGGTACTCGTAGTACCCGCGCGCCGCCTTCCGGCCGAGCCGGCCGGCGGCCACCATGCGCGCCTGGATCGGGCTCGGCTTCCAGCGCGGCTCGCCGAACGACAGCTCGGTGAACGACTTCGCGACCTCGAACCCCACGTCCACGCCCACGAGGTCCATCAGCTCGAACGGGCCCATCTTGAAGCCCCCGCCCAGCCGGCAGATCCGGTCGATCTGCTCGTGCGTGGCCACCCGCTCCTGGAGCAGCCGCAGCGCCTCGGCGCCGTAGGGGCGGCCGCAGCGGTTCACCAGGAAGCCGGGCCCGTCGGCCGCGAGGATGACGGTCTTGCCCATCGCCTCGCCGGCTGCCCGGGCGACCTCCACGGCACGCTCGCCGCTCTGGTCGGCGGGGATCACCTCGAGCAGCTGCATGAGCGGCGGCGGGTTGAAGAAGTGCATGCCCACGACGTTCTCGGGCTGCCTGTAGGAGCCGGCGAGCGAGGTCACGGGAATGGACGACGTGTTGGTCGCGAGGATCGCCTGGTCGGCGCAGACCTCCGACAGGCGGCCGAAGAGCTCCCGCTTCAGGTCGGGCCGCTCGGGGGCCGCCTCGATCACCAGCTCGCAGGCGGCGAGGCCCTCCAGCGATCCGGCGGGCTCGAGCGGCCCGGGGTCGGAGATGCGGCCCTTCTCGACCCAGCGCTCGAGGCCCCGTCGCACGCGCTCCATGCCCCC
Organism: uncultured Thermoleophilaceae bacterium; assembly: GCA_963768465.1. Classification (GTDB taxonomy): domain Bacteria; phylum Actinomycetota; class Thermoleophilia; order Solirubrobacterales; family Thermoleophilaceae; genus JACVRW01. Next base: position 450,122 of record CAVYIA010000006.1, on the reverse strand, counting down.
CTCCAGCGCCTCGGCGACGGGGTCGTGCAGCACCACCCGCATGCCGGCGGCGCAGCCGAGCTGCGCGATCCCGGCGCCCATCGTCCCGGCGCCGACAACGCCGAGCGTCTCGGGTGGGGAGGCGCTCACCGGCCCCTGAACTCGGGCTTGCGCTTCTCGAGGAACGCCTGCATGCCCTCCACGCGATCCTCGGTCGCCATCGCGAGCTCGAAGAGGCGGCGCTCCTGGGCGAGCCCGCCGGCCAGCGTCATCTCGTCGGCGGCGAGCACCGCCTGCTTCGCGAGCCGCACGGCGAGCGGCGGGCGCCGCGCGATCACGGCCGCGAGCTCGAGCGCGTCGGTGAGCCACTCGCGCGCCTTCGAGACCTTGTTCACGAGCCCCATCTCCTCAGCCTCGAGCGCGGAGATGCGGCGGCCGGTCAGGATCAGCTCCATGGCGCGCTGCTTGCCGAGCACCCGCGCCAGCCGCTGGGTCCCGCCGCCGCCGGGGATGATGCCGAGCAGGATCTCCGGCTGCCCGAACTCGGCCCGCTCGGAGGCCACGATCATGTCGCAGGCGAGCGCCAGCTCGCAGCCGCCGCCGAGCGCATACCCGGACACGGCGGCGATCAGCGGCGTGCGGACGGCGGCGAGGCGGGGCCAGAAGCCGGTGGACGGCGTGTCGAGCATGTCCTGGAACCCGCGCGAGGCCATGTCCTTGATGTCCGCCCCGGCGGCGAACCACTCGTCGCTGCCCGCGATCACGATGCAGCGCACCTCCGGGTCCGCGTCCCAGGCCTCGAGCGCCGCGGCCAGCTCCTGGAAGACCTCGGGGGAGAGGGCGTTGCGGGCGTCGGGCCGGTTGAGCGTCGCGACGCCGACGGCTCCCTGCGTCTCGGTGAGGACCGTGGCCATCAGACCATCGCGTTCACGCCCGTGACCGACCGGGCGATGATCAGCTTCTGGATCTGCGACGTGCCCTCGTACAGGGTCGTGACCCGCGCGTCGCGCAGGTAGCGCTCCACGGGGTAGTCGTCCACGTAGCCGGAGCCGCCGTGCACCTGGATGGCGAGGTTCGCGCACTGCACGGCCGCCTCGGTCGTATAGAGCTTCGCGATCGAGGTCTCGGTGGTGTTCGGCTGGCCCGTGTCCTTCAGCCAGCCCGCGCGCCAGACCAGCCCGCGGCCCGCGTCGGTCTGGACGACCATGTCCGCGATCATCTCCTGCACCAGCTGGAACGAGGCGATCGGCCGGTCGAACTGCTTGCGCTCCTTCGAGTAGGCCACGGACGCGTCGAGGCTGCCCTGGCAGATCCCGACGCAACCGGCGGCCACGCTGTAGCGGCCGGAGTCGAGCGCCGACATGGCGATCTTGAAGCCGTCGCCGACCTCGCCCATGAGAGCGTCGTCGGACACCTCCACGCCGTCGAGCGACAGCTCGGCCGTGTCGGATCCCTTGAGCCCGAGCTTGCCGTGGATCTCCTGGGTCGAGAAGCCCTCCGAGTCGGTGGGCACGAGGAAGCAGGCGAGGCCCTTGTGCTTCTTCTCCGGGTCGGTCTGGGCGAAGATCAGCGCGAGCTTCGCGTAGTTGCCGAGCGAGATCCACATCTTGCCGCCGGTGATCCGCCAGCCGCCGTCGATCTTCTCGGCGCGCGTCTTCAGGTTCGAGGCGTCCGAGCCGGTGTCCGGCTCGGTCAGGCCGAAGCAGCCGAGCGCCTCGCCGGAGCAGAGCCTCGGCAGCCACTCCTGCTTCTGGTCCTCGCTGCCCCAGCGCACGATCGAGGAGCAGACGAGCGAGGTGACCACGGACACGACGGTGCGCATCGCCGAGCAGCCGCGGCCCACCTGCTCCACGATCAGGCCGTAGGTCCTGTAGTCCACGCCGCGGCCGCCGTACTCCTCCGGGACGATCGCGCCGAGGAAGCCGATGTCCGCGATCTTCTGGACGAGCTCCGTGTCGAAGTGCTCGTTGCGGTCGTTCTCACGCGCGCGCGGGACGATCTCCCGGTCGCTGAAGTCGCGCGCGGTCTCGCGGATAAGGCGCTGCTCGTCGGTCAGCTCGAAGTCGATCAAGGCTCTCCCTGCGGTCGTGGCTACACGGCGCGAGGATTGTTGCGGATCGGGGGTACCGGCGAGGGCCTCCTCCGTTCGGATAGAACACTGCATGTGCAGAGGAGACGCGAGTTCATCCAGTCGGGCGTCGCCGTCGCAGGCGCCGCGGCCTTCGGAAGCCAGTTCTGGCGGGAGGCCCTGGCCGCGTCGGCCCGGCCGGGACCCGGGCCGTACGGCCCGCTCGGCGCTCCCCGACCTGAACGGGCTGAGCCTGCCGGCCGGGTTCAGCGCCCGGCTGATCGCCCGCGCGAACCTCCCGGTCCCCGGCACGACCCACGCCTGGCACCTGTTCCCCGACGGCCAGGCCACCTACCCCACGCGCGACGGCGGCTGGATCCTCGTCTCGAACTGCGAGGCGCCGGCATCGATCGGCGGCGGCGCCGAGGCGATCCGGTTCGCCAGGGACGGAGCGATCAAGGACGCGTACCGGATCCTCGCCGACACGAACGTCAACTGCTCCGGCGGCGGGACTCCGTGGGGCACCTGGCTGTCCTGCGAGGAGGTGGACAAGGGGAAGGTCTGGGAGTGCGACCCGTGGGGGAAGAAGCCGGCGGTGGCGCGACCCGCCCTGGGCGTCTTCAAGCACGAGGCCGCCGCGGTCGATCCGCGCGGCAAGCGCGTCTACCTGACCGAGGACCTCGGCGACGGCGGCTTCTACCGCTTCACGCCCAAGTGCTGGCCGGACCTCTCGGAGGGCCTGCTCGAGATCGCCTCGGTCGGGACCAACGGCTGGGTCACCTGGCACCCGGTGCCCGACCCGTCGGCCGCCACCACGCCGACGCGCCAGCAGGTGCCCGGCAGCACGCCCTTCGCTCGCGGCGAGGGCATCTGGTTCGACGACGGCACCGTCTACGTGGCCACGACCGCGGACAACAAGGTCCACGCCTACGACACCCGCTGGCGGCGGATCGAGGTCATCTACGACGCCGCGAAGCTCACCGACCCGCCGCTGACCGGGGTGGACAACATCACGGTCGCGCGCTCGGGCGACCTCTACGTCTGCGAGGACAACGGGACCGGCTCGCTGGACATCGTGATCATCACGCCCGGCCGGCGCCTGGCCCGCTTCCTCACGGCGTCGGGCCCGCACCACGCCACGTCCGAGCTGACCGGCGTGATCTTCGACCCGCGCGGGAAGCGGCTCTACGTCTCCTCCCAGCGCTTCGACGGCACGGGCGCGATCTTCGAGGTCAGCGGCCCGTTCCGCGCCGGCTTCGGCCGGCACTAGCGCGACCCGCCACCGGCGTAGACTCGCCCCGGTGGACGAGTTCGGCGTCTTCGTCGTTGCCGCCTTCGCCGTCGTCGGGGGCATCCTGTTCGCGCTCGGCCGCTGGTATCCGGGGTCCGGGGCCGAGCAGGTGGACTGGCGCCCCACGCGCTCGCCGGAGCTCGAGGCCGAGCTGGAGCTCGACGACGTGGACCAGATGCTCGAGGCCCAGAACGCCCGCCGCCGCGCGAGCGGGCGGCCCGAGATCACCGAGGACGACGTGCGCGCCAAGGTGGCCGAGGACGAGCGCTGGCGCGACGAGCTCCGCCGCCGCCCCGGCCCCTAGGTGGCGCGTGCGCTGATCGTCGGCTGCGGCTGTCGCGGGCAGGCGCTCGCGCGGGCGCTGGGGGAGGAGGGCCTGGCCGTGCGCGGGACCACGCGCCGCGAGGAGGCCACGGCCGCGATCGAGGCGGCCGGGGCCGAGGCCGTGGTGGCCGACCCGGACCGGCTCGCCACGCTGGTGCCGCACCTCCGCGGAGTGACCGTCGTCTGCTGGCTGATGGGCACGGTCGCCGTGCCGTCACTCCATGGCGAGCGCCTGCAGACGATGCTCGAGCACATCGTCGACACGCCCGTGCGCGGGCTCGTCTACGAGGGCGGCGCCGGCGCCGAGCTGGTGCGGGCCGCAGGCGAGCGCTGGCGGATGCCGGTGGGCGTCGTGAGCGAGCCGCCGGGCGAGCACGAGCGCTGGCTCGAGGCGATGCGCGACGCGGTTCGCGGCGTGCTGGCCTAGATGCCCAGCACTGCCACGAGCGCGAACGCGATCGCGGCGATCACGAGCAGCGCCGCCAGCAGCAGGAGCGCGCCGGCGGCCACGGCCACCACGCTGCCCAGCTGATCCGGCCGATCCGGGTCGGACGGGGCCTCCGGAGGGACCAGCGTGAGCTCGGCCGGGGCCGAGTCGGCGGGCTCGCGGCCGAACGCGGCCACCAGCCCGTTCTGCGCCTGAATCAGGCGGCGCTCGTGCTCGACGCAGCGCGGGCAGTTGCGGAGGTGCACGTCGAGCCGCGCCGCGCCCGCATCGCCGAGCGCGCCGTCGAGGCGGTCGGACACCAGCGTCTCGGCCCGCAGGCACCAGCCCGAGCCCTCGAGCGGGCGGGCGGCGCGCCGCAGCGTGGTCCGCGCGCGGGCGAGGAGGAGGCCCAGATCGGGCTCCGGGATGCCCAGCTCGGTGGCCGCCGCCGAGCGCTCGCGTCCGGCGATCGCCACGAGCGCGAGCGCCCTTGCGTACTCCTGCCCCAACCCGGGAACCCGGGTGGAGACATGCTCCACGGCGCGGTCCAGATCGACCGGCCCGGCCGGTGCGAGAGGCACCGGGCGCAGAGGCGCGTAGTCCACCCGTGGAAGCTTACGCTGCCTAGTAGTCTGAACTTGAAATACCGAAAAGCCGTCTGAATACGGGGAAATGGAGGCACGGTGTCCGAGTACGCCAACGACGTCCTTGTAGACACGCAATGGGTGGAGGACCACCTCAGCGACGACTCGATCCGGATCGTCGAGGTCGACGAGAACCCGGCGCTCTACGCCGAGGCCCACATCCCCGGGGCGATCGGATTCGACTGGAAGAAGGACCTCCAGGACCAGGTGAAGCGCGACTTCCTCGGACCGGCCGAGTTCGGCGAGCTGTTCGGCAGCCGCGGCATCTCGAACGACCACACGATCGTCCTCTACGGCGACCGCAACAACTGGTTCGCCGCCTACACCTTCTGGTACCTGAAGTACTACGGCCACGACGCCGTCAAGCTCGTCAACGGCCCGCGCGAGAAGTGGATCTCGGAGGGCCGCCCCACGACCGGGGACGTGCCGCGCTACGAGGCCCAGACCTTCGAGACCAGCAGCGGCGACCAGTCGATCAGGGCGTACCGGAACGAGGTCGTGGACGCGCTCGACAGCGGCACCAGCCTGGTGGACGTGCGCTCGCCGCAGGAGTTCTCGGGCGAGCTGATCGCGATGGCCGGCTACGAGCAGGAGGGCGCCCAGCGCTCCGGCCACATCCCCGGCGCCGCGTCGGTCCCGTGGGCCCAGGCGGTCCAGGAGGACGGCACCTTCAAGTCGGCCGACGACCTGCGCGAGCTCTACACCTCGAAGGGCGTCATCAACGGCGCCCCGGTGATCGCCTACTGCCGGATCGGCGAGCGCTCGGCGCACACCTGGTTCGTGCTGCACGAGCTGCTCGGAGAGGGCGACGTCAAGAACTACGACGGCTCCTGGACCGAGTGGGGCAACATGGTCGGCGTCCCCATCGAGAAGGACGTCTAAGCACGTCGCACTCGAGCGGGCTTCGAGGCGCTCGCAGGAGCGACTGCACGATCCGTGCGGTCGCTCCCCAGACCAGGTGGCCGTCCACCGTGTAGGTGGGCGTCTTGAACGGGACGCCCTTGCGGACGAGCCGCCGCATCTCGTGGCCGCGGACCAGGTCCGCGAGCGACAGCTCGAGCACGCGCGCCACCTCGGCCTCCTGAGGCCGCCACGCCGCTCCGTCGGCCACCAGGCCCACGAAGGCGTGCACCCGGTAGCCCGTCACGTAGGTGCCGACCGGCGGCAGCGCTCCCACCAGCTCCACGCGGGCGGACTCGAGGCCGATCTCCTCGTCGGCCTCGCGCAGGGCCGTGAGGCGCAGGTCCTCGTCGGGCTCGTCCTGGCGCCCGCCGGGGAACGAGATCTCACCGGCGTGGCGGCGCAGGTCGGCGCGGCGCTCGGTGAAGACCGCGACGAGCCCGTCCGGGCTTGCGATCAGCGGCACCAGGACCGCCGCGTCCGTCTGGCCCGGGGCGTCGAGCTGCGCCGCCTCCTCCTCGGTGAGCAGGAGCTCTCGGAGCGAGGGCGCGGTGACCACGGGCCTATTATCCGCGCGCATGTCCGAGCGGGCGCTTTGGGAGCGCATGCACCAGAGCATGTGGATGGCGTTCAGGGCCGTGCCCGCGGCCTCGTCCGGGCGCTGCCTCGAGCTTGACGGCGTGCTTGCCGGGATCACGCCGGCCGTGCCGGAGCGCTCCCTGCCGAACTCCGTGCTCTACGAGAGCGAGGACGCGCTCGAGGCGGCGCTGCCCACGCTCGCGGACACCTACGACGAGGCCGGGATCGACGCCTGGACCGTGTGGGTGCCCGAGCACGACGCGCGCGCCCGCAGCCTGCTCGAGGACGCAGGCCACAAGCTCGACGCCACCCCCACCGCGATGGTCGCCGACCTCGCCGACGTGGACGCGCCCGGCCCGGACGACCCCGAGCCCGACGCGGAGCCGTCGCTCGGCGACCTCGGGCGGATCAACGACCGGGCCTACGGCACCGGCGACGCCTTCCAGCGCATCCTCGGCGACGGGCCCGCCGACCCGCGCTTCAACTACATCGCGCGCCGCCGCGGCGAGGCGGTGGCGTCCGTGGTCAGCCAGGACCACCGCGGCGACTGCAGCATCTGGTGGGTGGCCACGGTGCCCGAGGCGCGCGGGCACGGCCTCGCGGCCGGGCTCATGCGCAGGGCGCTGGCCGACGGCCGCGCGCGCGGCTGCGAGGTGAGCACCCTCCAGGCCACGAAGCTCGGCCGGCCCGTGTACGAGCGGCTCGGCTACAGGGGCTTCGGGACGATCGAGATGTGGGAGCGCCGGCGCGAGCCCGGAAGCCCTACTTGAGCGTCACGCGCTCGTCGAACATCACTTCGCCTTCGAGCGTCCGGTGGACCGGGCACTTGGCGGCGATCTGCATCAGCCGCTCGCGCTGCTCCTCCGGAAGCTCCTTGGGCATCTGGACGTCCATGCTGAAGCGTGTGGGCGAGCCGCGCTGCGCCGGCTCGTAGGTCACCTCCACCTCCATGTCGCCGACGTCCCAGCCCTTCCGGGCCGCGTACATCTCGATGGTGATCGCGGTGCAGGAGGCCAGGCTCGCGGCGAGCAGCTCCTGTGGGCTGGGCGCGCTGTCGTCGCCGCCGTTCTCGCGCGGCTCGTCGGCGAGCAGGCGATGGGTCCGGACCTTCAGGTCGTGCTTGAGGGACCCGTGTCTGCGCGTTGCTGTGGCTTTCATCCTCTCCCTTCGAACTGCTCTGGATCGGGCACGTCCGCGAAGCGCGCCATCGCGAAGAGCGCGTCCGACAGCCGGTTCAGGTAGCGGACCACGAGGTCGTCCTCCAGCTCGCCCGCGTGGTGCAGGGAGCTCACGCGCCGCTCGGCGCGGCGGACGGCCGTGCGGGCCACGTCGAGACGGGCGGACAGCTCGGTGCCGCCGGGGATCACGAACTTCGGGGGCAGGTCCACCCGGTCCATGTAGCGGTCGATGTCCCCCTCGAGCCGGTCCACCATGTCCGGGGTGACGCGCGAGACGCCCGCCTCGAGGCGCTCGGCGGCCTCCGGGGCGGTGGCCAGCTCGGCGCCGCACACGAACAGCTCGTTCTGGATGCGGAGCACGTCCCTGTAGATCTCGCTGCCGGGCTCGGCCGCCGCCCGGCAGACGCCGAGGGCCGACGCCGCCTCGTCGACGGACCCGTAGGCCTCCGGGCGGCCGTCGTGCTTCGGCACGCGGCCTCCGTACCAGAGCCCCGTCGTTCCGTCGTCGCCCTTGCGCGTGTAGATCTTGACCACGGCGGAGCATCCTACGGGCGCCTGCCCCCGGGTACATAAACCCGGGGTTAAGCCGTCGAAATCCCCGGGCTCAGGTTGTGCAGACCCCGGCGCCAGGTGGTCCAAAGACCGGTACCCCTCCCTGGTGCGATGCGCCTCACGCGCGCATACGTTCGACCTCAATGCCGCTTGCCATAGGGGCGAGCGCAATTGATCTCAGGAGGTTGGTTATGCGACGACTCGGGAGGCTCAAGCTGAGCCTCGCGTTTCTTGCGTGTGTCCTGGGCTCGGCGCTCGCGAGCGGTCCCGCCGCGGCGCAGGGTCCTCCAGACCCGCAGACCACGAACATTCCTTACCTGGGCTGGCGTGGCGAGCAGATCCGGCTCGTCAAGTGCGATCCGGCCATCGGCGAGGAGGGGGCCAGCGTCGACTGGCTAGTCGAGTCGTGGAGCGGTCCGGGCGTGCTGCCCCAGATCGAGACCTCGACGATCACCGGCTTCGAGGACTGCGTGGCAGCTGACATCGTGAGCCTCGAACCGGGTCTCGCGCGTGTGAAGCTCGTAGTGAGCAACGACTCCGGCACGCCGATCCTCAAGCACCAGTTCCTGTCGATCTGGATGAGCCTCAACACCCCGTTGATCGACGAGGTGGGGGTCGACCGATCCGACCGGCGATCCGACGCCTGGGCGACCCGCCCGGGGACGGCATCTTCACCGCCGGCGACTCGAACGGCCGCATCCAGGTGAAGGTCACCGGCACGTTCCCGTACCCGCTCGGCCCGGCGGCAGCTACACGCTGCCCGACGCGTGGCCGACGCTGGCGAACACGCTGGCCGACGATTCGGACTCCAATCCGGACAACAACGCGGCCCGCTGGGACATCCACGACGACCTCACGAAGGCTGAGGGACACGTGGGTGGCTACTGCGGACCGAGCTGCGCTCGTCATCGACGCCGTGGACAACTGCAAGGTGCCGAGCACCTCGTCAGGCCCGTTCTCGCGCGTCTACGGCGACTCGTCCGGACCGAACACGTTCGGCCCGTTCGACCCGCTGGTGCTCAGCACGCTGCTGAGCGATGGCAACCTGAACGCAGGCGACGCCCCGATGCCGGCGGCTCGCGTGGACGTTCAGATCGCCAAGAACACCGGTGGCACCGACATCGGTGGTGTCGGCTCCCTGGAGCCCGCCAACAAGGCGGAGGTCTACAGCCGGAACACGCTCGGGACGGCCGGCGCGCACAACTACTACGCGCCGTTCTACTCGACGTACATCCCTGCCACGTCTCGTCCCGGGCTGTCGTCCGGAGTCGACGGGCCGGCGCAGGGCAACAATTTCCGCGGCTTCCTGGTCAATGGGCTGTACGACTACTGGGACTTCGCGGAGGTCCTCCGGACCGAGATCGCGCGGCCGACGCAGTGTCTGCGTCGTAGCGATCAGGCGCCGGCGTACCGCCTGACCCCGGCCGGGGCTCAGAACGTGGCCGTCTACACGGACGAGCACGGCGAGGCCCAGGTCGAGTACAACCCCGGCACCGGCGCCTACTACGACGCCGTCGGGGCGATCAAGAACGCCAACGGCGGATGTGACCTCGAGGACGTGGATGTCCTCGGACGTTCGGTCATCACCGCTACGGCGCGTTACCCGTACCAGCAGGTCGATGACACGGCGAAGCCGTCGTCACCGCTGACCAAGGAAGTGCGTTCGCTGTTCACGAAGTACCTCGTCATCTACCCGAAGGGTGCTGGCGATGCGAACTCGAACGCGAGGATCGTCGTGGCACACGCTCAGGACGTGGACGGCAGCGCGTTCGTCAACGAGCGGGTGTGCTTCAACGTCGACAGCAAGGCCGACGGCGTGTTCGGGTACTCCGGACAGCTGACCGCCGACGTTCTTCGTCGGTGGCTCGGCGGCTCCGCCGAAGGGCCGGAACGACGTGTGCCGCTACACGGATGTGAACGGCAACGCCGCTGTCGAGATCCTCAACAGCGATCCGGAGACGATCAACACGATCGCGGACTTCGACCCGGAGGGTCTGCTCCGCAGCATCGACGTGCCGTTCGGCACGCCGGCGGTCATTCCGCCGGTTAACCCCGGGCCCGGCAAGCAGCCGCCTCCGGGTGCCGACAACACACCGGTGTCCGTCGGCCGGTCCCTCGGTCGTCGAGAGGACCGACAGGGTGTACATCTCCTCCGCCCGGCTGATCAAGCAGGGCAAGAGGGTGTACCTCGTCGTGAAGGTCAAGGCCAAGTACGCCAAGAAGGCGAAGCTGAAGGCCAAGGTGCTCGGCAAGCGCAACCGCAAGCTCGGCGCCTGGACGAAGCAGGTCAAGACCAACACGAAGATCAAGCTCAAGGTCAACGCGCGAGCGAAGACCGCGAGACTGTCCCTAGCCGGTTAGGGAGAGTTCAGCCAGCGCATCGAGGGCCCGCTCCGGCGGGCCCTCTTTGCGTTCCGGCCCGGTTCAGGCCGACTGCTCGAGGGCCTCGGAGTCGCCGAGCGCGCCGATCAGCGATCCGCGCGAGTGCAGCTCGAGCTTGCGGTACGCGTTGCCGAGGTGCCACTCGACCGTCTTCGGCGTGATGAAGAGCCGCTGCGCGATCTCGCGGTTTCGCACGCCGCGGGCGGCCAGCTGGGCCACCTGGCGCTCGCGCGGGGTCAGGGCCTCGGAGCCGCTGATGCGCTGGCGGCGCGGGCGGGCGCCCGCCGCGGTCAGCTCCTCGCTCGCGCGCGCCTCGAGCATGGACGCCTCGCAGCGCTGCGCCAGGTCCAGGCCGGCGCGCAGGGAGTCGCGCGCCTCGCGCCGCTTGCCCACCCTGCGCAGCTCGGTGCCGAGGTCGATCAGCGCACGCGCCCGGTCGAGGGCGCCCGGCGAGCGCTCGAGGCACCCCGCCGCCTCGCGCAGGCGCTCGAGGCGCTCGCCCGGAGGGCCCACCAGAGCGGTCGCGCGGAGCGCCACGCCGAGCGGCCGCGGGGCGCCGAACGTGCGCGCCAGCGAGACCTCCTCCCCGGCGAGGGTCATCGCCTTCGGGACATCGCCCGCCGCGGCCGCCGCGATCGCGGCGCGCGAGCGCCACGGCAGCACCGCCGGGTTGTGCACCCCGAGCGACTCCATGACGCGGCCGCTCTCGACGAGCTCGGCGAGGGAGGCCTCCGGATCCCCGCGCAGGAAGTGGAGCCGGCCGCGGGCCGCGAGGTGGAAGGCGTGGCGCGGCCCGTCGTCCCATTCCGTCTGCTGAGCGGGGTCGTGGAGGGTCAGCGCGGCCTCGTCCAGGCGCCCCTGCTCGATGTCGATCTCGGCGAGGATCGTTGCGGCGCCCGGGATTCCCGGCGAGGGCCCGTCGCCGGCCGGCCCGCTCGCCTCGAGGGCGTCGGCGGCGGCGTGGGCGATTCGCCCGCGCTTCAGCACCGTCCAGGCGCGGAAGCGGGAGATCGTGGCCGCGGCCGCCGTGTTGCCGCGCCGGCGGGCGGTCTCGAGCGCCATCGTGAGGGCGATCTCGGCCGTTGCGAGCGAGTCCGACCACAGGAGGGCGCAGCAGGCCGCGTAGCACTCCGGCCCGGGCACGGCCTCGAGGTCCGCGAGAACGCCCTCGAGGGAGCGCTCGGCCAGCTCCGCCACGCGGACGCTGCGCCGGCCGGCGAGCGCGCGCTCGAACGCGACCGACGCGAGCAGCGCCGGATCGCGCTGGCGCCCGAAGCCGGGCTCGCGCAGCAACGGCGCGAGCCGCTCGATCGTGCGGACGCGCAGCCCGGCATCGAGCCGGGCCGCCAGCAGGAGGCCCGCGCGCAGCCGCGGGGCGTGCTCGTAGTCGCCGGCAGCCTCGGCGTGGTCGAGCGCCCGCTCGAACGCCTCGGCCGCGGCGCTCTCCTGACCGAGCAGCCAGAGCGCGCCGCCCAGCCGCTCGAGCGTCCGGGCGCGGTCGGCGCTCGACTGAGCGCCCTCGACCGCCAGCGCCAGCCGCGCCGTGCCCGCCGGGTCGCCGGACGCGGCCTCCGCCTCGCCCAGCTCCGCGAGCAGCAGCGAGCGCTGGACCGGATCGGGGTCCTCGTCGAGGGCGCGGCGCATGTAGGCGATCCCGGCTTGCATCCTCCCCCCGGAGAGCGCGGAGCGGCCCGCCTGCCAGAGCGCGTCGAGCGCCCAGTGCTCGCCGAGCCGCTGCGCCTCCAGGAGGTGCGCGGCCGTGCGCTCGGGCGGGGCGTCCGCCGCCGCCAGCGCCCGCGCTGCCTGCACGTGGGCGCCGGCGCGGGCCCGAGGGGAGAGGCCCTCGTAGATCGAGGCCCGCACGATTCCGTGCCGGAAGCGGAGCTCGGGCCGGGCTTCGAGGATCTCGGCGCGGCGCAGCACGTCGGCGGCCTCGAGGGCCGTGAAGTGGTCGAGCCCCGCCACGTCGGCGGCGAGCATCCGAGTGGCGTCGTTGTGGAGCACGGCGGTCGCGTGCGCGAGCGCCCGGGCGCCCTCCGGGAGCCGCTCGAGCCGCAGGCACGTGGCCCGCTCGACCGCGTCGGAGCCGAGCCCCTTGAGCCGGCCCGGATCGGCGTCACCTCTGATGCCGGCCGCCCGCGCGCTTGCGAGCAGGGCGTTCGCCAGGAACGGCACCCCGCCCGACTCCTGGCGCACGGCGCGGACGAAGGCGTCGCGCGGCTCGGACTCGCCCCCCGCGACAAGCAGGGCGCGGATCCCGTCCTCGCTGAGCGGCGCGAGCCTGTGGACGTGGGTCAGCGGGGCGCTCTCCAGCCGGTCCACCAGCGTGGCGTTCGGCCCGGTCTCGCCGGTCGTCCGGGTGCAGGCGACCACCACGGGGAGGTCGTCCAGGCGCCGGGCGAGGTACAGCAGCAGCTCGAGCGAGGAGCGATCCGCCCACTGGACGTCGTCGACCGTGACGAGCGCCGCACCTCGCTCGGCCAGCCGGCGGACGAGCCGCAGCATGCCGCTGAGCCTGTCCTCGGGCGAGCTGCCGTTGGCCTCCTGCGTGCGGGGCGCGCCGGTGAGCACCGGGGCGGCGGCACCGGCCATGGCGAGCAGCTCGGCGCGCTCGAGCGGGTCGCCCGGGTCGAGGCGCGGCTCGAGCAGCTGGCGGGCCACCCCGAACGGGAAGTCCACCTCGAGCTCGCCTCCGCAGGCGCGCATCACGAGCGCTCCGTGGCCCTCGGCGAGCCGCGCCGCGGCCGCCAGCAGGCTGGACTTCCCTATGCCGGCGGCGCCCTCGAAAAGGAGCAGGGAACCGTGTGCGGCGGTATCGCCCAGGCCCCTCGCCACCAGGTCCAGCTCCGCTTCGCGCTCGATCAGCTGAGCCGGCACCTGGGCGAGGGCCGGCGTCGGGAGGGTCCGAGCCATGCAGGTGTTGTTCTAACCCACCGCGAGTGGGCACGCAAACTTCTCTGACCGAACCCCGGGATTACCAGGCAAATCGCGTTCGCCACAACCGCGGCGGCGGCTACCGCAACGGGCTGAAGACGAGTCCGGTGGGGACCTTCGGGAAGAAATAAGTTGATTTCGGCGGCATCGATTCGCCGGCCTCGGCCACCTCGCGGACCTGCTCGACGGGGGTGGCGCGCATGAAGAAGCCGGCGTCGGCGCGGCCGGTCTCGACCGCCTCGATGGCGTCGTCCAGGTTCTTGGAGTAGTCGAGCCCGTGGAGGTGGGAGATGTCGTCCTCGGACATCCCGAGGGCGCCGCGAAGCACGAGCGCCTCGAGCACCGCCGTGTCGAGTCGCCGGTAGGGCTCCGGCATGCCGGCGAGCGCACGGTCGGCGATCGCCTGGTCCTTGAGCTTCACGCGGTATGGCTTGCGGTGGAAGCTGTCCATGTACCCGAACGCCACCGGCGAGCCCTCCGACGGCTCGAGCTCGGCCGCGGCCGGGAGCTCCTCGATGTCGAAGTCACGCATGAGCGTCTCGCGGATCGCCTCCTGCTTGGCGCTGTCGTCCTTCAGGCCGGTGAGCAGGCGGTGGGTGGGGAAGACGGTCAGACCCGGGTCCGAGAGCGAGCAGAGCAGCATGAGCACGTAGCGGTGCTCGCCCTCGCCGCCGATCTCCTCGGCGTACACGCGGGCGGTCTCGTAGCGGTGGTGGCCGTCCGCGATCAGGAGCTCCGAGCCGGCCAGGCTGTCGGTCAGGCTCGCGATCGCCCCGGGCTCCGCCACCCGCCAGAGCGTGTTGCGAGTGCCCTCGTGATCGGTGGCGACCGCGAACGGGTCACCCGCGGCCGCCGCGCCGAGCGCGGCTCCGGCCGCCCCGTCGGGGTCCGTGAACAGGCTGAAGATCGGCGAGAGGTTCGTGCGCGTGGCGCGAGTGAGCCGGAGCCGGTCCTCCTTCGGGCCCGGGTGGGTGCGCTCGTGCGGCCGGATCCGGCCCGGGCCGTAGTCCTCCACCCGCACGCGCGCGAGGAACCCGTTGCGGGTCATGCTGCGCCCGTCCGGAGCCGTGTAGTCCTGGCGGAGCGCCCAGATCGCCGGCTCGTCCTCGCGGATCAGCACGCCGCGCTCGCTCCAGTCGGCCATCGTGGCCGCGGCGTGCTCGTACGGGTCGCCGGCGTGCGCTGCGCGGCAGGTCGATCTCCACCACGTTGAAGGGGCTGCGAGCCACGAGCTCGGCCCGGAGCTCGTCGTCGATCACGTCGTACGGCGGCGCGATCACGTCCTCGAGCGGGCCGGCGGCGCCGGATTCGTACCTCAGGGTGCGGAGCGGCTTGACCTCGGCCACAGCCGCGGCAGGCTAGCGACGCGCCGCCGGCGAAGGGAGCCTTCGTCTTGCCCGACGACAAGCCGGCCTGGTCGCAGCGCCCGGCTTCGGTGGGGACTTAGGGAGGCGCAGAGGCGGGGACCGGGTCGAGTGCCGGTTAGACTCGACCCGGTCCGGGGCGTAGCGAAGCCTGGTATCGCGCTCGCTTTGGGGGCGAGAGATCGCCGGTTCAAATCCGGCCGCCCCGACTAGTCCCCGGGGAGCCAGCCCTTCCGGTACGGGGTGGGCGTGGTCTCCGGGAAGCGGCTGTAGGCCTCATCCGGGGAGCGGGTCTCCTCCTCGACGCCGGCGCCGTGCTTCAGCGCGAGCTCCGAGCGCGGGTAGACGATCTCGGCGTCCGGGGTCCGGGTGCCGATCAGGAGCAGCACGCAGCGCTCGTCGCCGGCACCCACGAAGACGTGCTCGGTGTGGGGTGGGCAGTGGACGAAGTCCCATCTACGGAGCCGGCGCTCCTCGCCCTCCACGAGCAGCAGGCACTCTCCGGACAGGACGAGGAAGTCCTCCTGCTCGTCCTCTCCGTGGTACATGCAGTTCGGCTGGCCCGGCTCGAGGACGGCGAGGTTCACGCCCATGCGCGTGAACGGCGTGTCGCCGGCGAATCGCGTGAAGAAGCCGAACGGCCCGTCCTCGATCCAGCGCGCCTCGGTCGCGTTCAGCACGAACCAGCCGTCGCCCTCCGGGACAAGGCCGTCCTCGGTGCGGCGTAGCGGCGCTTCGTCGGGCAGGCGCCCGAGAATACGCTCCCGCCGCCAGGCTCCGCCTTACCCTTTCGGGTAGGCCCCCGTAGCTCAGCTGGATAGAGCGGCTGCCTTCTAAGCAGCGGGTCGCAGGTTCGAGTCCTGCCGGGGGCATTGCATACCGAGACCCCTGCGGCGTCGCCTATCGCGCAGGCAGGACCGCGCTCAGGTCGCCGGCATCAGTCCGAGCTGGCCGAGCAGCTCGGCCTGATCGAAGTAGAGATGTTCCGAGGCCAGCTCATCGCCGCGAACCTGGTAACTCGACATCCAGCGGAGGTCGACGGGCCGTCCCGTGGCCGCGACGTCGCCTGCCGGCGTGCGCATGACACCGGTGTGCGTGCCGATGAACCGGCCCTCGGCGGCGACGACGGATCCTTCGGCGAGAACGCGCGACGTCTCGAGACGCCCGTCCGGAAACGCGTCCCAGAACACACCGAGGAAGCCGAGGACCTCCTCGCGGCCATGCATCGACGCGTTCGGTGCGACGAAGTCGGCGTCGTCGCTCCACGGACTGGCGTCCGCGTCCCGTGCGTTGAACGTCTCGACATGCCGTTCGACGACGCGCTTGGGATCAGCCATCAGACCGTACCTCCTATCGGTTGCCGTGCGCGGATACTCGCACTCTGCGATCTAGAGGCCCTTCCCCGTCTGCAGCGCCCGCTGACGGACGCGCCGATTGACCGGATCCAGTAGAGCCGCACAATAGCCTCAAGCCTGGATTGAGGGTTCAGTCTTTGTCCTCCGGGTGCATTCCAGGAAGGGGCGGGGATCTGTGAAGGCATAACTTCCGCTTCTTGCGCAAAGCAGCAGTCCGCGTCCGGCGACGGCCGGCTGCTGCCTCGCATGGAAGGCAGCAGTCCGTCCGGTCGGTGCTCGCGCTGTCGGGGCTGACTCCCGAGCTGCGGTCTGCCCCAGGGGTCGTGTGGACACCACGGCCCCTGGGCGCTCGGCTGTCGGGTTCCCAGCCCTCGACGCTCTCTTGAGCAGAGCTGCCAGCCGTCATCGGCGGTCTCGCCGACCAGCTTGCATCGGCTGGCCGTGCGGGCGAGACTGCCCACGGCCTTCCAAACACACACGGCGCACGAGAGGAGCTGAGATGGCCACCCAGCCCGACGAAAGCAAACCGACGATCGTCCTTGTCCACGGTGCTTGGGCCGACGCGACGGGCTTCGACGCCGAGATCCGCGCTCTCCAGCGCGAGGGATTCCGCGCCATCGGGTTCGGCAACCCGCTTCGCGACCTCGCCGCCGACTCGGCCTACCTCGCCGAGTTCCTCGGGACGGTTACCGGTCCGGTCGTGCTCGTCGGCCACTCGTACGGCGGCAACGTCATCTCGACCGCCGCGATCGGCAACGACCAGGTCAAGGCACTCGTCTTTCTCAACGGCTGGATGTGCGACGAGGGCGAGAGCCAGCAGGAGCTCCTCGAGAAGTTCGAGGGCAGCCTCGTGGGGCCCTCGATCAGGCCAGTGCCCTTCACCAGCGCGGACGGGAGCGAGGGTGCGGATCTCTTCCTCGCCCCCGAGGCGTTCCGCGAGGCCTTCGCCGCCGACGTCGACGAGGCCACGGCGGACGTCATGGCCGCCGCGCAGCGGCCGTACGCTGCCGCCGCGTTCGCCGGCGCGCCGTCGGCCCCGCCGGCGTGGAAGACCCTGCCGTGCTGGTACCTGCTGGGCACCGAGGACAAGGCGATCCCGCCGGCGCTCCAGCGGTTCATGGCCGAGCGCGCGAACGCGACGATCGTGGAGGTGCCGGCCTCTCACGTCTCGTTCGTGTCGCAGCCCGACGCCGCGACCCAGCTCATCCTTCAGGCCGTCGAGGCGACCATGCCCGCGACGAGTCGCACCTAGAAATCCCACACGAACGCTGACGTCCCGGCTTCCGCTCGGGACGAGAAGCGGCGAGTCGTGCCGAAACGGCCGGTGGGCACCCAGCGCAGCAGCCCGCGTCCTTGAAGCGGCGCGCTGACGGGTTTCCGCACCCGGTCGGCAGCTTCGCGGTCGGACATCGCCCTCGGGTGCTTCGCCGGACTGCGTCGTTCCGACCTAGTGTCGAGCGGCGTCAACCCTGGGCGACCACCTGATGCAAGCGGTACGCCAATCACTCAGCGGCTCGGGGTTCAAGTCCTCTACAGCCTTCAAGTACGGCACGAGTCATCGCGGTCGATAACTATTGGGACGCTACCGAGGCCCTCGAAGCCCTGGGGGCCGTCGGAGTAGCCCGCTAGCCGTCACGCCAGCCCGTCGCTGGACCCGCGCCGCTACCACGGATGGGGTAGATGAACCCGAACGGGTTGTGCTGGGCGGGCTGGCCGGGCTAGGCTCGGTTCGAGCGTCCTGCCGGACTCGCTGACTGGCCGGAGCATTCGACTCGCTGGCTCGCCCTGCTCGCCGCTCGGTTCTGCAAAGCGATCCCAGCGGCCGAGCGGTCGCGGAAGGGATGCATCGATGCTCTCCAGACTGTCCCGGCTACTTCAAGCGACGCAACGTCGTCGCGTTCCTGGCGCTGTTTGTGGCGTCGGCGGGACAGGCGCCTACGCGGCCAACGACCGGTCGTTCGAGCATCCAGACATCGCTCGACGGGCCAGGTCAAGTCGGTCGGACATCGGGGACAACGAGATCGGGTCCGCCGACGTCAAGGACAACATTGCATCAACACCTTCGACGTCCGACAGCTTCCTCGGCGTCGACGTGGTCGACGGGTCGCTCACCGGGGACGGACATCAAGGATGACATTTCTCGATCGGGCCTCGATATCGACGACGGCACCCTCAATGACGAGGACGTCGGCCAAGCACACGTTCGTCGACTTCCTGGTCAACGATCGGTCCCGTGGCTGCGCAGGCAGCTGCGCCTATCTGGCCGATCACCGGGCATCAACGCCGACCGGGCGATCATCTGCCTCCTTACCCCGCCGAAGCGTCCAGCTCGATGCGGCTGCCGGCGTTCGATCTACAGCGTCCAGTACCGACAGGCGCAACGAGACGGGCTCTGTCTCGGGCGTGCAACCACTCGGACGTCGTCGGTCGACGACGGCACCACCCACTTCAACCTGCTCGTGTTCGACGCCCAATAGACGTCGGCCGAGCATCAAGAGCCCTCGCCGTGCCCGTGGCCCCTAGCGGCCGGGGTGTGCGGCGGGGGATACTCGGCGGGCGATGTCGCAGGAGAACGTGGAGATCAGTTAGGGCATACAGTGAAGGCCCTTTAACCGCGGCTGACGCCAAGGCGCGTCGAGGGACCTGTCATCGCGGACGATGAGCGTCGAGGCCGATCTCGCGGAGCTCGCCTCGACGGCGCGCTATCGGGCAAGACGGGGTCCGCGGGCTGGATGGACGAGCTCGAGAGGCACGTGGGACGATTTAACGACTTGAGGTTCCGAGGACTTCCGGGACCTTGGGCGACGAGCGTCTTGATGCTCTGGACAGGTGCGCGTGACGGAGCAAAGGCATGGGGCGTAGCTGCCTTTCCACGCAGCAACCACTCTGGGACGGTGTTCTCGGCACTCTCCCGCGGCGGGCAGGTGCATCGGCGTGTACCGACTTCACCGACCGGAACAAGGCCCTCGAAGCCGTGGGGCTGTCGGAGTAGCCCGCTCACCGCGGAATACTTCGGGGGCCATGTCGCAGGAGCCGGTAGAGATGGTCGACAGGCTGCTCAACGACTGCTGGATGAGCGCGGACCTCGGTTTGGTGCCCGAGATATTGGACCCGGAGGTTGTCTGGACGGCGATCGAGTCCGCACCCGACGCAGGAACGAGACATGGCCATGCCGAGGCGCGTGCGTACATGAACGATTGGATCGAGGGGTTCGATCTCCACCCCATGGTCATTGAGCCGGCGGGGACTGGCGGCGACGGTCGGCTTGTCTGTTCCCTTCATGGCGTCGCCACGGAGAAGCGCAGCGGCCTGACCTCGGAGATTCACTTCGCAGGTGTCTTCAACTTCGCTCCCGACGGCCGCCTCGTCGAGATCCACGAATACGCAACGCTCGAGGAAGCCCTCCGAGCCGTGGGGCTGTCGGAGTAGGCGATGTCGGAGGAGAACGTGGGAGTCGCCACGCAGGCCATCGAGGCCTTCAACGTGAGGGACATCGACGCCTTCGCCGCCCTGACGACGCCGGACTTCGCGTGGTCCCCGTCGATGGTGGCCATCGAGGGCGAGACCTTCCTGGGACGGTCGGGCATCGACCGGTATTTCGAAAGCCTCGACAACGGCTGGGAGAAGTTCCACATTCACCATGGCCGGTTTCGAGAAGCAGAGGACCTCGTGGTCATGCTCGGGCGACTGGAGGGGCGCGGAGTGGTCAGCGGCGTCCCTGTCGATGCGTCACTGGGGATGGTCTTCGATTTTCGCGGCGGGATGATCTCGCGCATCCGTGGGTTTCTCGATCACGCCGAGGCGTTGCGGTCGGCCGGACTGTCCGAGTAGGTCAGTCGAGGATCGTCAGGTCGAGCTCGCGGACCCGCGCCGGGTCGGCGAGCCAGTCCATCTCGACGATTCTTCCGTTTCGTACCGTGAACCCTCCGACCGAGAACGGCTCGCCGTCCCGCGTCGTGACCACGCCGACCGCGCCGTTGATCAGTGCCGGCTTGGTGACGAGCCCGACCTGCGCATAGGTGACGGCCTGGCCGGCGACGGCGGCCGCCCCCCGGAGCTCGCGCGACCTGCCGGCGCCGAAGTCGGCTCTGAGGACGACATCGGGGTCGAGAACCGCGACCAATCGGTCGAAGTCCCCCTCGCGCGCGGCCGCGAGGAAGGCGTCGACGACCTCTCGCTGAGAGTCCAGGTCGGCGTCGGGGACCGTGTTCTCGGCGCGCACGCGGCGGCGGGCGCGGCTCGCCAGCTGGCGAGCCGCCTCGGGGGAGCGGTCGATGATCGCCGCGATCTCGTCGAATGGCACGGCGAAGATGTCGTGGAGCACGAACGCGAGCCGCTCGGCGGGGCTCAGCGTCTCGAGCACCACGAGCAGCGCGAGGCCGACGGAGTCGGCCACCAGCGCCTCGTGCTCGGGGTCGGTGCCGTCGGCGCGGTCGAGGATCGGCTCCGGCACGTGCACGCCGAGTGGCTGCTCGCGTCGAGTCGCGCGTGAGCGCAGCATGTTCAACGAGACGCGCCCGACGACGGTCGTCAGCCACGCACCGAGGTTCTCGACCTCGCTCGCGTTGCTGCGGCTGAGCCGCAGCCAGGCTTCCTGGACGGCGTCGTCGGCCTCGCTCAGAGAGCCGAGCATCCGATACGCCACGGCGCGCAGCCGGGTCCGGTGCTCCTCGAACTGCTGAGCCAGGAACTCGCGCTCATCCATCGGTCACATCCCTTCGTCGCGAGGTGTCATAGCAGTAGACCCCTGAAGTCGAGTCGATGTGACCGAAAGGAGACGACCAGCATGGCCGGCTCATCACCCCACCCTTCCACCGCGGACGTCGTCGATGGGACGATCCCCGTGGCCGCGGGCCTCGGGATCCTCACGGTGTCGCTGTTTCCCTTCGCGATCCCTCGTCCTGGCGCTGACCGCGATCGCGCTGATCCCGCTACTGCTGATCGCCCTTGTCGTCGGACTGATTGCGGCCCCGATCCTGCTGCTCCGGCGGTTGTTCTAGCGGCGTGGGCGCACGGCGGGGATACTCGCCGGGCGATGTCGCAAGCGAACGTGGAGCTCTACCGCCGGGCGGCGCAGGCGTTCAACGACGGCGATCTCGACCGCCTGCTGGGAGTGATGGACCCTGAGGTGGAGGCCTTCCCGCGACTCGCCCCGATAGAGGGCGGCTACTGCGGGCACGATGGGGTGCGCCGCTGGTTCGAGAGCCTGAACGCCGCGTTTCCCGACTTCCACGCGGTCGTCGTGGAGGTTCGCGACCTCGGGGACCGGACGTTCGCGGAGCTGCGCAACCGCGGTCGCGGCGCCGGCAGCGACACGCCGTTCGAGCAGAGCTCCTGGCACGTGGCCGAGTGGCGCGACGAGAAATGCATCCGCTGGCGGGTCTACCCGACTCGGGCCGAAGCGCTCTCGGCCGTGGGGCTGTCGGAGTAGGAAACGCATCAAATTAGATTGATGTAGTCTCCGGCGGGTGATCGCCACGGTTGGACATGGCGAGAGCTCGCCGCCGCGGTTTCTGCGACTGGCGGGTCATCCGCTGCGATGGCGGCTGCTGAGTGAGCTGGCGAGCAGCGACCGGCGCGTGGGCGAGTTGTGCGCGCTGGCGGGCCGGCGCCAGAGCCTGGTCTCATACCACCTGCGCCAGCTGCGCGACGGTGGGCTTGTCTCGATGCGGCGCAGCTCCGCCGACGGTCGCGACACCTACTACGCCCTCGATCTGGCGCGTTGCGGCGAGCTGCTCTCGAGCGCCGGCGTCTCGCTGCACCCGGGCCTGGCGCCGAGCACGCGCGCACGCGCCGTGCGCTGATCCCGGTGCCGCACCCGCGCGGGTGCTGTTCCTGTGCACCGGCAACAGCGCGCGCTCGCAGATCGCCGAGGCGCTCGCCGAGCGGATGTCCGGCGGCGCGGTGAGCGCGGCAAGCGCGGGCAGCCATCCGAAGCCGCTGCATCCCAACGCGGTGCGCGTGATGCGCGAACGCGGCATCGATCTCGCAGGGCGTCGATCGAAGCACCTGGGCGAGTTCGCCGGCCAGCGCTTCGACTATGTGATCAGTCTCTGCGATCGCGTGCGGGAGGTGTGCCCCGAGTTTCCCGGCGGACCCGCGCTGATCCACTGGAGCATCCCCGACCCCGCGCGCGAGCCCGGAAGCGACGAGGAGACGCTGCCCGCGTTCGAACGTACCGCGACCGAGCTGTGCACCCGCATCGGGTTTCTCATCGAGGCGATCGCAGCAGACCAACACCAACGATCGGGAGGTGACCGAACGTGCCTGAAGAGCTCGTGAACGTCCGCTACATGGTCGACGACGTCGAGGACGCCGTCGCCTTCTACACCGAGCACTTCGGCTTTGCGGTGCGCACCAGCGCCCCGCCCGCGTTCGCCGACGTCGTGCGCGGCAACATGCGGCTGCTGCTCAGCGGCCCGGCCAGCTCGGCCGGGCAGGCCGATGCCCGACGGCCGCACGCCGGCGCCGGGAGGCTGGAACCGCATCCACTTCATCGTCGACGACATCGCGGCCGACGTCGAGCGGCTGCGGGCCGCGGGCCTGACGTTCCGCAACGACATCGTCAGCGGGCCGGGCGGGCAGCAGATCCTGCTCGAGGATCCCTCCGGCAACCCGATCGAGCTCTTCCAGCCGGCCGGCGCGTAGCGGCCTCAGGCCCGCCTAGACCCGGTCCGGATACTCGATGTGGGTCCACCCGGATCGCTCGGCTCCCCGGGTCACCTGCTCCGGCGGCCGGTCCCAGCAGACCTCGCCCCAGAGGCCGTCGGGATCGGTGAAGCCGGCGCTGAGCAGCGGTCCGAGGTCGGTGACCTGCCCGTCGCTCGCTCCCGCCTTGTAGATCCGCTCGCGGATCTCCCAGAAGCGCTCTGGCGTGTCGGCCCGGAGCGCGAGGTGGTCGATCCTGCCGCGCTCGAACATCGGCAGCTCGCCCTGCGGAACCTCCACGCCCGGGATCTCGAACGGATGGAGGACGAAGCCGCCGCCGAGGTCGATGAACACGTGCCGGAGGCCCTCCTCACGCATGTCCAGGGTGACCGTCGCGTCGAAGACGCCCGTGTAGAACTCGATCAGGCGGTCCATGTCGGCGGTGGCGGTCGCGACATGGTGGGCTCCACCGGTCAGCGCCATGAGCGAAGCCTAAAACGCGAGGCTGACCGGGAACGTGGCGATCCAGATCACGCTTCCGAGGAAGAGGGCGTAGCCGCAGCCCAGCACGAACAGCTGGCTCCCGGGCGAGGTGAGCCGGGTGCTGATCCCGGCGAAGAAGAGCGACGCCGCGAAGAGCACCGTGGTCAGCGCGTACCTGTCCGCATGGTTGATGAAGAGCCCCACGTCCTTGGAGAAGTCGGCGGCCTTCGCCTCGAGGCGGTCGGCCCTCGCCTCGGCCGCGAGCTTGTACTGGGGCATGACGAACGGCGTCAGCGGCGCGTCGGGATTGGTCCGCGGCCGGGTGGCGACCCAGGCAGTGAACGCCGGCCTGAACTCGGGGCGAAAGCGCGGGCGATAGAAGCGAGCGAGCTCGACCTCGTCGTTCGCGTAGGCGTCCACCCACTGCGTGAACAGGGCGACGTCGATCTCCTGCTGCTCGTCGGCCAGGTCCCCGGAGCGCGCCGACTCGACGCGAGCGGCGATCGACGCGCTCTGCGCCTCCGCCTGCTCGCTGTGCCAGCGCGACGACTGGTAGGCGGCCCAGGCGGTGGCCACCGCCGCGAGGGCGAGCAGGACGGTCGCCGCGTGCTCGATCCGGCGGTGCCTCGCGTCGTCGTCCATCAGGAGGAGGCCGGAACGCCCCGGGCGTCGCACGGGATCGGCACCCCGTTGTCGAGGACGGCGCGCTCCCGGTCCATGATCCGCAGCGAGCGCTCCATCGCGACCGGCTCGATCCTGCCGAGCGCGTCGCGGTAGGGGTTCTCCAGCGCGTTGATCGCGATCAGCGTCAGGACGATCACGGAGGTGGCCGCTCCCATCAGCATCGCCTGGGAGAAGGCGCGCTCGGCGCTGTCCGCGAAGAACAGCATGTAGGCGAACACGACCCCGGCGATCAGGATGAGGATGACCCAGATCGAGGCGGGGATGATGCCCTCGGCGCCGTGGAGCCGGTCGCGCCGCGCCTCCTCGCGATCGGTGGTCTGATCGAGCCACTTGTCGTAGGCGGACTGCTCGCTGGCGGTCTTCGGGTCCACGACCCTGAAGGTCCGGTAGAGCGCGATCCCCCACGGGTTGATCGTGTCCTTGGCCGTTCCCTCCTCCATCTGCGGCCACTCCTGGTGCACGATCGAGCGTCCGTAGCAGACGAGCTCGCCCTTCAGGCGCGCCTGGGCGGCGGCCGGGAGGAACTCCGCCGTCTCGAACTGCTGCCGGACGGTGAGCGCCTCCGCCTCTCCGCCGGCCAGCGACTGGTCGTAGCTCGTGAAGGCCAGGAAGATGATGAAGCCGGCGAAGATCGCGAACCCGCCCGCGAGCACGCCGAACACCCCTGACGCGCGATCGCCGTCGGCGAAGTAGCTGCCCTCCGGCGCCCGGCGCCGGACGGCGAGCATCGCGGCGATCGTCGCGACGTTGACGACGACGAGGATGACGATGGCCCAGAGAAGGCTCATGGCTGATGGCCACCCTTCCGGCTGGCGGGGCGCGCTGTCCTCACCCGGTGCGGGTGACGTCGAAGATCTCGCTCAGGAAGTGCGTGACGATCCAGGTGGCCACCCGTGCGGTCGCCCCGGACGGGTCGCGCCCCGGGTTCAGCTCGACCACGTCGAATCCGATCACGCGCCCGCGGCGGGCCACCTCGACCAGCGTCGCCCGCAGCAGCCGGTAGTCGAGCCCGCCCGGTTCCTGGAGCGAATGCCCGGGCGCGACCGACGAGTCGAGCACGTCGAGGTCGATCGACACGTAGAGCGGCCGTGCCTCGGGACGGTGTCGCGAACCACGTCGCGGGCCCCGCGGTCGAGCAGGTCGAGGCTGGTCGCCCAGCGGCCGCCGAGCTCACGCAGCCCGTCCACCTCGGCGCGGTCCACGTTCCTGACCCCGAGCGCCGTGACGGTGCCCACGAACGGCAGCTCGGCGAGCCGCCGCAGCTGGCTCGCGCCCGTGAGGCGCGCGCCATTGAGGTCGTCCAGGAAATCCGTGTGCGCGTCCACGTGGACCACGTCGAACTCGCCCAGCGCCTCCAACCCGCGGCCGAGCGGGTAGCTGATCGAGTGATCGCCGCCGATCGCGACCATCAGCGCTCCACGCTCGGCGATCGCCCGCGCGGCCCCGGTGATGCGCCGTAGTTCGCCTCGGTGTCGGAGCCCTGGATCGCCACGTCGCCGACGTCCGCCATCGTCACGCCGGCCAGGTAGTCGCGATCGGCCTCCACGTCGTACCAGCCGGCCAGGTATTCGAACTGCGCCTCGGTCGCCTCCCGGGCCGCCGCGGGCCCGGAACGCTGCCCGGTGGGAAGGCCCGGCTGCGGAGTGCCGCCGTCGTACGGCACGCCGAGGAAGGCCACCTGGGCATCGAGCAGGTCCGAGGTCGGGCCGGCTGGGAACCCCGAAGAACGTCCTCGGCGCTGGATCGATCAGCGGTGAGGCCGCATTCACGCGCGCAGTGTCGCAGCGGGGCGTAGGCTGCGCAGCCGATGGGCCTCTACGGCGATCACGTCCTCCCGCGAATCGTCAACGTCGCGTGCGGCCTCAAGAACAACGAGCCGCTCAGGCGCCGCGTCTGCGACGGGCTCGAGGGCGAGGTCGTGGAGATCGGCTTCGGCTCCGGCCTGAACGTCCCCTTCTACCCGGCGAGCGTGACGCGGGTGACCGCGGTCGAGCCGGCCGACCTCGGCTGGAAGCTGGCCGCGAAGCGCCTGAGCGCCGCGAGCGTGCCGGTGGAGCGCTCCGGCCTCGACGGCCAGTCGCTGCCGTTCGAGGACGACAGCTTCGACTGCGCGCTGTCCACGTGGACGATGTGCACGATCCCGGACGTCGCGCGCGCCCTGAGCGAGGTCCGGCGCGTCCTCAAGCCCGGCGGCACCCTGCGCTTCGTGGAGCACGGGCTGGCTCCCGACGAGGGCGTGCGCCGCTGGCAGCATCGCCTGGAGCCGGTGCAGAAGCGGCTGTTCGGCGGCTGTCACCTCACGCGGCCGGTGGTGGACAACCTGAAGTCCGCGGGCTTCGAGATCGTGGAACTCGACGCGTTCTACCTGGACGGCGCTCCGAAGCCGGTCGGCGCGAACTCGCTCGGCGCCGCGGTGTCCCCCTAGACCTCGAGCCGCGTCTCCTCCAGGTCGAGCTCGCGCTCCACGCGCCGCATCACCTCGCTCGAGATCTCGCGGCTGTTCCGCAGCTGGACCAGCGCGTCGCGCTGGGCGGCGTAGATCTCGTGCATCATCCGCTGGTAGAGGAGCGAGCCCTCCTCGAGGCCGTCCTCGTCCTCGATCTTCCCGGCCTGGATCTTGAAGCGCCGCTGGCGGAACTCGTAGAGCCTGCGCACCCGCTCGACGGTGCCGTCGCGCGTCCAGTCCTCCTCCTCGAGCTGGTCCACCCGCTCGAGCGCGGCGCGGGCGATCACGAGCCGGGCCCGGAGCTCCTCGTTCTCCTCCTCGGAGCCGTCCTCGACGACCCCCAGGCGGCGGATCAGGTAGGGAAGCGTGAGGCCCTGCCCGACCACGGTGACGAGGATCAGGGCGAAGGTGATGAACTGGATCAGCTCACGGCCCGGGAGCGGATCGCCGGCGTCGGTCTGGAGCGGCAGCGCCAGCGCCGCCGCCAGCGAGACCGCGCCGCGCATGCCCGCCCAGGCGCCGACCACGCGGTTGCGCCAGCTCGCCCGGCGCGCGAGCTGCGACGGCCTGCGGTCGATGGTCCGGATGAGCGTCGTGATGAAGAAGTTCCACAGGAAGCGGACCCCGATCACCGCCGCGCACACCGCCGCCGCGTAGCCCATCACCTCGCCGGCGGGCCGGCCGCTGAGGCCGTCGACGATCACCGGCAGCTGGAGCCCGATGAGGATGAACAGGGCCGCGTTCAGCAGGAAGGTGAGCGTCGTCCAGAGCCCGAACGCCTGCATGCGGCTCTCCGGCGAGGCGATCTCCGGCGCGCGCCAGCCGAGGTAGACGCCGCACGTGACCGCGGCAAGGACTCCGGACAGCCCCAGCTGGTCGGCGGGTATGAACGCTCCGTAGGCGCTGAACAGCGAGATCGTGAGCTCGGTGTTCACGTCGTTGACGCGCTTCCTGACCTCCGCGATCGCGAACCCGACCAGGGCTCCGATCGCGATGCCCCCGAAGGCGTCGCGGAAGAACTCCAGCACGGCGTCCCCGGCCGAGAAGCTGGCGCCCACCGCGGCGGCCACCGCCACCTTGTAGGCGACGAGCGCGGTGGCGTCGTTGAAGAGGCTCTCGCCCTCGAGGATGTTCACGAGGCGCCGCGGGGCGCCCACGCGCCGCATGATCGCCGTGGCCGCCGCCGGGTCGGTCGGCGAGACGATCGCGCCGAGGGCGAACGCCATCGCCCAGGGCAGGCCGATCAGCTCGTGGCCGATGACGGCCACGACGACCGTCGTGACGAGGACGAGCCCGATCGCCTGCAGGGAGATCACGCGCGCGTCCGTGCGCAGCGCGCGGAGGTCCGAGAAGAAGGCCGCGGAGTAGAGCAGCGGCGGCAGGAAGACGAGCAGGACCAGCTCGGGATCGAGCTGGATGTCCGGGATCCCGGGGATCAGGCCGAGGACGAGACCGCCGATCACGAGCGGGATCGGATACGGCACCTGGAGCCAGTTGGCGAGCGCGTTCAGCCCCGCGGCCGAGATGAACAGCGCCGCGATGACGATCTGGAGATCCCCCACGCGCCTGGATTCTGGCGCGTGGGGGAAGCGGCGGGCCTACTGGGCCGCGGGAACCGCCGGCCCGCGTGCGCGGAGCGACAGCCAGATGCTCAGGATCAGCACGAGCAGCGCCGAGCCGATGGCCGCGACGAAGCCGATCGGCGTGAAGCCGGCGACCGCGAGCACGATCATCACCCAGCCGAGCCACTTCGGCAGCGCGCCGGTCCTCACCACGGCGAGCCCGGTGCCCCAGAGGAACAGCTCCACGCCCAGGATGAATGGGAGGAAGTCGTTGTCCCACAGGGCCTGGAGCGCCACCAGGGACGCCGCGGGGACGTCCTCGGCCGCCTCGGCCGCCGCGAACATGATCGTGCCGTCGATCGCCACGCCGACCGCGACCACCACGAAGCCCATGAACGCGACCAACGAGAGGCCATCCGTTCCCGGGCCCGCGGCGCGCAGGACGTCACGCAGGTAGGCGCCGAAGAACACGAGGAGCACTCCGGCGACCACGCTCAGGATGGCTCCGACCTCGACGGAGTCCTTGTTGTCGACGTACCAGCTGACGACCTCCCGAGCAGGATCGTCCGCGCTCTTCGGCTCGCCCCCGATGATGAAGCTGAGGATCCCGACCGGATGAAGCCGAGGCCGGTCAGGGGGACGAGCCATTGCCTGCTGTTGCTGTGTCATGCGGCGAGTGTCTCAGCGGTTTCGGTCGTCTGCGCCGATCCGCACAAGCTCAGCGGTTCGCGACCTACGAGGCGCGCAGCTCCGCCAGGCCCTGCTCCTTCGACACCACGGGTGCGTAGCCGAGCTCGTTGCGCGCCTTCGTGATGTCGATGGTGCACTCCTGGGCCGAGACCCAGTAGGCGAAGCGCGTGACGGGCGGCTCGCCCTTCAGCGGGAGCACGCGCCAGGCGGTCTCGGCCGCCGGGGCGGCCAGCTTCGCGATCCAGCCCGGCACCGAGCGGGTGGGCGGCTCCGCGCCCTTCGCCGAGATCAGCTCGGAGAGGAACTCGCGGAACACCACCGGCTCGCCGTCGGTCACGAAGTAGATCTCGCCCGGGCGGCCGCGCTCGGCGGCGAGGACGAGGCCCTCGGCCACGTTGTCCACGTGCGTGATCGCGGTGAGGTGGGTGCCCCCGTCGACCCAGGAGAAGCGGCCGGCCTCGACCATCGCGAGGATGTTCGGCAGGAGGGTGGTGTCGTCGGCGCCCCAGACGAAGCGCGGCCGGACCGAGAGCGTCTCGAAGCCCTCGCGGTTGGCGGCGATGACCGCCTCCTCGGCGCGCGCCTTGGTGGCCGAGTAGAGCGCCTTCGAGTCGGGCCGCCGCGGCGCCGTCTCGTCCACGTTCACCAGCGGCTCGCCGGCCATCAGCGCGGCCTCGGTGCCGCAGTGGACGAAGCGCCGGACGCCGGCCTGCTCGCAGGCGGCGAGGGCGTTGCGGGTGCCGGTCACGTTCCCGCGCTCGAACTCCTCCGGCGAGCCCCACTGCCCGAGGTGGGCGGCGAGGTGGAAGGCCACGTCGCAGCCCTGCGCGCCCGCCGCCATCGACGCCACGTCGTCGAGGTCGCCGCGCACGGGCTCCGCGCCGAGCGCCGCCACGGCGTCGGCCGAGCCCTGGGAGCGGGCGAGCGCGCGCACGCGCCAGCCGTCGGACACCAGCCGGCGCAGGAGATGCCGGCCGATGAAGCCCGAGCCGCCCGTCACGAACGCGCTCTTCTGCTCCGTGGCCACGGACGGGAACCTACCGCGAGGAGTTTCTGGGAGCTTCGGAAAAAGTCAGGCGTGTTAAGCCTTTGTTTTTTGCAGACCCTTGACAAACCGTCGTCGGATAGAAGAGGGTCGCACCGGCGATGTCCGGATCGCTCGGATCACTGCGTGAGCTCAACCGATTGCGCATAGTGGATGCCCTCCGCCACGACGGACCCGCAAGCCGCGCCGACATCGCACGGCAGACCGGCCTGTCTCCGTCCACGGTCTCGTCCGTGATCGGCGAGCTCCAGCGCGCCGGCCTGGTCGTGGAGAGCACGCTCGCCCCCGCCGGCCGCCAGGGCCGCCCGGCCGCGCAGCTCACGCTCGACCCGTCGGCCGGCGCCGCCGTCGGCCTCGACTTCGACCACGACAAGATCCGCGTGGCGGTGAGCGACCTCGCCCGCACCGTGATCGCCGAGGCGAGCGTCCGGGTGGACGTGGACCAGGACGCCGACCGAGCGCTCGAGCAGGCTTCCGAGCTGGTCGCGAGGGTGCTCGACGAGGGCGGCGTGGACGAGGGGCAGGTGATCGGCGTGGGCATGGCGCTGCCGGGCCCGGTCGACCACGCGCGCGGCGCGCTTCACCCGAGCCCGATCCTCTCGGGCTGGGCCGGGGTGGACGCGGCCTCCGAGCTGCAGCAGCAGGATCGGCTTCCCCGTGCACCTCGACAACGACGCCAACCTGGGCGCGCTCGCCGAGGTGACGCTCGGGGCCGGGCGGAGCGTCCGCTCCGCCGCCTACGTGCAGATGTCCTCGGGCATCGGCGCGGGCCTGATCGTCGACGGCCGCCCGTACCACGGGCACCGCGGCACGGCCGGCGAGATCGGGCACGTGCTCGTGGACGAGCAAGGGCTGATCTGCCGCTGCGGCAACCGCGGCTGTCTCGAGACGCTCGCCTCCGGCCCGGCGATGGTGTCGCTGCTGCGCCCGAGCCACGGAGAGCTCACCGTCGAGCGCATGATCGAGATGGCCCGCGAGGGCGACCCGGGCGGGCGCCGCGTGATCGCGGACGCCGGCCGCGCGGTCGGCCAGGTGGTGGCGGGCCTCTGCAACCTCTTCAACCCGGAGATGGTCGTGGTGGGAGGTGATCTGAGCGCGGCCGGCGAGCTGCTGCTCGATCCCCTGCGCGCGTCCATCGACCGGTACGCACTTCCGGCGGCGACGGAGAAGCTCGACGTCGTCGCGGGCGAGCTCGGCGAGCGGGCCAACCTGCTCGGCGCGCTGGCGCTGGCGATAGCCCAGTCGGGAGAGGCAGTGGCGGCGCGCATAGCGGGAACGGTGAGCGCGGCGTGAGTTCCCGTAAGAACAGACCCTACGGAGGAGAAGGGAGAACCACGTGAGGAGGAAGAGGATCTGGAGCGCGGCGGCAGCCGTGACTCTTGCCATGGCGTCGATCGCCGCCGGCTGCGGCGACGACGACGACAACGGCGACAGCGGTGGTGGCGGCGGAGGCGGCGGCGACGTCGGCAAGGTCGCGGTCCTGCTGCCGGACTCGAAGTCGTCGGTTCGCTGGGAGACCTACGACCGGCCGCTCCTGCAGAAGGCCTTCGACGATGCCGGCGTGGACGTCGACATCTCAACGCCGAGGGCGACAAGTCGACGCAGCAGCAGCAGGCCGAGCAGGCGATCACGAACGGGGCGAAGGTCATCCTGCTCGTGAACCTGGACTCGGGCTCCGGCGCGGCGATCGCGGCGAACGCCAAGTCGCAGGGCGTGAAGGTGATCGACTACGACCGCCTGACGCTCGACACGGACGCGAACGACTACTACGTGTCGTTCGACAACGAGAAGGTCGGAAAGCTCCAGGGAACCGGTCTCGTGGACTGCGTGGGCAACAAGCAGGGCGCCCAGATCGCGGTCCTGAACGGCTCCCCGACCGACAACAACGCAACCCTGTTCAAGAACGGTTACGACTCCGTCATCAACCCGAAGTTCGACTCGGGTGACTGGAAGGAGATCGACGACCAGTCGGTGCCGGACTGGGACAACCAGAAGGCCCTGACCATCTTCGAGCAGATGCTGCAGGCGAACAGCAACAAGGTCGACGGCGTGCTCGCCGCGAACGACGGCCTGGGCAACGCGGCGATCTCGGCCCTGAAGCAGCGCAAGCTGCCGCAGGTCCCGGTCACCGGCCAGGACGCGACGCTCGAGGGCATCCAGAACATCGTCAACGGAGATCAGTGCATGACGGTGTACAAGCCCACCAAGTTGGAGGCCGACGCGGCCGCCGACCTGGCGATCGCGCTCGCCAAGGGCGAGAAGCCCAACGCGACGACCACCCCGGTCGACAACGGGTCGCACAAGGTCCCGTCCG
Source organism: uncultured Thermoleophilaceae bacterium (assembly GCA_963768465.1). GTDB lineage: Bacteria > Actinomycetota > Thermoleophilia > Solirubrobacterales > Thermoleophilaceae > JACVRW01. The sequence continues at coordinate 418,273 of CAVYIA010000006.1, read as the reverse complement.
TCCTCCTGGATCCCATCGGGATCACGAAGGACAACATCAAGGACTACCTCGGCGAGGTTGACTTCCCCACGAAGGAAGACATCTGCGTCGGGAAGGTCGCAGCGAATTGCGAGAAGCTCGGCATCTAATGCCGGTCGCGGGTCCCCGGGGCGCCTCAGTGGCGCCCCGGGCACCCGCCTGCAAGTCAAGAACGAGGAGAGAGTGCAGTGAGCGACACACCTGTGCTGGAGCTGCGTGGGGTCACCAAGCGCTTCGGCGCCGTCGTGGCCCTGCACGAGGTGGACTTCCATGTCAATCCCGGCGAGGTCATGGCGCTCGTGGGTGACAACGGAGCCGGCAAGTCCACCCTGATCAAGTGCGTGGCCGGCATCCATCACATCGACGGCGGCGAGGTCCTCTTCGAGGGCAACCCGGTGAGCATCCACGGCCCGAAGGACGCGGCCGACCTGGGGATCGAGGTCGTCTACCAGGACCTCGCGCTGGCCGACAACCTCGACGTCGTCCAGAACATGTTCCTCGGGCCGCGAGGAGCTCGACAGCTTCCGCCGTCTCGACGAGATCGAGATGGAGTCGCGCTCGCTCAAGACGCTCGGCGAGCTCTCGGTCACGACTATCCGCTCCGTCCGCCAGACGGTGGCGAGCCTGTCGGGCGGCCAGCGCCAGTCGGTGGCGGTCGCCAAGGCCGTGATGTGGAACTCGCGGGTGGTGATCCTCGACGAGCCCACCGCCGCGCTCGGCGTGGCGCAGACCCGCCAGGTGCTCGAGCTCGTCAAGCGCCTCGGCGAGCAGGGCCTCGCCGTGGTCATCGATCTCCCACAACCTTCACGACATCTTCGAGGTGGCCGACTCGATCACGGTCCTGCGCCTCGGCCAGAACGTGGCCGAGTTCAAGCGCACCGAGACGAACCAGCAGGAGGTGGTCCAGGCGATCACCGCCGGCAAGCTGTCGCACGTGCCCGGCCAGGACGACATCGACGTGGTCGAGGTGACGGCGTGAGCGCCGCGGCCGGAGCCGCCCCGGCGCCGAGCACCACGCTGCGCGACGTCGTGCAGCGCTGGTGGACCGACGTCAAGTCGGGCGAGCTCGGCTCGCTCCCGATCATCTTCGGGCTGATCGTCATCGCGATCGTCTTCCAGTCTCAGAACGACCGCTTCCTCACGGCCGTCGAACTTCGTGAACCTGATCGTGCAGTCGGCGGCCTACACGACGATCGCCATGGGCATCGTCTTCGTGCTGCTGCTCGGCGAGATCGACCTGTCCGTGGGCTACGTGTCGGGCGTGGCGGGCGTGATCGTCACGATCCTCCTGATCCCCGACGGCAACGAGGTGCCGACGGTCGTGGCGATCGTCGCCGCGCTCGCCGCCGGCGCCGCCATCGGGACCTGGCACGGCATCCTGTTCGCGAAGGTCGGCATCCCGTCGTTCGTGGTCACGCTCGCGGGATTGATCGCCTGGAACGGGGTCGTGCTGCTGTTGATCGGCAGCCGCGGCACCGTGATCCTCCAGGACGACTTCATCATCGACCTGGCGAACGGGTTCCTCTCCGAGGGCGACCGCCTGGATGCTGATGCTCGTCTGCGTGGCGCTCTATGCCGGCACTCAGCTGAACGAGATCCGCGTGCGCCGCAAGGCCGGGCTCGAGCAGGAGCCGTACCTGCTGCCGGCGCTGCGCGTGGCCGGGCTGGCCATCGCGCTCGGCATCGTCGTGTACGTGGCCAACCAGGACCGCGGGATCCCCTACGTGGGCGTGCTCGTGGCGGCGCTGCTCGTGTTCTGGTCCTTCATCCTCGGGCGCACCCGCTTCGGCCGCTACGTGTACGCGGTCGGCGGCAACGCCGAGGCGGCGCGGCGCGCGGGCATCAACGTCGACCGGATCCGCATCTACGTGTTCGCGATCTGCTCGCTGATGGCGGCCGTCGGCGGGATCATCCTGGCCTCGCGCCTGCGCTCGGTGGACACGAACGCGGGCGGCGGCTCGATCCTGCTCTACTCGATCGCCGCGGCGGTCATCGGCGGCACGTCGCTGTTCGGCGGCCGCGGGCACATCAAGAGCGCGCTGCTCGGCGCGCTCGTGATCGCCTCGATCGACAACGGGCTGGGCCTGCTCGGGCTCGGCTCGGGCGAGAAGTTCGTGATCACCGGCGGCGTCCTGCTGCTCGCGGTCACGGTGGATTCCGTATCGCGCCGCCGCCAGGCGCAGGCCGGGCGCTTATAGCTGCGCTATTCGTCACCGGGGCGAGCAAGGGCGTCGGGGCGGCCATCGCCCGGCGCTTCGCCGACGAGGGCTGGGACGTGGCGTGCGCCTCGCGCAGCGGCACCGACCTCGGGCTCGAGGGCGCCCTCGGCCTGACCTGCGACGTGCGCGACGCGGGCCAGGTCGAGGCCGCCGTCAAGTCGACGCGTGGACGCGTTCGGCGGGATCGACGCCGTGGTCGCGAACGCCGGGGTGGGGTCGTACGGCCCCTTCCTCGAGATCCCGCCCGACGAGGTCGGACGCGATGATCGACGTGAACCTCAAGGGCACGCTCCACACCGCGCGCTCGACGCTGCCGCACCTGATCGAGTCCAAGGGCGACTTCATCTCGCTCGCCTCGGTCGCGGGCCTGCGCGGGTTCCCCGGCGAGACCGTCTACAACGCGTCCAAGTTCGGCCAGCTCGGGTTCACGCGCTCGCTCGACCACGAGATGCGCGAGCTGGGCGTCCGCGTGACGAACCTCTGCCCCGGCGGGATCGCCACCGATTTCGCGATGGGCACCGGGCGCACCGCCGGACATGCCCGAGCTCGAGGGGATGATGAGCGCCGAGGAGGTGGCCGACGTGGCCTGGTTCGTCGTCTCGCGGCCGAAGGGGCTGCGGATGATGACCGTGTCGTTCCGGCCGATGAACGAGGGGTCGTGGGGATGACCCTGCGGCTCGCGCTGCTCAGCACCGCGGACATCAACGAGAAGCTGGCGGCCGGGGCCCGGCAGGCCGAGAACGTCGAGCTCGTGGCGATCGGCTCGCGCGACCCCAACCGCGCGCGCAAGCAGGCCGGCGAGCTGAACGTGCCGCGCGCGCTCTCCTCCTACGAGGAGGTCCTCGCCGACCCGGGCGTGGACGCGGTCTACATCCCGCTGCCCAACTCGATGCACGTGGAGTGGTCGGTGCGCGCGCTCGAGGCCGGCAAGCACGTGCTCTGCGAGAAGCCGCTGTCGCGCCACCCCGCGGAGGTGGAGCGGGCCTTCGACGCCGCCGAGCGGGCCGGCCGCGTGCTCGCCGAGGCGTTCATGTGGCGGCACACGCCGCAGGCGCGGAAGCTGCGCGAGCTGGCCGCGGGCCTCGGCGAGATCCGGCTCGTGCGCAGCACCTTCTCGTTCCCGCTCCCGGTCGAGGAGAACGTGCGCTGGGACGCGGACCTCGAGGGCGGGGCCCTGATGGACGTGGGCTGCTACTGCGTGTCCGGGGCGCGCTTCGTGCTCGGCGACCCGTCCGAGGTCACCGCCCAGGCCTCCGGGAACGGCGTCGACTCCCGGATGGTCGGCACCATGCGCTTCGAGGGCGGGGCGCTGGCCCACTTCGACTGCGGCTTCGATCTCGCCTTCCGCGACGAGCTGGAGGTGGTCGGCGGGAGCGGGGCGCTGTTCGTGGACGATCCCTGGCACTCGCGCCGCACGGGCATCGAGGTGAGCGACGCCGACGGGGAGACCACCCCGGTGGCGGTTCCCGAGGCGGACCCCTATGGCTGCGAGCTCGAGGACTTCGCGCGCGCGTGCGCGGGCGAGATCGAGCACCCCTTCGGCCGCGCGGACGCGGTGGGGCAGGCGCGGACGATCGCGGCTCTCTACGAAGCTGCGGACAGCGGTCGTGCCGTCGCGCTCTGAGCGCCGCTCAGGCCAGGCTCACGTGCCGGCCCTCGCGCGCGGAGAGCACGATCGCGTCGCACACCTCGTTCGCGCGCACGCCGTCCTCGAAGGTGGCCCCGTGCGGAGCCACCGTGTCGCGCCCGGCGACCGCGTCGAGGAAGCGGCGCAGCTCGAACACGAAGGTGTGCTCCCAGCCGAGCACGTGGCCGGGCGGCCACCAGCCGTCCGGGTTCACGAGCGTCCGCGCGCCGTTCACGAAGAGCTCGTTCGGGCGCTCGAGGTCGAAGCCGAGCGAGCCCTTGGACCCGTTGACCTCCCAGGTGAAGCGGTTGAGGTCGCCGGTGGCGAAGCGCGTGGCCTCGATGGTCCCGATCGCGCCGCCCGCGAACGCCACGGCCGCCGCGGCGGCGTCGTCCACCGTCCGGCCCGGCACGAAGGTGGCCACCTGCGCCGCCACGCTCTCGATGTCGCCGACGAGGTAGCGCGAGAGGTCGATCACGTGCGAGGCGAGGTCGCCGAGCGCCCCGCCGCCCGCCTGGGCGGCGTCGAAGCGCCAGACGCCCTCGCGCGCGGGGTCGGCGCCCCACGACTGGCGGTAGACGCCGCGGAAGTGGTGGACCTCGCCGAGATCGCCGGCCTCGAGCAGCTCGCGAGCCCGGCGCACGGCCGGCACGAAGCGGTAGTTGAAGGCGCACATGTGCACCACGCCCGCCTCCTCGGCCGCTCTCAGCATCGCGCGCGCCTCCTCGGCGTCGAGCGCCAGGGGCTTCTCGCAGAGCACGTGCTTGCCCGCGCGCGCCGCGGCGATCGTGGGCTCGGCATGGAGGTGGTTCGGGAGCAGGTTCTCGACGATCTCCACCTCCGGGTCCGCCACCACCTCCTCCCAGCCGGCCACGTGCCGGCCGAAGCCGAAGCGCTCGGCGAACTCGGTGCGCTGCGCCTCGTCGCGGCCGGCCACGGACACGAGCCGCGGCCGGACCATCGGCGGGCCCGTCATGTGGCCGATCGTCAGAAGGGCGTGGGCGTGGGCCCGGCCCATGAACGCGTAGCCGAGCATGCCCACGCCGGGAGATTCCACGAGCACAACCTACCCATTGCGAGGAGCAGCACATGAAGACGAGCCTCGGCATCTGGGCCCTCGGCCCGATGGTCACCCGCTTCGTGCCCGCGGGCTACCAGCCCGAGCACAACGAGCCCACCGCGGAGAAGGTGCGGCGCGCCGTGGAGGGCCTCGGCCCGCTGATGGACGGGTACGAGTTCCACTACCCGCAGGAGCTCTCGCCCGACAACCTCGACGAGGTCCGCTCGGCGCTCGGCGAGCACGACATCTACTGCATCGCGAGCGGCCTCCATCTCGACCCGCGCTTCGGCCGGGGCGGGCTGGTCTCGCCTGACGCAGCCACCCGCGAGGAGGCGCGCCGCATCACCCGCGAGGCGGCCGACTTCGCCGGCTCGCTCGGGGCCCACTTCATCATCTGGCCCGGGATCGAGGGCTACAACTACCCGTTCCAGTCGCCCTACGCGGACTCGTGGCGCTGGCTCATCGAGGGGATCGGCGAGGCCGCCGAGGTCTGCGACGGCCACGGGGTCAAGCTCTTCCTCGAGCACAAGAACTCGGAGCCGGCGATGAAGATCCTGATGCGGAACATCGGGATGACGCTGCACGTGATCCACAAGCTGCGCACCGAGGGCGTCACGAACGTGCAGGTGAACATGGACTGGCAGCACCTGATCATGAACGGCGAGCACCTGCCCGAGTACGCGGCGCTGCTCAACGCCGAGGGGCTGCTCGGCCACCAGCACGCCAACTCCGGCTGGGGCACCTTCGACGACGACAACATGGTCGGCGCCACGGCGTTCATGGAGACGGTCGAGCTCGCGCTCGAGCTGCGCCGGGCCGGCTACGGGAACGGCGGCGAGCGGCTCGGCTTCGACCTCTACCCGTACACGGAGGACCAGGTGGGGGCCGTGCGGCGCTCGGTCGAGCAGTGGAACTTCATCGACGGCGTGGCCGCGCGGATCGACGAGCCGGCGCTGAAGGAGGCACAGAGTGCGAAGGACGCGGTACGCGCCTACGAGCTCGTGTACGCCGCGCTCGGCGCGTGACCGCCGTCGGCCTCGACGTCGGCACGTCCGGGCTGAAGGGTGTCGCGCTCGCCGATGACGGCTCCGTGCTCGCGCGCGCGGAGCGCGGGTACGACTTCGCCACGCCGCGGCCGGGCTGGGCCGAGCAGGACCCGGGCCTGTGGTGGGCGGCGGCGCAGGAGGTGCTGGACGAGCTGGGCGCGGCCGGCGAGCCCGCCGGGATCGGCCTGTCCGGCCAGATGCACGGGCTGGTGGCGCTCGACGCGGCCGACGAGGTCCTGCGGCCGGCGATCCTCTGGAACGACCAGCGCACGGCGGCCGAGTGCGCCGAGATCGAGGAGCGCGTAGGCCTCCGGGAGCTGATCGCGCGGACCGGCAACCGCGCGCTCACCGGGTTCACGGCGCCCAAGCTGCTGTGGATGCGCCGGCACGAGCCGGAGCTGTACGGGCGGATCGCATCGATACTGCTCCCGAAGGACTACGTGCGGCTGCGCCTGACGGGGGAGAGGGCCATCGACGTGGCCGACGCGAGCGGCACCCTGCTCTTCGACGTGGCCCGGCGGCGCTGGTCCGACGAGGTGGTGGATGCCCTCGAGCTCGACTCCTCGTGGCTGCCGCGCTCGCTCGAGTCGCCCGAGGTCTCGGGCGCGACCGGCGGCGGCGTGCCCGTGGCGGCCGGGGCCGGCGACCAGGCCGCCGGCGCGCTCGGGGTGGGGGTCGACCGGCCCGGGCCGGCGTCCGTGGTGCTCGGCACCTCGGGCGTGGTGTTCGTGGCGCTCGAGGAGTTCGCGGCCGACCCGGAGGCGCGGGCGCACTCTTTCTGTCACGCGGTGCCCGGCGCCTGGCACGCGATGGGCGTGATGCTCTCGGCGGCCGGCTCGCTCCGCTGGCTGCGCGACGTGGCGGCGCCCGGCGTGGACTTCGCCACGCTGGTGGCCGAGGCCGAGGCGTGGGAGCCGGGGGTCGAGGGGCTCACGTTCCTGCCCTACCTCTCGGGCGAGCGCACCCCGCATGCCGACCCGGATGCCCGCGGCTCCTTCACGGGCCTCTCGCTGCGCCACGACCGCGGCGCGCTCGTCCGGGCCGTGCTCGAGGGCGTGGCCTACGGCCTGCGCGACTGCCTCGACGTGGTCGTCGAGATGGGCGCGACGCCCACGGTGGGCCGCGTGTCGGGCGGCGGGGCCCGCAGCGACCTGTGGCTGCGGATCGTGGCCTCGGTGCTCGAGCTGCCGCTGGAGCGGACGGCCGTGGACGAGGGCGCGGCGTTCGGGGCCGCCCTGCTCGGCGGGGTGGCCGGCGGCGTCTGGGCGGACGTGGGCGAGGCGGTGGGCGCGGCCGTGCGGACCACCGACGTGATCGAGCCCGTCGAGGAGTGGATCGAGCCGTACCGCGCTCGGGCGCGAGCGCTTCAGGGCGCTCTATCCGGCGCTCCACGTGTGAGGGGCGCCGCGCGCGCATTTCGGGGCTAATGCTGCGGCTCGCGCGAGCCGACGTTATCTTGGAGCGCGATGCCCACCTCACTCGTCACCGGCGGAGCCGGCTTCCTCGGCTCCCACATCTGCGACTTCCTCCTCGAGCGCGGCCACCGCGTCATCTGCGTGGACAACCTCGAGACCGGCTCGCTCAACAACATCAAGCACATCCGCGAGCCCGGCTTCCGGTTCGAGATGTTCGACATCACGGACCACTACGAGATCGACGAGCCCGTCGACTTCGTCTACCACATGGCCTCGCCGGCGTCGCCCATCGACTACGCGCGGCTGCCGCTCCACACGCTCAAGGTGGGGGCCTACGGCACGCACAACACGCTCGGGCTCGCGAAGAAGCACCGCGCCCGCTTCCTGATCTCCTCCACCAGCGAGGTGTACGGCGATCCGCTCGTGCACCCGCAGCCGGAGACCTACTGGGGCAACGTGAACCCGATCGGCCCGCGCGGCGTCTACGACGAGGCCAAGCGCTACGCCGAGGCGCTCACGATGGCCTACCTGCGCCAGCAGGGCGTGGACACCTGCATCGCCCGGATCTTCAACACCTACGGCCCGCGCATGCGCCCGAACGACGGGCGCGCCGTGCCGACCTTCCTGCGCCAGGCGCTCACCGGCCAGCCGGTGACCGTGTTCGGAGACGGTTCCCAGACCCGGAGCTTCTGCTACGTGCAGGACCTGATCCGCGGCCTGGTGGCCCTCAACGAGTCCGACGTCCACGACCCGGTGAACATCGGCAACCCGAACGAGATGAGCCTGCTGGAGATGGCCGAGCTGGTGGTGGAGCTGACGGACTCGCGTGCCGAGGTCGTCTTCGAGCCGCTGCCGGTCGACGACCCGCAGGTGCGCCAGCCGGACATCACGCGGGCCAAGCAGCTGCTCGGGTGGGAGCCCGAGGTCGGCCTGCGCGAGGGCCTGATGCAGACGATCGAGCAGTACACGACGGCCCTCGCGTACCCCGCCGCTCGCTGAGCTCGCTCGATACGCTCCACGCGTGAGCCACGACGCCGAGGTCAAGAACCTCGAAGCGATCTCGAAGGCCATCGACCAGCACAACGAGGGCTGCGAGTGGCCTGCCATCGCGATCGAGATGAACCCCTTCGAGGTCGAGCGCCTCGGCTGGGACTCGATCCGCGGCCTGCCCGTTAGGGGTAACGCCGAGCTCGGCACCGGAGCGTTCCGCGTGGTCTGCGCCCGCGAGGAGGGCCTGCCGGGCGAAGAGGTCGAGGCCGTGGCCGAGCAGACGGTGCCGGCCGAGCCGGTGTCGGTGCCGTAGTGGCGATGGCCCGGAAGCAGCCCTCAGCCGCGAGCGCTCTCGAGCGCGTCCCCTGCTGGGCGGGATGAACGACAAGGCGCGCGGGCGCCTGGCAAAGACGATGAAGGACCGCACGTTCAAGCAGGGCCGCGAGGTGGTGGCCCAGGGCCGCACCGGAGCCGGGTTCTTCCTGATCACCGAGGGCGAGCGCGGTCGTGACGATCGGCGGCGAGGTGATCCGCACGCTCGGCCCCGGCGACTACTTCGGCGAGATGGCGCTGCTCCACGGCGGGCCGCGCTCCGCGACGGTCACGGCCCAGACGGAGCTGAGCTGCCTGACGATCAGCTCCTGGGGCTTCAAGGCCTTCGTCCAGGAGAACCCCCAGGTGGCCTGGGACATGCTGCAGAGGCTGGCGGAGCGCCTGCGGGAGTCGTCGCTGAGCTAGGCGGCCGCGGTCGAGATCGAGACCCGACGAAAGAAAGGGGAATAATTCCCCGCTTCATCGGTCTCGCGTCCGGCGGCCTAGCTCGCCTGGCGGTCCAGCTCGAACCAGACCGTGGTCGAGCCGGGGGAGCGGTCGATGCCCCAGCGGCTCGACATGCGGTCCACGAGCAGCAGGCCGTAGCCGCCGGGCTCGAGCGGGTCGTCGCTCTCGCGCCCGTTCCAATCGAAGCCGGCGCCGGGGTTGGTCACCGCCGCGCCCACCGCGGCGTCGGACTCCACCACCTTGACCGCCACGCCGCGCGGGCGCTCGGCGCCCTCGCCGTGGCGCACGGCGTTCGTGACCAGCTCGGTCAGCATCAGGAGCATCGGCTGGCGCTCGTGCTCGCTCAGCGAGTCCTCGGCCGCCGCGAACGCGTGGCGTGCCTCGGACGCAGCCAGGGGGCCGGCGCGCAGGTTGAAGCCGAACACGCGGGCCGGCGCGGACGACAGGGTTGGCATCGGGATCTGATCAAGCGGTCCGGATCCCTGAGCGGAGGAAGCAGTCATGTGTGTGCTCATGCGTGGCGAGGGTCGGGCGGCTCAGCGAGCCGTCAGCGCCCGGCTCTCCCTGTCCGGCGGCCGGGTGGGCTCGAACGTCGCCCACACGCCGCACACCTCACAGCGCATATGCGCATCGGAATGATCAACAAGCTCAGAGTAATCCACGCTGGTCATCAACGCGTGGGCCCCGCAGCTTCCGCACTGCAGTCGCACCGTGTCGGTGCCCCTGTCCATAAGCATCGTCACGATGCCTCCCCTTGGTTGCCCGCGGGGGGATTGTTCCGCGTGCCCCGGGCGACACTCCTCGTGTGCGAAAAACGCACACCTTCTCGGCCCCGAACCCGTCAAAGCGGGGAGAGCTTGGCGCCCAGGAGGCCGCTATCGCTGTGAAAAGCCGATCGACGGGGTGCGCGGAACGCGCCGGCCGAAGTAGTCGCGGGCCGGCAGACCCGCGATCGGCGTGCCCGCGCCGCGCGCCGGCGAGCCGGGCCGCAGCCTGAACCCGCGCCCCACGTACAGCCGCCCGCGGCCGCGCCGTCCCGGGTCCGTGAAGAGCGGGTCGGAGTAGAGGTTGTGCGAGCACCGAGCGCTACAACCCAGCGTCCCGGCCTGCGCTGCGGTCGCGCGGAAGATGTTGTTGCGCACCTCGAGCGCGCCGTCGATCAGGGCGGAGGTCGGGTTCCCGAGGACGCCCCAGGTCATGCTCGGCGCGACGAACGTGTTGTTCACCAGCCGGATGCCGTCGAAGGTCGAGCCCGGCTGGAGCGAGCACGGCGACTGGTTCGCCACCATCCGGTCGTCCACGCTCAGGTTGAAGCGCACCTCCGCCGTGCGCGGCTGGGCGTCCGTGCACAGCAGGATGAACCCGCCCTCGTTGTCGTGGCTGAGGTTGTACTGGACGACCGTGCCGTCCTGGTCGTAGTCCACGTCGAAGCCGGAGCCGTCGCAGCCGTTGAAGCGCATCCCGAAGACCTCGTTGCGCTGGATCACCGTGCCGTTGGCGTGGAAGGTCCAGATCCCCGCGTTGCAGATCATCCCGAGCGGGTCGGCGAGCCCGCGTCCGCGCAGGTTGCCCGCGCTCACCACGTTGTGCTCCACCACCGCGCCCACGGTGCCGAGCGGCACGATCCCGTCGCCGCCCAGGCGGGTCAGGCGGTTCGCGCGCACGCGCACGCGCGTGGATGCGGCGGGCCACGGCTGCCCGGCGCGCGGCCGGTCGCCGTCGGCCGTGCCGACGATGAAGATGCCGCTGCGGCTCACGTCGGCGATCCGGTTGCCCTCGATCAGCAGGTCGTCGAAGCGGGTGGGCTCCGGCCCGAGCACGTCCACCTGGATGCCGCCGCTGCCGCCCGCGTCCTTGGCGAGGTCGCCCTGCACGTCGTGGATCCGCAGCCCGCGCACCGTGACCCCGCGGACCACGCCGCTCGTGGCGACCACGTGCACGCCGCGGCGGCGCGCCTCGCCGGCGCCGCGGTTGGTGAGCTCGAGCGAGCGCAGCGTCACGTGGCTCACGTCCTGGAGCAGCACCGCGTCCTCGGCGGCTCCCTCCACGTGCGGCGCCGCGCCGCGGCCGTAGGCGCCGATCAGCGCCCGTCGCGCGGCGCTCCCCGAGCCCTTCGGCGCGAGCAGCCCTGTGCAGCTCGTGCCGCGCCGCAGGAGCAGCCGGGACCCCGGCCTGAGCGTGACCGCGCTCGCCTGGGCCAGCGTGTTGAACGGATGCCGGAGGGTGCCGTGCCCGGCCTTGGCGGGCCGAGCAGTCCACGTAGCGCGCGGTTCCGCGCGCCTCGGCCGGGGCGGCGAAGACGAGGAGCGCCAACAGCAGGACGGCGACCGCCAACGAACGCTAGCCCCGGCTGCCTTCGCTCTCGACCCCGGGCGGCGCCCAGCCGGGCCCGTGGTAGAGCACGCCGAGGCGATCGCGGAGCCGCGGCGCCCTGCGGATGTCGTGCCACATCGCGATGTACTCGTGGAACGCGGCCCGGACCGGGTTGTACGTGTGGATGTTCTTGGTGAGCCCGTAGCGCACGCGCTCGCCCTCCGGCTCGTAGGTGCCGAACATCCGGTCCCAGATGATCAGGATGCCGCCGTAGTTGCGGTCGAGGTAGACCTGGTTCGAGCCGTGGTGCACGCGGTGGTGCGACGGCGTGTTGAGCACCGCCTCGAGGAACCAGGGCAGGCGGCGCACGCGCTCGGTGTGGATCCAGAACTGGTAGATCAGCGACCAGGCCTGCGCCAGCAGCACCATCCACGGCTCGAAGCCCACCGCCGGCAGCCAGATCCAGAACGGGAAGTAGGTCATCGGGACCCACGTCTGGCGGAGCGCCGTGGAGAGGTTGTAGTGCTGGCTCGAGTGGTGGACCACGTGGCTCGCCCAGAAGAAGCGGCTCTCGTGGCTGATCCGGTGGAACCAGTAGTACGAGAAGTCGTCCGCGAAGAAGAGGAGCACCCAGACCCACCAGTCGCCCGGGTCGAGGCGCAGCGGGGTGAGCTCCCAGACGGCGGCGAAGATCGCCACCACCACGAGCTTCCAGGCCACGTTGATGATCACGTTGCCGCTGCCGAGCAGGAGGCTCGTGCGGGTGTCCTTCGCCTCGTAGCCGATCAGGTCGTCCTCGTCGCGCGCCTGGCGGAACGAGATCGCCTCCACCACGAGCAGGAGGACGAAGAACGGGATCGCGTAGTAGAGGATCTCGGCCATCGAGGGGCGCCAGCCTAGCTGGCGCGCCCGCGCTGGCCAATCACCAACAGGCCCACCAGCCGCGACACCACGAGCGCCACGTAGCCGAGCCCCGCGAGCTGCTCGATCATCACGACCGAGCGCGCGAACGCCTTCACCGGGACCACGTCGCTCAGGCCGGTGCTCGTGAGCGTCGTGAAGCTGAGGAAGAGGAGCTCCATCCAGCTCCGGTCGGAACCGGGGTCGACCGCCGCCGTGAAGCTGCCGGGCTCGACCGCCTGCACCACCTGGAAGACGTAGGCGAACGCCCAGGCCACCAAGGTGAAGGTGGCGCCGACCGCGAACAGCTCGTCCGTCGTGATGTCGTGGTCGGCCAGCATGTACTTGACGAGCGCGTAGGCCGCGTAGAAGTAGAGCGCCGCCTCGAGCGCCGAGGACCAGCCCAGCAGCGAGTCGTATTCGCCCGTCGCCTGGATCAGAAGAAGGACCGTGGCGGGCAGCGCAAGCAGCAGCGCGACCGGCGTGAGCGCCGGCGAGCTTCGGACCGCGACCACCACCAGCGCGAGGAAGCCGATGCCGAGGGCGCTGAAGATCGCCCGGCCCGCGTCGCTGTCCTCGAGGAACGGGTACACGAGGACCGCGCCGAGCTGCGCGAACAGGAGGATCGCCGAGGGGTGGCGCCGGGCGGCGGTCAGCACCCCGGGCACGCTAGCCCGCGGTCCGGCGGTTCCCGCCCTACAGGTTGGCCGACTCGCGGTCGGCCGTGAGCAGCGTCTCGTGGACCTGCTTGATCACGGCCGAGCCGTCGCCCACCGCCGCCGCCACGCGCGCGATCGAGGCCTGGTTCAGGTCGCCGACCGCGAAGACCCCGGGCAGAGAGGTCTCCCACACGCGCGGCTGGCGCTCCAGCGGCCAGCCGTCGGCCGGCGAGAGGTCGGTGTCCGTGGGCACGTAGCCGTAGTCGTCGCGGGCGATCGAGGCCGGCAGCCAGTCGCTGTTGGGCCGGGCGCCGATCAGGATGAAAAGCGCGCGGGCGGGGACGGTCTCCGTCTCGCCCGTGTTGCGATCGCGCAGCGTCAGGGTCTCGAGCCGTGCTTCGCCGGCGCCGTCGATCACCTCGGTGCAGCGCCGGAGCTCGACGTTCTCGGTCGCCTCGAGCTGTCCGCGCAGGTACTGGGACATGCTGTCCGCGAGCGTCTCCCCGCGGACGAGGATCGTCACCTTCCGGGCGTAACGCGAGATGTGCATCGCTGCCTGGCCGGCCGAGTTGCCTCCGCCGAGGACGAAGACGTCACCGCCGGCAGAGGCGGCGGCCTCCGGTCCGGACCCCACGTAGTAGACGCCAGACCCGACCAGCTCCTCGAGCGCGGGGATGCCGAGTCGCCGGTACGCGGCGCCCGTGGCGAGCACGACCGTGCGGCCATGGACCTCGGCGCCGCCGGCCAGCGTGAGCACGTGACGGTCCGGCTCCGTTCGGAGCGACTCGACCTCGGACATCAGCAGGAAGCGCGACCCGAACACCCACGCCTGCTGGTAGGCGCGCTGTGCGAGGTCCGCGCCGCCCACGCCGCGCTGGAAGCCCAGGTAGTTGCGGATCAGCGAGCTGGAGCCGGCCTGCCCTCCGATCGACTCCTTCTCGATCGTGAGCACCGAGAGGCCCTCGGACGACGCGTAGACCGCCGCCGCGAGGCCGGCCGGGCCGGCGCCGACGACGATCACGTCGAACAGCTCGTCCGGGTCGCCGAGCTCGGTGTTGACGCCGTAGCCGGCGGCGAGCTGCGCGTTGCTGGGATCGGCGAGCGAGCGTCCGTCCAGGAACACGACGACCGGCTTGCGCTCGCCGGGGTGACCCGCTTCCTCGAGCAGCTCGCGGCCGCGCTCCGAGTCGGTGGGGTGGTAGCTGTGGGCCATCCCGTTGCGCGCCAGCAGGCTGCGCAGGTCGTGGACGCGCGACTGCCACGGCTCGCCGATGACGGCGATCTCGGTGGGGAGGCTCGAGCGCGCCCGGGACCACTCGAGGAGGAACTCGGTGACGACGCGGTGGAAGTGCTCGTCCGGGTTCCGCCAGGGCTTCGGGATGTAGTAGTCGATCTCGCCGCGGCCCATGCAGTCGACGATCGCCTTCGTGGTCTTGCTCTGCCCCCACGCCCCCCACTCGATCAGCAGGGCCCGGCGCGAGTGGGGGTGGATGGTGCCGACGCGCGCGAGCAGCTCGGCGCCGTTCAGGCCGGAGGTCCAGAGCGCGGCGAGCACCAGCGCGACGGGCGTCTCGTTCCCGCGCAGCTCATCGAGGTGCGCGAGCGCCGCGCTGCACGAGGTCTGAACGACGATCTCGTAGTCGCTCGAATAGCGCCGCCGCAGATGCTCCTCGACCATCGCGAGCGCAGCGGGATCGTCGTCCACAGCGAGGATCACCGGCTTGCGATCGGCCATCAGGCGATGATATCTGCGGCCCGCCCGATGCTAGATTCGACCGGGCGATCGCGCTGTCGATCGCCCGGCATGGTGGGCGTAGCTCAGTTGGTAGAGCTCCTGGTTGTGGTCCAGGCGGTCGCGGGTTCGAGTCCCGTCGCTCACCCTCACGAAGCCCCTGCTAACGCGTGGGTTTCGTGGTTTCGGTCGGGGCGGGCACCGGCGGCGGGGGCACCAATCGGGCACCAATCCGTAGGCGCAACGGCAGAAACCGCCGGGACTGCTGGCCTGGCGGCCCACCGGGCCGTTTCGGTAGGACTGCCGCTTTTCGTCCAAAGCAGAAGCCGCGACTCGTCGCCCGGCGCGGTGCTGCTGTCACGCGGAAGCGAGAGCCGGGCCGCCTGTCATCGACTTGACTGTGGGCTCCGAAGGTCGCGTACTTGAGTTTCGGGGCCCGCACTCGGTTCAGCGAGGGCCCAGCTGGGCCTCGGGCTTTGCGCGACGAGCGGCGGTGCCGGAACAACGCGATGCGAGCAGTGGTCGCATTGCTCGGACGCGGCTGACGAGCTCGTCCAACCCCGGTATGCGCGAAGCACCCCGGGTACATCCATGATATGGCTACCAATGACCCATTCGGCGACTTCCGCCGTCGGCGCGGAAGCCTGTTCGACGAGTTCTTCTCGGACTTCTTCGACCGCCCCTTCGGGGCCGACACGGGCGCGCGTCCGCCCGGTGTGCGAACGGCGGCGCCGGCTGCGCGTCGCCCGGTGGAACAGGTCGACATCACGGACTTCTTCTCGGACGCCACGCGCGAGCTCCTTCAACGCGCCGCGCAGCGTGCGCTCGAGTGGGGCTCCCTCGACCTTGACACCGAGCACCTGCTCTGGGCTGCGATGCAGGACGACCTGGTTGCGCAGATCGTGCGCAACGCGGACGGGGATCCCCAGGCGATCGCGGCCCAGGTCGAGGACGAGGCGGAGCGGGGAGGGCGG
Source organism: uncultured Thermoleophilaceae bacterium (assembly GCA_963768465.1). Lineage (GTDB taxonomy): Bacteria > Actinomycetota > Thermoleophilia > Solirubrobacterales > Thermoleophilaceae > JACVRW01. The sequence goes on along the minus strand of CAVYIA010000006.1, from coordinate 402,540 downwards.
ACCGACGTGGCGCCCTCGCTCTCGCCCGAGGCTAAGGGCGCGCTCCTCGGGGCGTTCGACGAGATGCGTGAGCTGGGCTCGTCGTACCTCGGGCCCGAGCACGTGCTGCTCGCGCTGGCACGCGACACGGAGTCGGACGCCGGGCGACTCCTGGCACGCTTCGGGCTCTCGCACACCGCGCTTCGGGGTGCCGTCATCCGGGGCGTGACGCCTACCGAGGAGGGCGGGCGGCCGGCGAGCCAAACGAAGACGCTCGACGAGTACAGCCGCGATCTCACCGAGGCTGCGCGCGAGGGCAGGCTCGACCCGGTCATCGGGCGCGCAGACGAGATCGAGGAGACGATCGAGATCCTCTCCCGCCGTACCAAGAACAACCCTGTCCTGATCGGCGACCCTGGCGTCGGCAAGACTGCGATCGCCGAGGGCATCGCACAGCGGATCGTGAACGACGAGGTGCCGGAGACGCTGGCGGGCAAGCGCCTGGTCGTGCTCGACCTGGCCGGCATGGTGGCCGGCACGAAGTACCGCGGCGAGTTCGAGGAGCGGCTGAAGTCCGTGATCGACGAGGTCAGCGACCACGGCGACGACCTGATCCTGTTCATCGACGAGCTGCACACGGTCGTGGGTGCCGGCGCGGCCGAGGGCTCGATGGACGCCTCCAACATGCTGAAGCCGGCCCTGGCGCGCGGCGATCTGAGGATGATCGGCGCGACGACGCTCGACGAGTACCGGCGGAACATCGAGAAGGACGCGGCGCTCGAGCGGCGCTTCCAGCCGGTCCTGATCGACGAGCCGTCGGTTGAGGAGACGATCGAGATCCTGAACGGCCTCAGGGACCGCTACGAGGCCTATCACCGCGTTCGCATCAGCCCCGAGGCGATCGTGGCGGCCGCTGAGCTGTCGGACCGCTACATCACCGACCGCTACCTCCCCGACAAGGCGATCGACCTGATCGACCAGGCGGCCGCGCGGGTGCGGCTGCGCTCCAAGACGAAGCCGGCGGACCGGCGCGCGCTCGAGGACGACCTGGCTCGCAACGAACGCGAGCGCGACCAGGCGATCGCGGCCGAGGACTACGAGCGCGCAAACGAGCTGAAGCCGCGCATCGACGAGCTGCGCGAGGACATCGAGGCGGCTCGCTCGGGCGGCCGGGGGCGCGCCGCGGAGGTGCTCGCCGACGATGTCGCGGAGGTCGTGTCACGCCGCACCGGCATTCCGGTCGCGCAGCTGACGCAGGAGGAACGCGAGCGCCTGCTCGGCCTGGAGGCGCAGCTGCACGAGCGCGTGGTCGGGCAGGACGAGGCGGTCGACGCGGTCGCGCGCGCCGTCCGGCGCGGGCGGGCGGGGCTGGGCGACCCGAATCGGCCGGTCGGCTCGTTCCTCTTCCTGGGGCCGACCGGCGTCGGCAAGACCGAGCTGGCGCGGGCGCTCGCCGAGACGCTATTCGGAGACGAGCAGGCGATGGTCAGGCTCGACATGAGCGAGTTCCAGGAGCGCCACACCGTGTCGCGCCTGGTGGGAGCTCCGCCGGGCTACGTCGGCTACGAGGAGGCGGGCCAGCTCACGGAGACCGTGCGCCGGCGCCCGTACTCGGTGCTGCTGCTGGACGAGATCGAGAAGGCGCATCCCGACGTCTTCAACCTGCTGCTCCAGCTGCTCGAGGACGGTCGCCTGACGGATGGCCAGGGACGGACGGTCGACTTCAGGCACACCGTCGTGATCATGACCTCGAACCTCGGCGCCGACCGGATCCAGGCACACGCGCGCCGGGACGAGTCGTTCGAGGAGCTGAAGGACGACCTGATGGAGCTGCTCCGCCAGAGCTTCCGGCCGGAGCTGCTCAACCGGATCGACGAGATCATCGTGTTCCGCGCCCTCGACCGCGAGCAGCTGAAGCAGATCACGCGTCTGCTGCTCGCGAAGGTGGAGCGGCGCATGCACGCGCAGGGTGTTGAGCTCGAGGTCTCGGACGAGGCGGTCGAGTTCCTCGCGAACGCGGGCTTCGACCCGCAGTACGGGGCGCGGCCGCTCAGGCGCGCGATCCAGCGCCTGCTCGAGGACGAGCTCTCGGAGCGGCTCCTGGCCGGCGACATCGAGCCGGAGCAGGGTGTGCGCGTCGAGCTGCGAGACGGGCGGCTGCACGTGGAGGCGTCCGGTCCCCGAGCGACCAGCCATGCCGAAGCCGCCGGAACCGTGACGTAGGCCAGGGGTGGTGCTCTCGTAGGCGAGGAAACCGTCACGCTGGCCCGCACCCAGGTCCCGCTCGACAAGGACGAGCTGGTGCTGGGCCTGCTGGCCGCTCCAGGGCTGCCCACCGAGATCGCGGAGGAGCTCGCGGCCGACCTGCCGCCCCTGCTCGCGGAGCACGTCACCGACGCGGTCTCGTGGCGCGTCCCCGTCCTCACGGAGCCCGAGGCAACTCACTTGACGAGCGGCGTGGACGCGATCGACCTGGGTCGCGAGCGCATGCTGCGCCACGGATGGGATCTCGCCGTCTGCGTGACCGACGCCCCGCTGCGCATAGGGAGGCGGCCGATCGTGGCCGATGCGAGCGCCACGCACGGGGTTGCGCTGATCTCGCTGCCGGCGCTCGGGGCGATGCAGACGCGCCGGCGAGCTCGCGACGCGGTGATCCGGCTGGTCGACGGCTTGGTCGGCGAGAGCCTCGAGACAGGACACGGCGTGGCGGGACGACGCGTCCGCGTCGGGCGGCGGCTGGCCGAGCTCGCGGCACCGATCCGCGCGGTCGAGGCGCCGGATGTCGACGACGTGGACCTGCGCTTCGTCGCCGCGGTCGCGCGCGGGAACCTTCGGCTACTGACCGGCATGATCCGCGCCAACCGGCCCTGGCGGCTGATCGTGCGCCTCTCGCGCGCGCTCGCGGCCGCTGCCGCGGCGGTGGCGCTGGCGCTCGTGACCTCAGACCTCTGGAAGCTCTCGGATGCGCTCGACTGGATTCGCCTGCTCGCGCTCATGGTGCTGTCGGTCGGCGCGACGGTGCTCTGGCTGATCGTGTCGCACCGCCTGTGGGAGCGACCGCGGGGACGGGCCAGCCGCGAGCAGACCGTGCTCTTCAACGTCGCAACGACGCTCACGCTGCTGCTGGGCGCCGCGTTCCTCTACGCGGCGCTGTTCGCGATGACGCTCTTGGGGGCGGCGCTGGTCATCGACAGCGGCGTCATGGCGCAGGCGCTCGGGCATGACGCGGGCATTGGCGACTACGCGGCCCTCGCCTGGATGGCGAGCTCGCTCGGCACTATCGCCGGCGGCCTGGGCGCCGGCCTCGAGAGCGACGAGGCCGTGCGCGAGGCCGCGTACGGCTACCGGGCGGAGCGCACGAGCGAGCGCGAGAGTCGGGTGCCGGCGCGCGCCTGAGCGAGATCGACAGCCGTGCCTGCCCGGCGGACGGGTTACCACCTGCACTTCTCGAGGGTGGAGTGGATGGGGCACCGCGACTTCAAGACGACGCTCCGCTACGCCGACTACGCGCCGTCGGCGCACGAGGCCGAGCAGGTCAACCGCGCGTTCGCCCAGGCGGGCACCAATTCGGGCACCAATTTGAGCGCAACTGGAAGCAACTCAGGGCAACAGAAACCGCTCTAGAAAGCGGGGTCACAACAGGGCCCAACCCCCTCAGTCTGGTTGTGGTCCAGGCGGTCGCGGGTTCGAGTCCCGTCGCTCACCCTCAAGGATGCGAACCGTCGCCTGGCGGGGGCATCGGTCGCTCGCCTGCGATGCAGGCGTCGCTCCCTGCTTCCCCCGCCATGCTCGGTTCTCGCATTGAGGGCGAGCGACCGAGGTCGCTCACCCTCACAAAGGCCGTGCTGATCGAAGAGCATTGACGCATGGACCTGCCGACAGTCGCTTCAAAGCTCGACGAGTCGCTCGGGCTGACACTGGCCAGCGCCGAGAACGACGTGGTCACGCTGCGCTTGGAGCCGAGAGAGGTTGGGGTCGTCGAGGACGACGAGCTCAGCTATCTCCACGGCGGCACGCTGGCGACGTGCGTTGACACGGCGGCGTGGTATGCGGCAGCGAGCGCGTCGCAGAGTGAGGACTGGCTCGTGGTCGGCATCCAGCTCGAGGCCCTGCGGCTGGCTCGTGACGAGCCCCACCAAGTCACCGCGCGCTGCATCCGCGCCGGACGGACGCGCGCAGTCGTCGACGTAGAGATCGCGTCGGACCGCGACCCGAGCCGAATCGTGGCCGTCGGCCGCGCGAGCCTCGCGCGGGCTTCGCAGTGATGCTGATCTACTCGATGAGCGTCTCGGTGGACGGCTTCATCAACGACCGCGAGGCCGCGTTCGAGTGGGGGGCCCCGAGCGACGAGCTGTTCCGCTTCCACACCGCGTTGGTAAGCGAGCTCGGCGGCTATCTGCTCGGCCGCAGGCTCTACGAGTCGATGCTGGTGTGGGAGACGGATCCGTCGATGCGCGACAACGAGCTCCGGGCCGCGTTCGCCGACATCTGGTGCGCGATCCCGAAGGTCGTCTTCAGCCGCACGCTCGACAGCGTCCAGGGCAACGCCCGGCTCGCCGAGGCGTCGTTGGCCGAGGAGATCGCCGCGGCGCTCGACGCGACCGACAAGGACGTCTCGATCGGCGGCGCCGGCCTGGCCGCGCAGGCGATCGAGCTCGGCCTGGTCGACGAGCTGCGCATCTTCCGCTATCCGGTCGTCGTCGGTGGCGGCACGCCGTTCCTGCCACCCGTCACCGACGACATCGCGCTGGACCTGATCGAGACCAGGACGTTCGGCTCGCGCGTGATCTACGAGCGCTACGGGCGCGAGCGCGATGAGTCGGACTGACACCGTGCGCTGAGCTCGGCGAGCCGCGCTGCGCTCTCGGGGTCCATCGGCAGGAAGGTCTCGATCGCGAGGTTCGCGGCCGTGACGTCGAGCGGGGCTCCGAGGGTGGCGATGACCGTGAACAGCTCGACCTCGCCGAGGGGGGTCTGCAGCCTGAGCGAGACCACCGGCTGGGTGGCGGGGCTCGTCGGCGGCTTGCCGGGGAGGTAGGACTCGACCTCCTCGATGAGCTTGGCGAGGGCGGGATCGGCGTCCTCGCGGCTCCGCCGCTTCAGCCGGTGAATCAGCGGCGCGTTGCACGCGGCGGTCATCGACGAGATCCGCGGCAGGCCGCCCGGGTGAACGCCGAGGCGGAGCATGTTGATCGGTGGCTCGAGGAGCTCCGGGTCGACCCCGTCCCAGAGAAGCGACGCGGCTCGATTGGACTCGATCAGGTTCCAGAGCCCGTCGACGATCAAAGCCGGGTTCGGCTCGTGCGCCTCGAGCAGCCGCTCGAGCGACTCCCGAAGCGGCTGCATCACCTCCCCGTCGTAGGGCAGCTCCAGATAGGGAGGCGCGAAGCCGCCCGCGAGCAGCAATCGATTGCGCTCCACGATCGGCAGGTCGAGGTGCTGGGCCAGATGGACGAGGAGCTGGCGACTCGGGCTCGAGCGGCCGGTCTCGACGAAGCTCAGGTGCTTGGTCGAGACGTTCGCGTCCAGGGACAGTGCGAGCTGGCTGAGGCCGCGTCGCGTGCGCCAGAAGCGGATCAGCTCGCCCGCGGTCTGGGGCTCCTGCTCGGTCTGGACGACCACGCGATTGAAGTTACCGGGCGTCCGTCCGGTCCATTCCCGGCGTGTAGCCGGCCGGCATTACACGAGAGGTAATCGACGCGCGGCCTTCCTCCGGGACCGTTGACGGCGAAGCAACCAGACGATCAACGGAGGTGACCGATGACCGACACAGCTTTCATCGAACATCCCGGAGCGCGGCAGAGTTGGCGCAGAAGTACCTCGCGCTCTGGAACGAGCCCGATGCCGACCGGCGCCGGCGGATGATCGCCGAGCTCTGGACGGAGGAGGGGAGGCACATCCTCCAGCCGCCGCAGGAGATCCGCGAGATCGCGGCGCGACCCGGGCTCGCCATGACGGCGATCCTCGAGGCACGGGGATACGAGGAGATAGAGGCTCGCGCGGCGAGCGCGTACGAGCACTGGGTCGGCTCCGAGGGGCTCAGCTTCCGGGGGCGCGACGACGCCGATCGACTCGGCGACGTGGTCAAGTTCCACTGGGAGGCGGTCGCAAAGGACGGCGAGGTGGTCGCAGTCGGGCTCATCTTCCTCGTCCTCGCCGCGGACGGCCGGATCGAGCGCGACTACACGTTCGTCGTCGCTTAGGCGGGAGGAGACACCCATGGTCATCGTCGCAGGACACGTCACGGTCGACCCTGAGCAGCGCGAGTCCTTCCTCGCGGGCTCCGTGAGCGTTGTCGAGAAGGCTCGCCAGGCAGATGGCTGCCTCGACTTCGCCATGACGGCCGACTTGCTCGACCCCGGCCGCGTCAACCTGTTCGAGCGCTGGGAGTCGCAAGAGGCCCTCAAGACCTTCCGCCGCAGAGCCCCCAGCACAAGCAACGCGCGGCAATGCTCTCGGTGTCGGTAGCCGAGTACGACATCGCCGACGTGCGGCCCTTGTTCGGAAGGGGCAAAGCGTGAACCCGCAGACCTGCGTGCGCTTCAGGCTCTAGCGAGTTGCACCGTGACGCAGAGCCCGCCGGCGGCCCGGGGGGTGAGGGTGAGGGTTCCGTCGTGGGCTTGGGTGATGCTCTTGACGATGCCAGGCCGAGGCCGACGCCTGCGTGGTCGGTGCGTATGCGTTTGCTGCCGCGCTGAAACGGCTCGGCAAGCGTGGCGACCAGCTGTGGGGTGAGCTTCTCGCCGGTGTTCTCGACGGTGAGCACCACGCTCTCGGGGTGAACGCTGGTCGTGACCCACACGGTGCCCTGGTCGGGCAGGTTGTGGACGATCGCGTTGTGCACGAGGTTCGTCGCCATCTGCAGCAGGAGGGCGGGTGAGCCGATGGTGGGGGTCATGTCGCCGGAGGTCTCGATGGTGACGCCGCGTTTTTCTGCGAAGGGGAGGAGCGTTTCAGTGGCTTCTTCGGCTATGAGCGACAGGTCGACGTGTTCTCGGACGAAGGACCGCTGGTCGGCGCGGCTGAGCAGGAGCAGCGCTTCGGTGAGGTCGATCGCTCGGGTGTTGACGGCGTGGAGGCGGTCGACGAGCTCGCCGTTGGCGCGGTTTTGATCGTTGCGGGCCACGTCGAGAAGTGTCTGCGTGACCGCCAGCGGGGTGCGCAGCTCGTGGGAGGCGTTGGCTGCGAATCTCTGCTGTTCGGCGACGTGTGCTTCGAGGCGCGCGAGCATGGCGTCGAAGGCGTCGGCGAGCTCGCGGAACTCGTCGCTGCGGCCCGGTAGCCGGATTCGGTGGGCGAGCGATCCGGTCGCGGCGATGCGCGTGGCGTCCGTGATGCGGGTCAGGGGGGCGAGCATCCGGCCGGCGAGAAACCACCCTCCCAGCGAGACCGAACACCAGCAGGAACGCCATCACGATGGCCGCGATCGGAGCGAAATCGCGCAGGAGGTCGGCGTGGCTGCGGACCACGAAGATCACGCCAGGCGTGCACACCACGCGAAAGGAGAGAAGCACCCGGCGGCGAGCAGCACGGCACCGGCGAGCATGAGGAAGCCGGCGTAGCTGAGGGTGAGCTTGAGGCGGACGCTCAACCCGGGCGCTCTATCCACGGTCTCCTCCCTCAGCCCGGTGTCCGGGTGTCGATGCGGTACCCGGCGCCGGCCACGGTGGCGATGATCCAGGGTTCGCCGAGCCGTTTGCGCAGTGCCGAGACCGTGATGCGCACGGCGTTGGTGAACGGGTCTGCGTTCTGATCCCACGCCCGTTCCAGCAGCTCTTCGGCGCTGACGACACCGCCTTCGGCGGCGACGAGGACTTCGAGCACGGCGAACTGCTTGCGGGTCAGCGCGACGTAGCGGCCGTCGCGGTAGACCTCGCGGCGGAACGGATCCAGCCGCAGGCCGGCGATCTCTCGCACGGGCGGCCTGTTGTGGGCGCGCCTGCGGTCGAGCGCTCTGAGACGGAGCACGAGCTCTTGGAGCTCGAACGGCTTCGTGAGGTAGTCGTCGGCGCCGAGCTCGAACCCGGTGGTCTTGTCGTCGAGACGGTCGGCGGCGGTGAGCATGAGGATCGGCATGCCGCTGCCGGAGGCGACGATGCGTTTGGCGATCTCGTCACCGGAGGGCCCGGGGATGTCGCGGTCGAGGACGGCGATGTCGTAGGCGTTGACGCTCAGCAGCTCCAGAGCGGCGTCGCCGTCGCCGGCGATGTCTGCCGCGATCGCTTCCAGGCGTAGGCCATCGCGGATCGCTTCCGCCATATAGGGCTCGTCCTCGACGAGCAACACGCGCATGCTCCGATGCTACGAGCCGGCGCATATCGTCGGCGTATCGAAAACCGCATACGTGCCGGCAACACCACGCTGCCTTCAATGGCGGCGTGACCTACAGGCAACCAGCACGAACAACGACCCGTCGGATTCGGATTCGCAGGATCCGTGTCGCCGGCCTGCTGGTCGTCATCGCGGCGATCGCCGCAGCCCTCGGCTACCAGTCGCCGGCGTCCTCGTCCTCGACGGCGCGGCATCACGCCATCGACGTCCTCTCGCAGTGAGCACCGTGGTCCGCTTGGCGAGGCTGACGGTGCCGTCCCCGACGGCACGACGGTCTTCGACGACGAGGTTCCGGGTGTCGCCAACCTCGACTCCGATCTGCTCGGTGCCCTGCGCCGGGCCGCAACTGATGCCGCGGACGACGGGGTCGAGTTCTTCGTCGACAGCGGCTGGCGTTCCCCGGAGTACCAGGAGCAACTCCTCCGTGAGGCGATCTCGAAGTACGGCTCAGAAGAGGAAGCCGCCCGGTGGGTGGCCACCCCCAACACGTCCGCTCACGTGTCGGGGGACGCGGTCGACATCGGGCCCTCCGATGCCGCGGCGTGGCTGTCCGAGCACGGCGCCGAGTACGGGCTGTGCCAGATCTACGGCAACGAGCCCTGGCACTACGAACTGCGCCCGGAGGCCATCGCTCACGGCTGCCCTCCCATGTACGCCGACCCTACGCAGGATCCAAGGATGCAGCAGTGATGAGCCCGGTGCTAGGAACCGGCGGAGCCGGACGACATCGCCTCGGCCATCCGCTGCTCCATCTGCTCAGGCGGCACGTCCTCCACGTGCGTCGCGATGTTCCAGTGGTGGCCGAACGGGTCCTCGAACTGGGACGAGCGGTCGCCGTAGAACTGGTCCTCCGGCGCCCTCAGCTCGCTCGCTCCGGCCTCGATCGCCCTGCGGTGGACCGCGTCGACGTCCTCGACGTAGGTGTGGATCGTGACGGGCGTGCCGCCGACGGTCTTAGGACCGAGTGCTCCGAATTCGGGGTGCTCGTCGGCGAGCATGATCACAGAGTTGCCGAGTTCGAGCTCCGCGTGCCCGAGCTTGCCGTCGGGGCCGGGCATACGCATCCGCTCCTCGGCGCCCAGGACATTCGTGTAGAAGTCGATCGCCTCGGCGGCGCCGTCGACATGGAGGTAAGGCGTCACGCGCGGGTAGTCGTCGGGGATGGGCTTGACGTCTGCCATGCAGGCCTCCTTCGTCGGCTGGTTCTCTTGTTCTGGAAGGAACGTACCCAGTGCGACCTACAGGTGAAGCCCGGGCGTTGCCGCTGCTATGGCCACATAGGGCTCGCGCCCGCGCCACCTCGGTCGAGCGCGAACAAGGCGTTGTTCACCGACACCTTCAGCGAGCTGCGTGCGGCCTTGGAATACAGCGGGCTGACGCCGTCGCCGACGAGCAGCGATGTGATGGCCAGGCCTTGGACGCCCAGGCTTCCGCCAAGCCTGAGGCGGTCCGCGAGCTCCAATAGGAGCTCGCGATTCTCCTGGACCTGAGCGCGACGTATCACGGGCGGCCCAAGGCGCACCGGGTCGAATGGCGCATCTGCGAGTGCCACTGCTCCACGCAGAACGCAGGCAAATCGTTCCCGGCTCCGAGACGACCTGAGCTGCCCGGCACGCAGACTCAGCTCGTCGCTGGCGATCGGATCTGTGCCCCGTGCGAGCTGCTCGTCAAGCGCGCGTGCCTGACGCCGGGTCAGGTATCGCAGCCACACGCCGCCGAGCAGCAACCCTCGTGTCCGTCGCGCCAAGCGGCCGCGCGGAAGCCAGTCGCGGCGTGGATCGATCGCATTCACGTGGTGCAGCTCGGCGAGTCCCGACCCGGGCCAACGGGTCCGAGTGCTCATCTTGACGCATCGCGGCGCCGGGTGCCAGGCCTCGCGTCGAGGCGATCGGCTGAAGCGTCCACAGCGGCGGCCGGAGCTACTCGCCGGCCGGCACGAAGACCTCGCGGCCCTCGCGGTCGACTCGGCTCGCCGATGTGTAGGCGAGCGGGCGCGGCGCGTGCGGCTCGTCTGGCCGTTGGAAGAACGGGCGGATGTCGAGGCGCGATCGGCCCGGCGCGATCAGAAACTCGATCCCGTGGCACGGCCCACCCTCGAGACGGATTCGCTCGACGGACCCTGGCGGCTGGTCCATGGACCGCAAGCTAGCGCCGACCCGATGACCCGAAGCTCCGCCGGCGGAGGTTTTCGCCGGAGAGAGCGGACCCCTTAGAAGTGGCAAGGCCCCAGCGGAGACCGGGGCCTGACCAACCCGTGCTGCCGGTGTGAACGGCGACCCGGGGTCCCTCCCCGATACGCGGCCAGTAGGCCGCAGGGAGGAGATGCCGGTATGTGTAGCACGGGCCGCCAGTAGATGAGGCATCCTCAAGTCTTGATGGACGTGATGGCGGTCCAGGGGAGTAGGCCCGTTCCCACCGCGCTTCCCAACGCGGATCTCGCCGTCGAGCGCTACGGCTCCTTTGGTCAGCGGTGGCTCGACGGCATGTGGCGCGGCGACCCGCTGGCGGACGCCGTGGTCGCCGACGGCGCCCGGCTGGTGCGCCGGGCGATCGCAGAGGGTGTCGGGGCGGTCGCTGACGCGCCTGAGCCGCTGGTCGCGCTGTTCGCGGAGCTGGACGCGCCGCCCGGCTGGATGGACGCGGACCGGTGCGATCGGGCGGCCCGGCACCTCGTACGGCAGGGCCGGGAGTACGGGCTCGTCCTCGGATCGGCGTCGCTGCTCGCGGGCGCCCAGAACAGCATCGCCGGCAAGCCGCTCACCTTCACCGGCCGCTACGCAAGCAACGCGGCGGTGCGCTCGATCGAGGTGGCGTCATGGCTGATGGCCATCACCACTCCGGGGGGCCTGGGCAGGCAGGCACCCGGATTCGAGCGGACCGTGCGCGTGCGGATGATCCACGCGCACGTGCGCGCCCACCTGTCCCGCGGTCCCGACTGGGACGCCGAGGCGTGGGGGCTTCCGATCCCACAGCCCTACATGGCGTTCACCCTCGCCGAGTTCTGCTCGGTGGCGCTGCGGGCGATGGCGCAGCTCGGCGCCCGCTACAGCGACGACGAGCTCGAGGACATCCTGCACCTGTGGCGCTGCGTCGGCCACATCGTGGGCGTCGACCACGACTTCCTCCCGGTCACGCCGGACGACTACGCGCGCATCGAAGATCTCTACGCGCTCACCAGCCCGGGCGCCGACGACGGCGACCGCGCGTTTGTCGTGGCCCTTACGGACTTCCAGGCGGCCGAGCTTGGGCGCCTGCTCCCCTCAGCGTGGACGCCCGCGATCATTCGCGGGCTCCAGCGGGCGTTCGTCGGCGACGCGGTGGCCGACGACCTGGCGATCCCGGATACCTGGCTGAAGCACCTGCCGAAGGCGGTCGGCCCGCTCACGGCGCTGGCGAACGGAGCCCACGACATCCTCGTGCCCGGCGGCAAGGGCCGCCGGACTGCTCGTGCCTTCAGGACGCGGGTGGACGAAATGGAACGGCTTCGGACCGAGTACGCCGTGACGCACGAGCTGGTCGACGACGCCGTTTAAGACGGCATCTCATCCCGTCTCTCCCTGCGTCTCGTGGAGGTTTCAGAGACTCGCTCGAACGCGGGCGCACTGGCCGGCTCGAATCCCCGGTAGATGTCGCTGCCGCCGATGGACTCGACGGTGAACGCCCGCTGGTTGCGGGAGCGGCCGATGAAGGCCCAGCTCCACGCGGTCAGTGCTGCAAAGCGATTTCGGTGACCCGTGAGGAAGGCGAGATGGACAAAGAGCCAGGAGAGAAAGCCGAGAAGACCTCCAAAGCGCAGGCCGTGGAAGCTCGACGATCGCGCGACCCCGGCCGATGGTGGCCATGCTCCCGAGGTCGCGGTAGGTGAACGGCTTTCTCTGCTGCTGGCCGTCGAGGCGCTGCCTGATCGTCCGTGCGACGTAGATCCCCTGCTGGAGCGCAACCTCGGCGACGCCGGGGAGCCCGGAGAGGCTCGTCGCGTCGCCGATGGCGAAGACCTCCGGGTGGTCCGGCAGCGTGCAGTCGGATCGAATGGCTACCCGGCCGGCACGATCACACTCCGCTCCGGCGGCCTCGGCGAGGACGCGCGCGATGGGAGAGGCCTGCACGCCGGCTGCCCAGACGACCGTGTGCGTCGCGACGCGCTCCTTGCCGTTCGGAGATTCGATGTCCATGCCATCGCCGTCGATGCTCGTCACGCGCGCCTCGGTGCGAATCTCGACTCCCATGCCCTCGAGCCCGCTCGTGGCTTTCCGGGACAGTCCGCCGCCGAACGTCCCGAGGATGTTCTTGCCGGCGTCGAAAAGGAGCACGCGGGCGCTCGTGACGTCGATCGCACGAAAGTCCTCCTTGAGCGTCCGCCGCGCGAGCTCGGCGATCTGTCCCGCGACCTCGCAGCCGGTCGGTCCGCCACCGACGACGGCAAAGGTCAGCCACCGCCTGCGCTCGGCCTCTGAAGGCGCCGTCTCGGCCAGCTCGAACGCCGCGAATATCCGCCGTCGCAGGTTGAGGGCGTCGTCGATCGTCTTCATCGGGAGGGAGTGCTTGGCGAGGTCCTCGTTGCCGAAGTACGAGGTCGTGGATCCAGGGGCGACGATCAGGCTGTCGTAGGGGAACGCGCACTCGGCCCCCCCGGGCCGGACGGCGAGCACCATCCGCTGCTCGAGGTCGAAGCCGGTGACCTCGGCCAGTTGGACATGGACGTTCTTGTGCTTGCGCAGGATCCCCCTGAGCGGGGGTGCGATCTGGCCGACCGAGAGGATGCCTGTTGCCGCCTGGTAGAGCAGCGGCTGAAACAGGTGATGGGTCGTCCGGTCGACGAGCGTGACATCGACGGGGCCCTTCCGAAGAAATCTCGTGGCAAACAGGCCGCCAAAGCCGCCGCCGACGACGACCACACGATGGGCCCCGTTCACCCGACCGATGTTATGCGCCCGGTTCAGCGCACGCCGACCAGCGCTAGCCAGGTCCAGAACCTGGCTGGGTATCGGAATTACACTGCGGCCGTGCCGTACACGCGCAGGAACCTCAAGGAGGACCTGGAGGATGTCGGGTCCAACTTCGCCGGCCCGCCGGACCTGGAGTTCCGCCTCGCGACCGACGCGCTGGAGCTCGAGCAGTCCGGCCTGAGCTACCAGCGCGTCCCGCCCGACTATCGCTTCCCGTACGGCCACACGCATGAGAAGCAGGAGGAGGTGTACGTAGTCGTGCGGGGGAGCGGGCGCATGAAGCTCGACGACGAGATCGTCGAGCTCAAGGAGTGGGACGTGGTGCGCGTCCCGCCCGGTACGTGGCGAGGCTACGAGGCCGGGCCGGAGGGCCTCGAGATCATCGTCTTCGGAGCACCCAGTCTCGGCGAGGGTCGGCGCGAAGACGTGGAGGGTATGCGCGACTGGTGGGCTGACTAGCCCCAGGTCAGTGGAGGGTGGGTCGGTAGATGAGCTCCTGGATGTGACCGTCGAGCGTCCGGTTCTCGACCAGCTCCAGGTCGAAGTCGGCCGCGCCCTGGAAGATCGGGTCCAGCCCGGTCTGACCGGTGATGACGGGGAAGAGCGTCACCTGCACGCGGTCGACCAGGCCGGCGGCCATAAGCGCCCGGTTCATTGACAGGCTGCCGTGCGAGCGCAACGGCACCTCGGACTCCTCCTTGAGCCGGGCGACGACGTCGACGGCGTCACCGCTCACGACGGTCGCGTCCGGCCAGTCGAGGGGGCCTTCCAGCGTCGTCGACACCACCGTGGCCGGCAGGCTCCTCATCCGAGTGACCCACGGGTCACGCACTTCGGACTCCTCGGTGCTCGCGGCCAGCATCCGCGCGAACAAGCGATACGTGTTGGCGCCGAGGACCATCCGCTGCTCCGCGTCGTACACGGCAAGGCGGTGGTCGAGCAACTCGGGGCCTTGCTTTCCCCAGTAGCCGGTCCATGGGGCGCTGGCGGCGCCGTAGCCGTCGAGGCTGGAAAAGACGTCGAAGGTGTAGGTAGCGGCCATGTCGTCCTCCTCAAGTGCGGGTGATGGGTATGGGAGTAACGTGGCGCATCTGAGGCAACCCGACCCGAGGAGGCCACGAGATGGGTTTCAATGATCTGGTCAACAAGGCCAAGGGGTCCTTCCAGAAGCGTGGCGGCACCGAAGCCGCGAAGGCGGACGCACAGGAGCTGAAGGACATCTACGGCGGCCAGGGCAGCATGACCGACAAGGCCAAGGACGCCGTGGAGGCACTGAAGGATCCGGGGGCCAAGGGCCCCGGGAAGTAGCGCGCGATCAGGTAGGCGTGGACCCTGGGTGCGTCGTCGGGCCGCCCCGGTCCCGCATGACCAAACCCGCGATGGCGAGAACGATCACAACGCCGATGATCGCGCCGATGATCCCTCCGAAGTCGAAGACGTCGGTGTCGCCGATGCCGAGCCCGACGGTGAAGATCAGGTAGCCGAGCGCGGCCCCGGCGAGGCCGATGAGCAGCGAGACGCCCCAGGACTTCGGGCCGCTCATGTGCCGGAACGGATCGCCCGGCATGAGCATGCGGCCCATCGCACCTGCCAGGAAGCCCACGATTGCGGCACCGATCATCGACCTCTCCCTTGCTCGCTCTCTGCAGTTACCCGGGACTCTACGCGCGCCCGGGCTCCGGCTCGGGCGCGTGGATCGCGTCGGCCGACTCGATCTGGATCCGCGGCAGGCGGCGGTCGAGCCAGGACGGGAGCCACCAGGCCCTGCGGCCGAGCAGCTCCATGATCGCCGGCACCAGCAGGCAGCGGATGATCACGGCGTCGAAGAAGACGGCGCTGGCCAGGCCGATCCCGAACAGCTTGATAACCCGGTCGTCGCCGAGCGCGAACGAGCCGAACACGACGATCATGATCGAGGCCGCCGCGGTGATCACGCGGCCGGTGGTCTGGAGCCCGCGGCCCACGGCCGCCGAGGCGTCACGGGTGGCCTCCCACTCCTCGTGCACGCGTGACATCAGGAAGACCTCGTAGTCCATGCTGAGGCCGAAGACGATCGCGAACATCAGCACCGGCACGAACGACTCGATCGGGCCGGTGCCGATCCCGAGCAGATCGGCCCCGTGGCCCTCCTGGAAGATCAGCGTGACGAAGCCGAGTGCGGCGCCGATCGAAAGGAGGTTCATGATCGCCGCCTTGATCGGGATCACGACCGAGCGGAACACCACCAGCAGCAGCAGCGCGCTCAGGAGCACCACCACTCCGATGAACAGCGGGAGCTTGCCGGCCACCACGCTCGAGAAGTCCTCGTTGGACGCGGTGAAGCCGCCCACCTCGACGGTCGTGTCGGTGCTCCTCTCCGTGGCCGGCAGGACGTCGTCGCGCAGCCGGTCGAGCGTGTCGGTGGTCTCCGCGTCCTGGGGCCCGGTCTTCGGGTAGGCGGTGATCGTGGCCACCTGTCCGTCCGGCGAGATCGCGGGCGCCGAGACGAACGTGAAGTCGTCGTCGCCCTTGACCGCGTCGGCCACCTGCTGAGCCGCGGCCTCGTCGCCCTTCTGGCCCAGCTCGGCGACCAGCAGGAACGAGCCGTTCGTGCCCGCCCCGAAGCCGTCCGCGATCAGGTCGTAGGCCTTGCGCGTGGTGGTCCCCTCGGGGTCCACGCCCGCGTCGCTCGAGCCGAGCCGCAGGCTCAGCGCCGGGATCGTCAGGCCGAGGAGCACCACGAGCGCGGCGCCCGCGGCCAGCCACGGATGGCGCTGCACGCCCGCCGTCCAGCGCGCCCAGCCGGAGGCCTCGGCCCAGCGGCGCTCGCGCTTCTCCGCTCGCCGGGCCCGCCAGGCCTGGCCGGGGATGTGGATGCGGCGCTTCGTGCCCCAGAAGCGGAAGCCCCCGCGCCGGTCGAATTCGACGAGGACGCCTTCCATGAACATGCCCGAGCCGCCGATCAGCGCCGGGATGATCGTGAGCGCCGAGAGCATCACGGCGAGCACCGCCGCGGCCGCGCCGAGCGCGACACCGTGCATGAAGTTCAGGCCGAGGAGCAGCAGGCCGAGCAGGGCGATCACCACCGTGATCGCGGCGAACATGACGGTGCGCCCCGCCTTGTCGATCGCGTTCTCGACGGCCAGCTCGCGCGCGCACCCCGCCCTGCACTCGGACCTGAAGCGGGTGACCACGAACAGCGAGTAGTCGATGCCCACGCCCAGCCCGATCAGGGACGCGAGCTGGGCCGCGAAGTCCGGCGTGTCGACGACGTGGCTGAGCAGGGTGATCACGCCCAGCGCGCAGCCGAGCGCCAGCAGCGTCGCGATCAGCGGGAGGGCCGCCGCCACGAGCGATCCGAACGTGAACAGCAGCACGATCGCCGCGGCGAAGATGCCCACGCCCTCCGAGGGGCCCTGGCTCTCGCTGAAGCGAACGATCTCGGCGCCGGGTCCGCCGTGCTCGACCTGGATCGAGTCGCTGCGGGCGGTGAAGGCCGCATCCTGGACGTCCTTCAGGTCGTCGGGCTCGATGTCGTTCGTGCTCTCCTTGTAGTTGAGCGTGGCGACTCCGATCCGGCCGTCCTGCGTCAGGCGGCCGCCCTCGCCGAACGGGCTCGCGACGCTGGCCACGTCCTTCTGCGCGCGGACCTTCTTGATCGAGGACTCGATGCGCGTCCGGTTGGCCGCGTCCTCGAGCGAGCCGCTGCGCGCCCTGTAGACGATCTGGTCGGTGTCGCCCTTGGCGGCGGGGAAGTGCTCGGCGAGCAGGTCGTACGCGCGCTGGCTCTCGGTGCCCGGCAGCCGGAAGCTCGAGATCTCCTTGACGCCGACGCTCGCGGCGACGACCTGGATCAGGATCAGGGCCAGCAGCCAGACGCCGAACGTGCGCCAGCGGTGCCGGTTGCACAGCCGGGCGAGCCGGACGAAGCGTGAGGGCGGTGTGACGGTGACTTGGGCCATTGCCCCACTTCTTAGCGAACTCGACGGCCGGCGAGCAGTCCGGGGCGGATCGAGCCGGTGCTCCCGTAGCGTGTGCGGGCATGACGGCCCCGTTCACGTCCCCTCTCGCGGAGGAGCTCGCGCCCGAGCTGCTCGAGCGCTTCCTCCGCTACGTCCGCGTCGACACCCAATCCGCTCGCAACGGCAGCGAGAGCCCGAGCACCCCGGGCCAGCTCGACCTCGCGCGGATGCTGGCCGGCGAGCTCGAGGCGCTCGGCCTGGAGGGCGTCGACCTGGATGAGAACGGCTACGTGACGGCGGCGCTTCCCGCGACCGTCGACGGCGACCTTCCGGCGATCGGGCTGATCGCGCACATGGACACGAGCCCGGACGCCCCGGCCTCGGGCGTGGACCCGATCGTGCACCGCGACTACGACGGCGGGTCGCTCGAGCTGCCGCGCGGTGGCACGGTGCTCGACCCGGCCGTGATGGCGAATCTCGCGGACAAGGTGGGACACGACCTGGTCAGCTCGAGCGGCGACACCCTGCTGGGCGCGGACGACAAGGCCGGCGTGGCGGAGATCATGACCGCCCTCGCGCATCTCGTCGCCCACCCGGAGCTCCCGCGCCCGCCACTGCGGGTCGCGTTCACCCCTGACGAGGAGATCGGCGCGGGCGCGAAGAGGTTCGACGTCGAGCGCTTCGGCGCCGCCGGCGCGTACACGATCGACGGCTCAGGCCTCGGCGAGCTCCAGGACGAGACCTTCAGCGGCGTCAAGCGTCACGCTGACGATCCACGGGGTCGACATCCACCCGGGCTGGGCCAAGGGCAGGCTGGTCAATGCCCTGAGGGTGGCCGGGCAGATCCTCAGCGCGCTCCCGGACGACCGGCTCACGCCGGAGACGACCTCGGGGCGCGAGGGGTTCATCCACCCCTACGACCTTCACGGCTCGGCGGGACGGGCTGTGATCGAGGCCATCGCCCGCGACTTCGACGACGACAAGCTCGAGCGTCACGTCGAGCTGCTGCGACGGACCGCCGAGCAGGTGGTCGCGGAGACTCCGGGCGCCCGGCTCGAGGTTTCGGTCGAGCCGCAGTACCCGAACATGCGCCGCTTCATCGACGAGTTCCCCGAGGTCGTCGAGATGGCCGAGCGCGCGCTGCGGGCCGAGGGGATCGAGCCCGTCCGCCTGCCGATCCGCGGTGGCACCGACGGCTCGCTCCTGAGCAGCATGGGGCTGCCCACGCCCAACCTCTTCACCGGCGGCCACGAGTACCACTCGGTGCGCGAATGGGCGTCGCTGCAGGAGATGGCGGCCTCCGCCGCCACGATCATCCGGCTGGCCGAGGCGTGGACCGCTCGGGTCCGCTCCTAGATTGCCGTCGCCTCAGTTGCCGAGGTTCGCGGTGTTACGGGCGTCGTGCCCGACCTCGGGCCAGTCCCGCGCTGCGGACGCGGGGGCGGGCAGGTCCCATGCCAGCAGATAGCCCTCGCGGGTGACGGCCACCAGCTCGAGGCGCCCGTCGCCGTCCACGTCGCCGATGGCGGGCGTCGTGACCATCCAGCCGCCCGTCATGCGCGGGAATCCCGCCGCCTCCGCGCCGGTGGCGGAGATCGCGTGCAGGTCGTACACCGCCGTGCCCTGGAGCGCCTCCTGGTGACCATCTCCGTCCACGTCGGCCACGGCCGGCGCGTTGAGGAAGGACAGGTCCGCCACGCGCCGCGGGAACGCGGGCAGCTGGCGGCCGGTGCCCGTGTCGAAGGCCGACAGCTGGTCGTCCGACTGGCTCTGGTCCTCGGAGAGCTGGATCTCGAGCTGCCGGCCGATCCCGCCCGCCGGCGCGATGAAGTTCGGCGTGCCGCCGGTCAGGCTGCCGAACACCCCGCCGCCGAGGGTCAGCACGCTCGGCGTGTCGCGCGAGTCGGAGCCCGAGCCGACGTTCGCGTCGAGCACGCGCGGCTTGCCGTCGCCGCCGTTCCCGAGGAACGAGGAGCCGTCGCCGCGGAGGAGATAGCCCGGTCCGGTCGTGCCGAACACGCCGATCTCCGGCCTGCGGTCGCCGTCGAGGTCGGCGAGCGCCGGCTGGCCGCCGATCCCGTCGCCCACGACGGGCAGGATCTCGCAGCCGAGCTGTCCGATCTTGGCCGGGAAGCCGGGCAGGAAGGGCGATCCCGTGCCGGCGTTGCCGCTCGAGCGGACCGCGTACAGCCGTGAGTTGCAGGCCCCCACGAGGCTGCCGAACGCGCTGAAGATCCCGGCCGTGACGTTCATGGGCTCGCGGTACTCCTCGTTCGTGCCCACCACGATGTCGTCGAGCCCGTCGGCGTCGATGTCCCCGATCGACGCCGTGTCGATGATCTTCGTTCCCTGAAGCTGGGCGGCGTCGGGCTTGAACGTGACCGCGTGCGTGACCGGGTCGATCGCCTGGACCTTGGTCGGGTCGACCAGCTGCACCGGGAAGCCCGCGAGCGGCCGTCCGCCGCGCGTCCACGCGTAGAGGTGGCGGTCCATCCCGCCATTCACGATCTCCAGCCCCGGCTTGTCGTCGAGGTTGGCGAGCGTCGGGCCGGCGAGGAAGCCGCGGTCCGTGCGGTTGTCGGGAGTCTTCGAGAGCGGCGCAGAGAAGCTCGCGGTCGTGCGGACCGGGAAGCCCGGAAGGACCCGTCCCCAGCGGTTGAACGCGAACACGTAGCCGGACGCGTCGCTGGCCACGACGTCGGGCCTCCCGTCGCCGTCGACGTCGCCGACCGCCACGGAGCGCGAGAGGGCGGCGTGCCGCCCACGGAGAAGCGAGTGGTAGGCC
The DNA here is from genome assembly GCA_963768465.1 of uncultured Thermoleophilaceae bacterium. Taxonomy (GTDB): domain Bacteria; phylum Actinomycetota; class Thermoleophilia; order Solirubrobacterales; family Thermoleophilaceae; genus JACVRW01. Next base: position 382,558 of record CAVYIA010000006.1, on the reverse strand, counting down.
CGGGCGCCGCGATGGGTCGGCAGGTCGGAGGTGTGCACAGGCCAGCCCGGCAGCTCGTAGCGGCCGAAGCGCGTGCCGCCGCGGTAGGCGTGCACGATCCCGTCGCTCGTGCCGAGCAGGAGGTCGTCGACGCCGTCGCCGCTCAGGTCCGCGAGCCGCGGGGAGGTCGCGCCGTCGGAGGGGAGGCGGCGCGGGAAGCCGGGCAGCGCGTCGGCGTCCTGGTGCAGGAAGGCGCTGCGACGGTCCTCGCCGATGCGACCGTGGCTGTCGCGCACCCGGACGCGGATCGTGAACGAGAACCGGTCGGGGTCGCCGTTGCCGGCGGGGATGTCGAGCGGCCCGTCGGTGGGCGGGTTGCCGAGCGCTGCGCGCAGCCGCGCGATCGAGACGGAGCAGAGGACGCCCTGGCGTGCCCGGTGGAGCCCGGAGCTCGAGCACAGCGGGTGCATCTCCGACTCGAGCGGGGACTCGTTCGGCGCCCCGAAGCCCGGCGAGCCGGGGTCCTTGATCGTCCCGCGCCCGACCGACACCTCGTAGCCGTAGGAGCGCGCGTGGCGTGCGTCCACCCGGCCCCGCACCTCGAGCCGGCCGTCCGCCGGCGAGACGATCGTGTACCAGTCGGGATCGGTGATCTCGGCCTCGGGCGGGAGGTTTCCGGTGGCCACCGCGCGCACCATGCGGTCGGCGTTCACCCGGCCGTATCCGAAGTACTCGTCGTAGCCCGGGATCGAGGGGAAGCGCCTGCTCGCCGACCGACTGGCTCGGTCCCGAAGTTCGCCGCCGGCGCCGGCGGCTTCGCCGTCAGGAAGTCGATGTCGTCGGCCGTCATGGTGAACAGCTGGCGGACCTCGTTCGCGGTGAGCCGTCGCCCGGCGTTGCGGGCGGCCGAGTAGAGGAGCCCCGCCATGCCCGCCGCCTTGCCGGTGGCCTCCGACGAGCACGAGGAGGAGGGGATCGCGACCGCCATGTGCCCGCCGTAGTTCGTGCACCCGTTCAGGAACAGGTAGGAGTGCGGCTCCTCGCCCGAGTCGAACTTGGTCACCGAGTTGACGGTGATGGTGTCGGGGTAGTTCGACGGCCAGTTGTGGTGCTTCGCCTCCTCGTCGGCCGCCGATGCGATGACGGCCACGTCGTGGCGGTACGCGTACTGCACGGCCTCGCGCGCGAAGCTCGAGTTGTTGACCGTGCCGAGGGCCTCCTGGATCACCGACACGCCGTTGTCGACCGCGTAGGCGACCGCCGGCGCGAAGTGGTTCACGTCCGCCACGAAGCTGTCGCCCACCCGCTCCTCGACGAGCATGCAGTTCGGGCAGCTTCCGACGCCGCCCGTGCCGTTGTTCGCCTCGGCGCTCGAGTCCTCGGACTCGCCGGTCCCGTGGCCGTAGCGCACGAGGTCGGCCGGGTCGTTGTCGTCCTCGGCGAAGTCCCAGCCGGAGATGTCGTCCACGTACCCGTTGTGGTCGCCGTCGCGCCCGTCGGAGAACGCCTTGATGAGGTCCTGCGGGTCGAGCAGGCCGTTGCCGTTGCGGTCGCCCACGCGCGAGTCGCCCGCGTAGTCCTGCACGTTGAAGACGCCGTCGCGGTTCTTGTCGTAGGTCCACGAGCCCTTCGGCCTGGGCAGCTCACCGCGGTTGATGAAGAACTTGTTGACGAGGTCGGGGAGCGCCTCCTGCCAGCGGATCCCGGAGTCGAGCACAGCGATGCGCACGTCGGGACGGCCGGTGGTCACCTGCCAGGCCTTGTCCACGCTCGCGCCCCGGACGCCGAAGAGCTCCTGGGGGCTCGAGTCGATCGCCGCCTCCCCGGTCTTGCCCGAGCTCAGCTTCCAGTCGTCGCCGAAGTCGTTCGGGAGCTGCGGCGGGTCGGTCTGAGGCAGGAAGGCATAGCGCGAGAACGCGCCCGGGTCGGTGCCGGGCGGCGGTTTCGGGTACGGGAAGTCGGCCCGGGCGACGAGCGGCGCGAGCAGCACCACCGCGACCGAGAGCGCTGCCGCCGCGAGGAACTTCGCTCGTATACGAGGCGCCGGCATGGGCGCGAGGAGCCTATTCCAGCGGGTTGGTCGGGCGCCAGGGGAAACCCGTCAGGCGCGACGCGGAAGGAGTACGCTGGAAGCAAGCTGCTTTTGGGACTCCAACGCTTCCTCTCCCAGTCGTGGTGCACACACCCGCCGAGGAAGCGGACGGAAGGTACCCATTGAAGACACAGAGGGAGCGCTCCGAGGAGCGCCGTCAAGTGAAGCTGGCGGGCGTCCGGGATCAGGTCGCCCGTGGCACGCTCACGATCAGGAAGATGACGGCGAAGGAGAGCGCCGCGCTCCCGCCCCGCCCCCGCGGCGAGCGGCCTCCGGGCGCCAGATCACGCTGGGCCTGAGCTGGCCGCCGCCCGTGGCCGCCGCTGACCGCGGGTAAGAACCGGCGGGCTCTTGACACGAACGACGCATGAGCATGAGCGATCACAGGGTCGCCGGGCTGGCGCTCGTGGAGCAGGCGACCGACGACGCCCCGCACCGACGGATCGACCATGACGCCGTGCAGCGCGCCGCGGCGGATCTGCTCCGCGCGCTCGGGGCCGATCCCGATGCGGAGGCCCTCCAGGAGACGCCTCGCCGGGTTGCCGACGCCTACGTCGAGCTGCTCACACCGCAGCCGTTCCGGGCGACCACATTCCCCAACGACGACGACTACGACCAGCTGGTCGTGGCGCGGTCGATCCCTTTTCACTCGCTGTGCATGCACCACCTGCTCCCGTTCCACGGGGTTGCGCACATCGGCTACCTCCCGGGCGAGCGGATCATCGGCCTCAGCAAGCTCGGCCGCGTCGTCGAGTACTTCGGCCGCGACCTGCAGATCCAGGAGCGGCTGACCACGCAGATCGCGAACTGGCTTCAGCGCGAGCTCGAGCCCAAGGGCGTCGGGGTCGTGCTGGAGGCCGAGCATCTGTGCATGTCGCTGCGCGGCGTGCAGAAGCTCGGCGCGAAGACCGTGACCTCGGCCCTCCATGGCCTGGTCCGCGACGACGCTCGCACTCGCCAGGAGTTCCTGGCCCTGACCACGAGGACATCCAATGACCAGTGACCGGAACCGCACGCCGCTCGAGCAGCTCGCACCGGTCGAAGGAGGCAACGTCGCATGACTGGCTCGTTGAACTGAGCAGGTAAGTCCCCTTGAATTGGTTGCGTGACGGCGGCGACGGCTCGCGCTCGACGTGTCGCGGCGCCAGCGTCGCGGGCAGATCTATGTGGCGCTTGCCGCGGTGGCGTGGTCGACCGCCGGGGTGCTTCAGCGCCAGCTGACGCTCGACACCCCGACCCAGGTCTTCGGCCGGGCGGTGTTCGCGGCCGCCGCGCTACTCGTGTGGGTCGCGATCGCCGAGCGCGGGCGGGTCGTGCATGCGTTCAGGGCCATCGGAATGGCGGGCGTCGCCGTGGCGCTCTGTGTCGCGACCGCCTCGGGCACCTTCATCGCCGCCCTCAACCACACGAGCGTCGCGCGCGTCCTGTTCATCCTGGCCCTCGCCCCGGTGCTGGCCGCGCTTCTGGCCCGGGTCACGCTCGGCGAGCCGATCACGCGGCGCACCGTCGTGGCGATGGTCGTGGCGCTGGCCGGCTGTCAGCCTGATGCTCGGAGCGCCCGGCGAGGGCAGCCTCGCCGGGGACGGCCTCGCGTTCCTGGTCGCGCTCTCCTTTGCGCTGATGATCGTGATCACACGCTGGCGGCACGACGTCTCGATGGCGCCGGCCACCTGCCTCTCGCAGGTGATCCTGGTCGTGGTGTTCCTCCCCTTCGCGGACCCGGGCGCGATCGGCGGCGACGACATGGCGTGGCTTGCGGCGCTCGGCATCGGTCAGATCGGCCTTGGGTTCGCCCTGCTCACCGTCGGTGCGCGCCTGATCCCGGCCGCTCAGGTCGGGCTCATCACGCTGCTGGAGGTGGTGCTGGGTCCTCTGTGGGTGTGGCTCGCGCTCGATGAGCGCCCCAGCGCGCTGACGCTTGCCGGCGGTGCGATCGTGCTCGGCGCGATCGTCATCCAGACACCGCGACCCCCAACGCGACCGGGCGCTGCCGGTGCCGCACTAGATCAGCGCGACCGGAGCGGCGGCGCTCGTGGTAAGAAGCGCGGTAACAAACCGAGAGGGAGTCCAATGAGCAGCTACGCAGTTACCGACCCGGCGACGGGCGAGACCGTCAAGGAGTACCCGGAGATCACCGACGACGAGCTGCGCGGCGCCATCGGGCGCGCGGACGATGCTCACCGCGAGTGGGCCGCGTCGTCGAGCGTCGCCGATCGCGCGGCCCTCGTCCGGCGCGTGGGCGAGCTGCACCTCGAGCGCCGCCAGGAGCTGGCGGAGATCATCGTCCGAGAGATGGGCAAGCCGATCGAGCAGGCGCTCGGCGAGGTCGACTTCTGCGGCGACATCTACGGCTTCTATGCCGACAACGCCGAGGAGCTGATGGCGGACCAGCCCATCAAGCTGGCCGGAGGCGACGGGTCGGCCGTTGTGCGTCGCAGCTCGCTGGGCGTGCTCCTCGGGATCATGCCCTGGAACTTCCCGTACTACCAGGTGGCGCGACTCGCCGGGCCCAACCACGTGATCGGGAACACGATCGTGCTGAAGCACGCGCCGCAGTGCCCAGAGTCGGCCGAGGCGATCCAGAAGATGTTCGACGACGCCGGGTTCCCCAAGGGCGCGTACGAGAACGTCTACGCGACGAACGAGCAGATCGAGTGGGTCATCGCCGATCCGCGCATCCGCGGCGTCTCCGTCACGGGCTCGGAGCGCGCCGGTGCCGCCGTCGCGGAGATCGCGGGACGGCATCTCAAGAAGGTGGTGCTGGAGATGGGCGGCTCCGACCCATTCATCGTGCTCGGCACGGACGACCTGGACAAGGTCGTGGAGGACGCCGTGGCCGCCCGTCTCGACAACACGGGTCAGTCGTGCAACGCCGCCAAGCGCTTCATCGTGGTCGACGACCTGTACGACTCCTTCCTCGAGAAGTTCAGCGCCGCGATGACCGCGACGAAGCCGGGTGACCCCACGTCCGAGGACACCGAGATCGGGCCGCTCTCGTCCAAGACCGCGGCCGACCGCCTCGAGGACCAGGTCAAGCGGGCGATCGACCAGGGGGCGAAGGTCGCTGTCGGCGGCAAGCGCGACGGCAACTTCTTCGAGCCGACCGTGCTGACCGACATCGAGCCCGACAACGATGCCTACCGCGAGGAGCTCTTCGGCCCCGTCGCTTCGGTGTACCGCGTCTCGTCCGAGGACGAGGCGGTGAAGCTGGCCAACGACACGCCGTTCGGGCTGGGCTCCTACGTCATGACGACCGACTCCGAGCAGGGGGAGCGCGTGGCGGACCAGATCGACGCCGGGATGGTCTACGTGAACATCGTCGGCGCCGACTCCGCGGAGCTTCCGTTCGGCGGCACGAAGCGATCCGGCTTCGGCCGCGAGCTGGGCACGCTCGGCGCGGACGAGTTCGTGAACAAGAAGCTCATCCGGATCGGCTGACGGCCAGCCCGAAACGCCTCGCGCGCAGTAGTGCGCGAGGACGCGAAGGTGCGGCGCGAAGGCGATCAGGTCGGGATGGTCCCCGTCGAAGTAGATCTCGAGCAGGTACCCGTGTCGCGGGTCCGAGGTGCCGACCGCCAGCAGCGCCCTGTAGCCGAGCTCGCGCAGAACCTCGACCTCCGCCGGATCGCAGCCGGGGCGGTCGATGTCGACCACGAAGGCGGTGCCGTTGCTGATCGCCTCGGCGGTGGTCGGGTAGTCGGCGAGCGGGTAGACCACGTCCTCGGCAAGCTCGACCACGCGGAGGCCTGATCCCGGGTCGAACTCGCTCTCGATGCCGCGGATCGTCCGGATCCCCGTGCCGTCATCGGTTGTCGCGGAGATCGACCAGGCTGCCGCGTCGACGGCGCGGGTGAACTCGTACGCGAGCACCTCGAGTGCGGCGAGCGTGCTCGCCGGCTGTCGCTTGTCGAGCTGCTCGATGACGCACGGGCACGAGGTCGTCGGTGGCTCGCCTGCCGCCGGCGCGGTCTCACGGCGGCGCGTCCGGGCCTTCGGGCATGTCGCCGTCGCGAGGATGGCGCAGCCGCATGCGTCCGGGCCCGAGGCGCTTGGCCTCGAGCAGCGCGGAGTCCGCGGCGGCGATCAGCTCGTGTGCGCCGAGCCCACCGGGCTCCGGGGCGGCTCCGCCCCAGCAGACCGTGCTCTCCGGGCCGAGCTCACGGAGCAGCTGACGGCTGGCCGCACGGGCGAAGTCCTCGGCGTCGGTGAGCGGGCGCCCCGGGAGCACGACGCAGAACTCGTCCCCGCCGAGCCGTGCCACCAGCGATCCGGGGTAGGCCGAGGCGACCGCGCTCAGGGCGTCCGCGATGCCCCTGAGGAGCGCGTCGCCGGCGGGATGGCCGTCGCGATCGTTCACCTCCTTCAGGCGATCGACGTCGCAGACCAGCAGCGACGACGTCACGTCCTCGCTTCCCAGCTCGCGCAGGCGCTCATCCAACCCGCGGCGATTCGCCAGCCGGGTGAGCGGATCCTCGTAGGCGAACTGCGAGACCTCGCTGAAGAGCTCGGCCCGCCCGATCGCCACCGACACCTGCGCGGCGATGGCCCTCAGCAGCCGGTGTCGTCGGGTCCGAAGCGGCGGCCGCCGGCGCCGGTCGCCCAGAGCTCGCCCCACATCGAGGACTCGTACATGACCGGCACCGCCAGCTCGCTCTCCTTGCCCAGCTCGCGCAGCAGCCGGGTGGCCGCCGGGTCGGTGTGTGGCGCGTCGATGGCGTTGACGTACACCTGTCCCTGCCGGAGAAGCTCGGCGACCTCGCCGTACTCGGCCAGCGGGTAATGCTCGTCGTGTGGCCAGCGCTCCTCGCCGGGCCGAGCTCGCCGACGTTGATGAGCGTTCGCAGCACTCCGCGCTCGCGCTCCCAGCGGCTGATCGAGAAGGACGATGCGTCCAGCGCCGCGAGCGACTCGGCCGCGATGACCTCCAGAGCCTCGTCGAGGCGATGCGCGCCCAAGACGGCCTGCGAGACCCGCAGCACCGCGCGAAGAGCGCGCGGATCGTTGCCCGCCGACGACTCGAGCAGGTCGAGGACCGCCGTCTCCGCGCCGCTCCCGCCGTCGCCGACCGGTGTTGCGGCCGTCAACCGCTCATCGCTGATGACGCCCGGCAGCGATCGCTCGGGCTCCACGCTCATGAGGCGTGTATCGGCCCCCGGGCGTGCGCGCTTGACCTGCCGCTCCCGCTGCGGATATACCGCCACAGGATGGAGGTAGCCGCGAGTGACCTCTGGCAGTCGGTCGGCGGCGGCAGGCACGTGCTGCACGGCGTTTCGTTCATCGCTCGACGCCAAGCGAGCTCGTGGCGGTCGTCGGCGGGAGCGGCGCGGGCAAGACGACGCTTCTCGAGGCGCTGGCGGGAGTGCGGCCCGCCGAGCGCGGTGAGGTGCGATTCGACGGCGTCGACCTGTACGGGAACCTCGACGCCTTCAGCAGGACGCTCGGCTACGTGCCGCAGGACGACATCATCCACGCGGACCTGCCGCTCGAGCGCACCCTGCGCTACGCGGCCGCCCTGCGCCTGCCGGGCCGCGATCGACGGCGGAGGTCGACGCCGCGGTCGACGGGGCGCTCGCGGCGCTCGACCTCTCCGAACGTGCCGGCGTGCGGGTCGGCGCCCTCTCGGGCGGGCAGCGCAAGCGCGCCAGCATCGCGGTCGAGCTGCTGACGAGCCCGCGCGTCTTCTTCCTGGACGAGCCGACATCGGGCCTCGATCCGGCGAGCTCCGGCGAGCTGCTGCGACTCCTGCGCGGCCTTGCCGACGCCGGCTCGACGGTGCTCTTCACGACCCATTCGGTGCAGGACATGGCCCGCTGCGATCGCGTGGTCTTCCTCGCGCGCGAGGGCCACCTCGCCTTCTTCGGAACCGTTGCCGAGGCGCTCGACTACTTCGCGGTCGAGCGCTTCGAGGAGATCTACGAACGGCTCGCCTGGGAGGAGACGCCCGAGCAGTGGGCGCAGCGGTTCGAGGAACATCGCGGCGACGGCGCCGGTCGCCCCGGCCGCGGCCGAGCCGGTAGCGCCGCCCGGCCGCGACGGCATCGGATTCGCGCGCGAATGGGCGGTGCTGACGCGCCGGACGCTTCGAGACGCTCGTGCGAAACCGCCTGACGCTGGCGATCCTGCTCGGGTCGCCGGCGCTGGTCGTGGCGATGTTCGCCGTTCTGTTCCGCCCGGGCGCGTTCGACTTCGCCGAGCCCAGCCCGAGCGCGATCACGATGATCCTGTTCTGGGTGACGTTCGGGGCGTTCTTCTTCGGGCTCACGTACGGGCTCCTTCAGATCGTCACCGAGCAGGCCATCCTCTACCGCGAGCACTTCGTCGGCCAGCGGCTGAGCGCGTACCTGCTGTCGAAGATCGCCGTGCTGCTCCCGTTCCTCGTCTTCGTGGTGATCCTCATGCTGGCCGTTCTGCGCGCGCTCGACCGGCTGCCCGGCGCAAGCACCACGACCTACCTCACGGTGGGGATCACGCTGGCGCTGCTCGCGGCCGCCGCGCTGACGCTGGGGTTGCTGACGTCCGCCGCCGTCAGCAATCCGGCGCAGGCGACGCTCGCCCTTCCGATGCTCTGCTTCCCGGCCGTGCTGTTCTCCGGGGCGATCCTGCCGGTGCACATCATGGCCGGCGCCGGCGCGGCGATCAGCACGATCATCCCGGGCCGCTGGGCGTTCGAGGCGCTGGGGCACGACCTCGGCGTCCGCCACCTCCTCTGCGGACGGCGGGTCGCCGCTCGGCCCGCCGCTGGTCGCGTCGTACGGCGACGCCGGGACGCAGGCGACCGGCGTCTACTGGCTCTACCTGACGGCGTTCACGGTCATCTTCTTCTTCGGCGCATGGCTGACGCTGCGGCGCCGATGCCGCCGGGGCCTGAGATGAAGCACCAATGGCGCGGCTACCCGAATGTGAACGCGTACGCCTCGGCGCCTGGTTCGAGGAACGTGATCTCGAGCGTCCGCTGGTGGATCGCGCCCCGCTGGCGCACGAGTTGGTAGAGGCGACCGTCCCGGAGCAGGCCGTTTCCGTCCTCGTCGACGTCCGCGCCGTGCGACGAGCCCGGAGCCTGGCCGTCGAGGAGCACGCGGAACGGGATCGGCTCGCGCCCTCCGGGCGACAGCACGAGATGGGCGTCGCGCGCCTGGAACCGGATGGCGATGCTCCCGCCGGCCTGGTCGAGCGCGACGTTCTCGAGCCCGATCGTCCACTCGCCGGTGAGCGCCCAGTGGTTCAAGGGCAGGCGCTCGGGTGACGCGAGCCGCTCGCCGCGCGCGTGGCCGAGATAGGTCTCCGGCGAGCGCAGGTGGTCCCAGTCGGCCTCCGCCTCCACGCCGAGCCCTTCGGCGGAGACGAGCTCGCGCTCGACGCCGAGCAGCCGCTGGATGACGCGCTCCGATTCCTCGTAGCGTCCCTCGCCGAAGTGCTCGTCGCGGATGACGCCGTCCGTGTCGACGAAGTAGAGCGCCGGCCAGTAGTGGTTGGCGAAGGCGCTCCAGATCTCGTAGTCGTTGTCGACCGCGACCGGGTAGTCGATCGCACGCTCGTCCGTCGCCCGCCGCACGAGCTCGATCTCGTGCTCGAACGAGAACTCGGGCGTGTGGACTCCGATGACGACCAGTCCGTCGTCTCGGTAGGCGCGCGACCACGCGCGGACGTATGGCTCCTGGCGCAGCCAGTTGATGCACGTCAGCGTCCAGAAGTTCACGAGGACGACGCGGCCGCGCAGCCCGGCGGGGTCGAGCGGCTCGGAGTTGAGCCACTCGGTCGCGCCGTCGAGCGACGGAATGTGCAAACGGTTGACCGCGGTCACCCAGGCCCATGGTCTCACCTGCTGAGCTTGCGCCTTCCTCTCATTGCGGATATACCGCCACGGGCACGGTCACCCCCGGACGAGAGGTCCCGATGAGCAGCACCCAGGACTTCGATGTCGTCGTCATCGGTGCCGGTCCGGCAGGTGAGCACTGCGCCGGGCGGCTCGCGGACGGCGGCCTGCGCGTGGCGATCGTCGAACGCGAGCTGGTCGGGGGCGAGTGCGACTACTGGGCCTGCATCCCGTCGAAGACGCTGCTGCGGCCGGGCGAGGCGCTCCAGGCGGCGCGCGAGGCGCCGGGCGCCCGCGAGGCCGTGAGCGGAGGCGTCCGGCCGGAGGGCGCTTTCGAGTGGCGCAACTTCATGGTCGGGGACTACGAGGACGGCGCCAAGGCGGCCTGGCTCGAGGGGAAGGGCATCCGGGTGCTTCGCGGCTCGGCGCGACTCGCCGGTCCCGGCCGAGTCGCTGTCGGCGACCAGACCTACTCCGCCGACCACGTGGTGATCGCGACCGGGTCCGACGCGGTGGTCCCGCCCGTCCCCGGCCTCCGCGAGCTGGACGGCGTCTGGACGAACCGCGAGGTCACGGGGCTCACCGAGGTGCCGCGCCGGCTGCTCGTGCTGGGCGGCGGCCCGGTCGGAGTGGAGATGGCGCAGGCCGTGCACCGCATGGGCGCCTCGGTGGCGCTGGTCGAGGGCATGGACCATCTCCTGCCGCGCGAGCCGAAGCCGCTCGGCGAGGCGCTCGGCGAAGCGCTCGCCGCCGACGGCATCGAGCTCCACTTCGGCGAGCACGCCACCGGCGTCCGCCGCGACGGCGACGAGTACGTCGTCGAGTTCGCCGGTCGCGCCGAGCTGCGCGGCGACCGCCTGCTCGTGGCGACCGGCCGCCGCGCGCGCGTGGACGACCTCGGGCTCGACAGCGTCGGCGTGGAGACCACGCGACAGGGGATCCCGGTGGACGACCGGCATGCGCGTCGCGGACGGCCTGTGGGCGATCGGCGACGCGACCGGCATCTGGCCGCTCACCTACATGGGCAAGTACCAGGGCCGCGTGGCCGCCGCGAACATCCTCGGGCGCGACCGGACGGCGAACTACGACGCCGTTCCGCGGGTGGTGTTCACCGACCCCCAGGCGGCGTCCGTCGGAGAGGCCGACGGGAGCGCTGACCGCGACGGTCCCGCTCGCGGAGGTGCCGCGCACGTCCACCTACACGCGCGCGTACGCGGAGAAGCCCGGCTTCATGACGCTCGTATCCGACGGGGAGCGGATCACCGGGGCCTACGCGCTCGGACCGGAGGCGGGCGAGTGGCTCCAACAGGCGACGGTGGCGATTCGCGCACGCGTGCCGCTCTCCGTGATGTTCGACGTCATCCAGCCCTTCCCGAGCTTCTCGGAGGCCTTCCTGTCGACGCTGAGCGAGCTCGAGGCCCAGACCTTGCGCTCTTCCGCCGTCACCTGAGCGCGCGGTTCGTCAGGTCGTCTTGATCAGGCCGCCATCGATCACGTAGTTCGCCCCGGTGACGTTTGCGGTTGCGCTCCGAGGCCAGCAGGACGATCAGCGTCGCCACCTCCTCGGGAGTCGTGAAGCGCCCGGTGGCGAAGCCGCCGATGCCGGCGATGACGGTCTCGCGGGCCTTGTCGGCGTCGACGCCCGTGGCTTCGGCGACGGTCGCGGCGACCCCGTGGTCGCCGAGCCAGAGATCGGTGGCGACGGGGCCCGGCGACACGCAGTTGACGCGAATGCCGCTGTGCCCGAACTCCTGGGCCAGGCTCTTGCTCAGGTTGACCAGCGCGGCCTTGGCGGCGCCGTAGTCGATCGTGCCGGCATCCGGCTGGAAGAAGGCGTTGACGGAGGCGGTGTTCACGATTGCCCCGGAGCCCTGCTCGAGCATGGGCCCGAGGGCGGCACGGGTTGCGCGCAACGCCGTGAAGAAGTTCATCTGCATCGCCCACTCGAACTCGTCGTCGGTAGTGCCGAGGAAGCCATCCATGCGGAGCCGGACGGCGCCGACGTTGTTGACCAGCACGTCGACGCGACCGTGCTCGGCCACCGCACGCTCGATCAGTCGCGCCGGGCCGTCGGGCTTGGCCAGGTCGAGCGCCACGGCGCTGACGCGATCGATGCCCTCGAGGCTGTCGATGCTGCGAGCGCCCGCGACCACGTGCGCGCCTTCGTCGGACAACGCTCGCGCGACCGCCAGCCCGATGCCCTTGCTCGCACCCGTGACGACGGCCACCTTGTCGGTCAGTTGAAAGTCCATTGGAGCAGTCTCTCCTACCGAGCCCTGGGCGCTCCGCGCGGCGTCGCTGCGATAGTCCCGGCATGGCCAAGGCCGAGGCCACGATCCTCGAAGCGGGCGGCCGCGACCTGCGCGTCTCGAGCCCCGACCGCGTGATCTTCCCGAGCACCGAGCGCACGCCCGAGGTCACCAAGCTCGACGTGGTCAGGTACTACCTCGCCGTCGAGGACGGCATCCTGCGCGCGCTCGAGCGGCGGCCGACCACGCTCGAGCGCTGGCCGAAGGGCGTTCACCCGGGCATCGTCCTGTCCACGCGCGAGAAGGGCGGCGGCGACGCCTTCTTCCAGAAGCGCGTCCCGAAGGGCGCGCCGGACTACCTGGAGACCGCGCGGATCGAGTTCCCGTCGGGGCGCCACGCCGACGAGATCTGTCCCACCGAGATCGCGGTCGTGGGCTGGGCGGCGCAGATGGGGACGATCACCTTCCACCCGTGGCCGGTTCGCCGCGAGGACGTGGATCACCCCGACGAGCTGCGCCTCGACCTGGACCCGCAGCCGGGCACCGACTTCGACGACGCCGTGCGCGTGGCCGGCGAGGCGCGCGGCCTTCTGGACGACCTCGGCTACGCCGGCTTCCCGAAGACCTCGGGGGGCCGGGGGGTCCACATCTACGTCCGGATCGAGCCGCGCTGGACGTTCACGGACGTCCGCCACGCCGCGATCGCGTTCGGGCGCGAGCTCGAGCGGCGCCTGCCCGGCCAGGTGACCACGAAGTGGTGGAAGGAGGAGCGCGGCGAGCGCATCTTCGTCGACTACAACCAGAACGCGCGCGACCGGACGATCGCCTCGGCCTACAGCATCCGGCCCAAGCCGGGCGCGCCCGTCTCCGCGCCCGTCACGTGGGACGAGCTCGCCGAGGTGGCGCCCGAGGACTTCACGGTCGCCACGATGCCCGCCCGCTTCGCCGACGTCGGCGACCGCCACGCCGCGATCGACGAGGTGGCCCACTCGCTCCAGCCGCTTCTGGACATGTACGAGAAGGACGAGGAGGGCGACATGCCGTACCCGCCCGACTACCCGAAGATGCCGGGCGAGCCGAAGCGCGTGCAGCCGTCGCGCGACCGCGACCGCAAGGCCGCTTCCTAGCCCTGCGGCAGCTTCTTCGCGCCGCGCTTGGTGACCGGCGCGGACGGCGGCGGGACCACGGGACCGATGTCCCCGTCGGGCGCCTCGTCCAGGTCCACGATCACGGGCGCGTGGTCGCTCGGCCCCTTGCCCTTGCGGGCGTGCCGGTCCACCCATGCCGCCTGCACGCGCTCGGCGACGGGCTCACTGGCCAGCACCAGGTCGATCCGCATGCCGAGGTCCTGGTGGAACATCCCGGCCCGGTAGTCCCAGTAGGTGAAGACGCGCTCGTCCGGCCAGCGGTCGCGCACGACGTCGCGCAGGCCCAGCGCCTGCAGCTCCGCCAGCGCGTCGCGCTCGGGCTGGGTCACGTGGGTCTGGCCGACGTAGGCATCCGGGTCGAACACGTCGTCGTCCGCCGGTGCGATGTTCACGTCGCCGCAGACGACCGTCGCATCCGGCCCCGCGGCCACGGCCGCCCGTAGGGACGCCAGCCACTCGAGCTTGTACCGGTAGTGCTCCGAGTCGGGCTCGCGCCCGTTCGGCACGTACACCGAGACCACGCGGATCCCGCCGCAGGTCGCCGACACCGCGCGCGCCTCCGGGTCCGGGAAGCCCGGCGCGCCGTCGAGCCCCGCGACCACGTCGTCCAGCCCCACGCGCGAGAGGATCGCCACGCCGTTCCAGCTCGCCTCGCCGTGGAGGGCGACCTCGTAGCCGCGGTCGGCCAGCTCCTGGGCGAGCAGCTCGTTGAACGCGTCGTCCGTGAGCTTCGTCTCCTGCAGGCAGACCACGTCGGGCTGCCGCTCGTCCAGCCAGGGCAGCAGGCGCGGCACGCGCTGCTTCACCGAGTTGACGTTCCAGGTGGCGATGCGCACGGCCTCACGGTACGCGATGAGTTCCGCGTGCCGCCCGCGGTCTCAGTACACGACTCGAACCCGAACGAAGGAGACCCAGTGGCCGGATACGTGGACGGATTCGTGATGCCCCTGCCGAAGTCGAACGTGGACAGGTACCGCGGGATCGCGACGACCGCGGGCGAGCTCTGGATCGAGCACGGAGCGCTCGACTACAAGGAGTGCCTCGCCGACGACGTGAAGGTGGGCGAGCTGACCTCGTTCCCCCGCAGCGTCAAGCTCGAGGACGACGAGACCGTGGTCTTCGCGTGGATCACCTACGAGTCACGCGAGCACCGGGACGCGGTCAACGAGAAGGTCATGGGCGACGAGCGGATGAAGGCGCTGATGGATCCCGCGGGTGACGTGGCCGACTACAAGCGGATGGTCTACGGAGGGTTCGAGATCCTCGTCGACCTCTAGGCTGGCCCGGCCATGCTGAACGGGCACGCGGGCTCCCTCCACGTGACCAGCTGGGAGCGCGAGGACCCGAGCCGCGTCGTGGTGATCGCCCACGGGTACGGCGAGCACATCGGGCGCTACGACCACGTGGCCGAGGCGTTCACGGCGCGCGGCGCCTCGGTCTACGGCCTCGATCACGTGGGCCACGGGCGCTCGGACGGCGAGCGGGCGCTGATCGTGGACTTCGACCTGGTCGTGGACGACCTCGACCTCCTGGTCCGGAAGGCGCGCGACGAGCATCCCGGGCGCCCGCTGTTCCTCGTCGGGCACTCGATGGGCGGCCTGATCGCGACCCGTTACGCGCAGCGCCACGGCGAGGGCCTCGCCGGCCTCGTCCTGTCCGCGCCGCTCGTCGGCGCCCAGGCGGGCGCGGCCCTGCTTGCGCTCGATGAGCTGCCCGAGGTGCCGATCGACGCGACGGTGCTCTCGCGCGACGAGGAGGTTCAGCGGGCCTACGTCGCGGACCCGCTCGTCTACCACGGCGGCTTCAGGCGCGCGACGCTCGCGGCGATGGCCCAGGCGCTGCTCACAACGGCACTCGAGGCGCCTCGGATCAGCGGGCCGGTCCTGTGGCAGCACGGCGGCGACGATCAGCTGGTGCCGATGGCGGGCAGCCGCGCACTGGTGGAGCTCCTCGTGAACGCGGACGTGACCGAGCGCATCTACCCTGGTGCGCGCCACGAGATCTACAACGAGACGAACCGCGACGAGGTCCTCGCGGACACCGCCGGCTTCATCGAGCGAGCGACCTAGCCGAACCCCGGTCGTCACGCGAGTCGACGGGCCGGTGCCGGCGGGGCGCACCTTCACCGACCGGCTGAGCGTGCGGTTCCCGAGAAGCGCCCGGCTGCTGCTGGCGATCGGCATCCGGCTCAACCCTCCGCATCGCCGGTGCGGCGCGACGGGCTTCGGCGGGTGCTGCGCTCGGGGTGGGCCGCCGCGCCGCGGAGGGACTGGGAGCTGATGTTCGTGCGCTACTCGCCCGATGTGGTCTGGGAGATCCCCGAGGAGTTCCAGACCCTGGGATTCGCCGAGAGCTACCGCGGCCACGCCGGCCTGGTCGACGGGCTCGAGCGGTTCTCCGAGGCGTTCGAGTCCTGGGAGATCCGGCCCGACCCGCGCGCTGGACTTCGGAGACCGGGTCCTGACCCTCGGCAGCTTTCGCGGGAAGGCCCGGGTCAGCGGCGTCGAGTGGGAGCAGGAGTTCTCGCAGCTCGTCACGCTCGAGAAGGGGCTGGTGGTCCGGGACCGCTTCTTCTACTCGTGGGAGCAGGGGCTGCGGGCCGCGGGGCTCGAGCCCGGCGACTGGACCTAGCGGAGTAGGCTCGCGGCTCGCATGGCCGCCAAGGACCTCGACGTGGTGGTGTTCGGCGCCACCGGCGTGACCGGCCGCCGCGTATGCGCGTATCTGGCCGAGCGCGCGGCCGCCACCGGCGCGAGCTGGGCCGCCGCCGCCCGGGACCGCGGGCGGCTCGAGGCGGTGCTGGCCGAGGACGGCGTGAGCGCCCCTGAGCTCGTGACCGCCGACCTGGCCGACCCCGCGTCGCTGGCCGCGATGGCGGCCCGAGCGCGGGTGGTGCTCAACCTCGTCGGGCCGTACACGAGCCACGGGCGTTCCGTGATCGACGCCTGCGTCGCGGGCGGGGCGCACTACGCCGACCTGAGCGGTGAGATCCCGTTCGTCCGCTCCGTCACGCGCGAGGTCGACGTGCCCGCCCGCCAGGCCGGCGTCAAGGTCGTGCAGGTCTGCGGGTTCGAGGCGCTGCCGCCCGACCTGCTCGTGCTCCTCGCCGCGGAGACGGCACGGGAGCGCCACGGCGAGGCCCTGGCCAGCGCGGACGTGCGCTTCAGGGTCGACGCCTTCCCCGGGATGCCGCGGCCCTCGGACGGGATCTCCGGAGGCACCTTCCAGAGCCTGGCCGAGGCCGGCGCGGCCGAGGACGCCGCGGTGCTCACCGACCCCGCCGCGCTGCTCGCCGACGGCAGCGTGGCCGAGGCGGTCCGGCGCACCAGCCCGATCCTCGTGCGCCCGCGCCGCGCTCCGGACGGCACCGTGATCGCCCCGATGGCGCCGGCCGCGTTCATCAACCCCGCGGTGATCCATCGCACCGGCCTGCTCACCGCGACGGCCCGCGGGGAGCTGCACGTGCCGCTGCGCTACCGCGAGGGGCTCGCGATCGAGGGCCCTCCGGTCACCCTCCCCCTGCGCCTCGCCGCCGCCGGGATGCTGTCCGGCACCCAGGGCCTCATCGCGGGCATGGCGCGCGCGCCGGCCGGGCTGCGCAAGCGGATGTCGTCCGGGCTCTCCCGCGTGCTGCCCTCGTCCGGCTTCGGACCCGCCGCCGACCGGCTCGAGGCGTGGCGCTGGAGCATGCGCGTGGACGCCGCCACGGCCGGCGGCCACGAGGTCCGCGCGGACGTCCACGCGGAGGGCCACCCCGGCTACCTGGCCACGGCGCGGCTGCTGGGGGAGGCCGGGCTCCTGATGGCCGAGCCCGGGGCCACGCCCGACGCCGCCGGCTGCCTGACCCCGGCCGCGGCGCTCGGCACGGCGGCCGCGGAGCGCATGGCCGCCGCCCGGCTCTACTTCTCCGTCGCTCCCGCCTGAGCGCTCAGCGCAGGCGCAGCACCGACATCGCCTGGGCGGCCATGTTGGCCTCGCCGAGCGCGTTCGGGTGGACGATCACCGGATTCGTGCCCTGCAGGACGGGCTCGACCCAGCGGACGCCGATCGGCTGGCAGGCGTCGTGGCCGTTCGAGACCGTGTTGAGGTTCACGTAGGTGGCGCCCGTGGCCGCGGCGGCGCGCCGGACGGCGTCGTTGAGCGTCGTCTGGATGCCGCGGACGTAGGGCACGTCGCCCTTGGCGACCGGCATCTTGTCGAAGCAGCCGCCGCTGGCCGGCATGATCCACGGGTAGCCGAGGATGCCGACCTTGGCGCGCGGCGCCTTCGCCCGGACGGCCTTCAGGGCCTTCACGAGCGACGGGTAGGTCGTGTTGCGGATCGTGTCCTCGAACGACGATCCGTAGCGGTCCTTGCAGGGGCTGCCCTGGCCGAGGCTGAGCAGGCCGGCGGCGCCGCAGGAGAGGATCGTGTTGATGAAGACGCCGCTGTCGTTGCCGCCGATCGTCATGGTGATCAGCTGCGTGTCGCTCTTGACCGCGTCGAGCTGCGGCGCCACGCCGGGGTACTGCGCGCCGAAGTAGTGAGTGGTGTCGGCCGCGCCGCAGGTCACGTCGGTCAGCTGCGCCCCGGTCGCGCCGGCGATCACGTGGGGGTAGTTGCGGATCGAGCGCAGGCACTGGAACGGCGCCGCGGGATCGGGCGGGAGCACGCCGGAGGCGGCGCTGTAGGAGTCGCCGAGCGCGACGTAGCGGAGCGGCGCGGCTGACGCCTGGGCGGCGGCGGCCGCGAGGGCGAGGACGGCACAGGCGACCGCGATCGTCAGCGTGCGGGCGCGAGTGGAGCGGCGTGATGGCATCGGGTCTCCTCCGGAGGGCCTTGGGAAACCTGAGTGTTCCCGGAAAGGAGCTCCTCTGAAACGCCCTCAGCGGCTCTTGCGCGCGAACAGCCTGCGGACGAACGGCAGCGTGTCCTCCTGGGACGCGATCAGCGTCCCGCTGTGGTCCGAGCTGGTACGTCTCTGAAGCGCACCGGCTGCTGTGTTCGCCTTCAGCGCCCGCACGTAGGCGGCGGCGAGGCCGTAGGGCACGTCCGTGTCCTTGGTGCCGTGACCCATGAAGAAGGGCTTGTCGAAGCCCTTCTCGGGCATCGCCATGTAGTCGTCGAGCGTCTTGCGCGAAGTTCGGCAGCCCGCGCCACGGGCTTCGAGAACCAGCGGCCCGAAGTTCACGCCCTCGAGGGACTTCTCGTAGTCGAAGACGCACTGGCGTCTCGGCCAGCCTCCAGGTACTTCATGCCGCTCTCGGTCAGCGACGCCGTCGAGGCCGAGCTCCGGATGCGACCCAGCGCAGCCCCGCCAGGATGTAGCCGAAGTAGGCCGTCGGTGCCCGGGCGTGATCGTCAGGTCGCCGGGCTCGAGCGTCTCGACGATCTTCTCGATATAGGCGGGCGTGCCGGTGCCGACGGCTCCGCGGTAGTCGAGCCCGCGCCCGCCGAACCTGGTGGCCCAGCGGGCCGTGTAGATCGCCGCGCCGGCGCCCTGCGACTGGCCGACGACGACCCACTTCGGCGCGGCGAGCTCAGCCCGCGTGTAGGCGCGGCCCGCCTTGACGATGTCGACGATGTTGTGGGCCTCCGAGCGCCCGTGGAGGTAGGCGGCCAGGCCGGGCGTGCCGAGGCCCGCGTAGTCGCTCGCGACGATCGCGTAGCCCGCGCGCATCCACTTCGCCAGGTACGGGCGGTCGCGCTCGGGGAGGGCGGGGCCGACCCGCGAGGGCGCGCAGGCGTCGGCGAGCCCCGACGTGCCGTGGGCCCACGAGATCACCGGCCAGCCGCCGCGCGGCGCGCGGCCCTTCGGCAGGAACACCGTGCCGGTGCTCGGCGCGCGCTTCCCGCGGCCGTCGGTGGTGACGTAGGTGAGCTTGTAGGCGCGCGCCGTGGTGCCCGGGATCCAGAGGCGCTTCGGCAGCTTCTTCGCGGCCACCACGGCGCCGGCCGGCTTGGCGGCCCAGGCGTCCGCGCCCGGGAAGCCGCCCGCGCCCACCGCGAACGCGACCGTCACCGCTGCGATCGACCAGGCTCTCCTCACCGGCGCGACTATAGCCTCGGGGCGCGTGATCCAGCACGTGTCATTCGAGGTCCAGCCGGACCGGCTCGATGCCTGCATCGAGTTCTACGAGCTGCTCGGGTTCAGGCGGGTGACCACGCCCGAGAAGCTCGCCGCCTTCGTCACCTGGCTCGAGCGCGACGGCGACCAGTTCCACCTGATCCAGCTGCCCGAGACCTCGCACATGAACGCGGGGCACGCGGCCCTCCCGATGGGGGACGACTACGAGCCGGCGCAGGCGCGCCTGCGCGAGGCCGGCCACCGGGTCGACGACCACGAGGAGTACTGGGGCTCGCCGCGCTCGTTCGTGCGCGACCCCGCGGGGAACCTGGTGGAGCTGATGGAGTTCGCGCCGCCGCCGCAGCTTTGAGAAACATCAGAGTTTAGGAAAGCCACGCATGGGGTACGACCCGCCCCGTGAGGGGGCTCCGGGTTTGGGTCGCACTTGGTTCCGCGGTGCTTGCGCTGGCCGCGCCCGCCGCCGCGTCGGCATACACCGCGCGCGGAAGCGTCGAGCAGGTCTACGTCAGGGGCCTCGCGCCGGGCGTGCAGACGTCCCTGCTGAACAGCGCCGGCAAGACGATCGCCACGCGGGCGTCCAGCTCGCTGGGCGGCATCGTGTTCCGCAACGTCCCCGCGGGAAGCGGCTATCGCGTGCGTCCCGCCTCGGGAGGCGCCACGTCCGGCCCGCTGACCGTGCTCTCGACGCAGCCGGCGCCGCCGAGCACCGGCGTCTACAACCAGGCGATCCCGTCCAAGGGCTACGGCTACCTGACCACGCGCGACGGCACGCAGCTCGCGATCAACGTCCACCCGCCCCAGGACGTGGCGAACGCGCTGCCCCTGCCCGACGGCATCGACCTCCCGAAGCTCGGTGACGGGCCCTATCCCACGCTGATCGAGTACTCCGGCTACGGGTACGCCGATCCGGCCGGCCCGCAGAGCGGCATCGCCGTCCTGGCCAACCTGATGGGCTTCGCCGTCGTCGACGTGAACATGCGCGGCACGGGCTGCTCCGGCGGCGCCTTCGACTTCTTCGAGCCGCTCCAGAGCCTCGACGGCTACGACGTGGTGGAGACCATCGCCCGCCAGCCGTGGGTCCTCCACGGCAAGGTCGGGATGATGGGCATCTCCTACGGCGGCATCAGCCAGCTCTTCACCGGCCAGATGAACCCGCCGAGCCTGGCCGCCATCTCGCCGCTCTCGGTCATCGACTCGACCCAGACCACGCTCTATCCGGGCGGCATCCTGAACACCGGGTTCGCCGTGGCCTGGGCCCAGGAGCGGATCCACGACGCCCAGGCGGCGTCGCCCACCGGCGGGCAGCCCTGGGCCTACAAGAAGATCCAGGACGGCGACCAGACCTGCAAGGCCAACCAGGACCTCCACCCCGAGGCCGTGGACCTGATGGCGAAGATCCGCGCGAACGACCACTACGTGCCGGCCGTGGCCGACCCGCTGGCGCCGGAGACGTTCGTGAACAAGATCAGCGCCCCGGTCTTCATGGCATGCCAGTGGACGGACGAGCAGACCGGCGGCCACTGCCCGACCCTCGCGAAGCGCTTCACCGGAACGGACCGCAAGTGGTTCACGTTCACGAACGGCACCCACGTGGACTCGCTCGCGCCCGGAGACCTTCAACCGCTGGTACGACTTCCTCCAGCTGTACGTGGCGAGGCAGGCGCCGATCCTGAACTCGGCGCTGCTCCGCGCCGCCGCGCCGGTCGTCTACCAGGAGGCGATGGGGATAACGGGCGTGACCCTTCCGCCGGATCCGATCCAGCTGCAGCCCACCTACGCGACCGCGCTCGCGGCCTTCGAGAAGCTGCCGTCGATCCGCATCCTCTTCGACAACGGCGCCGGCGGCCTGCAGCCGGGCCACCCGGTCCCAGGCTTCGAGCGCTCGTGGCCGAGCTTCCCGATCCCGGGCACCAGCGGCCGCTCCTGGTACATGGGCCCGGGCGGCGGGCTCGGTGACGCCGCGCCCGCGCAGTCCGGGGCCGACACGTTCACCTGGAACGCCAAGGCCCGGCCGGCCACGAACTTCACCGGCGACACCGCGGCCGGGGAGGGCGGCCTCTGGACCGCCACGCCCCCCTACAACTGGACCCAGAACCCGCCCGGGAGCGCCGCCTCGTACGTGACGAGCCCCCTGAGCGCCAACACCACGGTCGTCGGCGCCGGCGCCGTGCACGCCTGGGTCCGCTCCTCGACCCCCAACGTCGACCTCCAGGCGACGATCAGCGAGGTCAGGCCCGACGGCAAGGAGACCTTCGTGCAGGGCGGCTGGCTGCGGGCCAACGAGCGCAAGCTCGACGCCGCCAAGAGCACCCCGCTCGAGCCCGTGCTGAGCCTCAGGGCGGCCGACGTGGCGCCGATGCCGGCCAACAAGTTCGCCGAGGTCACGATCCCGCTCTACTACCAGGGGCACGTCTACCGGGCCGGGTCGCGGATCCGCGTGACGATCAGCGCCCCGAACGGCGACCAGCCGATCTGGGCCTTCGGCGAGACCGACCCGAGCGGCACGGCCACGGTGGCGATCGCCCGCTCGCAGACGATGCCGTCGAAGCTCCTGCTCCCGGTGGTCCCGGGCGTGAGCGTCCCCACCGGGCTGCCGCCCTGCCCGGGCCTGCGCGGCGAGCCCTGCCGCACCTATCAGCCGTACGTGAACCGCTAGATCCAGGTGATGCCGTAGCGCTCGGACGCCGCGGCGTACGCGTCCGGCCCGAGCGCGCCCCGGCGGTCGGCCTCAGCCAGCTCGCGGAAGAACCCCTCGAACCCGGCGGGCGAGGTGAGCACGAGCTGCCGTCCCTCGCCCGGCACGACCCGTCGCTGTGAGTGCGGGATGCCGCGTGGGAGGAAGATCAGGCCGCCGGGCCCGAGGTGGTGCTCGTCGTCGCCGCAGCGGACCACGTGCTCTCCCTCGAGCACGTAGAACAGCTCGTCCTCGTTGGCGTGCACGTGAAGCGGGGTGTCGACCATCGGAGGCACCTCCTCGATCACCGAGAACGCGCCGCCGGTGGTCTCCGCGGAAGCCCGGACCAGCACGGTGACGGGGCCGAACACGAGCCGCTCGCCGCCGTCCGCATCGAGCGCAAAGGAGAGCGGACCAGTCGTCATGCGGCGACCATAGCCCGCCCGATCTCACCCCATCGAGGTGATGGCGCCGGTGCTGCGTGCACGGGACGATGGCCCGATGCGGAGGACCGCAGTACTCGCGGGTGTGGTCTGCGTCGCGCTCGGCGCCACGGCTTCTCAGGCGACTGCCGACGTCAACTACGGCCCGATCTCCCACAAGGGGCTCAAGAAGGTGGGCGCCACATCCACCAGCCTCAAGCTCGGGCTTCAGATCGGCCTGGTGGCGAACAACTCCGGAGTGCAGAAGGCGGCGAAGTCGGCGAGCAAGCCGTCGTCGTCCTCGTACGGCAAGTACCTCTCCCTCTCGAAGCTCCAGAGCAAGTACGGAGCGACGTCGGCAAAGCGCAACGCCGTCAAGAACGCCTTCAAGTCGCAGGGCATCACCGCCACGGTGGACGTGACCCATCTGCGCGTCAGCGCCACGCTTTCGGTCGGCAAGGCTCAGAAGATGTTCGGGACGAAGTGGGCCAACTACAAGACGTCATCGGGCGACATCGTCGCGCTGCCCGGTCAACACGCCCAAGCCCCCGAAGGGGCTGAAGGGGAACGTCGACACGATCGCGGGCATGCGGTACGGCGTGAAGCCGAAGGGCTCGTCCTCGGGCGCAGGCCCCGCACCGCGGCCCGCTTGCCCGCGCCGCCGCCGGACCGGCCTATGACGGCGGCACCCCGACCCGCACCGGCTCGGTCGGAGCCGACCTGCCTCCCCACCACCGACCCCGGCGCGCTCGCCTCGTCCTCGGGCCTGTTCCCCAACCAGATCCTGACCGCCTACGGGATCGAGCCGCTGCACTCCGCCGGCCTGCTCGGACAGGGCATGCGCGTTGCGATCGTGGGCGAGGCGCCCACGCCCTCGTCGGACGTGACCCAGTTCCGCAACTGCTTCGGGGCGGAGGGCACGGCGCTGAAGATCCACAACGGCTCGGGCATCAAGCCGATCCTCGAGAGCTCGCTCGACGCGATGACGGTCTCGATGGTGGCGCCCCAGCTCGATCGCTTCGACCTCTGGGTCCACCCGATCAACGAGGACGCCGACGACGGCGATGTCCTCGGCTTCCTGAAGATGCTCGCCTCGCCGCTGCAGGCGACCACCAACGGCGCGCCGCTTCCGCACGTCGTGTCGGTGTCCTACGGCGTCTGCGAGTCGACCGTTTCCAAGTACTCGGCGTCCCGCACGCTCGTCACCCGCCTGCTCGCCGCCGAGGCGGCGCTGGGGATCACCGTCGTGGTCGCCGCCGGCGACACCGGCTCGTCCGCGTGCGCGCGCGGCGTGCCGACGAGCAAGCTCACCTCGAGCGAGAAGAAGCCGCAGGTCTCCTGGCCCGCCAGCTCCGGGTGGGTGCTGGCGGTCGGCGGGACCAGCCTGACGCTGAACTCGGGCAACGCGATCGTGTCCACCGGCCCGTGGAACGACACGGTCTATCCGGAGCCGTACCACGCGGCCAAGGGCGGTGGGGGCGGGCAGAGCACCTTCCAGCAGCGCCCGTCGTGGCAGCCGGCCCAGTCGTTCGCCAACTCGAAGTACCGAATGGTCCCCGACGTCGCCGCCTTCGCCGACGAGAGCCCCGGCTACCCGATCGTCTGCTCCAGTGGCGTCCAGGGTTGCCCCAACGCGGCTCAGACCATCACGTTCGTCGGCGGCACGAGCGCGGCGACTCCGCTCGTGGCGGCCATGATCGCGCTCTGGGATCAGCAGGCCAAGCAGGAGGGTCTCCCGCGCCCGGGCTTCGTGCCGCCGCTTCTGTACGCGCTGGCGAAGCGCAACCCGACGGCGTTCCTCGACATCACGCAGGGCGGCAATGCGCTCTTCGGCGGGTCGTGCTGCCCGGCTCGACCGGGGTTCGACCTCGCCACCGGGCTCGGGTCACCGTTGGCGAACCAGGTCGCCGCCCTGCTGAGCGCCGGCGGCTGACCCTCGGGCCTCATGCGGCGAGCTGCGCGCGGACGCTCTCCGCGATGCCGCGCAGGAAGGTGACCTCGGGCTCGCCGAGCTGCGGCCGGCGCTCACGCGCGAGGCAGCAGAGCACGTAGAGGCGGGCGTTGAGCTTGAACTCCACGCCGATGTAGGCGCGGATGCCGTAGTCGACCGTGCCCGGCAGGTCCGCGAGCAGCGGCTCGCGCTCCGTGTCGGGAACGGCGTTCGGCAGCTGCCCGGCGAGCAGCTGCTCGCAGTAGGTGCCGGACAGCGGCGTGGACACGCCCGCTTCGATTCCGAGCGCCTCGGCCTCGCCGGCCACACGGCGCACGACCTCCAGGCCGCCGGTGACCTCGCCCAGCACGCTCGCCTCCATGCCCAGCTGGGCGGCCGCGAGCTCCATGGTCTGCTCCACGTTGCCGGGCAGCGGGTCCGCGTCGCACGAGGGGCAGGGGGCGCCCCTGACGCGATAGGCGCGGACTCCGCAGCTGCCGCAGCGCACGTAGGGCATGGCGCGCCTCGCGGCCGGGCTACCTCGCCGCCACCTGGCGGTAGCGCGACACCGCGAGCGGCGCGAAGGCCGCGATCAGCGCGAAGCACCACACGAACGCCATCAACACGTCGGAGTGCGGGGGCGTGCCGATCCACAGCGAGCGCAGGGCGTCCGCGAACGTCGTGAAGGGGTTCGCCTCCGCGAACTGGCGCAGCCCGTCGGGCATGGTGGCCGCGGGCACGAAGACCGACGAGGCGAACGTGAGCGGGAAGATCAGCGTGAAGCCGATCGAGTTCGCCGTCTCCGGCGAGGAAGAGAACAGACCCACGAGCGCGAAGATCCAGGAGAACGCGTAGCCGATCAGGAGCAGCAGCACGATCCCGAGCACGACCTGCCCGAGGCTCGAGTCGATGAAGTTGAACCCGGCCGCGAAGCCCACGGCGAAGAGCACGACGAGCGAGAGGCAGTTGAGCACGACGTCGGAGAACGTCCGGCCCGCCAGCACGGCGGCTCGTGACATCGGCAGGGAGCGGAAGCGGTCGATGAGCCCCTTCTGCACGTCCTCCGAGAGCCCGAGCGCGGTCACGAAGCCACCGAAGGCGATCGACTGGACGATGATCCCCGGCATCAGGAAGTCCACGTAGTCGAACGGCCCGGAGTCGATCGCGCCGCCGAACACGTAGACGAACAGCAGCACGAACATGACCGGCTGGACCGTGTAGGCGATCAGCAGGTCGGGCTGGCGCGGGATCCGCTTGAGATTGCGGCGCGCCAGCACGAAGGTGTCCGACACGGTCATCGCGAGCTCGCTCATACGCTTGCCTCCTCCGGAACCGCCTCGTCCTCGCCCGCGCCGTCGGCCTCGGCCCCGTGCCCGGTGAGGGAGATGAAGACGTCGTCGAGCGTCGGCCGGTAGATGGAGATGTCGTCGATCCCCACGCCTGCGTCGTCCAGCCTGCGCACCGCCTCCGCGATCACGCCCTTGCGGCTGTGGACCGCCACGCTGACGGTGTGGTCGCCGATCGACGGCCGGTCGACGCACATCGTGGAGAGCGCCGTCACGGCTGCCTCGGCGTCGGCCGGGTCGTCGAGGCGCACGTCCAGGCGCTCGCCGCCGATCTGGGTCTTGAGCTCGTCGGAGGTCCCCTCGGCGATCACGCTGCCGTGGTCGATCACGACGATCCGATCCGCGAGACGATCGGCCTCCTCGAGGTACTGCGTGGTGAGCAGCACGGTCGTGCCGGCCGCGACGCGGCCCTCGATCGTCTCCCAGAGGCCCAGCCGGCTGCGCGGGTCGAGGCCCGTGGTGGGCTCGTCCAGGAACAGCACGGGCGGGCGGAACACGAGCGCCGCGGCGAGATCGAGCCGGCGGCGCATGCCGCCCGAGTAGGTCTTCGCGGGCCGCTTGGCGGCCTCGGTCAGCTCGAAGCGCTCGAGCAGCTCGTCCGCGCGCGTGCGCGCGTCATTGCGGTCGAGGTGGTAGAGCCGGCCGACCATCTCGAGGTTCTCGAAGCCGGTCAGGTTCTCGTCGACCGCGGCGTACTGGCCCGCGAGCCCGATCTTGGCGCGCAGGGCCGCCGCGTCCCGGACCACGTCGAGCCCGGCCACGCGCGCGCTGCCCCCGTCGGGCTGGAGCAGCGTCGCGAGTATCCGGACCGCGGTGGTCTTGCCCGCGCCGTTCGGCCCGAGCAGCGCGAGCACGCTGCCGGTGCGCGCGGCGAAGTCGATGCTGCAGAGCGCGCGCACCGAGCCGTAGGACTTCTCCAACCCCTCCACGATCACCGCGTCGTCTGACATGGCGCGCACGGTAGCGAGGGATCGGCGCGTTCCACGGTACGGGTAGCCACACACCTTGATTGCAACAATTCGGCACCCGATGGCCTCCAAGGAGCAGTCGGTCGAGCAGCTGAACGCGTTGCTCGTGGACCAGTCGGCGCTGCGGCGCGTGGCCACGCTGGTGGCCACCGATCCCGACCCGCGGGTCCTGTTCGACTGCGTCTGCGAGGAGCTCGGGCGCGTGCTCGGCGTGGACAGCACCGACATGATCCGCTTCGAGAGCGGTGACACGGCCACGGTGGTCGGCACCTGGGCCGCGGACGGCGCGCCGTCGTTCCCGGTCGGCTCCACCATCCCGGTCGAGGGCGAGAGCGTCACGGCCAAGATCGTCCGGAGCGGGCAGCCGCAGCGCGTGGACGACTACCGGGGCGTGGACGGCGAGCTGGCGGCGCGGCTGCGGGAATTCGGGATCAGGTCGACCGTGGGAGCCCCGATCAAGGTGTCGGGCAGGCTCTGGGGCGCGATCATGGCGGTGGGCGCCGAGCCCGGCGAGTTCCCGGAGGGCACCGAGCAGCGCATCGCCGAGTTCGCCGAGCTCGTGACCGCGGCGCTGGCCAACGCCGATGCCCGCGAGCAGCTGGCGGCGTCGCGAGCGCGCATCGTGGAGGCCGGGTACGCGGAGCGGCGCCGGCTGGAGCGCGACCTCCACGACGGCGCGCAGCAGGAGTTCGTGGGCGCCGCGCTCAGCCTCAAGCTCGCGCGCGACGAGTGGTCCGATGCGCCGGACGAGGCGCTCGAGCGCCTCGATGCCGCGCTCGAGCGGGTCCAGGCCGGGCTGCGCGACCTCCGGGAGCTCGCGGCGGGCATCCACCCGAGCGTCCTGAGCGATCGCGGGCTGGGCGCCGCGCTCGAGAGCCTCGCCTCCCGCTCCGCGGTGCCGGTCGAGCTCGCGCCGCTGCCGCCGGGACGGCTGCCGGCGTCGGTCGAGACCACCGCCTACTTCGTCGTCGCGGAGGCGCTCACCAACGCCGCGAAGCACGCGCGGTGCGAGCGCGCCGAGGTCGGCGGTCCGGCTCGAGAACGGCAGCGCCGTGATCACCGTCGCGGACGACGGCGTCGGAGGCGCCGACGCCACGTCCGGCTCCGGCCTGCGAGGGCTGGCCGATCGTGTCAGCGCGCTCGGCGGCGAGCTCGACATCGACAGCCCGCCGGGCGCGGGCACCGCGATCACGGCGCGGATCGCCGTGCCGTTCGGCTCGATCGCGGGCGGGCGCACCGCCTAGGCGTCAGGGACCGAGGTTGCTCCGGCCCGCGCGCTGGAGCCTGCGCGCGCGGTCGGTGCCGCGCCTGCCCCGCCACGGGTGGGGGCCCATCGCCCAGGGATGCCAGCCGAGCGTCCCGTACAGCTCGCGGAGCATCGCCTTCAGCTCGCCGCGGTGGCTCCCGCACGCGTAGCGCGTGGGGCCGTAGATCCCGCGCCCGTGCCACACGAGCCAGCGCTCGGGCTCCGCGTCCACGTACTCGCCGTGGCGCAGGTCGAGCAGCTGGCGCTCGAGGCTGGCCTGCGTCTCGGGTCCCGGCGCGCGGCCGCAGATCTCACACCGGAAGACGACGGCGACGGGCATCCCGTCAAGGTACTCGCGAGGTCTAGCCGACGGCGGTGCGCGGCGCCCACTGGATGTCGGCGAGCTCGTCGGGCGGCGACCCGTGCAGCAGCCAGCTCCCGTCCGGGTTGCGCTCGACCCGGCCGCTGTCGGCGACTCGCCGCAGCGCGGTGGTCACCGAAGCGCGCCGGCTCCCGACCAGCTGGCCGAGCAGCTCGTGCGACATCTGCAGCCGCACGCTGACCCCCTCCGGGGTCACGTGGCCCCAGCGCTCGGCCAGGTGCCAGAAGAGCACGAGCAGCCGCGTCTCGAGCGGCGAGAGCTGGAGGAGGGCCTGGTGCACCGACATCTGCGTGGTGCGCCTGACCGCGCGCTCCAGCAGCGCGCCCATCACCTGCGGCCACTGCGCGAGCGAGCGCGCGAACTGCTCGTCGAAGACGGCCAGCCGGACCGGCGAGAGCACGTGCCAGAGAACGTGGTAGCGGACCAGGCCGTCCTCGCGCGTGGCGACCCACGGCTGGATCACGTCGCCCTCGCCGAGCAGCTCGGTGCAGGTGGTGCCGGCCAGGATGAGGTCGCGCGCGAGCAGCCCGTCGAGCAGGAGAAAGCCGAGCCGGTCGGCCCGCGCCTCCCCGTGCGGCACCTCCCAGCGGCCGCACGGAAGCGTCGTCACGTGCGCCTGGAGCTCCCGCCGCGCGGCGGTGATCTCGGAGGGCGGGACCCGGAGCCCGAGCTCGGGGTCGAGCTCGAGGATCCGCGCCGACCGTGGGGCACGAGCCCCGTTCGCTCCTGCGGCGATTTCCATGCTCCCCGCGCGGAGCCTACCCCGTGGGTGTTGGTACCCAACGTTGCAAATCAACATGTGCCCTTTGTGACGTGAGAGGGCGGGCGTAGGGTCGCCGAGACCGACCAGTCTCGGAGGGGAGAGCAGCGTGTGCCTGGCCATACCCGGCCAGATAGTCGAGGTCGTTGATCAGGAGAACCGGCTCGCCAAGGTGGACGTTGCCGGGGTCCAGCGCACCATCAACATCGGCCTGCTCGACGAGGACGGCGTCGGGGTCGACTCCGGCGACTGGGTGCTGATCCACGTGGGCTTCGCGATGTCGCGCGTGGACGAGAGCGAGGCGATCGCCACCCGCCGCCAGCTCGAGCGCATGGGCGAGGACTACGAGGCGGAGCTCGAGGAGCTCAAGGCGAGCGTGATCGAGTGAGCAGGCTGACGACTGCGGCGACCACTGCATCACCTGCTCCGACGAGGGCATCCCGATGCAGGTCGAGCGGATCGACGCCGAGCGCGGCCTGGCCCTGTGCGCCGCCGACGACGGCTCCAAGAGCACCGTCGAGATCGCGCTGGTCGAGCCGGTCGAGCCGGGCGACCGGCTGCTCGTTCACGCCGGGCGTCGCGCTCGTGGGGCTCCAGGCATGAAGTACGTCGACGAGTTCCGCGACCCCGAGCTGGGACGCGTGCTCGCGAACGAGATCCTCGCCGCGGTCGAGCCGGGCCGCCACTACAAGTTCATGGAGGTCTGCGGCGGCCACACGCACTCGATCTACAAGTACGGGGTCGACGACCTGCTTCCCGGCGAACGTCGAGCTCGTCCACGGGCCCGGGCTGCCCGGTCTGCGTGATCCCCATGGGCCGCGTGGACGACGGCATCGCGCTGGCGCGCGAGCCGGGCGTGATCTTCACCTGCTTCGGCGACATGATGCGCGTGCCCGGCTCGCACGGCAGCCTGCTCGAGGCCAAGGCCGAGGGCGCCGACATCCGGATGGTCTACTCGCCGCTCGACGCGCTGCGGATGGCGAAGCAGAACCCCGACCGCGAGGTGGTGTTCTTCGCGATCGGGTTCGAGACGACCGCGCCCTCGACCGCGCTCACGCTCAAGCGGGCCAAGGCCGAGGGCGTGCGGAACTTCTCGTGCATGTGCAGCCACGTGACGATCGTGCCGCCGCTGCGCGCGCTGCTCGACTCGCCCGACCTCCGGCTCGACGGCTTCGTCGGCCCGGGGCACGTGTCGACGGTGGTGGGCGCCCGCCCGTTCGAGTTCATCCCGGCCGACTACGGCAAGCCGATCGTGGTCGCCGGCTTCGAGCCGCTGGACATCCTCCAGGCGATCCGGATGATCCTGGCGCAGCTGGCCGAGGGCCGCTGCGAGGTCGAGAACCAGTACGCGCGCGTGGTGCCCTACGAGGGCAACCCGCGGGCGCTCGAGGCGATGGCGGAGGTGTTCGAGCTGCGCCCGCACTTCGAGTGGCGCGGCCTCGGGTTCATCTCCCAGAGCGGGCTGAAGCTCTCCGAGGCCTACGCCGACCTCGACGCCGAGCTGCGCTTCAGCGTGCCCGGCGTGCGGGTGGCCGACCCGAAGGCATGCCAGTGCGGCGAGGTGCTCAAGGGCGTGATCAAGCCCTGGGAGTGCAAGGTGTTCGGCACCGCGTGCACGCCCGAGCGCCCGATCGGCACCTGCATGGTGTCCTCGGAGGGAGCCTGCGCCGCCTACTACAACTTCGGCCGCTTCGCGCGCGAGCGGGAGGTCGTCTGATGGGCGTGGTCTCCGACCGGGAGGAGCGGATCCTCGGGATCATCGAGACCGCGCGCGGCAAGCGCGCGAAGTTCCGCGACGAGCGCATCAACATGGCGCACGGCGCCGGCGGCAAGGCCACCCAGAGCATGATCGAGGGGCTGTTCGTGCCCGCCTTCGCCTCCGAGACGCTCGACGGCGATGGGCGACGCCGGCGCGGTCAGCGTGGACGGCACCGAGCTGGCGCTCACCACGGACTCGTTCGTGGTCAAGCCGCTTCGCTTCCCGGGCGGCTCGATCGGGGACCTGGCGGTGAACGGCACCGTCAACGACCTCGCCGTGTCCGGCGCCCGGCCGCTCGCGCTCAGCCTGTCGCTGATCCTCGAGGAGGGCCTCGCGGCGGACGACCTGCGGGCCGAGGTGGACGCGATCGCCGCCGCGGCGGAGGCCGCGGGCGTGCAGATCGTGGCCGGCGACACCAAGGTCGTGGAGCGCGGCGCCGCCGACCAGATGTACGTCTGCACGACGGGGATGGGGCAGCGCGACCCGCGTGCCCGGATGGCCCCGGACGCGATCCGGCCCGGCGACCGCATCCTGCTGTCCGGCACGATCGGCGAGCACGGGACGGCGATCATGCTGGCCCGCGGCGAGTTCGAGCTCGACGCCGCCATCGAGTCCGACACGCGCTCGCTGTGGCCGGTGGCCGACGCGCTCCTGGAGGAGGCCGGCCCGTCGCTGCGCTGCATGCGCGACGCCACGCGCGGAGGCGTGGCCTCGGTGCTGAACGAGCTCGCGCGCAGCTCGCAGGTGGCGATGCTCGTGCGCGAGGCGGCCGTGCCGATCGACCCGGCCGTGGCCGGCGCCTCCGAGATCTTGGGAATCGACCCGATGTACGTGGCCAACGAGGGCAAGCTCGTCGCCTTCGTCGCCGAGGAGGCCGCTGACCGTGCGCTCGCCGCGCTGCGCTCGGTGCCGGGATGCGAGCGCGCGGCTGAGATCGGCGAGGTGCGGACGGAGCCGCCCGCGATGGTGCTGGTGGAGACGAGCTTCGGCGGCAAGCGGGTGATGGACCAGCTGGTCGGGGACCCGCTGCCGAGGATCTGTTGAGCGAGGAAGGGACGGCGATGGCGACCACCGATGTATTCGCGGAGCACAAGAAGACCGAGGCGGTCACCGCCCACGTGCTCTGGATCACGACGGGTCTCTCCTGCGAGGGCGACTCCGTCGCGATGACGTCGGCCACCAACCCGAGCCTCGAGGACATCATCACCCAGGCCATCCCCGGGATGCCGAAGATCGTGGTGCACAACCAGGTGATCGCGTACGAGGTCGGCGACGAGTTCAGCCAGGCCTGGTTCGACGCCGAGGCGGGCAAGCTCGACCCCTTCGTCCTCGTCATCGAGGGATCGCTCGGCAACGAGCAGATCAACGGCGAGGGCCACTGGACCGGCTTCGCGATCAACAGCGAGAACGGCCAGCCGATCACGATCAACGAGTGGCTCGACCGGCTCGCGCCGAAGGCCGCCGCCGTCGTGGCCGTCGGGACCTGCGCCACCTACGGCGGCATCCCCGCCATGAAGAACAACCCGACCGGCGCGATGGGCGTGCCCGACTACCTCGGCTGGAACTGGAAGTCGGCGGCCGGCCTGCCGGTGGTCTGCATCCCGGGCTGCCCGGCGCAGCCGGACAACATGACGGAGACGCTCCTGTACCTGGCGCTCCACCTGGCCGGCCTGGCGCCCGCGCCCGAGCTCGACGAGCAGCTGCGCCCGAAGTGGCTGTTCGGCCGGACCGTGCGCGAGGGCTGCAACCGCGCCGGCTTCGCCGAGCAGGGCGACTTCGCGACCGAGTACGGCTCGGACCACCGCTGCCTGGTGAAGCTCGGCTGCAAGGGCCCGGTGGTCAAGTGCAACGTGCCGATCCGAGGCTGGGTGAACGGCATCGGCGGCTGCCCCAACGTCGGCGGCATCTGCATGGCCTGCACGATGCCCGGCTTCCCCGACAAGTACATGCCGTTCATGGACGAGGACCCGCTGGGGAGCGCGCGGCCGCGGGCCTCACGCAAGTACGTCTACGGCCCGATGGTCCGCTACTTCCGGCAGCGGAACATCAAGAACAAGTACGACGTCGAGCCCGAGTGGAGACACAACAAGCCCGAGCTCACCACCGGCTACTCCAAGCGCTGGTAGAGGGAGGCGCACATGTCGACAATTGAGACACCCCGTGAGCAGAAGGTCGTCGTCAAGGAGATGTCGTGGGACCCGATCACCCGCATCGTCGGGTCACTCGGGATCCACACGGAGATCGACTTCTCGAACCAGCAGGTCCTGAAGTGCTACTCGACGTCGATGGTGTTCCGCGGGTTCGACATCTTCATGAAGGGGATCGACCCGCGCGACGCGCACTTCATCACCAGCCGCATCTGCGGGATCTGCGGTGACAACCACTGCACCTGCTCCTGCCTGAACCAGAACATGGCGTACGGCGTGAAGCCGCCGCCGCTGGGCGACATGGCGTTCAACATGGCCGAGGCCGCGGACTACATCTTCGACCACGCGATCTTCAACGACTGCATGGCGAACGTGGACTTCTGCGAGCAGATGGTCAAGGAGACGAACCCGACCCTGCTCGCGAAGGCGGAGAACACCGCCGCGCCGCACTCGGACATCCACGGCTACAGGACGATCGCGGACATCATGCGGTCGCTGAACCCGTTCACGGGCGAGTTCTACCTGGAGACCCTCCACGTGGCCCGCTACACGCGCGAGATGTACTGCCTGTTCGGCGGTCGCCACACGCACCCCTCGACGATCATGCCCGGCGGGTGCAGCGCGGACATCACGCACCAGACCTGCACGGACTACTACGTGCGCCTGATGCGGTACTTCGACTACGTGAAGAGAAGCGTGCCGATGCACGACGACCTGTACGACTTCTTCCTCACGGAGCTGCCGGGCTACGACATGGTCGGCTACCGGGACACGAACCTCGTGAACTGGGGCTCGTTCGACGACCCGGACTACGTCGACTACTCGTACGAGAACATGACCGAGTGGGGGCGCAAGCGCTACATCACCCCCGGGATCGCGATCAACGGCGAGCTGATCACCACCGACCTGGTGGAGATCAACCTGGCGATCCGGATCCTGCTCGGCAGCTCGTACTTCGACGGCTGGGAGGACGAGCGGACGTTCGTGACCGAGGACCCGCTCGGGAACCCGGTCGACAAGAACCACCCCTGGAACAAGGTCACGCTGCCGAAGCCGCAGAAGCGCGACTTCACCGACAAGTACACGTGGG
The DNA here is from genome assembly GCA_963768465.1 of uncultured Thermoleophilaceae bacterium. Taxonomy (GTDB): domain Bacteria; phylum Actinomycetota; class Thermoleophilia; order Solirubrobacterales; family Thermoleophilaceae; genus JACVRW01. The sequence goes on along the minus strand of CAVYIA010000006.1, from coordinate 348,486 downwards.
TGGTGTCGCCGCGCATCTACGACAAGCGCACCGACACGCACGTCTGCTGCGACACCGGCGGCGGCCCGTTCGCGCGCCAGTGGTGCACGGCGAAGGCCGGGCTCGTGGACTTCGGCTACGTGAAGGCCACGGGGCACAGCCTCCAGATGGTGCTGCCGCGCTCTCCGAACATGCCCGAGATGGAGATGGAGTGGCACGTGCCGGAGAAGTCGAACGCGATCGAGCGCGACCGCGCCCGCACGTACCACCAGGCCTACTCGGCGCTGATCGCGCTGCACAACCTGGAGCGGGCGATGAAGGAGGTCCAGGCCGGCCGCACCAAGAGCTGGAACGAGTTCAAGGTGCCGGATCACGCGGTCAGCGTGGGCTTCCACGAGGCGGCTCGCGGAGTGCTGTCGCATCACATGGTGATCGAGGACGGCAAGATCGCGAACTACCAGCCCTACCCGCCGACCCCGTGGAACGCCAGCCCGCGGGACGTCTACGGGACTCCCGGCCCCTACGAGGACGCGGTGCAGAACACGCCGATCTTCGAGGAGAACGGCCCGGAGAACTTCAAGGGGATCGACATCATGCGAGCGGTCCGCTCGTTCGATCCCTGCCTGCCGTGCGGCGTGCACATGTACGGCGGCAAGGGGCCGGTGCGCAAGGTGGTCCACACGCCCACGGCCCTCTGCTAGGCACATGGAGCCCGAGCAGCTCATAGCCCGTGTGCAGGAGCTCACGGGCCGGTTGGAGGACCTCGACGACCCGGCCTGCCGCGGCCTGGCGGAGGAGCTGACCGCGGCGGTCGTGCAGATGTACGGCGCCGGGCTCGAGCGAATAGTCGAGCTGGCCGACGCGAAGACCCGCGACGAGATGGCGAACGACGACCTCGTCGCGGGCCTGCTGATGATCCACGACCTCTATCCCGTCCCGATCGAGGAGCGGGTCATGCAGGCGCTCGACAGCGTCAGGCCGTACATGGAGTCGCACGGCGGGAACGTCGAGCTGGTGGGCATCGAGGACGGGATCGCGAAGCTGCGCCTCGAGGGCAGCTGCAAGTCGTGCCGGGCGTCGTCGTCGACGCTCGAGCTGGCCGTGCGGCAGGCGCTCGAGACGGCGGCGCCCGACCTCGAGGGCATGGACGTCGAGGGGATCGTGGAAGAGGAGGACGAGCGCGGCATCAGCGGCGTCCCGCTGCCGCTCGTGCAGATGAACGGCGCCCCGTCATGGCACACGCTCGCGATCGACGAGCCCGCCGGGATGGTGGCCGCGGACGTGGCCGGAGTGCCGCTCGTGGTGGCCAACGTGGACGGCACGCTGCTCGCCTACAGGAACACCTGCGCCGACTGCGGCGGGCCGCTCGACGGCGGCGCGCTCGAGGCCGGCGCGCTGCGCTGCCCCGCCTGCGGGCGCAGCTACTTCCTCCCGCAGGCCGGCCGCTCGATGGACGACGACCACCTGCAGCTCGAGCCGGTGCCGCTGCTGCGCGAGCAGGAGGACATCAGGGTCGCGCTGTGAACCGCATCGACCTCGACCAGGCGATCGCCGGCCGGCGCAAGGCCATGATGGTCTCGGGCCTGCGCGGGCTCGCCAAGCCGAAGCCGCCGGAGCCGGTCTCGCAGGAGGAGCGCTGCGACCTCTGCCAGACGACCGTGCCGAGCGACCACCGGCACATGCTCAACCTCTACGAGCGCCAGATCGTCTGCGTCTGCGAGAGCTGCTGGGCGCTGCGCTCGGGCGACGCCGAGTTCCGCCCGACCGGCAGCCGCACGCTCTGGCTCGAGGACTTCCGGCTGCCGGAGGAGATCTGGGCGCAGTTCCGGATCCCGATCGGCCTCGCGTTCTTCATGCACTCGAGCGTCACCGACTGCGTGGTCGCGCTCTACCCGAGCCCGGCCGGCGCCACCGAGAGCGAGCTGCACTTCGAGACGTGGGAGCGGCTCCAGGCGCTCAACCCGATCCTGAGGCAGCTCGAGCCGGACGCCGAGGCGCTGATCGTGAACCGCATGTCCGAGCCGCACGCGTTCGCGATCGCCCCGATCGACCGCTGCTACATGCTCGTCGGGCTGGTCAAGGCCTCGTGGGAGGGCATCTCCGGCGGCGGCGCCGTGGAGAAGGCGATCGCGGGCTACTTCGACGAGCTCCGGGAGGTGGCCGTTTGAGCCAGCCGGAGACGCTCGCGCCGCCGGTGGCGCCGGAGCCCGAGTTCAAGGTGCTCGGGGCCACGGGCCGCCGTCACGCGGCCACGCCCGCGCTGGAGTTCGACGTGCACGTGACCGAGCCGGGCGGCCGCCCGGTCTACGCGATCGCGCTGAGCGCGCAGATCATGATCGAGCCGGCGCGGCGCGCGTACGACCCCGAGACGCGCGAGAAGCTGGTGGAGCTGTTCGGCCCGCCGGAGCGCTGGGCCACCACCACGCGCAGCCTCGTCTGGCACAAGGCGGACGTGCTCGTTCCGGCGTTCACCGGCGCCACCACCTTCCACCTTCCGGTCCCGGCGAGCTTCGACATGGAGGTGGCCTCCTCCAAGTACCTCAACGGCCTGCCCGACGGCGAGGTGCCGCTCGCGTTCAACTTCAACGGGACGGTGCACTACCGCGGCGACGACGGCCGCCTGCAGATTTCGCTCGTCCCGTGGGAGTGCTCGGCGGAGTTCCGGCTGCCCGTGGCCACCTGGCGCGACCTGATCGAGCACTACTACCCGCAGACCGGCTGGATCCCGCTGCACGCCGACACGCTGCGCGCGCTCCAGCGCGAGAAGGCCAAGCGCGCGCTGCCGACCCTGGACGCCACCGTGGCGGAGCTGCTGGGCGAATGAACGAGCTCGTCGACACGCTGCTCTACGAGGGCTACGCGCTCTACCCGTACACGCCGGGAGCCGCCAAGAACGCCACGCCCACGCCCTTCGGGATCGTCTACCCGCCCGCGTACGCGCGGACGCTCGCCACGACGCACGACCACCTCGAGCTGCAATGCGTCGTGGAGGGCGGCGGCGAGGTGAGCGCCGAGGTCCGCTTCCTCGCGCCGAGCGGCGAGCGCCACAAGGCGGAGGAGCAGCGGATCGAGGGCGCCGGCGAGTTCCGCTTCGGCGACCTCGTGGTCAGGACGCAGCTCGGCGAGAAGCCGCTCGAGGACGGCCGCCGGCTGGTCACGTACCGGGTGGAGAACCACACCGACGCCCCGGACGGCCTCGACCGGGCGGGCGCGATCGCGCGCTCGCTCATCTCCACGCACCCGCTCCTGCGGGTGGACGGGGGGCGCTTCCTCTCGCAGCTCGACGCGCCCTGCGAGAGCGTGAACACCTGGCCCGTGCTCGCCTCGGCCGAGGACGACGTGATGCTCGGGGCGGCGATCGTGCTGCCGGACCACCCGCAGATCGCGCCGGAGAGCCGCGGCAACCTCTTCGACAACACGGAGATCGAGGAGGCGCTGGTCCTCCACGTGCAGGCGCTGAGCGACGACGAGCGCGCCGAGCTCGAGCACCAGGACCCCGCGGTCCGCGAGATGATCGAGCGCGCCTGCGCCGTGACGCCCGAGGAGCTCCTGAAGCTGCACGGCCGCGTGGAGGTGCGCGACCCCGTGACCCGCGAGCCGCCGCGGCCCTCGGCGGACGTGCGCGACCCCACGCGCGGGCTGCCGGAGGTCGAGGTGGACGGGAAGCTGTTCACCCGCGGCGGCAAGGTCGTGGTGCGGCCGGGCCTCGACGCCGACCTGCAGGCGCGGATGCTCGAGGGCCGGACGGTCACCGTCGAGCGGATCTACCGCGACTACGACGGCAAGGTCCACCTGGGCGTGAGCGTGGACCAGCCCGGCCAGGAGATCATGCGCGAGACGGGCCGCTTTCTCTGGTTCTTTCCCCCCGAGGTGGAGGTGGTGCGATGAAGCGGATCCTGGTCGCGGGCATCGGCAACGCGTGGCTCAAGGACGACGGCTTCGGCAGCGAGGTCGTGAAGCGCCTGGAGGCGCGCGAGCTGCCCGAGGGCGCGGCGGTGTTCGACTTCGGCACCGGCGGCCTCGACCTCGCCTACGAGGTCATGCGCGGCTACGACGCGCTCGTCCTGGTCGACGTGAGCCGGCAGGGCGGTGAGCCCGGGACGCTCTACGTGATGGAGGCGCTCGAGGAGGAGGTGGAGGCCGGGATCGAGGACGGCCAGATCATCAACCCGCACGCGATGGACCCGCAGACGGTCCTGCGCTTCGTGAAGACGCTCGGCGCCTGGCCCGGCAAGGTCGTGGTGGTGGCCTGCGAGCCCGCCGAGGTCGAGGAGATGGGGCTCGGGCTCAGCGCGGAGGTCGAGCGCGCGGTGGACGGGGCGGTCGGCCTGGTCGTCGAGACGGTCGAGCAGCTGGGCACCGACGCCGCATACGCCGTGGACTGAGCGATGCACGAGCTGTCCCTCTCCGGCGCGATCGTGAACACCGTCGTCAAGCACGCCGAGGGACGGCAGGTGAGCGTCGTGAGCCTGCGGGTCGGGGCGCTCCGCCAGGTCGTGCCGGACACGCTCGACTTCTACTTCGGCTTCGTCTCGAAGGGGACGGTCTGCGAGGGCGCGCGGCTCGAGCAGGAGCTGATCGACGCGCGGCTGCGCTGCGCGGTCTGCGCGCGCGAGTGGGAGATCGACGTGCCGGTCTTCATGTGCCCCGGCTGCGGCGGCGCCGGCCGGGTCGAGGTGGCGTCGGGGGACGAGTTCGAGGTGGAGTCGATCGAGGTCGAGGAGGCGGAATGCATCGCACAAAGGTGAAGATCGTCGAGGAGGCGCTCGACGCCAACAACACGATCGCCCAGGCGAACCGGGCCGACTTCGACCGCGCCGGCGTGCGCGTCGTCAACTTCATGAGCGCTCCCGGCGCGGGCAAGACCTCGCTGCTGGAGCGCGTGGTGGCCGACCTGGACGGAGTGCGCGTGGGCGTGCTCGAGGGCGACGTGCAGGGATCGCTCGACGCCGACCGCCTGGCCGCGCTGCACGTGCCGGTCACGCAGCTCAACACCGACAGCGGCTTCGGCGGCGAGTGCCACCTGGACGCGAACATGGTCCGCTCCGCGCTGCCCGGCCTGCCGCTCGACGAGATCGACCTGCTGGTGATCGAGAACGTGGGCAACCTCGTGTGCCCGGCCGAGTTCAAGGTCGGCGAGGACGCGCGGATCATGGTCTCGTCGATCACCGAGGGCGAGGAGAAGCCGCTCAAGTACCCGCTCATGTTCCGCGCCTGCGAGCTGGTCCTCGTCAACAAGATCGACCTGCTGCCGCATCTCGACTTCGACCTCGACAAGTTCTTCTACAACCTCGACGCGGTGCATCCGGGCGTCGAGCGCATGGTGGTCAGCGCGAAGACCGGCGAGGGGCTCGACGAGTGGCGCGACTGGCTCGTCCGCACCGGCGCTCCGGTGGAGGCGCCCGCTTGACGCAGGCGCTCGAGAGCGGCCTGCTCGAGGCGGCTCTCGCCGAGCGCACGCGCGCGAACGCCGAGTTCTTCCAGGCCGAGTCGGAGCGGCTGGCGCGGCTCTGCCACCGGATGGCCGAGCGCTTCGCGCGCGGCGGGCGGCTGATCGCCTTCGGGCGCACGCCGGCGGCCCGCTCGGACGCCCGGCACGTGGCCGTGGAGTTCGTGCACCCGGTCATCGTCGGCAAGCGGGCGCTGCCCGCGATCGCGCTGGCGGGCGAGGGGGGCGACCTGAGCGAGCAGGTCGCGCTGACCGCCGAGCCCGGGGACATCGCGATCGGGTTCGGGGCGCCCGAGGACGGCGGCGAGGCGGCCGCGGCGATCGGCGTGGCCCGCGAGCGCGGCTGCCTGACCCTGGCCTTCGCCCGGGCCGGGGCCGAGTGGGAGTTCGAGCCGCCGTCGGGCGACCCGTCGGTCCGGCAGGAGCTCGTGGAGACGCTCTACCACGTGCTCTGGGAGCTCGTGCACGTGTTCTTCGACCACCGCGGGCTGCTCGAGGGCCGCGAGGCGCGGCCGGTGCACGACACCGGCGCGTCCAGCTTCCTCTACCCCTTCCTCGGCGAGCGCGAGCACGACCTCGAGGCCGTCGTGGAGGACGTGCGCCGCTCGGTGCTGGCCAAGGCGGAGGAGGTGGGCGAGCTGCGCGCCCAGACGCTCGAGGAGAACGGCGCCGAGCTGCTGCGCGCCGCCGAGGGCCTGCGGCGCGACCTCGACGCCGGCGGGACGCTGCTCGCCCTCGGCAACGGCGGGTCCGCCACGGACGCGATGGACGCGGTCGCCGACTTCCGCCGGCCGCCCGACCCGGCCTGGCCGGCGCGGCGGGCGCTCGACCTCACCGAGGACCCCGCGATCATGAGCGCGATCGCGAACGACATCGGCACCGACGCGATCTTCTCGCGGCAGGTGATCGCCTACGGGCGCGAGGGCGACGTCCTGCTCGCCATCTCCACCAGCGGGAACTCGGCGAACGTGATCGCCGCCCTGGCGGAGGCGCGTGCGCGGCGCCTGCGCACGATCGCGATGGTCGGCTACGACGGCGGGCGCGTGTCCGCCGAGCGGCTGGCCGACCACGTGGTGGTCACGCGCTCCGAGCACATCCCCCGCATCCAGGAGGCGCAGGCGAGCGCCTACCACCTGCTGCGCGAGCTCGTGGAGCTGAGCGCCGCATGAGCCGGGTCCGCGCGCGCGTGGAGGGCACGGTGCAGGGCGTGGGCTTCCGTCCCTACGTCTACCGGCTGGCCGGGGAGCTCGGCGTGGCCGGCCACGTGCTGAACGACGCGCGCGGCGTGGTCGTGGAGGTCGAGGCGCCGCGCGAGACCGTGGAGCGCTTCCTCGCCCGGCTGCCCGCCGAGGCGCCGCCGCTGGCGAGCGTCGAGCGGGTGATCTCCGAGGAGCTCGACGAGCTCGGCGAGCGGGGCTTCTCGATCCGCGAGAGCACGAACGGCGGCGAGCCGCGCGCCGCCGTCACGCCCGACAGCGCCACCTGCCCCGACTGCCTCGCCGAGCTGTTCGACCCGTCGGACAGGCGCTTTCGCTACCCGTTCGTGAACTGCACGAACTGCGGGCCGCGCTTCACGATCGTGCGCGACGTCCCGTACGACCGGCCCAACACCACGATGGCCGCCTTCGAGATGTGCGCGGCCTGCCTGGCCGAGTACCGCGATCCGGGCGACCGCCGCTTCCACGCCCAGCCCAACGCCTGCCCCGAGTGCGGGCCGCGAGTGCGGCTCGCCCACGCCGACGGGAGCCCGGTCAACGACGCCGGCGCCCTCGACGCCGTGGACGCCACGGCGCGTGCGCTGCGGGGCGGGGCCATCGTCGCGCTGAAGGGGCTCGGCGGCTACCACCTCGCGTGCCGCGCGGACGACGAGGACGCCGTGGCGGAGCTGCGCGCGCGCAAGCACCGCGAGGACAAGCCGTTCGCGCTCATGGCGCCGGGCCTCGCCGCGGCGCACCGGCTCGCCGAGCTCGGCCCGGAGCACGAGCTGCTGCTGCTCCATCGCTCGAGGCCGATCGTGCTGGCCCCGCGCCGCCCGGACGCCGCCGTGGCGGACGCGGTGGCCCCGCGCTCGCCCGAGCTCGGCGTGATGCTGCCGTACTCGCCCCTGCATCACGTGCTGCTCACCGACGCCGGCGTGACGCTCGTGATGACGAGCGGCAACGTCTCCGACGAGCCGATCGCCTATCGCGACGAGGACGCGGTCGAGCGGCTCGCCGAGATCGCCGACCTGTTCGTCTCGCACGACCGCCCGATCGAGACGCGCACCGACGACTCGGTCGTGCGGGTGGTGGGGGAGCGCCCGCTGATGCTCAGGCGCTCGCGCGGCCACGTGCCGGACCCGCTGCCGCTGCCGCTGGACTGCGGGCGCCGGCTGCTGGCCTGCGGCGCCGAGCTGAAGAACACGTTCGCGCTCGCGAAGGGACGCAGCGCCTGGGTGGGACACCACGTGGGCGACCTCAAGAACTACGAGACGCTGAGCTCGTTCGAGGCCGGCATCGACCACTTCGAGCGGCTGTTCGCGGTCGAGCCGGAGGTGGTCGCGCACGACCTGCACCCGGAGTACCTGTCCACGAAGTACGCGCGCGCACGCGAGGGCGTGGAGACGATCGCGGTCCAGCACCATCACGCCCACCTCGCCGCGTGCCTTGCCGAGCACGGTGAGAGCGGGCCGGCGGTGGGCGCCATCTTCGACGGCACGGGCCACGGCCCCGACGGGACCGTGTGGGGCGGGGAGCTGCTCGTCGGCGGGCTCGCCGGCTTCGAGCGCGCCGGCCTTCTCTTCCCCGTCAGGCTGCCGGGCGGCGACGCCGCCATCCGCCAGCCGTGGCGGATGGCGTGCGCCTGGCTGGCGGCGTCCCTCGACGAGCCGCCCGCGCTCCCGCGGACCCTGCGCGGGAAGGTCGACCCGGCGGCGTGGCGGCAGGTCTCCGAGCTCGTCCGCACCGGGATCGCCTCGCCCCTCACCACGAGCGCCGGGCGTCTGTTCGATGCCGTGGCCGCGCTGTGCGGCATCCGCGCGGAGGTCAACTACGAGGGCCAGGCGGCGATCGAGCTCGAGGCGTCCGCGGACCCGCACGAGGCCGGGTCGTACCCTCTGCCCGTGCTCGGGGAGGGCGACACCCCGCTGGTGATGGACGCGCGCCCGACCGTCCGCGCGGTTGCCGAGGAGACGGCGAACGGCGTGGCGGCGGCCACTGTCGCCGCACGCTTCCACAACACCGTCGCGGCCGCCACCGCCCGCGCCTGCCGGCTCGCGGCCGGCCGCCACGGAACGGGCACCGTGGTGCTGTCCGGCGGCGTGTTCCAGAACCGGCGGCTGCTCGAGGCCAGCGCCGGGCTGCTGGAGGACTCGGGCCTCCGGGTCCTCACCCCCGAGCGGCTGCCGCCGAACGACGGCGGCATCGCCTACGGGCAGCTGGCGGTGGCCGCCGCGCGGCTGGCGGCGAGAGACGGGAGCGCCGATGTTCGGCCTTGACGAGCAGCTGGCCGGGCTCGCGAACGGCGAGGCGCTCGTCGTCGTCCTCGCGGTCGCCCTGCTGCTTGGGCTGCGCCACGCGTCCGACCCCGACCACCTCGCCGCGGTCTCCACGCTGATCGCCTCGGAGCCCGAGGACGGCACGCGCCGCGCGGGGCGGCTCGGGCTCGCATGGGGCTCGGGCCACGCCCTCACGCTGGCCCTGTTCGGCCTGCCGATCGTGCTGTTCGAGGCCTACCTCCCCGACACGCTGCAGCGCGGCGCGGAGGCTCTCGTCGGCCTCATGATCATGTTCCTGGCGGGCAGGCTGCTCGTGCGCTGGAGGCGCGGGCAGTTCCACGCGCACCCGCACCGCCACGGCGCGCTCGAGCACCGCCACCTGCATCCCCACGACGACGGCTCGCGCCACGACCACGCGCACGAGCCGGAGGGGCGGCTGGGGCGCTCGCCGTCGCAGGCGTTCGGGATCGGCTGCATGCACGGGATGGGTGGCTCGGCCGGCGTGTGCGTGCTGCTGCTGGCCACGATTCCCGACCAGGCCGAGGCGGTGGCGGCGCTCGTGGTGCTCGCGCTGGGCACCGCGCTGTCGATGGCGGTCCTCTCGTCCACCTTCGGCTACGCGATCACGCGCGGGCCGGTGCTCAGGCGGATGCTCGCGTTCGCGCCGGCGATGGGCGTCCTCACGCTCGCGTTCGGCGCCTGGTACGCGCTCGGGGCGGTCGGCGCGGTCCCATACGTCCTATGAGCACGCGCCCGAAACCGGACCCGCAGAAGGTGCTTGCGGAGACGGTCTTCGCCGGCGGCCGCTCGAAGCCGTTCGCGGAGGTGACCGTCGACGAGGTGAGGGCGCGGGCGCAGGAGCTGCGCGACGCGACCGGCTGGGGCCCCACCGCGAAGGTCGGCTCCGTGGCGATGGCGTGGGGGGAGCTGGCGCGGCTGATGGACGCGGCGGGCGCGCCGACGGTCGGCGACCTCGACCCCGGCGCCGTGGCCGAGCGGGCCGAGCGCCTGTGGGTCGTGCCGCCGGGTGGCAGCCTGCTCTAGCTTGCACGGGCCCTCGGCCACACACGACCATTCGCACGGGCTGGTCGCCGACTCGATCAAGCGCTCCCGCGAGGGCGTGCGGGCGGTGCTGCTGGCCCTGGGCGTGCTCGCGCTCACCGCGGGCCTCCAGGCGCTCGTGCTCGTGGCCACCGGCAGCGTCGCGCTGCTGGCCGACCTGATCCACAACCTCGGCGACGCGTCCACGGCCATACCCCTCGGCATCGCCTTCGCGCTGCGCAGCGAACGAGCGGAGCGCTGGGCGGGCCTGGCGGTGGTGGCCGCGATCTTCGCGAGCGCGTGCGTGGCGGGCTACGAGGCGATCGACCGCCTCATCGACCCGCGCGACGTGGACCACGTGGTGGCCCTGGCCGCGGCCGGCGTGGTGGGCTTCGGAGGCAACTGGATCGCCGCCGGCATCCGCTCACGGGCCGGCCGCCGGCTGGACAGCCCGGCACTCGTGGCCGACGGCGCCCACGCCCGCGCCGACGCGTACGTGAGCCTCGCCGTGGTGGCGAGCGCCCTGTGCGTCGCCGCCGGCCTCCAGGCCGCCGACCCGCTGATCGGTCTCGCGATCACCGTCGTGATCCTGCGGATCACGTGGCAGTCCTGGCGGACGATCAGGGCTCGCTGACGCCGTCCACGATGCCCGTCTCGTAGGCGAGCACCACCGCCTGGACGCGGTCGCGGAGGTTCAGCTTCGCGAGCACGTGCGTGACGTGCGTCTTGACGGTGGTGTCCGAGATGAACAGCTGCTCGCCGATCTCCGCGTTCGAGAGGCCGCGCGCGATCAGACGGAGGACCTCCAGCTCGCGTGAGGTCAGCTCGTCGAGCCCCGCGGGCGGCGCCGGTCGGCGGAGCTGCGCGAACTGGCTGATCACGCGGTGGGTGATCGAGGGGGAGAGCAGCGCGTCGCCCGCGGCGACCGTGCGGATCGCCGCCAGGAGGTGCTCGGGGGGATCGTCCTTCAGGACGAAGCCGCTCGCCCCGGCGCTGAGCGCCTCGTAGATGTACTCGTCGAGGTCGAAGGTGGTGAGGATCAGGATCCGGGCGGCGGGGTCGGCCGCCAGGATCTCGCGGCTCGCCTGGAGGCCGTCGAGCTCGGGCATGCGGATGTCCATCAGGACCACCGCCGGCTTGAAGCGCGCGGCCTTCTCCACGGCCTCGCGGCCGTTGCTCGCCTCCGCCACCACGTCGATGTCCTCCTCGCCGGAGAGCAGCATGCGGAAGCCCGCCCGCACCATCGACTGGTCGTCGGCCACGAGCACGCCGATGGTCATCGCGGCCCGTCCGTGAGCCGAAGGCTCGCGCTGAGCAGGAACCCGCCGCCGTTCACCGGGCCGGCGGTCATCTCGCCGCCGTAGAGCTTGACGCGCTCGCGGATCCCCACCAGCCCGTGTCCCGGGCTGCCGCCGTTCGAGGGGCCGCGGCCGTCGTCGCGGATCTCGAGCTGCAGCGCGTCCGGCTGGTGGCGCACCACCACCTCGGCGTGCGTGGCGCCGGCGTGCTTCAGGACGTTCGTGAGGGCCTCCTGGACGATCCGGTACGCGGAGAGGTCGAGCGTCCGCGGCAGCGGGACCGGGTCTCCCTCCACGTCGAGGCGGACGGGCAGCCCCGCGCTGCGAACCCGCGCGACCAGCGCGTCGAGGTCGGCGAGGCCCGGGCTGGGGCTCCAGCTCGGCGCCGCTGCCGCGCTCGCGCATCGCCCCGAGCAGCCGGCGCATCTCGGCGAGCGCCGTGCGGCCGGCCCGCTCCACGTCCTCGAGCGCCTCGCTGTCCTCGGCGGGCAGGTCGCGCAGCTTGTGCCGGACCGCGCCGACCTGGAGGACCATCACGCTCACGGCGTGAGCCACGACGTCGTGGAGCTCGCGCGCGATGCGGGCGCGTTCCTCGGCCGTGGCCACACGCGCGGCGGCCTCGCGCTCGCGCTCCGCCTGGACCGCTCGCTCCTCGGCCGCGGCGGCCTGGGCGCCGCGCTCCCTGAGCGCGTAGCCCGCGAGCCAGGCGAGCCCGAACACCAACGGGATGAAGACGAAGTCCCCGGCCGACTGGGCCGGGTCGTTGTAGACGATGATCAGCCCGCTGCCGACGACGATCAGCAGGCCCAGGCGCCCCTGGACGGCGTCGCGAAGGCTGCCGAGCATGAACGCGGCCACGAGGCCGGCGGTGTAGAGGGCGACGGTGTCGGCCACCAGCCGGTGGTCCACGAACGAGAGCGCCGCGCAGATCACCCAGAGCGCCGCGGGCGCGCCGAACGGGAAGCGCCTTCGCGCGAGCAGCGTGAGGATGGTGATCGCGACGATCGGGGCGGCGAGCCACGTCGCCATGTCCGGCTCGTTCGCCGGGTCGTCCCTGAGCGCGACCTCCAGCGCGCCCGCCACCGCCCCCAGGACGATCAGCAGGTCGAATCCGTGCCTGCGCAGGAGCGGCGGTAGGGGCCTCACGGCCTGACCGTAATGCAGCCCGGGGCCCGCCGCCTCCTACCTGAGTAGGAGGTAGTAGAACTCACGGCGTGAGCGGCGAGACCGTCCTCGTGACCGGCGGGTCCGGCTTCATCGGGTCCTACTGCATCCTCGACCTGCTGCGGGCGGGCTACCGCGTGCGCACGACCGTGCGCTCGCCGGATCGCGAGGCGGCCGTGCGCGAGCAGCTCGGCGCCGAGAGCGCCGAGGCCCTCTCGTTCGCGACGGCCGATCTCATGGACGACGCCGGCTGGGCGGAGGCCGTCTCGGGGTGCGACTACGTGCTCCACCTCGCCTCGCCGTTCCCGCTGGGGCCGCCGAAGCACGAGGACGACCTGATCGTGCCCGGCACGCGAGGGCGCGCTGCGGGTGCTCGCCGCCGCGCGCGACGCGCAGGTCAAGCGCGTGGTGATGACGTCGTCGTTCGCGGCCATCGGCTACGGCGTCCCGGTCGGCGCGCCGTTCACCGAGGACGACTGGAGCAATCCCGACGGCGAAGGCGTGAGCGCCTACGCGAAGTCGAAGACGCTCGCCGAGCGCGCGGCCTGGGACTTCGTCGAGCGCGAGGGCGGAGGCCTGGAGCTCGCCGTGGTCAACCCCGTGGCCGTCCTCGGCCCGGTGCTCGGCCCGGACATCTCGACCTCGATCGAGCTCGTCAAGCGGCTGCTCGACGGCGCCATGCCGGGCCTCCCGCAGGTGTCCTTCGGCATCGTCGACGTCCGCGACGTCGCCGACCTGCACGTGCGCGCGATGACGGCGCCCGCGGCGGCCGGCGAGCGCTTCCTGGCCGTTGCCGGGGAGTTCATGACCGTGGCCGAGATCGCCGCGGTGCTGCGCGAGCGGATGGGCGACGACGCGAAGAAGGTGCCCAAGCGCACCCTGCCCAACTGGCTCGTCCGGATGGTGTCGGTGTTCGACTCGTCGGCGAAGCAGCTCGTGCCCGAGCTCGGCAAGGTCAAGCAGGCGAGCAACGAGAAGGCGAGGCGGGTGCTGGGCTGGTCGCCGCGCTCGAACGAGGACGCCATCGTCGCCACGGGCGAGAGCCTCCTGCGCCTCAGGGCTTGACGAACACCTCGATGGACACGTCGTTCCTGCCCGGGCCGGGCGCGCCGCCGGCGAGCACCGCGCAGCCCGACTGGTAGCGCGTCCAGCGCCCGTCGTCGTCGTCGAGGGCGCTTCCCCGAGGGTGGGGGTGGGAGCGCACGGAGGCGGTCAGGCCGTGTGCTCCGAACACGTCCTGGATCCGCCGGCGGAGCCCGTCCGGCGTGAAGCAGGCCCCGCCGGACTCCCTGAAGAGCCGCAGCAGCAGCGAGTTCCGCTCCGAGTAGAGGAGGTTCGTGACCCGCCGCGATCCGGCACGTGACACCTCGAGCCTGCGCTCGGCCTGGTCGAACTCGATGTACCGGCGGCCGTCGCCTCCGAAGTACGAGATGGAGCCGCACGGGCCGTCGCCGCGGGCGGGATCGACCGTGACGGTCCAGCCCCTCCAGCCGGAACGCTCGAGCAGAGCCCGAACGCGGCGGGCAAGCTGTCCCGGCGCGATGCAGTCGGCGCTCGCCTCGACCCCGAGCACGGCGCGCTCGAGGCGGGCGGCCCGCCGGCGCGCCGGCTCATAGGCGGGATCGAGCGGGGTGAAGCCCGCGTGCCGGCAGTCCGACGCCCGCCGCCCGGGGATCACGGCCACCCCGGCCTCGTGAGCGCACGCGACCAGGGGCGTCACCGCGCGCCCGCCGACGGCCAGCTCGCGCCGGCACAGCTGGACGGGCGACGGCCCGGCCGAGCCCGCCTCGCGCGGGACCACCGCCACGGATCCCGAGAAGTCCGGGTCGGCGCCGTCGTAGCAGGCGATCGAGGCCGTGGCCTGCTGCTCGACTCCGCCCGAGATCAGGCCGGTGGCGAGGGCGGTGCCGCTCGCGACCAGCGCGCCGGCCACGGCCAGCATGCCGAGGCGCCTGCGGCGCCGCGACCGCAGCCGGGCGGAGGACCGCCGGGCCGCGCGCTCGAGCTCGTCGCCCAGCTGGTTGACGACCGGGATCGTGCTCATGCCTGTGCCTCCATGACTCGGTTGAGACGGGCAAGCCCGCGATGCACGCGCGTGCGCGCCGCGCCCTCGGTACAGCTGAGCCGCGCCGCGATCTCGCGGTAGTCGAGCTCGTCCACCACGCGCAGCTCGACCGCCGCCCGCTCGCCGTCCGGCAGGCCGCCGAGCGCCGCGGCCACCGCGGCCCGGTCGGCGTCGCTGTCCACGAGCGCCTCGATGCGGGCCACGGACTCGTCGTCCACGACCGGGACCGTCATTCCAAGCCGCCGCACCGCGCGCAGCTCGACCGCCTGGCGGCGGTACCAGCGCGAGAGCTCCTTGGCGGCGATGCCGTAGATCCAGGCGGCGCCCGGCTTGCCACGGTCCTCGAAGTGCGCCCGGCGCTCGAACGCCACGGCGAACGTCTCCGCGAGCAGGTCCATGGCCACCTCGGCGTCCCTGGTGCGGCGGTAGAAGTAGGCGAGCAGGTCGTCCGCCAGCCGGTCGTACAGCTGGCGGAACAGCCGTGGGTCGCGACGGGACGCGACGATCAGCTCGGCATCGGTCATCAGCATGACTACGCCACGAGGCCGTTCAAGCGTTACATCAGGCAGCATCCGCCGGGTGGATGCCGACCAGATCCTCGCCTTCCGGCTCGGCCGCTCCGGCCTGGCCGCTCGTGACGCGCACGACCCGGCCGAGGCCGCCGCCTGCCCCGCCTCGGACTTCGCGCGCGACGCGGCGCTGATGGCGCTGGCGGCGCGCGCCGAGGGCGTGTCCCGCGAGGCCTACGACAGCGCGGCCGACGCCGGCGAGCTCGTGGTGGCCCACATCGTGCGCGGCGCCATCCACGCGCTCGCGCCGGCCGACCACGCGCTCTACGGGCCGGCCCTGATCGCCCGCGACGACGACGAGCTCGGCGCCCAGCTCGGCCGCCAGGTACAGCGGCTCGCCGCCGAGAAGGGCTTCGCCCCGACCGAGGCGCTCGAGGAGGTGGCCGGCGCTACGAAGGCCGCCCTCGCGAACGGCCGGACCCTCGACAAGAACGAGCTGCACGAGGAGCTGAGGGCCCGCGTGAGCGCCGACCTGATGCCCTGGTGCAAGGGCTGCGGGAGCCACCACGTGGCCCCGATGCTGTGGCGCTACGCGACGGTGAAGGCCGGCGTGCGCCTCGACTCCCAGCGCCGCTACACGGCCGGCAAGCCCGGCCGGAAGCCGGCCGCGAGCGAGGCCGTCCGCCGCTTCCTCGGCTTCTACGGGCCGGCCACTTCCGGCGACTTCGCCGAGTGGGCCGGGCTCGCCAAGCCCCACGCCCGGCGGCTGTGGGACGACGTGGAGGGCGAGCTCACCGAGGTGCGCGTCGGGAAGGGCAGCGGCTGGCTCATGAGCGAGGACGCCGGCGCGCTCGAGTCCCCACCCGCCGCCGAGGGCATCCGCCTGCTGCCGGCGGCGACCCCTACCTGCAGAAGCCCAACCGGCCGCTCCTGGCTCCCGGCGCCGATCTGCGCAAGCGGCTGTTCCGGCCGGTGGCGAGCCCCGGAGCGGTGCTGAGGGACGGGCGCCTCGTGGGCCTGTGGCGGGTCAAGGCGAAGGGCAAGAAGGCGGAGGTCAGCGTCGAGAAGCTCGGCCGCCTGGCGCGCGCGGACCTCGAGGACGAGGCCCAGCGCGTGGCCGAGCTCCGCGGGGACACCGAGGCCGTGCTCGTGGTCTCCTGATCTAGACTCGCCGCCACGCCGACCGATCCGCTTGAAACACGAGCCGGGCTGCCCGGCGTCGAGGGGTCCGAGCGCATCACTCCCGCGGAGTTGCGCCTCGCCACGCGCAACCACGGGATGCCGCTGGAGGCGCTCTCCTACGACGTCACCCCGGCCGGGCTCCACTACCTGCTGATCCACTACGACATCCCGTCGTGGACCCGGCGGACTGGCGGCTGAGCGTGACCGGCCGCGTGGGGCGCGAGCTGTCGCTGTCGATCGACGACCTGCGTGAGCGGCCGGCGGTCACGCTCGCCGTGACCATGGAGTGCGCGGGAAACGGGCGCGCCCAGCTCTCACCGCGCCCGCTGAGCCAGCCGTGGCTGCTCGAGGCCGTGGGCACGGCCGAGTGGACCGGGACGCCGCTGCGCGCGCTGCTCGACGAGGCGGGCGTGGGCGACGACGCCGTCGAGGTGGCGTTCCGCGGGCTCGATCGCGGCCTCGAGGGCGGGGAGGAGCAGCTGTTCGAGCGCAGCCTGCCGCTGGACGCGGCGCTCGGCGAGGACGTGCTGCTGGCCTACGCCATGAACGGGCAGCCGCTGCCTCCGCAGCACGGCTTCCCGCTGCGGCTCGTGGTGCCCGGCTGGTACGGGATGACGAGCGTCAAGTGGCTCGAGCGGATCAGCCTGCTCGACCGCCCGTTCGAGGGCTATCAGCAGGCGCGCGGGTATCGCGTCCGGCAGGCGCCCGACGAGCAGGGCGAGCCGGTCTCGCGCATGCAGCCGCGCTCGCTGATCGTGCCGCCGGGCATCCCCGACTTCGCCACGCGCGCTCGCACGCTCGCGCCGGGTCCCTGCACCGTGCGCGGCCGCGCCTGGTCGGGCTTCGGTTCCGTCGAGCGCGTGGAGGTGAGCTCGGACGGCGGCGCCGCCTGGTCGGACGCGCGGCTCGGCCCGCACGTCTCGAGGTGGGCGTGGCGGGGCTGGGAGTGGGACTGGGAGCCGCGCGACGCCGGCGAGTACGAGCTCTGCTCGCGGGCCACCGACAGCGCGGGCAACGTCCAGCCGCTCGAAGCGCCCTGGAACCTCGGCGGCTACGCCAACAACGAGGTGCACCGGGTGGCGGTCACCGTCGCCGAGTCGCCCTAGCCTCGCTCAGCAGCGCGGGCGGGGCTTCGCGTTCCCGAGCGGCACACAGCGGGTCACCGCTTCCGGCCTGAGCCCTTGGCGCAGCCGGTAGCGGAAGAGCCTGCCGTCGTACGCGTGCGCCGTCACCAGGACCTCGAGCGTCTGGCCCGCCGCGAAATCGCTGGGCAGATCGATCGCCGGCCCTTCGTTCTTCCGGAATGCTCCGCCGCTTGAAGGGGCAGCCGGGGCCGGCGCAGCTCAGGCGGACCGTCGCCTTGGGCGGAAGATGCGTGACGCGGAACCGCTGGAGGCGAGTGCCTGACCAGCGCAGCGAGACCCGAGCGTTGTTGCGCCTGCCCAGCTCGTGCAGCCCCCAGGGCGGGTTGGCGTTCACGACCCGGCCCGGTCTGCAGGTCGCCACGAAGCTCGCGAACCGTGTGGACGGGTGGCGGGCCCGGACCCGGTAGACGCCGGTGGGGACACGCGTCCACACGACGCCGCCGTCGATCGACGACATCTCCTGCAACGGGTCGGGGATCACGTCCTCGTTGAAGTAGACGGCGGCCGGCAGCGCGGGTGTGGCCGACGCGGTGGCGCCCGCCACCCCGTGAGCGCCGTAGGCGGTGAAGCCGCCGAACGACAGGTCGCGGACGTTGCGCGTGCTGAACGTGGACACGATCCCGCATTGGCGCAGCTCGCCGTCCTCGTCGAGCGGCACCTCGAGCAGCGCCGCCAGCGCCCGGTAGATGCTCTCCCGGGGCGTCTGGAAGTTGACCCGGGCGAGGTTCTCGCCGGCGGTCCGGAAGGTCTGGAGATAGATGGTGTGGTAGCCGGCGGCGGTGATGTACGGCGTGACCTTCGCCCGGTCGGGCACGACGAGGTCGTAGCTGCCGTCGCGCCTGACCGTCGCGCGTAACCCGGGACGCTCCGCCACGCGGATGGTCGCGCCGCCAAGCCGCACCTTCGCGTTGTTGAACTCGTACGCGGTGCCGCGGATATGGACCGGTCGCGCCTCGGACGCAGCGGCGCCGGAGCCCATGAGGAAGGCCACCGCGAGACCGGCCACAAGCCCTCTTCGGCAGCTCACCAGGCGACCCTACCGAAGCGCCCGAGGCGCCAGGACGAACGTCCGGCGGACTCCCCTGGTAGAACCCGCCGCGGATGGACGGGCGGCTCCGGCAGCAGCAGGTCTACCTGGACGGAGTCTTCGGGCGCCGGCCGCGCGTCTCCACCGACCTCACCCGCCTCGAGGCCGACGCCGAGCAGGTCATGCGGCCCGAGGCGTTCGCCTACATCGCGGGCGGCGCCGGGACCGGCGCCACCATGCGCGCCAACCGGGACGCCTTCGGCGCGTCACCGGATCGTGCCGCGCATGCTGCGCGACGCCTCGCGGCGCGACACGTCGGTCGAGCTGTTCGGGCGGCGCCTGGCCGCCCCGTTCCTCCTGGCACCCATCGGCGTCGCCGAGATGGCGCACCCGGACGCCGACCTCGCCACCGCGCGCGCCGCGGCGAGCGAGGGCGTGCCGATGGTCTTCTCGAACCAGGCGTCCGTCCCGATGGAGCGCGTGGCCGCCGAGCTCGGCGACAGCCCGCGCTGGTTCCAGCTCTACTGGAGCACGTCGAACGACCTCGTCGAGAGCTTCGTCGCGCGCGCCGAGGCGTGCGGCTGCGAGGCGATCGTGGTCACGCTCGACACCACGCTGCTCGGCTGGCGCACGCGCGACCTCGACATCGGCTTCCTGCCCTTCCTGCGCGGCATGGGGATCGCGCAGTACACGAGCGATCCCGTGTTCCGGCGCCTGGTGGAGGAGGAGGGCTCGGCGCCGCGGACCGCGGTGAAGACGCCGCGCCCGACCGTGAGCGCGCTCTCGACGCTCCGCGCGCTGAGGCGGCGCAAGATCTCGCGCGAGTCGGTCCAGCGCTTCACGCAGATCTACTCGCGGCCGTCGCTCAGCTGGGACGACCTGCCCTTCCTGCGCGAGCGCACCCGCCTGCCGATCCTGCTGAAGGGCATCTGCCACCCGGACGACGCCCGCCGGGCGCTCGACTCCGGCGTGGACGGCGTGATCGTGTCGAACCACGGCGGCCGCCAGGTGGACGGCGCGATCGCGACGCTCGACGCGCTTCCGGGAGTGGTGGAGGCCGTGGGCGGCGCCGTGCCGGTGCTGCTCGACAGCGGGGTGCGCAGCGGCGCCGACGTGTTCAAGGCGCTGGCGCTCGGCGCGCGCGCCGTCCTGCTGGGACGCCCCTACATCTACGCGCTCGCGCTCGCGGGCGAAGACGGGGTGCGCCAGGTGCTGCGCGACCTGCACGCCGACTTCGACCTCACCCTGGGCCTCGCCGGCTACTCCGCGGCCGCGGACGTGGGCCCGGAGGCGCTGGCGGGCTAGCGGCTGTCCGCCGTGGCGGCGCCGGGATGGATCGGGCCGCTCGTGTCGCGCAGGCTCTCGCCCCCGCGCCCGGCGCGCACCGCGATCACCTCGGCGAGGATCGAGACGGCCGTCTCGACCGGCGTGCGCGCGCCGACGTCGAGCCCGCACGGCGCATGGATCCTGGCGATCGCCTCGTCGTCGAGCCCGGCCTCGCGCAGCCGCTCGACCCGCCGTTCCTGGGTGCGGCGGCTGCCGAGCGCGCCCACGTAGCCGGCGCCGGTGGCGAGCGTCGAGATCAGCGCCGGCTCGTCGAACTTCGCGTCGTGGGTGAAGACCAGCACCACGTCGCGCGGCCCGAGCTCCCGTCCCTCCAGGTAGCGGTCCGGCCAGTCCACCACGACCTCGGCGACCTGCGAGAAGCGCGGGCTGTCGATGAAGGGCTCGCGGGCGTCGCAGATCGTGACCTCGTAGCCCACCTCGCCGGCGAGCTTCGCCATCTCGGCGGAGAAGTCGATCGCCCCGAAGATCACCATGCGCGGCCGGGTCTCGAAGGCCTGGATGTAGACCGCCAGGTCCGAGCCCATCACCTCGCCGCCCGCGCCGTAGCGGCGCACGCGCGAGAGGCCCTCGTCGAGCTGCCCGCGCGCGTCCCGCTCGACCGAGCGGTCGAGCAGCTCGGTCACGCCGAGCCCGCCCACCACGCCGTCGTCGAGGATCGCGAGCTTGGCCCCGGCGCCCTCGCCCTCGAGCAGGGTGGCGAGCGCGGCGGGCCGTCCGGCCGCCCGCGCGCGGGCCACCGCGTCGAGCGCCTCCAGGGCCTCGTCGCCCTCCTCGTGCACGAAGATCCGCACGGTGCCGCCGCACATCAGGCCGACGCCGGCGGCCTCCTCGTCAGAGATGCCGTAGGTCACCACGCGCGGAGCCTCGCCGTCGAGGAGCCGCCCCGCCTCCTCCACGAGCGCGCCCTCCACGCAGCCGCCCGTCACGGAGCCCTCGATGTTGCCGCGCTCGTCGACGAGCATCTGCGCGCCGGGGTCGAGCGGGGCCGAGCCGATCCGCTCGATCAGCATCGAGTTCACGACCCGCCGTCCCTCGCGCAGCCAGGCGACGGCGATGCTCTCGGAAGTCGGCAGCGTGCTCAAGTTAGCTCCCTCGCCGTCAGGGTAAAGGACCCCCATGGAGCAGAAGCCGAGCGAGCAGCGTGGCGGGACCACTCCGGACGAGGCCGAGGCGCGCGAGAAGGGCGAGTGGGGCGCCAAGGCGGCCGAGGGCGTC
Organism: uncultured Thermoleophilaceae bacterium; assembly: GCA_963768465.1. GTDB lineage: Bacteria > Actinomycetota > Thermoleophilia > Solirubrobacterales > Thermoleophilaceae > JACVRW01. Next base: position 327,590 of record CAVYIA010000006.1, on the reverse strand, counting down.
GTCCCGGCCGAGCTGGGCGGCTCGGACGCGCCGCGCGAGATGCTCGACGAGGACCCGGAGCTCGACAGCTCGGTTCTCGGTCGCACCACCGGCTCGGACGAGCCGGCCACCGAGGAGGGCGTCGACCTGAGCGCCGGCGACAACGCCGACGCCGCCACCGACGGCGGGCCGGAACCGCCCGAGGACGCCGAGCCGGACCTGAAGGACATCGGCGCGGCCTCGCGCGACCAGGGCGCGTAGCCGTCGCGGTCGAAATCGAGGTTGACCGTAGGCGGAATAATTCCGCCGCTCATCCATCTCGCGTCGTCAGCGTCCGGAACCCGCACACCTCACCCCGCTGCAGTTAGCGCTCGGGTGCAGCCGCGCAGCCGAGTGGCCGCGTTGGTTATTGTCAGACTTGGGGATGAGGAGCAGACGGTGATGATCGCCGTATCAACGGGCTGGGTCGTCGGGATCGCGCTGGGTGTGGTCGTGATCGCGGTGGCCGCGGTCATCGTGATCGTCATCGTCGCGCTGGCCACCCGGATCGCCACGCAGGCGGCCACCGCCGAGAAGGGCGTCGAGGTGGTGCGGCAGCAGACCTCCGAGCTGAGCGGCATCGCGCGGATAAACGACTCCGGCGTCAGGATCCTGCACTCCGCGCGCGCGCTCCGGAAGGCGGCCGTGGGCAGATGAGCGCCTGGGGGGTCGCGCTGGTGATCGGGCTCGTCGCGGCGCTCGCGGTGGCCGGCCTCCTGGCGCTGCTCCTCGTCCAGGTCCAGAGGATCCAGCGGTCCGCCGCGAACCTCCTCCAGATCGCCGGCCAGGTCGGCGCCAACACGGCGAACATCCCGCAGCTCGAGGCGACCGCGCCGGTGCTGGCGCTGATCGTCGATGAGGCGGTGGTGCAGGACGGCTACATGAACGCGCTCACCGACGGCTTCGGGCAGGAGGCATGAGCACCGACGCCTACATCCTCCTGAGCGTCCTGCTCGCGGTGGTGGTGATCGCGGTGCTCGCCTTCGCGCTCATCCGGGTGCGCCAGGGGCTCGAGGCCACCTCGCGCGACCTCGCCGCGCTCGCCGACGCGCTCGAGGGCGTCGAGGCCGAGCACCTGCGCCCGCTGGAGCCGGCGGTGAAGGCGATCAACGCCCAGTTCGACGTGATCCTCGGCGCGCTGCCGGGCATCGGGCGCAAGGCCGCGATCGTGGCGGAGCGGAGGCCGCGATGACGCTCTGGTGGATCGGGAACGCGGTCCTGCTGCTCGTGATCGTGCCGGTCGTGATCTACCTGCTGCGCGGCGTGCTCGAACGCCGCCCGCGGCATCGTCCCGAGCGTGCGGCGGATCGCGGCCGCGGCCGGCGCCGGCTCCAAGGACCTCGACGCCGCGGCGCTGCTGCTCACGACGAAGGACCAGGTCGAGCAGACGGTGGCCGGCGTGGCCGGCTACGGCGGCTCGCTCGACGTGATCGTCGACGACGCGCCGGAGGGGCGGAGCTGATGCCCGCGGCCGGCGTCGTGATGATCGTCGCGGTCGTGCTGATCGTGCTCGCGCTCGTCTACTACCTCGTCTCGACGATCGTGGCGCTGCGCCAGATCGCCGACGGGCTCGACGAGGCGATCGGCGGCGTCGGCGAGATCATCGAGAAGAGCGCCCCCGTCAACGACGTGGTGAACGCGATCAACGCGCAGCTCGACGCCGGCGTCGACCTGCTCGAGGGCCTGCTCGTCAAGAAGGCCGGGCTCAGCGACGCGATGGGGCTGATCGAGAGCGTCTACCCCGGCGCCGCGGCCGACGGGCTGCGCAACTTCCCGGAGAGCACGTCGGTGACCCCGACCCGCATCGGCGAGGTCTACACGCTCGGCACGCTCACGCTCGCGCGCCTCGGCCGCGAGGCGCCGATCGCCGCCGCGAGCCCGGCCGGCTCGGTGCTCCGCAACGTCGAGGGCGGCAGCCTGGCCGCGCGGCTGCTCTACCCCAACGTCCGCCAGGAGAGCCCGGAGAACCTCCCGAACTCGCCGGTCATCGGCACGGACGCCCCGACCCAATACGAACAGCGCGACGACATCGGGGCGCCGCGCAAACGACTGCCGGCACGCGGCGGCTGATGCAGACCCCGGCCCCATTCGAGTACGAACGCGCGACCAGCGTCGAGGGAGCGATCGCGGCCCTGGAGCGGCTCGGCGGCGACGCCCGGATCATCGCGGGCGGCCACAGCCTGCTGCCGATGATGAAGCTGCGCCTGGCGAACCCCGCCCACCTGGTCGACATCAACGACCTCACGGAGCTGTCCTACATCCGCGAGCAGGACGGCGAGGTCAGGATCGGCGCGCTGACCAGGCACGTGGAGCTGCTCGACTCCGAGCTGCTGGCCCGGCAGTTCCCGGTCATCCGGGACGCCGAGACGGTGATCGCCGACCCGGTGGTCCGCAACCGCGGCACGATCGGCGGCTCGCTCTGCCAGGCGGACGCCGCCGAGGACCTGTCGGCCGTCTGCGCGGCCCTCAAGGCGCGGGTGGTGATCCGCGGCACGGCCGGCGAGCGCGTGGTCGACATGGAGGACTTCCACGTGGGCCCGTTCACCACGGCGGTCGGCGCCGGCGAGGTGCTCACGGAGATCCGCCTGGCGCAGCGCCCGGGCGCGGGCAGCGCGCACGAGAAGGTCGAGCGGCGCGCCGGGGACTGGGCGATCGCGGCGGCGTCGGCGGCGGTCTGGCTCGACGGCGGCGCCATCGCGGACGCCGGCATCGCGCTGAGCGCGGTCGGGCTGACCACGATCCATCTCACCCGCGCCGAGGAGCTCCTGCGCGGCAAGCAGCCGTCGGACGAGCTGTTCGCGGAGGCCGGCGAGATCGCGTCGGCGGACTGCTCACCGAGCGCCGACGGCCGCGGCCCCGTGGACTACAAGCGCCACCTGGCCGGCGTGCTCACCCAACGAGCGCTGCGGCGCGCAACGGCCCGCGCGCTGGGCCAGGAGGCCTGAGATGAACGTGTCCATGACCGTCAACGGCGAGCAGGTCTCCCGTGACGTCGAGCCGCGCCAGCTGCTCGTCCACTTCATCCGCGACACGCTCGGGATGAAGGGCACCCACTGGGGCTGCGACACGTCGAACTGCGGCGCCTGCGTCGTGCTGATGGACGGCAAGCCGCTGAAGTCGTGCACCGCCCTGGCCGTGATGTGCGACGGGCACGACATCCGCACCGTGGAGTCGCTCGAGGTGGACGGCGAGCTCGACCCGGTCCAGCAGGGCTTCCACGAGCGCCACGCGCTCCAGTGCGGGTTCTGCACGCCCGGGATGATGATGACCGCCCGCGCGCTGCTGGACGAGAACCCGGATCCCACGGACCACGAGATCCGCACCGCGATCTCGGGCGGGATCTGCCGCTGCACGGGCTACAAGAACATCGTGGCCGCCGTCAGGTGGGCCGCCGAACACGAAGCGGCCGAGACCGCGAGGAGCGAGGCATAGACATGGCCGTCGTAGAGAACCTCCCGAGCCCGTCGACCGAGCGCCCGATCGGCTTCGGCCGGCTGAAGCGCAAGGAGGACGCGCGCTTCATCCGCGGACAGGGCACCTACCTGGACGACATCGAGCTGCCGGGCATGGTGCACGGCGCGGTGCTGCGCAGCCCCTACGCGCACGCCCGCATCGTCTCGATCGACACCTCGGCCGCGCTCGCCCACCCGAACGTGGCCGCCGTGGTCACCGCCAAGGACCTCGAGACGCTCGGCCTCGCGTGGATGCCCACGATCTCCTACGACACGCAGGCCGTGCTCGCGGGCGACAAGGTCCGCTTCCAGGGCCAGGAGGTCGCGTTCGTGATCGCGACCGACCCGTACTCCGCCCAGGACGCGCTGAGCCTGATCGACGTGGAGTACGAGCCGCTGCCCGCCGTGGTGAACGCGCGCAAGGCGCTCGACGACGACGCGCCGCTGATCCGCGACGACAAGTCGGGCCAGCGCGACAACCTCGCGAGCCCGACCTGGGAGGCCGGCGACCAGGCGGCCACCGACCGGGCCTTCGCCGAGGCCGACACGGTCGTGGCGCGGGACATCATCTACCCGCGCTGCCACCCGGCGCCGCTCGAGACCTGCGGGATCATCGCCGACTTCAACCCGGAGACCGGGCAGCTCGACATCTACAACGGCAACCAGGCCCCGCACGCGCACCGCACCGTGTACGCGCACGTGGCGGGGCTCGCGGAGCACATGATCCGGATCCGCTGCCAGGACATCGGCGGCGGCTTCGGCAACAAGGTGCCCGGTCTACCCCGGCTACGTGTGCGCGATCGCCGGCTCGATCGTGGCCGGCGTCCCGGTGAAGTGGGTCGAGAACCGCTCGGAGAACCTGATGTCCACGGGCTTCGCGCGCGACTACGTGATGCGCGCCGAGATGTGCTCGAAGGAGGGGAAGATCACGGGCCTGCGCGTGGACGTGATCGCCGACCACGGCGCCTTCGACAGCACCGCCCAGCCGACCAAGTTCCCGGCCGGCTTCTTCCACATCGTCTGCGGCTCGTACGACCTCGAGGCGTCGCACGTGAAGGTCAAGGCCGTCTACACGAACAAGGCGCCGGGCGGGGTGGCGTACCGCTGCTCGTTCCGGATCACCGAGGCCGTCTACCTCGTCGAGCGGATGGTGGACGCGCTCGCGCTGGAGATGAAGGCCGACCCGATCGACCTGCGCATGCGCAGCTTCATCGCACCCGAGCAGTTCCCGTACGAGACCACCACCGGCTGGACCTACGACTCGGGCGAGTACGCCAAGACGATGAAGGTCGCGATGGAGATCGCCGGCTACGAGGAGCTGCGCCGCGAGCAGGCCGAGAAGCGGGCGCGCGGCGAGCTGATGGGCATCGGCGTGTCGTTCTTCACCGAGGGCGTCGGCGCCGGGCCGCGCAAGCACATGGACATCCTCGGGCTGTCGATGAACGACGGCGCCGACCTGCGCGTGCACCCGTCGGGCAAGGCGGTGGTGAGCATCAGCGCCCAGACCCAGGGGCAGGGCCACGAGACCACGTTCGCCCAGATCGTGGCCGAGGAGCTCGGCATCCCGCCCGAGGACGTCGAGGTCCGGCACGGGGACACCGACAAGTCCCCGTATGGGCTCGGCACCTACGGCAGCCGCTCGACCCCGGTCTCCGGCGGCGCCGTCGCGGTCGTGTCGCGCAAGGTCCGCGACAAGGCGCGCCTGATCGCCGCGACGATGCTCGAGACCCGGCCCGAGGACCTCGCCTGGGAGAAGGGGCGCTGGTACGTGAAGGGCGACCCCGAGAAGGGCGCGATGATCGAGGAGATCGCGGAGCGCGCCTACAGCGGCGAGCCGATGCCCGCGGAGCTCGAGGGCGGGCTCGACGCCCAGGTGATCTACGACCCGCCGAACCTCACCTACCCCTACGGCGCCTACATCGCGGTCGTGGACATCGATCCCGACACCGCGCAGGTCACCGTGCGGCGCTTCATCGCGGTCGACGACTGCGGCGTGCGCATCAACCCGATGGTCGTGGACGGCCAGATCCACGGCGGGCTCGCGGAGGGCGTCGGCATCGCGCTGATGGAGGTGATCACCTTCGACGCCGAGGGGAACTGCCTCAACTCGTCGTTCATGGACTACCTGATCCCGACCGCGCTCGAGTGCCCGGACTTCGAGCTCGGCGAGACCGTGACGCCCTGCCCGCACCACCCGCTCGGCGCCAAGGGCGTGGGCGAGTCCCCGAACGTGGGCTCGCCGCCGGCGATCGTGAACGCGGTGATCGACGCGCTCCACGAGACCCACGGCGTGGACCACATCGACATGCCCTGCACCCCCGCGCGCGTCTGGGCGGCGATGCAGGGCCGGCCCGAGCCGCCGCAATGATCCCCGCGGCCATGTCGCGGCGGGCGAGCGAGCTCGCGGAGCGGGGCGAGTCGTTCGTGCTGGCCACCGTGGTCCGCGCCCAGCGCCCCGCGAGCGTCGAGCCCGGGGACGCCGCGATCGTGCTCGGCGACGGGACCATCGACGGCTTCGTGGGCGGCTCGTGCGCGGAGCACAGCGTGCGCGCCTACTCCCTGGAAGCGCTCGCGAAAGGCGAGCCGCTGCTGCTCCGGATCCTCCCGTTCGGCGACGACGACATCGGCCCCGAGGGCCGCGAGACAGCCAAGGAGGAGGGCGCGGTCACGGTCGAGAACCCCTGCCTCTCCGGCGGCGCGCTCGAGATCTTCCTCGAGCCCGTGGTGCCGGCGCCACGGGTGCTGGTCGTGGGGGACACGCCGATCGCCGGCGCGCTCCTGCGCCTCGGCGCCGAGCTCGGCCTGACCGCCGTCTCCGTCGACGGCAACGCGCTCGATCCCCGAGAGGGCGACCTCGCGCTGGTGGTGGCCGCGCACGGCCGCGACGAGCTGCATGCCCTGCGCCGCGCCCTCGAGGCGGGGCTGCCCTACGTCGGCCTCGTGGCGAGCGGCAAGCGCGGCGACGGCGTGCTCGGCGAGCTGCGCGGAGACGGGGTTCCCGCCGAGCTGCTCGACCGGATCGACGTGCCGGCGGGCCTCGACATCGGCGCGCGCACCCCGGCCGAGATCGCGCTGTCGATCCTCGCGAGGATCGTGGAGGTGCGGCGCACCGGCCATTCGCGGGCGGCCACCGCCGTCGACCCGGTCTGCGGGATGACCGTGGCCGCGCTGCCGGGAACCCCCTCGCTCGAGCACGAGGGCGAGACCGTGTTCTTCTGCTGCGAGGGCTGCAGGGACAGGTTCGCGCTGGCACACCGGCATGCCGGCGCTGACTGACCCGTTCGTAACCGGGCTCGTGCTGGGCGCAGGCGGGTCGAGCCGCCTCGGGCGCCCCAAGCAGCTGCTGCCGTACGGCGAGGGAACGCTGCTGGGCCACGTGGTGGCCACGGCGCACGCATGCGGCTTCGGCCAGACGATCGTCACGCTCGGCGGCTCCGCCGACGAGGTGCGCGAGCAGGCGGACCTCGGCCGCGCCGAGGTGGTGGTCAACGACTCCTACGGCGAGGGCTGCTCGTCCTCGATCGCCGCGGCGCTGGCCGCCGTGGACCCGCGCTGCGAGGTGCTGGTCCTCATGCTCGGCGACCAGCCGGGCGTGACGGCGGAGACGGTGGCCACGCTGCTCGCCGGGCGCGGCGACGCGCCGCTCGCGGTGTGCCGCTACGAGGACGGCTACGGCCACCCGTTCGCCTTCGCGCGGAGCGTCTTCGGCGCGCTCGCGGACCTGCACGGCGACAAGGGCGTCTGGCGCCTCCTGGACCAGCGCTCGGCCGAGGTCGCGGCAGTGCCCGTGGCCGGGCGGATCCCCCTCGACGTGGACACGCCGGAGGACTACCAGGCCGTCCTCGACGCGCTGGCCGCGGCATGAGCGACGAGCTCGAGCACCTGGTCCCGGACGTCGAGATGCTCGCCGTGCGGCTGGCGGCGGTCGACTACCTCGTGGACGAGGGCCTCGCCACGTCGATGTTCCTCAGCCTGCGCCTGCCCCAGCCGCTGCTGCTCGAGGGCGAGGCCGGGGTGGGCAAGACCGAGGCGGCGGTGGCGCTCGCGAGCGTGCTCGACACGCCGCTCGTGCGGCTCCAGTGCTACGAGGGGATCGACGCCGCGGAGGCGCTCTATGAGTGGAACTACCCGCGCCAGCTGCTCAGCATCCGGCTCGCCGAGTCCGGCGACAGCGAGCTCAGCGAGGAGCAGCTGTTCGGCCCCGAGTACCTGATCAGGCGGCCGCTGCTGCGCGCGCTCGAGCACCCGGGCCCGCGGCCCGCGGTCCTCCTGATCGACGAGATCGACCGCGCCGACGACGACTTCGAGGCGTTCCTGCTCGAGCTCCTGGGCGACGCCAGCGTGACGATCCCCGAGCTGGGGACGATCACCGCGACGCATCCGCCGGTCATCGTCCTGACCTCCAACCGGACGCGCGACCTGCACGACGCCGTCAAGCGCCGCTGCCTCTACCGCTGGATCGACTACCCCACCCCGGAGCGCGAGGTGGAGATCGTGCGCCGGCGCGTGCGCGGGGCCTCGGAGACGCTCGCCGTGCAGGTGGCGGAGGCCGTGGCGCGCATGCGCGACAGCGACGTGCAGAAGCCGCCCGGGATCGCCGAGGCGATCGACTGGCTCGCGGCGCTGAGCCTGCTCGGCGTCGAGCGGCTCGATGCCGATTCCGTGGACCGCACGCTCGGCTCGGTGCTCAAGTACGACGAGGACCAGGAGGTGATCCGCGCGGCCGGCCTGGACCGGCTCGTGGGCAGCGGTGGCTGACTTCGCGGTGCGGACGCTCGAGCTCGACCTCCCGCCGCTCGCGGGAGCCCTGGGCCAGCGCCTGCGCGCGGCGGGCCTGCCCGTGACCCCCGAGCGCTCGGCCGGCTTCGCCCAGGCGCTCACGCTGGTGCGGCCCGAGAGCCGCCGGCGTCTCTACTGGACCGCCCGCTCGATCTTCGTCTCCGACCGCTCGCAGGTCCCGGCCTTCGACGAGGTCTTCCGCTCCGTGTTCGGGAGCGGCGCCCAGCCCGGCGAGCCGAACCCGGACGAGGAGCGGCCGGCCTCCGAGCGCTCCGAGACGCCGGCTTCGCGACGGGGAGGCGCGGACGCGGGCGCTCCCGCCCCGCGCCCCGGCGCGGGGGAGCCCGGCGAGGATGAGGCGCCCGTCCCGCTGGCGCTCGCGAGCGACGAGGAGCGCCTGGCGGGCAAGCGCTTCGACGCTCTCGAGCCGGACGAGCTGGCGCAGCTCTACAGGCTGATGTCACGCCTCGAGCTCGCCACCCCGATCCGGCGCACGCGCCGCCACGAGCGGGCACGCCACGGCCGCCGCCTGGACATGCGGCGGACCCTGCGCGCGAGCCTGCGCACGGCGGGCGACCCGATCCACCTGGCGCACCGCCGCAGGCGCACCGTCCGGCGCCGGCTCGTGATGCTCTGCGACATCTCGGGCTCGATGGAGCCCTACGGCCGCGCCTACCTCCAGTTCATGGCCTGTGCCGCCGGGAGCGGGCCGCACGCCGAGGCGTTCGCATTCGCCACCAGGCTCACCCGCCTGACCCGCGCCCTGGCCTCCCGCCACCCCGAGCGCGCGATCCAGCGCGCCGCGGCCGCCGCGCCGGACTGGTCGAGCGGCACCCGGATCGGCCAGGCGCTGAAGCAGTTCAACGACCGTCACGGGCGGCGCGGCATGGCCCGCGGCGCCGTGGTCGTGATCCTCTCCGACGGCTGGGAGCGCGGGGACCCGGCGCTCGTGGGACGGGAGATGGAGCGCCTCGCGCGCCTCGCCCACCGGATCGTGTGGGTCGAACCCGCGCGTGAGCGCCCGCGGGTTCTCCGTGCAGGCGGGCGGCATGGTGGCCGCCCTCGAGCACTGCGACGCGCTGGTCAGCGGCCACAGCTTCGACGCGCTCGGCGAGGTGGTCGACGCGATCGCCGCCGCCTCATGGGACGACCGCGAGGCGCCGGTGGACGCCTTCGAGGCGCCGGACGAGCCGGAGCCGTGGGCGAGCGCCACGCCGGTGCCCGGCAGCTCCGTCGCGATGCCCAGCGGCCACGGGCCGAGCAGGGGCAACACCACGCCGGGGTGGGGCGGCGATGACTGAGGCGAAGACCTGCATCTATCCCGGGTGCGAGCGGCCCGCGGTGCCGCCGCATCCGCTCGGCGGGCCGCAGCCCGCGTTCTGCGACCTGGAGGAGCACAACGCTCTCTCCGCCCACCAGGAGCGCGAGCGTCTCGCGTCCCGGACCCCGGCCAAGGAGGAGGATCAGTAGTGGCTGACGAGGCCTACCGAGCAGTGTTCCTGCGCGTGCACCCGACCGGCAAGATGGTGCTCAGCCTGACCATCGAGTCCGACGGCCGGGAATCCGACTACGCCACGCTCGTGGCCGGGCAGCTGGGCGTGCCGGCGCTCGACGTCAAGGTCGTCCCGGCGGACACCGACCGGTTCGGCACCGGGCACGGCTTCAACACCAGCCCGTCGCCCGGCACGGAGGCCGCCATCGCCCTCGCCACCGACCGGATCCTCGACAAGGGGCAGCTGCTCGCGGGCGCGGCGCTCGACGCCGACCCGTCCACGCTGACCTTCTCGAACGGCGGCTGGAGCGCCGGCGACTCCTCAGAGGTGAAGACGATCGAGGACGTGGCCCTGTACGCCCACGGCACCGGCGCGCTTCCCGCCCGGCGTCGAGGGCGGGCTCGACGCGCAGGCCGTCTACCGCGACTGAGGCGCCAGGTGGCCCTCGAGCTCGACCCGGACCTCGTCCTTGACCTTCAGCGCCCCGAACAGGGCGGAATAGGGCTTCATGCCGAAGGCGGTCTGGGTCACGACAGCGCTGCCGGTGAGCGTGCCGTCGTCGCCGGCCGTCAGGTCGAACGCGATCGGCCCGGTCTCGCCGGCGAGCGTCAGATCGCCCTCCACGTGGACCGTCTCGCCCTCCGTCTCGACCCGGGTCGAGCGGAACGCGATCTGCCGGCGCAGGAGGACCTCGTCGTCGATCGTCTGGTGGATGTTCGCCACGTCGTCGTCGCCGAGCGCCTGCATGCCGCCCGTGCCCTCGATCACCCGCAGCGAGCCGGGGTCGGCGCTGAGCTCGACGCTGGTCACGGCCCCGTCCTCGCCGACCGCGAGCTCCGCCTCCCAGGCGGTCACGTGGATCAGGAGGTCGTGCCCGGCCTTCGCCGCGGCGCCGCCCCGCTCCGTGCGCACGGAGAGCGTGGCGTTGCCCGGTCCCAGCCGGTGGGAGCCTGCCTGGATCGACACGCGGCGAGCATATTGAGCCACACCCCGAGAAGGAGACGAGCCGAATGGCAGTAGAGCTGGATCACCGCTTCACGACGGCGAAGCCGATCGACGAGAGCTTCGCCGCGATCACCGACCTCGAGCGCGTCGTCCCGTGCGTCGACGGCGGGCGCGTGGTCGAGTCCACCGGAGACGATTCGGTCAAGGCCGAGATCGTGCTGAAGATGGGCGCGATGTCGATGACGTTCAGCGGGACCGTGGAGGTCGCCGAGAAGGACGCGGACGCCCACCGCGCCGTCCTGCTCGTCAAGTCCCGCGAGGCCGGCGGGCAGGGACACGCGAACGCCGAGGTCACGTTCCAGCTCGAGGACGGCGGCGGCGCGATCCACACGAACGCGCAGATCACCGGCAAGGCCGCGTCGATGGGCGAGGGCGTCGTCGTGGGCGTGCTCGATGCCCTGATCACGGACTTCACCGGGAAGCTCGGCGAGCTCTGAGCCGGATGGCCACGGTCACCATGCGGGAGATCCGCGAGGGCGAGGTGCCCTTCGACGGCGGCACCGCGCTCCAGGAGGATCCCGGCCGCCCCGCGTTCCGCGGCAACGGGCCGGACGACTACGTGTGCGTGAGGTGTGGCAATGTCCTGGCCGAGTCGATGCACGCGATCCAGATGACCAAGAAGGTCCGCGTGCGCTGCGGCGTGTGCTCCACGGTCAACGTGGCCGTGACCGAGGACCCCGAGGGGTGACGCCCCTCAGCACGCTGCGCGGGCGCATCGGCCTCGCTGCGGTGAAGCGCGCGCTGCCCGCACGCATGGCCGCCGACCCGGTCGCCGGCCTGCCCGACGGCCTGCATGCCGCGATCGCCGGCTCCGGGTCCCCGCTCCCGGACCCGAAGCGCGGCAACCCGTGCGTGGCGGTGATCGCCGGGGAGCGCGTGTTCGTCGTCGACGCCGGCGAGGGGGCGTCCGAGACGCTCAACCGGATGCAGATGCCGGCTCAGCGCATCGAGGCCGTGCTGCTGACCCACTTCCACTCCGACCACATCGGCGGCTTGGGCAGCCTCGCCATCCAGCGCTGGGCGGCACGCAGCGCGAGCACCCCGATGCGGGTCCTCGGCCCTCCGGGCGTCGAGCGGGTCGTGGCGGGCTACAACGAGGCCTACGCGCTCGACTCGGGGTACCGGACCGCCCACCACGGCGAGGCGATCCTCCCCTCGGGCGGCGCCGGCCTGGCGGCCGAGCCGTTCGCCTTGCCGGAGGGCGGCGACTCGCGCGTGGTCCTGCAGGACGGCGACCTCACGATCTCGGCGTTCACCGTGATCCACGCCCCTGCCGAGCCGGCCGTGGGCTTCCGCTTCGACTACAAGGGCCGCAGCCTCGTGATCAGCGGCGACACGGCCTACACCGACGTGCTCGTGCGCGCTTCCAAGGGCGCCGACCTCCTCATCCACGACGCCCTGTCGCGCGAGCTGCTGAAGCTCGCCGAGGACGCCGCACGCAAGGCCGGGCTGCCCGAGCGGGCGAAGATCTTCTCCGACCTGCCCGACTATCACGCGAGCCCGGCGGAGGCGGCCGACGCCGCCCGGGAGGCCGGTGTCCGGGCGCTGGTGCTCACGCACATCGTGCCGCCGCTGCCGATGAAGGCGCTCGAGGGCCCGTTCCTGGGCGACGCCGCCGAGCGCTTCACGGGCCCGCTCTGGATCGCCCGCGACGGCGACCTCTACAGCGTGGCGGCCGGCACGGGCGCGGTGGAGCGGAAGTCGATGATCCGGCGCGGGCCTGCCGGCTAGCCCAGCCGCCCGGCCGCGCGCAGCCCCTCGATCAGCTCCAGCGTCTCGACGAAGACCGCCAGCGCGTCGCGGCGCTCGAGCAGCCCCGGCGTGAAGACCAGGACGATCCGAGCACGCTCGCGCAGGGCGTCCGCGACCGCTATCTGCAGCGCCTGATGGAGGGCGTTCGGCCCGCGCTCCAGGAACTCGGCGTCACGAACGGCCGCGGGACCCTCGTATGGCCCGATCACGAAGTCGTGGGCGGCGTTCTCGACCATCGTGAGGGCGAGCGGCTCCTTGTCGGCGACCGCCTGGCTGGCGTGGAACGTGGCCCGGAGGTCGCGGTCGCCGAGCGCCCGCAGGATCGTGGGGAGCGCGGGGGAGACCGACGGCTCGTCCGCCCGTCCCGCCTCGAGGTCGGCGCCGGCGGTCAGCGAATCGAAGACGATGCCGACGGCCGCGGGCTCCACGCCCACAGTCTGCCCTCTATCGTCCGCGCCTTGCTCCGGAGCCGCCGAACCGCAGGCCTCGCCGGCTTCGTGTGCGCCGCCCTGTGCGTCCTGGTGCCGCAGGCGGCCGCCGCCGGGCGCCCGTCCGGCCCCGCGCTCGGGATCGCCAAGTCCAAGCTGGCCGCGGCGCTGACCTGCAGCCCGGGGTTCGCGAAGAGCAAGCGCGCGCCGGTCCTCCTGACTCCCGCGTTCTCGAGCGACGAGCTGTCGTACGGCTGGAACTACTTCCGGCAGCTCGAGGCCGACCGGATCCCGTTCTGCTCCATCTCGGTGCCGGACGAGGGCTACGGCGACCTTCAGCGGACGGCCAAGTTCGTGGTCTTCGCCGTCCGGCGGATGGCGCACGTCAGCGGGCGCAAGGTCACGCTCGTCGGCCACCAGCACGGCGGCCTCGACGAGCTGTGGGCGCTGAGCTTCTGGCCCGACGTGGCGCGCTCGGTGTCCGATCTGGTCACGCTCGAGACGCCGCTGGCCGGCACCACCTCGTCGGTCGCGCTGTGTGCGGGGGACGGGCACTGCACCGCCGCGCTGCGCCAGATCACGAAGGGCTCGCGCTTCCTCGCGGCCCTGCGGGCCGCTCCGCTGCCGCGCGGCGTCGCGATCACGTCGATCTCCTCCAAGGACGACGCGCTCATCACGCCCCAGCCCGCGGCGAGCCGGCGCCGCGGCGTGCACCACGTGCTGCTCCAGCGCATCTGCCCGGGACGGGTGGTCGACCACTTCGCGGCGCTTGCGGACAACGTGGCCTACCGGCTCTTCCTCGACGCCCGCTCGCATCGCGGGCCGGCCTCCGCGTCGCGCCTGCCGGCGACGCCTGCTCGAGGCAGTACATGCCCGCGCCGACCCGGCGAACCTGTCGCTCACCGGCCTGTTCCTCGAGAGCTTCTTCGCCCGCAACGCCGCGTCGAACGACCGCGAGCCGGCGGTCGCCCCGTACGCGCGCCGTCGCTAGCCCGTTAGGGTGCCCCTCGCCATGCGTTCCCGCCACCGCTTCACGTCATTGGCCGCCTGCGCTGCGCTCGTCGGCTCTCGCCGTGCGCCGGCTCCCGCCGAGGCCAAGGCGCCCAGCGGGCCGAAGCTCACCGTCCCGCGGGCGAAGCTCGCCGCCGCCTTCCACTGCCCGCGGCCCGTCAAGAACGCGAAGAAGACTCCCGATGATGCTCGTGACCGGAACCGGCGCCACGGGCGAGCAGGCCTACCTCATCGGCCGGGACGCGATCGACACGTTCGGCCATCCCGCCTGTTACGTCGACTTCCCCGAACTCGACGACGGCGGACATCCAGGTGTCCGTCCAGTACCTGGTCTGGGGCCTGCGGCGCGAGTTCGCGCTGTCCGGCCGCAAGGTCGCCGTGTTCGGCATCAGCCAGGGCGGGTTGCTCCCGCGCATGGCGCTGACCTACTGGCCCGACCTGCGCCACAAGGTGTCCGACGTGCTCGCCGCCGCGGGGACGCAGCACGGCACCAACGTCGGCCTCGGGTCGGCCGACTCGTGCTCGGCCGCGAACCCGTGCACCCCGGCGGCCTGGCAGCAGGCACGCGGCTCGAAGCTCCTGAACGCGCTGAACTCCTACCCGGACGAGACGCCGGGCCCGGTCTCCTACACCACGGTCCGCTCGCTCACCGACGAGACGGTCCAGCCGCAGGGCGGCAAGCACCCGACCTCGGCGCTCCGAGGGCGCGACGCAACATCCTGATCCAGAAGGTCTGCCCTGGGCGCAAGACGACCCACATCGGCACCGCGCTCGACTCGGTCACCTTCGCGGCCTTCGAGGACGCCGTCGCCCACCGAGGACCGGCGCGGGTGTCGCGGCTGCCGAAGAACGTGTGCGACCACCCGTTCGCGCCGGGGCTCGACGAGGCGACCACGACGGGCCTGCTGGGTGCGGCCGGAAACCTCACCTCCGGGCAGAGCGCGGCGGCGCCCCAGGTCAAGGCCGAGCCGAGGCTCAGGGCCTACGTGAAGCCGCGCCGCTCCAAGCGCTAGCCGCTCCGGCGGCCGTTTCGCTTGCAGCCGGTTCAGAAAATCGGCCAGAGCGCCGATAGCGCTCAGGTGACGCTCCTGCGCCTGAGTAGACGGCGCTGGCCCAGCCTCGTGGCCGCGACCCTGATGTTCGCGGCGATCTTCGCGCTGCGCACGGTCGCCGACCAGCCCTCCTGGGGGCTCAGCTACCTGTACGTCCTGCCGATCATCGTGGTCGCGCTCGACCGGGGTCTGAGGGGCGGCGCCCTGGCGAGCCTCGTGGCCTTCGCCCTCTACACCGCCGGCTCGCTGATCAACGACAGCGGGCCCCCGCTGGCCGGCTATCTCCCGCGCGGCTGCACCTACCTGGCGGTGGGCGCCCTCACCGGCTGGATGGCCGACCGCCTGCGCGCCACCGGCGAGCAGGCGCTCCGCTTCTTCGAGCTCTCGCGCGACCTCTGCTGCACCGCCAACCTCGACGGGTACTTCGTGCAGCTCAACGGGGCCTGGGAGAAGGCGCTCGGATGGTCGCGCGAGGAGCTCATGTCGCGGCCGTTCGTGGAGTTCGTGCATCCGGACGACCGGGCCCGCACCGAGGCCGAGGCCGCGGACGTGCTCACCCGCGAGGGCTCGACCAGCTTCACGAACCGCTACCGGACGAAGGACGGCGCCTACCGCTGGATCGAGTGGCTGGCCCACGCCGACCACGAGCGCGGGCTGATCTACGCCGTGGCCAGGGACATGACCGAGCGGCTCGCGGCGGAGCGCAGGCTGAGCGAGGCCGAGGAGCGCTGGCGGCGGAGCTTCGAGGACTCGGCGGTGGGGCTCGCCCTGATCGGGGTGGACGGCGAGCAGGCCGGCCGGCTCCTCAGCGTCAACGAGGCGCTCTGCCGCCTCACGGGCTATGAGCGCGACGAGCTGCTGGGCATCGGCACGCTCGCGAACATGACCCATCCCGACGACATCGGCGCGGCGGCGGACGCGATCGACGACCTGCTCACCGGGAAGACCGACGTGTTCCGCCAGGAGCTGCGCGTGCTCACGAAGGCCGGCGAGCCGCGCTGGGTCGACCTGACCAGCTCGATGGTCCGCGACGGCGACGGCAACCCGCTCTACCGGCTCTCCCAGGTCCAGGACATCGAGGCTCGCAAGAGCGCCGAGCTGGAGCTGGAGGGCGAGCGCGACTTCCAGCGCGCGCTGCTCGAGAGCCTCACCGCGGGGGTGATCGCGTGCGACGCCGACGGCAACGTCGTGCTCGTGAACCGGACCATCCGGGACCTCTACGAGTCGGCTCAGCGCCTGGTCACGTCCGGCGGCTGGGCGCGGGGCTTCGGGCTCACCCGCCCGGACGGCACCCCGCTCGCGGACACCGACATCCCGCTGGTGCGCGCGTTCGGCGGCGAGGTCGTGCGCGACGAGGAGATCCTCGTGAACCCGCCCGGCCGCGAGCCGATGCACGTGCGCGCGAACGGCCAGCCGATCCTCTCCGCCGACGGGGCGAAGCTCGGCGCCGTCATGGCGATGGACGACGTCACCGAGCGCACGCGCGCGCAGGAGGAGCTCCAGTACCTGGCCGACCACGACGCCCTCAGCGGGCTCTTCAACAGGCGCCGCTTCGAGCAGGAGCTCGAGAGCGAGCTGGCGCACGCGGCCGGGCGCGGCAGCAGCGCCGCGCTGCTGGTGCTCGACCTCGACAACTTCAAGTCGATCAACGACGAGCTCGGGCACGCGGCCGGCGACCGGGTCATCTCGGAGGTCGGCGTGGCCCTCAGGGGCCGCCTGCGCACCGGCGACGTGATCGGCCGCCTCGGCGGCGACGAGTTCGGCGTCCTGCTTCGGCGCGTGACGGAGGAGGAGGCCGGCGCCGTGGCCAACGGGGTGATCGAGGCGATAGCGGAGCGGCTCGACATGCTGTCGGCCGGCAGGCTTCCGGGCGTGGGCACGAGCGTCGGGATCGCCTCGCTCGAGCGCGAATCGCACAACAGCATCGACGACTGGGTGACCGCCGCCGACGCGGCGATGTACAGGGCGAAGGCCGCCGGCGGCGGCGCCGCTCTGCTCGCGAGAGCCACTCGCTAGCTTCACGTCCGTGGCATCGGTCACGGCGTTCCACTTCACGGACCCCGGCTGCCCCTGGGCCTACTCGGCGCGTCCCGCGCACGCTCGGCTCGTCTGGCGCTTCGGCGAGCAGATCGAGTGGCGGCTCGTGACGATCGGGCTGAGCGAGACCACCGAGCGCGCCCTCGCCCGCGGCCGGACGCCGGCGAGCCAGGCCGCGGGCTGGCGCATGTTCGAGCGGCGCTTCGGGATGCCGTTCACACCGGCGCTGAAGCCGCGCCTTGCCGCCACCTCGCGGGCGTGCCGCGCGATCGTCGGCGCCCGTGAGGTCGATCCGGCGCTCGGAGAGCGCGCGTTCCGCGAGCTCCAGCTCCTGCAGTTCGCGAGCACCCGGCTGCTCGACGACGACTCGGACCTGCGCGAGACGCTTGCGCGTGTTCCCGGCCTGGACGCCGAGGCCATCGTCGCCGGGATCGACGACCCCGCGATCCGGGACCTCTACGAGGCGGACCGCGCGCTCGCGCGCTCGGCCGAGGGCTCGCCCACCGAGGCGCAGGACCGCTCGGCCACGAGCGACGGCCCCGTGCGCTACACGGCGCCGTCGGTGATCTTCGAGCACGAGGACGGCCGCCGGATCGAGGTAGGCGGCTTCCAGCCGTTCGAGGCCTACGACACGGCGCTCGCCAACCTCGACGTGTCGCTCGAGCGGCGGCCCGCGCCGGCGAGCGTCGCCGAAGCCCTGGGGGCGTTCCCCGACGGCCTCACGACCGCCGAGGTGGCCGCGGTCATGCGCCCGTCGGACCTCGTGGAGGCGGACCGGGCGGCGGCGGAGGGGCAGCTGCTGGCCCTCGCCGGCGAGGGGGCGGCCACCTGCGAGCCCGTCGGCGGCGACGCGGTCTGGCGGGCCGATGGCTGACGTCACGGTGAAGCGCGTGGAGGACTTCGAGGACATCGACACCCTCTTCCAGCGGCTCGATGAAGAAGGCCCGCGCGGGCCTCGGCGTGAGCTCGTTCGGGATGCAGGTGATCGACATGGACCCGCATCAGGACGCCTATCCCGAGCACGACCACGCCGACTCGGGCGCCGAGGAGGTCTACGTCGTGCTCGAGGGACTGGCGATCCTGAGGGCGGGTGGCCAAGAGCACCGGCTGGAGGCCGGGGCGATGGCGCGCGTGGGCCCGCGCGAGCGGCGCAAGCTGCTGACCGGCCCGGAGGGCGCGCGGATCCTCGCGCTGGGCGGGACGCCGCGGGGAGCGCCTTCGAGGCGCCGGCGTTCAGCGTCGAGAGTCAGCCCGGCGTGACGCCCCCGCCGGCCTCGCCCGGCCGTGATACTGGGCGGTCATCCGACCTATGGAGGCAGGATGACCGCACAGGCAGCGCACGAGACGCGACTCGAGCGGATCCTCGGGGTCCCGCTGGCAGACGACGCGGTGCGCCAGTGGCCGCAGAGTGGCGAGGC
The DNA here is from genome assembly GCA_963768465.1 of uncultured Thermoleophilaceae bacterium. GTDB lineage: Bacteria > Actinomycetota > Thermoleophilia > Solirubrobacterales > Thermoleophilaceae > JACVRW01. Next base: position 309,145 of record CAVYIA010000006.1, on the reverse strand, counting down.
GATCGAGAGCAGCGCCCGCATCGCCGAGGTGGAGTCCCACTTCGAGGGCCTGCGTCTCGGGGTGGGAAGGCGCCACGCGTGTGGCGACACGCTCGTGGTCGAGTGGAGCACCGACTACGGCGACGGGAGGGTCTACCGCAACGTCACCGTGGCCGACCTTCGCGACGGCCGCGCGACACATGTGACCGACTACTGGGGCGAGCCGTTCGAGCCACCTCCGTGGCGTGCGCCGCTGGCGAGCGCGCTCGACATGCCGCCCCAGGGCGTCTGGCCCGCCGCCGACGCCCTTCAGGGCGACGACGACTGATCGTGGCGGGCCCGACCGACATCCGGCCGCCGTTCACGGCCGAGACCGCGGCCGCGAAGGTGCAGGCGGCCGAGGACGCGTGGAACACGCGCGACCCGGACCGGGTCGCGCTGGCCTACACCGAGGACTCGGAGTGGCGCAACCGCGACGAGTTCCTCAACGGGCGCGATGAGATCCGCGACTTCCTGCGCCGCAAGTGGGCGCGCGAGCAGGGCTACAGGCTGAAGAAGACGCTCTGGGCGTTCACCGAGAACCGGATCGCCGTGCGCTTCGAGTACGAGAGCCACGACGAGCAGGGCCAGTGGTGGCGCTCGTACGGCAACGAGAACTGGGAGTTCGACCCGAGCGGCCTGATGGCCAAGCGCTACGCCTCGATCAACGACGTGAAGATCGACGCGAGCGAGCGCCGCATCGCCTAGGCGAGGGGCGCGGCGCAGGCGCCGCCGCCCGTGTTCGCCTAACCGCCCAGCGTGTGGACGAGATCGCCCACGCGCACCCGGCCGGGCTCGAGCACGTGCGCGTAGACCCCGAACGGCAGCGGCTCGGTGGTCTCGGTCTCGCGCCGGTACGCGGCGAGGTGGTGGAGGGTCTTGAAGTCGACCACGCCGGTGTCGGCGTTGCGGGTGGTCAGCGCGCAGCGCCCGACGTTCCCGGTCACGCGCACGCGCGCCTCGCCGATCCGGACGTCGCCGCCGATCCACGCGTCCTCCTCGTGGGCCCCGAGCCCGTCCACGCCGAAGGTCATGCGAAAGCGGCGCGGGTCGACCGGCTCGCCGGCGCCGGCCTCCGAGCGCAGCCGCTCCAGGGAGGCCACCGAGAGCATGGTCACGGCGCCCTCCGGTCCGCGGTCGAGGGCCGACCCGCCCGCCGGCGCGGCGAACAGGCGCAGCGGCAGCGCGCAGTGCTCGGCCAGCGCGCTCGGAGAAGCCGCCGAGGACGGGCGGAGCGGACAGCGCGCCGGCCGTCGAAGTCCACGGGCTCGGGCGCGCCGAGCTCGACCGGGCCGCCCACCTCGGCGCCGTCGGGGAAGCGGAGCGTGAGCGTTCCCGCCTCCGCGTCGTGGGCGGGAATGACCGACACCAGCGGGCCGAGGCGCGTGGCGCTCACCATCGCGCCCGTCCGCTCGTCGACGATGAAGAAGGCGCGGTCCCCGGGATCCCCGTCTCGGTCACGAGCACGTCGCTGCGCTGCTCGAGGCGGAGCCCCTTCACGGGGGCCACGGAGATCCAGGCGACGCTCGGCGGCACGCCCGGATCGTAATGCTCGGCGATCGGCACCGGCTTCAGCCGGCCCGCACCGAGACCGTGAAGGTCAAGGTCACCGGCCGCAACGCGAAGGGCCGCCAGGGCAAGGCCGCGAAGGCCAAGCTCGCCAAGGCCCGCAAGAAGCGCCGCTAGCCGGAAGTCCAGTTCGGGCGGTTGGCGATTTGCGCCGATCCGGCCTACCTTGGAGTCCAGCCCTCCGAGCGCCATTGCCGCCGGCGCTGTGGCTGACGCTCCAATGGAAGATCGCAGGGGAACACCGCTCCGTTCGCGGCTGGCGCTTGCCGCCGGCGTGGCCCTCGCATGCCTGGGCGGATGCGTCGGCGCCGCCTCGCTGTCGGCCGGCTCGCCGGCCGCTCCCAGCGCCCGCGCCCGACAGCGTCGCACGCGCCGTTGCGGAGCACGCTCACAGCGGGGACCTCGGCGTGCCCGGCATGAGCGAGCGCAAGCTGCGCGCCTTCGAGGTGGCCACGCTCGGCCCCGAGCACGCCGCCGAGCACGCGGAGATGCGGGCCGAGGCGCGCCAGGCGCCGATGACGCGCGAGCAGGTGGCCGAGGCGCGCCTCGGCGCCGCCGCTGCCGCTGCCGACGTCGGCGCACCCTCCGAGGTGGGGCGATGGGACTTCGACGCCACGGTGGGCCTGCCGATCGTGGCGATCCACGCCGCCCTCCTGCCCACCGGCAAGGTCATGGTCTTCTCGTATCCCAACGTCGAGCAGACCGCCGACAACTGGAAGAACGAGGGTGCCGCCTGGCTCTGGGACCCGGCCACCGGGCAGAAGAAGCCGGTGCCGCCGCCCGCCGACCAGTTCGTGAACGGGCAGTACCGCCCGGCCAACATCTGGTGCTCGGGGCACGCGTTCACGCCCGACGGCGAGCTCGTGGTGTTCGGCGGCAACCTGGAGTTCGAGGGGCCGGCCGCGAAGTGGAAGGGCCTCAACCGGATCTACCTCTTCAACCCCTACACGGAGGAGTGGCGGCGCGGGCCGGACATGCGCCACGGCCGCTGGTACCCCACCGGGGTCACGCTCGCCGACGGCCGCATCCCCATCGTGAGCGGGCTCGACGAGTCCGGTACCGACATGATGAACACGGACGTGGAGGTCTTCACCCCGCCCTCGGCGCTCGGCGCCGATGACGCGTCGGTCGACCTGATCGGGAACACGACCGAGACCGCGCCGTACGACGGCCCGTGGACCGGCGGCTACTACCCGCAGATGTATGCGATGCCCTCCGGTCGCGTGCTCGTGGCCGGTCCGCAGAAGGAGCAGACCTACTTCCTGAAGCCGGCCGGCTTCGGCACCGCCGACTGGTTCTCGCGCAGCCCAGCCGAAGACCCGCCGGACATGAACACGCGCCACATCTGGGGCACGGGCGTGCCGCTGCCCGGAGGCATCGGCGGATCGACCCGCTTCATGATGATCGGCGGCAGCACCTTCGACGAGACGATCCCGTCCAACGGGAACTCCGAGATCTATGACGAGGCCCAGCCGGGGCTCGGCTGGCAGACGGGCCCGTCGCTCAACATGGGCCGTGGCCACGCCAACACCGTGCTCCTGCCCGATGGCTCGATGGTCGAGGTGGGAGGCGGCGTGGGCAGGGAAGCCACGTTCGCCTCGCCCCTGCACGCCACGAGCGCCGAGGATCGGGACGGCGACGGCGAGCCCGATCAAAAGCAGGTCGAGCTCTGGGATCCGGCGACCGGCCAATGGCGGCTCGGGCCGGCGCAGGCCGAGAACCGGGCCTACCACTCCACTGCGCTGCTCCTGCCCGACGGCCGCGTGCTCTCCGCCGGGGACGAGTTCCACAACGCGGGCTCGAGCACCGACACGGGAGAGATCTACGAGCCTCCCTACCTGTTCAAGGGGGCGCGGCCCACGATCTCGTCGGCGCCCGAGGCGATCAAGCGTCGGCTCCGAGTTCGGTGTGGGCACGCCCGATTCCAACGTGACGAAGGCGGTCCTGGTCGCGCCCGGCGCGGTCACGCACGCCGTGAACATGAGCCAGCGGCGCATCCCGCTCGAGCTGACGAAGCGCACGAACTGCGTGGACCTGAAGGCGCCGCCGACCGTCGAGGCAGCGCCCCCCGGCTACTACATGCTCTTCCTTCTGAACGACCGCGGGGTGCCGTCGATCGCCAAGTTCGTGAAGCTCACGACCGGCGGCACGGCGCCCTCGAAGTGCGCGCATCGTGACCCCGCCGGTGGACCCGCCCGTCGATCCGCCTGTGGACCCGCCCGTCGACGCCGCCGGTGAAGCCGCCCGTGAAGCCGCCCGTGAAGCCGCCGGTGATCCCGCCGGTCAACAAGGCGCCCGTGGTCACGAAGCTCAAGCTGTCCGGCGGGAAGATCAGCTTCCGGCTCAGCGAGCCCGGCACGGTCACGTTCGCGTTCGAGCGCAAGGGGCGGCGCTCCTACGCGCGGCTCGGCACGACCCTGACGCGCAAGGCGAAGGCGGGCGCGAACTCGATCTCCTTCGACCCGCGCAAGCGCCGCTTCAAGGCCGGCGACTACCGCGTGATCGCCCGCGCGCGGGACGCCACGGGCAAGCGCTCGGTGACGGTGAAGGCGCGCTTCAGCGTGCGCGCCGAGCGCATCGAAGGCGCGCCGGGCCTCGTTCGCCGTCGTCGCGCCGCTCCGGCTGTTCGCGTAGCTACGAGGCCTCGACGGCGGCCTTGATGGCCGCGCCGAACTCGTCCGCGCCCTTGCGCGCCTGGCGCAGCGCCATCGGGGCGATCAGCTTCCCGAAGCCGTGCCCCTCCAGCGTGTTGTGGAGCGTGACGCGGGTGCCCGCGCCCTCCGGCGCGAGGTCGTAGCCGCCCTCGCTGGCGGTCACGATGTTCTTCGAGCGCTCCGCCCAGCGGATGCGGGTCGGCGGCACGAACTCCGTGAGCTCGAACTCCCGCTTGGTCTTGATGCCGCCGTCCTTGACCGTGCTGGAGTAGACGGTCCCCACGCCCGGAGGCCCGTCGGTGGTCTTGGCGATCTCGAGCACGCGCGGGCTGAACTTCGGGTCGTTCGTGCCGTCGGCGAGGAACGCGAAGACCTGCTCGATCGGGCGGTCTACGACGGTGGTCACTTCGAAGCTTCCGGCCATGGGCCGGGATCCTTTCAGAAGCGTCCTGTCCTGTGGTTGCTCTGCAACCGGAACTCAGGACGCTTGCCCGCCTCATCGGCGCGACGCCTAGCTCGCCGCCACCCGCTCCGTCTGCTCGCGCTCGGTTTCGCGCGCAGCGGCGGCGGCGCTCGTCACGAGCTCCCAGCGGGTGACTACTTCCGCTGGGCCGCTGAGCTCGCCGGCGCCGAGGGCGGCGTCGATGCGCCTGCGCACCTCCAGCTCGTCCGCCCGCTCGGCGGCGAACACGATGCGCAGGCGGGCCTCCCCGGCGTCACGCTCCGCGTGCGTGTGGTGCGGGGCGAGCGGGCACGGCGGCTCGTGCTCCCAGTGGCCGCAGAGCGCGACCGTGATCGCGGCGCCGGGCGCGCGGATGTCCGCCTCCGGGTCGATTCGGATGACCGCTACGTGGGCGAAGGTGCCGCGCACGAGCTTCGCCTAGCAGCGTCGCGACACGTCGCAGCGGCTCATCAGCCCGGCGGCCACCGCGCGGTACGCGGGCTTGCGCCGCCCGGCGCCGTCGAGCAGCAGCGGGCGGTTCGGCGCGTTCCCCTTGGTGATGTCGTAGACGTCGAGCCAGCTGTCGGGGTCCCGGATCCCCCAGACCGTCAGGCCGGTGCACGCGCGGACGCGCCCGCACGCGGCGGCCACGCGCTTGTAGAGCGCCGCCTGGCCCGCCAGCCGGTTCGGCCCTGGCACGAGCGGCAGCGCCACGTCCAGCTCCGTGATCTCGACCTTCACGCCGAGCCGCGCCAGCGCCCGCATGTAGCGCGCGAGCGCGGCTGTGGACGGCGGGTACCAGGGCGGCTCGACGCCGAGCATCCCGTGGGTCTGGAGGCCCACGCCGTCGAGCGGGGACGCCGCGGCGCTTGAGCCGGCGGACGAGCGCCAGGAAGTCGTCGGCCTTCGGGTCCCCGATCACCGGGTTCCACACGAGCTCGTTGAGGAAGAGCTTCGCGTGCGGGTCGGCCCGGTGCGTCCAGCGGAACGCGAGGTCGATGTAGCGCTCGCCGAGCGTGAGGTAGAAGAGGTTGCTCACCGAGAAGGGCCCGCTCTCCGTGTCCCAGCCGGCGCCGAGCACGGCGAGCGGCTCGTTCACGACGTCGTAGATGTCCACGCGGCCCGCGTAGCGGCTGACGACCTTCTCGACGCGGCGCTTCATGAGCGAGCGGAGCAGCGCGCGAGGGCGCTCCGAGCTCTCCACCAGCCGGGGCACCCAGGCCGGCATCTCGAGGCGGTGCCAGAACAGCGTGTGAGCACGGAGGCGAACGCCATGCCGGTTCGCCCACGCGACCACGCGGTCGGTGTCGCGGAAGTTCGTCCGCCCGCGCGTGGGCGACATGTCCCCCCACTTGAACGCCCTCTCGGTGCTGATCGCGCTGAAGTTGCGCAGCACGTCGGAGCGCTGCTCGCGCGTCATCGCGGTCGGAAGCGCGGCACCGGTGGCGATGCCGGTCCGCTTGGCGACCGACTTGAGCGAGGCGGCCGACGCGGGCGCGGCGGCCAAGAGGAGCGCCGCGATCGAGGCGATAGAACACGCTGGGCGCCGGGTATGGGGGTCGGCATGCTGCGTCTCTATCAGACCGAGTGGTGCCCGCACTCCCACAAGGTGCGCCAGCGCCTGACCGAGCTCGGTGTGTCGTTCGTGGCGCTCCAGGTCGAGCCCGACCCGGACGACCGGAACGCGATGCGCGAGGCGACGGGGTGGACGTGATCCCTGTGGTCGTCCTACCCGACGGCACCATGCTCACGGGGGAGGCTGACGAGATCGTCGCCGAGCTCGGCCGGCGCTACGGGGAGACCGCGGACACGGCCGCGCACCGCGAGAAGGCCTAGCCGCCGACCGTGTCGACCACGTCGTAGTGCCTGACCGTGTCGTCGCGCTCGACCAGGTAGCGCTCGTCCTCGGGGTAGTAGACGGCCGTCTCGATGTCGTCGCCGGCGAACGCGCGGATCGCGTCGCGCGAGTCCCAGAGGCTGAACGTCAGGAACTCCGTGCGCTCGCCCTCGTCGCGGCGGAGCATCCACGCGCCGCGGTTGCCCTCGGTCTCCCCGTAGGCGGCGAAGCCGGTCTCGGCGATGTAGCCGGCGTAGGCCTCGGCGTCGTCGCGGCGGACGACGCCTCTCCAGATGCGGGCGATCATTCGGTCCTCCTGGTGTCGGGTGCGGACTCGAGCGGCGGCCCCAGCTTGACCACCTCGGGGAACGGGCCCGACTTGTCGAACATCCGCTCGAACCCGGCCGGGGTGCAGACGATGAGCGTCCGAGCCGGCCGTCCGCTCAGGTTCGCATAGGTGTGCGGGACGTTCCGCGGGGCGAAGGCGAGCTCCCCGGGCCCGCGCGTGAAGACCTCGTCACGCAGCCGGAAGGTCAGCTCGCCCTCGAGGACGTAGAACGCCTCGTCGAAGTCGTGCTTGTGGAAGGGCGGCCCCGGCCGCTCGCCACTCGAGGCCACCTCGATCATGGACACGACGCCGTCGGTCTCCTCGCTTCGCAGGAGCACGTTGGGTGGGGTGGGGGTCATCGATGTCTCCTCTCTCAGTTGGTGCGGGTCTGCAGCGGGTGCTCCGGCAGGCGGAGCACGACCAGCAGTGCGAGCGCGGCCAGCGGCGCGGCCACCAGGAACACGGCCTGGACGCCGTCCACCACGTCGCTCGGCTGCGAGGCGTGAGCCCCCGCCTGGGCGGCGAACACGGCGCCGAGCACGGCCGCGCCCACCGCCCCGCCGAGCGCGCGGAAGAAGCCGGTCGTGGCCGTGGCCACGCCGAGCTCGCGGCGGTCGACGCTGTTCTGCACGGCCACGACCAGCACCTGGGTGACCATGCCGAAGCCGAGCCCGAAGACCACCAGGCCGGCGCCGGTGGCCCAGCGCGACTCGTCGGCCGCCAGGGCCGCCAGCAGCACCAGCGACGCCGTGATCAGCGCCAGCCCGGCGATCGGGAAGCGCTTGTAGCGGCCCGTCCTGGCGATGGCCCGGCCCGACAGCGCGGTCGACACGGTGATGCCGAGCATCGCGGGGGCGAGCAGCAGGCCGGCCTCGGTCGGCGTGGCGCCGGTGGCGGCCTGGAGGAACAGCGGCACGAACACGGTGATCGAGAACAGCGCGGCGGTCCCGAGGAACAGCGCCGAGCTGGCCACCGCCACCGAGCGCGTGCGCAGCAGCCCGAGCGGCACGATCGGGTCGGCGGCGCGCCGCTCGCGCAGGACGAGGGCGGCCGACAGCGCGACCGTCGCCAGGATCAGCCCGGCGATCTCGGGCGAGCCCCAGGCGTAGCGCTGGCCGCCCCAGATGCAGGTGAGCATCAGCGAGCTCGTGGCGCCGGCCAGCAGCGCCGCGCCGAGCGCCGTCCAGCGGACGATCGGGCGGCGCCGTGTCCGGGGCCGGCAGGCGCGCGGCAAGCACGGCGAGGGCGAGCGCCCCGATGGGCAGGTTCACGAGGAAGACCCAGCGCCAGCTCGCGTGCTCCACGAGCACGCCGCCGATCAGCGGGCCGACCACGGTCGCCACCGCGAACGCGGCGGCGATGTAGCCCTGGTAGCGCCCGCGCTCGCGCGGGGACACGAGGTCGCCGACGGAGGCCATCGCCAGCGTCATCAGTCCGCCGGCGGCCACGCCCTGGATCGTCCGCAGCACGATCAGCTGCGTGATGTCCTGGGCGGCCGCGCAGAGGGCCGATGAGGCCACGAAGGTCGCCAATGCGATCTCGAGCAGGAGCTTGCGGCCGTGGCGGTCGCCGAGCTTGCCCCAGAGCGGGGTGGTGGCGGCCGCCGCGACCACGTACGCGGTCACGACCCACGACACGTCGCCGAGGCTGCCGAGGTCGCTCGCGATCACGGGCAGGCCGGTGGCCAGGATCGTCTGGTCGAGGACCGCCGGCAGCATCGCGAGCACGATCGCGGCGAAGGGGACCGTGCCCTGGGACACTGCGTGCATGATGTACTCATGTCTGACCTCCGGTAGTATTACCGTCGCCACTAAATTTCTAGTGACTGTAACATACCCATGAGCGAATGCCAAACCCGGACTAAGAGAGCGCAAGAAGGAGCAGACGCGGGCGCTGATCGCGGACACCGCGCGGCGGCTGTTCGCGGAGCGCGGCTTCGACCGCGTGACGGTCGCGGAGATCGCGCGCGAGGCGGACGTCTCCGAGAAGACGGTCTTCAACTACTTCCCGGCGAAGGAGGACCTCTTCTACAGCCGGCTGGAGGCGTTCGAGGAGGACCTGCTCAGCGCGCTCCGCGAACGCGGCGAGGGCACGAGCGTGCTCGCCGCCTTTCGCTCGTTCCTGATGGGGCGGCAGGGCGTGTTCGCGCTCGACGAGGGGGCACCGAGCAGCTCAGGAGCATGACCCGCCTGATCACCGACAGCCCGGCTCTGCTCGCACGCGAGCGCGAGGTGTTCGAGCGCTACGCGGACGCGCTCGCCGGGCTGATCGCGGAGGAGATGGGCGCGGCGCCCGGCGACGTGGAGCCGCGCGCGGTGGCCGGCGCGCTGCTCGGCGTGCACCGGGCGCTCATCGACTACGTGCGCCGTCGTGCGCTCGATGGAGCGAGCGCGTCCGAGATCGCGCCGGACGTGCGGAGGCAGGCGAAGCGAGCATTCGCGCGGCTCGAGCGCGGGCTTGCGGACCTCTAGCTAGGGCAGCCGGCCGAACCAGCGCAGCGACGCCGCTCCGCCGGACAGCATCAGCACGCGCCGCGCCGGCCGCGAACGCGGCCGTGATCTCGCGGCGCTCGGGCCGGGTCGAGACCTGTGAGCCGAGCCGCTTGTAGACGGCGCTCAGCTCGGGCGCGTCGGACGCCTCGTAGTAGCGGCCCTTCGAGATCCGCGCGATCTCCCTGAGCGTGTCCGCGGTCCGGCGGGACCTGCTCGGTGGCGGTGGTCCCGTCGGGGCGCTGCACCTGGATCGTGCCCGCGTCGGTGCCGAGCGCCACGGTGTAGATCGGGATCTTCCGCTTGGCGGCGAGGCGGGCCACCGGGAGCGGGTCCCTGCCGTGGGTCGACTTGCCGTCGGAGAGCAGGACGATCGCCGCCGGCGGACGGCGCCGGCTGTCGCCGTTCGTCGCGGCGATCAGGCGCAGCGACGAGTCGAGCGCGTCGCCGGTCGCCGTCCCGCCGCTCGAGCGCAGCGAGTCGATCGACGCCAGCACCTCGGCACGGTCGGTGGTGGGCGCCTCCGCCGAGCGCACCCTGTGGTTGAACATCACCGTGCCCACGCGCAGGTTGCGCGGCACCTTGTCCACGAAGTCGCGGGCGGCGCTGCGCGCGGCCTCCAGCCGGCTCGGCTGCACGTCCTGCGACTGCATCGAGCCCGGACTCGTCGATCGCCAGCACCACGGAGGCGCGCTCCACGGGCACCGCGACCGTGGCCTGCGGGCGCGCGAGCGCGACCGCGAGCACCGCGACGGCCACCCCGTAGAGCCACATCGGGGCGTGCCGCCGCCATCCGGGGCGCACCGGCGCGACCGAGTCGAGCATGCCGGTGGTGGCGAACGCCTCCGACTGCCGGCGCCGCCCGCGCTCCAGGCGCACGTACACGACGACGGCGAGCGGGACGAGCAGCAGCGCCGCCAGGAAGCCGGGGGAGGCGAAGGTCACGGCGTGGCCCGCTCCGGGCGGGTGCCGAGCGTGACCTCGACCTCACGGCGGTCGCCGTCGCGCTCGACGGTCACGATCACGAGGTCGCCGGGGCTGCGGTCGGCGATCGCCTGCGCCAGGTCGTCCGGGGAGGTCACCTGACGGCCGGCCACCCCGACGATCACGTCCTCTCCGGCCCTCAGGCCGGCCCGGTCGGCCGGGCCGCCGTTCACCACCGACTCGACGGCCGCGCCGCCCAGGCCGTCCGAGGTGGACACGCCGATCCAGGCGCGCTCGATCGTCCGGCCGGCCGCCAGGCGCGGGATCACCTCGCGCACGGTGTTGGACGGGACCGCGAAGCCCACGCCCACGTTGCCGCCCGCGCCGGCGGTCGCGATCTGCGAGTTCACGCCGATCACGCGCCCGCGGGCGTCCACGAGCGGGCCGCCCGAGTTGCCCGGGTTGATGGCGGCGTCGGTCTGGATCACCTTGTCGATCTGGAAGCCGTTCGGCGCCTGGATCTCGCGCCCGAGGCCGGACACGATCCCCTCGGTCGCCGTGCGGTCGAGGCCGAAGGGGTTGCCCACCGCCACCACGGTGTCGCCCACCTTCACGCGATCGGAGTCGCCGAGCGCGAGCGGCGCGCGGTTGCCCGCGGCGCTCGGGTCGATGCGGAGGGCGGCGAGGTCGGTGGAGGGGTCTCTGCCGAGCACCTGCGCGGGGATCGGGTCGCCGTTCTCGCCGAAGCGCACGGTCGCGCTGCTCGCGTCGCCCACGACGTGCGCGTTCGTGACCACGGTGCCGCGCCGGTCCACCAGGAAGCCGGTCCCGGAGCGCGAGCCGGCCTGCACGGAGACCACGCCCGACGAGACCGTCGCGTAGACGCTGCCCGCCGTGGTGCGCGGCGTGGCGCCCTGCGGGGCCGCGGGCAGGCGGACGGCGCGGGCGTCCGGCGAGTCGTCGCCGCCCCCGAGGCTCGCCACGCCCACCCCGGCTGCCACCAGCACCGCGCCCGCCAGCGCGCCCGCCGCCGCGGCCCGTCCCCTCCCAGAGCGGCGCGGCGGCGGGCCCGCAGGCGGCGGGGCGCTCTCGGCGCGCGCGGCGGCGCGCCGGCGGCGCGGGGCCGCCCAGTCCTCGAGCTCGTCACGCGGGCGGTCGCCGGTCCAGAGCCTGTCGTCGTCGCGGAGCATGCTCATGGGAGCCGTCCCGTCCCGCGCACCGCCAGGCCCGCGGCGCCGAGCAGCAGCACCAGCCCGCCGGCCGCGAAGCCCGCGGTGATCTCGCGCTGCTCGCGCCGGCTGCCGATCTTGGAGCCGAGCTCGCTTGTAGACCTGGTCGAGCCGCTGCTCGTCCTCGGCGGTGAAGGCGCGCCCGCCGGACACGCGCGCGATCTCGCGCATCGTCTCGGGGTCGGGCGGAACGGGCAGCAGCCCGCCCGGCGTCTCGATCACGCCCTCGGAGGTGCCGAGCGCCACCGTGTACACGGGCACGCGCGCGCGGCGCGCGGCGCGGGCCACCTCCACGGGGTCGCGGCCGCTGGTGGTCTCGCCGTCGGAGAGCAGCACGATCGCGGCCGGCGGCCGCTTGCCGGCCTCGCGCGTGCCGAGCAGCTCGAGCGCCTGGGCGAGCGCGTCGCCCGTGGCGGTGCCGCCGTCGGCGGTCAGGTTCTCCATCAGCTCCACCACCGCGGAGCGGTCGGTGCCCGGGCGGTCGAGCGTGTGCGGGACGGTGGAGTAGGCCACCGCGCCCACGCGCACCTCGTCCGGCACGCCCTCGAGGAAGTCGAGCGCGGCCTTGCGAGCCGCGTCGAGGCGCGTGGGCTCCACGTCGTTCGGCCTGCATCGAGCCCGAGGTGTCGGTCACGAGCAGGACCGAGGCCTGCTGGATCGGCACCGCCACGGTGGCCTCCGGGCGGGCGAGCGCGATCGCGAGCGCGGCCAGCGCCGCCGCGAAGAGCGCGGCCGGGAGGTGGCGCTTCCAGGCCGGGACCGCGTCCACGAGCCCGGCCAGCGTGGATGCCCCGGTGAAGCGCACCGCGAAGCGGCGCCGGCGGCGGCGGGCGAGCGCGTAGGCCGCCGCGGCCACCGGCAGGGCGGCGAGGGCGAGCAGGAAGAGCGGCGCCTGGAAGCTCACCTGTGCCGGCCTCCGAGCGCCTTGAGGCGGCCGCCGAGGTCGCGCAGCCAGGGCGCGTCCGTGGAGAGCACGACGTGGTCCGCTCCGGCCGCGCGCAGCTGGCGCCGCACGGCGTCGCGCTCGGCCTGCTCGCGCGCGGCGTAGCGCTCGCGCAGGCGGCGGTCGCGCGTGTCCACCTCGACCTGCGCGCCCGTCTCCGGGTCGGTCACGAGCAGCCGGCCCACGGCGGGCAGCGCGGCCTCGCGCGGGTCGCGCACCTCCACCGCCGCCACCGAGTGGCGGGCGCAGAGCGCGCGCAGCGGCCGCGGCCAGCTCCGGCCCGCCGCGGAAGTCGGACACGACCGCCACCAGCCCGGGCAGGCGCGCCATCCGCCCCAGCCGAACGAGGGCGCGCTCGAGGCTGTGCGGGTCGCCGCTGCCCGTCCGGGCACCACGCCCGCGCCCAGCATGCGCTCCACGCGCGGCGCTTGCCCCGCGGCCGCCGCGCGGCGGCAGCACCTGCTCGCGCTCGCCGCCGCAGACCACGAGCGACACGCGCCCCCCGCGGCGGGTGGCGAGCCGGGCGAGCACCCGCACCGCGCCCTCCGCCACGTCGGCCTTCAGCCGCTCGGCGGTGCCGAACGCCATCGAGGGCGACACGTCCAGCACGAGCCAGGTGGTCACGAGCCGCTCGGGCACGTCGAGGCGCACGTGCGGCTCGCCCGTGCGCGCGGTGGCCGCGGCGTCGAGCCGGCGCACGTCGTCGCCCGGGCTGGTAGGCGCGCAGCGCCGCCAGCTCGGTGCCCGCGCCCACGCCCGGAGCGCGATGCTCGCCCGGGAGCGGGCCGCCGGCGCGGCGCGCGAACGACAGGTCGAGCGCCTCCACGAGGCGCGCGGCCAGGGGCCCCGGCCCCTTGCGGCCGGCCGGCGGCGCGAGCAGCGCCGGGCTCGTCACGCGGCCAGTCCCTCCGTCGGCCGGATCGGCTGGGTGTCGGCTTCCGGCGCATGCGCGGCGGCGTCGGGCTCCACGGCCGCGATCACCTGCTCGAGCACCTGGTCGCCGGTCACGCCGTCGCTGAGCGCCTCGTAGCTGAGCACGAGCCGGTGCCGCAGCACGTCGGGCGCCAGGTCGCGCACGTCGGAGAGCACGGCGTGCGTCCGCCCGCGCAGCAGCGCGAGCGCCCGCGCCGCCTGCACCAGGCCGATCGGCCCGCGCGGGCTCACGCCGTACTCGATGTAGGCGCCCAGCTCGCCGAGCCCCCACTCGTCCGGCTTGCGGGTGGCGTCGGCCAGGGACACCGCGTAGCCGATCACCTCGCGGTCCACGTACACGCTCGCCACGTCCTCGCGGTAGGCGAGCAGGTCGGCCGCCTCGGCCCGGCATGCCACCTCGGGCCGCGGCTCGAGCGAGCGCCCGACCACCGCCGCCTCCTCGCCCGGGGTGGGGTAGTCCACCAGCAGCTTCATCAGGAAGCGGTCGGTCTGGGCCTCGGGCAGCGGGTAGGTGCCCTCGGACTCGATCGGGTTCTGCGTGGCGAGCACGAGGAACGGCTGCGGCACCGGGTAGCTGTGCCCGGCGATCGTGACCTGGTCCTCCTGCATCACCTCGAGCAGCGCCGACTGCACCTTCGCGGGCGCGCGGTTGATCTCGTCCGCCAGCAGGAAGTTGCAGAGCACCGGCCCGAGCTCCACGTCGAAGCGCCCGGAGTCGGGCCGGTAGACGCGCGTTCCGACGAGGTCGGCCGGCACGAGGTCGGGCGTGAACTGGACGCGCTTGAAGCTGCCGCCCACCACCTCGGCGAGCGTCTTGACGGTGAGCGTCTTCGCCAGGCCGGGCACGCCCTCGAGCAGCACGTGGCCGCCGGTCAGGAGCGCCACGAGCAGGCGCTCGAGCATGGCGTCCTGGCCGACGATCACGCGCTTGATCTCGTAGAGCACTCCCTCGAGCGCCTCGCGCGGCCGGGTCTGGATGCGGGCCCGGCGCCGTTCACGTGCTCCATCAGAGCTCGGTGGAGCTGTCGAAGGACGTGCCGGACGAGTCGCCGCCCCTGTCCTTGTCCTTGGGGCAGTCGCCGCGGTGGCCGTCGCGCTGCGCCGGCTTGGCGCTGCTCGTGCCGGCCGAGTCGTCGCTGCCCGCGAACGCTCCGCTCGCCGGGATCGCGAGGGCGACCGCGGATGCGGCCAGCGCGGCGGCCACGAGCCTGCCGCGGCGGCGCGGGGTGGGGGTGGGCGTGGTGTCGGCGTCCATGTCGGTGTCCTCCTGTGTGGGACTGCTTGCCCGCCGGAAGCTAGGTGGGCCGGCGTCAGGTTCAGATAAGGAAGCGCCGGTATTTACAAAGGCCTTACACGCGTTTCCCTAGCCTCCGGGCATGCGCGTGCTCGTGGCAGAGGACGAGCGCCGGGTCGCCGACGCGATCGGGCGCGGTCTCCGTCGCGAGGGCCTGGGCGTGGACCTGGCCCACGACGGGCTGAGCGCCCTGCTGAAGGCCCGCGCCGGCGGCTACGACGTGCTGGTGCTCGACCGCAACCTGCCGGAGATGCACGGCGACGACGTCTGCCGCAAGGTCGCCGACGAGCTCCCGCGCACGCGCATCCTGATGCTCACCGCGCTCGGCGAGACGGAGGACCTCGTGGAGGGCCTGGCGCTCGGCGCCGACGACTACCTGCGCAAGCCGTTCGCGTTCGCGGAGCTGGTGGCCCGCGTGATCGCCCTGGCGCGGCGGGCGCCGCGCGAGCGCCCGCCGGTGCTCGAGCACGGCGACGTCACGCTCGACCCGGCGCGCCACGAGGTCACGCGCGCCGGCCGCCCGCTCGCCCTCACGCCGAAGGAGTTCGGCGTGCTCGAGACGCTGCTCGCCTCGGCCGGGGACACCGTCAGCGCGGAGGAGCTCCTGCGGCGGGTGTGGGACGAGAACATCGACCCCGTCACCAACACGGCGCGCATGACCGTGATGACGCTCAGGCGCAAGCTCGGCGCGCCTCAGTTCATCGAGACGGTCAAGGGCGCGGGCTACCGGGTCTGATGCTCCCGCGGCCCACCGTCCGGCTGCGGCTCGCGGTGCTCTACACGGCCGTGTTCCTGGTGGCGGGCGGCCTGCTCCTGGGCATCAGCTACGCGCTGCTCGACGGGCACCTGCATCGCACGCTGTCGGCTCCGGTGGCCGACGACGTGCTCGGCGAGGTGCGCGGGCAGTACGCGCTGGCGCTGGTGGCCGTGACGGTGCTGGCGCTGCTCGCCGGCTGGCTGGCGGCCGGGCGGCTGCTCGGGCCGCTGCGCGAGATCGTCACGGCCGCCCGCTCCGTCAGCGGCGACTCGCTCGACCGCCGCATCGAGGCCCACGGGCCCGACGACGAGCTGCGCGAGCTGGCCGAGACCTTCGACGAGATGCTGGACCGGCTCCAGGCCGCGTTCACCAGCCAGCGCCGTTTCGTGGCGAACGCCTCGCACGAGCTGCGCACGCCGCTCACCGTGATGAGGACGGAGATCGAGGTGGCGCTGGCCGACCCGGACGCGAGCTCCGAGGACCTGCGGCGGGCGGCGGCCGTGGTCCGCGACGAGGTGGTCCGCTGCCAGGGCCTGATCGACGGGCTGCTCGCGCTGGCGCGCACCGAGGCGGGCGCGGTGGAGCGCGACGAGGACGTGGACGTGGCCGAGCTGATGCGGGCGGCGTCAGGGTGCGCTGTCGGGCGCTGCCGCCGGCCGCCGCCTGTCGGTCGCGCTTCGCACCGCTCCCGCGCACGTGGTCGGCGACCGCCGCCTGCTGGAGCGGCTCGTCTGGAACCTCGCCGAGAACGCCGTGCTCCACAACAGCGACGGCGGCTTCGTGGACATCGAGGTGGCCGAGGACGGCGAGGGTGTGGTCGTGCGGGTGGAGAACAGCGGGCCGCGCGTGCCGCCCGAGGCCGCGGCGGGGCTGCTCGAGCCGTTCCAGCGGCTGGCGCGCGGCGCCGGCGGCGGGCCGGGTGCCGGGGTGGGGCTGTCGCTCGTGCGCGCGGTCGCTTCCGCGCACGACGGGTCGGTGCGCCTCTCGGCCCGGCAGGAGGGCGGCCTCCGCGTGGAGGTGCGCCTCCCCGCCGCGCGTCAGAGGCGGACGCGAGCCCCTTGGTCCCGGCGCTCGTGCGCGGGGCAGTCGGCGTCCCGCGCCCACGGCTCGTCGTGGCTCGCTACCGGGACCACGACAGGGTCCCGCTCGTCGCTGACGGCCTGCGCGAGCCGCCCGTCGATGCCGGCGAGCCCGGCCAGCGACTGCGCGAACAGGGCCACCGCCGCGACGCCGGTCGCGATCAGGCCGATGGTGCGTGGGCGGGGGGTGGGGCGGTCCACCTGGCGAAATGTAGTGAGGCCCGGGTAAGACTCAGCCGATGGCGAGCTACTCGGTCAACGACGCGGCGGTGAAGCGGGCGCGCGAGCTGATCGCCGCGCGCCAGTACGTGCTCGACAGCGACTGGGGCGAGGTCCAGCCGCGCGCCGAGCGGAGAACGCGTCCTCGACGGACTCGTGGGAGGAGTACGGCGAGTGGCACCTCGGACTCGCCGGCGCACACTGCTGCGGAGCTCGACCGAACGAGCTCCTAGCCGTCGAGCAGGGCCCGCGCGGCGCCGCGGCCCGTCCGCACGGCGCCCTCCATGTAGCCGGCCACCCACTGGTCCGAGCCACAGACGTAGAAGGGCGGCTCGTGGGTGCCGTGGAGGGGCCCGACGCCCATCACGTCGCCGGGCCGCCAGCCGGTGATGTAGCCCTCGGTCCAGGGATCCACCCCCCAGCGCCGGAAGAACACCGCCTGCGGGCCGGCGGCACGCTCGCCCATCGCCAGGACCAGCTCGGCGATCACGTCCCGCTCGATCTGCGCCGGAGACGTGGCGAGGAAGGCCGCCAGCCGCTCCGGCGGCACGAGCGCGGACATGATTCCCGGCTTCTGGGGCCAGGTCCCGCCCATCATCCCGGTCTCGAAGTACATCGACCCGTTCTGGCCCTGCTCCTCCCACCAGGAGCTCTCGTACGCGAACACGACCTTGGCGGCGAGCGCGTGGCGCTGGCGGTCGAGCGAGGCCATGCGCTCGCGTGACACGCCCTCGACCACGATCCGCCGCAGCGGGCCCACCGGCACCGCGGAGACCACGGCGTCGCAGTCGAAGCGCTCGCCGGTGAGCGTGGTGACCGAGCACCCGCTCGCCGCCACGCGGATGCTCGCCACGGGGCTGGCGTAGCGGATCCGGTGGCCGAGCTCGGCCGCCACCGTCAGCGGCACCGTGGCCGAGCCCTCCGCCACGCGCAGGCACTCCCAGACCTCGTAGTCGTAGAAGCCCTTGCCGCCGGCCGCCGCCTCCTTGCGCAGGTCCGCGAGCAGCGAGGTGCGCTCCACGGACTCCGCGGACAGCGAGAGCATGGCGAGGTCCCTGGCCCGGACGGCGCCGGGAGTGGCGCCCGCCTCGCGCAGCCACTGGCCGACCGAGATCCGGTCGAGTCGCTCGGCGTCCGGGTGCGACCAGGGGTCGTCGGGGTCCACGGTCGACGCGAGCTTCCCGAAGGCGGCCTCGGCCGCGTCGTAGCTGGCCCTGTCCTCCTCGGTCATCCAGGCGAAGTCGTCGCCGATCACGCGCCCGGTGGAGAGCACGGAGGTGTCCTCGCCGGGCAGCTGGGGGAAGGACGGCTCGAGCGTCAGCCCGAGCTCCGAGACGAGGCCGGCGTAGGCCTCGTGAAAGGGCCCCACCACCTCTCCGCCGAGCTGCACGAGCCTGCCGTCGGCCAGCGATGTCTGCTCCACGCGCCCGCCGGGCCGGTTGCGCGCCTCGAGCACCACCACGTCGGTGCCCGCGCGCGCGAGGTCGCGCGCGGCCGACAGCCCCGCGAGCCCCGCCCCGACGACCACGACGTCGACCTTGGCCATGCGGCGCCCACCGTCGCGCACGCGGGGGCGCCGTGTCAACCGGCAGCTAGGTGTCCTATAGCCTGGCCCGGTGGCGCCGAACGTGAGACTCGCCCTGGTGGCCGTGGCCGCGCTCGCCGCGGGATGCGGCGGCGACGACTCGCCGCGGCCGGTGGAGCTCACGCTCGTGACCCCCGCCGACGGAGCGGTGGTGCACACCGGCGTGGTGGAGGTCCGCGGCAGGGTCAGCCCCGCGGGCGCGCGCGTGCTGGTGGCGGGCCGCCCCGCGGCGGTGACGGGCGCAGAGTTCCGCGGCCGGGTCCGGCTGCGCGAGGGCTCGAACGTGATCGACGTGGGCGCATCGGCGGACGGCGCCCGCACCACCTGGTCCGCGCTGCGCGTGGCGCGCCAGACGCTCGTGCGGGTGCCGGACCTGGCCGGCGTGGAGCGCGACGAGGCGCTCGACCGGCTGCGCGAGCTCGGCCTGCGGGCGGAGGTCGAGGAGGAGCAGGGCGGGCTGCTCGACCAGCTGCTGGGCGGCGCGCCGTCCGTGTGCGAGACCCAGCCGGGCCCCGACGCGGAGCTTCCGCGCGGGGCGAGCGTGCGCGTGACCGTGGCGCGCGGGTGCTGAGCGTCAGCCGTTCGGGCTGAGGGCGATCAGTCCCACGCGCGCCCGGCCGTCGTCGCGGCGGACGCCGAGCACGATCCTCCCAGTGAGCGGCCCGGCGCCGGTCCGCGACGCCACGTACTCGCCGCTCGCGCGGCCGGCCGCCCCGCCGCGCACGCGCAGCCCCGTGAGCCGGTAGTCCTCCGTGGCGTTCGCGCCGAACTGGCCGCGGTACTCGCGCAACACCGCCGCGCGGCCGCGCTGGCTGTCGGCGGGCGTCACGCGCGTCACGTCGCGGGCGAGCACGGCGCGCATGGCGCCCGCATCCTCGCGGGCGTAGGCGGTGGCGAAGCTGTCGGCGGCCGCGCGCACCTCGGCGGCGCTCAGTGAGCCCGAGTCGTCGTCGCCGCCGTCGAGGGCCAGCAGCGCGCCGGCCGCCACGGCCGCGACCAGCACTCCCGTGGCCGCGAGCGCGATCGGCACGCGCGGGCGTCCCTTCCGGCTGATCCGGGCCGTGGGCTCGGCCGGCTCGGCCGGCAGCGCGACCGTGCCGGCCGTGAGGTGAGCGGTCGGCGCGTCGGACGCGTCCGGGGGTGGCGCGGGCGCGGGCGCCGGCGTGGACGGCGTGGACGCCGCGGCCGCGGTCACCGCGTCCACCAGCTCGCGGGCCGAGCGGTAGCGGTCCTCCGGCCGCTTCGCCAGCGCGCGCTCGATCACCGGGTCGAACGCGGCCGGCACGCCGCCGGTCTCGGAGGGCCGCGGAGGAGGCGCGTTCAGGTGGGCGAGCAGGGTGGCCGGGTAGGTGTCGCGCTTGAACGGCGGCCGCCCGGTGAGCGCGGTGTGGAGCACGCAGCCGAGCGCGTACACGTCCGTGCGCGGCGTGACCTGCTCGCCCTCGAGCTGCTCGGGCGCCATGTAGTCCACGGTGCCGAGCAGGTCGCCGGTGGAGGTCACGCGCGTGGCCGACTCCGCGTTCAGGGTGAGCCCGAAGTCGGTGAGGTAGACGTGCCCGCTGCCGGGGTCGCCGGCGATCAGGACGTTGGCCGGCTTCACGTCGCGATGGACGAGGCCCGCCTCGTGCGCCGCCTCGAGCCCCGAGCCCACCTGGGCCACGATCGCCGCGGCCACCGCGGGGTCGAGCCGCCCGCGCGCGGAGATCAGCCGCTGGAGGTCCCCGCCGTCCACCCAGCGCATCACGAGGTAGAGGCGCCCGTCGGCGTCGCCCGCCTCGTAGACCGGGATCACGTTGGGGTGGTCGATCGCCGCCGCCAGCCGCGTCTCGCGCTCGAAGCGGGCGTGGAAGACCGGGTCGGCGGCGCGCTCCGGCGCCACCACCTTGAGCGCCACCGTGCGGCCCAGCGGCAGCTGCGTGGCGCGGTACACCACGCCCATGCCGCCGCGGCCCGCCACGCTCTCTATGCGGCAGCCGGCGAAGGTCGAGTCGAGGACCAGCTCGGACACGCGCATGAGTCTGACGGACGGGTGCGGCATGCTTCGCGCGCATGGGTTGCTTCCTGGCGCTGTTCGCGCTGATCTCGCCCCGGCTCGCGCTCGTCCTCGTCTGGCTGTTCAGCGACTGGCTGAGCGACGCCTTCGACAGCTGGCTGCTGCCCGTGCTCGGCTTCTTCCTGCTGCCGTGGACGACGCTCGCCTACGCCTGGATGTGGGCGGTCGGGACGAACGAGGTGAGCGGCTTCGAGGTGTTCGTGGTGATCCTCGCGTTCGTCGTGGACCTGGGCTCGTACCTCGGCGGCGAGCGCAGCCGCTCCTACCGCTGAGACGCCGAGGGCCCCGCTCGCGCGGGGCCCCCGGTCCGTTCAGGTCGTATGGGCGCGGCTCAGTTGAGCCAGGCGTCCACCTTGTCCTGGTTCTCCTCCACCCAGTCCTGACCGGCCTTCTCCGGGTCGACCTTGTCGCCGGCGATCGCCTTGGCGACCTGCTCCTGGTCCTCGTTCGTGAGCTCGAACTTGCTGAGCATGTCGTAGGCGGGCGACTTGCTGTCCGCGAACTTCTTCGAGAACAGCTTGTTGATGACCGTCACGTCGTACTCGCACTTGTACTGCTCGGGGTCGCCTCCGGCCTTCGAGTCGTCCTTGCAGTCCTGGTTCGCGTCCGTGCGCGGCGGGAGCTGGACCTCGGCCAGGTCGTACTCCTGGTTGAGGTACTGCGGCGTGTACCAGTAGAAGATCACCGGCTTCTTCTGCTTGTACAGCTGCGACCAGCGCGCCACCTGCGCGGGCTCCGCGCCGGCGGTCACGTGCTTGAAGTTGAGGCCCAGGGCCTCGATGAGCTCCTTGTCCTTCTGCACGTAGCTCGGGTCGCCGCCCAGGAACATGCCCTGGTCGCCCGACTCGGCCGTCTTGAAGAGGTCCTCCTTGCCCTTCAGGCCCTCCCACGACTTGAACTCGGGGTGCTCGTCCATCAGGTACTTCGGGATGAACCAGCCGATGTGGCCCTCGACCCCGAGCGGGCCGCCCTGGACCACAGTCCCGGCCCCGTCGATGTACTTCTTGTACTCGTCGACGTGCTGCCAGTCCTCGAGCACGGCGTCGACCTTGCCGTCCGCCATCGCCTGGAAGACGGGGATCTCCGCGATCTTCGTGACCTCCACCTCGCAGCCGAGCTTGTCCTCGAGCACGGCCTTGGCGATGTAGGTGTTGGCGGTCGACCCGGCCCAGGCCTGCTCGTTGAGCACGACCTTGCCGCAGTCCTTGCCGCCCGCCGCCGCGTTCTCGCTGCTGCCCGAGGACGAGTCGTCCTTGTCCTCCCCGCAGGCCGCCGCGAACAGCGCGACCAGAAGCGCCATGACGACGGCGAGTGCCGCCTTCCTGCGCAATGTCCGATCCTTCACGAGTCTCCCCTCATTTGGTTGCAGTGCCTCTATGTCCTTCGCGGCTCACGCCTGCCTCGCGTGACCCTGTCGAGCGCGATGCCGAGGGCGAGGATCGCGAGCGAAGCCACGACTCCCTCCCCGAACTCGTTCCTCTGAAGCCCGCGGGCGATCATGTCGCCGAGCGCGCCCGACCCCACCAGCCCGCCGATCACGACCACCGCGAGGACCAGGATGATCCCCTGGTTGACGCCGAGCATGATGCTCTCGCGGGCGAGCGGGACCTTCACCTTCGCCAGCACCTGCATGCGCGACGCCCCGAAGGCGTAGGCCGCCTCCACGGCCGCCGGCGGCACGCCGCGCACGCCGTTCGTCACGAGCCTGATCACCACCGGGATCGCGTAGAGCACGGATGCCACCACACCCGGAATCCGCGAGACCGGCATCAGGTAGATGAACGGGATGATGTAGACGAGCTGCGGAAGCGTCTGGAGCGTGTCGAGCAGCGGCCGCAGGAGGCGCTCCACGCGCGGGCTCTCCGCCGCCCAGACGCCGATCACGATGCCGAACAGAACGGCGAGGGCGGTGGCCACCAGCACCTGCGAGGCGGTGTCCATCGCCTCGGGCCAGACGCCCATCACGCCGATCGCCGCGAGCATCAGCAGCGCGGTGATCGCGGGGCGGAGGCCGCTCAGCACGAAGGCGATCGCCGTGAGCCCGCCGAGCACGACGAACCACGGCGAGTCGACGAGGAACTTGCGCAGCGGCTCGAGGAGGTACTCGAGCAGGAAGTTCCCGATCGGCTCGGTGATCCCGAAGATGAACGAGGTCGGGTCCTGCACGTAGTCGAGCGCCGACTGGATCCAGCGCAGCAGGTCCTCGTTGATGGTGGCCGTGTAGACGGTGGTCGCGGTCTCGAACTCGTCGGGGTAGACGGAGTCCGCGCCGAGAGCGCGAGCCAGGAAGACGATCGCGAGGATGGCGGCGAAGGTCGCGGCCGTGAGCATGCGGTTGCGGCGCTTGCCCCTGTCGGTGAGGTGCCGGCGGGTGGGGTCCGTGCGCTCGGCGATGGCCGAGGTGGCGCGGTCGAGCGCGATCGCCATGATCACGATCGCGATGCCGGCGAGGATCGCGAGGGCGGCGTTCGAGTAGAGGCCGTTCGTGACCACGTCGCCGAGGCCCTGGCCGCCGATCAGGCCGGCGATCACCACGAGCGAGAGGGCGAACATGATCGTCTGGTTCACCGACAGCAGGAGCTGGCGGCGGGCCAGCGGCAGCTGCACCTTGAAGAGGGTCTGGGCCGACGTGGCCCCGAACGCGCGGGCCGCCTCCACCGAGTCGCCCGTGACGCCGCGGATGCCGAGCGCCGTGATGCGCACGGCCGGCGGGATCGCGTAGATCATCGTGCAGATCACGGCCGCCGCGGGGCCGACCGAGAACAGGATCACCACGGGCATCAGGTAGGCGAACGCGGGCACGATCTGCATCGCGTCGAGTGCCGGCGTGATGCTGCGGTGGAAGCGCTCCGAGCGCCCGGCCAGGATCCCGAACGGGATCCCGATCGCCAGCGACAGCATCACGGCCGCCGACATCAGCGCGAGCGTCTGCATGCTCTCCTCCCAGAGCCCCATCACCGCGAACGAGACGAACGCGAAGAAGGTGATGAGGGCGGCGCGCCAGCCGCCGAAGCGCAGCACGATCAGCGTGCCGCTCGCGATGGTGCCGACCCAGGTGAGCCAGAGCAGCATGTTGTCCAGCGCGGTCACGAGCCAGTCCGCGAGCGAGCGGAAGCCGTCGAGGATCGCGAAGATGACGTTCGGGTTCTCGGCGGTCCGCTCGTCGAGCAGCCAGCCCTGCAGGTCGTCGAGCTTCGCGGGGAGCTCCTGCCAGGTGAGCGAGGTGGGCCAGGGGTACTCGCCCTTCAGCAGGAAGTAGCCCACCAGCATGAGCGCCGACACGCGCGCCCACCTGCGCCGGCCGGCTGCGCCAGCGCGAGCCGGATGCGAAGGCCGCGGGCGGTGCGGCGATCCTGCCGCTAGCTACCGCCACCGGCGTCCTCGTGCCCCCCCGCCATCGCCTGGAGGATCGACACGCGGTCGACGATGCCCACGCAGCGCCCGTCCTCGACGGCGCGGATCGGCCCGTCGGTGGCCGCCGCGACCGGGACGGCGTCCTTCACAGTGGTCTTCACGTCGAGCTCGGGACCGCCCGTCTCCTCGCCCGGCCGCGGGTCGCGCATGATCCAGCGCAGCGTCAGCACGTGCGTGCGCGGGATGTCGCGCACGAAGTTCTGGACGTAGTCGTCGGCGGGTGAGCCCACGAGCTCCTCGGGCGTGCCGAGCTGCACGATGGCGCCGTCGCGCATGATCGCGATGCGGTCGCCGAGGCGGAGCGCCTCGGGCAGGTCGTGCGTGATGAAGAGCATGGTCTTGCCGGTCTCCTCCTGGAGCCGGACGACCTCGTCCTGCATGTCGCGGCGGATCAGCGGGTCGAGCGCGCTGAACGGCTCGTCGTAGAGCATCAGCTTCGGGTCCACGGCGAAGGCGCGCGCGAGCCCCACGCGCTGCTGCATGCCGCCGGAGAGCTGGTCGGGGAAGGCGTTCGCCACGTCCTCGAGCCCGACGAGGCTCAGCACCTCGTTCGCGCGGGCGAGCCGCTCGCCCTTCGACACGCCCTGGATCTCGAGCCCGAAGGCCACGTTGTCGATCACGCGGCGGTGCGCGAGCAGCCCGAAGTGCTGGAACACCATCGAGACGCTGTGGCGGCGCAGCTGGCGCAGCTCGCCCGTGTCCGCCTCCATCACGTCCTGGCCGGTGATCGAGATCTTGCCGGCGGTCGGCTCGATCAGCCGGATCAGCGTCCTGACGAGGGTGGACTTGCCGGACCCCGACAGGCCCATGACCACGAACACCTCGCCGGGCTTGATGTCGAGCGAGACGTCGCGCACGGCGATGACGCAGCCGGTCTTGTCGCGCAGCTCCCCGCGCGGGAGCTCGCAGTCGGGCGTGCCGATGATCTTGTCGGCCTTCGGGCCGAACACCTTCCAGACGCCCTCGGCGCGGACGAGAGGCTCCCCGTTCCGTTCCGCGGGGGCCGGCGCTTCGATGCTCTCAACGGCAGCGGGGCCGCTCGAGTCGGTCACTGCGGCGATGATATATCAGGCATCAGGGCGCTCGCTAGGGGGTCAACGCGCCCTTAAAGAGGACCGTCTGGAGCTCCGTGAGGGTGTCCATGGGGTGCGCGCCGCCGACGCGGCCGATCCCGCTCTCCGACCGGGCGCGGCCGCCCCACGGGAGGTGCGGCTCCCAGTAGTTGGTCGTCTCGTTGACGTTCACGAGCCCCATGTGCACCGAGTCGGCGTAGCGCATGCCCGTGGCCAGGTCGCGCGTGAAGATCGCGGCCATCAGCCCGTACGACTGGGCGTTGGTCTGCTCGATGGCCTCCTCGAGCGAGCGGATGCCGAGCACCGGGGCGATCGGGCCGAAGGTCTCCTCGGTCGCGGCGATCGAGTCGGCGGGCACGCCGTCCAGCACGGTCGGCTCCCAGTAGAGGCGGGTGGGGAAGCCGTCCGCCCGCGCCCCGCCGGTCACGATCGTCGCGCCGCGCTCGACCGCGTCGGCCACGTGGCGGTCCATCTTCTCCGCGCCGGGCTCGTTGTTCACGGGGCCCATGGTGGTGTGGTCGTCGAGCGGGTCGCCCAGCCGCACCTCGCGCTCCACCTCGCCGGCGAGCAGCGCCACGAAGTCGGAGCGCACGCGCTCGTGGACGAGGATGCGCTCGGCCGCCGAGCAGCTCTGGCCGGCGCCGAGGAAGGCGCCCACCCGGGCGGCCTCGGCCGCGGCCTCGAGGTCGGCGTCCTCCATCACCACGAGCGGGCCGTTGCCGCCCATCTCGAGCAGCTGCGCCTTGCCGGCGGCGCGCCGCGCGACCGTGAGGCCGGTGGCGGTGGAGCCCGTGAACGCCACGGCACGCGTGCCGGGGTTGGCGGCCAGCTCGTCGCCCACCTCCGGGCCGGGGCCGAGCACCATGTTGAAGACGCCCGGCGGCAGGTCCGCCTCGGCCACGCACTCGGCGAGCAGGCCCGAGCAGACCGCGGTGGAGGGGGCCGGCGTCCAGACCACGCAGTTGCCGCAGGCGAGCGCCGGCGCCAGCACCTCGGCGGGCATCGTGTAGGGCCAGTTCCAGGGCGTGATCAGCCCCACCACGCCGAGCGGGCGGCGCAGCAGCAGGACGCGGCGGCCCGGCGCGGCGCTCTCCGGGATGCGGCCCTCG
Organism: uncultured Thermoleophilaceae bacterium; assembly: GCA_963768465.1. Classification (GTDB taxonomy): domain Bacteria; phylum Actinomycetota; class Thermoleophilia; order Solirubrobacterales; family Thermoleophilaceae; genus JACVRW01. The sequence goes on along the minus strand of CAVYIA010000006.1, from coordinate 283,196 downwards.
AGCCGCTTCCCGTCCTCGGCGGCCATCCGCCAGAACTCGATCAGCTCGCCCACCTCGCCCTCCGCCTCGGCCTTCAGCGGCTTGCCCTGGTCGAGCGTGAGCGTGCGCGCGAGCTCGTCCCTGCGGCGCTCGCAGACGTCGGCCACGCGGTGGAGCAGCTCGGCGCGCTCGAAGGCGGTGCGCGCGGCCCAGGCGCCGAAGGCGGCGTTCGCGGCGGCGATCGCGCGGCGGGCGTCCTCGCGGTCGCCCTCGGCCACCGGGCCGAGCGACTCGCCGGTCGCGGGGCTGGTGGCCTCCACGGTGGCGCCGCTCTGCGCGTCGCGCCACTCGCCGTCGACGAACATCCGGGTGCTCATCGGCTGAAGGCGGCCAGCAGCTCGCGCTGGAAGCCGAGCACGTGCTCGCGCATGATCGAGCGGGCGCGGGCGCCGTCCTGGGCGAGCAGCGCCTCGAGCAGATGGCCCTGGTCGTGGACGGCGTGGCCGAGGCCGGGCAGGCGGTCGAGCACGAGGTACCAGATGCGCAGCGAGTGGGTGAAGTAGCGCTCGAGCGTCTCGGTGAGGTAGGGGTTGCCGGAGGCCTCCCAGGTGAAGCGGTGGATGCGCTCGTCGAAGCGCATCAGCCAGTCCTGGTCGTCCGGGCGGCTCAGCTCGTCGACCTCGCGCAGCAGCGACTCGGCCGCGATCCGCGACACGCCCTCCATGCGCTCGGCCGCAAGCTCCGCGGCGTAGCCCTCGAGCTCGGCGCGCACCTCGGTGATGTTCACGATGTCCGAGGAGTCCACGTCGGAGACGAACGTCCCGCGGCGCGGCTGCACCGACAGCAGGTTCTCGAGCGCGAGCCGCTTCACGGCCTCGCGCAGGGGGGTGCGGCCGATGCCCAGCTCGCCCATCAGCTCGTCCTCGCGCAGGACGGAGCCGGGGGCGAGGCGAAGCGTCACGATCCGGTCGCGCAGCTCGACGTAGGCGCGCTCGGCGACGAGCCTCGTGGACGGCACCCCGTCGGCGGGAGGGCTGGAGGGCGCACCGGCCATCTGGCCAGGGATAGTAACCTGATATATCAGCGATGGCGACGTCCGATCTGCTCGCCCGCGCCCGCTTCGAGGTGCTTCCGCTCGAGGGGATCGAGGACGAGGTGGCCGCGCACCTCTCGACGGACCAGAAGGTGACCGTCACGGCGTCGCCGAGCCGCGGCCTCGACGCGACGCTCGAGGTGGCCGAGCGGCTCGCCGCCGCGGGCTACGCGGTGGTGCCGCACATCTCCGCGCGGCTCGTCCGCGACGGCGCCCACCTGGACGAGCTGCTCTCGCGCGTGCTCGGCGCCGGGATCCGCGAGCTGTTCGTGCTCGCGGGCGACGCGCCCGAGCCCGCGGGCGACTTCACCGGCGCCGCCGAGCTGCTGCGGGCGATGGGCCCGCGCCGCGCCGAGTTCGACGACATCGGCATCACGGGCTACCCCGAGAGCCACCACCTGATCAGCGACGAGGAGACGATCCAGGCGATGTTCGCCAAGGCGCCGATGGCCACCCTCATCGTCAGCCAGGTCTGCTTCGACGCCGCCGTGATCGACGGCTGGATCCGCGCGGTCCGGACGCGGGGCACGGACCTGCCGATCTGGATCGGCCTGCCCGGCTGCGTGGCCCGGGCGCGGCTGCTGCGCGTCTCGATGAAGATGGGCCTCGGCGAGTCCACGCGCTTCCTGCGCCACAACCGCGGCTGGGCGTCCCGCCTGCTCGCCCGCCGCTACTCGCCCGCCGACCTGGTCCGCGACCTGACCCCGGTCGCGACCGACCCCGCCGCCCGCGTGGCCGGCTTCCACCTCTACACGTTCAACGAGGTGGCGCGAACGGAGCGCTGGAGGCGGCGGACGATGGAGCGGCTGGCGGGCTAGCGCCGGTGCGTGGCGCCGACGACGGCGGCGAGAGGTTCGCCGACGGTCCAGATCCCTAGGTGCCAGCGACGAATCCGCGTCGCGTTACGAGGTGAGACGTCAGTTTCGCGGTGCGCCCGAGCGCCCTCATGCTGCGCCGTCGGAGTCCAGCGACTCCACCAGCAGCGTCGAGAGATCGACCACGCGCATCTCGTCCCCGCGCGCCTTCACGCCGTCGTCCAGCATCACCGTGCAGAAGGGGCAGGCCACCGCCAGCGTCCCGGCGCCGGTCTCGGCCGCCTGGCGGGCGCGCTCCTCGTTGATCAGGCCGCCGCGCTCCTCCATCCACATGTGCGCGCCGCCGGCGCCGCAGCAGAACGTGCGCTCGCCGCTCTTCTCCATCTCGACCGGCGAGCCCACCGCGGCCACGAGCTCGCGCGGGTCGGCGCGGACGTCGTTGTGGCGGGCCAGGTAGCAGGAGTCGTGGTAGGTGATCGGCTCGGAGCCGGCGCCGGGGGAGAGCCGCCCGTCGCGGATCAGCTCGGCGAGCAGCTCCGTGTGGTGGACGACCTCGTACTCGCCGCCGAAGTCCGGGTACTCGTTGCCGAGCGTGTTGAAGCAGTGCGGGCAGCTCGCGACGATCTTCGTCACGCCCGCCTCGTTGAGCGTCCCGACGTTCTGCTCGGCGGCCGCCTGGAACACGTACTCGTTGCCCATCCGCCGCGCCGGGTCCCCGGTGCAGCCCTCGCGCGGGCCGAGGATCGCGAAGTCGACCCCGGCGGCCTGGAGCAGGCGCGCCGTGGACTCCGCCGCCGTCCGCGCGCGCTCGTCGAAGGACGCGGCGCAGCCGACCCAATACAACACCTCCGGCGCCGGCTCCCCGGGCTGGAGCACGCGCACGCCGAGGCGCTCGGCCCAGTCCGCGCGCTCGGTCTGCGGCTTGCCCCACGGGTTCGATGCGCGCTCCACGTCGCGCAGCATCGGCTCCGCCTCCGTGGGGAACGACGAGTCCATCATCACCAGGTGCCGGCGCAGGTCCACGATGTGGTCCACGTGCTCGATCGACACCGGGCACTCGCGCACGCAGGCGCCGCAGGTCACGCAGTCCCAGACCACGTTGTCGGTCACGGCGCCCGGCACGAGCGGCTGCGCCTCGAAGCCGTCCGCGCCGCGCAGCAGCGGCGGGCCCTCCTCGAAGACCTGGTCGCGCAGGGCCATGATCAGCAGCTTCGGCGACAGCTCCTTGCCGGTCGCCCAGGCGGGACAGACGTCCTGGCAGCGCCCGCACTCCGTGCACGAGAAGGTGTCGAGCGTCTGCTTCCAGGTGAGGTCGCTCACGGTGCCGGCCCCGAAGCGCATCTCCTCCTCGGGGCCGTCGAAGCGCAGCGGCTCGAGCCGGCCTCGCGCGCGCGTGCGCCCGAAGAACACGTTCACGGCCGCGGTGGCGATGTGGAGGTGCTTCGAGTAGGGGAGGTAGACGAGGAACGACAGGATCAGGAGCACGTGCGCCCACACGAAGCAGCGCTCGAGCACCTCGGTCACGGACCCGTCGCCGAAGAGCCCCGAGAGCGCGTCCGCGACGGGCGACCAGCCCGCCGGCCACTCGTTCAGCCCCAGCGCGATCCGGCTCGCGTGCCAGAGCAGCAGCGTCGTGACGATCCCCGCGATCATCGCCAGGATCAGGTCGGCCTCGCCGAGGTGGCTGCCCTCGAAGCGCGCCGGGCGGGCGAGCTTGCGGATCGCGACCGCGGCCAGCACGCCGCACAGGACGAGCACCGCGAAGACGTCCACGAGCAGCGCGAACCAGCCCTGGTGCCCGAGCCACGGGAGCGTGGCGTCGCGGTCCACGGCGCCGATCAGCGCCATCAGGATCGTCGGGAAGAGGACGAGGAAGCCCCAGAAGATCGCCGCGTGCATCAGCCCCGGGCCGAGGCGCTGGAACAGCTTGCGCTGCCCGAGCACGATCACCGCCTCGTTGCGGGCGCGGCGCGGGATGTCGTCGAAGCGCTCGGACGGCTTGCCCATCCGCACGAGGTCGGCGATCAGCTTCGCGCGGCGGGCGAACAGCACGCCGGCCACGCCGAGCGCCGCCGCCAGCGCGAGCGCTCCGGCCAGGACGCCTATTGCGAGCGCGCCTTTCTGAGCTCGGCGGTGATGGCCGGCACGATCTCGGTGAGGTCGCCGATCACGGCGTAGTCGGCGCTCGCGAGGATCGGCGCCTCGGCGTCGGTGTTGATCGCGAGGATCTTCTTCGCGCCCTTGCAGCCGGCGATGTGCTGCGTGGCGCCGCTGATCCCGCAGGCGATGTAGAGGTCGGGCGTGACCTTCGTGCCGGTCTGGCCGACCTGGTCGGTGTGCGGGCGCCAGCCGGCGCTCGTGACCACGCGCGAGCAGCCCACGGCGGCGTCGAGCAGCCCGGCCAGCTCCTCGAGGATCCCGAACCCGTCCGCCGAGCCCACGCCGCGGCCGCCGCTCACGACCACCTTGGCCTCCGCGAGCGAGACGCCGGACGACCTGCTCCTCCACGTGCTCGGCCACCTGCACGACGAGGTCCGACGTCGGCGAGCGACGGCGTGAAGGCGTCTCGACCTCCGGGGCGCCCTCGCCCTGGCCGCCGGCAGGACGTGCGGGGCGACCGACAGCAACGGCAGCGGCGAGTGGATGCGTGCCTCCTCCAGCAGGCTGCCGCCCCAGCGCACGCGCGTGACGGCGTCGCCGTCGACCGCGGTGCAGTTGGCGGCGAAGGGGATGTCCCGCCGCGCGGCCACGTGCGCGAGCACCTCATTGCCGCGGTTCGTTCCGGGCGCCACCACGGCCGAGGGAGAGATGCGGTCGATGACGTCCTCGAGCGCGGTCGCCCACGCACCGGGCGCGTAGGCGTCCGGAAGCTCGGGGATGTGTGCGCGAGCGACCGGCAGGGCAGCGGAGCCGACCGCCTCGACCTCGCCGAGCGACTGCGCCAGCGTCAGCGCCTGGCGCGTGAGCTCGTCCTCGCTCGGCGTCCACGAGCAGCAGCACGGCCATCAGGCGACCCCCAGCTCGCGCATCACGTTCACCACGGCGGGCGCGGCGCCGGCGCCCTCGCCGAGGATCTCCGCCTGCTTGCCCTGGCCCTCCGGCACCACGAGGCGCAGCTTCTCGAGGCGCGCGTCGGGCCGCGAAGGCGTGCTCGTCTCGACCGGCTTCGAGCGGGCGCGCAGCTTGGCGGGCACCGACGGGTAGCGGGGCAGGTTGATGCCCTCGAGCACCGACACCACCGCGGGCAGCGGCACGCGGTAGACGTCGCGCCCGCCGGGCACCTCCTGCTCGCAGCGCGCCACGCCGTCCTCGACCGACAGCCCCTTCAGCCCGGTCACCACCGGCCGGCCGAGGGCGTGGGCCACGCGGATGCCCACCTGGTAGTTGCCGGAGTCGGCGGACTCGTTGCCGAACACGATCAGGTCGAAGTCCTCCTCGGCCCGGATCGCGTCCACGATCGCGGCGGCGGTGGCCTGCGGGTCCCACTCCTCGCCCTCGGTGGCCAGCAGCAGCCCGCGGTCGGCCCCGATCGCGAGCGTGTCGCGGATCTGCTCCTCCGCCTCGGCGGGGCCGAGCGCCAGGACGGTGACCTCGCCGCCGTGCTGCTCCACGAGCCGCACCGCCTCCTCGACGCCGCACTCCTCGTGCGGGCTGATCGTGAAGCCGAGGTGGCGCGTCTCGAGCGCCTGCGCGTCCTCGGTCAGGACCATCCGGCCGCCGGTGAGCGGCACGCGCTTGACGCAGACGAGGACCCTCATGCGGGTACGGCGCCGGCGGCCTTGACGCGCTCGTTGTCCGGGTCGAAGACCGGCGTCGATCCCGCCACCGCCACGGTCACCGGGTAGCGCTCGCCCATGTAGAGCACGGCCAGCTCGTTGCCCTCCTGCGCGTGCTCGGGCGGGAGGTAGGACATGAGCAGGTGCTTGCCCACGGACGGCCCGGCACCGGCGCTCGTGACGAACGAGCGCCGGCCCTTGGCGTCCACGAGCGGCTCGCCGTCGCGCGTCACGATCGGCTCGCTGCCGAGCATGTAGCGCTTGACGCCGCTCGACGAGGTGTGGTCGTCCACGGTGAGCGTGCACATCACCGCCGCCGGGTCCGCCTCGCGCTGGCGCACGTGCGCCTCCTTGCCGACGAAGTCGTCCTCCTTGACCTTGCCCCAGGCCATGCCCGCCTCGACCACGTCGTACTCGGAGTCGAGCTCGAAGCCGAAGGCCCGGTAGCACTTCTCGAGCCGGCCGGTGGTGCCGTAGACGCCGATCCCGGCGGGCAGCACGCCGTGCGGCTCGCCGGCCTCCCAGACCGTGTCCCAGAGCTTCGCGCCCTGCTCGATCGGCACGTAGAGCTCCCAGCCGAGGTCGCCGACGTAGGAGATCCGCGACGCCATCACCCGCAGCGAGCCCATCTCGATCGTCCGGAACGTCGCGAACGGGAAGCCCTCGTGCGAGACGTCGTCGGAGGTCGTGCTCGCGAGGATGTCCCGCGCGCGCGGGCCCCAGAGGCCGAGCGTGCACCAGCTCGAGGTGAGGTCCACGACCTCGGCATCCGAGGCGTGGTCGCGGAACCACTTGAGGTCGGCCATCCCGTGCGCGCCGCCCGTGACCACGCGGAAGTGGTCGTCGGACAGCCGCATGATCGTGAGGTCCGAGCGGAAGCCGCCGCGCGGCGCGAGCACCGGCGTGTAGACGACCTTGCCGTGCTTCACGTCCATCTGGCGCATGGCCACGCGCTGCACCGAGGCGAGCGCGCCCGGGCCGACCACGTCGAACACGCAGAAGGCGGTGAGGTCGAACATCGCCGCGCGGTCGCGCATCGCGAGGTGCTCGGCGTTGATGATCGGCGACCACCAGCGCGCGTCCCATTCCGCCTCGCGGCGCTCGACGCCGTACTCCTCGACCAGCCCGGCGTTCGACTCGTACCAGTGCGGGCGCTCCCAGCCGGCGGTCTCGTAGAAGACGGCGCCGAGGTCGCGCGCGCGCTCGTAGAAGGGGGAGAGGCGCGCGGGACGGTCCGACTCCCACTGCTCGCCGGGATGGACGATCCCGTAGGTCTTGTTGAAGTGCTCGGACGCGCGCGCCTTCACGTGCGCGACGCTCTTCTGGCACTCGTGGAAGCGGGCCACGTCGGACGACTGCAGCTCGATCTCGGGCTCGCCCTCGACCATCCACTGGGCCAGCGCGCGGCCCACGCCGGGGCCCTCCTTGACCCAGACCGCGGACGCGGCCCAGAGCCCGGCCACCTCGGGCGTCTCGCCGAGCACCGGCATGCCGTCCGGGGTGAGCGAGAGCAGGCCGTTGATCGCGTACTTGATGCCCACCGACTCGTCGCCCACGATCTCCGGCATCAGCTCGAGCGCGTGCTCCATCTGCTCGGCGAAGTCGTCCTGGGTGAAGGGGAACTCGGTGGGGGAGAGCGCCGCCTCCTCGACGGAGGGGATCTCGTCCGGGTCGTGCAGGATCGGGCGGTGGGCGTAGGAGCCCACCTCGAGGCCGCTCCCGTCCTGGCGCTCGTACATGTTCGTGTCCATGTCGCGGACGATCGGGAACTCGATCGCGCTCTTCGCGCCCGCGAAGCGCGGCACCGGGCCGATGTCGATCATCTGGTGGACGGCCGGGGTCAGCGGGATCGAGGCGCCGGCCATGCGCGCCAGCCGCGGGCTCCAGACGCCGCAGGCGATCACGACGATCTCGGCCTCCACGTCGCCGCGGGTGGTGCGCAGCCGCCGCACGCGCCCGTGCTCCACGTCGATGCCGAGCACCTCGGTGTTGGCGGACACCGTCAGCGCCCCGCGACTCCTGCGCGCGCTCGCGCATGAGCGTGCCGGCGCGGAGCGAGTCCACGACGCTCACCGACTCCGTGTAGAAGCCGCCGATGATCACGCTCTCGTCGATGTAGGGCACCAGCTCCTTGATCTCGGCGGGCGTGACGATCGACACCCCGCCCACGCCCCAGGACGCCGCGGAGACCATCCTCCGCTCGAGCTCCTGCATGCGCTCCTCGGTGCGCGCGACCTCGATGCCGCCGCACTCGATGCGCACGCCGAGCTCCTCGTACTGGCGTGAGCTGTCGGCCGTGAGCGCGGTCATCTCGCGCGAGTGGTCGACCGGGAAGATGAAGTTGGAGGCGTGCCCGGTGGAGCCGCCCGGGTTGGGCAGCGGGCCCTTGTCGAGCAGCACCAGGTCGGTCCAGCCGAGCTCGGCCAGGTGGTGCACCAGGCTGTTGCCGACGATCCCCGCGCCGATCACGACCGCGCGCGCGGTGGCCGGCAGGGAGCTCGCTGCCCCGGAGGGGTCGTTCACGGAGGTCACCTCGCGTTTGGGGTTGGCCTTCGAGCCTGATATATCACACTCCGTGCACTCGGCACGAGAGCTTCGGAGCTCGATGTTCGAGATCGAGGTGGCCGGCCGGCCCGCGCGGATCGAGGACCTGTTCGAGGGCTTCTCCGAGCACGACCGTGTCGGCCTCGTGATGCGCCGGCCCTGCGGGGCGCTGGGGGCGAGCGCCCTGCTCACGGCCGCGATCACGGCCTTCTACGACGTCCAGCGCGCGCGCTCCGAGCGCTTCTTCGTCTACCCCGACTACTTCCTCTTCCACGTGGGCGGACCGCTGGGCGAGCACGGCCGGCTCGACGTGTGGCCGCGGCGCAAGGAGGTGGTGGTCGCGGACGACGCCGAGCGCATCCTGGAGGCGATCGACGATCGCGCGCATCACGCGCCTGCTGGTGGAGGACGGCGAGCCGGGCGGCGCGAGGCGCTGCCGGACGAGCCCGTGGCGAGCGCGCGCCTGCGGATCCGCACCTGCCTCGCCTACTCGCCCGCCGGCCGGGTCCGCGGACGCCGACGTGCGGATCGCGAGCAACCCGGTCACGGAGGGCTACGTGGAGACCGTGCTCGAGCGGTCCCGGGAGATCGACCCGGACGTGCGCCGGGCGATCGGCCTCGGGAGGCGCGAGCTCGTGGAGGACGGCACGCCGGTGGAGAGCTACCGGCGCATCGAGCTCGACGAGGCGCTCGCCCTGCTCGGTTGACCGCCCACCCCGGCGGTGATATATCACCCTCGCGCCGGCCCACAAACGTCGCTGAGAGCGGAGGTAGGTCCTTGTCACCTGTGAACGAGCACCCGGGAGTGATGCTCTACTCGCGGATCCGGAAGTCGCCGTACTTCTACGCGTCGCGGCAGCACAATGTGCAGCTCTACAGCGTCTACAACCACATGTACCACCCGCGCCACTACGGCGACCCGGTGGAGGAGTACTGGCATCTCCTCAACGGCGTGACGCTCTGGGACGTGGGCGTCGAGCGCCAGATCGAGATCTCCGGGCCGGACGCGTTCGACTTCACCCAGCTGCTCGTGGCGCGCGACCTCAACAAGTGCGCGGTCGAGCAGTGCAAGTACGTGTTCCTCTGCCTGCCGGACGGCGGGATCATCAACGACCCGGTGCTGCTGCGCGTGGAGGAGAACCGCTTCTGGCTCTCGCTCGCCGACTCGGACGTGGAGCTGTGGGCGCGCGGCGTGGCCTACAACAACAACTTCAACGTCGAGATCAAGGAGCTCGACGTGGGGCCGCTCCAGGTCCAGGGCCCGAAGTCGAAGGACGTGATGTCCGACCTCTTCGGCGAGAGCGTGCTCGAGATCCCGTACTACTACATGCGCCCGTACGAGATCGACGGCATGAACGTCCTCGTCTCGCGCACCGGCTACACGTCGGAGCTCGGCTTCGAGATCTACCTCTACGAGGCCTCGAAGAACGGCGTGAAGATGTGGGAGCGCGTGCTCGAGGCGGGCAAGCCGCACGGCCTCGAGGTCATCGGCCCCTGCCACATCCGGCGCATCGAGGGCGGCATCCTCGCGCTCGGCCCCGGCTGCGACATGTGGTTCGACACGAACCCGTACGAGGTCGGCATGGGCTACGACTGGATGGTCGACCTCGAGCAGGCGTCCGACTTCATCGGCAAGGAGGCGCTCTCGAAGATCAAGGCCGAGGGCCCGAAGCGCCAGCTCATCGGCGTCGAGATCGGCGGCTCGGGCATGGGCTCCTACAACGACGGCTCGATGCCCGACGTGCTGCCCGTCCACAAGGACGGCAAGCGCGTGGGCCAGGTCACCTCGGCCTGCTGGTCGCCGAAGCTCGAGAAGAACATCGGCTACGCGATGGTGCCGACCGAGCTGTCGGAGCTGGGCACCGAGTTCGAGGTCGAGCGGCCCGGCGAGACGGTCGCGGCGGTCGTGGTGCCGAAGCCGTTCGTGGACCCGGAGAAGGAGACCCCGAAGCAGGAGCTCACGGCGGCGGAGTCCTAGACTCCGCCGCGTCCCGTGGCCGCTGACTACGACTTCGTGATCGTCGGCGGCGGCTCCGCGGGGAGCGTGCTCGCCAACCGTCTTTCCGAGGACCCGGGCAACCGGGTCCTCGTCTTGGAGGCGGGCCGCTCGGACTGGCCCTGGGACCTCTTCATCCACATGCCGGCGGCGCTGGCGTTCCCGATCGGGAACCGCTTCTACGACTGGCGCTACGAGTCCGAGCCGGAGCCGCACATGGGCGGCCGGCGCGTCTACCACGCGCGCGGGAAGGTGCTCGGCGGGTCGAGCAGCGTGAACGGGATGATCTTCCAGCGCGGCAACCCGCTGGACTACGAGCGCTGGGCGTCGGACGCGGGCATGGAGGCGTGGGACTACGCCCACTGCCTGCCCTACTTCAAGCGGATGGAGAACTGCCTGGCCGCGGACGCCGACGATCCGTTCCGCGGCCACGACGGGCCGCTCGTGCTCGAGCGCGGCCCGGCCGAGGGGCCGCTGTTCGACGCCTTCTTCGCGGCCGTCCAGGAGGCGGGCCACCCGCTCACCGAGGACGTGAACGGCTACCGCCAGGAGGGCTTCGCGAAGTTCGACCGCAACGTGCACAGGGGCCGGCGGCTCTCGGCCGCGCGCGCGTACCTGCACCCGGTGATGGGGCGGCGCAACCTGAAGGTCAAGACCTTCGCCCTCACCACCCGCATCCTGTTCGAGGGCTCGCGCGCCGTGGGCGTGGAGTACGAGCGCGGCGGCCGCACCCGCACGGTGCGGGCCGGGGAGGTGATCCTCTGCGGCGGGGCGATCAACTCGCCTCAGCTGCTCCAGCTCTCAGGCGTGGGCCCGGCCGATCACCTGCGCTCGCTCGGGATCGACGTGGTGCACGACCTGCCCGGGGTCGGCGAGAACCTCCAGGACCACCTCGAGGTCTACGTCCAGCACTCGGCGACGCAGCCGGTGTCGATGGCCCCCTACTTCGCGATGCGCAGGCGCCCGGCCGTGGGGCTCAGGTGGCTGTTCACGAAGACCGGCCCCGGGGCCTCGAACCACTTCGAGGCGGGCGGCTTCATCCGCGGGAACGACGAGGTCCGCTACCCGAACCTGATGTACCACTTCCTGCCGATCGCGGTGCGCTACGACGGCACCCTGCCCCCCGGGCGGCGGCGGCCACGGCTACCAGGTGCACGTGGGCCCGATGTACTCGGACGTGCGCGGCAGCGTGAAGGCGGTGAGCGCCGACCCGCGCGAGCACCCGGCGCTGCGCTTCAACTACCTCTCGACGGAGAACGACCGCCGCGAGTGGGTGGAGGCGATCCGCGCCACCCGGAAGATCCTGTCGCAGCCGGCCTGGTCGGAGCTCGACGGCGGCGAGCTGTCACCGGGGCCGGAGGTGGAGACCGACGAGCAGATCCTCGACTGGGTGGCGCGCGACGCCGAGACGGCGCTCCACCCGTCGTGCACCTGCCGCCTGGGCACGGACGAGCTGTCGGTCGTGGACCCGGGCTCGATGCGCGTGCACGGCACCGAGGGCCTGCGCGTGGTGGACGCCTCGGTGTTCCCGTACGTGACGAACGGGAACATCTACGCGCCGGTGATGATGACCGCCGAGAAGTCCGCCGACCTGGTCCTGGGCAACGAGCCGGCGGCGGCCGAGCCGGTCGAGTTCTACCGGCATCAGGGCTCCACGAGCCCGCGCCGGATCGCGTAGCGCGTCAGCTCCACGCGGTCGCGCATCCCGAGCTTCTCGAGGATGTGGCTGCGGTGGTGCTCCACGGTCTTCTTGCTCACCACGAGCTCCTTCGCGATCTCGTCCGTGGTGTGCCCCTCGGCCACGAGCTTCACGACCTCGAGCTCGCGCGGGGTCAGCGGGTCGCTCGGCACCTCCTCGCCGCGGCTCGCCCGGTCGAGGAAGTCGCGGATCAGCGCGCTGATGGCGGCCGGGTAGAGGAACGGCTCGCCGCGCATCGCGGAGCGGCAGGCCTCGACGAGGTCGCGGTCGGCGGCGCTCTTCAGGACGTAGCCCGACGCGCCCGCCTTCAGGGCCTCGAAGAAGTACTGCTCGCTGTCGTACATCGACAGCATCAGCGAGCGCAGCTCCGGCCGGCGCTTCTTCAGCTCGGCGGCGGCCTGGAGCCCGGTCATGCGCGGCATCGCCACGTCCAGCACCGCGAGGTCGACCTCGTTCTCGAGCGCCAGCGACACGGCCTCGGCCCCGTCGCCCGCCTCGGCCACCACCGTCAGGTCGGGCTCGGCGTCGAGCACCATGCGCAGGCCGCGCCGGACCATCGGGTGGTCGTCGGCGAGCAGGATGCGCGTCTTCAGCGGGACGGTCACGCGAGGCCCCCCGGGAGCGGCACGTCGAGGCGCGTCTCGGTCCCGCCGCCGGGCACGGCGGCCACGGTCAGGCGTCCCCCCACGTGCAGCGCGCGCTCGCGCATGCCGGTGATGCCGTCGCCCTCGACGTGCCCGGGCGGAAGCCCGCGGCCGTCGTCGCGCACCACCAGCCGCACGCCGCCGCCCTCGACCCGGCCCGCCTCCACGAGCACCCGGGACGCATGCGCGTGGCGCATCACGTTGGTCAGGCTCTCCTGGGCCACCCGGTACACCACCAGCTCGACCTCGGGGCTCAGCTTCGCGTCGCCGAGATCGAGGTTCCGCTCGACGCTCAGGCCGTCGTGTGCGGCCGCCGCGGTGCAGAGCTCGCGGAGCGCGCTCTGGAGCCCGAGCTGGTCGAGGGCCTCGGGGCGCAGCTCGCGCGCGATCCGGCGGACGTCCTCGAGGCTGTTGCGAACGGCCTCGCGCTGCTCGCCGTCCAGCCCGAGCATCACCGACGTGAGCACCTGGCCCACCTCGTCGTGCAGCTCGCGGGCGATCCGGCGCCGCTCCTGCTCCTGGGCGGCGAGCGCGCGCCGGCCGCTCTCCCGGCGCTCGTCCTCGAGTCGGTCGAGCATTTCGTTGAAAGCGGTGGTGAGCGACTGGACCTCGGCGTCGGCGCCGGGGATCACGAGCCGGCGCCCGGGCTCGAGCGGCTCCACGGAGCGCATGGTGTCGGCGAGCCGGCTGAGCGGGGCGACCAGGCGGCGGACGAGCAGCACGTTGACCGCGAGCGACACCACGAAGCCGGCGACGATGAGGAACGCCTGGTCCTCGGTGACCGGGTAGCTGATCTCGATCGGGGAGAACAGCAGCACCAGCGCCACGACGCCGAGCACGACGGCGTTCGCCAGGAACACGCGCGCAAACAGGGACAGGGTCAAAGCATCTCGCATCAGGGGGCCAGCCCCGCCGCGGGATGGGGGTGAGCCCCCCTGGGAGGGACGCCCGTCCGCAGGCAGGCTCGGTGATACCCGAACCTCGAAAGGCGGCAGACATGCCAAACGGCATCTATCCCGGATCAATGCAGGGCAGGACCAACTCGAAGCTCATCGCCTGGTGGCGGGCGCCCCAGCTCGACGAGCGCCTCGCCCGCGGCGAGGACCCCGCGTCGGATCGCGCTCTGGAGCTGCGCGCCCAGCGGCTGTCAGGGCTCGCCGAGCGGCGCAGGCTGGCCGAGGCGATCGAGGGCGTCATCCTGAGCGCCCACCGCGGCGGCGCCCGCTTCAGCGTCCAGGTGGCTCCGCGCGGCCAGGCCGTGCGTGACTGCGCCGGGGACCTGCGCGCGCTCGCGGCCCGGCTGCGCGACGGCGGCCCGGTCGACGTCCAGGGCGTGGCGATGGTCGCCCGGCTCCTGAGCGACGGTGCGAGCCCCCTCTACTACAAGGGCGCGCCGCGCTCGCTGCAGCACGTGGTGCGCTCGGCCCGCCATGCGCTCGACCCGATCTCGGCGGTGGCCGTGGCCGCGTAGCAATCGAAACTATCCCTAGCGGGCTATCTGTTAGCCTGCTAAGGGATGTCTTCGACAACGAATCTCGGTACGAGCGAGGTCCAGGCCTTCGCATCCGGCCTCGACGAGTTCATGCGGGCGCTGCGCACCCCCCCGGCACGAGCGAGGTTCCAGGCCTTCGCATCCGGCCTCGACGAGTTCATGCGGGCGCTGCGCACGGCCCGCGGGCGCTTCAATCGCGCCCCGCTCCAGCCCGAGCTGAGCGCGTCGCAGTTCCACCTGCTCGAGCCGCTGTCAGCGAGCGACGGGCCGCTGGCCGTCTGCGCGCTCGCCGACGCCGCCGGCGTTGCCGCTCCCACGGCCACGCGCATGCTCGACGGGCTGGTCAAGCGCGGGCTGGCGGAGCGCATGCGCCCCGAGGAGGGCGATCGTCGCCGCGTGGAGGTGACGCTCACGCCCGAGGGGCGCGAGCTCGTCGCGGCGAAGCGCGAGCGCATCTCCCGCGCGCGCGAGGAGGTCTTCGCGCGCCTGAGCCCCGGCGAGCGCAAGGCCGCCGCCCGTCTGCTCCATTCCCTGGCCGCCGCGATCGACGAGCTGCACCCGTGACGCCGGATCTCCGCCCCGAGGTCGCCCGCGCGCATCCGCAGCGCACGCTCGGCATCCTCGTCCTCGGCGCGATCGCCTACGCGCTCGCGCAGACGATGATCATCCCGGCGCTCCCGGCGATCCAGCACGAGTTCGGCGCCTCGCCCGAGGCCTCGACCTGGCTGCTCACCGCCTTCCTGCTCACGTCGAGCATCTCGACCCCGCTGCTCGGCCGGCTCGGGGACATGTACGGCAAGGAGAAGCTGCTGCTGGCCGCGCTCGGCGTGTTCGCCGCCGGCTCGCTCGTGTCGGCGCTCGGCCAGTCGATCGGGGTCCTGATCCTCGGCCGCGCCATCCAGGGCGCCGGGGGCGCGATCTTCCCGCTGGCCTTCGGGATCATCCGCGACGAGTTCCCGCCCGAGCGCGTGGCCACCTCGATCGGCCTGATCTCGGCGACCTTCGGCATCGGCGGCGGCCTCGGCCTCGTCCTGGCCGGCGTGATGGTGGACCACCTGTCGGTCCACTGGATCTTCTGGTCGTCGGTGATCGTGACGACGATCGCCGCCTGGGCCACCTGGCGCTACGTGCCCGAGTCGCCCGTGCGCGTGCGCGCGAGCATCGACTGGGGAGGCGCCGGACTGCTCTCGCTCGCGCTGACCGCCCTGCTGCTCGGCGTGTCCCAGGGCAACGCCTGGGGCTGGGGCTCCGCCGGCGTGCTCGGCCTGTTCGCCGCGGCCCTCGTGCTCGCGGCCGTGTTCGTGGCCTTCGAGCGGCGGGTGGACGAGCCGATGGTGGACATGCGGCTCATGTCCCAGCGGCCCGTCTGGTCCACGAACCTCACCGCCTTCGCGATCGGCTTCGCGATGTTCGGCTCCTACGTCCTGATCCCGCAGCTCGTGGAGCTGCCCTCGGTCACCGGCTACGGCTTCAGCAAGTCCACGACGGTCGCCGGGCTGATCATGCTCCCGAGCGCGCTCGTGATGCTCGGGGCGGGCCCGCTCTCCGGCTGGCTCGGCTCGCGCTTCGGGTCGAGGCTGCCGCTGGCGCTCGGCGGGGTCTTCGCCGCGCTCGCGTACATCTCGCTGGCGCTCTTCCACGAGACGCTCCTCGAGATCGCCGTCGGCGCGGTGCTGATCGGCATCGGGATCGGGCTGGCGTTCGCGGCCATGGCCAACCTGGTGGTCGAGGCTGTGCGCCAGGACCAGACGGGCGTGGCCACCGGCATCAACACGATCATGCGCTCGATCGGCGGGTCGATCGGCGCCCAGGTGGCCGCGGCGATCCTCGCCGGCAACGTCATCCTCGGCGGCCGCTTCCCGGCCGAGGAGGGCTTCACCGAGGCGTTCGCCATGAGCGCCGTGGCGGCGCTCGTCGCTCTCGCGGCCACGGCGCTGATCCCGCGGCCGCCCAGCCGCCGCAGCGCGCTTGTGCCCGTGGGCGCCGAAGCCTGATGGCCAGAGGCGCTTCCGCGCGAGGTCCGCGGGATCGCCGTGGTGGTGATCATCGGCGCGGTCATGTCGATCCTCGACACGACGATCGTCAACGTCGCCCTGCAGACCCTGCGCCAGGAGCTCGACTCGCCGCTCTCGACGATCCAGTGGGTCAGCACCGGCTACCTGCTGGCGCTCGCCACCGCGATCCCGCTGACGGGCTGGGCGGCCGAGCGCTTCGGGCCGAGGCGCGTGTGGATGACGGCGGTGGCGGCGTTCGTGGTCACGAGCGCGCTCTGCGGCGTCGCGTGGAGCGCCGAGTCGCTGATCGGCTTCCGCGTGCTCCAGGGCTTCGCCGGCGGGATGATCATGCCGATCGGGATGATCACGCTGGCCCAGGCCGCCGGCCCGGACCGCATGGGCCGCGTGATGAGCATCGTCGGCGTGCCGATGCTGCTCGCGCCGGTGCTCGGCCCCGTGATCGGCGGCGCGATCGTGGAGAGCCTGTCCTGGCGCTGGATCTTCTTCGTGAACCTGCCCGTGGGGATCATCGGGCTGCTGCTGGCGCGGAAGCTGATGCCCTCGGACCGCGCGGAGGGCCGCGCCTCGGCGGCCGGCGAGTCGCTCGCGCGGCTCGACTGGCGCGGGCTGCTGCTCGTCTCGCCGGGCGTGGGCGCGATCGTCTTCGGGATCTCCGAGTACGGCGACCACCGCACGCTCGCCACGCCGAGCGCCTGGCTGCCGCTGATCCTCGGCGTGCTCGCCCTGGCCGCCTTCGTGGTCCACGCGCTGCATCAGCGCTACCCGATCGTGGACGTCGGCCTGTTCCGCAGCCCCGGCTTCTCGGCCGCCGCCGCCACGGTGTTCCTCACCGGCATCGCGCTGTTCGGCTCGATGATCCTGCTGCCGCTCTACTACCAGGAGGCGCGCGGCGAGTCGCCGCTCATCGCGGGGCTCCTGATCGCGCCCCAGGGGCTCGGCGCGGCGCTCGGGATGAACATCGGCGGCCGCGCGACCGACCGCTACGGCGGCGGCCGCGTGGTGCTCGTCGGGCTCGCCTTCCTGATCGCCGGCACGGCCGTCCTCACGCAGGTCGGGACGGACACCTCCTACTGGCTGATCGCCGCCGCGCTCTTCGTGCGCGGCATCGGGCTCGCCGGGGCGATGATGCCGGCGATGGCCGCTGCCTACTCCACGCTCACGCGCAGCCAGGTCCCGCGCGCCACGCCCGCCCTCAACGTCCTCCAGCGGGTGGGCGGCTCGATCGGCGCGGCGCTCCTGGTCGTGATCCTCCAGAACAGCATCCTCTCGTCGAGCGGGCCGGTCGCGGACGCCTTCGCGCACACGTTCTGGTACGCGCTCGCCCTGACCGTCGTGGCGCTCGTCCCCGCGCTGGTGCTCGCCCGCGTCGAGTCGCGGACTCGCCGCGAGAGCGCCCGGGCGGCGGCCGCCCCGGCGGCGATGGCGCCGACCTAGGCGCCCGGGCGCGGCGGCACGAAGCGGTCGAAGAAGGCCGTGACCTTGCTCACGTGCTCCGCGGTGAACTGGTGGACCGCGAGCTGGAGGGCGGTCTCGTCCTGGATCGAGCCGTTCGCGCCGGCCACCGAGGCCGGCAGGCGCACCGTGGCCGCCTGGTTCGACCGCCTGCTGGATGTCGCTCACCACGCGCTGGCCGTCGGCGTTCCACACGCCGGTGTCCTTGAACGCCTGGACGATCTGGCGCGACTCGCTGTCGTCGATGCCCGGGATCCGGAGGTAGGGCGCGTTCCCGAGCTTGCGCTCGTGCGAGAAGTAGAGCTCGGCGGGCGTGCCCGCCTGGTTCGCGTCGTACCAGCTCGTGACCACGCCGCCGGGCGGCACCGTGAAGTCGTTCACGGCCGTCGAGAAGACCGTCGGGACCGTGAGCGCGCCGGACGCCTCGAAGGGCGGCGCGGTCCGGCCCATGCTGGCCCAGATCGCCTTGACCGGGAGGCCGGCGTTCTTCCAGGCCTGGCCCCAGAGCGTCACGAAGCGCGCCCCGTTCGACATGCCGATGCCCACCAGCGGCGTGGCCGTGGTGGCCGGGGTGGTGTCCACGAGGTGGGTGCGCAGCCGCAGGAGCCGGGCGAGATCCGGGTTCGCCGTGAGCGAGGCGCTGTTCACCTCCCAGCGCTTGTCGCCGGTCCGCTCGGTGCTCGAGGTGGACACGAAGCCGTAGCCCTGGCCGATCAGCCGGTTCAGCACGTCCACCGACTCGACCCGCTCGGCGAAGGCGGCGCTGCCGTTCGACCCGTGGAAGAAGAAGACGAGCCCGCGCGGGTTGTCGGGCACGTACGAGATCACGTCGAAGCCCTCGAAGCTGGAGTGCTCGAACTCGACCGACGGCGTGACCGCACAGCCCGCCGCCACGACCGCCGCGAGCAGCGCCGCGGCCAGCGCGGACACGCGCTTGGCCGGGGAGGAGGGGAGGGCGAGGGACATGGGCGAGGTCCTGAGGGCGCCAGCGTAAACCCAGGGTCGCCGGCGAAGTTGCGCCTCTGTTTCCAAGCGTCCTGTCCTGTGGTTGCTCTGCAACCGAAAGTCAGGACGGTTGCTTCCGGCGGCGCCAGAGTTGTTGCGAACGGCGGCGGTGAGAGGTCGCGCGTCCCAGGCTATGCAGGGCCGCTCAGCGCGAGCGGTACAGGCGCGTGGTGAGCGGCGCGAACACCGCGGTGAGCGCGGCGGCCACGGCGAGCGAGATCCCGATGTCCGACGCCTCGGCGTTGCCCTCCATCAGGCCGCGCGAGGCGGTGGCGAGTATCGAGATCGGGTTCACGTTCACGAACGCCTCGAGCCCGGCCGGCAGCGTGTCCGGGTCCACGAAGACGTTGGACAGGAACGTGAGCGGGAAGATGGCCATGAAGCCCGCGTTCATCACCGCGTTGGGCGAGCGCATGATCAGCCCGAGCGTGGTGAACACCCACGACAGCCCGAACGCGAAGACCACCACCAGCGCCAGCGCGGCGAGCACGCCGCCGGCCCCGGCCTCGGGCCGGAAGCCGAGGATCAGGCCGAGCACGGTGATCACGGTCCCGGCCACGAGATAGCGCACGCTGTCGCCGAGCAGGGCGCCCACGAGCGGCGCCGGGGTCCAGATCGGCAGCGAGCGGAAGCGGTCGACCACGCCCTTCGTGAGGTCGGTGTTGATCGCGATGCCGGAGTACACGGTCGTGAACAGCACCGACATCACGAGCACCCCCGGGAGGATGTAGTCGAGGTAGTCGCCGGTGGAGCCCTCGATCGCGCCGCCGAACAGATAGGTGAACAGCAGGACGAACATCACCGGCGTGATCGTCACGTCGAGCAGCTGCTCGGGCACGTGCTTGACCTTCAGCATTCCGCGCCAGCCGAACGCGAGCGTGGCGTCGAGCGCCCCGGCCGTCGGCGGCCGCGGCGTGGACGCGAGGGCCTTCCGGATGGCGGCGTCCTCGATCGGCGGGGCGTGGTCTCGACGCTCATGCGGCCTGCTCCTCCTCTGTCCTTCCTCTTCGGCGGGGTGTCCGGTGAGCGCGAGGAAGACCTCGTCGAGGCTCGGCTGGCCGAGCGAGAAGTCGGCCACCTGCACGCCCGACCGGGAGAGCTCCGCGAGCGCCTCCGCGGCCTTGCTCGCGTCCGCGCAGCCGACGGTCAGCGCGGCCGGGTCGGGCTCGAGCTTGACGCCGCCGAGCGTGCGCAGGAGCTGCTGCTCGGCCTCGGGGCGCTGGTCGGGGTCGAGCAGCCGGATGTGGAGCGCGCCGGAGCCCACCGACGCCTTCAGCTGCCCCGGCGTGCCCTCGGCGATCACCTTGCCGTGGTCGATCACGGCGATGCCGTCGGCGAGCTGGTCGGCCTCCTCGAGGTACTGGGTGCAGAGCAGGATCGTGGTGCCCGCCGACTGGAGCGTGCGGATGATGTCCCAGACCTGGTTGCGCGAGCGCGGGTCGAGGCCGGTCGTGGGCTCGTCGAGGAACATCAGCCGCGGGGTGACCACGAGGCTGGCGGCGATGTCCAGCCGCCGGCGCATGCCGCCCGAGTAGTTCTTCACGAGCCGCGTGGCGGCCTCGGTGAGGCCGAAGGCCTCGAGCAGCTCGCCGGCGCGCTCCTTCGCGGCGCTCGCGCCGGAGGCCGAGCAGCCTGCCCAGGAGGACGAGGTTCTCGCGGCCGGTCAGGTCCTCGTCCACCGAGGCGAGCTGGCCCGTCAGGCTGACCGCGGCGCGCACGGCGTCGGCCTCCGCGACGATGTCGTGACCGAGCACGCGCGCGCTGCCGGCGTCGGGGCGCAGCAGCGTGGCGAGCATCCGGATGGTGGTGGTCTTGCCCGCGCCGTTCGGGCCCAGCACGCCGTACACCGACCCGCCGCGCACGGCGAGGTCCACGCCGTCCACGGCGCGCGTCTCGCCGAAGGCCTTGACGAGCCCCTCGGCCTCGATCGCGAGCGGTGTGGAGTTCATGTGAGCTTGGACCGGGGCATGGCCTGAAACTAATCGGGGTCGGCTCAACCGTGATCGCCCGCGCGCCGAAGAGACCATGTGGCCGTGCGCGTGCTCCTGGTCCTTGCGGTGGTCGGCGGCGCCGGGGCGCTGGTTGTCACCCGTGCGGGTGACGGTAGCGCGGGGGCGACGGAGTCGTCGTGCGGGGCGGTGCGGCTCGAGCCCGCGCAGCTCGGCGACGAGGCCACGCGCCGGCTCGTGCTCTGCCTGCTGAACGCCGAGCGCGACGCGCCGCGGGCTCGCCCCGCTCGGGCGGCGCGAGCAGCTCGAGCTCGCCTCGCAGCGCCACTCGGAGGACATGGTCGCGCGCCGCTTCTTCGAGCACGACACGCCCGAGGGCACGGATCCGCAGGCGCGCATGCTGGCTGCCGGCTACCCCTCGAACAACGCCTACACCGGCGAGAACATCGCCTGGGCGGGCGGGAAGCGCGCCTCGCCCTGGGAGATCGTGGACCTCTGGATGCACAGCCCGCCGCACCGGGAGAACATCCTGAGCTCCGGCTACACGGAGATCGGCATCGGGCTCGCCCGCGGCGCCCCCGAGCCGCAGCGCTCGGACGGCGTGCCCTGGACCTACACGACGGACTTCGGCGGGCCGCCGCTCCGCCAGTAGGAGCGCAGCGGCCTGAGCGCGTTCTCGAAGCAGATCAGCCGGGCGTCCTCGGCCCCGTAGCGGCGCGTGAGCGCCTCCTCGAGCGGGGCCATGTCGGCCATCGTCTGGAGGCCCGGCGAGCGTGGGCTTGATGAAGCCGTCGAGGTCCGAGCCGATCCCCACGTGCCGGTGCGAGCCGGTGAGCGCCCTGATCCGGTCGATGTGGCGGGCGAGCACCTCCACGGAGTCGGACAGCGAGCGCGGCTTGCGCCGGCCGAGCCCGTCGAGGATCTGGTGGTTGGCGAAGATCAGGCCGATCACGCCGTCGCGTGCGGCGATGCTCTGGACGGTGTCGTCGCTCAGGTTGTACTCCTGGCGGCCGAAGCGGCAGCCCGCGTGCGTGCACAGCACCGGCACCGTGCGCTGCGGGTCGATCTTGGTCGAGCAGCGCGAAGGTGTCGGCCAGCGCGCGCTCGCCCATGTGCGCCAGGTCGATCAGGATGCGCTGCTCCACGAGCGCCTCGACGGCGGTCTTGCCGAGCTCCGTCAGGCCCTGCCGGGGCTGGGGGAACACCAGCCGGTAGATCCAGTCGGGGATGAAGGGGATCGCGGGCGCGTTCGTGGCCACGCGGCGGAAGAACAGGTGGGCGAGCGTCACGTAGGCCACACCGCGCCGGGCCAGCTCGGCCACCGCGCGCTCGACCTCCACGGTCGTCGAGCCGAGGTGGAAGCCGCCCTCCACCGAATGGACGAACACGACCTTGCCGGACTCCAGCAGCCGCTCGAGCTCCTGCGCGTCGTGGGCCACCACGGCCGTGCCGGCGTGGTGCCCGGTCACGTCGCCCTCGACGAGCTCGAGCTGGCGGACGAGCGTGGCCGGGTACTCCGGCTGCGGCGGCGCGGCGTACGGCTGCCCGAGGTCCATCTCGTCGAACGGCGAGTAGAGGACCGAGAACACGAGCCGGACCTGGCCCGCCTGGAGCGTCTGAAGCGTCACGCGCGGCAGCGCGTCGGGCTTCGGGTAGTTCGCGAAGCGCCCGAGCAGCCCGACGATCGAGGCCCTGAGGCGGTCGCTGCGCCGCAGGCGGCGCGCCCCCGGGCCGAGCAGCTCGACCGTGGACGGCTGGTCCTCCGGCGCCAGGTGCATCGCGTAGTGGGCGTGGAGGTCCGCTACCACGACGCCCGCCGCGTCTAGGTCGGGACGCTGCGCTCGAAGACCGGCCGCTCGGGCTCGGCGTCGAGCCAGGGCTGCGCCGAGGAATGCCACACCTCGACCTGTGGCGCCAGCCACGAGGTGTCGTTCAGCGTGCCGGCCTTGAGGATGGCGAGCTCGGGCATCGCGTCGACCATGCTCACGACCGGGGAGCCGCAGGTCCCGCAGAAGTGCCGGTGGGTGTCCTGCTCGGTGTCGCTGCCGACCGTGGTGTGGACCGACAGCTCGCCCTGCACGTCGAAGGCGGCCTTCGGAACCCCGACCACCACGGAGAAGGCCGTGCCGGTCTGCTTCTGGCAGTCCGCGCAGTGGCAGACGGCGGTGAAGATCGGGTCCGCCGCGCACGTGTACGTGACGGCTCCGCACAGGCAGCTGCCGCTCAGGTCGGGCACCGTGCGGCGATCATAGACCCGCCGGGGCCGGCGGCGCTAGCGGCGCTTGAACTCCCACTGGAAGAGCAGGTCGATCCCGGTGAGCGAGTAGCCCTCCACGCGCGGATCGCCCTTGCGCGTGTAGGGGAAGTAGCCGGTCAGGAGCGGCGTGCCGGTCTCATAGCCGCCGAGGACCGGCCCGACGCTGAGCGGCACCGTGCCGGGTCCCACGGCCGTGAGCGCCAGCCCGTCCGTGGAGTGGATCCGGTAGCGGAGCTTCTTGCTGCGGACGTCCTGGACGCGGACCTTGACCTTCTTCGTCGTCACGCGGTTCGCCTTCGGGCGGAACGGCTTGCCGACGTAGCGCGCCGTGCAGCAGGTGTAGGTGCCGGGAAGGTCGCGCCCGGTGAACGTGTCCACGCGGCTCGAGCCGGTGAGCACCGTGAGCCGCAGCTTGGCCGGGCGCGGCGCCGGACTTCACCTTGATCCGCGTGATCCGCCCGGAGCGCGGCACGAGGAACGTGGGCCGCGGCCGGAACAGGTAGCCGCCGTGGCGGTAGGTGCAGGAGGTCTGGCCGGTGGGGGCGAGCACGAAGCCGCCGAGCGGGGCGCTGATGATCGCCGACTCGCAGCCGTAGCCCGCGTTGGCCGGCCCGCGCAGCGTGCTGCCGTACCAGCGGGCGGACGCCGGGGCGGCGCAGAGGACGCAGAGGAAAGCCGTCGCGACCACGGTCGCCACGCGCAGGAGGGCCATCGAACGACTGTAAGGCCGGTTGCGGCGGAGCGCGCCGGGCGCAGCTTCTCTTGCATGGCGACATAACCACCCCGGGCGGGAGGAGACCCGGGGGAGGGCCGGAAGCGGGACCGGTCAAGACCTTTCGACAGGGGAGCCGTTTTCGTGTCAGTCAGACCCTTCCTGGGGGCCATCGCCGTTTCCGCACTCGTCTTCTGCTCGTCCGCGAGCGCGAGCGCGGAGCACACAGTCGTCAGCGGGGAGTCCCTCTGGTCGATCGCGTCAGCGAACAGCGTGTCCGTGGCCGAGCTGGCCGCGGCGAACGGCCTCGACAGCGAGGCGCACGTGATCGAGGGGACCGAGATCACGATCCCCGCGGCCACCGGCTCCGCTCCGGCCGCCGCCGCCGGCTCGGCGCCGCCGGCGCTCGGCTCCTACATCGTGCGCCCCGGCGACACGCTCACCCACATCGCCGCCCGCAGCGGCCTGCCGATGGGCGCCGTGGCCGGCATGAACGGCATCGACCCGGCGGAGCCGCTGCTGATCGGCACGGTGCTGAAGCTGCCCGCGGGGGCGAACCTGGAGTCCAGCGCGCCGGTTCCCGACGAGCAGGTGGTGCCGGACGCCGCGCCCTACCCGACCGACGAGAGCGTCAGCGCGGCGACGATCGCCCAGGTGGCGTCCGAGCACGGCGTGCCCGGCTCGCTCGCGGCCGCGATCGCCTGGCAGGAGAGCGGCTTCAGCAACTCGGTCGTGTCGACCGCCAACGCGCGCGGGGTGATGCAGCTCCTCCCGGGCACCTGGACCTGGGTGAACGGCAGCCTCTCGAGCGGCCCGCTCGACCCGAACTCCGCGCTCGACAACGTGAGGGCCGGCGTGCTCTACCTGTCGCAGCTCCTGCGCGACACCGGCTGGGACGTGCGGCAGACGATCGCCTCCTACTACCAGGGCCTCGGCTCGGTGCGGAGCGTGGGCATCCTGCCCGAGACGCAGCGCTACGTGGAGGACGTGCTGGCCCTCCAGCCGCGCTTCGGGGGCTAGCGCGCAGCTCGCAGCCGGCCAGGTGGTCGTTCACCAGGCCGGCCGCCTGCATCAGCGAGTACGCCACGGTCGGGCCGACGAAGCGGAAGCCGCGCCGGCGCAGCTCCTTCGAGAGCGCGGCCGACTCGGGGGTGCTCGCCGCGAGCTCGGCGCGTGAGCCGGGCGGCGGCCCGGGCTCGGGCGCGAAGTCCCACAGGACCTCCGCGAGCGTGAGGCCCTCCTCGCGCAGGGCGAGCACGGCGCGGGCGTTGGCGAGCGTCGCCTCGACCTTGCCGCGGTGGCGGACGATGCCCGCGTCGCCGAGCAGCCGCTCGACGTCGCGGTCGCCGTAGGCGGCCACGCGCTCCACGTCCCAGCCGTCGAACGCGGCCCTGAAGCCCTCGCGCTTGCGCAGGATCGTCAGCCAGGAGAGCCCGGACTGGAACGCCTCGAGCGTCAGCAGCTCGAACAGGTGGGTCTCGTCGCGGCTCGGCCGGCCCCACTCCTCGTCGTGGTAGGCCACGTACTCCGGCGCACCGAGGCACCACCAGCAGCGCATCCGCCCGTCGGGGCCCGTGCTGCACTGCGTGCGGCTGGTGTGCCTACCTGCTCGCTGCTGAGCTAGAGCGCTAGGCCCAGGGCGAGCAGCGCCGCCGTGGCGCCCACGGACTCAGCCAGCATGCGCGCCGGGATGGCGTCCCGGGAGAAGTGCGGCGGCGGTGAGAGCTGTTACGAGCACGGCCGCCAGCGCCCCGCACACCGCGCCCTGCGCCTCGAGCGTGGGCACGAGTGCGGCGGCGACTGCCACGAACGCGATCGCTCCCGCGGCGGTGGACGTCAAGACGCACCTCGGGCCTGAGCCGGAGCGCCGCCGCCTGGACGCCGAGCGCCGAGGCCGAGGCCAGCGGGACCATCGCCGCGGCCGGAGCGAGGGCGGGGCCGAGGTCGCCGAAGCGGGCCCCCACCAGCAGCTCGAGAACCGGCTCGGCGAGAAGCGCCACCGCCAACGTCCAGGGCGAGCAGGGGCAGCTGGAGGCGCCGGGCGAGCGCACGCAGCTCGGCCTCGGCCGCGTCCGGTGTCGGCGGCGGCCATGCCGGCGAATCCCGGAAGGTGTGCCGTGAACAGCGCGGCGACGCCCAGCATCGCCGCGCTGGCGACGCTCATGGCCAGCGCAGCGCGGGCCGCCTCGCGGCCCGCGCCGCTCGCCAGCGCCACTGCTATGACAGGCCCCTGGAACGCGACCTGCGCCAGGCCGCCGCCGATCGCCTGAAGGCGGCCGAAGCGCAGGGCTCCGCGCGGGATCGTCTCCGGGCGCGGCGGCACCGGAGAGCTCGCGGACCAGGCCCGGCACGAAGACCGCCAGCATGGCCGCCGCGCCGATCGCGACCGCGGCGACCGCGCCGTTGAGCCCGAAAAGCGGATGGAGCGCGAGCGCCGCGATGACCAGCGCCGCGTTGCGGATGGCATACCGGAAGCTCCAGAGCCGCACCTCGTGAAGCCCAAGCGCGACGTCGCTCGGCGAGCGTGGCAGCCGCCTCCAGCACGATCGCGACCAGTGCCAGCGCCGTGAGCGTCGCGGGGAGCTCCGTCGGGGTCGAGCGCAGCTCAGGAACGCGGCGGCCACCGCCAGCCCGAGTAGGAGGACTGCCCGAACGCGCAGCACGCGGAGCGCGAGCGCCCTGGCCACTCCGCGGCGCCGTCCGGCGGGGGCCGCCGGGAGGTAGCGGGCCATCAGCATGGGGCCGCCGAGCGACAGGGAGGTCGATGCGAGAGTGGCCGCCGACAGCACCACCGCGAAGTCCCCGTAGTCGTCCGGGCCCAGCGCGCGCGGGATCGAGCGCGATGAGGAGCGCCTGTGTCACCAGCTCCGCAGCGCGTCCGCTCACGCCTGCCGAGAGGGGCCCGGCCGGCGGCCAAGGGCGCGCGCTGAAGGCCGGGCTCACTGGGAGGAGGATTCTGGCATCCGGGTTAGTCTGGCCGTGCGCATGGCTTCGGCACGATGAAGATCGCGCTGGTCGGCTGCGGGCGCGCCACTGAGAGCCTGCACCTTCCGGCGCTTGGGGCGCTCCCGGAGCTGCACGTGGCCGCCGTCGCGGACCTCGACGCCGCTCGAGTCGAGGCGGTGGGGGAGCGCTTCGGGATCGCGCGCAGGGTCACCGACTTCCGCGAGCTGCTCGACGACCCGCAGCTGGAGCTGTTCGGGGTGTGTGTTCCGCCCGAGGCCCACTGCGGGGTGGCGAGCGAGCTGATCGGAGCGGGCCGCAACGTGCTGGTCGAGAAGCCGCTCGCGCTCACGCTCGAGGACTGCGAGCGCCTGCAGAGGGCGGCAGGCGACGCCGGTGTGCGGGCCACGGTGGGCTTCAACCTCCGCAGGCACCGGCTCGTGATGGCGCGCGCGAGCGAATGGCCGCGGGAGCGCTCGGACAGGTCGCGCTGCTCTCCTCGGCCTTCACGAGCGACGCCGGGCTGGGCCGCCCCGGCCATGACACCCTGCTCGAGCGGGGGATCCACCACTTCGATCTCTGGCGCCACCTGCTCGGGAGCGAGATCGAGCAGATCTCTGCGCTCGCCGCCGGCGGTGGCCACACCGCCGTGGTGAGCGCCCGCTCCGTGACGGGCACGCTCGTCACGGGCCAGTTCTCCGAGAGCAGCGCGGCCGCCAACGAGCTGGCGGCCTACGGGGACGCGGAACAGCTGCACCTCTCGTGCGACCGCTTCGACGAGCTCGAGGTAATCCGCGGCCGGGCTTCAGGGGGAACCTCCGGGTCCGGCGACGCGGCGGCCCGGACGCTGGCGCTAGCTCCCGGCCGTGGCCGGTGCGCGCCGCCGTGGCGGCGACATGCTCGGCTCGTACACCGCCCAGTGGCGCGAGCTCGCCCGCGGCGATCCGGGACGGCGCGCCGGCCGACCCCGGGCTCGAGGACGGCGCCGGCGCTGGCCATTCTGCTCGCGGCCAGGCGTCGCTGGCCGGCGGCGGCGGCCCGGTGGCCCTCCGGGTGAGCTCCCCGGCGCTGTCCATGGTCCTGGTCACGGACCGCTTTTCCCGCATCCGGGCCACGGTTCGCCACCTCCGGCGCAGGAGGGACACGAGCGGATCGAGCTCGTGGTGGTCACGGCGTCGGAGGACGAGCTGCGCCTCGAGGCGCGAGAGGTGGAGGGTCTCTGCGGCGTCCGCGTCGTGGCGCTCGGCAGGCTCGAGGGCTACGGCACGGCGTGGCCCAGGGGTCCGCGCGGCCGCCGCGCCGGTCGTCGCGCTGGCGAGACCCGCAGCTTCCCGCAGCCCGGCTGGCGCGCTCGCTCATCGGCCGCCACTCCGAGCCGTGCGCCGCGGTGGGCCCGGTCGTGGAGGCGCCAACCCGGTGGCGGCCCGATCGCGCGGTCCAACCTGCTGCTCGACTACGGGCCCTGGCTCGCGGGGTGCCCGGGGGCCTCAGACGCCCTGCCCGGCACAGCAGCTCGTACAAGCGCGAGCTGCTCGTGGCTATGGAACGCGGCTCGAGCTGATGATGGAGGCCGAGTTCCTCCTGCACCAGAGCCTTCGCGAGCGCGGACGAGCTGCTCAGTCTCGAGCCAACGCGCGCACCCGCCACCTCCAGTGAACACGCTCGCGATGTGCCGCGAGAGCGCTTCGAGCGGCCGTGCCTTCTCGCACCTGCGCGCGCGCGAGTGGTCGTGGTGCGGCGAGCGCTGTATGTGGCGGCGGGCCGTTGATCGTCCCGGTCCGGCTCCGGCGCATCCTTGCGGTCGCGGCGGCCGGGACCGGCGGCGAGTCGGCCGCCACGGTCGCGGCGCTCCTGCGGGCCTCGTCGTGCAGACCACGGGAGAATGATGGGCCTCGCGGCCGAGCCCGGGTCAAGGCCGCGACACTGCTGTGCAGATCGAGCTGAAGCGAG
Source organism: uncultured Thermoleophilaceae bacterium (assembly GCA_963768465.1). Classification (GTDB taxonomy): domain Bacteria; phylum Actinomycetota; class Thermoleophilia; order Solirubrobacterales; family Thermoleophilaceae; genus JACVRW01. Next base: position 254,875 of record CAVYIA010000006.1, on the reverse strand, counting down.
ATCGACTACGCATCGGCGGCTGATCGCGCTGAGCTCCTCCGCGACAGCCTGAGGCCCTTCCGGCCGCGTCGGTGCTCGTGCCAACTCGCGAGCAGCCCGGCGCAGCTGGCGACATGCCTCGGTGCACTCGCCCGGCTGAGCTATCCGCGCGAGCGGCTCGAGGTGGTGGTGGCCGACGACGGCGGCGACCTGTGCGACTCCGCGCTCGCCCCGCTGCGCGACCGGGGACTGTCCGCGACGATCGTCCGGACCGGGGGTCCGGGCCCGGCGCCGCGCGCAATGCGGCCGCCTCCGTCGCCGGCGGGGAGCTGATCGCCTTCACCGACGACGACTGCCTGCCGCGCGAGGACTGGCTCACACTCTTGACGCGCGCCGCTCTCGCCAACCCTGGCGAGGCGGTCGGCGGCCGCGTTGTGAACGCGCTCACGGCGAATCCCTTCGCCGTCGCCAGCCAGGTGACGCACGACAGCGCGTACGCCTTCCACAACGAGCGAGACGGCGAGGCAACGTTCCTGGCCACGAACAACCTGGCGATGCCGCTCGACGGGTTCAGGGCGGTGGGCGGTTTCGATCCCGCCTTCCTGACCTCCGAGGATCGCGATCTCTGCGCGCGCTGGCGTGAGCGGGGCGGCCGGCTCCTGTACGTGCCGGGCGCCGTGGTGGAGCATGCGCATCCGCTCGATATGGGCTCGTTCCTCAGGCAGCACATGGGGTACGGCCGCGGAGCGTGGCGCTTCCACCACGCGCGGAGGGTCTCCGGCGGCCCCGGCTTCTGGCCGGGCACGCGCTTTCCCCGGCTGCTCGCCCGGCGCGCGCTCGCCGAGCCGGGCGACTCAGCCCGCGCGCTCGTGCTGGGGCTGGCCGTGGCCGGCCAGCTCGCCAGCGCGGCCGGCTTCGCGCTCGAGGCGCGGGCGGCGCGGCGTGGGCCCGGGAGTGTCGCCGGGTAGCGCCTCGCGCTTCAGCCGCCACAGCCCCCAGGGGACCGCGAGCGCGCAGATCAGGTGATGGACGATGTGGAGCGGGACGGCGAGCGCCGCCGCGCGCCGGCCCGCGGACCTGTGCACGAGGCGGTAGAGGTCGCGGTTGATCCAGACCTGGGCGCCCACGAGCAGAAGCACGGCCCGCGGCCGGCGGCTGAGCGCCTGGTGCAGGACCACGAGCGAGGTCATCGCGTTCACGCGGAGCCTCCAGGCCAGGTTCAGGCCGTTGAGCACCCGCCGCCGCTGGAGCATCAGCGCGACCCAGCTGGCCCCGCGCACCCGGAGGTCCACACGGAGCATGTCCGCCACCGTCCAGCGCTTCAGGTGCGTGCCCTGGATGCTGGCGTCGAGCCGGACGGGGTGACCCGCGTCGTGCAGGCGCAGGCCGAGGTCGATGTCCTCCACCCCGGGCCGCCCCTGCGTATAGCGGACCGAGTCGAATCCTCCGACCTCGTGGAAGACGTCCCGGCGCACAGCCCCCAGGCCGGCCCAGAAGGTCTCCACGAGCCCGGCTCCGGTCGTGTGGATGTGGTGGTGGAGGATGTTCCGGAACTGGGACACGGGATCGCCGGCCGCCGGGCGGGCGTCGTAGGAGCCGAAGACGGCGGCGAGCGAGGCGTCGGCCGCGAACGCGGCGCGCATCCGGTCCAGCGCCTCCGGGTGCACCAGGACGTCCGCGTCGACGAAGACCAGCACGTCCCGCGACGCCCGCCGCGCGCCGAGGTTGCGCAGCAGCGCCGGCCCCGCGGCCGAGGGCTCGGTCACCACGATGACCTCGTCCCCACGTGCCATGGCGGCCTCGATCGCGCTGACGCAGCGGTCGAGGGCATCCGGCCGGTCGCCGGCCGGGATCACGACGCTGAGGGACGGACCGATTGCCGGCTCGGCCATTGCGAACTCCGGCATAGCCATGCTCAACCCTAGCCCGAAAACGCGCGGACTAGCCTGTGAAGCTCGACCCATCCGAGGAGGAAGCCGTGGACGACAGCACCGTGCTTGGCCGCATCGAGAAGCTCGTGGGCGAGGAGCAGGAGCTGCTCCGCTCGCGTGAGGGGAAGGGCCCGGACGCCGAGGAGCATCGCCGCCTCGAGGAGGTCCAGGTGGAGCTCGACCGCTGCTGGGACCTGCTGCGCCAGCGCCGCGCCCAGGAGGAGTTCGGCCGCGACCCGGACCAGACGAGCGCGCGCGACTCGGACACCGTCGAGGGCTACCTGCAGTAGCCGTGGCGCCGGAGCGGAGACCAGCGATCGTGGCGGTGGACGACGAGCCCGCCGTGCTCGCGGCCGTCTCCCGCGACCTGCGGCGCGGCTTCGGCGAGCGCTACCGGATCCTGCGGGCGGGCTCGGGCGGCGAGGCGCTCGAGCTGCTCGGGGACCTGCGCCGGCGCGCGGACCGGGTGGCGCTGCTGATCGCCGACCAGCGGATGCCGGGCATGTCCGGCACCGACTACCTCGTCGAGGCCAAGGACCTGGTGCCCGACGCCAAGCGCGTCCTGCTCACCGCCTACGCCGACACCGAGGCGGCGATCTCGGCGATCAACGACGTGTCGCTCGACTACTACCTGCTGAAGCCCTGGGACCCGCCGGAGGAGGAGCTCTTCCCCGTGCTCGAGGACCTGCTCACGGTCTGGCAGGCCGAGGCGGAGGAGCAGGCCGGCGGGCTGCGCGTGGTGGGACACCGCTTCTCGAAGGAGTCGCACGACCTGCGCGACTTCCTCGCCCGCAACCGCGTGCCGCGCACATGGCACGACTACGAGATCGACCCGGAGGCGCGCGAGCTGCTCAAGGTGGCGGACGTGGACGAGTCGCGCCTGCCGGTGGTGATCCTGGAGGACGGCTCGGTGCTCGAGCGCCCGACCACCCTCGAGCTCGCCGAGCGGCTGGGCGTCACGAGCCAGCCGGCGCAGGACCACTACGACCTCGTGATCGTGGGCGGAGGCCCCGCGGGGCTGGCCGCGGCGGTCTACGGCGCGTCGGAGGGCCTGCGCACGCTGATGGTCGAGCGCGAGGCGCCCGGCGGCCAGGCGGGCCAGTCCAGCCGCATCGAGAACTACCTCGGGTTCCCGACCGGGCTGAGCGGGTCCGACCTCGCGCGCCGGGCGACCGACCAGGCGCGCAGGCTGGGGGCCGAGCTGCTCACGGTGCAGGACGCCGTGGGCCTGCGCGTGGAGGGCGCGGGCCGCTTCGTCGAGCTGAGCGGCGGCGGGGCGCTCAGCGCCAACTGCGTTCTCGTGGCGTCGGGCGTCACCTACCGGCAGCTCGACGCGCCCGGGTTCGCGGACCTCACCGGCGCCGGCGTCTACTACGGCGCGGCGCTGACCGAGGCGAAGTCGTGCCGCGACCAGCACGTGGTGGTGATCGGCGGCGCGAACTCGGCCGGGCAGGCGGCCGTCAACTTCGCCGACAACGCCGCCCGCGTGACGATGCTCGTGCGCGGCGACTCGCTCGAGAAGTCGATGTCGCACGTACCTGATCGAGCAGCTCTCGGACCGCCCCAGCGTGGAGGTGCGCACGGGCACCAGCGCGATCGCGGCCGAGTCCGTCGACGGCCGGCTGCGCGCGCTGCGCGTGAACGGCCCCGACGGCGAGTCCACGGTCGAGGCCGACGCCTGCTTCGTCTTCATCGGCGCCACGCCGCGCACGGACTGGCTCGAGGGCGTGGTCCAGCGCGACGAGCGCGGCTTCATCCTCGCCGGCCCCGACGCGCAGGCGGACGGCTGGCCGCTGAAGCGCGACCCGTATCCGCTCGAGACCAGCGTGCCGGGCGTCTTCGTGGCGGGCGACGTGCGCGCGCGCTCGATCAAGCGCGTGGCGAGCGCGGTGGGCGAGGGCTCGATGGCGGTCTCGTTGATCCACGAGTACCTGGCGGCGGCATGAGCACCACGGCCGTGGCGCTCGAGGAGCTGCGCAGCGTCGACCTCTTCGACGACCTCGACGCCGACCAGCTCGCCGAGTGGGTCGCGGTGGCCCGGCCGGTCCAGGCCGCGCCCGGCCACGTGCTCGCCGAGGCGGGCGAGCCCGCCCCGGGGGTGATCCTCCTGCTCGAGGGGCACATCCAGACGCTGCTCGTGGAGGGCGGCCGCACCGAGCCGGCGGGCCGCCAGGAGGCGCCCACCTGGATGGGGGCGATCAGCGTGCTGACCGGCGGGCCGCTCGGGGTGAGGATGCAGGCCGAGACCGACTGCCGCGTCGCGATGGTCGACGCGGACGACTTCCAGCGGCTCGCGTTCGCCCAGCCCGGCGGTGCACAAGCGGGTCATGGAGCGGGTGGCGCCGGTGATGAGCCGCATCACGGCCACGGAGCAGAACCGGGAGCGCCTGGCGTCGCTCGGGACCATGGCGGCGGGGCTCGCGCACGAGCTGAACAACCCGGCTGCCGCGGCGCGGAGCGCCGCGGGCCAGCTGGCCGAGGCGCTCGACGTGGTGGGCTCGACGATCGACCGCTTCGTGCATTCCGGAGTCGAGCGCGAACAGGCCGAGCGGCTCGTGGAGCTGCACCGCGAGGCGCTCGAGGCCGCCGAGGGCCACGAGGAGCCGGAGGGGCTCGCGGCCAGCGACGCCGAGGACGAGCTGCTCGAGCGAGCTCGAGGAGCTCGGGGTGCCGGAGCCCTGGCGCCTGGTCGCGCCGCTGGTGGCGGCGGGGGTCGAGCGCGAATGGCTCGACCAGGTGGCCGAGCTGGCCGGCCCGGCCACCGGGGCGGCCGTGGCGTGGCTCGCGGCCACCCTGACGGCGCGCGGCCTCGTGGACGAGCTCAGGGAGTCCACGAGCCGGATGGTCGACCTCGTGGGAGCCGTGAAGACCTACGCCTACATGGACCGCGGCGAGCTCGTGGAGGTGGACGTGCACGAGGGGATCAAGATGACCCTCAAGGTGCTCGGCCACCGCCTGAAGCACACCGGCATCGAGATCGAGAAGGACCTCGATCGCAGCCTGCCCAAGCTGACCGTGCGCGGGTCGGAGCTCAACCAGGTCTGGACGAACCTGCTCGACAACGCGATCGACGCGCTCGGCGAGAGCGGGACGATCACGATCTCCACGCGCCGCGCCGGGGACTTCGCGGAGATCGTGATCGCCGACGACGGCCCGGGCATCGCGCCCGAGGACCGCGAGCGGGTGTTCGACTCGTTCTTCACCACGAAGGAGGTGGGGCACGGCACCGGTCTGGGGCTGGCCACCGCCTGGCGCATCGTGGTGGACCGCCACTCGGGCACGCTCACGCTCGACTCCCAGCCCGGCCGGACCGCGTTCGTGGTCCGGCTCCCACTCGCCCAGCACTGAACGGAGGAACGCCGATGGCCACCTGCACCCATCTCGACCAGGTCACGATCACCGAGCTGCCCGAGGCGGTGGACGGCTGCGAGGACTGCCTGGCCAGCGGCGGCCAGTGGTTTCACCTGCGGATCTGCCTGTCCTGCGGGCACGTGGGCTGCTGCGACACCTCGCCCGGCAAGCACGCCTCGGGGCACGCCAGGGACAGCGGCCACCCGATCATGCGCTCGCTCGAGCCCGGCGAGCAGTGGTCCTGGTGCTTCGAGGACGAGCTCGGGATGATCATCCGCGAGGTGCAGGGGCAGACGCGCATCCCGCCCTCGCCGCTGGCCTGAGCGGCTAGCGGCCGGGGCTCACCAGCTGGAGCTGGGCGTCGATCGCCTCCCGCAGCTCCGGAACGGAGGCGGAGCCGAGGTGGATCACGCCGTTCACGAAGAAGCGCGGGGTGCTGGGCACGCCGCTCCCGGCGCCGCTCTCGAAGTCGTCCGCCACGCGCCGGGCCAGCGCCGGGTCCGCCAGGTCGGCCGCGAAGCGGTCGACATCGAGGCCGAGCGCCTCGGCGTGGGCGCGCAGGTCGTCGTCGCCGAGCTCGAGCTGGTGCTCGAACAGCCGGTCGTGCATCTCCCAGAAGCTGCCCTGCGCCGCCGCCGCCTCGGACGCGAGCGCGGCCGCGTGGGCGCGCGGGTGGAGGTCGTCGAGCGGCATGTGGCGGAAGACGAAGCGCAGCGAGTCCCCGAAGCGCTCCGCGAGGTGCTGGACCACCGGGTACGCGTCGCCGCAGTAGGGGCACTGGAAGTCCCCGTACTCGACTAGCGTCACGGGTGCGTCGGCCGGCGCCGCGCACGTGGTCGCGAGCGGGATCTACGGGCGGGTTGAGGGTCGCGATGCCTGGGTCCATCCTTCTAGCTTACTAGTCGTAAGTGTCCACTCCCACGATCTCCCTCGCCGCCCTTCGCCGCCACGTCGTGTCCCACCAGGGCTTCGCCGTCCCGCCCCCGGCGGGCGCGCGCGGACGACGTGGAGGCGGCCATCCGGCGCCTCTCGTGCGTCCAGCTCGACTCGATCTCGACCGTCGAGCGCAGCCACCGGATCGTGCTCGCGTCGAGGGTCGGCGCCTACCCCGCCGGGACGGTCTCGCGGCTGCTGGGCGAGGGGCGGGTGTTCGAGTACTGGGCGCACGAGGCGAGCCTCGTGCCGGTGGAGGACTTCCCGCTGTTCCGCTGGCGGATGGACGGCCGCGGGCACTGGGGCACGCACGAGCGGGCGCTCGCCGAGCATCCCGAGGTGGTGGAGCACGTGCTGGAGGAGATCCGCGCGCGCGGGCCGCTCGGGTCGCGCGACTTCGCCGGCGAGGGCGGCGGCGGCATGTGGGACTGGAAGCCGGCCAAGCAGGTGCTCGACTCGCTCTGGGACCGCGGCGACCTGTCGATCGCCGGGCGGCGCGGCGGCTTCCAGCGCCTGTACGACCTGACCGAGCGCGTGATCCCGCGCGCGGTGCTCGACGCGCCGGTGCCCACCCAGGCGCAGGCGCTGCGCTCGCTCGTGCTGCGCGCGGTACGCGGGCGCGGCGCGCTGACGGAGAGCGGGATCGCCGAGCACTACCGCGTGCCGGGCCGCATGGCGGCGGTGCGGCCGCACGTCCAGGCGCTGGAGGCCGAGGGCCTGCTGCGCCGGCTGCGCGTGGACGACGGCGGCCCCGACGTGCTCGTCCCGGGCGACGCCGAGCTCGGCGAGCGCGTCTCGCCCGGCGCCACCCTGCTCTCGCCGTTCGACAACCTGCTCTGGGACCGGCTCTTCGCCGAGCGGGTCTTCCGCTTCAAGCACGTCATGGAGATCTACAAGCCGGCCCCGCAGCGGGTCTACGGCTACTACGTGCTGCCGCTGCTGCGCGGCGACCGCATCGTGGGGCGCGCCGATCTCAAGTCCGACCGCTCCGCGGGCCTGCTGCGGATGCTCGCGTTCCACCGCGAGCCGGGCGTGCGCGACTCGGCCGCGCTGCGCGAGGGCCTCGAGCGGGCGCTCGAGCGCCTCGCCCGCGCGGCCGGGCTGGACGGCGTGGCGCTCTAGCGCCCTACGGCCGGACGAACGTGTCCGGGTCGGGCCCGCGCCGCTCGCCGGCGTCGAGCGCCTCGATCTCGTCCATCTCGCTCTGGCTGAGATGGAAGCCGAACACGTCGAAGTTCTCCTCGATCCGCTCCGGCGTGGCCGACTTCGGGAACACGACGTTGCCGAGCTGGAGGTGCCAGCGGATCACCACCTGGCCGGGGGTGCGCTCGTGCGCCTCGGCGATCCGGGTGATCACCGGGTCGTCCAGGACGTCGCCCTGGGCCAGCGGGCTCCATGCCTCGGTCACGATCCCGCGGTCCTCGTGCTCGCGGCGCAGTCCCGGCTGCTGGAAGCGCGGGTGGAGCTCCACCTGGTTGACCACCGGCGTGACCCCCGTCTCGTCGGCCAGCCGGCGCAGGTGGGCGGGCTGGAAGTTCGACACGCCGATGGCGCGCACCAGCCCCTGCTCCCGGGCCTCGATGAACGCCTTCCAGGTCTCCACGTACTTGTCGTGGGACGGGACCGGCCAGTGGATCAGGTAGAGGTCCACGAAGTCGAGCTCGAGCCGGTCCAGGCTGGCGCGGAGCGCGTGCTTCGCCTCCTCGTAGCCGTGGTCGGTGTTGAAGCACTTGGTCGTGATGAAGACGTCCTCGCGGTCGAGGCCGGAGGCGCGGAAGGCCTGCCCGACCTCCGCCTCGTTGCGGTAGGCCGCGGCGGTGTCGATGTGCCGGTAGCCGGCCTGGAAGGCGAGCGTCGTGATCTCGGCCGTGTCCTCGGGCGGCACCTGGAACACGCCGAAGCCGAGCTGCGGGATCTCCACGCCGCCCGCGAGGGGCACCAGCGGCACCTGTTCTGTCGAAGAGCTCATGCCCTGTGCCTGCCCGGCGCGTCCGGTCCCTAATCTTCCCCGCCCCGTGAGCCGTCCTGAAGCCGATGTGATCGTTGTCGGAGCCGGCCTCGCCGGGCTGACCGCCACCGCCGAGCTGGTCGACGCCGGCCGCCGCGTGCTGCTGCTCGACCAGGAGCCCGAGGCCTCGCTGGGCGGCCAGGCGTTCTGGTCGCTCGGCGGGCTGTTCCTCGTGAACTCGCCGGAGCAGCGCCGCTGGGGGATCAAGGACTCGCTCGAGCTCGCCTGGCAGGACTGGCTCGGCAGCGCGGGCTTCGACCGTCCCGAGGACGAGTGGCCGCGGCGCTGGGCGCGTGCCTACGTGGAGTTCGCCGCGGGCGAGAAGCGCGACTGGCTGCGCGGGCTCGGCGTGCGCGTGCTGGCCAACCCGGGCTGGGCCGAGCGCGGCGGGAGCCACGCCACGGGACACGGGAACTCGGTTCCCCGCTTCCACATCACCTGGGGCACGGGCCCGGGCCTGCTCGAGCCGTTCGTGCGCCGCGTCCGCGACGGGCAGGCGCGCGGCCTCGTGACCTACCTGCCGCGCCACCGAGTGGACGAGCTCGTGGTCTCCGGCGGTGCCGTGACCGGCGTGCGCGGCTCCCGGCTGGCGCCGAGCACGGTGGCCCGCGGGGAGGACAGCTCGCGCGAGGTGGTCGGCGACTTCGAGGCCTCCGCGCAGGCGGTGCTCGTGTCCTCGGGCGGCATCGGGGCCAACTTCGACCTCGTGCGCGAGAACTGGCCGGAGCGCCTCGGCCCGCCGCCGAAGCGGCTCATCTCCGGGGTCCCCGCCCACGTGGACGGGCGCATGCTGGGGATCGCCGAGCGCGCCGGGGCCAACCTGATCGGGCGCGACCGCATGTGGCACTACGTGGAGGGCATCCGCAACTGGAGCCCGATCTGGAGCCACCACGGCATCCGGATCCTGCCCGCGCCCTCGTCGATGTGGCTCGACGCGACCGGGAAGCGCCTGCCGGTGCCGCTCTTCCCGGGCTTCGACACGCTCGCCACGCTCGAGCACATCGGGACGACCGGCCACGACTACACCTGGTTCATCCTGACCCGCAAGATCATCGAGCGCGAGTTCGCGCTCTCGGGCTCGGAGCAGAACCCCGACATCACCGGCAAGAACATCCGCGAGGTGATCCGCCAGCGCGTGCTGCCGGGCGTGCCCGGGCCGATCCAGAAGTTCATGGACCACGGGCCGGACTTCGTCGTCGAGCGCGACCTCCGCGCGCTCGTGCGCGGCATGAACGCGCTCACCGACGAGCCGCTGCTCGACTTCGACGCGGTGGAGCGCGAGGTCGTGGCGCGCGACCGCGAGATCGAGAACCCGTACACGAAGGACGCCCAGGTCACGGCCATCAGGGCCGCCCGGCGCTACCTCGCCGACCGCATCAGCCGTGTGGCCGCGCCGCACCGCCTGCTCGACCCGAAGGCCGGCCCGCTGATCGCGGTGCGGCTGAACATCCTCACGCGCAAGACGCTCGGCGGGCTCCAGACCGACCTCGACGGCCGGGCGCTGACCGCGTCCGGCGAGCCGCTCCCGGGGCTCTACGCGGCCGGCGAGGTGGCCGGCTTCGGCGGCGGCGGCATGCACGGCTACAACTCGCTCGAGGGCACCTTCGTGGGCGGCTGCCTGTTCTCCGGCCGGACGGCCGGGCGGGCGCTGGGTCAAGCCGTGGCCTGACACGGCTCAAGCTCCGCTCCGGCGCTGCCGACGAGCGAACTGCGATGAAACGTCGCCCCGACCCGACACCGGAGGTGGCGCGGGCGCGACGCTACGCCGCCCGCGTCCGCATCGCGGTCGCCCTCATCGGCGGCGCGATACTCGTGGTCGAGCCAGGCGCGGCCCTGCACCCGCTCGCGGCCGCCGTCGGGCTGACGGTCATCGGCCTCACCGGCGTGATCGAGTGGTTCGACAGCCGCGCCCGCTGGCTCGCGCTCGAGGAGACCTTCTCCTGCACCGCCGTCATCTCGATCGTGGGCCTCAACGAGGGGGCCGTGGACATCTTCTCCGTGCTCTGGCTCGTGGCCGCCACCACCGGCGTGCTCGCGCGCGGCGGGCGCGTCGGCCGGCTCGGCCGGATCATCGTGATGGCCACGCTCTTCTCGCCGCTCGTGACGACCGGGGGCATGAGCGCGGAGGCGCTCGGCTTCGCCCTGGCGTCGACGCTGCTCTTCCTCGCCGCCGGGCGGATCTCGCGCGAGACGGTCGAGCTGCTGCGCCGGGCGCGGCACGACGCCGACCACGACCCGCTCACCGGCGTGCTCGCCCCGCGGGCGTTCCGCGCCGAGGTGGACCGGCTCAGCGGGCTGGCGTCGCACGACCGCCCGATCGCGCTCGTGGCGCTCGACCTCGACGGCCTGGGGGCCGTGAACAAGCGGCTCGGCCACGCGGTCGGGGACCGAGTGCTGATCGATGCCGCGGAGACGTTCGGCGCGGCGCTCCGCGAAGGCGACGTGCTGGGGCGGCTCGGCGGCGACGAGTTCGCCGCCCTCGTGTTCTCCGACGACGCCCACCGGATCGCGCGGCGCCTCATCGCCGCGGTGGTGGAGCGCGCGGAGGGCTGCTCGGCCTGCGCCGGCGTGGCCACCGCGCCGCGCGACGGCACCGGCGCCGAGGCGCTGCTGGCGGCGGCCGACGTGGCGCTGCGAGTGGCCAAGCGCTCGTCGCCGGGCACGGTCGGCGTGTACGACGGGATGCCGATCTCCAAGGGCGCGGACGGGGCGCGCGCGGCACTCGAGCGCCTGAGCAACGGTGACGGCATCTGGATGGCGGCGCAGCCGATCGTGGACGTCAGGGACGGCAGCGTGCACGCCTTCGAGGCGCTCGCCCGCTTCTCGACGCGCGGGGCGGAGGGGCCGCTCCACTGGTTCGCGCTCGCCGACGAGTTCGGCCTGCGCGCCGAGCTGGAGCTGTCCTGCCTGCGCGCGGCCCTCGGTCTCGTGCCCGCGCTGCCGAAGGGCGCGCGGCTGAGCGTGAACCTGTCGGCGCCGCTGCTCGTGGACTCGCGGACCACCGAGATCATCGACGGCTGCGCCACGCCCGACCAGCTGATCGTGGAGGTCACGGAGGACACGCTCGTGCGCCATGGCGAGGCGATCGACGAGACGCTGAGGTCGCTGCGCGAGCGCGGCGTGCGGTTCGCCGTGGACGACGTGGGCGCGGGCTACTCGGGCCTGAGCCAGCTCGCGGCGCTGCGGCCCACCTACCTGAAGCTCGACCGCGCGCTCGTGCGCGGGATCGACCAGGACCCGAGCCGGATGGCGCTGATGCACTCGCTGGCCGACTACGCCCGCGCCACGGAGGGGCTGCTGGTGGCGGAGGGAGTGGAGACGGCCGCCGAGCTGGCGCACGTCAGAGCGGCCGGCGCCGGCCTCGTGCAGGGCTTCCTGATGGCGCGCCCGGCGCCGCCGTGGCCGAACGTCGAGCCTCGCGGGGCTCGAGGCGCTCCGCTACGGCGCGCCGGTCAACGCCTGACGCCCTCGCGGCTGCGGCGGGCCGCCAGCGCGATCAGCGCCGCCCCGCCGCCGGCGAGCAGCAGGCCGCCCAGCAGCGCGCCGATCCCCGCGCCCACGAGCCAGCCCACCTTGGCTCCCACGTCGGCGTCCACGACGACCCCGCTCGAGCCGTCGGCGTTCATCGCCACGACGGACCAGTGCCCGCCCTCCACGTCCCAGTCGGCCGCCTGGCGGCCGCGGCCCTCGGCGGAGGCGACCCAGAACGTCTCCGCTCCCGGCGGCCGGCGCGGGGCGCCGCCGCGGTGGAGGTCGTACTCGGGCGGGTCGAGGTCGGTCACCTCCGCGCGGCGCACTCCCTGGAGGTACGCGTCGAGGTCGTCGTCGTGCGCGATGCCCACGAACACGGGCTGCCCGGCGGGCCGCTCCGCCCGCACGCGCACGCGGCCGAGCAGGTCCTCGGGCACCGAGCTCACGGCGTCGCCGCCGAGGTCGATGTCCTCGACGGTCAGCGCGTGCGCCGCGGTGGCCAGGCGCTCCGTGCCGGTCGTGTAATAGCCGTCGTCGTCGCGTGTGGCGCCGTGGACGATCAGAAGTCCGATGCCGCCCACGAGCAGGGCGAGGCCGATGAAGGCGATCACGATCCCGGAGACGAGCGCGGCGACCCTCCCGCCGGTCCAGCGGACTGCCTGCGAGTCGTTGGCGTTCATGGGACCTCAACCAGATCACGTGCCGCCCGTGAGGCAAGTGGACGACCCGGCCACGTGAGACCATCACCAGCGAGCGAGACGAGGAGGAGCCGATGGACGAGGCACGGCTGCAAGGGATCCCGCTGTTCGCGGGACTGGGGAAGAGCGAGCGCCGGCTCGTGGCCCGTACTGCCGACGAGGTTGAGCTCGAGCCCGGTGATCCCCTATGTCGCGAGGGCGAGCTGGCCTGGGAGTTCCTGGTCATCGAGGAGGGCAGCGCCAAGGTGATGCGCGGCGACCAGTATCTGAACGAGGTCGGCCCGGGTGACTTCGTGGGGGAGATCGGGCTCATCGAGGGAACCGCGCGGAACGCGACGGTCACGGCCCTGTCACCGATCAGGGCCATCGTCATGACCGGGCACGCGTTCCGGCAGATCTGCAACGAGATGCCCCAGGTCGGTGAGCGGATCCGCGCCGCGATCGAGGAGCGCCGCCACTGGCTGGAGCCCGTGTCCTGACGAACGACCGGCGCCCGCCGAGAGGGCGGGCGCCGGGATGAGGCTCGGATGTCGGTGAGGGCTACGCGCGCGCGGGCTGCACCTCGCCCTCGTGCTTGACCTCGGGGAGCCAGCCGAGCTTGCTGGGCAGCCACCAGTTGCGGTCGCCGAGCAGCTTCATCGTGGCCGGCAGGAGCACCCCGCGGATCAGCGTGGCGTCGAGCAGGACCGCGAAGGCCAGGCCCACGCCCATCTGCTTGAACATGATGAACGAGAGGCTCCCGAAGATCGAGAACACCGCGACCATCACGATGGCGGCGCTGGTCACGACGCCTGCGGTGTTCTTGACCGCGTACGAGACGGCGTCCTCGGTCTTCATGCCGTTGTCGTAGGCCTCACGGACCCGGCTCAGGATGAACACGTGGTAGTCCATCGAGAGGCCGAAGAGGACCACGAACATGAACAGCGGGACCCAGGAGGTGATCGGCCCCGTCTCGCTGAACCCGAGGAGGCTCTTGAACCAGCCGTGCTGGAACACCAGCACCATCAGCCCGAAGCTCGCGGCCACGGACAGCAGGTTCAGGACGATCGCCTTGATCGGCACCACGATCGAGCGGAACGTGACCAGGAGCAGCAGGAACGCCGCCGAGAGCACGAACGCCAGCACGTAGGGGATGTTCGACTTCAGCGTGTCGGTGAAGTCGGCATCCGCGGCCGTGCCGCCGCCGACGTAGGCCTCGGCTCCGGAGACCGTGCCGATGCGTCGGATCGACGACGTCGTTCCGGAGCACCTCGAGCGCCCGGTTCGACTCGTCATCCGTCCCGTTGCCCGCGATCTCGACATCGAGCGTTCCGACGGTCCTGTCGGGGCTCACGTCGAGCACCGACGTCGTTCGAGGGCAGCATGTCCCGGTGCTGTGCCGCAGCATGGTTCAGCTGCGCCACGCCGGCCTCGATCGAGGGCGCCGTCACGTCCTTCGCCTTGATGACGACCTCGAGCGACGAGGTCTCCGACGGGAACGCCGCCTGCAGGCGGTTGAACGTCTGCACCACCGGCTGGTCCTGCGGCAGCGACGCCGAGGTGTTCGGGGTGCCGATGTCCATCCCGATGGCGGGGATCGCCATGGCCACGAGCAGGCCGGTGGCGAGGCTCGCCGACAGCAGCGGGCGCCGCAGCACCCGGTCCACGATGCGCGACCAGATGCCGATGCGGGCCACCCGGTTGCGGAGCCGGCCGAGGCCGGGGATCCGGCCCTTCTCGGTGCGGTCGCCGAGCATCGAGAGCACGGCGGGAAGCACCGTGAGCGACCCGAGCATGGCGACTGCGACCACCACGATGGTTCCGGTGGCGAATGAGGTGAACGTCGCGGCTCCGGCGAAGTACATGCCGGCCATGGCGATCATGACCGTGATGCCGGAGACGAGTACCGCGCGGCCGGAGGTGGCCGCAGCCGCCTCGATCGCCGCTTCCTTGCTACGCCCGGCGGAGCGCTCCTCGCGCACCCGGCGGAGGTAGAACAGCGCGTAGTCCACGCCCACGGCCAGGCCGATGAGCAGGATCACGTGGTTGATGGACTCCTCGACGGGCGACAGGTGGCTGAGCGCCGCGACGATTCCCATCGTGCTCATCACGCCGGTGATCGCCAGGAGGAGCGGGATGCCCGCCGCCACCAGCGTCCCGAACGCGAGTACCAGCAGGATCAGCGTGATCGGCAGCGAGGCGGTGGTGGCCTTCTGCAGATCGCTCTGGAAGATGTCCATGAAGGCCTCTTCGGAGCTGCCTTCCCCGAACTGCTCGATGTTGAAGTCGCCGTGCGACTTCTGGGCGGCCTCGGTCTCGACGGACGGTGTGGTCCACGACCTTCATGGCCGCCTCGTCCTTCGCGTCGCCCTTGATCTCGAAGCTGACGAGCGTGGAATGCCCGTCGTCGGAGATCGGGCCCTTCTGCTCGCCCTTGCCGTACGGGCCGGTGATCTCGGTTACGCCCTTCGTGTCCTCGAGGCGCTGGGTCACGTCGGCTACCACGGCTCTGTACTCGGGGTCCTGGGCCTTGAGCGTCTTGCTCTGGATCAGGACCGACTCGCCGATCCGGTCCGGATAGGCGTCCTTGGTGATCTGGGCGGCGCGACCGGAGTCGCCGACGCCCGAATCCTCGGCGGTGAGTGTCTCGGTGCCGAGGTTCTGGCCGGCCATGAAGGCCAGCACGACGAAGACGATCCATCCAAGGACCGCCGTCTTGCGGTGCCGGGCGCTCCAGCGTCCGGCCCGCGCTGCGATGTTTCGTGACTTCTGCATGCCACTCCTCTGGTTGGGGTTCGACTGCATGGGGGCAGCCTGCGCTCTCGCAGCCCCCTGAACATCGGGGGCGACCCCTGAACCGGCACCCTTAAGTCCCCTGAGTCCGGATAGGGTCGGAGCTCGGTTTTGGCTCTGGCATCGGGAACCACGGTGGGCCGTCAGACGGAGCTCGACCAGGTCGAGGCGGCGCTCGACGCGCTCGGGGAGGGGAGCGGCGCGTTCCTCAGCACCGAGGGCGAGCCGGGCATCGGCAAGACGCGGCTGCTCGCCGAGCTGCGCGCGCGGGCCGAGGACCGCGGCCATCTGGTCCTGGCCGGCTCGGCGGCCGAGTTCGAGCGCGACCTGCCGTTCGGCGTCTGGTCGGACGCGCTCGAGGCCTATGTCTGCTCGCGCGGCGACGTGGACCCGGAGCTGCTGGCCGAGCTCCAGGGCGGGCTCGCGGACGAGCGCTACCGGGCCCACCGCGCGATGCGAACCCTGCTCGAGCGGCTCGCCGACCCGAACGCGCTCGTGCTCGTGCTCGACGACCTCCACTGGGCCGACAGCGCCTCGATCGAGCTGATCGCCGCGCTGCTCCGGCGCGGGCCGGCGGCGCCGGTGCTGCTCGCGTTCGCGTTCCGCCGCGGCCAGGCCCCCGAGCGGCTCTCGGCGGCGCTGGCCGTGCCGGCGCTCACGCGGATCGAGCTCGACCAGCTCAGCAGGGACGAGGCCGCCGAGCTGCTCGACGGGCTCGACGCGGCCGCGGTGGCCGAGGCCTACGGCCACGGGGGCGGCAACCCCTTCTACCTCGAGCAGCTCGCGCGCGCTCGCGCGCACGGGCATCTGCCCTCGGCGCCGGCCGGCAACGGCGGCGACGTGCCCGCCGCCGTGGCCGCTGCGCTGGCGGTGGAGCTCGAGGCGCTCACTCCGTCCGGTCGCGGCCTGCTGAACGCCGCGGCGGTGGCGGGCGAGCCCTTCGAGCCCGACCTGGCGTCAGCGGTCGCCGAGCTGCCGCAGGCCGAGGGCCTCGCTGCGCTCGACGAGCTGCTGGCCGCGGACCTCGTCCGGCCGACCCAGGTACCGCGCCAGTTCGTCTTCAGGCACCCGCTCGTGCGACACGCGGTGCTCGAGTCCACGCGCGGCGGCTGGCGGCTCGCCGCGCACGCCCGGGCGGCCGCGGCCCTGGAGGCGCGCGGCGCCGCCCCGGGCGAGCGCGCGCACCACCTCGAGCAGTCGGCCGCCCAGGGCGACGAGGACGCGATCCGGATCCTGCTCCGGGCAGGCGCCGACGCGGCCGGGCGGGCGCCGGCGGCGGCCGCGCGCTGGTACGAGGCGGCCCTGCGGCTGCTGCCGGCGGCGGACCGCGACCGGCAGGTCGACGTGCACGTGGCGCTGGCGTCGGCGCAGCGCTCCACCGGCGAGCTCGAGAGCTGCCGCGGGACGCTCCTCGCCGCCTCCGACCTCGTACCCGATCCCTCGAGCGCCGAGCGCGTGAGGCTCACCGCCCTGTGCGCCGCCGTGGAGCACTGGCTCGGCCGCCACGACGAGGCCCATCGCCGCCTGGCCGAAGCGTGGGAGCGCTTCACGGAGCGCGACACCGTCGAGGCCGCGGCACTCCAGGTGGAGCTGGCGGTGGACGGCCTGTACTCGCTCGACTTCGACCAGACGCGCGCGATGGGAAGTGCCGCGCTCGCGATCGCCCGCGAGCTCGGCGACCGGCCGTTGATCGCCGCGGCCGCGGCCGTGCTGGCGCTGGGCGAGGTCTGCGAGGGGCGGATCGACGCGGCGCGCAAGCACCGCGCGGTGGCGCTCGAGCAGATCGATCGGGTGTCCGACGTGGAGCTTGCCCCGCGCCTCGAGGCGCTCTACTACCTGGGCTGGGCCGACAACTACCTGGAGCACTACGACGAGGCGATCGCGCACGCCGACCGCGGCATCGAGATCGCGCGCGCCACCGGCGAGGGCCGGCTGCTGGTGCCGCTCATGCTCGTGAAGCCGTACGCGCTGGAGATGAACGGTGGTCTCGCGCAGGCACTCGAGCTCTGCGAGGCGGCCGTGGAGGGCGCGCGCCTCGCCACGAACCCGCACTACCTCTTCTGGGCGCTGTTCGAGCTCGGCTGGGCGCACTACTACCTCGGGAACCTCGAGCGGGCGGTCGAGGCCTGCGAGGAGAGCGCGCGGGTCGGCGGCCGCCTGACGGGCGGGACGATGCCGGCCGCGAGCGGAGGCCCTGGGTGGCCGCTCGCGGCGACGCTCTTCGAGCTCGGCGACCTCGACCGCGGCTTCGAGACGATGGGGCAGATCGGCGGTTTCGAGCTGAACTACGCGATCCCGGTCGAGCGCTGCTTCTACTTGGAGATCCTGGCGCTCGCCGAGCTCGGCCGCGACGGCCCGGAGGTGGCGGCCGCCTACGTGGCGCGCGCGGAGGAGCAGGCCGCCAGCCTCGGGCTGAGGCTGCCCGAGTCGGTGGCCGCGCGCGCCCGCGCGGCACTCCTGTTCGCCTCCGGGGACTTCGCGGGCGCAGCCGCCAAGGCGGCGGAGTCCGCGGACGGCGCGACCTCGGTCGGCGCCCGCCTCCCGGGGGCCTATGCGCGCAGCCTCCAGGGCCGCGCGCTGGCGGCCGCGGACAAGCGCAAGGAGGCCGTGGCGGCGCTGCGCGAGGCCGAGGCGGAGCTGGACGCTTGCGGCTCCGTGCGCGAGCGCGACGCCGCCCGCCGCGAGCTGCGCAAGCTGGGGGCGCGCGCGGAGAAGCGCGGCCCGGCCGCGGCGGGGGACTCCGGCGTGCCGGCGCTGACGAAGCGCGAGCTCGAGATCGCCGGCCTGGTGACCGACCGGCGCACGAACCGCGAGATCGCCGCCGAGCTGTTCCTCAGCGACAAGACGATCGAGTCGCACCTGCGGAACATCTTCGTGAAGCTCGGCGTGTCCTCGCGCGTCGAGGTCGCGCGCGCGATCGAGCGCGACCGCCGCGAGCACGGCGGCGAGGATTCTTGACCGGCGTCGACGCCGACGCCGCACGGCTCGCCGAGCTCGGCTACCCGCAGGAGCTCCGCCGCGGGCTGCACGTGTTCGGCAACGTGGCGCTGGGCTTCGCGGCCATCTCGCCGGTCGTCGGCCTGTATGCCGTCGCGCTCGTGGGAACCACGGTGGCCGGGCCGGCATGGATCTGGGTCCTGCCGGTGGCGCTCGCCGGCCAGTGCCTGCTGATCGCCGTGTACGCCGAGCTGGCGTCCGAGTTCCCGATGGCCGGCGGCGCGTACCAGTGGAGCCGGCGCCTGATGGGCGGCGCCTACGGATGGTTCAACGGCTGGGTCGCGATCTGCGCCTACGCCGTGGCCAACACCACGATCGCCTACCTCGGGGCGCCGTGGGCGCTCACGCTGCTCGGCATCGAGGTGACCCCGCACTCGATCGTCGCGACCGCCATGGTGCTGGTGCTGGTCTGCTCGCTCGCCGGCTCGTTCGGGATCGGCTTCCTCTCGCGCGCCGTCAAGGCCGGGATCGCCGCCGAGGCGCTCGCCTCGGTGGGGATCGGGCTCGCCCTGCTGCTCGTCTTCCGCGAGCAGGACCTGTCGATCTTCGGCGAGACGCTGGGAGCCGAGGCGCTCTCGGGCGGATCCACGCTCGCGGGACTGCTGGCGGCGCTCGCCGTGGGCGGCTGGGTGTTCATCGGCTTCGACGCCTGCGTGGCCGCTTCCGAGGAGACGGCGAGCGCGGCACGGCACGTCCCCCGCGCGATCTGGATCGCGCTGCTCAGCGTGGGGGCGCTCGTGATCCTCAACGCGGTGGCGGTCACGCTGGCCCATCCGGACCCGGCGGCCGTCGTCGCCGGTGAGGACCTGGACCCGGTCACCACCGCCGTCGTGACCTCGTTCGGCTCCTGGTCGGACAAGCCGTTCGCCGCCGTGGTGCTGGTGGCGTTCCTCGCCTGCGGCATGGCGGCCCAGGCGCTGACCGCGCGCTCGATCTGGTCGGTCGCGCGCGACGGCGTGCTCCCGGCCTCGCGCTTCCTGCGCGGCGTGGACCGGCGCGGGACGCCGATCGGCGCCACGATCACGACCGCGGCCGTCGCGTGCGCGGGCCTGCTGCTCGGACTGGACTCGACGGCGGTCGGCAGCCTGATCGCGTTCGGGACAGCGGCCATCTACGTGGCGTTCCTGCTCGTGGCGCTGGCCGCGCTCGTGGCACGGCTGCGCGGCACCTGGGTGCCGGCCGGCGCGGTGCGGCTCGGCCGCGCCGGGCCGGTCGTGAACCTGCTGGCCGTGGCCTGGCTCGCGTTCGAGACGGTGAACATCGCCTGGCCGCGCGAGTCGCTCGCGCCGCCGGGGGCACCCGTCTACCAGGTGTGGGCGGCGCCGATGGTGCTGGCCGCGATCGCGGTGGTGGGGCTCGCCTACCTTGCGCTGGCCAGGCCCCACCGGCGGATCAGCGAAGTGCGCGCGGGCTGAGGACGCGAGCGCCGGTAGGCGGCGATCGTCATCCCCTCGGGGATGTCGGACGCGAGCGGAGCGACGTCGTCGGGGAAGCTGGACGAGCGGCCGGGCCGCTCTCGGAGGGATGTGCGATCGGCGTAGGTCATGGGTGCGATCCTGCGCCGATCGGGCCCCGCGATCATCGGGGAGGGACCCTGAGCCGGCACCCGGAGCCGCCGACTGTGAGAAAGTCCCGTCTCCGGCTCACTCGAGCCGGCATAACCGTGTGAGCTGAGGAGGAGAGCCTTGCTCGTGGGTCGTTCGCTGAGGTCCGTATTCGTCGCGCTGGCCGCGTTCCTGGTCGTGCCGGCCACGTCGGTCGCAGCCGACGACGTCGCGCGCTACATCCTGCCCCCGGGCAACTACGGGGGGCTGCCGTTCACCGACGACTCCACGGACCAGCTGCCGCTCTACGACGGCCTCACGCCGCTCCGCGGCAACGTGTCGCTCACGGACATCAACCGGCTCTTCCTGCCGGAGAACTTCAAGCCGGTCGGCAAGACCACCACGATCGACACCGGCCGGGCGGGCACTGCGGCTCGTCTACGACGAGTACGGCGTGCCGCACGTCTACGGCAAGACGCGCGCCGACGTGGCGTTCGGCGCCGGCTGGACCACGGCCCGCGACCGCCGCCTGCTGATCCTGCTCGGCCGCTACCCCGCCCGCGTGGCGGTGGCCGACGTGCCCGGCATCGACGCCTTCGGCCTCGTGACCAGCGCGCAGACGTTCGTGCCCAGCCCGCAGGCCGAGGCGCTCGTGACCAAGCAGCGCAAGCTGATCGTCAAGACCTACGGCGCGAAGGGCCGCCAGATCATCAGGGACGCGCAGGCCTACGCGGACGGCCTGAACGCCTACGCCAAGGCCACCGGCGACACGCAGCCGCCGGCCACGGTCAACGACGTGATCGCGGTGACCGGCTTCATCGGCTCGATCTTCGGCGCCGGCGGCGGCGGCGAGGCGAGCAACTCGGACCTCCTCGCGAAGCTCCAGAAGGGGCTCGGCAAGGCGCGCGGCTACAAGGTCTGGGACGACGTGATGCTCGCCGACGACCCGGAGGCGCCCACGACCATCAAGAAGCGCTTCAACTACCCGCCGCTGACCGGCGGGCGCGTGACCGGCTCGATCGTGGTCGACCCCGGCTCCGTGCAGGCCTTCGACCCGCTCGCCGGCCAGGGCTCGCCCGCGGCCGTGAACGCCGCCAAGGCCCCGCCGCGCAAGCGGGCCTCGAACTTCCAGGTGGTCGCGCCGCAGCGCTCGCGCACCGGGAACTCACTCGCGACGATGGGCCCGCAGCTGGGCTACTACTACCCGGAGATCGTGCAGCAGATCGACCTGCACGGGCCGGGCATCAACGCCCAGGGCGTCGGCGTCCCCGGTCTGGCCATGTACATCCTGATCGGGCGGACGAAGAACTACGCCTGGAGCCTCACCTCGGCCGGCCACGACGTCCGCGACGTGTTCGCCGAGAAGCTCTGCAACCCCGACGGCTCGGCGCCCACGCGCGCGTCGACGCACTACGTCTACAAGGGCAAGTGCCGGGCGCTGAAGGACTTCGACGCCGGCCAGCTGGCCGGGAAGGCGCTGAAGTTCAAGACCTCGGTGCACGGCTCCGTGATCGGCACGGCCACCGTGGGCGGGAAGCCGTACGCGCTGGCGCGCAAGCGCTCGACGTTCGGGCGCGACGGCCTCAACCTGGCCGCGCTGCACGACATGACCGCGGGCAAGGCCTCGACGCCGCAGAAGTTCTGGAAGACGGCGAACCAGTTCGAGTTCACCTTCAACTGGGCCTACGCCTCCCGCAAGGACACGGCGTTCTTCACGTCGGGCCGCCTGCCCGAAGCGGGCCCGCGGGCTCGACCGGCGCCTGCCGACGCTCGGCACCGGCAAGTACGAGTGGAAGGGCTTCCTCTCGCGGGCGCAGCACCCGCACGACGTGAGCGGGCCCGAGCGGGCTGCTGCTCAACTGGAACAACCACTCGGCGCCGGGCTTCATGCACGGCGATGACGAGCCCTACGGCTCGGTGCAGCACGTCGAGACGTTCGACCAGTGGCCGAAGCGGCCGCGCATCGCCGACGTGGTCAGCGTGATGAACCGCGCCGCCACCGAGGACGACCGCTCGCTGGTCTGGCCGGTCGTGAGCAAGGTGCTGCACGGCGGGCCGGCGCCGAACGCACGCGCGGCGCAGGTCGTGAGCATCCTCGACAACTGGGTGCGCCGCGACGCTCCCCGCCTCGACGCGGACAACGACGGCCTCTACGACGAGTCCGGCCCGGCGATCATGAACGCCGTCTGGCGGCCGGTCGCGGAGGCGGTCATGCGTCCCGTGCTCGGCGCCAGCCTGCTCGGAGCGGTGGACGACGTCCGCAGCCTCGGAGCGCCGACCGGCCAGTCGTACGTGGACAAGGACCTGCGCACGCTGCTCGGCAGGCGCGTGGAGGGCAAGTTCAACGTCCGCTACTGCGGCAAGGGCTCGCTGAGCGCGTGCCGGGCGTCGCTCTGGGCCGCGGTCGACACGGCGGCGGCCGGGCTGGCCGCGGAGCTGGGCGCGGATCCGACGAAGTGGCTGACGACGGCGCCGCGGACCTCGTTCGTGCCGGGCCTGCTCCCGAACACGATGCGGGCCACCAACCGGCCGACGTTCCAGCAGGTGCTGGAGTTCCAGAGCCGCTAGCGACAGCCGATATTCGTGGTGCAGCTGCACGCCGCGCGCAGCCTGCACTACGACTTCCGGCTCGAGGTCGACGGCGTGCTGGTCTCGTGGGCGGTCCCGAAGGGGCCGTCCACCGACCCGCGCGTGAAGCGGCTGGCCGTGGAGGTCGAGGACCACTCGCTCGACCACCGCGACTTCGAGGGCGTGATCGGCGAGCGCAGGTACGGTGCCGGGGCGGTGATCGTCTGGGACACCGGCACCTACGAGAACCTCGCCGAGGACGAGTCGATGGCCGAGGGGCGCGAGCGCGGGCACCTGTCCGTGTGGCTCCACGGCGAGAAGCTGCGCGGCGGGTACACGCTCCAGCGCACCGACGGCGGGGCGCAAGCCGAGGTGGCTGCTGATCAAGCGCCGCGACGAGGAGGCGGACGCGCGGCGCAACCCGGTGAGCAGCGAGCCGCGCTCGGTCCTCAGCGGGCGGACCGTGGAAGAGGTGGCCGCCGAAGCGGGACGATGAGGGCGCCGCGGCACGCAGAGGCGATGAAGGCCACGCTCACCGACGAGCGCTTCTCGGACCCGGACTGGATCTTCGAGCGCAAGCTCGACGGGATCCGCTGCATCGCGATCCGCGACGGGAGGGACGTGCGGCTCCTGTCGCGCAACGACCTCTCGCTGAACGGGCGCTACCCGGAGGTGGCGGAGGCGCTGGAGGCGCAGTCGTGCAGGCGCTTCGCGATCGACGGCGAGATCGTGGCCTTCGACCGCGGGCGGACGAGCTTCGAGGCGCTGGCGCGGCGCGGGCGGCGGGCCGTGAAGGTCTACCTGTACGCCTTCGACGTGCTCTGGCTCGACGGCCGCGACGTGCGCCCGCTGCCGCTCCGGGAGCGCAAGCGGCTGCTCCGGGACGCGCTCGACTTCGGCGGTCCGCTGCGGCTGACGCCGCACCGCAACGAGCACGGCGAGGCGTACTACGAGGAGGCCTGCCGCAAGGGCTGGGAGGGGCTGATCGCGAAGCGGGCGGACAGCCCGTACAGCACGTCCCGCTCGCGCGACTGGCTCAAGTTCAAGTGCGACCAGGCGCAGGAGCTCGTGATCGCCGGCTTCACACCGCCGAAGGGCTCGCGCGAGGAGCTTCGGCGCGCTCCTGCTCGGATAC
Organism: uncultured Thermoleophilaceae bacterium; assembly: GCA_963768465.1. Lineage (GTDB taxonomy): Bacteria > Actinomycetota > Thermoleophilia > Solirubrobacterales > Thermoleophilaceae > JACVRW01. The sequence goes on along the minus strand of CAVYIA010000006.1, from coordinate 231,488 downwards.
TTCGACGACGGCCGCCTGCTGTACGCCGGCAAGGTCGGGACCGGGTTCGACCGGGAGACGCTCGCCGACCTGGCGGCGAAGCTGCGGCCGCTGCGCCGCGAGACGCCGCCGTTCGAGCATCCCGAGGCGATCAAGGAGCGCGGCGTGACCTGGGTCCGGCCGAAGCTGGTCGCGCAGGTCGGGTTCACGGAGTGGACCCGCGACGGGCGCCTGCGCCACCCGCGCTTCCTGGGACTGCGCATCGACAAGGCGGCGCGCGACGTGGTCCGCGAGGGATGACGGAGACGCTCCGCATCGGCCGCCGCGACGTCCGCGTGACGCACCCGGACAAGCTGCTCTTCCCGCGGGCGCGGGTCACGAAGCTCGACCTCGCCCGCCACTACGAGCGCGTGGCGCCCGTGATGCTGCCGTACGTGGCGGGACGGCCGCTCGCGCTCCAGGCGTTCCCGAACGGCATCGACGACAAGGGCTTCTTCCAGAAGAACGTGCCCTCGTACTTCCCGGACTGGATCCACCGCGCGACCGTCCCGAAGCGCGGCGGCACGATCACGCACGCGCTCGCCGACGACGCCGCCACGCTCGTCTACCTGGCCGGCCAGAACGTGGTCACGCCGCACCTGTGGCTCTCGCGCGCCGACGAGCCGCACAGGCCCGACCGGCTGATCCTCGACTTCGACCCCTCCGGCGGCGGCTTCGCCGACGTGCGCGCGGCGGCGCGCGACGCCGGCGAGCGGCTGCGGGACGCCGGGCTCGTGCACGTACGCGATGGTCACGGGCTCGCGCGGCGTCCACGTGGTCTGCCCGCTGCGCCGCGGCCCGGGCTTCAGCGACGTTCACGGGTTCGCGCGCCGGATGGCGGAGGAGATGGTGGCCGACGACCCGCGCCACCTCACGCTCGAGTGGAAGAAGGTCGATCGTGGCAAGCTGATCTACGTGGACGTGAACCGCAACGCCTACGCCCAGCACGCGGTGGCCCCCTATGCGGTGCGGCCCAGGCCGCGCGCGCCGGTGGCGGTCCCGATCCACTGGGAGGAGCTCTCGGACGCGAAGCTCAAGCCCGACCGCTGGACGGTGAAGACGATCGGCGAGCGGATCGACTCCGAGGGCGATCCCTGGAAGGGCATGGGGCGCCGGGCGCGCGCCCTGCCCGCATGACCGCCGTCCGGATCGGCGTCTTCGTCGTGCCGGGCGCGGACGACGTGGAGCGCACGCTGGCGCAGGCGCTCGCCGCCGAGGAGGCCGGGCTCGACCTCGTGGCGATCCAGGACCATCCCTACCAGCGGCGCTTCCTCGACACGTGGGCGCTGCTCGCCTACCTGGCCGGCCGCACCGAGCGCATCGCGCTGGTGCCGGACGTGGCGAACCTGCCGCTGCGGCCGCCCGCGGTGATGGCCAAGGCCGCTGCCTCGATCGACGTCCTGAGCGGCGGCCGCTTCGAGCTCGGGCTCGGCGCCGGCGCGTTCTGGGACGCGATCGCCGCCATGGGCGGGCCGAGGCTGACCCCGAAGGAGTCGGTGGACGCGCTCGAGGAGGCGATCGAGGTCGTTCGCCTGTGCTGGTCGGGGGAGGGGCCGGTGGACTTCGAGGGCGTCCACTACCGCCTCGACGGGCACAAGCCCGGCCCGCCGCCCGCCCACCGGGTCGGGATCTGGCTCGGCGCCTACGGGCCGCGCATGCTGCGGCTGGTCGGCCGCGCAGCCGACGGGTGGCTGCCGAGCCTCGGCAACCTCCCGGAGGGTGAGGTGCTCGAGCGCCACGAGGCGATCGACGCCGCCGCCGTGGCGGCCGGCCGCGACCCGGCCGCCATCCGGCGGGTCGTGAACGTGGGGGCGGGCGCGTCGGCCGAGCGCCTGATCGAGATCGCGCGCGACCTGCGCTTCGACACCCTCATCGTCTCCGTGGACGAGACGGATCCCGTCGGCTCCGTCCGGCGGCTGGGCGAGGAGATCGCGCCGCGGGTGCGCGACGCGCTCGCCTGATCAGCTGTCGAAGCCGAGCCCGGCGCGGTCGAGCGCGCGGAGCCAGAGGCCGCGCCGGCCCTCGCGGCGGTCGGCGGCGGCGAGCCGGTTCTGGGTGAGCCTGACGACCGCCGTGCGGAACGGCTCCGGCGGGAACGGCACCGGGCGGCGGCGCACGTAGCGGAGCCGCGTGGCCTCGGTCTCGCGGCCGTCCACCAGATCGAGCGCGACCTCCGCGCCGAAGCGGCTGGCGCAGACGCCGAGGCCGGTGTACCCGGTCGCGTACGACACCCGGCCCTCGAGCGCCGTGCCGAAGAACACCGAGAAGCGGCTGCAGGTGTCGATCGCGCCGCCCCAGCGGTGCGTGAAGCGCACGCCCTCGAGCTGCGGGAACGTCGCGAAGAAGTGCTGGGAGAGCTTCGCGAAGGTCGCGTCGTGGTCGTCGAGGTGGTCGCCCACGGGCCCGCCGAAGCGGTAGACGGCGTCGTAGCCGCCCCAGAGGATGCGGTCGTCCGCGCTCAGCCGGTAGTAGTGGAACTGGTTGGCAACGTCGCCAAGGCCCTGGCGGTTCGGCCAGCCGATCGACTCGCGCCGCGCCGCGTCGAGCGGCTCGGTCATCAGGGCGTAGTCGTAGACGGGGAGCACGTAGCGCCGGACCGAGCGGACGAGCGGGCGGTAGGCGCTCGTGGCGAGCAGCGCACGGCTCGCGGAGACCTGGCCGGCGGGCGTCGCGACCTCCACTCCCGCGCCCGCGGGGTCGATGCCGACCACGGGCGAGCGCTCGAAGACGCGCACGCCGGCCCGGCGCGCGGCGTCGCGGAGGCCGCGCACGAGCTTGCCGGGATGGACGAGCGCGGCGCCGGTGCGGTCCCAGAGGCCGCCGAGGAACATCGGCGAGCGCACCTCGGCGCGCACCTGCTCGCGATCGAGGAGCGCCACGTCGTGGCCGAGCTCGCTCATCTTCGCGGCCTCCGCGCGCATGTCCTCGAGCTCGTGCGGCTCGAGCGCGACGGTGAGGTCGCCCGTCTCCTCGAAGTCGCAGTCGATTCCGTGGCGCTCGAGGTCGCGCCGCAGGCCGTCGTAGTTCTCGAAGCCGAGCCGCTCCAGCGTGTCGATCTCGTCGGGGAAGCGCGCGCGGCCGTTCTCGATGCCGTGCGTCAGGGAGGCGAGGAGGAAGCCGCCGTTGCGGCCGCTGGCGCCGTGGCCGCAGGTCTCGGCCTCGAGCACGACCACGTCGCGCGCCGGGTCCCGGTCCTTCGCGTGCAGCGCGGCCCAGAGGCCCGTGAAGCCGCCGCCGACGATGCAGAGGTCCGTGTCCACGGGCCCCTCGACGGCGGGCACGGGCTCGGCCGGGGGAAGGTCGTCGAGCCAGAACGGGGTCACCTCGGCCCCGGCGTACGCGGCGCGCTCCGCCGCCGTGGGCTCGCCTGCGGGCCAGGGTGAGGGCATCCCGCTAGCGCCTGCGCCGCGACGGCGCGCGCGTGGCGGCGGTGGACGTCCGCTCGAGCAGCTCGATCTCGTCGAGTGCCTGGCCGGCGCCGAGCGCCACGCACGTGAGCGGCGAGTCGGCCACCACCACCGGCACGTTCGTCTCGTCCTCGAGCCGTTCGGCGAAGCCGCGCAGCAGCACGCCTCCGCCGGCCAGCAGCAGGCCGCGCTCCGAGATGTCCGATGCGAGCTCCGGGGGCGTCTCCTCGAGGGCCTCCTTCACCGCGATCACGATGTCGAGCACCGGCCCCTCGAGCGCGCGCCTCAGCTCCTCGCTCGTCACCTCCACCTCGCGCGGCAGGCCCGACACGGGGTCGCGCCCCCGGACCTTGGTGCGGGCGTCGCTCGTGTCGGGGTTGACCGAGCCGATCTCGAGCTTCACGCGCTCGGCGGTGGTCTCGCCGATCGCCAGCCCGTGGGTGTTGCGCAGCCAGGCCGCCACGGCCTCGTCGAGGTCGTAGCCGCCGGTGCGCTGCGAGCGCGAGACCACGATCCCGCCCAGCGAGATCACCGCCACCTCGCTGGTCCCGCCGCCCACGTCCACGACCACGTTCGCGCGCGGCTCCCCGATCGCGAGCCCGGCGCCGATGGCGGCGGCCAGCGACTCCTCGATCAGGTGCACGGAGCGGGCGCCGGCCGCGAGGCACGCCTCCATCAGCGCGCGCTGCTCGACGTCCGTGATGCCGGACGGCGCGCAGATCATCACGCGCGGGTGGGCGAGCCTGCTGCGGTGCACGCGCCCGATGAAGTGGCGGAGCATCTGCTCGGTCACCTCGAAGTCGGCGATCACGCCGTGGCGGAGCGGCCTGACGGCGGTGATGGTCGCGGGCGTGCGCCCGATCATCCCCTGGGCCTCCTCGCCGACGGCGTGGACCGCGCCGCTCAGCGAGTCGATGGCGACCACGGACGGCTCGGACACCACGATGCCCTCCCCGCGCGCGAAGACGAGCGTGTTGGCGGTCCCGAGGTCGATGGCCAGGTCCTGCGCGCCGAGCCGCGGGAACAGCCGCCGCCGCAGCGGGGCGCGCGCCGAGTCCACCCCCGCGCCGCCGGCGCCGGTGAGCCGCCCGTCGCGCTTGGACCGGTCGAGTCATGGTGGCCCGGCACGGTAGTGGCAGCGGCGCCGCGGCGGGAGCGTCGGGCGCGAGCGCCCGTTGCCGAGCGCGTAACCTGATTGACATGGCAACCACCGATGACCAGCTGTTCGGCCAGGAGCACGTACGCGCCTACCGCGAGACCGGCGGCGAGCGCGGCTACCACTGGCACGGCACCGAGATCCTCCTGCTGACCACCACCGGGCGCGGCTCCGGCGAGCAGCGCACCACCCCGCTGATCCACCGGAGCGACGACGGCCGCTGGGTGATCGTGGCCTCGAACGGCGGCTCCACGGACCACCCCGGCTGGTACCGGAACCTGACCGCCGATCCCGCGGCCACCGTTCAGGTGAAGGAGAACGTGGTGCCCGTGCGCGCCCGCACCGCCTCCGGCGAGGAGCGCGAGCGGCTCTGGAGGCTGATGACCGAGGTCTGGCCGGCCTACGACGACTACCAGGCGCGCACCGACCGCGAGATCCCGGTCGTGGTGCTCGAGCCCCGCTAGGCGGCGGGCGACAGCACGTAGCCGGCCTCGGGCGGCGCGTTGCCGTCGACCAGCTCGAGGTAGAGCCGCTCGATGTCGTCCGGCCCGGCGCCGTGCTCCACCCGGAGCCAGCCGGCGGCCCACTCCGCGAACGGGCCCCAGGCCTCGCCCGTGCGGCTCTGAAGGCCGGCGGGGCCCCAGTCCTCCATCCGCTTGGCGAAGCGGGCGGGCGCGAAGAACAGCTCGGGGGCGGGGCCGGGCAGCGGCCCGGGGTCGGAGAAGACCCGGTCCCAGTGCGAGGCGCCCACGGCGCAGTCGTAGGCGAGCGCTTCGCCGAGGTGGCGGTGCACCCGCCCGCGCAGCTCGGCGTCGCCCGAGATGTCCACGTAGACCACCGGGTCCGCGGGCGCGCCCTCGAGCTCGTCGTAGGTGATCACCTGGTCGTACACCCCGAGGCCGCGGACGAAGTCCGCCCGGCCGGCGGAGGTGAGCCCGACCACCTCGACACCCTCGCGGCGCGCGAGCATGAACGCGGTTCCGAGCGCCGTCTTGCTCGACGCGCTGGAGAGCCAGACGCTCGCGGCGCCGAGGAAGCCCTGCTCGTCGAGCATGTCGTCGATCAGGAACGACGTGCCGAAGAGCGGCCGGAAGAGCACCTGGCTGTCCTCGCTGGGGCCCGGCTCGGCCGGCGCCGGCGCGTACGCGTTGTAGACGGCCGGCAGGTCCACGCGGTGCGGCGTGGCGTCCACGAAGCCGCCGCCGTCGGCGGGCTGCGGGCGCACCACCAGGTGGGTCGAGACGGGGAAGTACCCGTACACGCGGGCGCCCTCCGGCAGGTCGTCGTGCGCGCTCGCCTCCACGTGGGCGAAGCCCCAGACCGGGATCCGCCCCCAGCCCTCCTCGGCGGGGAAGAACTTCCAGTACGACATGGCGTCGCCCATCACGGCGTAGGTCACGTTGTTCGAGGTCAGGCCGAAGCGCTCGAGCGCGAGCACCGCCTCGCCGGGGCCGGGCTCCGGCACGTCCGCCTCGTCGAAGCGGCACTGGCGGAGGTCGTCGCGGCGGACCAGGAAGTCCATGGGCGCAGCCTAACCGCGCGAGTCGATCGCGCGCTCGACCTCGGCGCGCTCCGGCTGCATCCCGAAGCCCGTGAGGCACCAGGTGGCACCGGCCTCGATCCACGGATCGGGGTCGGTGCCGGGCGGGTGGTCGACCACGATCTCGAAGTCGTCGCGGGCGCCGAGCTCGCGCACCGCCGCGACCATCTCGGCGAGCTGCGCGGGCTCCTCCATGTCGATCGGGAAGAGGCCGTCCCAGCGCGCGGCGCGCCGCAGCGGCGCCTTGTTCGGCCAGCGGCCCGCCACCCAGACCGGGATGCGCGGGCTCTGCACCGGCGGCGGCTCGAACTCGCCCGCCCAGTAGGACGCGAGCCGCTCGAGCCCGGCGTCGAGCAGCTTCGCGCGGGCGCGCGGGTCGTCCTCCTCGCCGAAGCGCTCGCGGTCGAACTCGCCGTTGCGGTCGCCTCCCAGCCCCACGCCGAGCACGAGCCGGCCGCCCGAGAGCCGGTCGAGCGTGACGGTCTCGCGCGCGAGCTTGTGCGTGCGTCGCCGCGCGAGCGGGGTCACGAGCGGCCCGATCGTCACGCGCTCGGTGGCGGTGGCCACGGCGGCGAGCGTGACCCACGGGTCCGCGACGGCGCGCACGGGCGCGCGGTACTGGATGTGGTCCCAGACGAAGAAGCCGTCCCAGCCGCGGGCCTCGGCGCGCGCGGCCAGCTCCGCGACGGCGCGCGGATCCGACAGCTCGTCGAACGGCGCGACGAAGATCCCCCGGCGAGCGCTCACGGCGCGAGACTACCCGCGTGGCCATCAGCGACGAGCTCGGCGAGCGCCGCACCGTCGACGTCCCGGCCGGGACGATCGAGTACCGCGAGCGCGGCAGCGGCCCGGCGGTGGTGTTCGCCCACGGCGCGGCCGTGAACGGGGATCTCTGGAGACGGGTGGCGCCGGAGCTGCACGGCCACCGCACGATCGTGCCCGACCTGCCGCTCGGCGGCCACTCGCTGCCGCTGCGGCCGGGCGCCGACCTCTCGCTGTTCGGCGCGGCCGGCGTGCTCGCGAGCTTCATCGACGAGCTGGGGCTCGGCGGAGCCACGCTCGTGGCCAACGACACGGGCGGCGCGCTCGCGCAGGCGCTCGTGAGCCGCTCGCCCGAGCGCGTGGGCCGGCTCGTGCTCACCTCCTGCGACGCGTTCGAGAACTACCCGCCCAAGGCGGTGGCCTACCTGAAGCCGACCGTCCGAGTGGCGCCGGCGCTCTGGCTGCTGACGCAGGCCATGGGGCTCAGGGCGGCGCAGCGGCTGCCGATCGCGTACGGCTGGGCCACCCACGAGCCGGTGGAGCCGCGGATCATGGGCTCCTACCTCGCCGGCCTCCGCGGCGACGCGGGCGTGCGCCGCGACTTCGCGAGCCTGCTGCGCCAGGCGGACCGCCGCCACATGCTCGAGGCATCGACGGGCGTGGGCGCCTTCGAGGGGCCGGCGCTCGTGGTCTGGGGCGGCGACGACCGCTTCTTCCCGCGCGAGCACGGCAGGCTGCTCGCGGAGGCGCTGCCGCACGGGCGCTTCGAGGTCGTCGAGGGCTCGCGGACGTTCATCCCGGAGGACCGGCCGGAGCCGCTCGTGGAGCTGCTCCGGGAGTTCCTGGCCGCGGCCTAGCGGGCGTAGTCCTCGCTGCCCATCAGGTGCAGCGAGACGTAGGGCTCGTCGCCCACGACCCAGCTGTCGTGCCCGGGCGGGACGTAGAAGAACTCGCCGGCGCGCATCACGCGCTCCGTCGCCGTCCGCCATCTTCACGGCCGCCGCTCCGCTCACCACCCAGCCCACGTGCTCCACCTGGCACATGGCGTCGGGCGAGCCGCCCACGTCCTCGCTCCAGCGCCAGCCCGGGTCGTAGCTCGCGCGGCCGATCGTCATCGGGCCGACCCGGTAGACCTCGAAGCGCCCCTTGGGGAACTCGCGCACCTCGGCCGGCGAGTCGAGGCCGATCAGCTGGAGGTCCATGCCGCCGATTCTCCCAGCCGCCGCAGCGACAGCGCCACCGCCACGCCGGCCACGAGCATCAGCGCGGCGCCGGCGATGAAGTAGGCGTTCGACACGAGCATCGTCTCGGTGCCCGTCATCAGCACGGCGACCACGAGCAGTCCAGCCGCCAGCGGCGTGATCAGCCCGCTGCGCGCGGCGCCCACCGCGAGGATCAGCAGCCCGAAGATGTAGCCGAGCGCGGTCAGGTAGTAGGGCAGCGACCAGGCCGAGTTCTGGATCTCGTCGAGCGCGAGCTGCACCGTGCGCTGGTCCACGCCGCGGCGGCCCGAGATCTCGCCCAGCACCCCCCAGGTGAAGCCGTCGAGCGTGAGCACGCTCGCGAACCCGATCAGGCCGGCCATCCCGAGCGCGCCGCCCCAGACCGCGGCGCGCGGCCGGCGCTCGTAGAGGAGCGATGCGAGGCCGAGGATCGCGACGGCGAAGATCAGGATCGCGGCGAAGGCGAGCATGTGCGCGATCTGCCAGCGCTCGTAGGAGTCGGCGATCACGCGCAGCTGCTCGGCCTCGTTCCCGGGCTCGAGCTCCTTCGGGTGGAGCAGGTTGTCCGCCAGCAGCAGCGCCGGCGCCACCACGAACGCGGCGGCGGTGAACTTGGCGCGTTGCACCGGGCGACTTTAACCCGGGGGAGGCGTACGATCGGCAGCGACATGCGGAGGGGCTCGCTCCCGGCTGTAGCTGCCGCCCTCCTCCTCGGGCTGGGCCTTGCCGTGCTGCCCGGCCGATGCGGCCGACCAGTCGGTCAGCGCCACGCCGTCCGACACCTTCTCGCCGGCCGCGGTGACGGTGACGCAGGGCGACACGGTCACCTGGACGAACGCGGGCGGGAACCACAACGTCCACTTCGAGGACGGCTCGTTCGACATGCCGGCCACGGCGTCCACGTCCAGCTGGACCGTGAGCCGCGAGTTCGACGCCGTCGGGACGTTCGCGTACTACTGCGAGGTCCACGAGGACCAGGGCATGACCGGCACGGTCACCGTCGTCGCGGCCGGGACCACGACCACCCCACCGCCGCCCGGCGGCGGCGGACCGGCGCCCGGCGGCGGCGGGCCAACGCCCGGCGGCGGCGGACCGGCCCCCGACGAGACGCGGCCGGCCGTGTCCCGCCTCGACAAGGGGAAGCGCGCCTTCAGCTTCCGGCTGTCGGAGCGGGCCACCGTTCGAATCGTCATCGCGCGCGCCGTCAAGCGCGGCGGGAAGACGCGCTACGCGGTCAAGGGCACGCTCGTCCGCCGCGGCCTGGCGGCCGGGAAGCACAGCATCGGGTTCCGCGGCCGCCTCGGCGGCAAGGCCCTCGCCTCCGGCCGCTACCGCGCCACGGTCACCGCCACCGACGCCGCGGGCAACCGGTCGGCCCCGCGCCGTGTCGGATTCCGGATCCGCGCCCGCTGAGCGCCGGCTTGGCTACAGTGCCGCCGGATGGGGAGGGGAACACTCAGGGTCGCCGCGGCGGCGCTCGCGGTCGCAGGCGCGGCTGCTCGGCACGGCCACGGCCGCCGAGGCCAAGGCCGACCACGCCTGGCTCTGCCGTCCGGGGCTCGCCTCGAACCCGTGCGACGCGAGCCTCCGCACCACAGTCGTGTCGCCGACGCTTGCAACCAAGCTGCAGAGCCCGAAGCGCGCGAAGCGCCCGCCGGTCGACTGCTTCTACGTCTACCCGACCACCAGCGCGCAGTCCACGACCAACGCGAACCTGAAGGTCGACAAGGAGCTCGTGAACGTGGCGCTCGCCCAGGCCTCGCGGTTCACACAGGCGTGCCGGGTGTTCGCCCCGGTGTACCGCCAGCTCACGATCGCCGGGATCTTCCAGGGACTTGACGCCGAGGCGCGCGAGCGGGCGAGCCGGATCGCCTACTCCGGCGTGCTGTCGGCCTGGCGCCAGTACCTGAAGCGCTGGAACAAGGGCCGCGGCGTGGTCCTGATCGGGCACTCCCAGGGCACCGGGATGCTGAAGCGGCTGATCCAGGACAAGGTCGACCCGAGCCGCAGCGCGCGCGGCAGGGTGGTCTCGGCCCTGCTCCTCGGCGGCAACGTGATCGTTCCCTCGGGCCGCGACGTGGGCGGTGACTTCAAGCACATCCGCGCCTGCCGCACGGCCCGCCAGACCGGCTGCGTGGTGGCCTACTCCACGTTCAACGAGGTCCCGCCGAGCGACACGCTGTTCGGGCGCCCGCGCGGTGTCTACGGCGACGCGCCGCGGACGGCGAGGTGCTCTGCGTGAACCCCGCCGAGCTCGTCGGCAAGAACCGCCGTGCTCCAGCCCTACTTCACCGTCAACGACTCGGCGGGACTGCTCGGCGGCATCGGCGCCTTCCCCGCCGCCAAGACGGCGTGGGTGAGCTTCCCCAACCGCTACCGCGCGCGCTGCCGCAACGAGGGCGGCGCCAGCTGGCTCCACGCGGACGCACTGGGCGGCGCGGCCGACAAGCGGCCGGTGCTCGCCTACGCGCCCACGCCCGGCTGGGGCCTCCACCTCTGGGACGTGAACATCGCGCTCGGAAACCTCGTGGGGCTCGTGAAGCGCGAGTCGGCGGCCTGGCTCGACCGCCGCTAGGCCGCGTTCTAAGATCCCGCCCGCGATGAACTTCGTGTCACGCGGCTTCAGCAGGCGCCGCAGCGTCCCGGACGAGCTGCGCGACAGGCTGCCTCCGGGTCAGTACAACGAGCGCGGCTTCCCGGTGCTCACGGCCGGGCCCACACCGCGCGTGGACACGGGCGAGTGGCGCTTCCGGGTCGACGGCATGGTGGGTCAGGAGCGCGAGTGGTCGTGGGACGAGTTCTCCGCCCTGCCCAGCGAGGAGGTGCCCTGCGACATCCACTGCGTGACCAAGTGGTCGAAGCTCGGCACGAGCTTCCGCGGCGTGTCCGGTCGACACCCTGCTCGACGGGGTGGACCCGCAGGGCGGGTTCGCGGTGGCGTTCGCCTACGGCGGCTACACGACCAACCTGCCGCTCGCGGACCTGACCGGAGGAAAGGCCTGGGTCGTGACCGAGCACGAGGGCGCCGAGCTCCCGCGCGAGCACGGCGGCCCCGCCCGGCTGCTGGTGCCGCACCTCTACTTCTGGAAGAGCGCCAAGTGGGTGGCCGGCCTGAGGATCCTGGACCACGACGAGCCGGGCTTCTGGGAGCAGAACGGCTACCACAACCGTGGCGACCCCTGGAAGGAAGAGCGCTATTGGAACGACTGACGCCGGTCGAGCAGCGCGCCCCGGGCAGCTGGCAGATCGGAACGGTCGTGGAGGTCAAGCAGGAGACCCCGCACGTGAAGTCCTTCCGCATCGACCTGCCGATGTGGGTGGCTCACCTGCCGGGCCAGCACTACGACGTCCGGCTCACCGCGCCTGACGGCTACCAGGCGCAGCGCTCGTACTCGATCGCGTCGTCGCCGCTCGACGAGGGCTCGGTCGAGCTGACCATCGACCGGCTGGCGGACGGCGAGGTGTCGCCCTACTTCCACGACGTGGTCGAGGTGGGGGACCAGGTGGAGCTCCGCGGCCCGTTCGCCTCCTACTTCGTCTGGCGCGGCGAGTCCCCGGTGCTGCTCGTGGGCGGCGGCTCGGGCGTCGTGCCGCTCATGGCGATCCTGCGCCACCGGCGCCGCACGATGCCGGCCCTGCCGATGCGGCTGTCTACTCGGTGCGGAACGCCGACGACGTGATCTACGCCGGCGAGCTGGGCGACGACGCCGCTGCTCACCTTCACGCGTGAGCCGCCGGAGGGCTGGAACGGGCACACCGGCCGCATCGACGCGGCGCTGCTCGACGGCGCGGCCGACCCGTCCGGCGTCGCCTTCATCTGCGGCTCGAACGGCTTCGTGGAGACGGCGTCCTCGCTGGTGCTGGAGGCGGGCTTCGACCCCCGCCGGGTGCGGACCGAGCGCTTCGGCCCGACGAGCTAGTCCAGCCCCAACGCCCGCAGCGCGTCCTCGCGGGCGCCGTACATGTCCACCGAGGCGAGCCGGCCGTCGCGCAGGCCGAACACGAACCAGGCGGTGCCGGACACCGGGACGTCGCCGGCGGCGCCGCGGGCCTCCTGGTCGAGGCGCACCAGCACGCGGTCGCCCGCGTCGATGAACTCGCCGGGGCTCATCGTGAAGTCGGAGAAGGCGCCGAGCCAGTCGTCCGTGGCGGCACGCAGCGCATCGGGGCCGTGCCAGGTGCCGGGGTCAGGCATCGGGTCGAGCCTGCGCACCACGAGGTCGTCGGCCATGAACGGGGTGAGCGACCCGGCGCCGTCCCGGCTCCAGGCCTCGATGCCCCAGCGCACGAGCGCGACGTTCTCCTCGGACATCGCCGCTAGACGGCGACTGCGCTGCGCGAGCTGCGGGCGTGCTCCGCGATCGCGTCGATGATGCGCGGCCAGAAGGCGCGCGGCAGGTCGTGGCCCATGCCCTCGATGCTGAGCAGCCGCGCGCCGGGGATCGCCTTCGCGGTGGCGCGCCCGCCGGACGGTCGCACGAGCTTGTCGGCCGATCCGTGCACCACGAGCGTGGGCGCCTTGATCCGGCGCAGGTCGCGGCTGCGGTTCCCGGACTTCAGGATCGCGGCGAGCTGGCGCGCGCTGGAGGCCGGGTCGCGGTCGCGGTCGAACGAGAGGGCGGCCACCTCGCGGAGGTCGGCCACGTCGGCGCGGCCGGGCGAGCCGATGCGCGTGAAGAGCCGCTCGACGTGGTCGAGGAAGGCCTCGCGCTCATGCGGGGCGGGCGTGAGGAGAGGGCGGTAGAGCGAGGGCGCGGGCTGGCCGCTGAGGCGGCTGCCGGTGTTGGACATGATCGAGGTGAGCGTGCGCACCGAGCCGGGGTGGTGGGCCGCGAGCGTCTGGGCGATCATGCCGCCCATCGACGCGCCCACCACGTGCGCCGGCGCGAGGTCGAGCTCGCGCAGCAGCCCGGCGGTGTCGTCCGCCATGTCGTTGAGCGTGTACTGGCCGGCGGGGAAGCGCCGGCCGAGCAGCTGCCGGAGCGTGGGCGCCGGGCCGGGGAAGTGCGTGGAGCGCCCGGCGTCGCGGTTGTCGAAGCGCACCACGTGGAAGCCGCGGCCGGCGAGCTCGCCGCAGAAGTCCTGATGCCAGCCCACCATCTGCATGCCGAGGCCCATCACGAGCAGGAGCGGCTCGTCGGCCGGGTTCCCGAAGGTCTCGTAGCAGAGCGTGACGCCGCGGCCGACGTCGCAGTAGCGCTCGTCCATGTGGTGCTCGGCGCTCACGGACCCGCGATCGTAGTAGCTCAGCGGCGGAACAGGCGGACGCTGCGCCTGGCCTTCCGGGCGTGACCGGAGCTGTCGACCGCGCGCGTGCGCAGCTCGAGGCGCGGCGAGCGGGCATGGCGCAGCCTGCGCCGGGCACGCGCGCCGAGCTTCAGCCGCACGGTGACCACGCCCGCGCGGCGGAGCCGGCCGTGGGCGCGTCCGACGACCCTGCGCGACCCGCCGAGCACGAGCTCGTGGCTGAAGCGGCAGGCCCGTGAGCAGCGCGTGCGGATGCGCACGCCGAGCTTCAGCAGCAGCCGGCCGCGGAGCGCCACGACGATCGAGAGCCGGGGTGTCCGTACCGGCGGCGACGCCCACGACCGCGATCTCGGGTTCGAGCGCGGGCGGTGTGATGATCCCGCCGTCGCCGCCACCCGTCGCGGGCGGCGTGACCGGGGGAGTCGCCGGGATGCCGCCGAGGGCGCGGTAGGCGTTCAGCCGGCCGCCGGTCACGGTCTTTCCGGTGAGGGCGGGCTTCTGGTCCACGCTCTGGAGCAGCGCGGCGCGGACGCCGGCCACCGTGGCGGACGGGAAGCGCGACCACACGAGCGCGGCGGCGCCGCTCACGTGCGGCGTGGCCATCGAGGTCCCGCTCGCGTACACCCAGTCGGGGCCCGGCACGCTGCTTCCGATGTTCACGCCCGGGGCGGCGAGGTCCACCGAGGCGGCGCCGTAGTTCGAGAAGCTCGCCAGCGCGTCGTGCTGGTCGGTGGCGGCCACGCAGATCAGGTTCGGAAGGTCGTAGCCGCACGGATAGGTGGGCACGGCGTCGTTGTCGTCGCCGATGTCGTCCGAGCCCCCGTTGCCCGCCGCCACCACGAAGAGCGTGTCCGAGGCCGCCGCGATGGCGTCGCGCTCGGCCAGCGAGAAGGAGCCTCCGCCGAGGCTCGCGTTGACGATCTTCAGCCCCTGGGTGCGCGCGTAGCCGTACGCGGAGATCAGGTCGGAGACCTGCCCGCTGCCGTTCGCGTCGAGCACCCGGAGCGGCGCGAGGCCCACGTGCCAGGCCACGCCCATCACGCCGGAGCCGTCGTTCGCCGCGGCGCCGACCGTGCCGGCCACGTGGCTGCCGTGCCAGTTCTCGTCCGTCGGGTCGTTGTCGTCGGCTCACCCAGTCCCAGCCGCGCCAGTCGTCGGCCAGGCCGTTGCGCGTCGTCGTCGACCCCGTTGGTCGCAGAGCGCGCCGGCCTCGCCCGGGTTCACGCAGATGTTCGGCGCGAGGTCGGGATGGGTGAGCGCGACGCCGGAGTCGAGGATCCCGACGCTCACCGAGGCGTCCCCGGTGGTGAGGTCCCAGGCCTCGTCGGCGTCGATGTCCGCGTCGGCTGTGCCGGGCACGCCGAGGATGCTCTGTCCCGTGTTGCGCATGCCCCAGAGCACGTCGCGGAAGGTGTCGTCCGGGAACGCGAAAGCTCGTCGCGCCGCGTCCGGCTCCGCGTACATCACGTCGTCCGAGCGCTCGAGGCGATCGGCCACCTCGGCGGCGGCTCAGCCCCGGGTCGGGCTCCACGAGCTGAAGGCCGCGCAGCGGCAGGCTCGCCTCGAAGCTCGGCCCCGGCGTCCTCACGGGCATCCGCGCGCTCCGCGGCGGTGGCGCCCTGCTCGAAGCGAACGATCACGTTCTGCGCGAGCGCGTCGGCGCTCGCCACGGCGGCCGCGGCCAGAGCGGCGAGCAGCACGCCGGCGAAGACCAGGGCGCGTGCCGAGAGACCCCGGCGGGGCCGGGGCGGGAAGCTCGCGGGCTCCCGGTCGAAACTCCCGGTCCTGCGCCGCGGCGGCGGCGCCGGCCTGGGAGTGGAAAGCGAGGCGCGGACTGGCACTCCTACCTGTGTCGGCCGCTCGGCGCCCGAGCCTGAGACCGCGGCTACGAGGTTGGCGGGATGAGTGGCGGTGAAGCCCGCTGCGGAGCGCCCCTCGAGCGTCCAGCGCGAGCCCGTCCGCGACTGCGCGCTCGTGTCGAAGCGCATCCCGGCCACGACCATGTAGACGTGGTCGCGGTTGGCGTAGATCGTGATCCAGCGGCCCTCGCCCTTCTCCTGCCAGCGCGCGAAGTCGCCCGAGATCGAGCGATCCGTCGAGCAGGCCGGCGCCGTGCAGCGCGTACGACACGGAGCCCGAGCAGTCGTAGCCCGTCGTCGCGCCACTGGCCGTGGCCGCCGCCCCACTTGTAGGGCGCGATGGCGATCTCGTTGCCCGCGGCCACCACCTGCTTCACGACGCGCGGGGCGGAGGCCGGAGGGACGGCGAAGCCCTCGCTCGTGACCTGGCCCTTGGCGCCCGGCTTGACCTTCTTGACCGCCGGCGGCGGAGCCGTGTAGACCGCGCCGCCGCCGGTGGTGGGCTCGGCCACGGCGCGCTTGATCGCGCGCTGCTCGCGGCGGGTGGCCACGCCGTTCTCGGCCAGCTCGAGCTCGCGCTCGGTGGCGCGCAGCGAGCGCGCCGTCCGCGGGCCGAACTCGCCGTCGCGCCCCGGTGCGGTGGCCCGCCTCGGTCAGGTAGCGCTGCAGGCGCTTGACGTCGCCGCCGCGCATGCCGGGCTCGAGCGTGCGCGAGCCGTAGCGCGCGGCGGAGGCGGCTGAAGGAAGCGCCACCGCGACCGCGAATACGGAGGTGGCGACGAGCGTCTTCTTGAGACGGTTGGGCATGGCGGCAATGCGCGCTCGCCTCACGCCGGGCCGTCCATGGCTCGCGGAGGGAAGCGGACGCGCAAAGGTAGGACCCCGCCGGGCCGCTCGGTCCAGCGGCGGTCGGCTTCTTGCAGCCGCACTCGCCGGTTCCGCGCTGCAGACAGCCCGTGGCGTGGCTAGTCTCGAAGGTTCGTGCCTGATTCGATCGAGACCGTGGGGGAGGCACCGGGGGGCGCGTCACGCTGCTCGCGGACAACCCCCGCGAGCCGGAGATCGTCTTCGACTTCCCGTTCGACGAGGAGCTGAACGAGGCGGTCCGCGAGCTGCCCGGGCGCTGGTTCAACTGGCGGCTCAAGCACTGGCGCGTGCCCGCCGACCCGCGGCTCGGCAAGCTCGTCGGCGGCGTGCTCGAGCGCTTCCCGGCGCTCGAGGTGTCACGCCCGAGGTGCACGCCTGGCTGAGCGACTCGGACCGCTGGCGGGCGCTCGTGTCCGTGGGCGCCCACGACGGCGCCGGGGCGTTCGTGCTGCGCACGATCTCGGGCGAGCCGCCCGAGAGCCTGCTGCGCGCGAGCGTGGGCGACCGGCCCGGGCGGATCGTCGATCCCGTTCAGCGCCGGCCTCGCGCGCCGGGTGGCCGACATCGACGGCGTGCGCCTGGACGACCTCGCCCGCGCGAGCGCGCGCGAGCTCGAGCTGGGGCTGACGCCGCCGGCCGCCGAGCTCACGGTCGAGATCGGCGACGACGGCGAGCCGGAGCTGACCGTCTATCCCGGCTGGGACGCCGAGCCCGGCGGCCGACTTCCGCGCCGCTGCCCGAGGCGCGCGCCCGTCCCGCGCTCCGGCCGTTTCTTCGACCGCGATGCGCTCTGGGGGGTCGGCGTGCCCGGCGACCCGGCGCTCGCTCGGGCGATCGCCGAGTTCGTGGAGAGCCACCCGCAGGTGCACGTGGAGGAGCGGGCCGCGGAGCTGATCGACGAGCTGACGGAGCGAGCACGACCGCGCGAGCGCGACGGTCGAGCTCTCATATGCCGAGGACGCCGAGCTGACGGGCGTGGACCTCGGCGGCGAGCTGCATCCCTTCCAGCGCGCGGGCGTGCGCTACGCCCTCGACCGCCGCCGCACCTTCATCGCCGACGAGCAGGGGCTCGGCAAGACCATCCAGGCGCTGGCCACGCTCGAGGCCGACGAGGCCTTCCCGGCGATCGTGATCTGCCCGGCGAGCATGAAGCTGATGTGGGAGCGCGAGACCGAGCGCTGGCTTCCGCAGCGCGTCGGTGGCGATCCTCGACGGGCGCACGGACTCCGCCTGGACGGAGGACGCGCAGAAGGCCGACGTGCTCGTCCTCAACTACGACATCCTCGACGCGCACGCCGAGCGGCTCGGCGAGCGCGGCGCCCGGGCGCTCGTCTGCGACGAGTCCCACTACGTGAAGAACCCGCGCAGCCGCCGGACGCCGTGCGGCGATCGGGCTGGCCGGGAAGCTCGAGCCGGACGCGCTGCGGCTCGCGCTCACGGGCACGCCGATCCTCAACCGCCCCGAGGAGCTGATCTCGCAGCTGCGCGTGCTCGGGCGCCTGCGCGACTTCGGCAGCGGCGCGCGGCTCGCGCGCCGCTTCCGCGCGGCCGGCAGCGACGACCGGCTGCACTGGAACCTGCGTGCCCACTGCTACGTCCGGCGCACGAAGCAGCAGGTGCTCCCGCAGCTGCCGTCCAAGCGCCACGACACCGTCCCGGTGTCGCTCGTCAACGAGCACGAGTACCGGCTGGCGGAGCGCGACGTGGTCGCGTGGCTCCAGACGCTCCCGCTCGATCTCAGCTCGATCGACGCGAAGGTCGCGGCCGCCCTGCGCGCGGAGCAGCTCGTGCGGCTCAACAACCTGCGCCAGCTCGCCGCCACGGGCAAGCTCCCGGCCGCGCTCGGCTGGATCGGGGACTTCAGGGCCTCGGGCGAGCCGCTCGTGGTGTTCGCCGAGCACGTGGCCATCCAGCGCGCGGTGCTCGAGCGCTTCCCGGACGCCCTCCACATCCTCGGCAGCGACACCGGCCGCAAGCGCCAGGAGGCCGTGGACGCGTTCCAGGAGGAGGACGGCCCGCAGCTGATCGTCTGCTCGCTGAAGGCGGCGTCCCAGGGCATCACGCTCACCCGCGCCTCGAACGTCGCGTTCCTCGAGCTCGACTGGACGCCGGCCCGCCACGACCAGGCCGAGGACCGCCTCCACCGGATCGGCCAGGAGGAGGCCGTGACGGCGTACTACCTGCTGGCGCCCGACACGATCGACGAGACGATGGCCGAGCTGCTCCAGCGCAAGCGCAGCCTGATCAGCGCCGTCACCGACGGCCAGGTGCACGACGAGGAGCGCCTCGTGGCGGCCGTCGTGCGCGAGCTGCGCGCCCAGCCGGTGCGGCACCTGCGCGTCGTGGCCTAGGCGCTCAGCGCGTCAGCCCGAGGGTCCAGCGAACGGCGAGCGGCGCGAGCAGGACCATCGCGATCACGCGCAGGCTCTGGACGGCGACTATGAACGTGGTGTTCGCGCCGGCGCCGAAGGCCACGGCGAGCACCGCGTAGAGCCCGCCGGGGGTCGTGGCCAGGTAGGCGTCGAGCAGCGAGGCGGAGGTGGTGGCGTCGAGCAGCACGGCGAGGCCGAAGCACACGGCCAGGAGCGCCGCGAGCATGGCGAGCACGGGACCGGTGAGCCGGCCGAGCAGCCGGACGGTGTCCTTGGTGAAGCGCAGGCCCACCTGGAGGCCGATGACCGCGAACGCGGTCTGGCTCAGCAGGCCGGGGACGGCGAAGTCCTCGGCGATCCCGCCGAGAACGACGATCCCGGTGAGCACCATCGGCCCCAGGAGGACGCCGGCGGTGATCCGCGCCCGGGTGGCCGCGATCGCCCCGGCTGCGGCGAGCGCGATGGCGAGCGCCCAGTCGCCCGGGTCGCCGAAGGTGGGCGCCGACGGCACGGCCGCATGCGCTCCGCCGTGGTCGCCGCCGAAGAAGATGGCGATCACGACCGGCGTGGTGACCACCACCACGAGCACGCGCAGGTACTGCATGAACGCCACGAGGCGGTCGTCGGCGCCCAGCTCGCCGGACATCCCGACGATGCCCGAGGCGCCGCCCGCGATCATGCCGAGCGCGGCCGTGGGCGGGTCGAGCGGCGTGGTGCGGGCGAGCAGCGCGCCCGCCAGCAGGCTGGCCGCGAGCGTGGCGAGGGACACCAGCGCCACCGGCAGCCATGAGCCGGCCAGCTCGCGCAGGGCCTCGCTCTGGAGGTACGCGCCGAGCGAGACGCCGGCCACGGCCTGGCTCGCGCGGAACGCCAGCGGCGGCACGTCGAGCGCGGCCGGTCGCGTCAGCGCGATCGCCAGGCCGAGCAGCATCGCGGCGAAGAGGTAGGACGACGGGAGGCCGGCCAGGTCGAGCGCCTGGCCGCCGGCGAGGACGCCGGCCGCGATCCCGAGCCAAGCCGCCGGACGCCCCATCGGCGTCAAACGCTACGCGGGCTGCTTGTCCAGCGCCTCGAAGTAGCCCTCGCCCTCGACGCTGATCCTCGGCAGGACCCGGTCGACGGGGCGCGGCAGCCACCACGCCGCCTTGCCCAGCAGCGCCATCACCGCGGGCACGAACAGGCAGCGCACGACGGTCGCGTCGATGGCGATCGCCACGGATAACCCGACGCCGAACTGCTTGATGATCGCGTCGTCGGTGAGGATGAAGCTCGAGAAGACGCAGACCATGATCAGCGCGGCCGACGTGATCACACGGCCGGTCGACGCGAGGCCGTCGACCACCGCCTTGCGCGGGTCGCCGGACTGCTTGTAGTGCTCCTGGATCTGCGTCATCAGGAACACCTCGTAGTCCATCGAGAGCCCGAACAGGATCGCGAACATCAGGAGCGGCACGTAGCTCACGATCGGCGTGGCGCCCTCCAGGCCGATGAGCGTCGCGCCGTGCCCCTCCTGGAACACGAAGGTCACGACCCCGTAGGCGGCGGCGACCGAGAGCAGGTTCGCCACCGCGGCCTTCAGCGGGACGAGGATGGAGCGGAACGCCAGCAGGAGCACGAAGAAGCTGAGCACCACCACGATGGCGATCATCTGCGGGAGCTTGTCGGAGATCCGGTTGGCCAGGTCGATGTACCCGGCGGTCTGGCCGCCGACGTAGGCCGTGATCCCCTTGCCCTGCGTCGCGTCGGGGATCACGTCGTCGCGCAGGTGCTCGACCAGGTCCTGCGTCTTCTCGTCCGACGGAGAGGTGGTGGGCACCGCCGTGAGCACCCCCGCGGTGCCCTTCTTGTCGAGGCTCGCGGGCGACACGGACTTGACGCCCGGCGTCTTCTTGATCGCGTTCTCGAGGTCCGTGAGGCGGGTGTCGGTGGCCGGTGACGACGCGAGCTTGCGCTGCTGGTCGATCTGCTGCTGCTGGCTCGCCGTCTGCTGGTCGACCTGCTGCTGCGCCTGAGCCAGCGGGACTCCCTCGGCCTCCAGGGCCTCCACCTGCTGCGTCGTCTGCTCGTCGAGCTTCTGCTGCTGCTGGTTGACCTTGTCGAGCTGGCTCTGGTCGGCCTTCGCGGCCGGGTCGAGCTTCACGCCGATCAGCAGCGGGGCGTTGGCGCCGACGCCGAAGCCCTCGGTTATCCCGTCGAACGCCTGGCGCGCCGTCGTGCTGTCCGGGAGCTCGCCGGAGTCGGAGGAGCCGAGCTCGAGGTTCAGCACCGGCGCGGCCAGCACGCCGAGGATCACGATGCCCACGATCATCGAGCGCCACGGACGGGCGGCCACCCCCGCGGCCCAGCGCGCCCAACCGTGCGGCTGGTGGTCGTCGGGGTGCGTGCGCCCGAGCTTCACCCGCAGCGAGTTGATGCGGTAGTCGAGCGCTCCGAGCAGGGCCGGGAGCAGGGTGATCGCGGCGAGCACCGCGACCACGACCGACACGGCGGCGCAATAGCCCATCGTGCCCACGAGCGGGATCCCCGACGCCAGCAGGGACACCAGCGCGATCACCACGGTGCCGCCAGCGAAGACCACGGCGCCCCCGGCCGTCGCCACGGCCCGCGCGATCGACTCGCGCACGTCCATCCCGTCGCGCAGATGCTGCTTGTGGCGGGTGACGATGAAGAGGGCGTAGTCGATGCCCACGCCCAGCCCGATCATCGTGGCGAGCGTGGAGGAGACGTCCGGCACGGCCGCCACGTGGCCGAGCAGGCTGATGATCGACAGCGACGCCGCGAGCCCGAAGATCGCCGTCAGGATCGGCAGCACCATCGCCGTGACCGTGCCGAACGCGAACAGCAGGATGATCACCGCGGCGAAGATCCCGATCAGCTCGCTGTTCCCCTCGTCGGACTTCGACACCGCCTTGCCGAGGTAGCCGCCCGCCGACACGTCGAGCCCGGCGTCGCGGGCCGGGTCGGCGGCGTCGATGATCGTCTGCGCCTCGTCCTCCGTGAGGTCGCTCGGGCCCTCGTCGAGCGTCACCGAGATGTAGCCGATCGTCTTGCTCTTGTTGAGCGCGTTCTTGCCCTCGCTCGAGAGCGGGCTCACCACGCGAATCACGTGATCGGTCTTCTTCAGCGAGTCGACCGTGTCGTCGATCGGCTTCTTGTACTTCGAATCGGTGAGCTTCCCGGTGGACGTCTTGAGGACGATCGGGTTCGTGCCGTTCGCCTGGCTGGGCAGGTCGGACGAGAGCAGGTCCGACGCGCGCTTCGAGTCGGTGCCGGGGAGCGACAGGTTGTCGCTCGTCTGCTCGCCGGCCGCCTTCGAAAACACCACGAGCACAGCCGCCGCCAGGATCCAGGCGACGATCACGGGCCAGTGATGACGACTGCTGACTCGGCCGATCCGGTAGAGGAGGCCAGTCATGCGCGGCGTCGGACCCTAGTCCGAGCCGGGGACGGGCGCAACCACCACCACCTCCCAGCGGCCGCTCCGCAGCGGCCGGTCCGGGCGGCGCCCACCCAGGCTGGGTGGAGTGCCGGCGAAGCGAGGCGGCGCCCGGAACACCGCCGCCGGCGGCCGCCAGTGCGGGTGGGCGGGCGTGGAGCCCCACGTGGCCTGCACCCGGTCGAGCGGGACGTCCAGCTCCCACGCGAGCGCGGTCGCCACGGACGGGTTGACCGCCGGACGGCCGTGGGCGAGAACCGCCGTGCGGCCCCCGGCCAGCTCGGTGGCGTCGCGCAGCTCGTCGAGCTGGTCGTGCTGCTCGCGCGCCACGCTCAGCCAGCGCACGCCGGCGCGGGCCGGGACGAACGCGAAGGCGAGCAGGATGGCGGCGGCCGCGCCGCCCGCGGCGAGGCGGCGCGCCGGTGGCGCGAGCTCGATCAGCCAGCCCACGCCGACCCCGCCGAGCACCGCGAGCAGCCCGGCAGGCACGGCGAGGTAGCGGATGTTGCCCGTGAAGCCGAGCTCGGCCATGACCGCCACGGCCGCCACCCAGAGCGCCGTTGCTGCCGCCAGCGCGGTCACGACCGCGTCGCGGCGGCGCAGCGCCAGCGCGGCCGCGGCGATTGCGGCCGCCAGCACCGGGGCCGTGACCAGCTCCGCCGCGCGCCTGATCACCGTCAGCGCCGGCCGGTCGGTGAGCGCCGCGCTCTCGGGCGGCGTGCTGCGGGCCACGCTGCCGCCGTGCAGCAGCTCGCCCGAGCCCCACCAGTCGAGCCCCACCCAGAGCGCCGGGACCGCCACCAGGCCCGCCGCGATCAGCGGCCGGAAGCGCACGTCCGAGCGCCACGTCCAGAGCCCGTAGAGCGCCACCAGCAGCCAGAGCTCCGGCCGCACGAGCGAGCCGAGCACGCCGAGGCCGAACGCCAGCCGCCGGCGGCCGCCCAGGTGGGCGTCCACCGCGCCGAGCGCCAGGCAGATGAGGAGCGGCTCCGAGTACCCCTGGAGGCCGTTGCGCACCTGGCCCTCGGCGAGCGCGGCCGCCAGGGCGGCGGTGGCCCCGGCCGCGGGCCCCGCCAGGCGCGCGGCCACGCGGAACGCGAGCACCACGCCGAGCAGCCCGGCGCCCCTCACGATCAGCGCCCACGCGCCGGGGGCCGCGTCACCCAGCGGCGAGAGCGGCGCCATGACCAGCGCGGGGAGCGGCTTGAAGGAGGGCCCGCCCGTGGTGGACAGGTCGAGGTGCGCGAGCTCGCGGCCCCAGACGAGCCACGCGTAGGGGTCGTAGCCGAGCGCGGACGGCAGGGCGAGCGAGCCCGCCGCGAGGACCGCGCAGACGGCGGCGGCCGGCCCGAAGGGCACGAGCGGGCTGTGGCGGGCCTCGCTCAGAACCGTCCCAGCGAGGTCAGCCGGTCGCCCGCGCCGACCTCGAACAGCTCCACGCCGTTGCGGCCGGGGTGGAGCGCCTGCTCGGGCACCATCAGCGAGAACCACTCCTGCGGCTGGCCGCGCAGGCGGAAGCTTCGGCCCACGGCCTCGATGCGCCCGTTGGCCGCCACGGCGAGGTCGCGGACGGCTCCGGGCTCGCCGCCGCGCAGGTCGCCCGTGACCCGGGTCGGGAGGATGCCGCCGTGAGCCGGCACGTGCCGGAGCAGGCGCGCGTTCGCGAGCACGGCGCGCACGCCGGCGGCGGGCGGCGCCGCGCCGGGCCGGGCGGCACGCCCGATCAGCTCGGGGTGCGGGCCGATGCGGTACGCCGCCGCCCACGGGTCGCCCAGGAACAGGCGGCTCTCCGCGCCGGTGCCGAGCTTGAGCGCCCGCCGCTTCCAGATCTCGCTGCGCCTCGCGGCGAGCTCCTCGCCGGAGATCGAGATCACCCGGCTGAAGTCCCGGCGCGGGATCCGCACGACGTCGCGCTCGGAGGGTGGCCGCGCTGAAGGCGGAGCGGCCCTCGTGGGGCCAGGGGATGCGCACGTCGAGGAGGTCGGCGATCGTGGGGAGGACGTCCACCGTGCGGACGAGCCGGTCGTCCGTGCGGCCCGTCCGCTGGCCGGGCGCCTTCACGAAGTACGGCACGGGGGCGATCTCGGCGATGTTGCTCTCGGTCACCTGCCGGCGGTCGGGCACGTCGACCTCGAACGAGTAGCCGTGATCGGCCACCACCGCCACGAGCGCGCGGTCGAACAGCCCGGTGCGGCGCAGCCGGCGCATCAGGAAGCCGAGGTCGCGGTCCACCGACCCGACCTGGAGGAGGTGGCGCAGGTGGTTGTGGTCGGTGAGCTCCTGGTCGTGGAATCCGATCGGCCGGTTGATGGCGCCGACGGGGTCCTTGCCGCCGGGCCGGGTCTGGCGTCCCGAGGGCAGGTAGATCCAGGGCTCGTGCGGGAGCAGCGCGTGGTGCAGGTAGAGCGTCGGCGGACCGTCGTGGATCGAGGCGGCCCAGCGCCTCAGGCGGGCGGGCCGCTCGTTCCCGCGGAGCCGGTCGATCACGCCCGTCGCGGGGGTCGAGCTCGCGCAGATGCTCGTGGGGCACACCGACGTCACCGATTCCGCGGCCTCGATCCCGTAGCCGAGCGAGTCGAACAGCGTGAAGACGTTGGACGGATGGCCCTCCGGGCCGGGCACCGTCCCCTTCCGCGGAAGGCGGGCGTCGAGGATGGCCGGCACGGCCTTCGTGGTCGAGTCGTAGATCGTGGTCCCGCTCCGGAACCAGGTCGACGTGGACGCGAGCTTCGCGAAGTTGGGAAAGCGCTCGGCGTCGATCCGGCCGTCCGGGCGCAGCAGGTCGTCGACGGGGAACTCGTCGAAGATCAGCAGCACCACGGGCGGGCGCTCGTCCGCGGCCGCGTTCGAGCGGTCGCCGCCGGCGAGGGTCAGAGCCGCGCCGGCAGCCGCCGCGAGCAGGAGCACGAGCGCGCGTGCACGCACGCCCGAACCCTAGGCGAGTGCGCGGCGAAGAGGGCCGTGGCGATCGCGACCGTGCGCGTGCGGGGGCCTGAGGCGAGCCTCCACATATGGTCCGTATCGGATGCCGGGACGAGCGGCTTTACCCGCTTCCGACGCGATCGTCGTGGGCTCCGGCCCCAACGGGCTCGCGGCGGCGGTGGCCATCGCCGAGGCGGGACGCTCCGTGGTGGTCCTCGAGGCGGCGCCGACGATCGGAGGCGGCACGCGCTCCGCCGAGCTCACCCTGCCGGGCTTCCTGCACGACGTCTGCTCGGCCGTCCATCCGCTGGTGGCGGGCTCGCCGTTCCTGTCGCGCCTGCCGCTCCGATGAGCACGGCCTCGAGCTCCTCCACCCGGGCGTGGCGCTCGCGCACCCGCTCGACGACGGCACGGCGGTGGTGCTCGACCGCTCCCTCGCCGCGACCGCCGACTCGATCGGCGGGGACGACGGGCGCGCCTACCGCGCGCTCATGGAGCCGCTCGTGCGCGACGCCCCGCGGCTGCTGCCGCAGCTGCTCGGCCCGCTGCGCCCGCCGCGGCACCCGCTGGCGCTCGCGCGCTTCGGCCTCCCGGCGCTCCTGCCCGCGACCGTCCTGGCCCGGAGGCGCTTCGCCGGCGAACGCGGCCGCGCCCTGTTCGCGGGCTGCGCCGCCCACTCGATGCTCCGCCTCGAGCAGCCCGCCTCGGCCGCGTTCGGCCTGGTGCTCGCGCTGCTCGCGCACACCGGCGGCTGGCCGATCGCCCGTGGCGGCTCTCGCAGCGTCGCCGAGGCGCTCGCGTCGCACCTGCGCTCACTGGGCGGCGAGATCCGCACGGACAGCCCGGTGACGTCGCTCGACGAGCTGCCCCCGGCCCGCGCCGTGCTCCTGGACCTCACTCCGAGGGAGGTGCTGCGGGTGGCCGGGCCGCGGCTGCCCGACCGCTACCGGCGCGCGCTCGGGCGCTACCGGCAGGGCCCGGGGGTCTTCAAGCTCGACTGGGCGCTCGACGGCCCGGTGCCCTGGACCGCGGCGGAGTGCCGCCGCGCCGGGACCGTGCACCTGGGCGGCACGCTCGCCGAGGTGGCGGCCTCCGAGCGCGGCGACGCCCCGGAGCGGCCGTTCGTGCTGATGGCGCAACCCACCCTGACCGACCCCGGCCGCGCGCCGGAGGGCAAGCACGTGGCATGGGGGTACTGCCACGTGCCCGCGGGCTCGGAGCTGGACATGACCGAGCGGATCGAGGCGCAGGTCGAGCGCTTCGCCCCGGGCTTCCGCGACCTGGTGCTGGCGCGCTCGGCGATGGGGCCGGCCGACTTCGAGCGCTACAACCCGAACTACGTCGGCGGCGACATCAACGGCGGCCTCCAGGACCTCCGCCAGCTCTTCGCCCGGCCGGTGGCGCGGCCGGTCCCTTACGCGACCCCGGTGCGGGGCCTCTACATCTGCTCCTCGTCCACGCCGCCGGGCGGCGGGGTGCACGGCATGTGCGGCTGGCACGCCGCCCGGGCCGCGCTGAGGCGCTCCCTCTAGCCCCCTCGGCAGGTGACCGTGCCGCCGCTGAGCCCCTCGGCGAGCGCGCGCGTGTTGCTCTCCACGGACTCGACGTAGGTGGCGCCGCTCGAGCCCTCCGGGCCGAGCGAGTCGGCCCACAGCGCCCCGCCCACGCTCGCTCCGCTCTCGCGCGCCACCGCGCGCTCCAGCTTCGGGTTGATGGAGCTCTCCGGGTAGATCGCCCGCACGCCGGTGCGGCGGATCTGGTCCACCAGCGCCTGGACGTCGCGGGCAGACGGCTGCGCCTGCGTCGAGAGCGACGGGAGGACGGAGCCGATCACCTCGAGCCCGTAGCGGTCGGCGTAGTACCCGAGCGCGTCGTGCGTCGTCACGAGCTTGCGCCGTGCCGGCGGGATGCGGTCGATGCAGGCGGCGGTGGCGCGGTCGAGCCGGGCGAGCCGGGCGAGGTAGCGCTCCGCGTTCGCGCGGTATGCGCTCGCGCCCGCGGGGTCGGCCTCGACCAGGCGGTCGCGGATGGCGGCCACGGCCAGCTCGGCGTTCCGCGGGTCCTGCCACCAGTGCGGGTCCAGCTCGCCGTCCCGCCGGCGCGTCCTGACGACCTTCGACAGGTCGAGCACCGGGGCGTCGCTGCCGGCATCGTCCACGAGGCCGTCGAGCCACTCGTCCACGTCGCCGCCCGAGCGGACCACGAGGTCGGCCTCGCTGAGCGCCTTCACGTCGCTGGGGCGCGGCTCGTAGTCGTGCGGGTCGGAGTTCGGCCTCAGGATCTGGCGGACGTCGGCGCGGCGGCCGCCGGCCTCGCGCAGGAAGTCCCCGAC
Organism: uncultured Thermoleophilaceae bacterium; assembly: GCA_963768465.1. Lineage (GTDB taxonomy): Bacteria > Actinomycetota > Thermoleophilia > Solirubrobacterales > Thermoleophilaceae > JACVRW01. The sequence goes on along the minus strand of CAVYIA010000006.1, from coordinate 204,347 downwards.
CTGCGTGGTCGTGCCCACCACCACGACCTCGCCTCCCCCCGCGGAGTCGTCGCCGCAGCCCGCCGACGAGCAGGAGGCAGAGCAGGACCAGGATGAGCGCCGGCACGGCCGCGGAGCTTATTGAGAATCGTTCTCACCTGATCCTCGCTCGCCCGGCCGACGTACGATCAGGCATGCCCTCGCTCAACATCGAGCGCCGCGGCCATGGCGAGCCGATGGTCCTGCTGCACGGGATCGGCGGCGAGCTGTGCGTCTGGGAGCCCGTCCTCGACGCGCTGGCCGAGCGGCTCGACGTGATCGCCGTGGACCTTCCCGGCTTCGGCCACTCGCCGCCGCTGCCGGACGGCACGGCGCCCACGCCGGCGGCGCTCGCGGCCTCGGTGGCCGGGCTGATGGACGAGCTGGGGATCGAGAGCGCCCACCTCGCCGGCAACTCGCTCGGCGGCTGGCTCGCGCTCGAGCTGGGCAAGACCGAGCGTGCCCTGTCGGTGACCGCGCTCTGCCCGGCGGGCCTCTGGAGCGCGCCGCTCGATCCCGCGGGAGCGCCCGCCCCGCAGGGCGCGCAGCGGGCCGCGCGGGCGCTGCGGCCGCTGCTCCCGCTGGCGATGTGGAGCCGGCGCTTCCGCCGGCTGGCGCTCGCCCGCGTGGTGGCCGACCCCGACCGCGTGCCGCGCGCGGCGGCGAGCCGGATGGTCAGCTCCTACGCGCGCGCGACCGCCTACGACGCCACGAACGTGGCGATGCGCCAGAGCCACTTCACCGGCGCGGCGCGGATACGCGTGCCGCTCACCGTCGCGTTCGGCGAGCGGGACCATCTGATCCGGCCGGCGCGCCTGGGCGTGCCCGGCGCGCGCACGCTCGTGCTGCCGGGGTGCGGCCACATACCGATGTGGGACCGGCCCGGCCTCGTGGCCGAGCTGCTGCTCGAGACGTCCGGGCAGCTCCCAGAGTCCTCCCAGGCTTCTCCCAGGAAAGAGGGGACAATGGGTTAGGAGATGACCGCCGACGGGGCTCAGAACCGCGTGCTCGTGGTGGACGACGAGCCCAACATCGTCGACGTGATCTCCATGGCCCTGCGCTTCCAGGGCTTCGAGGTGGAGTCCGCGGGCACCGGTCGCGAGGCGCTCGCCGCGGTGCAGAGCTTCCGCCCGCAGGTGATGGTCCTCGACGTGATGCTCCCCGACATGGAGGGCTTCGAGGTGGCCGAGCGGCTCGGGGCCGAGCGCAGCCACGTGCCGATCCTGTTCCTCACGGCGCGCGACGCCGGCGAGGACAAGCTGCGCGGCCTCACGAGCGGCGGCGACGACTACATGACCAAGCCGTTCAGCCTCGAGGAGCTCGTGGCGCGGCTGCGGAACATCCTGCGGCGCACCGGCGCCGGCGGCCCCGACGAGAGCCGGATGGTCTTCGAGGACCTCGAGCTCGACGAGGACACGCGCGAGGTCACGCGCGCGGGCGAGCCGATCGAGCTCACCGCGACCGAGTACCGGCTGCTGCGCTACCTGATGCTGAATCCCCGCCGGGTGCTCACGCGCGCGCAGATCCTCGACCACGTGTGGGACTACGACTTCGGCGGCGACGCGCGCGTGCTCGAGACCTACATCAGCTACCTGCGCAAGAAGCTGGACAGCCACGGCCCGTCGCTGATCCACACCTCGCGCGGGGTCGGGTACGCGCTGCGCCCGCCCAGGCGCTGAGCGTGTCGCTCCGCGCCCGCCTGATCGCCACGCTCCTCGCCCTGTCGGCGGCCGGCCTCATCCTGCTCGCGGCGATCACCTACGCGTCGCAGCGCTCGTTCCAGCTCGAGCGCGTGGACGATCAGACGCGCGCGGCCCTGCCCGCGATCGGCCACGAGCTCGGCGAGCCGGATGGGGGGGATGCCGATGACGGCCCCGGACCGGGTGGCCCGGACCCCGCGGCCGCCAACCTGCCGCCCGGCACCTACGGCCTTCGCCTCGACGCGGCGGGGAACCCGATCGGCGACCCGGTCACGCTGTCCTACAACGGGGCCGACTTCCCGGCCCCCGACCTCCCCGCGGACCTCGGGCCCGGCGACGTCCGGACCGTGGACGCCGTGAGCGGCGACCTCCAGTACCGCGTCCGCGCGGTGCCCATCCCCGGCGGCGCGGGCCTCACGGTGGTCGCGATCCCGCTCGAGGCGATGAACGCGACCCTCGACCGGCTTCTCCTCGTGGAGGCGCTCGTGATCGCAGGGGTCCTGGCGCTGCTGGCCGTGCTCTCGTGGCTGCTCGTGCGGGCGGGCCTGCGGCCGCTGGAGCGCATGGGGACCACGGCGGGCGCGATCGCCGGCGGCGACCTCTCGCACCGTGTCGAGCCCGCCGACGAGCGCACGGAGGTGGGGCGGCTCGGGCTGGCGCTGAACGGGATGCTCGACCGGCTCGACGAGGCCTTCCGCCAGCGCGAGGCGAGCGAGGGGCGCCTGCGGCGCTTCCTCGCGGACGTGTCGCACGAGCTGCGCACACCGCTCGCCTCGATCCGGGGCTACGCCGAGCTGTTCCGGATCGGCGCCGCGAGCGACCCCGAAGAGACCGGCAAGGCCATGCGGCGGATCGAGGAGGAGTCGGCGCGGATGGGTGTGCTGGTCGAGGACCTGCTCATGCTCGCGCGCGCCGGCGAGGTGCGCGACCGCCCCGCCGAGGCCGTGGACCTCTCGGCGCTCGCCACCGACGCGGTGGCCGACGCGCGCGCCACGGACCCCGAGCGCCCGATCAGCACGGACGCCGACGGCGAGGCGATCGTCCTCGGCGATCCCGACCAGCTCCGCCAGGTGCTGGCGAACCTGATCCGCAACGCCCTGGTGCACACCCGGGCGGGCACGCCCGTCGAGGTGCACGTGCGCCGCGACGGCGGAGACCTCTTCGAGCTCGAAGTGCGCGACCACGGCCCCGGCCTGCCGCCCGACGTGCTCCCCGAGGCCCTCTTCGACCGCTCGTACCGCTCCGCCCCCGAGGGTGGTCGCGCGGGCGCCGGCCTGGGCCTCGCGATCGTGAGCGGGATCGTGTCCGCCCACGGCGGAAGCGTGAGCGCCGCGGACGCCCCCGGCGGTGGCGCCTCGTTCGTGGTGCGCCTGCCGGCGGCCGGGTAGGCGCGACACGGCGAGGGTTTGTCGAGTTTTTCGGGTAATGCCCGAAGAACTCAACGCACCCCCGGGGGATCGGCTACGAAGCGTCGGTCAGCACCCAGCGCACCTGTCCGGACTCCACGGCGTCGGCGAGCCAGTCGAGGCTCACCTGGCTCTCGCGGCCCGAGAAGCCGCCGAGGGCGGCCATGAGACGACCATCGGGCCGCCGGCGGGTACGGGCCTGGGGCGAGCCTGGGAGCTCGCTGAGCGGCATCGCGAGTCCCGGAACGACGAGCGGCCGGCTTGCGCCGGCCGCTCGTCTGCGTCACCCATGCTTGTTGCCGCGTCAGCCGGTGGGGGGCGCCCGCGGCACGATGCGGCTGGCCGCCGTGCGCAGCCGGGCGTGTGACGCGCCGCGCGTCTCGGCGAGCGCCGAGGACGTGCTTGCAGCGCGTGCCCGGCGGGCCGGCTCCAGCGCGCTCCGCAGCGGGCCGCTCGAGACCCCGAGCTCCCGCGCGTGAGCGCTCACGACCGCGACGGAGGCCACCGCCGGCTCGGCCGGCTGGCCGCCGGCGAGGACGCCGGCTGCCAGGACGGCCCCGGCGAGGAGGAGGGTCGGCCCCCGGTTGCGGGTCGAGTGCGTCACGGGAGGCAGGATCCCCCGCGCGCCTCAGAGCCGCCTGAGCGTGGGCTGGGGTTTGGCCGAGCGTCCTGACAAAGTGGTCAGGGGATCACCCCCATGCGTTACCTTGATATATGAGACTGGACGAGGGTGGCCCACCGTTTGGTCTCGCATGAGGGGACCGCGAAGGTTCGGCTTCACCGGGCTCGAAAGCGTCTCGAGAGAGAATTCAGGAAAGGAAAGCCGTGAGCTCGAAGAAGGATGGACTTGTCGACCCGAGGGTGGCGAAGGCACTCTCACATCCGCTGCGCGCCCACGTGCTGACGATCCTGAACGAGCGAGTCGCCAGCCCGAACCAGATGTCCGAGGAGCTCGGCGAGCCGCTCGGGAACGTGAGCTACCACGTGAAGGCCCTGCTCGAGCTCCAGTGCATCGAGCTGGTGAGCACCACGCCGCGCCGCGGCGCCGTGGAGCACTTCTACCGCGCCATCGAGCGCCCCTACTTCTCCGACCGCGACTGGAGCCGCCTGCCGCGCTCGCTGCGCCGCGCGATCTCGGACGTCGGCCTCCAGCTCATCTGGGACGACGTGGCCGACGCGATCGAGGCCGGCTCCTTCGAGGCGCGCACCGACCGTCATCTGAGCCGCTACCCGCTGGTGCTCGACGAGCAGGGCTGGAAGGAGCTCGGCAAGGTGCTCACCGACCTCTTCGACGAGACCGTGCGGATCGAGTCCGAGAGCGCCTCGCGGCTGGCCGAGAGCGGGGAGGAGGGCTTCAACGCGAAGCTCGCCGTGCTCGCCTTCGAGTCGCCCGAGGTCAAGAGCGAGAAGCCGGCCAAGAAGGGCAAGAAGGCCAAGTCCGCGTCGGCCTAGCGCGCCGCCGCCCATGCCCGTCGATCCGCCCGTCCAGCGGATGCTGGACCTCCTCGCCTCGATGCAGCGGCCGTCGATGCCGTCCACGAGCCCCGAGGAGGCGCGCCGCGGCTTCCGGATGCTCACCGTCGACGCGCGAAGCGCGCACTCGATCGTGCCGGTGGCCGCGGTCGAGGAGCTCGAGCTGGCCGGGCCCGCCTGCCCCCTGCGCGCCCGCGTCTACCGGCCCGACGCCGACCCGCCGCTCGCCACGATCGTGTTCATCCACGGCGGCGGCTTCGTGATCGGGGACGTGGACACGCACGACAACCAGTGCCGCACGCTGTGCGCCGAGACCGGCGCGGTGGTGCTGAGCACCGACTACCGGCTCGCTCCCGAGGCGCCCTTCCCGGCGGCGCTCGAGGACGCGCTCTGCGCGACCCGCTGGGCGGCGGAGCAACGTGGCCGACCTGGGCGGGGACCCGGACCGGATCGCCGTGGCCGGCGACAGCGCCGGCGGCAACCTGGCCGCCGTCGTCGCGCAGCAGCTGCGCGACACGGGCCCGGCGCTGGCCGCGCAGCTGCTCATCTATCCCGGGACGGACTTCGTCGAGCGCTACCCCTCGGAGCAGGAGAACGCCGAGGGGTACTTCCTGACGCTCGAGGACATGGCCTGGTTCGCCGGCCACTACGTGGACGAGGCCGACCCGGCCGACCCGCGCCTGTCGCCGCTCCGGGCCCCGGACCTGTCCGGCCTGCCGCCGGCGGTGGTGGCCACCGCCGAGTTCGACCCGCTCCGCGACCAGGGCAACGCCTATGCCGACGCGCTGGCCGCGGCGGGCGTGCCGGTGGTGAAGCGCAGCTACCCGGGCCTCATCCACGGCTTCTTCGACCTCGGCGCGCTCAGCCCGGCCTGTGCCGCGGCGGTGCGTGAGCTGTGCGCCGACCTGCGCGGCCTACTCGCCGCCGCCCTCGGCGCGCTCGTAGCGCCAGCTCGAGCTCGAAGCGCGCGTCGGGGTCGTCGAGCTGCTCGCCGAGCAGCTCGCGCAGCCGCGCGCGGCGGTAGCGGGCGGTCTGCGGGTGCAGGTGGAGGGCGCGCGCCATCGCGGCGGCGTTGCCCTGCTGCTGGACGAACGCGAGCGCCGTCTCCTCCATCCGCTCGCGGGCGCGGGGGGTGAGCTCCTCGAGCGGCGCCAGCCGGCGCACGGCGATCCGGTCCGTGAGCGGCTCGCTCTCGTGGAGCAGCAGCTCCACGAGCCGGTCCTCGGCCCGGGTCAGCCCGGGCTCCCCCTCGGGGTCTGCCTCGAGCCCGGTGCGGGCCAGCGCCCACGAGGCGGCCAGGGTGGAGGGCGGCCCGGTGCTGCCGATCACAGCGGCGGTCGCGGCGCAGGCGCGCTCGAGCCGCTCGGCGGCGCCGGGGCCGCCGGGGTCGGGGATGACCGCGCAGCCGAGCCCGTCGCGGTGGGTGGTGAGCGCATCGGGCGGGAGCCGGCGCGCCAGCCGGTCGAGCTCGTGGTCGGCGCAGGCGAGCGCCGCCGCGCTCCGGGGCAGCGTCCAGCCCGCGGCCGCGGCGGCCGCGCGCAGCTCGGCCTCCTCGGCGGGCGGGTCGCGCAGCAGCACGGCGGCCAGCTCGGCGCGCCGGCGCTCGCGCTCGCCCTCGAGGCGTGAGCGCGCCTCGGCGTAGCCCTCGACCGAGTCGGCGGAGAGCTGGTCGATGTAGGCGAAGATCGACTCGGCCAGGAGGCTCACGGTCCTGGCGTCGAGGTCGGCCTCCACGGCCGTCTCGGAGAGCCGCCGCCAGGCGACCCGGGCGCCCACGCGGTAGGCGGACTGGAGCGCGTCGAGCGTGCGCCCCTCGCGCAGCTCGCCGCGCCCGAGGCCGACGTAGACCTCCCGTCCCTGGGCCCGGCCGCGGTCCGGCTCGCGGATCAGCGCCACGAACTGGCGGAGCGCCTCGCGTCACGCCGAGGCGCACGCCCTGCCCGAAGCTGCCCTCGAGGGGCCGCGCGTACTGCGGCACCTCGACGGCGATCGCGGCCAGGATCTCGTCCGTGACGGCGCCCAGCTCGGGCTCGATCAGGTCCGCCACACCCGGGGGCAGCGAACGCCAGGGCTCGGCCGTGGGCGCAGCTTTTTGTCATCTAAGTGAGCAAAACAGGTTTCGGGACGCGCGGATGGGAGTCTAGAACGCTGAGCGGCGCGCGCCTAGGCTGCGGCCCATGACCAAGCTCGAGAAGCGCGTGAACCTCGCCGCCGTGGTGCTGCCCTTCGTGGCCACCCTCGCGGCCATCGTCCTGCTCTGGAACCAGGTGGTCTCGGCCACCGACCTGGCGATCCTCGCCGTGATGTACGTGATCACCGGCCTGGGGATCACGGTGGGCTACCACCGCCTGCTGACCCATCGCGCCTTCCAGGCGCCGCGGCCGGTCGAGTACACGTTCGCCGTGCTCGGCTCGATGGCCGTTCAGGGGCCCGTGATCGCATGGGTCGGGGACCACCGCAAGCACCACGCGCACACCGACAAGGAGGGCGACCCGCACAGCCCGCACGTCGGGCACGGCGACGGCCCGGGCGCGGTCTTCCGCGGCCTCTGGCACGCCCACGCCGGCTGGCTCATGTCCGCCCACGGCACCGCCGGCAAGAAGTACGCGAAGGACCTCTACGAGGACCGGGGCATGCGCCTGATCAACAGGCGCTTCCCGTTGATCGTCCTGGCCGGCCTGGCGCTCCCCGCCCTCGCCGGCTGGGCGATCACGGGAACGCTCGCCGGGGCCGCCACCGGGCTCCTGTGGGGCGGCCTCGTGCGCGTGTTCCTCGTGCACCACGTGACCTGGAGCGTCAACTCGGTCTGCCACTTCCTCGGCTCGCGCCGCTTCGAGACCGACGACGAGTCGCGCAACGTGTTCTGGCTCGCGCTGCCCTCGTTCGGCGAGTCCTGGCACCACAACCACCACGCCTTCCCGCGCTCGGCCGAGCACGGCCTCAAGCGCTGGGAGCTCGACCCGTCGGCGCTCGTGATCCGCGGCCTCGAGAAGGTGGGCCTGGCCCACAACGTGGTCCGGATCGGCCGCGAGCGCCAGCAGGAGCGCGAGACGACGGCGGGCGCCGCGCAGGTGCAGCCGAGCGCCTAGCGGCGCTTGCGCTTCACGACGGTGAGGCGGGCGCGCATGCCGTTCGCCTCGTGCCCCTCGAGCGAGCAGAAGACCACGTAGCGCCCCGGCTTGCGTATCCGCACGCGCAGGGTGTCGCCCTCGCCGGGGCTCACCTCGGGGACCGCGGCGAGCACGCGCCCGTCGCGGTTGCGCACGGCCAGGTCGTGGCCGTCCTCGCCGTAGTTGTGCACGTTCAGGCGGAGCACCCCGGTGGGCACCCGGGTCCGGTAGAGCGACACGCGCCACTCGCGCTCGCCCACGCCCACCGAGGTCGGGCCTCGCGAGGAGCCGAGCGCGGCAGCGGGCGCGGCCACGGCCAGCGCCAGGAGGCCGGCCGCGAACCTGAGCCTCATCGCACCAGCTGGACGCGCCCGAGGCGGCGGGCGTTCGGGATCACGGAGGAGGCGTCCGCGCCCAGGTGCTGCTCCAGCAGGCTCGAGTAGACGCGCCTGAAGTCGATCGTGACCTTGAGGTTGTCGTGCGAGTCGAGCTGGCTGAGGCTCGGGTACTCGCTGTGGACCCCGGGCCGCGCGCGGTCGCCCTGCACCCAGGCCAGCCCGCCGGCGCCGTGGTCGGTGCCCGAGCCGTTCTGCTCGGGCCGGCGGCCGAACTCGGACCAGACGAGCGTCAGCGTGCGGCCCGAGACGCCGCGCGCCTCGAGGTCGGCCTGGAAGGCGGCGAGGCACTCGCTCACGTCGGCGAGCAGCCCGACGAGCGACTTCTGGTTGTCGTGCGTGTCGAAGTCCCCGTCGGCCTCCACGTGCGCCACGCGGATGCCCGAGCGGCTTCGAGATCATCGCCGCGAGGTAGCGCAGCCGCTGCCCGAAGTCGCTCTCGGCGGGGTAGGGGATCGAGGAGGCGAGCGGGTCGCGGCCGTCGTGCTCCGCGTAGGGCTCGAGCCGGTCGGCCACGCCCTTCGCGAGCCGGACGGCGTCGCGCGCCGCCTTGAGGCCGCGGCTGCCGGCCGGCCCGTGGCCCAGCCGCTCGTAGGTCTTCATCGCCTCGTCGTAGGGCTCGCCCCACACGTCGCGGATCCAGAACCCGGCATCGCCCGGCGAGGCCACGGCCGCCACCGGCGCGCGCCCCGAGCGCAGCGACCGGCGAGAGGCCGTAGCCCATCGAGATCCCCTGGAGCGGGTTGTCGCGGTTGCCGGCGCGGTCGAGCCAGCGGCCGAGCCAGCCCGGGGCCGAGCGCTCGGTGATCAGCCCGGTCTCCCAGAAATGGCGGGAGTGGAAGTGCGAGAGGTCGGGATCGGGGTAGTCGATGCCCGGCAGGAAGCCGATCTTGCCGCGCTCGAAGAGCCCCTTGACGCCGCCGCCGACGCCACGCGAGAGCGACGGGTGGAGGCCGAGCCCGGAGCCGCCCGCCAGCGCCGTGCCCTCGACCTTGAGCTCCTTGTGCAGGTCCGCGTAGCGCCCGTAGTCGTGGAGCGGCACCAGCGTGTCGAGCAGGTCCACGCCCCCCGGCAGGAACACCGAGACGAGCACGGGAGCGTTCGGGGCGGCCGCGGCGTCCGCGGCGGCGGCCTCGAGCACGCGGGTGACCGGCAGCGCCTGCGCCGTGTAGAGCGCGAGCCCGGCGCCGAGGCCGCCGGCCAGCACCTGGCGGCGGGTGAGCGGGGCGTCGCCGAGCAGGTCGCGGCGCACGGCCTCGGACGTGCGGTGGAAGTCGTCGCAGGCGTTGTGGCGTGGCATCAGTGAACGTGGGCGTCGGGGCCGGAGAGGAGCAGCTGGCGGAGCACCCGCTGGCACATGTCGGCGCGCTCCTGCTTGTCCTGGCGCCAGTCGCCGTCCTTCAGCTTGCGCTCGGTGAGCAGGCGGCGGGCCATGCGCACGAGCTCGGCCTCGGTGCGCCCGGAGATCCAGGGGTCGCCGGCGGCCCGGCGGGCGCGCGCGACGGCTGCGCGGGGCGACAGCTTCTCCGGGGTCGAGCCCTCCTTCACGCGCAGGCGCGGCGTGTCGAGCAGGTAGTTGGCCACGTCGAAGCGCACGCGCATCGAGTTGGACGACAGCCACGCCATGCCCCAGTCCCAGCCGGCCACCGACGGCGGGTGGAACGGGTACTGGCCCATGCCCTCGAGCAGCCAGCTCCAGCTCTCGCGGTCGATGCCCTGGCCGGAGCTCCGGAGCGCGCCGGCGAGGTAGACCACGGGCGACTTGACCATTCCCGGCGCGTCGAGCTTCCGGTAGAGCGCGGGGTGGGCCAGGATCTCGGCCACCACCGGCTTGATCCGGTGGCCGGAGCGGCGGTAGACGCTCGCCAGCCGGCGGCGCGTCCCGCCGGGGATCGGCGTGCCCACGAAGTAGTCCCAGAGCTTGCCGACGAGGAACGGCGCGTGTGCCGGGTGGCCCACGCAGAGGCGCAGCACGTCCTGCCAGTCGTAATGGCCGTGGTGGCCGAAGATGCGCTTGGCGCCCGAGTCGTGCGCCTCCTTCTCGTAGTAGCAGCGCGGCGGCCCGTTCTCGTCCCAGTCCACGCGGAACCCGGTCAGGGCGCGCGCCGCCTGGCGGATGTCGCGCTCCGTGTATCCGCGGCCGAGCGTGAACAGCTCCATCAGCTCGCGCGCGTAGTTCTCGTTGGGCGCCTCCTTGTCGGAGTCCGCGAGCGAGAGGAAGAGCAACATCGCCGAATCGCTCGTGACCGCCCGGAGCAGCGCGGGGAAGCTCCCGAGCGCGTGGCGGCGCAGCGTCTGGTTCTGGGCCAGCATCAGCGGCGTGTCCTGATCCGACGTGGCGAAGTGGTCGTGCCAGAAGAGGGTCAGCTTCTCCTGCAGCGGGCGCCGCGAGCGGACCATGCGGTCGAGCCACCAGAGCACGTCGTGGCCCCACTCGTCGCGCGGGCGCAGGCCGTGCCCGTCCACGCGCGGCGGCGTGCATCCGCGGGGCCGGGGAGGGCCCGCCGTTCAGGACCCAGTGGAGCGTGGCCTTCTTGCCGCGTCGCGCCCAGTGCCGCGCCTCGCGCGGCGTCGCGCCGAAGCCCGCGCGCCAGAACAGGCGGCGGACGTGCGCCTCCGACCAGCCGCGCTTGCGGCGGTGGCGGGCGCGGCGGCGTGCGTCCGTTGCTGTGGGCTGGGCGGCCATCCCTGGCTCTCCGTTTCGGCTCGGCACGGTGAGGACGTGAGGGCGCCCCCGGCGGAAGCGGCGGATGTTGACCGCTGCGCGCCCGCGCTCGGAGCGCGGCCGCCGCATTCGGGCGGATCGGCTCGCCGAGCCCGTGCGGTTCCCGTGCAGCGCCCCTGCGAGACTGGCCCGCCGTGCTCGCGCTCGCCCTCGCCCTCGGGTCGTCCGCCTGCTACGGCGTCTCCAACTTCATCGGCCCGCAGCTCGCGCGCCGGCACGCGATCGTCACGGTCCTGGTGGTCTCCCAGGCGGCGGCGCTCGCCGGCTGCGCGATCTACCTGGCCGCGGACCGCGGCGCGGCGCTGCCCACGTCCGGCCTGCTGCTGGCGGTGCTCGCCGGCTTCGGCAACGCCGCGGGCCTGATCGGCTTCTACCGGGCGGCCGAGCTCGGCCCGCTCTCGCTGGTCGCGCCGATCGGCGCCACGGGCGCGATCGTGCCGGTCGGCTGGGGGCTGGCCACGGGCGACAGCCTCGGCGTGACCGAGGCGGTGGGGATCGTGCTGGCGATGGGCGGCGCGGCGCTCGCGGCGCGCGCCGAGCCGCCGCGCGACGGCCCGCAGCCGCGCTACCCGGACCCGCGGGCGAGCGTGATCTGGGCCGCGGGCTCGGCGGTCGCGTTCGGCGTGTTCCTCACCGCGCTGCCGAAGGCCACGGCGGACGGGCGCGCCTGGGCGCTGTTCGACGCGCGCGTGGCCCTGCTCGCCCTGCTCCTGATCTGGGCCGGCCGCGAGGTGTCACTGGTCCGCGCCACGCGCGACCTGCCGCTGCTCGCCGTGCCCGGCCTCCTGCTCGTGGGCGGCACCGTGCTCTACACGGTCGCGGCCGACCACGGTCAGCTCTCGCTCGTGTCGGTCGTGGGCTCGCTGTTCCCGGTCTTCACCGTCGGGCTCGGGGTGATGCTCCTGGGCGAGCGCCTGGCGCGCCTCCAGGCGCTCGGCGTGGCGGCCGCGATGGCCGGCGTCGTGCTGATCGCGCTCTGAGCCGCCGGCTACTGCTCGGCCGCGCACGTCGAGCACGACCTTGCCGGTCGCGCCGCGCGAGTCGATCAGGTCGAGCGCCTCGGCGGCGCGCTCGAGCGGGAAGCTCGCGCCCACGATCGGGCGCGCGACCCCGTCGTCCACCAGGCGGTTGACCGCCTCCCCGACCTCCTGGTTGATGCCGGGCTTGCCCATCACGAAGGCGCCCCAGCCGGCTCCCACGACCTCGGTGTTGTTGAGGAGGAGGCGATTGACCCTGACCTCGGGGATCGAGCCCGCCGGTGAAGCCCACGACCACGAGCCGGCCGCCCTCGCCGAGCGAGCGCAGGCTGTCGGTGAAGCGGTCGCCGCCCACGGGGTCGAGCACCACGTCCACGCCGCCGCCGGAGAGCTCCTTGGCCTGGTCCTTCCAGTCGGCGTCCGAGCGCACGACCTCGTCGGCGCCGGCCTCGCGGGCCACGCCCTCCTTCTCGTCGCTCGAGACCACCGCGATCGTGCGGGCGCCCACGCCCTTCGCCACCTGGATGGCGGCGGTGCCCACGCCGCCGGCGGCTCCGTGCACGAGAACGGTCTCGCCCTCGACGAGCCGTCCGCGCATCACGAGCGAGAACCAGGCGGTGTGGTAGTTGAGGATCAGCCCGGCGCCCTGCGCGTAGCTCAGGTCGTCCGAGAGCGGGAAGGTGAGGAACTCGGGCGCCGTGGCCACCTCGGCGAAGCCGCCGAGCACGCAGAACGCCGCCACCCGGTCGCCCTCCTTGACCTGCGCGCCGTCGGGGGCGCTCCGGACCACGCCGGCCACCTCGCTCCCGGGCACGAACGGCAGCGGCGGCTTCACCTGGTACTCGCCGCGCGTCTGGAGCACCTCGGGGAACGAGACCCCGGCCGCATGCACGTCCACCACCACCGCGCGGTCGCCGGACAGCATGTGGGTGGGCTCCGGGTCGGGAAGGTCCACGACGCTGAGCGCCTCGGCCGGCCCGTCCAGGTTCACGATCTGCACCGCGCGCACGGCGCGAGAGGCTAACTGCTGGGAACCGGAGCAGCGGCCCGGGGCCGTTTCCGCCTGCGATCCTCCCCGCGATGAGCGCCCGCGCATGGGTGGCATTCGCCTCGGTCTCCGTCCTCTGGGGCATCCCCTACCTCTTCATCAAGATCGCGGTGGACGACGGGATCCCGCCCGCCTTCCTCGCGTGGGTGCGCGTCCTGATGGCCGCGGTGATCCTGCTCGGGCTGTCCTGGCGCGCCGGGCTGCTCGGGACGCTGCGGGGACGGCTGCGCTGGATGAGCCTCTACGCGGTCGTGGAGATCTGCATCCCGTTCCCGCTGATCGCGGCCGGGCGAGCAGCACGTGTCCTCGTCGCTCGCCGCCATCCTGATCGCGGCGGTGCCCCTGATCGTGGCGCTGCTGGCCCTGCGCTTCGACGCCGGCGAGCGCGCGCACGGCAGGCGCCTGGTCGGGCTGCTCGTGGGCTTCAGCGGCGTGGTCGCCCTGGTGGGCCTCGACGTGGCCGGGCGGACCGACGAGCTGCTCGGCGCGGGGGCGATCCTCCTGGCCGCCACGGGCTATGCCGCCGGGCCGATGGTGCTCAAGCGCCAGCTCTCGGACCTCGAGCCGATCCCGCTCATGGGCGCCGCCCTCGGGATCGCCGCGCTGGTGCTCACCCCGGCGGCCCTGATCGCTCCGCCGTCCGAGATGCCCGCCGCGCGAGACGATCGGCGCTCTCCTCGTGCTCGGACTGCTCTGCACCGCCACGGCCTTCGTGCTCTTCGCCGCGCTCATCACCGAGGTGGGGCCCGGGCGCGCGACCGTGATCACCTACGTGGCGCCGGTCGTGGCCGTCGCGCTCGGCGTGTCGGTGCTCGGCGAGCGCCCCGGCGCCGGCGCCGTGGCGGGGCTGCTGCTCATCATCGCGGGCTCGTGGCTCTCGACCGACGGGCGGCTGCCGCCGGGCCTCGCCGCCGTGGTCACGAGGCGACGCCGCGGCGCGCGGCCGCCGGCCGAGCCGCAGCCCTCGGTCGAGGTCTCGCGGCCGCCTACCCGGTTGCCAGGCCTCCGCGGGACGCGCACAGTGCTGTTACGAAGGCGCGGTGCGGCAGCCTGGCGGTCAGCCAGCGTGCCTCCGGAGCGGCGGAACGGGCACGGCACCGTAGCCGCAGCGCGGCCCGGGCGGCGCGCAGCTCGCGCGAGTCCAGGTCGAGGCTCGCACGGCGTGAGATCCGGCCGTCTCGCGCGGCACGCGTGGGAGGCGGCTGCTCGCGCCTCCGCTCCTTGCAGGGCAGCCAATTAGGGCAGCCTAACTAATTTCCGCTCAAGTTAGGATGCCCGCCGTGAACGCGGCGGACTACGTCATCGTCGGCGCGGGCTCCGCCGGCTGCGTCCTCGCCAACCGGCTGAGCGAGGATCCCGACGTTCGCGTGCTGCTGCTCGAGGCCGGCGGCAGGGACCGCAGCCTCAACGTCAAGATCCCGGCCGCCTTCCCCAAGCAGTTCCACACCCGGCTCGACTGGGACTTCCACACCGAGCCCGAGCCGCACTGCGAGGGCCGCTCGCTCTACGTTCCGCGCGGCAAGACGCTCGGCGGGTCGAGCTCGATGAACGCGATGCTCTACGTGCGCGGCCGCCCGCTCGACTACGACCTGTGGAAGGCGGCGGGCGCCGCCGGCTGGGGCTGGGACGACGTCCTGCCCTACTTCCTCAAGGCCGAGAACAACGAGCGCGGCGCGTCCGAGTTCCACGCGGTCGGCGGTCCGCTCAACGTGGCCGACCAGCGCTCGCCGCGGCCGCTGAACGCCCGCTTCCTCGCGGCCGCCGAGGCGGTCGGCATCCCCCGGATCGACGACCTGAACGGCCCGGAGCAGGACGGCGTCACGCCGTTCCAGGTCACGCAGCGCGACGGCCGCCGCTGGAGCACCGCCGACGGCTACCTGAGGCCGGCGCTCGAGCGCCCGAACCTCGAGGTCGTGACGAGGGCGCACGCCCTCGGGCTCGAGTGGGACGGCGGCCGCGTGGCCGGCGTCCGCTACGCGCGCCGCGGCCGGCGCGCGCTCGTGGCGCGGGCCGAGCGCGAGGTGATCCTCTCGGCGGGCGCGATCGGCTCGCCGCAGCTCCTGATGCTGTCCGGGCATCGGCCCGGCGGACGAGCTGCGCCGCGTGGGCATCGAGCCGCGCCACGACCTGCGCGGCGTGGGCGAGCGCCTCCAGGACCACCCGTTCGTGACCGTGCTGTTCGAGGTGCGCGACACCGGCACCCTCTACGGCGCCGACAAGCCCAAGCCGCTCGCCGAGTGGCTGCTGCGCCACAGCGGCCCGCTCACCTCCACGGCCGCCGAGGTCTGCGCGTTCGTGCGCACCCGTCCGGGCTGCCCGCCGCCGACATCCAGTTCCACATCGGCGCGCTCTTCTTCGAGGACCACGGCGAGACCGAGTTCGACGGGCACGCCGCCACCTTCGGGCCGGTGCTCGTGAGCACCCGCAGCCGCGGCCGGGTCTGGCTGCGCTCGGCCGACCCGCGCGACAAGCCGCGCATCCTCACCAACACGCTGGCCGAGCAGGACGACGTGGACTCGCTCGTGGCGGGCGTGAAGCTGGCGCGTGAGATGGCGGCGAGCGGACCGATGGCGGACACCGTCGTCCGCGAGCTGCGCCCGGGCGCCGACGCCTCGACCGACGCCGACATCGAGGCCAGCGTGCGACGGCGGGTGGAGCTGCTCTACCACCCGGTCGGGACCTGCGCCATGGGCGACGGGGAGGACGCGGTGCTCGACCCCGAGCTGCGCGTCCGCGGCCTGGACGGGCTGCGCGTGGTGGACGCCTCCGTGTTCCCGTCGATCCCGGGCGGGAACACCAACGCGCCCACGATCATGGTGGCCGAGCGGGCCGCGGACCTGATCCGGGGGCGCGCTTGAGGGTCGCGATCGTGGGGGCCGGCTTCAGCGGGATCGCGATGGCGATCGCGCTGCGGCGGGAGGGCATCGAGGACTTCACGCTCTTCGAGCGCGCCGATGACCTCGGCGGCGTCTGGCACCACAACACCTATCCGGGCGCCGCCTGCGACGTGCCCTCGTACCTCTACTCGTACTCGTACGAGCAGCGCCGCGACTGGTCCCAGCCGTGCTCGCCGCAGGCCGAGATCCTCGGCTACCTGCACGACACGGCGCGCAAGCACGGCGTGATCGACCGCGTGCGCACCGGCACGGAGGTCGAGCGCGCGGAGTTCGACGAGGCGCACGGCGCGCTGGACGCTGCGGACCAAGGGCGGGCGAGTCGTTCGAGGCCGACGCGCTCGTGCTCGCGTGCGGCCAGCTGAGCCGGCCGCGCTGGCCCTCCATCCCCGGGATGGACGAGTTCGCGCGGCCACTCGTTCCACTCCGCCGAGTGGGACCACGAGCTACGACCTCGCCGGCAAGCGCGTGGCCGTGATCGGGACCGGGCGCCAGCGCCGTCCAGTTCGTGCCCGCCCGTGGCCGAGCGCGCGGCGCACGTGGACGTCTACCAGCGCAGCGCGCCCTGGGTGCTGCCGCGCGACAACTCCGCCCTACCGCCTCGGGCTTCCGCCGGCTGATCGAGCGCGTGCCCGGGCTCCAGGCCGCGCGCCGCTACGGGATGTGGGCGTTCATGGAGACGTTCGTGGCTCGGGATCACGCGGTCCGAGGCCGCTCGGCGTGGCTGTTCCGCATGTGGTCGACGCGCGTTCATGCGCTCGCAGCTGAAGGACCCCGAGGTGCGCCGCAGGGCGTGGCCCGACTACCCGTTCGGCTGCAAGCGGATCCTGTTCAGCTCGGACTACCTGCCGGCGCTCCAGCGCCCCGACGTGGAGCTCGTCACGGACTCGATCGAGCGGCTCATCGGCCGGCGGCGTGGTGACCGCGGACGGGCGCGAGCGGCCGGCCGACTGCGTCGTCTACGGCACCGGCTTTCGCTCCGGCGACTTCGTCATGCCGATGCAGGTGGCGGGGGCGGGCGGCCGGACCCTCGACGAGGCCTGGGCCGCGGGCGCCGAGGCGCACCTCGGCATCTCGGTCGCCGGCTTCCCGAACATGTTCGTGCTCTACGGCCCGAACACGAACCTCGGCGTGGGCTCGATCATCGTGATGATCGAGGCGCAGGTGGGCTACGCGATCGACGCCATCCGGCATGCGCGCCGCTCGGGCGCGGCGCTCGACGTGCGGCCCGAGGTGCAGGCGGGCTCCACGCGCCGCGTGCAGGAGCGGCTGCGCGACTCGGTCTGGGCGAGCTGCCGCAACTGGTACCGCGACGAGGGCACCGGCCGGGTCGTGAACAACTGGCCCGGCTTCATGGTCGAGTACGTGCGCGCGACCCGGGCGCTCCGCCCGGAGGAGTTCCGCGAGGTGCGCCCGCTGGAGAGAGCCGCTTGAACTACGCCCGGCGCGGCGCCGGCCAGCCGCTCGTCCTGATCCACGGCATCGGCTCTCACCTGCACGTGTGGCGCCCGGTGACGAGGCCGCTGGCCGAGCGCTACGACGTGATCGCCGCGGATGTGCCCGGCTTCGGCCAGTCGCCACCGCTGCCACCCGAGGTCGAGCCGACCGTCGGCGCGTTCGCCACGGCGTTCGAGCGCTTCTTCGGCGACCTGGGGATCCCCACGCCGCACGTGGCCGGCAACTCGATGGGCGGCGGCATCGCGCTCGAGCTCGGGCGGCGCGGCTCGGCGCGCTCGGTCACGGCGATCGCCCCGGTCGGGTTCTGGACCACGCGCGAGCGGCGCTTCTGCCAGCTCTCGCTGAAGCTGCGGCACGAGGTCCCGGAGCCGGCCCGCCGCGCCGCGCTCGCCCTCACCGCGACGGGTGCGGGCCGGACGGTCGAGATGGGCCAGATCTTCGCGCGCCCATGGCTCATCCCGCCCGAGGCCGCGCGCAGGACGCTCGAGAACTTCTGGGCCTCCCCTGCGTTCACGCGTGCGCTGGCCGCCTTTGACGAATACACGTTCAGGAACGGCCACGAGATCGGCGTGCCGGTCAGCGTCCTCTGGGGCAGCCGCGACCGGCTGCTCCTCTACGGCCGCCAGGCGCCGCGCGCACGGCAGGCGCTGCCCGAGGCGCGCCACGTGACGCTCGAGGGACTCGGCCACACGCCGTTCTACGACGATCCCGCGGTCGTGGCCCGGGAGATGCTGGCGGCGCTCGCGTGAGAGCGGCGCTCGTGCGTCGCCGCGCTCGGCCGCCGCGGCGCTCGCCGCGCCCGCGCAGGCGGCCGGCCCGAGCTACGGGAGCGGCGTCTTCGGCCGCTGGGTGGAGGACCGCTGGGGCCTCCCGGCGTACAGCTACAGGTCGACGAGGCGCGCGACCCGCGCGCCCGCCGCGCCGAGCTCGAGGACGTGGCCGATCCAACCGACGCGTGGTCCCAGCTGGGCAACGACCACGTGGTCGCCAACGCGTACAACCACGGCTACACGCAGCTCTGGAGCCAGGACCGCGTGTACGAGTGGGTCAACCGCTACTCGGCCGCGAACCGCCAGTACGCCGGCGGCTTCGGCTGGCTGCGCGCGGGCGGCCGGACGATCAGCACGCTCTATCCCGACCGCCCGGCCGGGGCTCGCACCGAGCGCGTCTTCGGGACCGGCTACTCGCGCCGGCAGATCTCCGTGGGCCGGCTCGCGGTCCGCGAGCACGTGTACGCGCCGTTCGGCGACGACCCGCTGCTGCTCCACGACGTGACGATCCGCAACCGCTCGCGGCGGCCGCGCTCCGTGACCTGGTTCGAGTACTGGGGAGTGAACCCGTGGGAGCCGGCCACGGGGCGCACGCGCGGGCTCGGCGTCCCGCGCTGGGACGCGCGGCGGCGGACGCTCTCGCTGCGCCAGGCGGCCGACGAGGCCGACCGCCGGCCGCTCGGCATCTTCGCGGCGGCGCTCCGCGGCCCGGTGCGCGGGCACGCCACGGACGCCGGCCCGCTTCTTCGGCGCAGGAACGCGCGCGGCGCCTGCGGCCGTGGCCGCCGGGCGGCTCGACCCGCGCCCCGCGCCGGCGGCGGCGCCGGGCACCAACGGGCGGACGCTGTTCGCCTTCCGCGCGCCGCTGCGCCTGGCGCCCGGCGCGACGGTGACGCTCCGCTACGCGTACGGCGCGGCGCAACCGGCCGCCATCCCCGGGCTCGTGAAGCGCTGGCGCGCGGCGCGCCGGCCGCTCGCGCGCAGCGAGCGGCGCTGGGCGGCCTGGGTCCCGCGGGCGCGGCTCGGGAAGCCGTGGCTCGCCCGCGAGCTGGCCTGGGCGGCGTACACCGTGCGCTCCGGCGCCAGCTACGAGGAGTGCGCCGGCCGCCACGTGATCTCCCAGGGCGGCTACTACCAGTACGGCAACTTCGGCGCCCAGATCGCCTATCGCGACCCGCTCCAGCACATGCTGCCGATGCTCTACGCCGCGCCGAGGCTCGCGCGCGACGTGCTCCTCTACTCGGCGCAGCAGCAGCCGCGCGGCGGCGAGATCGCCTACGGCACCGAGTCCCTCTGCCGGCCCGCCGAGCTCGACCCGTCGAACGACATGGACCTGTGGCTGCTGTGGGCGGCGGCCGAGTACGGGCTGGCCACGCGCGACCTCGGCGTCTTCAAGGCCGGGGTGCCGTACCGGGACGGCGGCGCCGCCTCGCTGTGGGCCCACCTCAAGCTCGCCTACCGGCACCAGGAGTCGCTGCGCGGGCCGAACGGCGGCTATCGCAGCACGTCGACCGGCGACTGGTCCGACTTCTCCGGCGCCTTCCTCGGCATGACCGAGTCGACGCTGGTGTCCGCCCAGCTCGCGTACGTCTACCCGCGCCTCGCCGAGCTGGCCGACGCCCGCGGGCGACGCGGCGTTCGCGCGCACGCTCCGCCGGCGCGGCGCCGAGCTGCGTGGCGTTCCAGCGCACCCAGTGGACCGGCCGCTGGTACACGCGCGGCTTCAACGGCGACCGCCAGATCGGCACCGGCGCGATCTTCGGCGAGCCGCAGCCGTGGAACATCCTCGCCGGCGTTCCGAGCCGCGCGCAGGCGAAGACCCTGGTGGCGGCGATCCGGCGCTTCCTCACCGGGAAGACGCGGATCGGATCGTCGATGTCGCCGGCGCTCGACGACCCGGGCGTGACCGAGCGGGTCGGCGGCCCGGGCATCGGCGGCGGCAACGCGGTGTACGTGGGCGGCACCTGGTACGCGATCAACGGCTGGCTCACGTGGGCGCTCGGCGAGCTGGACGGCCTGGTCCCGAGGGCGGGCGCGTACGCGCTGCGAGAGCTCGAGGGCAACACGCTGGCGGCGCACGCGCACGCATTTCCGGACCGCTGGAACGGGATCCTGTCGGTCGACGACGTCTGCAACTCGTGGTTCTCCGAGGACCCCGGCGCGTGCGGGATCGGCCTCGACCACACCTACGCCGGCCAGATCATGCACCAGCCCGCCTGGACGCTCTACGCGCTCACCCGGCTGGCCGGGATCAGGCCGACCGCGCGCGGCTACCGGTTCGCGCCGTCGCTGCCGCTCAAGAGCTTCTCGCTGCGCCTGCCGAACGTGGGCGTGGCCGTGCGCCGCGGCCTGCTGCGCGGCTACGTGCGTCCCCAGCGCGGTGGCCCGCTGCAGATCGAGGTGGCGCTCCGGGGCCGCGTGAAGCGCTTCAAGATCCGGACCCGAGCCGGGCGCGCCACGAACTTCGCCGTGCGGTTCCCGTGAGGCGGAGCCGCATCCTCGTGGCCGTTCTGGCGCTCGCGGCCGTCGCCTGCCTGCCCGCCCCGGCATCCGCCGACCGCCTCGAGGTCCGCGCCAACCCGTACGTGCTCGGACAGGCGGCCGACTGGCTCGACGGCCGCCACGTGGTCTACCACGACCCGGTCGGCCGCGACGAGGGCGGCGACGGCCAGGTGCAGATCTACAGCGCCACGCTCGCCGGGCGCGGGCGGCGCTGCCTCACCTGCGGGCTCGACGGGCCGAACCAGGTCCCCGTGGTCCGCCCGGGCGGCCGCTGGATCCTCTTCCACTCGTGGAACGGGCGCGTGGCCCGCATCGGCGGCGCCGGCTTCGGCGGCATCGGCTCGGACCTCTGGGTGATGACGCGCGACGGCCGCCGGCGCACGAACCTCACCCGCGGCCCGGAGCTGAGCGACAACTTCCACGCCTACTGGTCGCCGGACGGCCGCCACGTTGCCTGGACGACCCTCAACTGGAACGCGGCGGAGGGCGGCAACGGCCGCTCGGAGATCCACGTGGCGCGCTTCGACCCGCGCGGTCCCCGCCTGGTCGACGAGCACGTGGTGCGCCCGGGCAACGGCCACTGGTACGAGACCCAGTGGTGGGCGCCGGACGGATCGGGCTTCCTCTACACGGAGACCACCGGCACGGCGATCGACCCGGAGCTGTTCTTCTGCCGGCTGCCCGACCCGGGCCGCGGCCGCTGCCGGCCCTCGCGGCTCACGCGCAACCCGGCGTGGGACGAGCAGGCCGTGTTCACGCCCGCAGATGGACCGCGTGGTCTTCATGTCCTCGCGCCGGCTCCCCGGCGCGTACGACGACTGGTCGCGCGTCGCCCGCATCCTCGACCTGCCGGCGGTGTTCGACTACGTGTTGATCCTGAACGTGTTCAGCGACAGCTTCCTCCAGCCGGTCCTGGGGCAGGCGACGGATCTCTGGTCCCAGCGCGTGCGCTGGAGCGGCGGCCGCGCGCGCGTGCGGCCGCGTGGGACGGCCGCAGCGCCTCACGCGCACGGGCGAGCGCGGCTGGATCGTGCCGGAGTTCGCCTGGGACCCGTCCGGCCGCCGTCTCCTCTGGACCGAGAACCGCTATCCGCCCGACGTGCGCGTCGACCAGGGCTGCATGCTGCGGCGCCTTCGCGCCGGCTTCATCGAGCGGCTGACGGGATCGACACGGTGGGCGAGATCCCCGGCTCGATCGACGACGAGATCCGCGACTCCGTGGCCGAGCTGCTCCGCGACCCGGCCGCCTATGCCCGGCGCGAGCCCGGCTGCGGCGGAACGAGCGCGGGCAGAGCCGGGCAGGTTCGAGCAGCGCACGCGCGTGGCGCGCCTTGTGAGAGGGTCGCGCTGAGATGCGTGCCGCCGCCGCTCCTGACCGTCGCTCTCGCCGCGCTCGCCGGCGCCGCGCCCGCGTCCGCCGGAACCGCGCCGATCACGCCGGCGGAGGCCGGCGCCCTCGGCCAGCAGGCCTATCTCTACGGGTTCCCGCTGCTCGAGTTCATGCGCGTGCGGAGCACGGCCACGAGCGTCCGCTGCCCGGACGGGAAGGGCAACGCGCCGGTGAACAGCTTCAGCAACGCCGAGCGCTTCGCCACGCCGGCCGCCCGCACCGTGGTCGCCCCGAACGTGGACACGCTCTACTCGATCGCCCATCTCGACCTCGGGAAGGGCCCCGTCGTCCTGAGCCACCCGGCGATGGGGAAGCGCTACTTCGTGTTCCAGCTGCTCGACCCGTACACGAACACGATCGGCTACATCGGCTCACGCACCACCGGCTCGAAGGCCGGCCGCTTCGCGATCACGTGGTCGGGCCACAGGGGCCGCAAGGTCCCGGGCACGCGCGTGGTGCGGTCCAAGTACCGGCGCCTCTGGGTGATCGGCCGCACGCTCGCCGCCGGCCCCGCCGACCAGCGCCGCGCGATCCGGCTCATGCGCCGCTACTCGCTCGCGCCGCCCGGGGGCCCGCGCAGGTTCAAAGCCGGCTGCAAGCCCGGGCTGCCGAAGAAGGCGGTCACTCCCACCGGCGCCGCCTTCCTGCGGCGACTCGCGGTCGAGATGCGCCGCAACCCGCCGCCCGCCCGGGACCGCGCGATCGTCAAGCGCATCGCGTCGGTGAAGGGGCTCTCGGGCGATGCCCTGGACGCGCTGCTCGCCTCGGTCGACGAGCATCGGGAACCTGCTCCCGACGATCGCCAAGACCACGCTCCAGAATCAGGCCGCGGCGAACCAGGGCTGGGCGATCCCCGCGAAGAACATCGGGAGCTACGGCACCGACTACACCTTCCGGGCGGGCGTCGCCTCGCTCGGCCTCGGCGCGAACACACGCGTGGAGGCGGTGTACCCGACCGCGTTCGGGGACTCCACCGGCGCGCCGCTCGACGGCGCGAGCTCCTACCGGCTGGTGTTCGAGAAGGGGCAGCAGCCCCCGAACCGCGCGTTCTGGTCGCTCACGATGTACGACGGCGACGGCTACCTCGTCGCGAACCCGCAGCGGCTCTACGCGGTCGGCGACAGCCACCCGCCGCTGCGCCGGAAGCCCGACGGCAGCGTCGTCGTGGTGCTGCAGCGCACCAAGCCCACGGAGGCGGGAGTCAACTGGCTCCCCACGCCCGCCGGGCCGTTCCGCCTCAACCTGCGCATCTATCGCCCCAAGGCGAGCGTGCTCTCGGGCGCCTGGCAGCCGCCGCCGGTGCAGCGCCGTCCCGTACGGACCGTCTGTCGAACGCGGTTCGACACAACGCGCAAATCCTTTGACGGGCCCGCCGCGGGCACCTACCGTCGAGCGATGCGCGGCGTCCGTCGTCAGATCGTGGCGCTCGGGGGAGGCGGGTTCTCGATGGAGTCCGGCAACCCCCTGCTCGACGACTACGTGCTCGGCACCACCGGCCGTGAGCGCCCGCGCGTCTGCTTCCTGCCATCGGCCAGCGGCGATGCCGACCACTACATCGTCCGCTTCTACCAGGCCTTCCCGGCCGACCGCTGCGAGCCGTCGCACATCTCGCTGTTCCGCCGCGGCGGAGCGAGCGAGTGGCGCGATCACCTGCTCTCCCAGGACCTCATCTACGTCGGCGGCGGGAGCGTGATCAGCCTGCTCGGCGTGTGGCAGGCGCATGGCCTCGACACCGTGATGCGCGAGGCGTGGGAGCGCGGCATCGTGCTCTGCGGCGTGAGCGCCGGCTCGCTGTGCTGGTTCGCGGAGGGCATCACGGGCTTCCACGGCACGCCCGAGCGCTTCACCGGCCTCGGCCTGCTCGGCTGCAGCAACACGGTCCACTACGAGACCGAGCGCGGCCGCGAGGACGCCTTCCGGGCGGCGCTGCGCGGCGGCATGCGGCCCGGCTACGCGGCAAGCGACGGCATCGGGCTCCACTTCGCGGGCGGCCGCCTGCTGCGCGCCGTCTCGTCGCGCCCCGAGGCGCGCGCGTTCAGGATGCGGAGCGTGCGCGGGCGCGTGATCAAGACCGCTCTGCGCGTGTCGTACCTGGGCGACGGGGCACCGGCCGTCGAGGCTCCCGCCCGGCTCGCCGCCGTGCCCCGAGCCGCATGAAGGAAGACCGCCGGCGCATCCTCGCGATGGGCGGCGGCGGCTTCTCCACCTCGGTCGCCGACGCGCCGCTCGAGCACTACGTGGCGGGCCTGCCGGCCGCCGACCACCCGGCGATCTGCCTCCTGCCCACCGCGAGCGGCGACCCCGACGAGCAGATCGACCGCTTCCACAGCGCGTTCCGCGGGCTCGGACGGCTCTCGCACCTCTCGCTGTTCCGGCTCGGCACCCACCCGGTGGACCCGCGCGAGCACCTGCTCGCCCAGGACGTGATCTACGTCGGCGGCGGGAGCCTCGCGAACCTGCTCGCGATCTGGCGCGTCCACGGGCTCGACGAGACGCTGCGCGAGGCGTGGGAGCGCGGCATCGTGCTCTGCGGCGTGAGCGCCGGCTCGATGTGCTGGTTCGAGCACGGGATCACGCGCTCCCACGGGCGCTCGCGCCCGGCTCGAGGGCCTTGGGCTGCTTCCCGGCAGCAACTCCGTCCACCACGCGAGCGACCCGGACCGCAGGGCCTGCTACGCGGAGGCCGTGCTCGACGGGCTCGCGCCCGGCTACGCGGTGGACGACGGCGTCGGGCTGCTGTTCGCGGGAACGGACCTGGTCGAGGTGGTCAGCGCCCGCGAGCACGCGCGCGCCCACCGGATCGAGGAGCGCGGCGGGCGCCTCGTCGAGACGCCGCTCGTGCCGCGGCTGCTCGAGCCCGTGGCCGTGGCCGGCCAGGACGCCCCGGTCGAGATCGCCGAGTTCCGCGACGCGCGCCGGCAGCGCGAGGCGCGCGCGCGGCGCTCGCGCCCCGCCTGATGTAACGGCCGGGGGACGGAGGCATAGAGGCGGTCATGACCGAGATCGCACGACGCCCCGACGAGGTCCGCGGCCTCAGCGACCTGGCCTTCGGCGAGCTGCGCGACGCGATGGGCGGCATCGGCGCCGTGCATCAGGCGATCGCCAAGCGCGCCTTCGACGCCGTCGGCCCCGGCGGCGCGCCCGTGCGGGTCGTGCACGACGCGGTCAGCGCCGGCGTCTACGCGGGCCTCCGCGGCGGCAGCGCGCTGCTCGGCAGGGGCGCCGGCGAGCTGCTCGGAAGCCGCGTCCGCTCCGGCGAGCGCGAGCTCTCGACGACCCGCCGGGGAAGCGCCGTCCTGGGCGCCCTCAACGGGCTCGTGGGCGACCAGCTCGAGCGCCAGGGGAGCGACCTTCAGGAGCCGATGTCGGTCCGGATCGGAGGCCGCGTCGTCACGCCCGCGCCGGCCGCGCTCGCCGAGGCCTTCCCGGACGCGACGCCGACGCTCGTGGTGTTCGTCCATGGCCTGATGGAGACCGAGTTCGCCTGGGAGCTCGGTTCGGCACGCCACGGGGGCACGTACGCGTCGCGGCTCGCCGGCGAGCTCGGCTGCACGCCGGTCCACGTCCGCTACAACACCGGCCGCCACATCTCCGAGAACGGGCGCTCGCTCTCCGAGCTGCTCGAGGTCGTGGCCGACTCGTGGCCGGTGGAGGTCGAGCGGATCGCGCTCGTGGGCCACTCGATGGGCGGGCTCGTGGCCAGGAGCGCCTGCCACTACGCCGGCGAGGAGGGCGCGGGCTGGGTGCGCCACGTGCGTCATGTGGTGTCGCTCGGCACGCCGCACATGGGGGCCCCGCTGGCGCAGGCCGTCCACGTGCTCACCGCCGGCTTCGGCGTCGCACCCGAGGTCCGCCCGTTCGGAGGCTTCCTGCGCCGCCGCAGCGCGGGCATCCGCGACCTCCGCCACGGCTCGCTCGTGGACGAGGACTGGGAGGGCCGCGACCCCGACGCGCTGAAGGCCGCCGCCCTGACCGAGGTGCCGCTGCTCGAGGGCGCCACCCACTGCTTCGTGGCCGCCACCATCACGCGCAGCGCCAGGCATCCGCTGGGTCGCCTGCTGGGCGACGTGCTCGTGCTCGAGGCGAGCGCCTCCGGGCGCTCGCGCGACCGGCACATCCCGTTCAGGGAAGAGCACGGCATGCATCTCGGCGGCGCCCATCACCTGGCGCTGCTGAACCACCCGGAGGTCTACGACCGGCTCAGCGTGTGGCTCGCGGCCGATCAGCCGCTCTGAGCGGCCTCGCCGAGCGCATGCCCGAGGTGCGTGTCGTCGGACGACAGCACCGCGAAGATCAGGGCGGCGGCGAGCTTGCTGCCGCCGCTCGACAGCGAGTCGTCCACGCGCGCGATCAGGTCCTGCACGTCCGGCGCGTCGCCGAAGTGGTACCAGGCCTCCGCGGTCTCGGCGAGCAGGCGCTCACGCGACGACGCCTCGAGCGACGCGAACGGGCTGGGCCGCTTCGGGGAGTCGTCCACGAAGCGGATATTCGACGGCGCGGCGGCCGACCCTGCGCCGGCTAGGCGAGGACCGGCTCCGGCGCCTCGTCCGCGAGGCAGACGCGGTCGCGCCCGGAGCGCTTGGCCTCGAACAGGGCCATGTCGGCCTCGCCGAACACGCGCTGGTACTCGAACCGCCCGCCGCGCGGCGACGCGCTCACGCCGAAGCTCATGGTCAGGCGCTGGTCGCCGCTGAACTCCACGCCCGCGATGATCTCGCGCAGCCGCTCGGCCAGGCGCTCGGCCTGCTGGGCGTCGGCGCCGGGCAGCACCACGAGGAACTCCTCGCCGCCCAGCCGGTAGGCGAGGTCGAAGGCGCGCAGCTCCTTGCGCATCTCGTAGGCCACCTCCTTCAGGACCGCGTCGCCCGTGGTGTGGCCGCAGGAGTCGTTGACCTCCTTGAAGTGGTCGAGGTCGCCGACCACGAGCCCGATCGGCTCGCCGCTCACCTGCGACTGCTGCTCGAGCTCCGCCACGCGCGTGGCGAGCGCCTTGCGGTTGAGCATCCCGGTCAGCGGGTCGATCACGGTCTCGCTGCGGTGATGGACGTCGGACTGCATCAGCGCCGTGGAGAGGATCGCGGTGCAGGTGATCAGCGTGAGCGGGGCCACGAGCAGCACGGGGTTGTCGACGATGGCCTGGTGGTCGGTGCCCCAGGCCACCGCGAACGCGAGCGCCAGGGCCACGCCCACGCCGAGGGCCACGCCGCGGGCGGAGAAGCGCGCGCTCAGGGTCACCACCGGGATCGCGAGCCAGCCGAGCATCGGCCCCTCGACGTCGCCGGTCAGCGCCACCGAGCCCGCGATGGCCAGCTCGCTCAGGACCCAGGCGCCGAACAGCAGGTACTCGGGCCGCTCCACGCGCGGCTTGAAGCGCTCCGCGACCTGGAAGGCGCCGGCGGCGAGCGCGAGCGGGATGAGCGTCCACCAGCCCAGCCACGGCCCGCACGCGACGAGCGCGAGCGCGATCACGCCGATGGACATGCGGCGCACAGGGCCAATGCGCCCGTCCATGTCCAGGAGCCGCTGGCGGTCCATGTCGTCGCGGCAGAGCCACGACTTCGCAGCCATAAGCACTATTTCGGCACCTCGGGAGGCGCCTTTAGGTTCTGCGACCCGTCTACCCTCGGGCACATGAAGCTCGAGGGGATTCACCACATCACGGCCATCACGGGAGACGCTCCCGGCAACGTCGACTTCTACGCGCGCGTGCTCGGGCTGCGGCTCGTGAAGAAGACGGTCAACCAGGACGACCCGACCGTCTACCACCTCTTCTACGCGGACGAGAAGGGCAGCGCGGGATCGGACCTCACGTTCTTCGAGTATCCGGGCGCCACGCCCGGGCGCGCCGGCGCCGGCATGGTGCACACGATCGTCTGGCGGGTCGCGAGCCCGGAGGCCATCGAGTTCTGGGCCGAGCGCCTGGCGGCCGAGGGCGTGGAGGCCACGCGCGAGGACGGCCGCCTGCGCTTCGCCGATCCCGAGGGGCTGGCCCACGAGCTGGCCGTGGACGAGAGCGGCGACGACCCGCTGATAGCCGATCACCCCGAGGTGCCCGCCGAGCACGCGCTCCGCGGCTTCGACACCGTGCGCGCGTTCTCGTCCCGGCCCGACGCGAGCCGCGGGCTGCTCGAGGACGTGCTCGGCTTCGAGCGCGCCGCCGACGGCTGGGAGGCCCGCGGCGACAAGCGCGGCGGCCGCTACGTCTACGACGACCCGCCGGAGGCCCCGGGCGTGCAGAGCGCCGGCACCGTCCACCACGTGGCCTGGGCCTCGGAGATGGACGAGCACGAGGCGTGGCAGCAGCGCCTGCGCGAGGCGGGCGCGCCGGTCACCCCGGTGATCGACCGCTTCTACTTCCGCTCGATCTACTTCCGCGAGCCCTCCGGCGTGCTCTTCGAGATCGCCACGCTCGGGCCCGGCTTCGCCACCGACGAGGACGCGGAGCACCTCGGCGAGCGGCTCTCGCTGCCGCCGAACTACGAGCAATACCGCGACCAGGTGGAGCGGACGCTCACGCCGATCCAGAACCCCCGGTTGACGCGCACCACCTGAACCCTCGAAGCTAGCGGCCGTGCGCCAGCTCACGAGCGTCGACGCGCAGTTCCTGGCGCTCGAGACCGCACGCCAGTCCGGCCACGTCGGCGGGCTCGCGATCCTGGACCCGTCCACGCGCCCGGACGGGAAGCTCACGCTCGAGGCGATCCACGACCTGATCGCCGAGCGGCTGCCGCTGCTGCCGCCGCTCCGCTGGCGGCTCGCGGAGGTGCCGTTCGGCCTCGACTACCCGTACTGGGTGGACGACCCCGACTTCGACCTCGACTTCCACGTGCGCGAGCTGGCGCTCTCGCCGCCCGGCAACGACGAGAAGCTGGCCGAGCAGGTGGCGCGCATCGTCGCGCGCCCGCTCGACCGCGCGCGCCCGCTCTGGGAGATCTACCTGATCCACGGGCTCGGAGCCGACCGCGTGGCGATGCTGACCAAGATCCACCACTCGCTGATCGACGGCCTCTCGGGCGCGGAGATCATGGGCGTGCTGCTCGACCTCTCGCCCGAGGGCCGCGAGGCCCCCGAGCCGCTCGCGGGGAGCGCCGACGGCGAGCCGACCGAGGTCGAGATGCTCGCGCGCGGCCTGCTCGGCCTCCCGCGCTACCCGCTGCGCCTCCTGCGCGCGCTGCCGTCCGCGCTGCCGAACCTCGACGAGACCGCGTTCAACACGCTGCCCGGGACGGGGGTCGCCTCACGCGTGGCCGACGTCGTCAGCCGCGCCCTCAACCGGGGCGACGGCGGCGTGCTCGAGCGCACCACGCTCAAGGCGCCGCGCACCACCTTCAACGGGCGCATCTCCCCGCACCGGCGCTTCGTGTTCGGCCGTCTCTCGCTCGAGGCGGTCAAGCGGGTGAAGAACCGCCACGACTGCACGGTCAACGACGTGGTGGTCGCGGTCTGCGCCGGGGCGGTGCGCCGCTGGCTCGAGGAGCACGGCGAGCTGCCGGACGAGCCGCTCGTGGCGCAGATCCCGGTTTCGGTCCGCACCTCGGAGCAGGCCGGCACCTACGGCAACCGGATCATGCTGATGAGCGCCCCGCTGTTCACGAACGTCGAGGACCGGGTGGAGCGCCTGCGGCAGACGCACGAGGCGCTGCTCTCGATGAAGGAGAGGCACCGCGCGCTGCCGGCGGAGCTGCTCCAGGACGTGAACCACTTCATCCCGCCGGCGGTGTTCTCGCGCGCGGCGCGCGTGACCTTCGCCCTGTCGAGCGGGGCCGCGCGGCCGACCTGGAACCTCGTCATCTCGAACGTCCCCGGCCCGCAGTTCCCGCTCTACCTCGCGGGCGCCCGGCTCGAGGCGAACTACCCGGTGTCGGTCATCACCGACGGCATGGGCCTGAACATCACGGTGATGAGCTACTGCGGGAAGCTCGACTTCGGCATCATCGCCGACCGCGACCAGATGCCCGACCTGTGGCGCCTGATGGACTGGCTGGACGACGAGCTCCAGGAGCTCGTCATGCTGGCCTAGCCCGAGGGTACGCGCATCGCTCAGGGGCGCGGGCCGCGCGCCTTCGGCCCGAGGTGCAGCTCCTGCGCCACCAGCTCGTGCGCCCGCTCGGCCCAGTCGCAGAGCAGCGGGCGCGTGTCGCGCGGGTCGATGATCTCCTCCACGCTGAAGCGCTCCGCCGTGCGGAAGGGCGAGCGCACGGCGTCGAGGCGCGCGGCGATCTCGGCCCGCAGGGCCACCGGGTCCTCGGCCGCCTCGAGCTCGCGGCGGTAGGCCGCCTCGAGCCCGCCCTCCATCGGCAGCGAGCCCCAGTCGCCCGACGGCCAGGCGTAGCGCAGGTTGAGCCGCGAGCCGTCGCCGTGGCCCGCGCCCGCGACGCCGAACACCTTGCGCACGAGCACCGAGACCCAGGGCACGCTCGCCTGGTAGACGGAGAAGAGCGCGCGGCCGCCGCGCCGGATCGTGCCGGCGCGCTCCGCCTCGGTGCCGATCACGAAGCCGGGCACGTCCACGAGGTTCACCACCGGCAGGTGGAACTGGTCGCACATGTCCACGAAGCGGGCGAGCTTCTCCGAGGCGTCCGCGGTCACGCCGCCGCCGTAGTGCTCGGGGTCCGAGGCGAGCACGCCCACCGGCCGGCCGCCGAGCCGCGCGAGCGAGGTGATCACGGGGCGCCCGAACCCCGCGCCCAGCTCGAAGACCGATCCGCGGTCGAGCACGGCCTCGAGGATGCGGCGCATCTTGTAGGGCTTGCGCCGGTCGCGCGGCACGATCGAGACGAGCTCCTCCTCGCGCCGGTCCGGCGGGTCCTGCTCCGCCACGAGCGGCGGCGCCTCCCAGACGCTCCCGGGCAGGTAGGAGAGGAAGCGCCGGAGCTGCGCGAGCGCGTCGTCCTCGTCCTCCGCGATGTTGTCCACCGCCCCGGCGCGGGCCTGGAGGCGCGCGCCTCCGAGCGTCTCCTTGTCGGGCGCCTCGCCCATCGCCGCCGCCACCACGGGCGGCCCGGCCACGAACAGCTGGGCGCTGCCGCGCACGATCACCGAGAAGTGCGAGCACACCACCCGCGCGGCGCCCAGCCCGGCCACCGGCCCGAGCGCGGCGGCCACCACCGGCACGATCCCGAGGTTGCGGACCACCACGTCGAAGCCCGGCAGCGGCGGCACGTACGAGAAGCCCATGTCCTCGAGCGACTTGACGCTGCCGCCGCCCCCGGTGCCGTCGACGAGCCGCACGAGCGGGATGCGCAGGTCGTGCGCCAGCCGCTCCGCGTAGATGGCCTTCTCCCAGATCGCGGCGTCGGCCGCGCCGCCGCGGATGGTGAAGTCGTCGCCCTGGAGGGCCACCCGCCGGCCGTCGATCCGCCCCTGGCCGACGACCGTGTTGGCGGGCAGGAAGCTCTCGATCTCGCCGTCCTCGCCGTACGCCGCGCGGCCCGCGAGCGCGCCCGTCTCGTGGAAGCTGCCCGGGTCGAGCAGCCGCTCGACGCGCTCCCGCACGGTGAGCCGCCCCGAGGCGTGCTGGCGCTCCACCCGCTCCTGCCCGCCCATCCGGCGGGCGAGCTCCTCGCGGCGGCGGAGCTCCTCGAGCTCGGGCTCCCAGCTCATCGGCGGGGGAGCGTATCGATGGTCTAGCCGCGGAACGCCTCGCGCACGGCGCGCAGGCGGTGGCTCCTCGACGTCGTCGCTGCTGGCGCTCGGCGCGCTCGCGCGAGGCGAGCGAGCTCGGCGGCGTCGAGCCGCGGCTCCTCGTCCACGATCTCCTGGAGCGACTTCCAGAGCGCCAGCTTGCCCGTGATCCCGAGGGCCAGGCCCTCCAGCTCGACCACGCGGCTCAGCGGCGAGTAGCCGGTCAGCTGGCCGTTCGGCTTGAGCCGGCCGATCTTCTCGAAGGTCCAGGCGCCGACCTTCTTCGGGATGTCCTCGCCGTACTCGAGCCGGCGCATGATGTCCTTGAGGCTCGTCGCGGTCCTCCTCGATCTCCCCGGCGAGCACCGGCCAGGAACGCTCCGTAGCTCGTTGCCCTCGTTCGACCCGGCCGCGCGCCGGGCGAGCTCCACGCCGGCGGTCGAGCCGGCGAGATGGTCGTTCAGGTAGATGCCGAGCAGCTTGCGGTTCATCACTGGTCCTCGTTCCCCGGATCGGCCTCGGAAACCTGCAGCGTCCGGTCTGGCCCGACCCACAGGCGCCGGCGGCCGGCGAGCAGCTCTCGCAGCTCGTCGCCCACGAGCTCGCGCCGCCAGCCCTCGGTCACGCGCAGGCCGTCGCCGTCCTCGCCGCGGCGGGCCGCCGTCACGAGCGCGGCCAGCTCGGACTGGGTGGCGATCAGCTCCACGGCCACGCCGCTGTCGATCGAGCGCTGGCGCACCAGCGCCTGGGCGAGCGAGACGAGCGGCGCGTCCCCGGAGTCGCGCGAGGGCGGGGTGGCCGGGCTCGGCGGCGGCTCGCGCTCGAGCCCGCGGGCGATCGCCGCGATCAGCTGGTCGCCGCGCCGGTGCATGGTCTGGGGCGGGAGGCCGCGGATCTGCTCGAGCCCGTTGCGGTCGGTCGGCGCCCGGCGCGCCAGCTCCATCAGCGCCTGGTCCGGGAGCACGAAGCCCGCGGGGCGGTCCATCGACTCGGCGATCCCCTCGCGCCATTCCACGAGCTCGCGCGCCACCGCGCGCCCGCTCTCGCCGAGGCGCGCCAGCCGCGGGAGCCGCTCGTACACCCGCTCGGGCGGGCGGTCGTCGTTGACCTCCTCGAGCGCGCGGCACTCCTCGTGCGCCCACTCGAGCCGGCCCTGCTCGGTCAGCCGCTCCTCGAGCCGCTCGCCCGAGCGTGAGCAGGCAGCGAGCGTCGTCCGCCGCGTACTCGAGCTGCTGCGCCGTGAGCGGGCGCCGGTCCCAGCGCGTGAAGCCCTCGGAGCCCTTCAGCCGCGTCCCGAGCACCTTGCGGACGAGCGACTCGTAGCCCTCCTGGCTGCCGAGCCCGAGGAAGCCCGCCGGCCACCTGGGTGTCGAAGACGTTGCGGATCTCGGTCTGCCAGGCGCGCCGCAGGATGGCCACGTCCTGGCGCCCGGCATGGACCACCACCTCCACGTCCGGGTCGGCCAGCACCTCGGCCAGCGGGGCGGTGGACGCGGGGTCGAAGCCGTCGGCCAGCGGGTCGATCACCTCGGTGCGCACGCCGTCGGGGCCGTCGGGGTCGGGGACCGCCACCTGGACCAGGCAGAGCAGGGCCCGGTAGCGGCGCTCGGACACGAACTCGGTGTCGATCGCGAGCCGGCGCCCGGACGACGCCCGCGCGGCTAGGTCGGCGATCACGCGGGCGAATCTACTGGCCTGGCGTGCGCTACCGAAGCCATACTCGGAGGCCGTGCTGCACGTCCTGACCCTCATCCTCTCCGCCCTCGCCGCCGGGCAGCCGGCCGCGCCCGCCGCCGAGGGCCGGGTGATCGGTCATTCGGCGCCGCGGCACGCCGCATCCGCGCCGTGCGGGTGGGTCCCGCGCGGGCGCGCGTGAAGCTGCTCGTGGTCGGCTCGGTGCACGGCGACGAGCCCGCCGGGCGCGCGATCGTCGCGCGGCTGCGGCGCTCGAAGCCGCCGCGCGGCACCGCTCTCTGGCTGATCGAGGACCTGAACCCGGACGGCGCACGCGGCGGGCACCCGCCAGAACGCGAACGGGGTGGACCTCAACCGCAACTTCCCCTACCGCTGGCAGGCGGACGGCGGCCCGTTCGACACCTACCACTCCGGTGCATCGGCGGGCTCCGAGCCCGAGACGCAGGCGCTCGAGCGCTTCGTGGAGCGCGTCCGGCCGCGCGTGACGCTCTGGTACCACCAGGCGCTCCGGATCGTGGTCCGCGCTCGGAGGGCGACCCCAAGCTCGAGCAGCTCTACTCGCGCCGCTCGGGGCTGCCGCGGCGCGCGCTGACCCGGTACCACGGCACCGCCACGGGCTGGCAGAACCACCGCTTCGCGGGCGACACGGCGTTCGTCGTCGAGCTGCACGGCGGCGCGCCCTCGGCCGCCTACGCCGCGCGCCACGCCCGGGCGGCGCTGGCGCTCGCCCGGGCCGTCGCGCCCCAGCCGGTGGTGGAGCGCCCGATCCCGTTCGGCGCCGCTCGCAAGGGCGAGATGCGCGCGTACGCGCGCCGCCACTACGGCATCGACGACTACCGGCTCCGCAAGCCGCGCGTGATCGTCGAGCACTACACCGCCACGAGCAGCTTCGCGCCCGTCTTCAACACCTTCGCCTCGGACTCGCCGGACGTGGAGCTGGGCGAGCTGCCCGGCGTCTGCGCGCACTACGTGATCGACCGCGACGGGACCGTCTACCGGCTCGTGCCCACGAGCGTGATGTGCCGCCACACGGTGGGCCTCAACTGGACCGCGATCGGGATCGAGCACGTCGGGACGAGCGACGGGCAGGTGCTCGGCAACCGGCGGCAGCTGCGCGCCTCGCTGCGGCTCACGCGCGGGCTCCAGGGGCGCTACCGGATCAAGCACCCGCAACGTGATCGGGCACGCCGAGAGCCTCTCGAGCCCGTTCCACCGCGAGCGGGTGGCGCGGCTCCGGAGCCAGACGCACGGGGACATGGCCCGGGCGTCGATGGACCGCTACCGGCGGCTCCTCGGGCGCCTGCCCGCGCCGGGCAGCATGCGCTGACGCGCCCAGCGCGCCCAGAACACCGCGATGTCGGCCAGGGCGCTCCACGCGTGGCCGGGCGGGCCGGTGGTGGCCCAGGCGGAGAGGCGCTCCACGGGGCCGCGACGGAGTCGGGGCACACCGCCACGCTATCTTCAGCGCCGGTGTCCGGAGCCCTGAAGACCACCACCACCGAGCTCGGCGAGTCGCGTGTGCGCCTCGAGGTGGAGGTGCCGAGCGACGCGCTCGAGCGCGAGATGCGCAGCGCCGCCGAGGAGATCGGGCGGCAGCTGAAGGTGCCGGGGTTCCGCAGCGGGAAGGTGCCGCCGCAGGTGGTGATCCAGCAGGTCGGGCGCGAGGCGGTGCTCGACGAGGCCGTGCGCCGCGGCATGCCCGGCTGGTACGAGGAGGCCGTCTCCGAGGCCGGGATCACCACGGTCGGAGACCCCAGCATCGACCTGAGCGACCTGCCGGAGAAGGGCTCCGCGCTCGCCTTCACGGTCGAGGTCGGAGTGGTGCCGCCCGCGAAGCTCGGCGACATCGCCGACATCGAGGTCGGCCGCCGCGAGCCCGCGATCGACCCCGACGAGGTGCAGACCGAGCTCGACCGCGTGCGCGAGTCGCTCGCCTCGCTCGAGACCGTCGAGCGCGCCGCCGCCACGGGCGACTTCGTGGTCATGGACTTCGCAGGCTCGGTCGGCGGGGAGCCCTTCGAGGGCGGCGAGGGCCGCGGCTTCGTCGTGGAGCTCGGCTCCGGCCGGCTCGTGCCCGGCTTCGAGGAGCAGCTCGAGGGCGCAGCCGCCGGCGACGAGCGCACCGTGTCGCTGACCTTCCCCGACGACTACCCGGCCGAGCCGCTCGCCGGCAAGGACGCCGAGTTCGCGGTCACGGTCAAGGAGGTCAAGGAGAAGCGCCTGCCGGAGCTCGACGACGAGCTCGCCGTCGAGGCGGGCGGGTACGACACGCTCGACGAGCTCCGCACGGAGATCGAGGAGCAGCTCAAGGCGGCCGACGAGCGCGCCATCGAGGTGGAGTACCGCCAGGCCGCCGTCGACGCGGTGGTGGAGCGCTCCGAGGTGACCATCCCGCACGAGCTGGTCCACGCCAAGGCCCACGAGATGTGGCACCGGACCGCCCACCGCCTGTCATCGCAGGGGGTCGACCCGCGCCGCTACCTGGAGCTCTCCGGCAAGACCGAGGAGGAGCTGGTCGTGGAGGCCGAGCCCGACGCCGAGCAGGCGCTCAGGCGCGAGGCGGTGCTCACCGCGCTCGTCCAGGCCGAGGGGATCGAGGTCACCGACGACGAGGTGGAGGAGGCCCTGCGCGAGGCCGCCGGCCCCGAGGCGAACGAGAAGCAGCTGAAGCGTGCGCTCAAGCGCGCACGCTCGCGCGGCGCCGACGACGCGCTCCGCGAGGACATCGCCATGCGCAAGGCCGTGGACCTGATCGTCGAGCGCGCGAAGCCCATCCCGATCGACACCGCCGAGGCGCGCGAGAAGCTCTGGACGCCCGAGAAGGAAGCCGAGGCGAAGTCCGGAGAGATCTGGACTCCGGGCTCCTGAGAGCCCGTCCTGACCGTCGCTAGACTGCTCCGCCCATGAGCCCACTCGTTCCCATGGTCGTCGAGCAGACCTCTCGCGGAGAGCGTGCCTTTGACATCTACTCGCGCCTCCTGAACGAGCGGATCGTCTTCCTCGGCACGCCCGTCACCGACGACATCGCAAACCTGATCGTCGCGCAGCTCCTCCACCTCGAGTCGGAGGACCCCGACAAGGACGTGTCCCTCTACATCAACTCGCCCGGCGGCTCCGTCTACTCGGGCCTCGCGATCTACGACACGATGCAGTTCATCAAGCCCGACGTGCAGACCATCTGCGTCGGCATCGCGATGTCGATGGGCGCGCTGCTCCTCTCCGGCGGCGCGGAGGGCAAGCGCATGGCGCTGCCCAACGCCAAGATCCTGATCCACCAGGTCTCGTCCGCCTTCCAGGGCCAGGCCACGGACATCGAGATCCACGCCAAGGAGATCATCGACGTCCGCCAGCGGCTCGACGAGATCCTCGCGAAGCACACCGGCCAGCCCCTCGAGAAGGTCTCGAAGGACACCGAGCGCGACTACTTCATGAGCGCCCAAGAGGCGGCCGACTACCACCTCATCGACCGGGTCATCTCCCAGCACTAGCCGGTCGTGCGCCGGGCGCACGGCGGCTGGGTGGATGCAGGTCGTAACGCGGCTGTCGTACTCGTAGCGGTCCTTTGACGCTTGGGGCCGGCGGGCGAAGGCGTGTGTGCACTTATTCGGGCATAGCCCGAAGAACTGCACAAGCCCCTGGTCCCACGCGGCGGGCGACGAGGGCGTGACGAGCGTGACCGCGCGGCATGAGCCCGCATTCCTCACCCAGCCGCAGTTCTCGTCTCACGGCGATACTTCGCCCATGTCCCAGGCCGATGTCGACGTCGTCCTGAAGCAGTACCGCGACACCAACGCGCGCGACTTCGCGGCGGTGATGGACGCCTACGCGGATGACGTCGAGCTCGTGGCGCGCGGGGAGCGGCTGGGCGTGCTCGCCGGGAGGGTCAGCGGCAAGGAGGAGGTCGGCGAGTGGTTCGGCGACTGGTTCCGCCACTTCGACCGCGGCTATCGCTTCGACGTCGAGGAGGCGCGCGAGGTGGCCGGACGCGTCCTGCTCGTGGCCAACCACCACGGGCACGGGCGCGACAGCGGGGTGCCCGTCGAGGAGCGCTGGGCCTACGCCTACACCGTCCGCGACGGCCTCATCACGCACGTGGAGATCTGGGCCGACCGCGACGCCCGGGCGGCGGCGCTCGAGGCATTGGGCCACTGAATCGCCATCACTAAGTTCATGGGCCATGGACACCCGCACGGCCTACGAACGCAGATGGCAGGCACTCGCGCTCCTCGCGACCACCCAGTTCGTGGTGGTGCTCGACGCGGCGATCGTGAACGTCGCGCTCCCGTCGATCGGGACCGCGCTCGAGTTCTCGCAGCAGGACCTCCAGTGGGTCGTGAACGCCTACGTCCTCACCTTCGGCGGCTTCCTGCTGCTCGGCGGGCGCGCGGCCGACCTGCTCGGCCGGCGGCGCATGTTCATCCTCGGCCTGGTGGTCTTCGCGCTCGCCTCGCTGGCGGGCGGCCTGGCGCAGTCGGACACGCAGCTGATCGTCGCCCGCGCGGTGCAGGGGCTCGGCGGCGCGATCCTCGCGCCGGCGGCGCTCTCGATCGTGGCGGCCACCTTCATCGAGGGCGCCGAGCGCAACAAGGCGATGGGCGTCTGGGGAGCGGTGGCCGGCAGCGGCGGCGCCGCCGGCGTGCTGCTCGGCGGCGTCCTCACCGAGTGGCTCGGCTGGGAGTGGGTCTTCTGGGTGAACGTGCCGATCGCGCTCGCCGCCGCGTTCCTGGCGCCGCGCCTGATCGCGGAGAGCCGCGACGCGAACCTCGAGCGCCGCTACGACGTGGCCGGCGCGATCACCGTCACGGCCGGCCTGTCGATCCTCGTCTACGCGCTCGTGGACGCCGAGAGCGCCGGCTGGGGCTCCACGCAGACGATCGGGCTGCTCGCCCTGGCGGTGGCTCTGCTCGCGTCGTTCGTGATGATCGAGCTGCGCTCGCGGCAGCCGCTCGTGCCCTTCCGGATCTTCCGCAACCGCCCGCTGCTCGCCGCGAACGCGACGATGCTCGTGTTCGTCTGCGCGCTGTTCGCGATGTTCTTCTTCATCTCGCTGTACATGCAGCAGGTGCTCGGCTTCGAGCCGCTCGAGGCCGGGCTCGCCTACCTGCCGCTCTCGGCCGGGATCATCATCGCCGCCGGCGTGGCCTCGCAGCTGACGACGCGCTTCGGCGTCAAGCCGGTGCTCCTGCCCGGCCTCGCGCTGATCTCGATCGGGCTCCTGTGGTTCAGCCAGATCTCGGCCGACGGCAGCTTCGTGGCCGACGTGCTCGGCCCGTCGGTCATCTGCGCGGTCGGCGCCGGCATGGTGTTCGTCCCGGTCACGATCGCCGCGGTGGCCGGTGTCGAGGAGCGCGAGTCGGGGCTCGCCAGCGGGCTCATCAACACGTCGCAGCAGATCGGCGGCGCGATCGGCCTGGCGGTGCTCGCCACGCTCGCCAACACGCGCACGGAGAACCTCGCGGGCGGGGGACGCCCGGACGCGAGCGCCCTGACCGAGGGCTTCCAGCTCGCCTTCCTGGGCGCCGCCGGATTCGGCGTGCTCGCCTTCGTCATCGCCCTGGTGCTCACGCCGCGCGTCGAGGCCACGCCCGACGGCCGGCCGGTGGTCGCCGAGCCCGCCACCGACGCAACCTGACTCGGCTTTGAAGGGACGCCCGGTCCTGCCGAGTATCTAGCTGGGGACCCGGGGTACCCACCGCTGGTACCTTTGCGACGGGGAGACACTGCGTGGCCCGACCCACTGACTCCAACGAACAGCTCCTCTGCAGCTTCTGCGGGAAGTCGCAGCGGCAGGTTAAGAAGCTGATCGCCGGCCCCGGCGTCTACATCTGCGACGAGTGCATCGATCTCTGCAACGAGATCATCGACGAGGAGCTCACGGGCGCCCCGACCTTCGACCTCGAGAACCTCCCGAAGCCGAAGGAGATCTGGTCGGTCCTCCAGGAGTACGTGGTCGGCCAGGAGCCCGCCAAGCGCACGCTCTCGGTCGCGGTCTACAACCACTACAAGCGCGTCCAGATGATGCAGTCGGACGCCGAGCAGGACCTCGAGCTGCAGAAGTCCAACATCCTGCTGCTCGGTCCCACCGGCTGCGGCAAGACGCTGCTGGCCCAGACGCTCGCCAAGATCCTGAACGTCCCGTTCGCGATCGCCGACGCCACGGCGCTGACCGAGGCCGGCTACGTCGGCGAGGACGTGGAGAACATCCTCCTCAAGCTGATCCAGGCCGCCGACTTCGACGTGAAGAAGGCCGAGACCGGGATCATCTACATCGACGAGGTCGACAAGATCGCGCGCAAGGCCGACAACCCGTCGATCACGCGCGACGTGTCGGGCGAGGGCGTCCAGCAGGCGCTCCTCAAGATCCTGGAGGGCACCGTCGCGTCGGTGCCGCCGCAGGGGGGCCGCAAGCACCCCCACCAGGAGTTCCTCACGATCGACACCACGAACATCCTGTTCATCTGCGGCGGCGCGTTCGCCGACCTCGACCGGGTGGTCGAGCGGCGCATCGGCCACAAGGGCGTGGGCTTCGGGGCGTCGGTGCGCTCGAAGCACAACAAGGACACCGGCGAGCTCTTCGAGCGCGTGCTGCCCGAGGACCTCGTGGAGTACGGGCTGATCCCCGAGTTCATCGGCCGCCTGCCGGTCTGCTCGGTGATCCACCAGCTCACCCGCGAGGACCTGGTCACGATCCTCACCGAGCCGCGCAACGCGCTCGTCAAGCAGTTCCACCGCTTCTTCCAGTTCGACGGCATCGAGCTCGTCTTCGCCGAGGACTCGCTGGGTGCGATCGCCGACAAGGCGCTCGCCCGCGAGACCGGCGCGCGCGGGCTGCGCTCGATCCTCGAGGAGACGCTGCTCGACGTCCAGTTCGAGCTTCCCTCGCGCCGCGACGTGAAGAAGTGCGTGGTCACCAAGGAGACGATCGAGAAGGGCCTCAAGCCCACCCTGGTGACCGAGGCTGCGCCGGAAGAGCCCGGCGAGCAGCAGGCCGAGTCCGCCTGAGCGTTGCCCAGGCCGCGGGTCCTGTCGGACATTTCCTTTGCCGCGCCCTCGCTTCGCTCGGGCGGGCAAAGTGTGCTGCCCGCCACCCGCTCGACCGGCGCCGCGCTAGACCAGCTTCACCTCCACGCGCTCTTCCTCCGCGCCGAGCATCCAGCAGCGCTTGACGTCCGCGCGGTAGAGGCGGTGCTTTGCCGGCGCCCGTGACCTCGTCGGCCGTCCATGCCTCGCCGCCGGCCGCTACCGACGCCGCCGAGAGGCGCTCGATGCCCTCGTCGGTCTGGGAGGCGGTCGCCTCCATGTAGACGGCCTGGGCCTCCTCGTTCGGGACGGTGGAGTCGAAGACCACGATCGCCACGTCGGGGCGCGCGGCGATGTTCTGCGAGTGGCGCGCGTTCGGGTCGGAGACCCAGAGCAGCTCGGACGGGGTCGGGGCGGCGAACCAGACCGGTGAGGCCCAGGGCCGCCCGTCGGCATCCACCGTCGCGAGGGTCATGTAGCGGATCGAGGCGAGCAGGTGGCGGGGATCGAGTTCCATGGACGTGACGCTACCCCGGCTTCACCTCCACCCGCTCGTCGTGCTCGTCGAGCACCCACCAGCGCTGCACGCTCGCCGCGTACAGCCGGTGCTTCGCGGGCGCGGTCACGTCCTCGATGGTCCAGTCCGGATGCAAACGCTCTCGACGTCGCCCGGGTCGGTCATCGCGGCCGTGGCCTCCATGTAGAGGCCCCATCGCGTCGTCCTCGGCACCGTCGAGTCGAAGACGACGATGGCCACCTCGGGCCGCGCGGCGATGTTGCGCGAGTGGCGCGCGTTCGGGTCGGAGACCCAGAGCAGCTCGGACGGCGTGGGGGCGGCGAACCAGACGGGTGACGACCAGGGCCTGCCCTCCTCGTCCGCGGTCGCGAGGGTCATGTACCTGATGGCGGCGAGCAGCGTGGCGGGATCGGTTTCCATGGTCGGATAGGTTCCCGATTCGTGAAGGAGCTCGCACCCGGGGTCTGGCAGCTCTCCGGTTTCCCGCCCAACGGCATCAACGTCTTCCTCCTCGAGGACGTGCTCGTGGACGCCGCGAGCCGGCACGCCGGCCGGCGCATCCTGCGCCAGCTGAGGGGGCGGCCGGTGAGCGCGCACGCGATCACGCACGCCCACCCGGACCACCAGGGCGCGAGCAAGGAGATCTGCGACACCCTGAACATCCCGTTCTGGGTGGGCGAGCGCGACGCCGACGCCGCCGAGAACCCCGACCTGATCCGCCAGCGCCAGCCCGACCATCCCGTGGCGCGCTTCTACGACACCATCTTCCGCGGGCCGGGGCGGCGGGTGGACCGGATGCTGAAGGAGGGCGACGAGGTGGCCGGCTTCCAGGTGCTCGACACCCCGGGCCACTCGGCCGGGCACGTGTCGTTCTGGCGCGAGTCCGACCGCGTGCTCGTGCTCGGCGACGTGCTCAACAACATGGACGTGCTCACCGCCGTGCCCGGGCTGCGCGAGCCCAAGCCGTTCCTCACGCCCGACCCGGCGGAGAACCGGCGCTCGATCCGCAAGCTCGCCGCGCTCGAGCCGCAGCTGATGCTCTTCGGGCACGGCGCTCCGCTGCGCGGCCCGGATAAGCTGCGCCGCCTCGTGGAGACGCTGCCCGCATGATGGAGGTCACCGGCTACGCCGTCGTCCCCGCCCCGCCGGACAGGGTGTGGGAGCTCGTGTCCGACTCGAGCCGCTACCACGAGTGGGTCGAGGGCACCGATGCCGTGACCCGCACCGACGGCCCCACCGCGCCCGGATCCACGTACGACGAGGTCAACCCGATCCTCGGTCCGTGGAAGGCGAAGACGCACTGGACGGTCACCGAGTACGAGGCGCCGCGCCGGCAGGTGCACCGCGGCACCGGGCTGCCGCTCACGGCGGAGTTCGACGTGATCTTCGAGCTCACCCCGGAGGGCGACTCCACCGGCTTCCGCCAGACCCTGCGGGGCAAGCCCTCGATGGGCCCGCTGGGCGCGGTGTTCGCCAAGCTCATGGAGGGCCAGGTGGCGAAGGACAACCAGAAGTCCGTCGAGAACCTCGCGGCGCTGGCGGCCCGCGAGCTGCGCGCCTAGCTCTTCCGGCCGCGCCGGGGTCGCGCCGCGCCCCTGGCACACTTGCGCCCCGATGACGGACGAGCGACTCGACCGCACGCGCTACGACCCGGCCGACGTGGAGGACCGGGTGTTCCGTCTCTGGGAGGAGGCCGGCGTCTTCCACGCCGAGCCCGGCGGCGGCTCGGAGGACAGCTACTCGATCGCGGTCCCGCCCCCGAACGTGACCGGCTCGCTGCACATGGGGCACGCGCTCAACGGGACGATCCAGGACGCGTGCATCCGGGTCGCGCGGATGCGCGGCATGCGGGCGAAGTGGATCTACGGCACCGATCACGCGGGCATCGCCACGCAGCGGGTGGTCGAGCGCGCCCTGGCCGAGGAAGGGACCACCAAGGAGGAACTGGGCCGGGAGCGCTTCGCCGAGCGCGTCTGGCAGTGGCGCGAGCAGTACGGCAGCACGATCACGGGCCAGTTCAAGCGGCTCGGCGCCTCGCTCGACTACGAGGACGAGCGCTTCACCATGGACCCGGACTACGTGCGCGCGGTGATGCGCGTCTTCACGGCGCTCCACGAGAAGGGCTACGTCTACCGCGACAACTACATGGTCAACTGGGACCCGGGGCTGCGCACCGCGATCTCCGACCTCGAGGTGGAGCAGCGCACCGTCGAGGACACGCTCTACCTGATCGACTACCCGCTCGAGTCGGGCTCCGGCGCCGTCACCGTGGCGACCGTGCGGCCCGAGACGATGCTGGCCGACACGGCGATCGCCGTGAACCCGGCCGACGAGCGCTACTCGCGGCTGATCGGGGAGGCCGCCGTGCTCCCGCTGGTGGGCCGCCGGCTGCCGATCCTGGCCGACGACTACGTGGACCCGGAGTTCGGCACGGGCGCGCTCAAGATCACGCCGGGGCACGACCCGAACGACTTCGAGATCGGCCGCCGCCACGGGCTCGAGGAGGTGACCGTGATCGGCGAGGACGGGCGCATCACCGACGCGGCGCCGGAGGCGTTCCGCGGGATGGAGGTGGACGAGGCGCGCGCCGCCGTGGTGGCCGCGCTGCGGGCGGAGGGGCTCGTGTCCGGCACCCGGCCGTGGGTCCACGACGTGCCGCACTCGCACCGCTCCGGGCGGCGGATCGAGCCGCTCATCTCGCTCCAGTGGTTCTGCGACATGTCCGAGCTCGCGAAGCCGGCGGTGGAGGCCGTCCGCGACGGGCGGCTGCGCTTCCACCCCGAGCGGCCGTGGACGAAGGTCTACCTCGACTGGCTCGAGAACATCCGGCCCTGGTGCATCTCGCGCCAGCTCTGGTGGGGCCACCAGCTTCCCGTCTGGTACCGCGGCGACGAGACCTACGTGGGCACCGAGCCGCCCGAGGGCGACGGCTGGGAGCGCGACCCGGACGTGCTCGACACCTGGTTCTCGTCCGGCCTCTGGCCGTTCGCCACGCTCGGCTGGCCCGAGGAGACGCCCGAGCTCGAGACCTTCTACCCCACGGACGTGCTCTCGACCGCGCGCGACATCATCTTCCTCTGGGTCGCGCGCATGGTGATGTTCGGAGTCGAGCTCACGGGCGAGCTGCCCTTCACCGACGTGCCGATCCACTCCGTGGTGCAGGCGCCCGACGGGCGCCGCATGTCGAAGTCGCTCGGAACCGGGATCGACCCGCTCGACCTGATCGACGGCGGCCCGCGCCCGCCCGTCTACGCGGAGGGCGGCGAGTTCCCGGCCTACGGGGCGGACGCCCTGCGCTTCGGGCTGCTCGCCATGTCCTCCTCGCAGGACGTGCGCTTCAACGAGGAGCGCGTCAAGCAGGGGCGCGACCTCGCGAACAAGCTCTGGAACGCGTCGCGGCTGATCCTGCAGCGCGTGGGGGACGTCGAGGCGGACGCCGGCGCCGCCGAGACGGTCGAGGACCGCTGGATCGTGTCGC
Source organism: uncultured Thermoleophilaceae bacterium (assembly GCA_963768465.1). Classification (GTDB taxonomy): domain Bacteria; phylum Actinomycetota; class Thermoleophilia; order Solirubrobacterales; family Thermoleophilaceae; genus JACVRW01. The sequence goes on along the minus strand of CAVYIA010000006.1, from coordinate 160,147 downwards.
GGCTGGAGCGCCTGACCGCGAGCGTGACCGAGCAGCTCGACTCGTTCCGCTTCTCGTCGGCCGCGCTCGAGCTCTACGGGGCGTTCTGGTCGGAGCTCTGCGACTGGTACCTCGAGCTCGCCAAGCCGCGCCTCTACGCGGACGACAACGCGCGCGTCTCCGCGGTGCTCGTGCACGCCCTCGAGCGGATCCTCGCGCTGCTCCACCCGGTCATGCCGTTCGCCACCGAGGAGATCTGGTCGCTCCTGCCCGGGGAGCGCGGGCTGCTGGCCACGAGCCCGTGGCCGGTGGCCGACGAGTCGCGCCGCGACGAGCAGGCCGAGGCCGCGCTCGACCGCTTCATCGAGGCCGTGGGAGCGCTCCGCAGCTACCGCGACGACGTCGGGGCGAAGCCCGGGACGCCGCTCCGCGGCGTGCTCGCGGCCGAGGGCTACGACGACCTGCGCGACCACCTCGGCCGGCTCGCCCGCTTCGAGCTGGTCGAGGCCGGCGCGGACGAGGAGCCCGTGGCGGAGATCGAGGTCCCGGGCGGCGTGGTGAAGGTGCTTCCCTCCGAGGGCCTCGACGCGGAGGAGGAGGGCCGCCGCCGCGAGGCCGAGCGCGAGCGCCTCCACGGAGAGATCGAGCGGCTCGAGCGCAAGCTCGCCAACGAGAGCTTCGTGAGCAAGGCGCCCGCCGAGGTGGTGGAGGGCGAGCGCCGAAAGCTCGAGGACTACCGCGAGGCGCTGCGCCGCCTCGACGAGGCATGACCTTCCGCCAGGCCGAGGAGTACCTGCTCGGGCTCGAGCTGTTCGGGATGCGCTTCGGGCTCGACCGGATGCGCAAGCTGATGACCGTGCTCGGCCTGCCGCAGGAGCGCTTCGACTCCGTGCACGTGGTCGGCACGAACGGCAAGTCGTCCACGGTCCGCTTCACGGCGGCGATCCTCGAGCGCCACGGCAAGCGCAGCGGCAGCTACACCTCGCCGCACCTGCGCTCGTTCAGGGAGCGGATCGAGGTGGGGGAGGCGCCGGTGTCGGAGGCGGACTTCGCCGCCGCCGTCGAGTCCGCCGCCCACGCCGCCGCGCTGGTGGACCGGACCGCCGATCCGGAGGACGGGGTCACCCAGTTCGAGGCCCTCACGGCGGCCGCCTACTGGGAGCTCGGGCGCCGCGAGGTGGAGGTGGCGGTCGTGGAGGCGGGCCTCGGCGGGCGCTACGACGCGACGAGCGTGATCCCATCGCGCGTGCAGGTGCTCACCGGCGTCGGGCTCGAGCACACGCGCTGGCTCGGGCCGCGCATCGAGGACATCGCCGAGGAGAAGCTCGCCGTGGTCCAGGAGGGCGCCACGCTGGTCACGGCGCACGACCTGGACCCCGCGGCCCGCGCGATCGCCGAGCGCGTGGCGAGCGAGCGCGGCGCGCGGCTGGTCACCGCGGACGCCGCGCCTCGACGCCGGGATCCAGCTGCGCGCGGCCGGCGCCTTTCAGCGCGGCAACTTCGCTCTCGCGGCCGCCGCCGCGGAGGCCTTCCTCGGCGAGCCGCTCGAGCCCGCGGCGGTGGCGGCCGCGGCGCGCGAGACCCGCGTGCCGGGCCGCATGGACGTGGTGGGCCAGGACCCGCTGACCGTCTACGACGGCGCCCACAACCCGTCCGGCGCCGAGGCGCTCGCGGGCTCGCTCGCCGCGGTGCTCGGCGACCGCTACCCGCGGGTGGCGGTGATCGGGGTGCTCGAGGACAAGGACGCCGCCGAGATGCTGCGCGCCCTGCTGCCCCACTTCGAGCGCGTGGTGTTCACGCGCTCCGGCAACCCGCGTTCGCTCTCGCCCGGCACGCTCGCGAGCCTCGCCGAGAAGCTCGCTCCCGCGATCCCGGCCGAGGCGGTCGGCGACCCGCGCGCGGCCGTGGACCGCGCCCGCCTGCTGGCCGGGCCGAGGGGCGCCGTCATCGCGACCGGCTCGATCTACCTGATCGCGGACCTCCTGCGCGAGGACCGCGACGCGCGCGCCTCCACGCTCTGAGGGTTGATAGACCTCCGGCCGTGAGGGTCTTCCTGGCCGGAGGCAGCGGCGTGGTGGGCGCCCGGCTCGTGCCGGCGCTCGTGGCCGCGGGCCACGACGTGACCGCGCTCACCCGCTCGCCCGACAAGGGCGAGGCGGTGCGGGCGGCCGGCGCCGAGCCCGCCGTGGCCGACGCGCTCGACCGCGAGGCGATCGTGGCGGCGGTGGCCGCCGCGCGGCCCGAGGCGGTCATCCACCAGCTCACGGCCATCCCGCAGCGGATCAACCCGCGCAAGCTGGCGCGCGACTTCGAGCTCACCAACCGGCTTCGGAGCGAGGGCACGGACAACCTGCTGGCGGCCGCGCGGGAGGCGGGCGCACGCCGCTTCCTCGCCCAGAGCTTCGCCGGCTGGCCCTACGCCCGCGAGGGCGGCCCCGCCAAGGACGAGGAGGACCCGCTCGACCCCGACCCGCCCGGCGACCTGGGCCCGCTGCTGGTGGCGATCCGCCACCTGGAGTCGGCCGTGACCGGCGCGGAGGGGATCGAGGGGCTCGTGCTCCGCTACGGGCCGTTCTACGGGCCCGGCACCGCCGTCGCTCCCGGCGGCAGCATCGTCGAGGACGTGCGCAAGCGCCGCTTCCCGGTCGTGGGCGACGGCGGCGGCGTCTGGTCGTTCGTGCACATCGACGACGTGGCGAGCGCCACCGTCGCCGCTCTGGAGCGCGGCGCGCCCGGGATCTACAACGTCGTGGACGACGAGCCCGCCACGGTCGCGGAGTGGCTCCCGGCGCTGGCCGAGGCGATCGGCGCCCGGCCCCCGAGGCACGTGCCCGCCTTCGTGGCGCGGGCCGCGTCAGGCGCTCACGGGGTGGCGATGATGACCGAGATCCGCGGTGCGAAGAACGCCAAGGCCAAGCGGGAGCTGGGCTGGCAGCCCTACCACCCGACCTGGCGAGAGGGCTTCCGCACAGCTCTCGGCTGAGCGGGCTGCGAGGATTCCGGGCGCATGGACGGAGGAGACGGACCCCGCTTCGGGGCGATGATCGCGCTGGTCGCCGTGGTCGTGGCCGGCGTCATCCTGGTGTTCTTCGGCATCGGATACGCGCTCGGCCGCCTCTTTCTGTAGGGGGCGGCCGTTACACTCGGCCCGCTGATGGCCGTCCTCGCCGTCTTCGGCATCGAGAACGACGGGCTGAACCTGGCAGTGAACCTCTTGCTGCTGTTCCTCGTCGTGATCTATTTCGCGTTGATCTACTGGACCTGGGCCGATGCCCGCCGCCGGATCGACGACCCGATGCTGGTCGCCTGCGCGACCGCGGCGTCGCTGTTCCCGTTCATCGGGACGATCGTCTACCTGATCGTTCGCCCGCCGGAGTTCCTCGACGACGTGCGCGAGCGCGAGCTCGAGATGGCGGCCGCCCAGGCGCGGCTGGCGGCCCTCGACCAGCACCAGTGCCCGCACTGCGGGTTCGACGTGGAGAAGGCCTTCCTGCGCTGCCCGAGCTGCCTGCGGCGCCTGAAGGAGCCGTGCAGCGTCTGCGGCAAGCCGCTCGACCCGCGCTGGAAGATCTGCCCGTACTGCGAGGCCGAGGTCGGCCAGGCCACCGCCGCCGAGACGCGGCGGCCGCGAACGCGCCGGAGCGCGGCCGGCTCACGGCCGTCCGCCAGCCGGCCCGCAAGAGCGCGCGCGGCCTCCGGGCGACACGGAGGAGATCTCCGCGAGCGGCAACGACAAGCCTCGCTCCGAGCCCCCCGCCCGCGCGGCGCGCGAGCGCTCGGAATAAACCTCTCAACCGAAGGAGCAGCATGGACCGGACCCTGATCCTGGTGAAGCCCGACGCGTTCGAGCGCCGCCTCACCGGCGAGATCCTCGCCCGCTTCGAGCGCAAGGGCCTCACGATCGTGGCGATGAAGCACATGACGGTCGACCGGGCGCTCGCGGAGCAGCACTACGCCGAGCACAGCGAGCGGCCGTTCTTCGGCGAGCTCGTGGAGTTCATCACCGGCGGCCCGCTCGTGGCGCTCGTGCTGGAGGGCCACGAGGCCGTGGTGGCCGCGCGCCAGCTGATCGGCGCCACGAACCCGCTCGAGTCCGCCCCCGGGTCGATCCGCGGGGACTTCGGGCTCGAGGTGCAGACGAACCTGGTGCACGGCTCGGACTCGCCGGAGTCGGCCGCGCGCGAGATCGGCCTCTTCTTCCCCGAGCTCTAGAGCGCCGGTGGCGGGCGAGCTCGTACTCGCCTCCCGCTCGCCGCAGCGGCGGGCGCTGCTGGAGCAGCTGGGCGTCCCGTTCCGGGCCGAGCCCGCCGACGTGGAGGAGCTCCGCGAGGGCGAGCCGCGCGCGGTCGTGGTCGAGAACGCGCTCCGGAAGGCGCGCGCGGTGGACGGAGAGCGGGTGCTCGGGGTGGACACGGAGGTGGTGCTGGGCAGCGATCTGCTCGGGAAGCCGGCCGCCGAGGGCGAGGCGGAGGCCTTCCTGCGGCGGCTCTCCGGCCGCGAGCACGAGGTCATGAGCGGGATCGCGCTCGCTGGAGGCGGGCCGGGAGCTGCACGGACGTGAGCGTGACCCGGGTCCGCTTCCGGGCGCTCGGAGAGCGCGAGATCGCCTGGTACCTGGCCACGGGCGAGTGGCGCGAGCGCGCCGGCGGATACGCGATCCAGGGCCGCGGGGCGGCGCTCGTGGAGGCGATCGAGGGCGACTACTGGAACGTCGTGGGGCTCCCGCTCCCGGCGCTCCTGCGCCTGTGCCCCGCGCTTCTCGATTGAGCCTCGACTTTGCAGGGGGTTTCCCGTTGCACCCGCCCACCCGGGTGCGGCACCCGTCTACACTTCCGCGCGCCGGCCGGCGCGCATCCGGCGCCCTGGCGCCGACCCGCCCCGGCACCTATCCTCACCAGCACCTTCCAATGGGATTCTTCTCACTACTGACGGGCATGGGCGGCCGCGACATGGCGGTGGACCTCGGGACCGCCAACACGCTCGTGTACGTGCGCGGACGCGGGATCGTGCTCTCCGAGCCGTCCGTGGTGGCGATCGACTCCCGCACGGCCGAGGTGCACGCCGTGGGGATCGAGGCCAAGCGCATGCTCGGCCGCACGCCGGGGACGATCCAGGCGATCCGGCCGCTGAAGGACGGCGTGATCGCCGACTTCGACGTGACGGAGCAGATGCTGCGCCACTTCATCCAGAAGGTGCACCAGAACCGCTGGGCGCACCCGCGCGTGGTGGTCTGCGTGCCGTCCGGGGTGACCGGCGTGGAGAAGCGGGCTGTCGAGGAGGCCTGCCTGTCGGCCGGCGCGCGCCAGGCCTACCTGATCGAGGAGCCGATGGCGGCGGCGATCGGCGCCGGGCTGCCGGTGGGCGAGCCCACGGGCAACATGGTCGTGGACATCGGCGGCGGCACCAGCGAGGTCGCGGTGATCTCGCTGGGCGGAATCGTGGTCTCGCAGTCGATCCGCATCGGCGGCGACGAGCTCGACGAGGCGATCATCAACTACGTCAAGCGCGAGTACAAGCTGATGATCGGCCAGCAGACGGCCGAGGAGGTCAAGCTCGAGATCGGGTCGGCCTTCCCGCTCAGCGAGGAGGTCCAGGCCGAGATCCGCGGCCGCGACCTCGTGTCCGGGCTGCCGAAGACGGTGGTCCTGACGAGCGAGGAGGTCCGCATGGCCCTGGAGGAGACGCTCCAGGCCATCATCGACGCCGTCAAGGAGACGCTCGACCGGACCCCACCCGAGCTCGCGTCGGACATCATGGACCGCGGGATCATGCTGGCCGGAGGGGGTGCGCTGCTCCAGGGGCTCGACGAGCGCCTGCGCGACGAGACCCAGATGCCGGCGCACCTGGCCGAGTCGCCGCTCACGTGCGTGGCGGTTGGCTCCGGCCGCAGCCTCGAGGAGTTCGAGGCCATCCACCGCAGCAACAAGAATTCCCGAAACAACCGGCGGCGGTAGACCCGCCGCGCGAGAGGGCGCAGCGTGTTCGACAAGAAGGTGGTCCGCCGGAGGAGGGCGGCGCTTGCGGTATTCGTGGCGCTCTCCATCGCGGTCCTGACCGCCTACTTCGGCGAGTCGGGGGGCGGCTTCTTCCACGCCCTCCAGCGCGGCTCCCAGGAGGCGTTCGCGCCGGTCGAGACCGGCGCCAGCCGGGCGCTCAAGCCCGTGCGCGACCTGTTCGGCTGGGTCGGCGACACCTTCGACGCGAAGGGCGACAACAAGGAGCTCCGCGCCGAGGTGGAGCGGCTGCGCTCCGAGCTGGCGCGCGCGCAGACGGCCGAGCGCGACGCCGCCCAGCTGAGCGACCTCGTGGGCCTCAAGCGCGAGGACATGTTCCCCTCCGGCACCGACCCGATCGCCGCGCGGGTGATCGCCCGCTCGCCCACGGTCTGGTACTCGAGCGTGAAGATCGACAAGGGCTCGAGCGACGGCGTCCGCGTGGACCAGCCCGTGCTCGCCGCCGGCGGCCTGGTCGGCAAGGTCACGCAGGTCACCGGCGGCACGGCCGAGGTGCGGCTGATCACGGACGCGTCCAGCGCCGTGACCGCCCAGGTGATGCCGGCCGGCGCCAGCGGCGTCGTCCGCCCGCAGGTGGGCAACCCCAACGACCTTCTGCTCGACCTGATCGAGGGCGACCGGCGCGTGACCGAGGACACCACGGTCGTGACCTCCGGCTTCACGTCCACCAAGGTGGAGTCGCTGTTCCCGCGCGGCATCCCGATCGGGACGGTCACGAAGGTCGACCTCGACGAGTTCGAGCAGTACCAGCGCGTCCACATCAAGCCCTTCGCGAACCTGCGCCGCTTCGACATCGTGCAGGTGCTCACCCGCCGGCCCGCGGGCACCCAGGCCGCGGCGCTTCCGGAGGGCTCCGCTCCGTGATCGTCGCCCCGATGACCTTCGTGCGGGTGGGGCCTGCTCCTGCTCCTGGCCGTGATCCTCCAGGTCTCGGCCGTGAGCCAGACGACCATCTTCGGCGGGCAGGCCGATCTCGTGGTGCTCACGGTGGCCGCGGTCGCCTACTACGCGGGCAGCGTCTCGGGCTGCGCGACCGGCTTCGCGGCCGGCTTCCTGCTCGACCTCGCCAGCGGCGCCACGATGGGCGCCTCCTCGCTGGTGCTCACGGCGGTGGGCTACGCCGTCGGCCGCTTCCGCGAGCTGCGCGACCCGAGCCACGGGCTGATGCCGGCGCCGGTCGGCGCCGCCGCCACCGCGGGCTGGGTCCTCACCTTCGCCGCCGTCTCGTTCATGCTCGACGTGGGCGCCCGGGTGAGCCCGCTCGTGATCCGCGAGATGGTCGTGACGGTGGTGCTCAACACGCTGCTCGCCATCCCCGTGTTCGTGGGCATCCGCAGGCTGCTGCGGCCCTCGCTCACGGTCGACCCGCGTGGAGCTCGGCCGCCGCCGCCAGGCCCCGCGCTCCGCCGGGCCGATCGGCCTGCGGGGCCTCGAGATCTGATGTACCTCGACAACGACCGGCGGCCCACGCTGACGCCGCAGCTGGCGGTGCGCGTGGCTCTCATCGGCGGCGTGGCGCTCGTCGCGTTCGCGGTCATCTTCTTCCGGCTCTGGTACCTGCAGGTGCTCTCGGGCGACCGCTACCTCGCCGAGGCGCGCGACAACCGCGTCCGCGAGATCAAGGTCCAGGCGCCGCGCGGCGAGATCGTGGACCGCGAGGGGCGCAAGCTCGTGGACAACCGCCCGGCGATGGCCGTGATGATCTCGCCCGACCGGCTGCCCGAGGACGAGGCGGACAGGCAGCGCCTCTACCGGCGCCTCGGCAAGCTGCTCGGCATGCGCCCGCGGGCGATCGGGCGCGACGTCGAGACGCAGCTCAGCGCGCTGCCGTACTCCACGGCGACCGTGAAGCAGGACGTCTCGGACCAGCTCGCGTGGTACCTGCTCGAGCACCGCGACGAGTTCCGCGGCGCCGACGTGGAGCGCGTCTTCCTGCGCCAGTACCCCCACCACGAGATCGGCGCCCACCTGTTCGGCACGGTCGGCGAGATGACCGCCCGGCAGGAGAAGGACCCGCGCTACCGCGACGTGGACCTCGGGGACCGCGTGGGCCAGTCGGGGATCGAGCTCCAGTACGACCGCTTCCTCCGCGGCAAGAACGGCGCCAGCCGCGTGCAGGTGGACGCGCTCGGGAACCTGAACCGGCGGCTCACGAAGGAGGAGCCGGTGCAGGGCCGCCAGCTGCGCCTGTCGGTGGACCTCGACGTCCAGGAGGCGGGGCAGGAGGCGCTCGCGGGCGGCACCGGGCGCGGCGCCTTCGCGGTCATGGACATCAAGTCGGGCGCGGTGCTCGGGCTCGGCTCCGACCCGTCCTACGACCCCAACATCTTCTCCAAGGGGATCAAGACCGCCGACTGGAAGCGCATCAACGACGTGGACAACGGCGCTCCGATCACGAACCGCGCGATCCAGGGCGGCTATCCCACCGGCTCCACGTTCAAGCTCATCACGGCGACGGCGGCGCTCGAGGAGGGCCTGATCACGCCCGACACGCCGCTCTTCGACCCGGGCTCCTTCACGCTGGGCGGGGTGACGTTCGAGAACGCCGGCGGTGTCGCGCACGGCGCGCTGGCGCTGCGCCAGGCGCTCACCGTCTCGAGCGACGTCTTCTTCTACCAGCTGGGCGCCCAGCTGGACAGCGAGGGCGACGGCCTGGGGCTCCAGCGCTGGGCCCGGCGCCTCGGCATCGGCCGTGACACCGGAATCGACCTGCCGGGCGAGCTGCCCGGCCTGCTGCCCACGCCGAAGTGGCGCAACGCCCTGTACAAGGCGGGCGACACCGAGAAGCCCTGGACGCCGGGCGACAACGTGAACCTGTCCGTGGGCCAGGGCGACCTGCAGGCGGACCCGCTGCAGATGGCGGTGGCCTACGCGGCGATCGCCAACGGCGGCCGCGTGCTGCGCCCGCGCCTCGGCCAGCGGATCGAGGACTCCTCGGGCCGCGCGATCCAGCAGCTCGAGGCGCCGACCGCGCGCCGCCTGAAGATCGCCCCCGAGAACCGGCAGGCGATCCTCGACGGCCTCCGCGGCGCCGCGAGCGAGCCGGGCGGCACCTCGACGGCCGGTGTTCCAGGACTTCCCGATCCAGGTCGCCGGCAAGACGGGCACCGCGGAGAAGGGCGCCGGCCGGGCGGACCAGTCCTGGTACGTGGCGCTCGCCCCATGGCCGAGCCCGAGTACGTGGTGGCCGTGACCGACGAGGCCGGCGGCTTCGGCGCCGACACCGCCGCGCCGATGGCGCGCCGCATCCTCGCCTCGCTCTTCCACATCAAGGAGGACAAGCTGGTGCAGGGCGGGGGCCCGTCCGACTGATGGCCGCCGCATCGCCCGTCAGCGACTTCCGCGAGCGGCGCATCCGCGTCCTGCCGATCGACCCGCTGCTGCTGCTGGCCACGCTCGGCCTCGCGGCCGCGAGCCTCTACGTGGTCGCCACGGCCACCCAGGACGACATCCCCGGCGACCCGCAACTACTACCTCACGCGCCAGGCCGGCTACGTCGGGGTCGGCATCGTGCTGATGCTGCTGATCTCGCGCTTCGACTACTCGCGGCTGCGCGAGTGGAAGCTCGGCGTCTACGGCCTGATGATCGGGTCGATCCTGCTCGTCTACGGGCTCGGCTTCTCGGCGCGCGGCTCGAAGCGGGCGATCGAGTTCGGCTTCATCAACTTCCAGGCGTCCGAGCTCGGGAAGCTCCTGCTCGTCCTGTCGCTGTCCGCCTTCGTCGTCGACCGGATGCGGCGCCTGGACGACCGCGAGACCACCAGCCGCATCATGCTGCTGACGCTGATCCCGGCGATGCTCGTGATCGGGCAGCCGGATCTCGGCTCGGGTCTCGTCTACCTCGCCGTGGCGATCGCGGTGCTGTTCGTGGCCGGGACCAAGTGGACCCACTTCGCCGCGCTCGGCGCGATCGCGGTGGCCGCGATCGTGATCGTGCTGGTCGCGGCGCCGGCCGCCGGAATCGACGTTCTGAAGCCGTACCAGGTGGACCGGCTAACGGCTTTCCTCAATCCGACCGATAACCCGAAGGAAGAGGGCTACCAGATCAATCAGTCGCTGACGGCGATCGGATCCGGGGGAAAAACCGGCCGCGGAGACCAGGCGACCCAGACACGACTAGACTTCTTGCCCGAGCACCACACCGACTTCATATTCTCGGTGGTAGGCGAAGAGCTCGGCTTTGTGGGGGCGGCGATCGTTCTATCGCTCTTCGCCCTCCTTATCTGGAGAGCACTCCGAATCCTGACGATGTCCAAGAACCTGTACGGCGCACTGATCGCCGGAGGCATCACCGCGATGCTGATGTTCCAGGTCTTCGTCAACGTGGGCATGACGATCGGAATCATGCCCATCACCGGCGTTCCCCTGCCGCTCATGTCTTATGGCGGCTCGTCGGTGCTCGTAACTTTGATGGCCCTAGGCGTGATGCAGTCGATCTACGCGCGAGCGCGCGAGACCGCCACGGTGAAGGGCCTCTGAAATGAGAGGTCTTCAACTTGAAGAAGCAGTTGCTCGTCACGGTGGACCGTGGCGAAACACGAGTCGGCATTCTCGAGGCCGAGGGCACGCCCTCAGGCTCCAGGGGCGGCCGGCAGCAGACTAAGGCCGACGACTGGCGCGTCGCGGAGCTCTACATAGAGCGCCGCGGCAACCGCTCGATCGTCGGGAACATCTACAAGGGCAAGGTCGACAACGTCCTGCCCGGCCTCGAGGCCGCGTTCGTGGACATCGGCCTCGACAAGAACGGCTTCCTCCACGCCGACGACCTGGTCTTCCCGGGCGTCGAGGTCGCGCGCCGCGGGCGCTCCGGCCGCACGAAGGGCAAGCGGATCGGCGAGCTCCTGAAGCCGGGCCAGGAGATCCTGGTCCAGGCGATCAAGGACCCGCTGAAGACGAAGGGCCCGCGCCTGTCCATGCAGCTCTCGATCGCGGGGCGCTACCTCGTGTACGTGCCGCAGGGCGAGGGCGTCGGCGTGTCGCGCCGGCTCGACGACAAGGAGCGCGACCGGCTGCGCAAGGCCGCCGGCAAGATCGACCTCCGGGGCGGGGGCGCGATCGTGCGCACCGCCGCGCAGGGCGCGAAGCGCGAGGACTTCGATCGCGAGATCAAGTACCTCCACAAGCTCCACGACGTGCTCCAGCAGCGCGGCAAGGAGACCGCGGCCCCGGAGATGGTCTTCCAGGAGGCCGACCTGTCCGTGCGCGTGGCGCGCGACATCTTCTCCGGCGAGTTCGAGAAGGCGATCGTCGACGACCGCAAGCAGCACCACCGGCTCGAGTCGTTCTTCACCCGCACCGCGCCGGAGCTGCTCGACCGGCTCGAGTTCTACGAGGGCGACGAGCCGCTGTTCGAGCGCTACGGCGTCGGAGGAGGCGATCCAGTCGGTGCTGAGGCGCCGGGTGGACCTCCCGAGCGGCGGCTACCTGATGATCGACTACGCCGAGGCGATGACCGTCATCGACGTGAACTCCGGCTCGTTCACCGGCCGCGGCAAGGGCGCGAAGCTCGAGGACACGATCACCCGCACGAACCTCGAGGCCGCCGACGAGGTCGTGAAGCAGCTGCGGCTGCGCGACATCGGCGGGATCATCGTCATCGACTTCATCGACATGGCGCGGGCGCGCAACCGCGACGCCGTGCTGAAGACGCTGCGCAAGTCGCTCGACGAGGACCGGACCAAGACCTACGTGGTCGAGATCTCGCCGCTCGGCCTGGTCGAGATGACGCGCCAGAACGTGACCGACGGCGTGCGCGAGATCCTCACGAAGACGTGCCCCACGTGCGACGGCGAGGGCGTGGTCCTCTCCGAGGACACCGTGGCGATCGACGTGGACCGCGAGCTGCGCGACCTGGCCGCGGAGCGGCCCGACTCGCCCGCGTTCCTGATCCGCGTGAACCCGAAGGTGGCCTCGAAGCTGGTGGGCGCCCACGGGATGCCCGGCCCGATCGTCGAGCTCGAGAAGGAGACCGGCCGCCACTTCCACTTCGAGGGCACGGAGGCGCTGCCGATCGACTCCTTCGAGGTGGTGCTCGAGGGCACCCACGAGGAGGTCGAGGAGCGCGCGCTCCCGTTCCGCGAGGGCGAGGAGGTGCTCGTCTCGATCGAGGAGCCGCACATGTACAACGACGACGACGCCGTGGCCAAGCTCGACGGCTACATCGTGTCGGTGTCGGGCGCGGCGCGCATGGTCGGCGAGAAGACGCTGGTGCGGATCGAGCAGGTGGGCCGCTCGGCGGCGCAGGCCTCGCTGGTCAACCCGCCCGAGGGCGATGTCCAACGGCTCGGCCGACGGCGACGGCGACGGCGAGACGCGCCGCCGCAGGCGCGGCCGCCGCGGCGGGCGCAACCGGCGCAAGAAGCCGGCGGAGTCGTCCTCGTAGCCGCCGTGTAGCGTCAGAGCGCGTGTCCCGGGCCACCGCCTACGGCCTCTACGCGCTCCTCGTTCTGATCTGGTCGAGCACCTGGGTCGCGATCAAGATCGGCCTCGAGGACTGCCCGCCGCTGCTCGGCGCCGGCGTGCGCTTCGCCTCGGCCGGGCTCGTCCTGCTCGCGATCACGGTCGCGCGGCGGCGCTCGCTCCGGAGCGACCCGCTGCTCGTGGCGCTGATGGCGCTGCTGCCGTTCGCGTTCACCTACGGGCTCGTGTACTGGGGCGAGCAGCACATCCCGTCCGGCCTCGCGGCCGTCCTGTTCGGCGTCCTGCCGCTCTACACGGCGGTCATCGGCGGCCTCCTGCTGCCGGACGAGCCGATGCACCCGCGCCTCTTCGCCGGCGTGCTCGTGGCGATCCTGGGGCTGTCGCTCGCGTTCCTCGAGAGCATCGACCTCGGCAGCGACGACCTCGCCTGGGCCGGCGCGCTGGCGCTGGTCCTCGCGCCGCTCGGCGCCTCGGCGGGAACGTGGGGATCAAGCTGCGTGCCGCGAAGCTCGACGCGATCGTGCTGAACGGCTGGGCGATGCTCGCCGGCGGCGTGCTCCTGACGGCGGCCTCGGCCGCGGGGGAGAGCTGGGGCGAGTTCAACTGGACGCCGGAGTCGCTCGGCTCGATCGCCTACCTGTCGCTGATCGGCTCCGCGGTCGCGTTCGTGATCCTCACGGTGCTGCTGCGCACCGTGACCGCGCGGGCCACCTCGTTCCTCGCCCTGCTGCTGCCGTTCGGCGCGCTCGCCTTCGGCGCGGCGCTCTACGACGAGCCCGTCACGGCGCGCGCCGCGGCCGGCGCCGGCCTGGTCGCGGCGGGGCTTCTGCTCGCCCAGGGAAGCGGCCTGCGGCGCCGTGCAACGGCACGGGCCTGATCGCTAGACTCGCCTCCGGCGCCCGCCCCCGAGCGGCGCCTTCTCTCTTATGTACGCGATCGTGAAAGTCGGCGGTAAGCAGTACCGCGTCGAGAAGGGCGACTCGATCGTCGTCGACCGCATGCGCGCGGGCGAGGGCGACAAGGTCGCGCTCGAGCCGCTCATGTACGCCGACGGCGACAAGTCCGTGCTCTCCGGGCCGGACCTCGAGAAGGTCAAGGTCGAGGCCACGGTCACCGGCCACGAGCGCGGCAAGAAGATCCACGTGCTGAAGTTCAAGCCGAAGCGCGGCTACAAGCGCCGCAGCGGCCACCGCTCGGACCTGACGCGGCTCGAGATCGGCGACATCAAGGTCGCCGCCCGCCGCAGCGCCAAGAAGAAGGAGGACGCGGACGATGGCTCATAAGAAGGGACTCGGATCGAGCCGCAACGGCCGCGACTCGAACGCCAAGCGCCTCGGCGTGAAGGTGTTCGCGGGCCAGACCGTGACCGGCGGCGAGATCATCGTGCGCCAGCGCGGAACCCGCTTCAACCCCGGCGAGGGCGTCGGCCTCGGCCGCGACCACACGATCTTCGCCACGCGCCCGGGTGTGGTGCAGTTCTCCACCGGGAGGCGCGGACGCGTGATCTCGGTCGAGCCCCAGGGCGAGTAGCCCGCCCTCTACGAGGACGGCAGCGGCTCCAGCCCGGGCTCGGGCTGGACTCCCACGGCGTTCAGCATGAACGCCACCAGGTGGTACTGGCCCACGAGCACGCACAGCTCGATGAGCTGGCGCTCGTCCAGCTCGGCCGCGAGCGCCTGCCACGTGCCCGGCCAGATGCGCGCGGACTCGTGCAGCTCGTCGGCGGCGCGCAGCAGCACCGCCTCGCGCTCGCTCCAGCCGTCGGCGTCCGGGCCCGCGGCCACGCGGTCGACGGTCTCCCTGCGACATGCCTCCGTTCAGGGCGATCCGCACGTGCTGGCCCCACTCGTAGGGCGAGCGGCAGTTGAAGCCGGTGCGCAGGATCAGCAGCTCGCGCTCCTCGAACGGGAGCGTGCCGTTCGTGAGCAGGTAGCCGCCGAACGGCGCCCAGCTCCGGAACAGGTCGGGATGCTGGGCGAGCGTCCGGAAGATGTTGAGGTCGCCGAGCGAGATGTCCTCGCCGGCCGCCTGGAAGGAGGCGAGCGGGCGCATGTCCTCGCTCCACTCCTCGGGCGGGAGCGGCGGGATCCTGGGACCGTCGGTCTCGGCCACGCGGCTACGCTATCGCGTCCTGATGGACGGGCTTGGCCCCGAATCGAGCGGTCTGGCGCCCGGCCGCGGTCGCCTGGAGGGCCGGCGCGTGCTCGTGGTCGGCGGCGGCCAGCAGACGCACGGTCTCGAGGACCCGCCGGTGGGAACGGCCGCGCGATGTCCGTGCTGTTCGCGCGCGAGGGCGCCGGCGTGGCGGTGGCCGACCTGGACCGCGCGTCGGCCGAGGAGACCGCCGAGCTCTGCGCGGCGCGAGGGCGCGGACACGGTGGCGATCGAGGCCGACGCGGCCGACGAGGCCGGCGTGGAGCGCATGCTCGCCGACGGCGGCGGCGGCGCTCGGCGGGCTCGACGGCCTCGTCCTGAACGTCGGCATGGGCGCCGGCTTCGGCGTGCAGGGCACGAGCGTCGAGGACTGGGACCGCGTGCTGGCCGTGAACCTCCGCGCCCACTTCCTCGGCTGCAAGCACGGGCTGCCGCGCTCGCGGGCGGCGGGTCGATCGTGCTGGTCGGCTCGCTCGCGGGACGCAGTACATGCCGATCCCCGCCTACGGCGCATCGAAGGCGGCGCTCGAGAGCCTCACCCGGTCCGCCGCCGTGGAGGGCGCGCCCCGCGTCCGCGTGAACCTGCTGGTGCCCGGGCTGATCGACACCTCGCTCGGCCGGCTGGCCACCCAGCTGGCGCCCGACCGCGGCGAGGTGCGCATCCCGCTGCGCCGCGAGGGCACGGCGTGGGAGGTGGCCTACGGCGGCGCTCTACCTGCTGTCGGACGAGGCGGCCTACGTGACCGGCTCGTCGCTGGTCGTGGACGGCGGGCTGTCGCAGGCCCCGCGGCGCTGAACGCCCGCCGCTCTACCATCGCCCCGTGTTCCACGACCGGGCCAGGATCTTCGTGCGCGGCGGCGCCGGGGGCAACGGCGTGGTGTCGCTGCGGCGCGAGGCGCACGTGCCGAAGGGCGGCCCCGACGGCGGCGACGGCGGCCGCGGCGGCGAGGTGGTGCTCGTGGCCGACCCCTCGCTGCGCGACCTGTCGGGCTTCCGCCGCGGCGCGCACTTCAAGGCGCCGCGCGGCGGCCACGGCCAGGGCGCCGGCAAGCACGGCGCCACGCCCGACCCGCTCGTGATCCGCGTGCCGCCGGGCACGGTCGTGGAGGACGCCGAGGGCGACGCCCGCTGGGACATGCTGAGCCCCGGCCAGCGGGCGGTGGTGGCCCGCGGCGGGCGGGGCGGGCGCGGCAACCGGCACTTCGCCACCTCCACGCGCCAGACGCCGCGCTTCGCCGAGAACGGGCTGCCGGGCGAGGAGCGCTGGCTCGAGCTGCACCTGAAGCTGCTCGCGGACGCCGGCCTCGTGGGGCTGCCGAACGCCGGGCAAGTCGTCCCTGCTCGCCCGCATCACGCGCGCGAAGCCGAAGGTCGCCGACTACCCGTTCACCACGCTCGAGCCCGTGCTCGGCACGCTCGACGTGGGGGACCGCCAGCTGGTCCTGGCCGACATCCCCGGGCTGATCGAGGGCGCCAGCGAGGGCGCCGGGCTCGGCCACGAGTTCCTCGCGCACGTGGAGCGCTGCCGGCTGCTCGTGCACGTGCTCGACCTGCAGCCGCTCGACGGCTCCGACCCCGTGGAGAACCACGCCACCGTGGAGGCCGAGCTGCGCGACCACGGCCACGGGCTGGCCGAGCTGCCGCGGCTCGTCTGCCTCTCGAAGTCGGACCTGCTGCCGGCGGAGCGAGGTCGAGGCGGCCGTGGCGCGCTGGCGCGAGCTGACGGGCGCGGAGGTGCTCGCCACGTCGGCCGCCACCGGCGCCGGGCTCGACGAGCTGGCGAGCGCGATCGCCCGCAGGCTCCCGCTCGAGGAGCCGGGCGAGGGCGGCGAGGGCGCCGGCGAGCTCCCGGCCACCCACCGCGTGTACCGGCCCGGCGAGGACGACGAGATCGCCGTCGAGCGCACGGCGCTCGGGCGCCTTCCGCCTGCGCGGCAGGCGCGTCGAGCGCCTGATCGCCCGCCACGACGTGGAGAACGAGGAGGCCATGCGCTACGTGGAGGAGCGCCTCCGCTCGCTCGGCGCGATCAAGGCGCTCGAGGCGGCCGGGTTCGAGCCCGGCGACGACGTGGAGATCGCCGGAATCGTCTTCGAGCTCCATCCCGGTGCCCCGTTTCGGTAGAAGTCAGCCGGTGCGCCGCGCCCTCGCCGTCCTGCTCGCTGCCCGCCGCGCTCGCGCTCCCGGCGTGCGGCGGCGGTGACGACCGCGACCCGGAGCGCGTGGTGCGCGACTTCGTCGACGCCACCAACGACCACGACGCGGCGAAGCTCTGCGACGAGCTGCTGAGCCCCGAGTTCATCGCCGAAGACCACCGGCGCGAAGGAGGGCGACACCGACACCTGCAAGAAGCAGCTCGGCGCCGTGCGCGGCCTGCGGCTGCGGCTCGTCGAGGTGCGCAAGACCACGGTCGACGGCGACAGCGCGCAGGTGCTCGCCGTGCTGCGCGTGGACGGCGCAGCGCCAGCCGCGCGAGTTCGAGCTCGACGAAGCAGGACGGCGACTGGAAGCTCGCCGGCGGCTCGACGCCCGGCGCCTAGCCGCTGGGCATACCCTTCGCGCGTGGCCACCCTGGTCGTGAAGCTGGGCTCGAGCATCGTCGCCGACGACTCCGGCGAGGTGCGCGCCGACGTGCTCGCATCGGTCTGCGAGCAGGTGGCCGCGCGCCATGCGGCCGGCGACGCGGTGATCGTGGTCACCTCGGGCGCGATCGCGCGCGGGATGGCGCTGATGAGCCTCCCGATACGCCCGACGGCGGTCGAGGCGCTCCAGGCGGCCTCGGCGGTCGGCCAGGGCAAGCTCTACCGCACCTACGACGAGCTGCTCCAGGCGCACGGCGTGCGCAGCGCCCAGGTCCTGCTCACGTTCTTCGACGTGTCGGCGCGCACCCACTACCTGAACGCCCGGCACACGCTCCAGACGCTGCTGCGCTGGCGCGTGGTCCCGGTGATCAACGAGAACGACACCACCACCACGGACGAGATCTCGTTCGGGGACAACGACTTCCTCGCGGCCCAGGTGGCGATCCTGCTCGGGGCGGACCGGCTCGTGCTGCTCACCGACGCCGGCGGGCTCTACGACGCCGACCCGCGCAGCGCGCCGGACGCGCGGCTGGTCGAGGAGGTCGCCGACCTCGCCGAGCTCCAGGGCTACGACATCGGCGTGTCCACCTCGCCGCTCGGCTCGGGCGGGATGCGCTCGAAGGTGGTGGCGGCCGAGATGGCCACGGCGGCCGGGATCCCGGTGACGATCACGAGCGGGGTGGACGTGGACGCGATGACGCGCGCGCTGGCCGGCGAGCCGGTGGGCACGCGCTTCCATCCGCAGCAGGGCAGGGTGTCGAGCTTCAAGCTCTGGCTCCGCTACGCCAAGCCGACGCAGGGCGGCTGACGGTCGACGAGGGCGCCGAGCGCGCGCTGCGCGAGCGCGGCACGAGCCTGCTCCCGGTCGGGATCGTGGGCGTGGAGGGCGACTTCGAGGCGGGTGACGCGGTCGAGGTGCGCTGCGACGGCCGCGCCGTGGGCAAGGGGATCGTGAACTACTCGGCGGGCGAGCTCCAGCGGATCAAGGGGCTGAAGACCGAGGCCGTTCGCGAGGTCCTGCCGCGCGCGACCGACGAGGCCGTGCACCGCGACTACTTCGTGCTCGATTGAGCCTGCGCTCGCCGTACGACCGCGAGATCCTCAAGCTCGCCGTCCCGGCCCTCGGCGCGCTCGCGGCGGAGCCGCTCTACCTGCTGGCGGACACCGCGATGGTCGGCCACCTCGGCACGCCCGAGCTGGCCGCGCTGGCGCTGGCCGGCACGCTGCTCACCGGCGCGTTCACGCTCTTCAACTTCCTCACCTACGGGACCACGGCCGCACGTCGCGCGCCTGCACGGGGCCGGGGAGGTGGAGGCGGCCGGCAGGATCGCGGCGCAGGCGCTCTGGCTGTCCACGGGCATCGGCGTCGTGCTCACGGCCGTGCTCGCCGGGCTGGCCGCGCCGCTCGTGGCGCTGCTCGGCGGCGAGGGGCAGACGGGCGACCTCGCCACCACGTACCTGCGGATCGGCTCGCTGGGGCTCCCGTTCGCGCTGATCGCGCTCGCCGGGCAGGGCTGGCTGCGCGGGGTGTCGGACCTGCGGACGCCGCTCGTGATCGTGGTGGTGGCCAACGTCGTGAACGTGCTGCTGAACCTGCTGTTCATCTACGGGTTCGGCTGGGGCCTCGCCGGGTCGGCGTGGGCCACGGTCGTGTCGCAGGCCGGGATGGGCGCGGCGTTCGCGCTGCGCCTCCTGCGAGCGCCCGCGCGCGACCGGCGCGCGAGCCTCGCGGGGATGCGCCCGCTCGCGCGCATCGGGGGCGAGATCTTCGTCCGCACCGCGGCGCTCTACGGGTCGTTCCTCGTGGCGAGCGCGGTGCTGGCGCGGATGGGCGAGGACTCGCTGGCCGCGCACCTGATCGCGTTCCAGCTGTTCGTGTTCCTGGCGCTGGTGCTCGACTCGGTCGCGATCGCCGGGCAGGTGATCGTGGGCCGCGCGCTGGGGGCCGGGCGACGCCGAGGGAGCGCGCCGCGCCGCGCGCCGGATGATCGAGTGGGCGGTGGTGGCCGGCGCGGCCTTCGGAGCGGTGATGCTCGCGCTGATCGACGTGCTGCCGCGCGCGTTCACGAGCGACCCGGCGGTGATCGACCGCGCGCAGGAGATCTGGCCGCTGTTCGCGCTGATGCAGCCCGCCAACGGGGCGGTGTTCGCGCTCGACGGCATCCTCATCGGCGCGGGCGACACGCGCTTCCTGATGTGGAGCATGCTCGCCGCGTCGCTCGGCGCGTTCGTGCCGATCGCCCTGCTCTCGCTGGCGCTCGACCTCGGCATCGTCGGGGTCTGGGTGGGCCTCGTGGCGCTGATCGCCGTGCGGCTCGCCACCTGCGGCCTGCGCTTCCGCGGCGGGCGCTGGGCGGTCACCGGCGCGGTGCGCGCCCGCGGCGCGACGGCCTGAGCCGACGGCTCGGCCGGCGCGCACGACGGGTACCCTTGGCCCATGGCCACGACGGCAAGCGCGGTACCCGAGATCTGCGCCCGCGCACGCGACGCGGCACGCGCTGCTCGCCACCGTCGACGGCGGCACGCGCAACGCCGCGCTCGAGGCGATCGCGGACGCCGTCGAGGAGCGCACGCAGGAGATCCTCGAGGCCAACGAGCGCGACATGGAGGCGGGCCGCGAGGCCGAGCTCCACTCGGGCCTGCTCGACCGGCTCCAGCTCGACGAGCAGCGCCTGGCGGGCATCGCCGCCGACGTGCGCTCGATCGTCGCGCTGCCCGACCCGGTGGGCGAGACGATCGACGGCCACCGGCTCGAGAACGGCCTCGACGTGCGGCGCGTGCGCGTCCCGCTCGGCGTGGTCGCCGTGGTCTACGAGGCGCGCCCGAACGTGACCGTGGACTGCTCCGCGCTCTGCCTCAAGTCGGGCAACGCGATCGTGCTGCGCGGGTCCTCGATGGCGGCGCACTCGAACGCGGTGCTCGCCCAGGTGGTGTCGGCGGCCGCCACCGCGGCCGGGATCCCCGACGGCGCCGTGTCGATCGTGGCCGGAGGCGACCGCGACGAGCTGCGCCAGCTGGCCACCCAGGACGGCCTGATCGACCTGATCATCCCGCGCGGCGGCGAGGGCCTGAAGGCGGCGCTCAAGGAGCACGCGACCGTGCCCGTCATGTACGCGGCCGCCGGCAACTGCCACGTGTTCGTGGACGCCACGGCCGACCTGGACGACGCGCTGCGGATCGCGGTGAACGCCAAGGTCCAGCGCCCCTCGGTCTGCAACGCGGCCGAGACGCTGCTCGTGCACGCCGACGCCGCGGCGGACTTCCTGCCGCGGGCGCTCGGCGAGCTGCGCGAGCAAGGGCGTGGAGCTGCGCGTGGACGGCCGCACGCGCTCGCTGGCCGGCGGGCTCGGCGACTCGCTCGTCGGAGGCGACCGAGGAGGACTGGTCCACCGAGTACCACGCGCTGATCCTGGCCGTGAAGGTCGTGGACTCGGTGGACGAGGCGATCGAGCACGTGAACCGCTACGGCTCCGGGCACTCGGAGGCGATCGTGACGGGCTCGGAGCGAGTCCGCGCGGGCCTTCACCGGGGCGGTCGACGCCGCCTGCGTCTACGTGAACGCCTCCACGCGCTTCACCGACGGCGGCGTGTTCGGCATGGGCGCCGAGATCGGCAACTCGACGCAGAAGCTGCATGCGCGCGGCCCGATCGGCGCGCGCGAGCTCACCACCTACAAGTTCGTGATCGAGGGCTCGGGGCAGGTCCGGGAGTAGGTGCCGCGCGTTGGCATCCTCGGCGGGGCGTTCAACCCGCCGCACCTGGGACATCTCGTCTGCGCTCAGGAGGCGCGGGTCCAGCTGGAGCTCGACCGGGTGGTGCTGGTGCCGGTCGGGCGAGGCGCCCGCATCGCGTGCTCGAGGACGACCCGGGCCCCGAGGCTGCGGCTCGAGCTGACCGAGCTGGCCGCGGCGGGCGACCCCGAGCTGGAGGTCTCGCGCATGGAGCTCGACCGGCCCGGCCCCTCCTACACCGCGGACACGCTCGCGGCGCTGCGCGAGCGCGGCGCCGGACGACGAGCTCACGCTGATCCTGGGCGGCGACCAGGCCGCGGCCCTGCCGGACTGGCACGAGCCCGAGCGGGTGCTCGAGCTCGCCGAGGTGGCCGCGGTCGAGCGCGTGGACTGGGCGCGCGAGGAGATCGTGCGTAGTCTCGCCGGGCTTGCGGGCGCCGACCGGCTCCGCTTCGTCCACATGCCCCTGATCGAGATCTCATCCAGCGACCTGCGCCGCCGCGCGGCGGCCGGGCTGCCGCTGCGCTACCTGGTGCCCGACGCGGTGGCGGACCTGATCTCCGAGCGCGGGCTCTACTGCGTGAGCGAGCGCGGCTCCGAGGCGCTGGCGGAGCGGATCGCGGAGATCGCCTCCGACCGCAAGGCGACCGACGTGCGCGTGATCGACCTGCGCGGGATCGTGAGCTACACCGACTTCTTCGTGATCTGCTCGGGCAACACCGAGCGCCAGACGAAGGCGATCCACGACGCGATCCACGCCGAGCTGAAGAAGGAGGAGGGCCTGCTGCCGCGCCGCGCCGAGGGCCAGCGCGAGGCCCGCTGGATCCTGCTCGACTACCTCGACTGCGTGGTCCACATCTTCACGCCCGACGCCAGGCGCTTCTACCGCCTGGAACAGCTCTGGGGCGAGGCCCCGGCCCGCTCCGTCGGCTGACCTTCCGTCCGGCCGTCGTGCGAACATACGTTCGTGTTGTCCACGAACCACAAGGGCGCCCTGGCGGAGATGAAGGTGGCCACCGAAGCCTTCGAGGCGGGTGTGCCGGTGCTCCGCCCGATGCAGGAGCACGGCCGCTACGACCTCGCCTTCGAGATCGGCGGACGGCTGCTCAAGGTGCAGTGAAGTGGGGCGCGCTCGATCCGCGACGGCGAGCGTCGTCGCGGTCAAGCTCGCAGGGCTCGCGCTGCACGCCCGGCGGCTACGTCCGAGCTCGTACGCGGAGGACGAAATCGACCTGCTCGCGGTCTACTGCGGCGAACTGGATCGCTGCTACCTTCTGCCGCGCGAACTGGCTCGTCGGGCGCACGGAGATCTGGCTGAGAGTCAGGCCCACGCTCAACGGTCAGCGGGCCTGCATGAACCTTGCGGCAGAATACGAGTTCCGCGGGGCTGTAGCTCAGTTGGAAGAGCGCGTGGCTGGCAGCCACGAGGTCAGGGGTTCGAGCCCCCTCAGCTCCACTTCCTCACCGCCGGCGATCCGGACCGGCTGCCACGAGTTCCGCAACCGCTTCGGGCACTACCTCGAGCAGGCCGCCGCCGGCAGCCGAGATCGAGATCAGCCGCCGCGGCCGCCCCTACGCGCGCCTCGTCCCGGCCACCCCAGTGGACATGTGTCCAGATCTCCGCGTCGTCTCGAAGGGCGGAGCCTGGGGTCGCCGATACACCCCCCGAAGTCGCATAAGGGCAAACCCGCCGCGAGGCGGGGACGCAAAGCCAGGGGTCTCACCGAGACGGCCCGGCCGCCGACACAGAGTCAACGGTCACGGACAACGTGGCCTCGATGTGGAGGACAGGCCAAATGCCCTACGTGTTCCGTCGCTCGCTTTCGAAGTCGCGTCTCGCCGGCATGGTCGGCGCCGCGCTGCTCGCCACGGCCACCGTGCCGGCCGTGGCCGGAGCGGCGTGCCCGACCACGCCCACCACGAAGGCGTTCAGCACGTTCGGCGACACCGCCGACTACTCGCTCGTCTCCAACGGGCACTTCGAGTCGGGCACGTCGGGCTGGTCGCTGACCAAGGCCGCCGTGGCCTCCGGCAACGAGAGCTACAAGGTGCGCTCCAAGAGCGACGCCAAGTCGCTCGCCATCCAGCCCACCGGCGTGGCCGTCTCGCCCGCCTTCTGCGTGGGCGTCGAGCACCCGAACTTCCGCTTCTTCGGCCGCCGCACGAGCGGCACCTGGGGCGTCCTGAACGTCAAGCTGCGCTGGACCGGCGCCGATGGCAAGACCAACGACACGGTCGTCGGCTCGCTCGAGCGGCGACCCGTACAAGTCATGGCTCGCCACGCCCAAGCTCCCGCTGGCCACCACGCTCCCGCTCTGGCAGAGCGGCCAGACCACGAGCGTCCGGCTCGTCTTCGACCCCGAGGACTTCGGCGGCGCGTGGACGATCGACGACGTCTATGTCGACCCCTACCGCCGGTAAGACGCTGACTCCGGACGTCGACGACGTCCGCGCCGCAGCCCCGAGCGAGCGGCTCCTGGAGGACTCCTGGAGCGCGCGCTCGCGGCGCCCGCCGCGCCGTGAGCTGATCGCCGAGGGCGTCGCGGCCCTGCTCTTCCTCGCCTGCGCCGTGCCGCTCGCCGTCACGGCCACGGGCGGCCACTCGTCGAGCCCCTGGCTCGCGGCCCTGCTGGTCGTGCTCTACGCGATCGTGTCGCGCATCGAGTTCCCGATCGGGGCCGGCTACGTCGTGCCGTCGTACCTGGTCCTCGTGCCGATGCTCGTGCTGCTGCCGCCGGGCCTCGTGCCCCTGCTCGTGGCCGCCGGCCTGATGCTCGGCGCGCTCGGCCAGTGGGTCGCCGGCCACGGCAGGCCCGAGCGGCTCCTCTTCTCGATCCCGGACGCCTGGCACGCCGTCGGCCCGGCCGCTCGTCCTGATCGTCTTCGCCGACGTGGACGGCGGCCTGGGACAGGCGCTCGTCTACGTCGGCGCCTTCGCCGCCGCCTGCCTCTTCGACCTCGTCTCGGCCACGCTTCGCGAGGCGGCGGCCATGGACGTGCCGCCGCGGGTCCAGATCCGCGTGCTCGCGCGCGTGTGGGTGGTGGACGCCTGCCTGGCGCCCGTCGGCCTGCTCGCGGCCCAGTCGGCGCTCGACGCCCCGGTCCGGGTGCTGCTCGTCCTGCCGCTCGGCGCGCTCCTCCTGATGCTCGCCCGCGACCGCAGCGCCCGCATCGCCCAGGCGCACCGCCGGCTCGAGCAGGTCTTCACCGACCCGGTGACCCAGCTCGGCAACCGCCGCCTGCTCGCCGGCGACCTGCGCGCCAAGCTGGCCGCGGCCACCGACGCGGAGCCCTCCGTGCTGATGCTCTTCGACCTCGACGGCTTCAAGCGCTACAACGACACCTTCGGCCACATGGCCGGCGACGCGCTGCTCGCGCGCCTCGGGCACCAAGCTGGCCACCGCGGTCGAGCCCTACGGCCGGGCCTACAGGCTCGGCGGCGACGAGTTCTGCGTGCTGCTCGATGCACGCGGCGACGACCTCGACGCGCGCGTGGCCGCGGCCGCCGACGCGCTCACCGAGAGCGGCGACGAGTTCGCGGTCACGGCCTCCTACGGAGTGGCCCTGCTGCCCGACGAGGCCGACGACCCCGATCACGCGATCCAGCTGGCCGACGAGCGCATGTACGCGAGCAAGCGGGGGCGCGCGGACGCCGTCCGTGCCCAGGCTCGTGACGTCCTGATGCGCAGCATGCATGCACGCGAGCCCGCGCTCCACGAGCACTCGTGGGACGTGGCCGTGCTCGCCGGCCGGATCGCGCGGCGGCTCGGCATGGACCCGGAAGGCGTGGACATCACGATCCGGGCCGCCGAGCTGCACGACCTCGGCAAGGTCGGCGTGCCCGACGCGATCCTCGGCAAGAGCACCGCCCTCGACGCGGGCGAGTGGGAGTTCATGCGCCAGCACACGATCCTCGGCGAGCGCATCCTCAACGCCGCGCCGGCGCTGCGGCCGGTCGCGCGCATCGTCCGCGCCACGCACGAGCGCTGGGACGGGGGCGGGTACCCCGACGGCCTCGCCGGCGAGAGCATCCCGCTGAGCGCCCGGATCGTCGCGGTCTGCGACGCCTACGAGGCGATGGTCACCGACCGCGCCTACCGCCGCGCGATCGGGCACGCCGCGGCCTGCCGCGAGCTGCGCCGCGAGGCCGGCCGGCAGTTCGACCCGGCGGTCGTGGAGGCCTTCCTCGGCGAGCTCGAGGCGGCCGCCGAGGAGGACGCCGACGCGCTCCGCCGCCGAGGACCCGGAGGGCCGCGCGCTCGACGAGGTCACCGCGCACCTGCGCGAGCTGATGAACCTGCGCCGCTAGGCGTGCTCGGCGCGGATCCGGCGCCGCGACTCCCTGTAGCGGATCGCCTCGTAGGCGATCACGGCCGACGCCAGCAGCGCCGCCAGCGCCGAGCGCCACCAGCGCGTCCACCTCGCGCCCGACCGGGATCAGGGCGAGCGCCACGAGCGCGGTGAGCAGCCGCTGGACGTTGACGGTCCCGAACGTCCGCAGCCGGAAGCGCCACGTGTGCGCCGTAGTAGAGCGCCACGCCGCCGAACAGCGCCACCGCGGCCACCGTCTTCAGCGGCTCGTCCACGTGCCCGGTCGTCTTCTTGATCCCGAGCGCCACGAGCACGATCCCGGCCACCATCGGCATGTGGATGTAGCTGTACGCGTCGCGCGCGAGCTTGACCAGCTCGTCCCCGGTCATGGCCCGGAAGCGGCGCTCCGCGACGATCGCGATCACGTCGAAGTACGCCCACCACAGCGCGCAGGCCAGCACCAGGCCGAGCAGCGCCGCCACGATCACGCCGCCGTCGAGCTCACCGGAGAGCCCGGCGCCGATCGCGACGATCGACTCGCCCAGCGCGATGATCACGATCAGCGAGAAGCGCTCGGAGAAGTGGCCGGGGGAGACCCGGAAGCCGCGCACGCCGAACACGTACGGCCCTGAGTAGTCGATCGCCAGCGCGACGATCCACAGCGCGGCCTGGAGCGTCCCGTCGGCGAACCCGGCGACGATCAGGAGCGTCGGGCCCGGGATGGCCGTCCGGGCCAGCCGTGCGATGGCCTGGGCCGCGTCCACGTCCTCGTTCGCCTCGGCGAAGATGAAGATGTGCAGCCAGCGCGCTGCCGCGTAGGCCACGCCGAAGATCACGGCGTCGTCGCCGAACGCCTGCGGCGTGGCCAGCGCCGCGACCAGGAAGGCGCCCATCACCGCGAACATGAGCAGCCGCTCCTTGCCCTCCTCGGCCGCGATGTAGTTCGTCAGCCACGCGTAGGCGCCCCACGCCCACCAGAGCGCGGCGAGCACGAGCAGGCCCTGCCCGAGGCCCTCCCAGGTCGGATGCTCGGACATCAGCGCCGTGACCTGCGTCAGCGCGAACACGAACACGAGGTCGAAGAACAGCTCGAGGGGCGCGACTCGCTTCTCGCTCTGCTCCGGCATGGCGCGTCTACTTAATCAGCAGGCCTCGCTACCTATGCAATGCTTAGGCAATGGCGCAGAACTCCGGACTGCTGCTCGGCGACGCCGCGAAGGCGATCGGCGTCAGCCAGGACACGCTGAGGCGCTGGGAGCGGGCCGGGAAGCTCCGCACCACGCGCGACGCCGCCAATCGCCGGCGCGTGCCGGAGCGGGAGGTGGAGCGGCTGTCACAGCGTCCGCAGCGGTCGCCCGCCGGCGACTCGCTGTCGGCGCGCAACCGCTTCCCGGGCGTGGTCCGCTCGGTCGAGGTCGACGGGGTGATGGCGCTCGTGGAGATCGAAGCCGGCCCCCACCGCGTCGTGGCGGCGATCACCCGGGACGCCGTCGAGGAGCTCGGGCTTGCGCCCGGCGTGCCCGGCCATCGCGGCCGTGAAGGCCACCTCGGTCATGGTGGAGCGCGCGTGAGGCGCGCCGCGGCTGCTGCTCGGCGCTCGGTCGTCGCTGTTCGGCGCGGCTGTGCGGCGACGACAACGACGGCAGCGGGCGAGCAGCACGCAAGCCGCGCCTGGTGGTCTCGGCCGCCTCGTCCATGACCGAGGCGCTCACGTCCTGCGCGAAGGACTACCCGGACGCGAACGTGAAGCTCAACTTCGCCGGCTCGGACGAGCTGGCCGCGCAGATCCGCCAGGGCGTGCCGGTCGACGTGTACGCGGCGGCCAACACGAAGCTGCCGGACGAGCTCGAGCAGGAGGGCCTGCTCGACAAGCCCGTCGAGTTCGCCACCAACACCTTCGTCCTCGCGGTGCCGGCCGACTCCGACATCGAGACGATCGAGCAGCTCACGGAGCCCGGGGTGAAGATCGCGATCGGCTCGGAGTCGGTCCCGATCGGGTCCTACACCCGCGAGGTGCTGTCGCGCCTGCCGGCCGACGAGGAGAAGGCGATCCTCGCCAACGTCCGCTCGAACGAGCCGGACGTGAAGGGCATCGTCGGGAAGCTCACCCAGGGGGCGGCGGACGCGGGCTTCGTCTACGTGACGGACGTGAACGCCGCCGGCGACTCGCTCGAGGCGATCGACCTGCCCGAGAAGCTCCAGCCCCAGGTCACCTACGCGGCCGGCGTGGTCGAGAAGGCGAAGCAGCCCGAGGCCGCCGCCGACTTCGTGGAGGGGCTCCGCGAGGGCACCTGCGCCGACGCGCTCCAGAAGGCGGGCTTCGGGCCCGCCCCTTGACCGCCCGCTCGCTCTGGTTCCCCGCGCTGCTGGTCGTGGCCCTGGCGGCCGCGCTCACCTTCCTCACGCTGCCGGTGGTCGCGATCTTCGTGGACAGCAGCCCCGCGCAGCTCGTGGACAGCCTCGGCGAGCCCGGCGCGCTCGACGCGCTCTGGCTGAGCCTGCGCACCACGGCGGCCGCGATGGCGGTGATCCTCGTGGTGGGGACTCCGGCCGCCTACCTGCTCGGCACGCGCTCCTTCAGGGGCCGCGCCGTGCTCGTGACGCTCATCGAGCTGCCGCTCGTCCTGCCGCCCGCCGTGGCCGGGATCGCGCTGCTCGCCGCGGTCGGCCCGAGCGGCATCGCCGGCGGCACGCTCGACGCGCTCGGAATCGAGCTGTCGCTGACCACGGCGGGCGTGGTCGTGGCGCTGACGTTCGTCGCGTCGCCGTTCTACGTCCGCCAGGCGATCGCGGCCTTCGCGGCCGTGGACCCGACGCTGCGTGACGCCTCGCGCACGCTCGGCGCCTCCGAGGCGCGCGGATTCGCGCGCGTGATGATCCCGGCCGCCATGCCGGGGCTCGCGGCGGGAGCGGCGCTCGCGCTGGGGCGCGCCCTGGGAGAGTTCGGCGCGACGCTCATGTTCGCCGGCTCCTTCCGGGGCGTCACGCAGACCGTGCCGCTCGCCATCTACGACCGCTTCGCGACCGACTTCGACGCCGCGCTGGCGCTGTCGGCGGTGCTCGTGGCCGTGGCCGCGGCGATCCTGCTGTCCGCGAAGCTCGTGGCCGGCTCGGAGGCGCTCGGCCGTGCTGCGCGTTGAGGCGCGCACCCGTCTCGGCGAACTCGACCTCGACGTGGCGCTGGACGTGGCGGCGGGCGAGTGCCTGGCGCTCGCCGGCCCGTCCGGGGCCGGCAAGACGAGCATCCTGCGCGTGGTCGCCGGCCTGCTGCGGCCCGAGCGCGGCCTCGTCCGCTGCGGCGAGGAGACATGGCTCGACACGTCGTCCGGCCGCGATCTCGCGCCCGACCTCCGCCGTTGCGGATACCTGTTCCAGGAGCACGCGCTCTTCCCGCACCTGAGCGCCTGGCGCAACGTGGCGTATCCGCTGCGCGAGCTGCCGCGCGGCGAGCGCCGCGGCCGTGCGCTCGAGCTGCTCGGGCGCTTCGGGATGGAGCGCCTGGCCGATGCACGCCCGGCCACGCTGTCCGGCGGCGAGCGCCAGCGCGTGGCGCTCGCGCGCGCCCTCGCGCGGCGGCCCGACGTCCTGCTGCTCGACGAGCCGCTGTCGGCGCTCGACACGCGCACGCGCGGCTCGGCGGCGCGCGAGCTGGGCGCCGTCCTCCGCGAGGCCCGCGTCCCGGCCCTGCTCGTGACCCACGACTTCCAGGAGGCCGCCCTGCTCGGCGACCGTGTGGGTGTGATCGACGCGGGCCGGGTGGTGCAGGAGGGCAGCCCGGCCGAGCTCGCGGCCTCACCGCGGACCGCCTTCGTGGCGGACTTCACCGGCGCCGTCGTCCTGACCGGGAACGCCGGGGCGGGGCCCGACGGGCTCACGCTCGTGGCGCTCGACGGCGGCGGCTCGGTGGCCAGCACCGACAGCGCGGAGGGCCCCGTGGCGGCCACCGTCTTCCCCTGGGAGATCTCCGTCGAGCTGCCCGGCGAGGAGCACGCTCCCGGCTCGGCCCAGAACCGCGTGGAGGCCGAGGTGGTCTCGATCACCCAGGTCGGCAACCGCGTCCGGCTCGGCCTCGCGGCGGGCCAGCCGCTCGCGGCCGAGGTCACGCTCGCGTCCACGCGCCGGCTGGAGCTCAGCCAGGGGATGCGGGTCAGCGCCACCTGGAAGGCCGCCGCCACGCGGCTGGTGGACCTGCGCTAGGCCGCCGGCAGCTCGAGCCGAGCGCAGCGCGCCGTTCAGCACCTCGGCGCGCTCCCACTGGAGGAAGTGGCCGGCGCCCTCCACCACGAACGGGCCCGCCCGGTCGGGGAACGCGGCCTCCATGCGCGCCGTGAAGTCGCGCGGGATCACGTGGTCCTCGGGGCCGTAGAGGATCAGCGTCGGTGTCGGGTTCACCTCGGTGATGTGGATCCACTCGGGCGCCTTGCGCGGCCCGCCCGCGTACTCGTAGTTGGCGATCGAGGCGCGGAAGCGCTCCGCGTCGGCGAACGGCTCGGTCATGAAGTCCACGTCCTCGCGATCGAACGTGCCCGGCGCAGCCCAGAAGCGCGAGCCGTAGAACTGGGCCACGTAGCGGCGCCGCTTCTCCGGAGTGTCGAGCTCGGCGGCGAGCCCGTCGGCGTCGTGGGCGTGCCGGAGGAAGTAGTCGGCCGCCATCCGGACCTCGCGCGCCACCTCGCGCGGGCCGCCGGGCAGCACGGGCGGGACCGTGTTGAACAGGACCAGCCGGTCCACGAGGCCCTCGAAGCGCAGCGACAGGTCCTGCGCCACCACGCCGCCGAGGTCCCCGGCACAGACGGTCACGCGCTCGTGCCCGAGCTCGCCGCGAACGAGCGCCTCCATGTCGCGCGCGTGGGCGGCGGCGTCGTAGCGGTCGTCGGCCGCCAGGCCGGAGTCGCCGAAGCCGCGCAGGTCGGGCACGATCACCTCGAAGCCGGCCTCCGCCAGCGGCTCGATGTTCCGCCACCAGATCCGCTTCGTCTCGGGCCAGCCGTGGATCAGGAGCAGCGGCCGGCCGCCCTCGCCCTCGCGGACGTACGCGATCTCCGTCGTCTCGAGCCGGAGCATCCGCGTCTCGAAGTCGTGCACGGCACAGATAGTCTCATCGGGCGATGGCGGACAAGCGCTACGACCCCCAGGAGATCGAGGCCAAGTGGCAGCGCGTCTGGGCCGACGAGCACACCTGGGAGGTGTCGAACGAGCCCGACGAGCGGCCGAAGGCCTACGTGCTCGAGATGCTGCCCTACCCCTCGGGCGAGCCGCACATCGGGCACCTGAAGACCTACTCGGTCGGTGACGCCGTGGCGCATTTCCGGCGTCGCAACGGCTATCGCGTCCTGCACCCGATGGGCTATGACGCCTTCGGGCTGCCCGCCGAGAACCACGCGATCAAGACGGGCCAGCACCCGCGCCAGTCCACCGAGGACTCGATCGCCGAGTTCCAGCGCCAGTTCCGCGAGTGGGGCATCTCGATCGACTGGACGCGCGAGTTCGGAACGCACGAGCCGCGCTACTACCGCTGGACGCAGTGGATCTTCCTGCGGCTGTTCGAGCAGGGCCTCGCCTACCGCAAGCAGGCCGCCGTCAAGTGGTGCCCCAACGACCAGACCGTGCTCGCCAACGAGCAGGTGATCGACGGCCACTGCGAGCGCTGTGGCGCGCTGGTGGAGGTGCGCCAGCTCGAGCAGTGGTTCTTCCGGATCACCGACTACGCCGACCGGCTGCTCGAGGACATGCGCGACATCGAGTGGCCCCCGCACGTGAAGACGATGCAGGAGAACTGGATCGGCCGCTCCGAGGGCGCCGAGGTCACGTTCCGCTGCGAGGAGCTCGGGATCGACTTCCCGGTCTTCACCACCCGTCCCGACACGCTCTTCGGCGCGACCTTCTTCGTCATGGCTCCGGAGCACCCGGACGTGCTGCGGATGTCCGACACCCAGGAGGTGCGCGACTACGTCAACCGCGCGATCAACGAGCCGACCGAGGAGCGCGGGGACGAGCACAAGGAGAAGACCGGCGTGGCGCTCGGGCGCACCGTCACGAACCCGGTGAACGGGGAGGAGATCCCCGTCTACGTGGCCGACTACGTGCTGATGGAGTACGGCACCGGCGCGATCATGGCCGTGCCCGCGCACGACACGCGCGACTACGAGTTCGCAGAGAAGTTCGGCCTCGAGATCCGCCGCGTGATCGAGGGCGGGGACGAGCTGCCCTACGCCGGAGACGGCCCGATGGTGAGCTCCGGCCGCTTCGACGGCCTGCACAACCGCGAGGCCTACGACGCGATCGTCGACTGGCTCGAGGAGGAGGGCAAGGGCAAGCGCTCGGTCAACTACCGGCTGCGCGACTGGCTGCTCTCGAGACAGCGCTACTGGGGCGCGCCGATCCCGATCGTCCACTGTCCCGAGTGCGGCCTGGTGCCCGTGCCCGACGACCAGCTGCCGGTCGAGCTCCCGGAGATCGAGGACTACGCCCCGAAGGGCCGCTCGCCGCTGGCCGCCGCCGAGGACTGGGTGAACGTCGAGTGCCCGAGCTGCGGCGGTCCGGCGCGGCGCGAGACGGACACGATGGACACCTTCGTCGACTCCTCCTGGTACTTCCTGCGCTACTGCGACGCCCACAACGACGAGGCGGCCTGGGACCCCGAGGTGCTCGCCCGCTGGATGCCGGTGGACCAGTACATCGGCGGCGTGGAGCACGCGATCCTGCACCTGCTGTACGCGCGCTTCTTCATGAAGGCGCTCAGCGACCTCGGGCTGCTCGACGTGAGCGAGCCGTTCGCCCGGCTCTTCACCCAGGGGATGATCACCCGCGACGGGGCGAAGATGTCCAAGTCGAAGGGCAACGTGGTCTCGCCGCGCGAGCTGGTGCGCACCCACGGCGCCGACACCGCGCGCAGCTACATCCTCTTCATCGGGCCGCCCGAGCACGACGCCGACTGGCAGGACGAGGGAGTGGGAGGGGTGCACCGCTTCCTGTCGCGGCTCTGGACGATCGCGGCCGACACGGCGCCGCCGGCACCGGCGCCGGTCTCGGGTCCCCCGCCGAGCCCACGCCGCTGGTGCGCAAGGCGCACTGGGCGATCGACAAGGTCACCCGCGACATGACCGGCCGCTTCACCTTCAACACGGCGATCGCCGCCGTGATGGAGCTGGTCAACGAGATCTACAGGGGCCGGGACTCCGAGAGCCAGGAGGCGATGACGCTTCGCCGTCGCCACGGCCGGCTCGCTGATCTTCCCCTTCGCCCCTCACCTCGGGGCCGAGGTGTACGAGCTCATGACCGGTGGACGGGTGTGGGAGGACCCCTGGCCGGTCGCCGACCCGGCGATGCTCGCCCGCGACGAGATCGAGCTCGTGGTGCAGATCAACGGCAAGGTCGTGGACCGGCTGCCGGCGGCCGCCGACGCGCCGGAGGGCGACCTCGAGGAGCTGGCGCGCGGCTCCGAGCGCGTGGCCGCCCGGGTGGACGGGCGGGAGATCGTCAAGGCAGTGGTGGTTCCCGGCAAGCTCGTGAACCTCGTGGTCAGATGAGCGAGCGCCGGATCCCGCTCGGCCCGCTGGTGGGCACGCTCGGCGCCGCGCTGCTCGCGGTCAGCCTGTTCCTCGACTGGTGGGACGGCGTCACGGCCTTCACCGGCTTCGAGGTGCTCGACCTGGTGCTGCTGGCGCTGGCTGCCGCCACCGCGCTGGCGCTCGTGGGGGAGACGGGCCTCGGAGTGCCGCGCTCCCCGGTCTCGGGCAGGGCGCTGCCGCTCGCCGCGGTGGCGCTCCTGATCGTGCTGTCGCAGCTCGTGAACGACCCGCCGCTGGTGCTCGGCGGCGCCGGGCCGTCGCACGCGACGGGGATCTGGCTCGCGCTCGGCGGCGCGGTGCTCATGACGGTGGGCGCGCTCGTCACGGGCTCGCGGATCTCGCTGGCCGTGGACGTCCGCCGGCGCGACGCGACCACGCGAACGGAAGAGCGCCCCTGAGCGCAGCCCCGTACGTGGGCGTGGTGGGCGCGGGCGACGCGGACGCCCGGCTGGCCGCCGAGGCCGAGGCGGTCGGGGCCGCGCTGGCCCGCCGCGGCGCCGTGGTGGTGTGCGGGGGGCTGGGAGGCGTGATGGAGGCGGCCTGCCGCGGCGCCAAGGCGGCCGGCGGCAGCACGCTCGGCATCCTTCCGGGCGCCGACCGCTCCGCCGCGAACGACTGGGTGGACCTCGCGCTCGCCACCGGGCTCGGCGAGGCCCGCAACGCGCTCGTGGTCCGCGCGTCCGACGCGCTCGTGGCGGTGGGCGGCGGCTACGGCACGCTGTCCGAGATCGCGCTGGCGCTGAAGTCGGGCCGGCCCGTGTTCGGCCTCGAGAGCTGGGACATACCGGGCGTGGTGGGGGTGGCCTCGCCCGAGGACGCCGCGAGTGCCGCCCTCGAGGTGCTTACCTAGGCCCGTGCCGCCGGCCTCGCAGTCCGACACGCCGTACCTCGACGCGCTCCGCGCCTACGCGGCCCGCGACCCGGGCCGCTTCCACGTCCCGGGGCACAAGGGAGGGCCCGGCGCCGACCCCGCGCTCCGCGAGGCGATCGGCCCGGCGGCGCTCGCGCTCGACATCCCGGCGCTCACCTACGGCATCGACGTGGGGGTGGAGCCGAACGCCCTGCAGGAGGCCCAGCGTCTCGCCGCGGCGGCCTGGGGGGCGAAGCGCGCCTGGTTCCTGGTCAACGGCGCCTCGCAGGGGAACCACGTGGCGCTGCTCACGCTCGCCCACCGCGGCCGCGAGGTGATCGTCCAGCGCAACGCCCACTCGAGCACCGTCGACGCGCTCGTGCTGTCGGGGCTGAGGCCGACGTTCGTGGCGCCCGAGGTCGACCCGGAGCTGCACATCGCGCACTGCATGACCCCCGCCGCCCTGGACCGGGCCCTGAGCGAGACCCCCGGCGCCGCCGGCGCCACCGTGGTCTCGCCCACCTACTTCGGCGCGGTCGCGGACGTGGCCGCGCTGGCCGAGGTGGCCCACGGACACGGCGTGCCGCTGGTCGTGGACGAGGCGTGGGGCGCTCACCTCGCCTTCCACGAGTCCCTGCCGCGGCACGCGCTGTCGCTCGGCGCGGACCTCGTGGTGTCGAGCACCCACAAGATCGTCGGGAGCCTCACGCAGGCCGCGATGGTGCACCTGGGGCACGGCGACCTCCTCGAGCAGGAGGTGGTGGACCGCTGCGTGACCCTCGTCGAGTCCACGAGCCCGAGCTCGCTGCTGAGCGCGTCCCTCGACGCCGCCCGGCGCAGCGCCGCGGTGAGCGGCAGCGAGCAGCTGGGCGAGACGCTGCGGGCGCTCGCCGCCACGCGCGCGGCGGTGCGTGAGGTCCCCGGCCTCGACGTCCTCGACGAGCAGCTGGCCGGCGCGCCGGGCGTGTTCGACTACGACCCGCTGCGGCTGGCGGTCGACGTGCGCGGCACGGGCGCCAGCGGCTACACGCTCGCGCGCCTGGTGCGCGAGCGCGACGACGTGAACCTCGAGCTCGCCGGCGAGAACGTGATGGTGGCGGTGTTCGGCATGGGCGAGGACGCGGGGGCCGCGGGGAAGCGGCTCGTCGCGGCGCTGCGCGGCGCCGTGGACGCCCTCAGCGAGACCCCGGAGGACCGCTCGGACGAGCCGTTCGCGCCGCCGCCTCCCTGGGGCGAGCTCGCGATGACGCCGCGCGAGGCGTTCCTCGGCCCGCAGGAGGTGGTGCCGGCCGGCTCGGCGGTCGGGCGCGTGGCCGCGGAGTCGCTCGCCGCCTATCCGCCGGGCATCCCGAACGTGCTCCCGGGCGAGCGGCTCACCGCCGAGACGCTCGAGTACATCCAGCAGGCGCTCGACCACGGCGGAGCGCTGCGCGGGGCCAGCGACCGCACGCTCGCCACGCTGCGCGTGGCGGTCGAGGGCTAGACGACCTCGCCGCCGATGACGCGCAGGGCCAGCCTCCCGTAGGCGTCGATCGCCTTCTCGAGGTCGGCCTCGGGCGTGTCCTCCTCCTTGGCGTGGCTCAGCCCGCCGCTGGAGGGCGCGAACACCATCGCCACCGGCACGTGGCGGGCCATCTCCGCCGCGTCGTGCAGGGCGCCGCTGGCGAGCGCCCGGTCCGTCCCGGCCGCCTCCTTCGCGGCGGCCACCAGGCGCTCGTCGAACTCGATCGGCTCGATGCGCCAGATGTGCTCCTCGCTCGCCTTGCAGCGGCGGCTGACCGCGGCCGCACCGGCCGCGGCGCGCATGATCTCGAGCATGGCGGCGAGCGCCTCCGCCTGCGTGTGGCGCAGGTCGATCCCGAGCTCGGCGACCCCGGGCACGGCGGTGATCACGCCGGGCTCGAGCTGAAGCGTGCCGCAGGTGCCCACGCCGCCATGGCGGCGCGCCACGTCCTCGACGGCGAGCGCGGTGGCCGCCGCCGCCAGCCCGGCGTCGCTGCGCAGGTCCATCGGCGTGGTGCCCGCGTGGGCCGCCTGGCCCTCGAAGCGCAGCCGCAGCCGCTCCACGCCGGCGGTGCCGGTCACGGCGGCCACGGCGATCTCCTCGCGCTCGAGCACCGGGCCCTGCTCGATGTGCAGCTCGAGGTAGGCCACGAGGCCCTCGCGCATGCGCTCCGCCTTCGGCGCCTCGTCGATGTCCACGTCGTGCTCGGCCAGCACCTCGCGCATGCCGCGGCCCTCGGCGTCGGTGAGGTCCTCGAGCGCGGCCGGGTCGAGCGTCCCGGCCACGGCCGAGCTGCCGAACAGGCTGCGCCCGAAGCGGGCGCCCTCCTCGTCGGCGAAGTCCACGAGCGCCACGGAGCGCTCGGGGCCGCGCTCGGCGGCCTCCCGCAGCACCTCGGCGGCCGCCATCACGCCGAGCGCCCCGTCGAGCCAGCCGCCGTTCGGGCACCGAGTCGAGGTGCGAGCCCAGGGCGACGGTCTCGGGCCGCTTGCCCTCGAGCCGGGCCCAGAGGTTCCCGGCCTCGTCCTCCTCGATCTGCACGCCCTCGATCTTCCGCAGCCGCTTGCGCAGCAGCTCGCGCGCGGCCCGCCACTCGTCGGTCCAGCAGAGCCGCCGGGCGCCGCCCTCGCCGCCGGTCTTCTCGTCGAGCTCGCGGAGGTCCGCGATCACCCGCTTGGCGTCGACCGCCATCAGGCCACCCGCTCGCGCCGGATCGCCTGCATCAGGCAGTGGGCTCCGCCGCCGCCGAGCGTGAACGCCGAGAGCTCGGGGTCGTAGACGGTCAGCCCGAGCGCGCGCAGGCGCTCGTTGAGCTCCTTCGACTCGGCCGTCGAGAGCACGCGGTCGCCGCCGAGCGCCACGCCGTTCACGCCGAGCTTGAGCGCCGCGGCGAGCGTGACCGGCACGATCTCCACGCCCTTCTCGCGCAGCCAGCTCACGAAGCCGTTCGACGCCTGCTCCACGCACACCGCCGCGAGCTTCTCGCCCAGCATGCAGGCGAGCACGTCGATGTGGAGGAAGTGCGGCGGGATCCGCTCCACGCGCACCTCCCAGCCCTCCGCCTCGAGCCAGCCCGCCACCTGGCGCGCCGCCTGCTCCTGGGTGCGCTCCTCGCCGGTGCCGATCGCCGCCACGCCGGGCTCGACGATCATGAAGTCGCCGCCCTCGAAGGAGCCCGCCGTGACCATCTCACGGATCGGGATCCCGGCCTCCTGGTAGAAGCGGATCACGGGCGCGTACTCGCCGCGCCGCCACCACTGGGCGCACTGCGTGACGATCGGGCCGTCCGGCACGTTGATCGAGGAGTCGCGCGCGAACACCTGGTAGGGCAGCGCCGCGTCGGGCTCGAGCAGGTGCACGCGCACGCCGTTCTCCTCGTACACGGACACCATCTCGGCGTGCTGGCGCCTGGCGTCCTCGGCGCTGAACGCGAGCCCCGAGTCGATCGTCTTGCGGGAGATCGCGCTGGTCGGCAGCCAGCGGAAGTTGTCGGGCGGGCAGAGCAGGACGTCGAGCAGACGCCCATACTCCGAGTCGACGCCCCAGGGCGTGTCCATGGCCGCAACACAGTATGAGCGAGCCCACCCGGATCCACGTCATCGTGCACGGTCACGTCCAGGGTGTGTTCTTTCGCGACACCGTGCGCCGGTCGGCCCGCGACCGGGGCGTGGCGGCTGGGTGCGCAACCGCCGCGACGGGACCGTCGAGGCCGTCTTCGAGGGCGCGCCGGAGGCGGTGTCGGCGCTCGTGGAGCTGTGCCGGACGGGCCCGCGCGCGGCGTCGGTCGAGCGCGTCGAGGTGAGCGAGGAGCCGCCCGAGGGCCTGCCGGGCTTCGAGGCGCGCTAGCCGCGCGCGGGCGCCGCTCGCGGAAACGTCCACTTTTCCGGCCAATGTGGCCGGTTTTCTGGACGTTCTGGCCCGCACCCGGGCATGTCACCGACTCGGCGCACACGTAACCCACGCGTCACGCGGCGCCGCCTACGGTCGCCGGCATGGCCGACCGCTCTCCGGGAACGCTCCTCGTCTGGCTCGTCGCGGCCGTGCTCGGCGGGGTCGCGCTGCTGCGCCTGACGGGCGGCGGCGAGGGGGAGGCGCGCCCGCCGGTACGGATCGCGGGCGGGACGGCCGCCCCTCGGCGCGCCGCCGCGCCGGCGGGCAACCTCGTGCACGTGGCGGGCGCGGTCCGCCGGCCCGGCCTCGTCCGCGTGCCCGAAGGCGCGCGCGTGGCCGTCGCGGTCCGGCGCGCGGGCGGCCCGGCCGCCGACGCGGACCTGAACGCCCTCAACCTCGCCGCGCGCGTCGACGACGGCCAGCAGGTCGTGGTCCCCGCGGCCGGCCCCGCCGGCGACCGGGCGGGGCGCAGGCCAAGCCGAGCCTCGGCACGGCCACGGTGGAGGAGCTCGACGGCATCGACGGCATCGGGCCCACGCTCGCGCAGCGGATCGTGGAGCACCGGACCG
Source organism: uncultured Thermoleophilaceae bacterium (assembly GCA_963768465.1). GTDB lineage: Bacteria > Actinomycetota > Thermoleophilia > Solirubrobacterales > Thermoleophilaceae > JACVRW01. The sequence goes on along the minus strand of CAVYIA010000006.1, from coordinate 122,072 downwards.
AGAGCGGCGGCTTCGGGTCGCTCGCGGACCTGCGCGAGGTCGAGGGCATCGGCGAGAAGCGCCTGGAGGCGCTGCGAGAGGCGCTCCAGCCCTGAGCGCCCGTGGACTCACCGCGCCCGCACGAGCGGCCCTGGCACGTGGCGATGGCCGCGGCGGCGCTCGGGCTGGGCCTGGCGGACGCCGCTCCCGGGTATGCGGCCGCGAGCGCAGCCGGTCTGGCGGCGCTCGTGCTCGCCCTCAGCCCGGCCGCGACGCGCCTGGCCGCTGGCGAGCGCCCTGCTGCTGGCCGGCGGGGCCTGGGCCGGGGACCTCCGGCTCGCGGCGCTCGACGCTCCCGCGGGCCGGGTCCGCGACGGCGCGCGGCTGGAGGCGAAGGCGTGGCTGCTCAGCGCGCCGCGGCCGGGGCGCTTCGGCTCGTCGGCGGAGGCTCGGCTCGGCTCCGGGCGGCTGCGCGGTCTGCGCCTGCTGTTGCGGGCGCCCGCCTGGAGCCCGCTGCCGGCCTCGCTGCGCGCGGGCGACGGGGTGGCCGTGGCGGGCCGGCTCGGCGCGCTCCGCCAGGGAGACGACTACGACGACCAGCTGCGCCGCCGCGGCATCGCGGGCGAGCTGGCGCTCGAGCGGATCAGACCGTCCGCCGCCCGCCGCGGCGGAGCGGCCGGGGCGCTCGACCGGGTGCGCGCCCGGGCCGAGCGGGCGGTCTCCGCCGGAATGGAGCCGCGCGAGGCGGCGCTGCTGCGCGGGATGGTGCTCGGCGAGGACGAGGCCATCGCCCCGGCGATGCGCGAGGACTTCCGGGCGTCGGGCCTGGCCCACCTGCTGGCGGTGAGCGGGCAGAACGTGATGCTGCTCGCCGCGCTCGCGCTGCCCGTGCTCCTGCTTGCCGGCGCGGGCCCGCGCGCCCGGCTGGCGGCGCTCGCCGCGCTGATCGCGCTCTACGTCCCGCTCGCCGGCGCCGGGCCGTCGCTCCAGCGCGCGGGCGTGATGGGACTCGCGGGACTGGCGGCGGCCGGGCTCTCGCGGCCGTCGTCGCGCTCCTACGCGCTGCTGCTCGCGGCGGTGGCCACGCTGGCCTGGAACCCGCGCAGCGCCGCCGACCCGGGCTGGCAGCTCTCGTTCGCCGCGGTCGCGGGCATCCTCGTGCTGGGCGCGCCGCTCGGGCGCGCCCTCGGAGCGGCGGCCGCCGAGCTTGCGCCGGCCTGGGCGGCGCGGCTCGTCCGGGCGCTGGCCGACGGCGTGGCGATCACCGTCGCGGCCACGCTCGCCACGGCCCCGCTGCTCGCCCACCATTTCGGCTCGGTCCCGCTCGCGGCGCTGCCCGCGAACGTGCTGGCGCTGCCGGCGGTGGCCCCGGCGATGTGGCTCGGCATGCTGAAGGCCGCGCTCGGGCAGCTTCCGGTCCCGGGGGCCGGCGACGCGGCGGCGGCGCTGGGCGCGCCCGCCGGGCTCGCCGTGCGCTACCTGGGCGCGCTGGCCGAGCGCTTCGCCGACGCGCCGGCGGGGCAGCTCGAGCTCGGCCTCCGCTCGCCGCTCGCGGTGGCGGGCGCCTACGCGGCTCTGCTCGCCGCCGCCTGGGCGCGTGGCGCGCGCCGCACGTCCGCTCGCGCGAGACGCCCCCGAGCGCGCGGCGCGCTGGCGCCGGCTGCCCGCGGCCCGGCGGGCGGCGCTCCTCGTGGCGGCCCTGCTCGCCGCCGGGCTCGCCCTGGCGGCGGCGCTCGGGCGGCCCGGAGCGCCCGACCGCCTCACGATCCGCTTCCTCGACGTGGGCCAGGGGGACGCCACGCTCATCCAGCACCCGGACGGCACGGCCGTGCTCTTCGACGGCGGGCCGCCCGAGGCCGGCGTCACGCGCCTCCTGCGCAAGGCCGGCGTCCGGCGACTCGACCTGGTCGTGGCCACCCACGCCTCGCGCGACCACCACGGCGGGCTCGGCGACGTGCTGGCGCGCTTCCCGGTCGGCGCGCTGCTCGACGGCGGCGACGGCACGGCCGACCCCGGCTTCCGGGCGCTCGAGCGCGAGGCCGCCGCCCGCGGCGTGCGCCGCATCCCGGCCCTCGCGCCGCTCCGTCTCGAGCTCGCGCGGCGGCGACCTCGTGATCGACGTGCTCTCGCCGCGCCCGCGTCCGCCGGGGCCCGCGCCGGAGGACCCGAACCCGCGCGCGCTCGTGGCGGTGGTCCGCAGCGGGGCCTTCAGCCTGCTGCTCTCCGCCGACGCCGAGAGCGAGGCGCTGCTGCCGCTCGCCCTGCCCGACGTGGACGCCATGAAGGTGCCGCACCACGGCAGCGCCGACCCCGGCCTGCCGGAGGTGCTCGCCCGCCTGCGCCCGGAGCTCGCCGCGATCGAGGTGGGCGAGGGCAACACCTACGGCCACCCGGCGCCGTCCACGCTCGCCGCGCTCCGCCGCGCCGGGGTCCCGGCCTACCGCACGGACCGCGACGGCACGGTCACGCTGACCGTCGGGGACGCCGGCGCGGCCGTGCGCACGGAGCGCTGAGGCGGGCCGCCCGGAGCCGTGCCTAGACTGCGACCGTGGCCGATCTGAAGCCCGTCTACCTGGTCTGCGGCGACGACGACGCGAAGATCGACTCCTGGCGCCTCCGCCTCCGCCGGCGCGCCGAGGAAGAGCACGGCCCCGGCGGCCTCGAGACGTTCGACGCCCGCGCGAGCGAGCCCGGCGAGGTGGTCACGGCGCTCGCCAGCCTCACCTTCGATCCGGGAACGCGCTACCTGCTCGTGGACGGCGCGGAGGCCTGGAAGGCGGGGCAGCTCGGCCCGCTGCAGGCGGCGCTCTCCGAAGGCTCGCCGGACACGGTGCTCGTCCTGCTCGTCCGCGGCAAGCCGCTGAAGGCGCTGCGCGACGCGGTCGAGAAGGCGGGCGGCGACGTGGCCGACTGCGCGGCGCCGAAGCCCTGGGAGCTGCCGAAGTGGGCGGTGGAGCGCGGCCGCGAGCTCGGCCTGCAGCTCGACGGCGAGGCCGCGAAGGAGCTGGTCACCCGGGCCGGGCCCAGCCAGCAGCGGCTCTCGCGCGAGCTCGAGAAGCTGGCGATAGCGCTCCATCCCGCCGCGAGCGCGGGCGCCGAGGACGTGGAGGAGCTCACCGCCGGCGACGCCGCCCCGCAGGCCTACGAGCTGGCCGACGCGCTCGTGGCCGGGGACCTCCGCGCCACGCTCGCGCTCGCCGAGGAGCTGGAGGCGCACGGCGAGCGCGCGCAGAAGCTCGTCTTCCCGGTGGTGCGCAGGCTGCGCGAGGTGCACCGCGCCGTGGCGCTCATCGAGTCCGGAATGCCGGAGCAGAAGGTGGCCGGCGCCCTCGGCGGCCCGCCGTGGCTCGCGAAGAAGACGATCGCTCGCGCCCGCAAGGCGGACCGGGCCACCCTGGAGCACGCGATCGAGGTCTTCTCGGAGCTCGAGGTCGGCCTGCGCGGCGGCGGCGACCTCCAGCTGGACGAGGACACCGCCTTCTCGCTGGCGCTGGCGCGCGCTACGGCCTACGCCTACGGCGCCGCCGTAGGGGTACCACCACTCCTTCGCCTCGATCTTCGTCTCGATGTGCGCGTGCTTGGTCTCCTGGAAGGCCTCGAGGCCCTCCTGGCCGAGCTCGCGGCCGAAGCCGGACTGCTTCATCCCGCCGAACGGGCCCGCGTCGTTGTCCGTCAGCGGGTCGTTGACCCAGACGGTGCCCGACTTGATCTCGCGCACGCAGCGGAGCGCGGTCTCGAGGTCGCGGGTGTAGACGTTGGCGCCGAGCCCGAAGCGGGTGCCGTTGGCCAGCGCGATGGCCTCGTCGAGCGAGTCGACCGGCACGATCGGGGCGACCGGCCCGAAGGTCTCCTCGCGCAGCAGGTCCGTCTCGGCGGGCGCGCCGGTGACCACGGCGGGCGCGTAGAAGTGGCCGCGCTCCTGCCCGGCGCGGTCGCCGCCGACCACCAGCGACGCTCCGGCGGCCACGGCCGCCTCGACCTGCGCCTCGACCTTCGCGCGCTGGCCGCCGGAGACCATCGGACCGACGTCGGTCTGGTCGTCGAGCGGATCGCCGACGCGCAGCGAGCGCGCCTGCTCCACGAACACGTCCACGAAGTCGTCGTAGAGCTCGCGCGCCACGTAGAAGCGCTCCGCGGAGGTGCAGACCTGGCCCGCGTTCAGGTACGCGGCCCAGGCGCCGCCCTTCGCGGCCACGTCCACCTGGTCGGCCACGTCCGCGCACACGATGAACGGGTCCTTGCCGCCCATCTCCAGGTTCACGCGCGCCACGCGCTCCGCGCAGAGGCCGGCCACGCGCTTGCCGGTGGCCACGGAGCCGGTGAACGCCACGCCGTCCACGCGCGGGTCGGTCACGATCGCCTCGCCCACGTCACCGGCGCCCGCCACCACGTTGAAGGCACCCGCCGGGAGGTGCTCGAAGCAGGAGGCCAGCATGAGCGTGGAGAGCGGCGTGAGCTCGGACGGCTTCGCGACGACGGTGTTGCCGGCCGCGAGCGCCGGCGCGACCTTCCAGGCGAGCAGGAGCAGCGGGTAGTTCCAGGGCACGATGCAGCCCCACACGCCGATCGGCTCCTTCAGGACCAGCGCCAGCTGGGTCGACTCGATCGAGGGGATCACGCGACCCGCGAAGTTGCGGCCCATCTCCGCGTAGTAGTCGAAGGCCGCGGCGGTCCAGCCCACCTCGTCCGTGTTCTCCACGAGCGGCTTGCCGCCCTCGAGCGTCATCACGCGGGCGACCTCGTCGGTGAGCGCGCGCAGCCGCACGGCCACCTCGTGGAGCAGGTCGGCGCGCTCGATCGCCGGCATCGTGCCCCAGCGCCGGCGCGGCCTCGGAGGCCGCGGCGATGGCGGCGTCCACCTGGTCGGGCGCGGCGGCGCGCAGCTCGGCCACGCTCTCCTCGGTGGCGGGGTTCTCCACGGCGAGCGGCTCGCCCGAGCCGCCGGCCTGCTCACCGCCGATCAGCAGTCGCGTCTCCATGCGCGGCGACTATATGAGCAGGGCGCTCAGGGAGCGGCCGCGATGGCCTTCTTCACCGTGTCCGGCTTGGTGAAGATCTTGTCCGGCGTGGCCTCGTAGACGGGAGCCTTCTGCTTCTCCGCGATCCGCTCGAGGTGCTCGATGTCGCTGCTGATGGGTCTCGAGCGAGTCCTCCACGTCCTGCCCGCCGAGGGCGCACGGCTGCGTGACGATCGCGGGCGGGTCCGGAAGCTCCGCGGGCTCGAGGTCGGGCTTGCCCCAGAAGTCGAAGCTGTGGCCGATGTTGTTCGCGTACTTGTGCCGCTTGTTCAGGAAGCCGAGCCCGAAGCGGTACGAGATGAAGCTGAGGATCGACTCGTGCGCGTAGCGGCCGTGGTCCACGCGGTAGCGCGGGTTGTACCACCAGCCCCCGAAGCGCCCGCGCTCGGTGGCGCCCTTGTTGCGCGTGTACGGCGACACGGCCACGGCCGGCACCCGGAACCCGAGCTGGCCGAAGTCCTCGTTCAGGTCGGTGCTCGCGCGGTCGTCCGGCACGCGCCCGGGGCGCACGTGGTCGAAGAAGCCGCCCCACTCGTCGTAGATGACGAAGAGCGCGCCGCGCCGGTAGTTGACCGAGGTCGCGAAGGCGTTCACCACGTCGGCCTGGAAGGCCTGGCCGAGGCGCACGTCGCCGAGCGGGTGCTCGTCGGCGGAGAGCCCGTCCGCCGCCGCTGCCGTCCTTGAAGGGCGGGTCCACGATGGCGATGTTCGGGAGCTTGCCGGCCGCGGCGTCGGCGTAGTACTGCGCGATCGGCGCGAGCCAGGTCGAAGAGCGCGGTCCCCAGAGGGCGCCGAACGGCAGGTCCGAGTAGTAGTACTTGACCGTCAGGCCGTGGGCGAGCGCCCGGTCGAAGATCGTCTCCCAGGTGTTGCCGCCGGGCTGGATCGTGTTCGTCTTGAACCCGCCCGACTGGGCCGACCACTTGTAGAAGCGGTTCGGCCAGGTGGGGCCGAGCAGCGAGCAGAAGTAGCGGTCGTAGACCGTGTAGTTGCGGGCCGCCTCGTGGATGAAGCCGAGCTCGCCGCGGTTGTAGTAGCTGAGCGCGAACTCGTCGTTGCCGCTGCCCTGCGCGAGGAAGCCGCCCGTTGAACTGGGCGCGGCCGGAGTTCCAGCCGTGGCCCGGGTCCGGGTGGCCGCAGCCCTTGAACTCGGACGCCGTTGCTGCCCAGGGTGGAGGCGGCGCGAGTGCTGACCAGCTCGCCCTCCGGGTTCGGGTAGCTCTCCTTCTGGCTCGCGTCCGCGTAGCCGCGGAGCCAGCCGAAGTAGTGGTCGAAGGACCGGTTCTCCATCATCAGGAGCACGAAGTGGTCGATCGGCACGTTGCGCGGCTTCGGCAGCGGCGAGAAGCGCGTGGTGGCCTGCGCGGCCTCGCTCAGGATCGTGTCGGCCGACAGGCCGGTGACGCCGGCGAGCCCCGCCGCGTAGGCGGTGCGCCCGAGGAACTCCCGGCGGGAGTGGCCCGACTCGTCGGCGGAGACGTCAGGCGGCATGGCGTGAAGACCCTAACCGCAACGCCGGAGCGCATGTGCCAATTCTGTGTACGGCTGGCGCGAAGGCGCTAGAGGCGGGCGCGCAGGCGGGCGGCGCGCGACTTGCGGCGGGCGCCCGAGTTGCGGTGCATGGCGCCGGACTTGACCGCGCGGTCCACGCGCGACACGAGCTCGCGCAGCTCCTGGTCGGCGCGCTCGGCGTCGCCGTCGGCGACCGCCGACTCGAGCCGGCGGAACCAGGTCTTCACCTGGGAGGTGCGCTGGCGGTTCTCGATCCGCTCGCGCTCCGCCCGGTGTATCCGCTTTTCTTGTGACGCGATGTTGGCCATAGACGCACCGAAGCCGCGACCGATGAGCGGCGCGGCGGGCGCCTAGTGTAGCGCCCGTCCAATGGAGACCGACGCGCCGGAGCAGCGCGGACACGCCCGCCGCCTGGCGCGCAGCACGGCGTTCTTCTCGTTCGCCACCGGTCTCTCGCGCGTGCTTGGGCTGGTGCGGGAGGTCGTGGCGGCCCGCTACTTCGGGGTCAGCGCCGCGATGTCGGCCTTCACGATCGCGTTCCAGGTGCCGAACCTGATCCGGGCGCTGGTCGCGGACTCGGCGCTGCAGGGCGCCTTCGTGCCGATCTTCACGGAGCTGATCGACCGCGGCGAGCGGCGCGAGGCGTTCCGCGTGGCGTCGAGCCTCTTCTTCCTCATCCTGCTCGTGCTCGGTGCCCTCACGGCGCTGTTCACGATCTTCGCCGAGCCGCTCATGTCCCTGTTCGCGCCGGGGTTCGACGACAACCCCGCGCTGAAGGACCTGACGGTCCACCTGGCGCAGCTGATGTTCCCGATCGTCGTGCTGCTGGCGCTCTCGGGCCTGGTGGTCGGGATGCTCAACTCGTTCGACCACTTCAGCGTGCCGGCGCTCGCGCCGGTGGCCTGGAACGCCGTGATCATCGCGGCGCTCGTGGGCCTCGTCCCCGTGCTGCCGGAGGACGACGAGATCTACGCCTACGCGATCGGGATCCTGCTCGGGACGATCGTGCAGTTCCTGCTGCCGCTGCCGTGGCTGCGGGGGAGGGGCGGCCATCTCACCTTCCGCCTCGACTGGCGCGACGAGCGCGTGAGACGGGTGCTCAAGCTGATGCTCCCGGTCACGATCGCGCTCGGGCTGATCAACCTCAGCCTGCTGATCAACTCGCTGTTCGGGACGCTCGTCTCGGACGAGGCGCCCGCCGCGATCGACAAGGCCTTCCGGATCTACCAGCTGCCGCAGGGCCTGTTCTCGATCTCGATCGCCACCGTGCTGTTCCCGACGCTGGCCCGCTTCGCCGCCCGCGGAGCCCACGACGACCTGCGCCGCACGATGGCCAACGGCGTGCGCCAGATCTGCCTCCTGCTGATCCCCAGCGCGGTGCTCATGGCGGTGCTGGCCGAGCCGATCACGCGGCTCGTCTACCAGCGCGGCGCGTTCGGCCCGGAGGCCACCGACCTCGTGGCCGAGGCCCTGGTCTGGTGGTCGATCTCGCTGCCCTTCCAGGGGGTGAGCCTGCTGTTCTCGCGCACGTTCTTCAGCCTCCAGCAGCCGTGGGCCACGACGGCGCTGGCCGGCCTCAACCTCGTCGTGAACGCCGTCGTGGCGGCCGCGCTCTACGGCCCGTTCGGGATCGCCGGGATCGTCGATCGGGACCGTGGCGGGCACCGTGGTCATGTGCGTGGCCCAGGGCCTGGATGCTGCGCGGCGAGCTCGGCGGCATCGAGGGGCGGCGAACCGCGCTCGCCGCCCTGGCGATGCTGGCGGCGTCCGCGCCGCTCGCCGCCGCGGCCTACGGGGTCTGGGACGGCCTCGACGCGCTGCTCGGCGAGACGTTCGTGGCCCAGGCCGTGTCCGTGCTCACCGCAATCGCGGTGGGCGTGGTCGTGTACGCGGCCGCCGTGTGGGTCCTGCGGGTGCCGGAGGCGCGCCAGATCCGGCGGCTGCTCGCAAGCCGCGGCCGATCCGGGTAAGAACCGGGCCATGTCACCTGAAGAGAAGATGGACGTCGAGGCGCAGATCGACTGCCTGAACAAGGCGCTGCGCCTCCAGCACAGGTCGGTGCTCATGTACTCCGTGACCGCCGGGAGCGTGATCGGCCTCGAGTACCAGGCCCACGCCGACAAGATGCGCGCGCACGCCCTCTCCGAGCTCGAGGACGCCACGCGCCTCGTCGAGAAGATCACCGCGCTGGGCGGGATCCCCACCACCGATGTCGCGCCGATCGAGTTCAAGGAGGACCCGGCGCACGCTCTCGACCAGCTCGTCGAGTGCGAGGGCGAGACGCTCGAGGCGCTGCAGGCCGCGATCGAGCCCACGGGCCGCGAGGCGGCGTCCGAGGCCGTCGAGCACCGGCTGGAGCACATGATCATGCGCAAGCAGGAGCAGGTGGACTACCTCCTGCGCGCCCGGCGCCGCCCCTAGCGCCGGTGGAGGTGCTCAGCCGGCGGCGGCTCACGGCGGCGCTCGCGGCGCGCCAGCTCCTGATCGAGCGCGAACGGCTTGGCCCGGCCGAGGCCATCCGGCGTCTGACGCCCCTCCAGGCGCAGCACCCCACGGCGCCCTACTACGGCCTCGCCGCCCGCCTGGACGGCTTCACGCGGGCCGACCTCGAGGCGGCCATCGGCGCTCGCGACGTGGTGAAGACCACGATCAGCCGGCTCACCCTGCACCTGGTGGCCGGCGCCGACTACCCGGCCTACGCGCAGCTCACCCGCCAGACGCGGATGCGCAAGTGGCGCAAGGACTACGCGCACCTCGACGAGGCGCGCGTGACCGCGCGAGCTGGGGGACTGGCTGCGGACGCCGCGCTCGAACGTCGAGATCCGCGACCGGGTCCGCCGCTACGAGGGCGTCCCCGACGAGACCTACGCGCCGATCTTCTTCGCCCGGACGCTGCTGCCGCTCGTGCAGCTCCCGCCCGGGCGGCCACTGGGACGACCGCGGCCGGGCGAGCTTCGTGATGGACCCGCGGCCGCTCCCCGACCCGGACGACGCCGCGACGCTCGTGCTGGAGCGCTACCTGGAGGCGTTCGGCCCCGCGAGCCGGCGCGACGCGGCCGCGTGGGCCGGGGTGGCCCAGCGCGACTTCGCGGAGGCCTGGCGGCGCCTCGAGACCGTGTCCTACCGGGACGAGTCCGGCACGGAGCTGCTCGACCTGCCCGGCCGGCCGCTGCCGCCGGCCTCCACGCGCCTGCCGGTGCGCCTGCTCGGGCGCTGGGAGCAGGCGCTGCTCGCCTACGCGGACCGCGACCGCATCATCCCGCCGGAGCTGCGGCCGCTGAAGCTCACGCTGAGCGGCGACCAGACCGTGACCGTGGACGGCCGCGTGGCCGCCAGCTGGCTGCTCGAGCGCGGATCCGCGGCGGTCCGGGTGACGGTCACTCCGCACGTCGAGCTCACGCGCGCCGCCCGGCGCGAGATCCGCTCCGAGGCCGAGCGCACCGCCCGCTTCTGCGAGCCGGATGCCACGAGCATCTCGATCGCCGGCGTTTAGCCGAACGGTCGCCATACTCGAAGGCCGCGATGAGCGCCCCCGCAGCCAACATCCGCAACTTCTCGATCATCGCCCACATCGATCACGGGAAGTCCACGCTGGCCGACCGCATCCTCGAGATCACCGGGGCGGTCGACCCGCGCGACCACCGGCCGCAGCTGCTCGACTCGATGGAGCTCGAGCGCGAGCGCGGCATCACGATCAAGGCGCAGGCCGTGCGCGTGGAGTACACGGCGCGCGACGGCAAGCTCTACCGCCTCCACCTGATCGACACGCCCGGGCACGTGGACTTCACCTACGAGGTCTCGCGCTCGCTCGCGGCCTGCGACGGCGCGCTGCTGCTGGTGGACGCCTCCCAGGGCGTGGAGGCGCAGACGGTCGCGAACACCTACCTCGCGGTCGACGCCGGTCTCGAGCTGATCCCCGCGCTGAACAAGATCGACCTGCCGGGCGCCGAGCCCGACCGCGTCGCGCGCGAGATCACGGAGCTGCTCGGCGGCGACCCGGACGAGGTGATCCGCGTGTCCGCCAAGACCGGCGACGCCGTGGCGGAGCTGCTCGAGGCCGTGGTCCAGCGCATCCCGCCGCCCGAGGGCCAGGCGGACGGCGCCCCGCGGGCCCTCATCTTCGACTCCGAGTTCGACCAGTACCGCGGCGTCGTGGCGTACGTCCGCGTGGTCGACGGCGAGCTGCGCAAGAACGACCAGATCGTGGCCATGCAGACCGGCACCGAGGCCGCGGTCGACGAGATCGGCTTCTTCGGCCCGGCGCATGACGCCCGGTCGACGTCGCTGCGGGCGGGCGAGGTCGGCTACCTGATCACGGGGATCAAGGACGTGTCGCTGCTGCGCGTGGGCGACACGCTGACCACCAAGGACTCGGCGGCGGCCGAGCCGCTGCCCGGCTACCGCGAGGTCAAGCCGATGGTGTTCTGCGGCCTCTTCCCCGTGGAGACCGACCAGTTCCCGGAGCTGCGCGACGCGCTCGAGAAGCTCGCCCTGAACGACGCCGCCCTGTCGTGGGAGCCCGAGACCAGCCAGGCGCTCGGGTTCGGCTTCCGCTGCGGCTTCCTCGGCCTGCTCCACATGGACATCGTGCGCGAGCGGCTGGAGCGCGAGTACGACCTGGACGCTGCTCGCCACCACGCCGAACGTCGAGTACGAGGTCACGCTCACCGACGGCAGCGAGGTCGTCGTGCACTCGCCCGCCGACATGCCGGACCGCGTCGTGATCGAGGAGATCCGCGAGCCCTACATCCGGGCCACGATCCTCACCCCGCGCGAGCACGTGGGCGCCGTGATGGAGCTCTGCCAGGAGCGCCGCGGCGTGCACGTGGACATGGGCTACCTCTCCGAGGAGCGCGTGCAGATCCACTACGACCTGCCGCTCGCGGAGATCGTGCTCGACTTCTTCGACCAGCTGAAGTCGCGCACCAAGGGCTACGCGTCGCTCGACTACGAGCTGCTCGGGATGCGCCCGGCCGACCTCGTGAAGCTCGACATCCTGCTGGCCGGCGACAACGTGGACGCGCTCTCGATGGTCGTGCACAAGGACAAGGCCTACGCGGCCGGCCGGGCGCTGACCGAGCGCCTCCGCAAGCAGATCCCGCGCCAGCAGTTCGAGGTGGCGATCCAGGCGGCGGTCGGCGCGAAGATCATCGCCCGCGAGTCGGTGAAGCCGATTCGCAAGGACGTGATCGCCAAGTGCTACGGCGGCGACGTCACGCGCAAGCGCAAGCTGCTCGAGAAGCAGAAGGCCGGCAAGAAGCGCATGAAGCAGGTGGGCCGGATCGAGGTGCCGCAGGAGGCGTTCCTGGCGGTCCTCGAGCTCGGCGACGACGGCTTGTAAGCCGAAGCTAAGCGCCTCCGCAGGATTTAGCTACCGCTTAGGACGCGGTCGTAGGTTGGCGGCCGTGAGCCCGGAAACCGTCGTGCAGCCCGCCCCGGATCCCACCCTCGACTCGCTCCAGCAGCTCCTCGACGGCATCGCGTCGACCCCGCTGCTGACGGCCGAGGAGGAGATCTCCCTCGCGAAGCGCATCGAGCGCGGCGACCTCGACGCGAAGGACCACATGACGCGCGCCAACCTGCGTCTCGTGGTGTCGATCGCCAAGCGCTACCGCAACCAGGGCCTGCCCTTCCTCGACCTGATCCAGGAGGGCTCGATCGGCCTCGTCCGCGCGGTCGAGAAGTTCGACTACCGGCGCGGCTTCAAGTTCTCGACCTACGCCACCTGGTGGATCCGCCAGGCGATCTCGCGGGCGATCGCCGACAAGGGCCGGACGATCCGGATCCCGATCCACATCGACAACATCATCAAGAAGCTCGACGGCGCCCAGCGCAAGCTCGAGGCGGCCGGCGACCGCGACCCGACGGTCGAGGAGATCGCCGCGCTCGCGGGCGTGGACCCGGTCGAGGCGGACGTGCTCCTGCGCGCCGCGCAGCCGCTGGTCTCGCTCGACAAGCCGGTCGGCGACGACTCCGACGCCGCCCAGTTCGGCGAGCTGATCCCGGACGAGAGCACGAAGTCGCCGTACGAGGCGGCCGCCGAGACGCTGATGCACGAGCGCCTCTCGCGCGTGCTCGACAACCTGCCCTACCGCGAGCGCCGCATCCTGACGCTGCGCTTCGGCCTCGACGGCGAGGCGCCGCGCACGCTCGACCAGGTGGCGCGGCTCTTCAAGCTCACGCGCGAGCGCACGCGGCAGATCGAGGAGGCGGCGATCCGCAAGCTCGGGACGCTCGCCGACGCGCAGGGCCTTCGCGACGCCGCCTAGCGCCGTCACGCCGCGCACTACACTGCCGCGCCGTGCCGGTGAACGCTGAGGCAGTCGGGAAGACCTACCCGCCGTACGTCTACGAGGTGGGCAAGGAGAAGATCCGCGAGTACGCGCTGGCGGTCGGCGAGGACAACCCCGTCTACTACGACCGCGAGCAGGCGAAGGCCGCGGGCTTCCGCGACGTGCCCGCCCCGCCGATGTTCGCGGTCGTCTACTCGGCCGGCTCGGTCGGCCCGGCGGTCCTCGACCCCGAGGTCGGCATCAACTTCCCGATGATGGTCCACGGCTCGCAGGAGTTCGTCTGGGGCGAGCAGGTCTGCGCCGGGGACGCGATCTCGACCGAGACCGTCGTCAAGGACATCAGCGAGCGCGGCGGGATGGGCTTCTACGTCTTCGAGTCGGTGTCGCGCAACCAGGACGGCCAGGAGGTCGTGCGCGGCACCTGGACCAACATCGTGCGGGGGGTATGAGCGTGAACGTGGACCTCAAGGTGACGCCGGACCGCTTCCTGCCGCACCGCTACGCGGGCGCGTCCGGGGACTTCAACCCGATCCACATCGACGCCGAGTTCGCCAAGCAGGTCGGGCTGCCCGGCAACATCCTCCACGGCCTCTACATGATGGCCCAGGTGGCGCGCGCGAACGTGAACGCCGCGGGCGGCGACCCGCGCAGCCTGAGGCGCCTGTCGGTCCAGTTCCGCGGGATGGGCTTCCCGGAGCAGGAGATCGCCGTGACCGGCTCCGTCAAGGAGGAGCGCGACGGCGTGGTCGTGGTGGACACAGAGGCCGAGCAGGGCGGCAAGCGGATCATCCGCAACGCCGAGGCCGAGCTGCGTCCGATCGACGCCGCTGATCCGGTCGCGGGCCGTGGCGCCCGCCACAATAGGACCCGTGGAGATCAGCCAGCGCCAGAGCTTCCTGCTGCGGAAGGTCGTGGAGGGGCACGTGTCCCTCGACCAGCCCGTGGGCTCGAAGTGGATCGCGGAGCAGGACGACATCCCGTGGGGGCCGTCCACGGTCCGGGCCGAGCTGGCGCGCCTGGAGGAGATCGGCCTGCTCGAGCATCCGCACACCTCGGCCGGGCGCGTGCCGACCGACCGCGGCTACCGCTTCTACGTGGACAAGCTGCTCGCGGAGGGCCAGCTGCCGGTGGTGCGCAAGTCGGTGGAGCTCTCCGACATGCGCCGCGAGGTGGACGAGGCGATGCGCGCCACCACCGAGCAGCTCTCCCAGGTCACGAACCTGCTCGCGCTCGTCACCGCGCCGCCGATCGAGACCGCCACGATCCGCCACGTCGAGGTGCTGCTGATGCAGCCGCAGGTGGTGATGGTCGTGGTCATCTCCTCCACCGGCGGCGTCACGAAGCGCGTGGTCTCCTACGACGAGCCCGTGGACGTCGGGCTGATCGACTGGTCGGCCAGCTTCCTGAACGAGGCGCTCGGCGGGCTCGACGTGGGCTCGCGCCTGCTCCAGTCGCGCCTCCGCGACCCGCAGCTGTCCGACAGCGAGCGCTCGTTCCTGGCCACGCTGGCGCCGGCCTTCACCGAGCTGGAGGAGACCGCCGAGAGCACGCTCTTCATGGAGGGCGCCGCCCGGCTCGTGTCCGAGCACCGCTTCCAGGAGCTCTCGCAGCTCGCCTCGATCCTCCAGGTGCTCGAGCACCGGCGCGCGCTGCTCGGCGCTGCTGCGCCAGTCGCTCTCCGAGCCGAGCGTGTTCCTGCGCATAGGCGAGGAGAACAACGCGCCGGAGTTCCGCACGCTCAGCATCGTGGGCGCCAACTACGGCCTCGCCCGCCGCAACCTCGGCGCCGTGTCGGTGATCGGCCCCGTCCGCATGGACTACCCGCGCGCGATCATCGCCGTGCGCCAGGCCGCCAATGAGCTGTCGCGCTTCGTGGCCGAGGTGTACGACGAGTGAGGCGCGACCCCTACGAGGTGCTCGGCGTCGGCCGCGACGCCGACGACCGGGCCATCAAGAAGGCGTTCCGCGCGCTTGCGCGCGAGCTGCACCCTGACGTCAACCGCCACGACCCCGAGGCCGAGGAGAAGTTCAAGGAGGCCGCGGAGGCCTACGAGATCCTCTCGGACGCCGACCGGCGCGCGACCTACGACCGCTACGGCTTCGAGGGGCTCGAGTCGCGTGGGTACGCCTCGACGGCTCACGGCTTCGGGTCGTTCGCCGACATCTTCGACGCCTTCTTCGGGGGCGACCCGTTCGGCGGCGGCGGCTTCGGCGGCGGGGCCGGCCGGGTGCAGGGCGGCGACGTGGGGGTGGAGGTCGAGATCACGCTCGAGCAGGCGGCTCGCGGCGACACGGTCGAGGTGGCCTACGACCTCGTGGACGCCTGCGAGCGCTGCCACGGCAACCGCGCCGAGCCGGGCACGCCGATCGAGACCTGCTCGCGCTGCGGCGGCGCCGGCCGGCTGCGCGCGGTCACGCGCACCGCGTTCGGCCAGCTCGTCCGCGAGCAGGCCTGCGACGTCTGCGAGGGCGAGGGCAAGATCCCGTCACAGCCGTGCGAGGCGTGCGGCGGGCGCGGGCGCAAGGCGGTGCGCAAGACGCTGTCGGTGGACGTGCCGGCCGGGATCGCGGACGAGCAGCGCATCCGGCTCACCGGGCCGCGGCCACGCGGGCGAGCGCGGCGGCCCTCCCGGCGACCTCTACGTGCTCGTGCGCGTCGCGGCCGACGAGCGCTTCCTGCGCGACGGCAGCGACCTCGTGACGGTCGTGGACGTGCCCGCCCCGGCGGCGGCGCTGGGCGCCACGGTCACCGTGGCCACGCTCGACGGCGAGGAGGAGCTCGAGGTGCCGCCGGGCACCCAGCCCGGCACGATCGTGACGCTGCGCGGCCGCGGCATGCCGACGATCGGGCGCGGCCGCCGCGGCGACCAGCGCGTGGTGCATGAACGTGGTGATCCCGCGCAACCTGTCCGCGCGCCAGCGCGAGCTGCTCGAGGAGCTGCGCGGCTCGCTCACGGACGAGAACCTGGCCGAGCCGGGCGACGAGTCGCTGCTGGCCAAGGTCAGGCGCGCGTTCCGCTGATCCGGCTCGCCGTGAGGGCGCCGGCCGAGGACGCCGAGCGGGTGCTGGCGGCGCTGCTCGAGCTGGCCCCGGCGGGCGTGGAGCAGGTGGACGGGGACGGCTGGGTCGAGTACGCGCTCTACGGCGCCCCGGGCGAGCTGCCGGCGCTCCCGCACGGGGAGGCCGAGGTGGCCGGCGTGCGCGTCAGCGTGAGCGGCGACGAGGTGGCCGACGACTGGGCCGAGCGCTGGCGCCGCTTCCACCGGCCGGTCACGGTCGGGGGACGGCTCCGCGTGCGGCCGCCCTGGGAAGCCGCCCGATCCGGGGCTCGAGGAGCTGGTGGTGGACCCGGGCCAGGCGTTCGGCACCGGCGCGCACCCGACCACGCGCCTGTCGCTCGAGCTCCTGCTGGACCTGGAGCCGCGCGGCTCGCTCGCCGACCTCGGCTGCGGCTCGGGCGTGCTCGCGATCGCGGCGGCCCGGCTCGGGTTCGGCCCGGTCACGGCGCTGGACTCGGAGCAGGCGGCGGTCGAGGCCACGCTCGAGAACGCGCGCGCGAACGGGGTGGAGCTGGACGCGGTCGGGCGCCTCGACCTGCGCCGGGAGCCGGCCCCGGCGGCGGACGTGGTCACGGCGAACCTCGTTCGCCCGCTGCTGCTGCGCGTGGCCGAGCTGATGGAGCACCCGCCGGGAGCGCTGATCGTCTCCGGGCTGCTGGCCGGGGAGGAGGACGAGGTGGCAGCCGCGTTCGCGCCGCTGCGCGAGGCGCGCGCGCCTCACGGACTCGGGCTGGAGCGCCCTTCTGCTCCTGGCCCCCGCCTACACTTGAGGCATGTCCGTGCTCGAGCAGGTGAAGACCGACGTCACGACCGCCATGAAGGCGGGCGAGCGTGAGCGCGTGCACGCGCTGCGACTGATCGTCAACGAGCTCCAGAAGGCCGAGAAGGACGGCGACGGCGACGACGTGGCCGTGCTCCAGCGCGAGCGCAAGCGCCGGCTCGAGGCCGCCGAGGCCTATCGCGAGGGCGGTCGCGACGACCTGGCCGCGGGCGAGGAGCGCGAGGCCGAGCTGATCGCCGGCTACATGCCCGAGCAGATCTCCGAGGAGGAGCTCCAGGCGATCGTGGGCGACGCGGTGGCCGAGTCCGGCGCCAGCTCGCCGGCCGAGATGGGCAAGGTGATGGCGCTCGTGATGCCCCAGGTGAAGGGCCGCGCCGACGGCAAGCGCGTGAGCGCCGCCGTGAAGGAGAAGCTGACCGCGTAGTGCGCACGCAGCTCGAGCTCGACAACGACGTGGCCGCGGAGCTCGCGGGTCCCGGCGACGCGATCATGAAGACGCTCGAGCAGCACCTCGACTGCGACGTGTTCCTGCGCGGGAACGTCCTGACGCTCGACGGCGCCGACGACGACGTGGCGATGGGGCGCACGGTGGTGCGCGAGCTCAGCGACCTCGTCAAGGCCGGCCACGAGATCGCGCCGGGGACGATCGAGGCGATCTCGAGCGCGCTCGACCGCCACGAGAGCCCCAGCCGCATCCTCGAGGACGTGGTCTGGCGCCACCGCGGCCTGCGCGTGGCGCCGAAGACGGTGAACCAGAAGCGCTACGTGGACGCGATCCGGCGCAGCACCGTCACCGTCGGCATCGGCCCCGCCGGCACCGGCAAGTCCTTCCTCGCCGTGGCGATGGCCGTGGCCGCGCTCTCGCGGCGCGAGGTCAACCGCATCGTGCTCACCCGCCCCGCGGTCGAGGCCGGCGAGCGGCTCGGCTTCCTGCCGGGCGACCTGATGGCGAAGGTGGACCCCTACCTGCGCCCGCTCTTCGACGCCCTCTACGACATGCTCGAGCCCGAGAAGGTGAACCAGCACCTCGAGCGCGGCGTGATCGAGGTGGCGCCGCTCGCCTTCATGCGCGGGCGCACGCTGAACGACTCGTTCATCATCCTCGACGAGGCCCAGAACACGAGCCCCGAGCAGATGAAGATGTTCCTCACCCGGCTCGGCTTCAACTCGAAGATCGTGGTCACCGGCGACGTGACGCAGATCGACCTGCCGAAGGACCAGCGCTCGGGCCTGCTCGTGATCGGCGACATCCTCGAGGACGTCGAGGGCATCGAGTTCGTCCGCTTCGGCGGCGAGGACGTGGTCCGGCACAAGCTCGTCCAGCGCATCGTGGCCGCCTACGACGAGTACCAGGAGAAGCAGGCTCCGCCGCTTCGCGAGGCCCGGCGCCGCGGGCAGGCCTGATCGAGCTCGAGCTGATCGACGCTCCCGAGGAGCTGCGCGCGCCCGCCGAGGCGGCGCTGCGCGCCGCCGGCGTCGAGGACGGCCACCTCGCGCTGGCGCTGGTGGGCGAGGACGAGATCCGGCGCCTCAACCGCGAGCACCGCGACCGCGACCGGCCCACCGACGTGCTCTCGTTCCCCGTCGACGAGCTGGGCACGAGCGCGGGGCCGCGTGAGCTGGGCGACGTGGTCGTCTGCCCCGAGCACACGAGCGACCTGACCGAGGCCGTGGTCCACGGCGTGCTGCATCTCTGCGGCTACGACCACGAGCGCGACGAGGGCGAGATGCTCAACCTCCAGCGCAAGGTGCTCGCGGGGCTGGAGCCGCGGTGACGCGCTCGGGCTTCGTGGCGCTCGCCGGCCGGCCGAACGCGGGCAAGTCCACGCTCGTGAACTCGATCGTGGCGGACAAGGTCGCGATCGTCTCCGACAAGCCGCAGACGACCCGCCGCGAGGTGCGCGGCATCGCCACCGGCCCCGACTGGCAGCTCGTCCTCGTGGACCTCCCCGGGGTCCAGCGCCCGCGCGACGAGCTCACGGAGCGGATGCAGCGGCGCGTGGAGCACGCGCTGGCCGATGCGGACGCCGTGCTGTTCGTCCTCAACGGGGAGCAGGAGGTGGGGCCGGGCGACCGCTTCATCGCCTCCGCGATCAGGCGCGCCGGCGCGCGCGCCGTGACCGCCGTGAACAAGGTGGACCGGCTCGGCCGCCCCGGCACGGTCGCGGCGCTGGCGGCCGCCGCCGAGCTCGACCTGGACGGCGAGGTCTTCCCGGTGAGCGCGCGCAAGGGCACCGGCCTGCCCGCGCTCGTGGACCACCTCGTCTCGCTGCTCCCCGAGGGGCCCTTCCTCTACCCGCCCGACGAGCACACGGACATGTCGGAGGAGGTGCGCCTCGCCGAGCTGGTGCGCGAGCAGGTGCTGCGGCGGACGCGCGAGGAGCTTCCGCACGCGGTCGAGGTGGAGGTCACGGAGCTCGAGCACCGGGAGGACGGGCTGCTCGTGGTCCGCGCCCAGGTGTGGGCCGAGAGCGACTCCCAGAAGGCGATCCTCGTGGGCAGCGGCGGGCGCATGATCAAGGCGATCGGGACCGCGGCCCGGCGCGAGATCGAGAAGTCGCGCGGCGAGCGGATGCACCTCGAGCTGCAGGTGCGCGTGCGGCGCGGCTGGCGCCGCGACGAGGGGCTGCTCGACCGGCTCGGAATCGAGTGACCGAGCTTGAACGGATCGCGTCGTTCCTGAACGCGACCGAGGAGGCGGTCTGCGACGAGGTGCGTCCGGCGCGCTTCGGCACCGCGCTGCTCAGCCCGACGCTTCCGCGCGTCTGGCAGCTGAACGCCCTGCGGGTGGAGGACGGCGCCGTGGGCCCCGCGGAGGTCGCCGCCGAGGCGGAGGAGCTCATGGGCGACCTGGCGCACCGGATGCTGTTCGTGCCCGACCGGAAGCTCGGCGCGCGCCTGGCGCCCGAGCTCGCGCGGCGCGGCTGGAACGTCACGAGGCTGCTCGTCATGGTCAGGCGCGGGCCGCCGGACCGGCCCGCGCCCCCCGGCCTCGGGGCGGAGGTGGACCGCGGCGCCGGAGCCCGCTCGCTCGCGACCTTCCGCGCGGAGCAGCTGTTCGACGGCGGCGAGTCCACCATCGCCCAGCTCGAGGAGATGGACGACCGCTTCACCGCGGCCGCCGCGGGACGCGACTTCGCCTCGCCGCCGGGCGAGGGGCACGGCTGCTGCCGGCTGCTGGCGCGCGACGGGATCGGGCAGGTGGACCAGGTCTGCACCGTCAGCGCCCATCGCAACCGCGGGCACGCCCGCGCCGCGGTGCTCGCCGCGCTCGACTCGGCCGCGGAGCCTCGACCCGGTGTTCCTGCTCACGGACGCCGAGGACTGGCCGCAGCACCTCTACCGCAGGCTCGGCTTCGAGCCCGCGGGCGTGGAATGGGAGTTCCTGAAGCTGCCGCTCCGCTCGGCATCTCCATAATCACGGCGATGGACTCGACGCCCGATCAAGCCCTGGCCTGGGAGAAGGGCCCGCTGCCCTGTGTGGTGCAGGACTGGCGCACCGGCGAGGTGCTGACCGTGGCCTACATGGACAGGGAGGCGCTGCGGCGCACGCGCGAGAGCGGGGAGATGTGGTTCTGGAGCCGCTCGCGCGAGGAGCTCTGGCACAAGGGGGAGACCTCCGGCAACGTCCAGCGCGTCCGCGCGCTGCGCTGGGACTGCGACGCCGACGCCCTGCTGGCGGAGGTCGAGCCGGCCGGCCCGGCCTGCCACACGGGCGAGCGCACCTGCTTCCACAACGGCGACACCGATCCCACTCCGGGCGAGGCGGCCGGCGCGCTCGAGCGGACGATCGCCGCCCGCGCGGGCGCGGCCGTGGACGAGAGCTACACCGCGCGTCTCCTGGCCGACGGCGAGCTGCGCGGCGAGAAGGTCCGCGAGGAGGCGGAGGAGGTGGCGCGCGCGGCGGCCGGCGAGTCCGACGAGCGCGTGGCCGAGGAGGCCGCGGACGTGCTCTACCACCTGGCTGTGCTGATGGCCGGGCGCGGCCTCGGCCTGTCGGACGCCTTCGAGGTGCTCAATGGCCGTCGCCGCTGAGCCCGCCGAGCTCGAGCTCACGCCCTCGCTCGACGAGGTCCGCGCGCTCGCGCGCGAGCACTCGCTCGTCCCGCTCCGGCACACCTTCATCGCCGACTGCGAGACGCCGGTGTCGGCCTACCTCAAGCTCCGCGGCGGGGCGCCGTCGTTCCTGCTCGAGTCGGCCGAGCAGGGGCAGCGGGTCGGCCGCTGGTCGTTCCTCGGGTTCCGCCCGCGGAGCGTCATCCGCATGCAGGACGGCCGGCTGACCGTGGACGGCGAGGAGCGCGAGGCCGGCGACCCGTACGGGCTGGTGGCCGGCGAGCTCGCGCCGCTGGCGGAGCGCCCCGCTCGAGGGGCTGCCGCCGTTCGCCGGCGGCGCCGTGGGCCTGTTCGGCTACGACCTGGTGCGCGCCGCCGAGCCGACCGTCGGCGAGCCCAACGCCGACGACACCGGCATGCCCGACCTCGCGCTCATGGTCACCGACGTGCTGGTCGCCTTCGACCACCTGCGCCACGAGGTCACGGTCCTGGCGAACGTCGTGGCGGGTGACGACGTGGAGGCGTCGTACCGCGACGCCGCGCAGACGATCGCCGACGTGCGCGAGCGGCTGGCCGGGCCCGTGCCCCGCACCCGTGCCGGGCGCCGCGAGCCCGCGGACTTCAGCTCGAACATGGGGGCGGAGGGCTACGCGGCCGCCGTCGAGCGCGCGAAGGAGTACATCCGCGCGGGCGACGCCTACCAGGTGGTGCCGAGCCAGCGCTGGAGCGCCGACTGCCCGGTGGAGGCGTTCTCGATCTACCGCGGCCTGCGCGCCGTGAACCCGAGCCCGTACATGTACTTCCTCGACTTCCTGGACTTCGAGATCGCGGGCGCCTCGCCCGAGGCGCTCGTGACGGTGTCGGGCGGGCGCGCGGAGCAGCGGCCGATCGCCGGCACGCGCCCGCGCGCGGCCTCCCCCGAGCAGGACCTCGAGCGGGCGCGCGAGCTGCTCGCGGACGAGAAGGAGCGCGCCGAGCACGTGATGCTCGTGGACCTCGGGCGCAACGACCTCGGGCGCGTCTGCGAGTACGGCAGCGTCGTCGTGGACGACCTCATGAGCGTGGAGACCTACTCGCACGTGATCCACATCGTGTCGACCGTGTCCGGGCGGCTGCGCGAGGGCGTCACGCCGATGGACGCGCTGCGCGCCTCGCTCCCGGCGGGCACGCTGTCGGGCGCGCCGAAGATCCGCGCGATGCAGATCATCGACGAGCTGGAGCCGGTCAAGCGCGGGCCCTACGGCGGCGCGGTGGGCTACCTCTCCTACACGGGCGAGCTCGACACCTGCATCTACATCCGCTCGGCGCTGGTCAAGGACGGGCGCGTGCACGTGCAGGCCGGCGCCGGGATCGTGGCCGACTCGGACGCCGGCTACGAGACGCGCGAGACCGAGGCGAAGGCGAACGCCGTGTTCGAGGCGATCCGCCTGGCGTGCGAGCAGGGGGACTGGCCGTGACGCGGGTGCTCGTGATCGACAACTACGACTCGTTCACCTACAACCTCGTGCAGTACCTGGGCGAGCTCGGGAGCGAGCCGGAGGTGGTCCGCAACGACGCCGAGGAGCCGGACGCGCTGCTCGAGCGCTCGCCGGACCGCGTGGTGGTGTCGCCCGGGCCCTGCACGCCGGCGGAGGCGGGCGTGTCGGTGGACGCCGATCCGGGCTTTCGCCGAGGCGGGCGTGCCCGTGCTCGGCGTGTGCCTCGGCCACCAGGCGCTCGCGGCGGCGTTCGGCGGGACCGTGGTCCGCGGCGAGCCGGTGCACGGCAAGACCGCCGCCGTCGAGCACGACGGCAGGACGATCTTCGCCGGACTCGAAACCCCACTGGTGGCCGGGCGCTACCACTCGCTGGTCGTGGACCCCGATCTCCCGGACTGCCTCGAGCGCTCCGCGTTCGCGGGCGACGTGGTGATGGGGCTGCGCCATCGCGAGCTGCCGGCCGAGGGCGTGCAGTTCCACCCCGAGTCGGTGCTCACCGAGCAGGGCAAGGCCCTGCTGCGCAACTTCCTCGCATGAGCAACCCCGTGCTGACCGACGCGATCGACCGCGTGGCCGGGCGCGAGGCCCTGTCCGCGGACGACGCGGCGCGCGTGCTCCACGAGATCATGTCCGGCGAGGCCTCGGAGGCCCAGACCGCGGCGTTCCTGATCGCCCTGCGCACCAAGGGCGAGAGCGTGGAGGAGATCACCGGGCTGGCGCGCGCGATGCGCGAGCTGGCCGTGCCGGTGGACGCGGGCGACGGCCTCGTGGACACGGCGGGCACCGGGCGGCGGGCGGCCGACCTTCAACGTGTCGACCACCGCCGCGCTGATCGCCGCCGGCGCGGGCTGCCGCGTGGCGAAGCACGGGAACCGCTCGGCCACCAGCCGCTGCGGCTCCGCCGACGTGCTCGAGGCGCTCGGCGCCAAGATCGACCTCGGCCCGGAGCAGGTGGCCGACTGCATCCGCGGCGCGGGCTTCGGCTTCATGTTCGCGCCGCTCCACCACCAGGCGATGCGGCACGTGGTGCCGGTGCGGAAGGCGCTCGCGGTCCGCACCGTCTTCAACTTCCTCGGCCCGCTCACGAACCCGGCCGGCGCCACGCGCCAGGTGATCGGCGTCTCGCACGCGGGCGTGATCGAGCCGATCGGGCACGCGCTCCTGGCCCTCGGGACGGAGAGGGCATTGGTAGTGTCGAGCGCGGATGGCCTCGACGAGTTCTCGGTGGCCGGGCCCACCCGCGTGGTCGAGCTGAACAGCGACGAATTCGACTCATACGAAGTGAGCCCCGAGGACTTCGGGTTGGAGCCGGCGAAGGACGCGGCCGTGGGCGCGGGCACCCCCGACGAGAACGCCGCGGTGCTGAGGTCCGTCCTCGAGGGCGAGCCGGGCACGGCGCGCTCGATGGCGGTCATGAACGCCGGCGCCGCGATCTACGTGGGCGGCCTCGCCGACTCGCTCGCGGACGGCGCCCGGCGCGCCGAGGAGGCGATCGACACGGGCGCCGCGCGCACCGTGCTGGAGCGCTACGTGGAGCTGAGCCGGTCATGAGCGCGCGACTCGAGAGCCTGGTCGAGGCCACGCGCGACGCCGTGGACCGGCGCAAGGGCGAGCGCCCCCTGTCCGAGCTCGAGCGCGAGGTGGACACCGGGCGCGAGGGGCGGCCGTTCGCGGAGGCGCTGTCGCGCCCCGGCACGTCCCTGATCGCCGAGCACAAGCGCCGCTCGCCGTCGGCGGGGACGATCCGCGAGGGCGCCAGCTGCGCGGACATCGTGCGCGCCTACGAGAGCGGCGGCGCCGCGGCCGTCTCGATCCTCACCGAGGAGGCGAACTTCGGCGGCTCGCTCGCCGACCTGGCCGAGGCGCGCGCGGCCACCGACCTCCCGATCCTCCGCAAGGACTTCACGGTCGACCCGTACCAGCTGTACGAGGCCAAGGCCGCCGGCGCCGACGCGGTGCTGCTCGTGGTGGGGTCGCTGCGGCCCGACGAGCTCGGCATCGCTCTACACGCTCGCGGGCGACCTCGACCTCGACGCGATCGTCGAGGTCTCGCTGCCCGAGGAGCTCGACGTGGCGCTCGAGGTCGACGCCGACGTGCTCGGCATCAACAACCGCGACCTCGAGGACTTCAGCGTGGACCTCCAGCGGACCTTCGACCTGATCGCGGACGTGCCCGCCGGGAAGGTCGTGGTGTCCGAGTCGGGCATCCACGCGCGCCACCAGATCGACGAGCTGGAGCAGGTGGGCGTGGACGCCGTGCTGATCGGCGAGACGCTCATGCGCGCGCCCGATCCCGAGGCCGCCGTCCGCGAGCTCACCCGGTCCGAGGAGTAGTTGGGGAAGCAGCCGGCTCGGCCGGCTGCGCACCTATGCCGTCGCCCGCCGCGCCCCCCTACTATGGGGCGGCATGGCGACGCTGCCCGATCTGGACCCGTCCGGGGTCGCCGCGCTGGGCGCACGGCTGCGGGAGAACGTCACCCGCGCGGTCAAGGCGCCCGAGCAGGCGCTGGGCGACGTGGTCGTGGCGCTCATCGCCGAGGGCCACGTGCTGATCGAGGACTACCCGGGCGTCGGCAAGACCGCGCTGGCGCGGGCGCTGGCCCGCTCGATCGACGCCGAGTACGCGCGCGTGCAGTGCACGGCCGACCTGCTGCCCGGCGGACGTGGTCGGCACGAACGTCTTCAACCAGCGCGAGAACCGCTTCGAGTTCCGCCCCGGGCCGGTGTTCGCGAACGTCGTGCTCGTGGACGAGGTGAACCGGGCGTCCCCGAAGACGCAGTCCGGGCTGCTCGAGTGCATGCAGGAGCGGCACGTGACCGTGGACAAGCACACGCACGAGCTGGCGCGGCCGTTCGTCGTGCTCGCCACGCAGAACCCGATCGAGTACGAGGGCACCTACCCGCTCCCGGAGGCGCAGCTCGACCGCTTCATGGTCCGCGTCTCGCTCGGCTATCCCACGGCCGATCAGGAGACCGAGATGCTCGCCGACCACGGCGAGCGCGACCGTGTGCTCGACCTCGAGCCCGTGGCCGACGTGGGCGACGTGCTGGCCGCTCAGGCGGCCGCCGGCGCCGTGCACGGCAGCGAGGCGCTGCGCCGCTACATCGTGGCCATCCTCGAGGCCACCCGCGCCGACTCGCGCGTGGAGCTCGGCGCCAGCCCGCGCGCCGGCCTGATGCTCTTCCGGGCCGCCAAGTCCAGGGCGGCGCTCGACGGGCGCGACCACGCGCTGCCCGACGACGTGCAGGCGCTCGCCGCCTCGGTGCTGAGCCACCGGCTGCTGCTCGCCCCGGGCTCCGGCAGCGACGAGCGCGCCGCGGTCGTGCGGGACGCGCTCGACCGGGTCCCGGCCCTCTGACGCCGCGCCGTCCGTGACGCGGGCAATCGCCACCGCGCTTCTCGGGATCGGCCTCTGCCTCGCCGCGGCGACGTTCGACACGCCCTCGCTGTACCTGCCGGGCGTGGCGCTCGCGCTGCTCGCCGCGGGTGCGGCCGCCTGGGTCCCGCTGGCCGCGCGCGGCGCCACCGTCACGCGCAGCCCGGGGCCCGGCCCGGATCGTGGAGGACGACCCCTATCCGCTGCGCGTGGAGCTGCGCGCGGGCATCCTGCCGCCGCCCGGCGGCGAGCTGATCGAGCCGCTGCTCGGCTGGCCGGTGCCGATCGCCGGGCGCTGGTCGCGGCGCGTGCGGATCAACGTCCGCTTCTCGCGCCGCGGGCGCCGCCGGCTCGAGCCGGGGCGCCTCGTGATCCGCGACCCGCTGCGCATGTGCGAGCGCGTGGTGACCGGCGAGAGCGAGGGCGAGGTGCTCGTGCTGCCGCGCGTGGAGCCCGTGCTCACGCCGGGCGGCGGGGGCGCCGGAGCCGGGGACCGGACCGGGATCGGCGCCGAGCCGGGGCTCGCCGGGCGCCGGCTCGACGCGGCCGCGGCGGAGCTCGAGATCGACGGCCTGCGCGCCTACCGCGAGGGCTCGCCGGCGTCGCGCATCCACTGGCCGTCCGTGGCCCGGCACGGCGTGATGCTCGAGCGCCGGCTCGTGGCGGAGCTCGACTCGGCGCCGCTGGTCGTGCTCGACCCATCGTCGCCCGCGAGCGCGGAGGCGCTCGACATGGCCGTGCGCGCCGCGGGCTCCCTGTGCGTCCACCTCGCGCGCACGAGCGGCTGCGCGATCCTGCTGCCGGGCGAGCGCAGGCCGGTCGAGATCGGCCACGACATGGGCGCGTGGCCGTCCGTGCACGTGCGCCTCGCGCTGGTCGAGGAGGGGCCGCCGCCGTCCGCCGCGGCGCTCGCGCCCCGGGGCGGGGCCGTGCTCTGGGTCACGGCCGCCGACCTGCTGGCGGCCCCGCGCGCCCTCGAGCGGCTGCCCGCCGCGGCGCGCTTCGTGGTCGCCCCGAGCGCGCCCGCGGGCGCGACCAGGGTCTTCGAGGTGGCCGGCTGCAGCGGCTGCCGGATCGGCCGTGGCGGGCGGAGCGTGGCCGCGTGAGCCGCGCGATCGCCGCCGAGCCGCTCGCGCTGCCGGCCCGCACGCGCGGCCGCGGCGGAGCCCGTCGGCGACTCGCTGCCGCTGCGGCTGGCGTGCTTCATGGCGCTGGCCGCCTACGGCGCCGCGCACTGGGCCGGCCTGGTGGTGGACGCGCCGGTGGGGAGGACCTTCCTGCTGCTCGCGTGTCGTGGGCGCCGGCGCCGTGGCGCTCGCGCTGCTGCCGCGCACCGGGCTGCCGCACCGCGCCGTGCTCGCGCTCGCGGCGCTCGTGACCCTCGCGATGCTCGTGCTGGCCCTCGCCGCGACCGGGCTCTCGCTGCGGCTGCTCGGCCCGCGCGGATGGGACGAGCTGGGCGACGGGCTCCACCGCGGCCTCGAGGGCATCCAGACGATCGACTGGCCCTACGCCGGCCCGGACGAGTGGATCCGCCTGACGATCCTGCTCGGCGCACCGGCCCTGCTCGCCGTGGCGGCCGCGCTCGCCTTCTTCCCCGTGCGCCGCGGCGCCCGCGCCATGCGCCTCGCGGCGCTCGTCCTGCTGCTCGTGCTCTACGGGACGTCCGTGACCGAGCACGACCCCGGCGCCCCGCTGCTGCGCGGCTTCGTCCTGCTGGTGCTCGTGGGCGCCTGGCTGTGGCTGCCGCGGCTGAGCAGGCGCGAGGCGCTCACCGGGGCCGGTGGTCGTGGCGGCGGTGGGGATCCTGTCCGTGCCGGTGGCCGCGTCATTCGACGCCGATCGTCCCTGGTGGAACTACCGCGAGTGGAACCTGTTCGGCGACGGCCGCGCGGTCACGTTCGACTGGACCCACTCGTACGGCCCGCTCGACTGGCCGCGCGACGGCACGACCCTGCTCAACATCGAGTCCGACCGGCCGCAGTACTGGAAGGTCGAGACGCTCGACGGCTTCGACGGCTTCCGCTGGCTGCGCACCGACGAGAGCAGCCCGACGCAGGACCTGCCCGGCCTCCCCGCCACACGCGCAGCGCGAGGGCCGGACGCTGGAACTACTTCGAGTACAACCCGCGCTGGGACGAGCAGTTCCGGGTGACCGTCCGCTCGCTCTCGAGCCAGTTCGTGGTGGGCGCGGGGATCACCTACAGGGTCGACGGGGCCGGGCTCACGTTCAGCTCGCAGGACGGCACCACGATCCGCGCGAACGACGAGCCGCTCGAGCGCGGCGACTCCTACACCGTGCGGGCCTACGCGCCGGACCCGACCGCGGCGCAGATGCGCGGGGCGCCGGGCGACTCGTCGTTCTCGCTGCTTCAGTTCACGACCGTCTCGCTGCCCGGGCGAGGCGAGAGCGCCCTCGACGGCGGGTCGCTCTCGCCGCTGGCCGCCGCGCGGCGGTCGTCGGTGCAGGTGCCCCTGCGAGACGGCCCGGAGGGCTTCGACACGAACGTGGACGACGCGCTGCTCGCCTCTCGCTACGCGCGCACCTACCGCCTCGCCCTCCAGCTCACCGGCGGCCAGGCAGACCACCTACGACGCGGTCAAGTCCGTCGAGAACTACCTGCAGCGCAACCTGCGCTACAGCGAGCGCCCGCCCAGCGCGGGGCTTCCGCTCGACGCCTTCCTGTTCGAGGACAAGATCGGCTACTGCCAGCAGTTCTCCGGCGCGATGGCGCTGATGCTGCGGATGTCGGGCATCCCGGCGCGCGTGGTGGCCGGCTTCTCGCCCGGCTCCTTCAACCGCGACAGCGGCGAGTACCGCGTGCGCGACCTCGACGCGCACTCCTGGGTCGAGGTCTACTTCAACGGCATCGGCTGGGTGCCGTTCGACCCGACGCCCACGGCCGCGCCCGCCGAGTCGCAGTCGAGCGGCCTCGGCGCCACGAGCGCCGCCGCCGCCGACGCCGGCGAGGTGCGCTCCCGCGACGGCGTCTCGCCCACCTCGGAGCGGGCGGCCGGCGGCGACAGCGGCGCCGGCGGGGCCGACGGCGGCGGCCTGCCGTGGTGGTCGCTCGCCATCGCCGCCCTGCTCGCGGCCGGCGCGGCACTCGGATACCGCTCGCTCCGCGCCCGCCGCGACCTCGTGGGCGAGGAGATGGCCGAGGCGCAGCTCGCCGAGCTGCGCCGGGCGCTCGTGAAGCTCGGCTTCTCGCTTCCGGCGGCCACGACCCTGCTGGGGCTCGAGCGCCGCCTCGGCCGGAGCGTGGGCCCGGCGTCCGCGCGCTACGCCGCCGCGCTGCGCGCCCACCGCTTCGACCCGCGGGCGCCGGACGCTCCCGGCGCCTCCGAACGGCGGGCGCTGCGGCGCGAGCTGGCCGGGCGCAGCCCGCTCGCGCGGCTCCGCGGACTGGCCGCGATCCCGCCTGGTGGTCCGCGCCCGCTTTAGTTGTCTCTTAGGTTGCCGACCTAAGAACACACCTGATGACGCGTTACTCATACCTCCTCTCCGGCGTGGCCGGCGGCCTGCTGGTCCTGGCGATCGGGGCCGTCCTGATCGCCACCGACGTGATCGACGTGGGGGAGACCAAGACGGTGGTGCGCCAGACCTCGATCGCGCAGCCCACCTCGCCGGCCAAGGCCGGCGGCAAGACGGTGGCCGACATCTACCGCCAGGAGGGCCGCGGGGTCGTCTTCGTCTCGGCCACGCGGCGTGAAGGAGGACTCGTCGCTCTTCGGCCTGCCGCAGCAGGAGGGCACGGCCACCGGCTCGGGCTTCCTCGTGGACCGCGACGGAACCATCGTCACCAACGGCCACGTCGTGGAGGGCTCGAACGACGTGACCGTGAGCTTCGAGGAGGACGGCGACCAGATCCCGGCCGAGGTGAAGGGTCGCGACCCGTCGACCGACCTGGCGGTCCTCAAGGTGGACCCCGAGAAGATCGGGAACGCGCCGCCGGTGCCGCTGGGCGACTCGAGCGAGGCCAACGTGGGCGACCCGGTCGTGGCGATCGGCAACCCCTTCGGCTTCACCCGCACCGTGACCACGGGCATCGTGTCGGCCGTGGCGCGCGAGATCAAGGCTCCGAACGGCTTCTCGATCTCGAACGTGATCCAGACCGACGCCTCCATCAACCCGGGCAACTCGGGCGGCCCGCTGATGGACGCGAACGGCCGCGTGATCGGCATCAACTCCCAGATCGCCACGGGCGGCGGCAGCGGCTCGGTGGGGATCGGGTTCGCGATCCCGATCAACACCGCGAAGCGCCTGCTGCCCCAGCTCCGCTCGGGCGGCGAGATCAAGCGCGCCTACCTCGGCGTCGTGATGTCGCCGGTGTCGGGCGAGATCGCAAGCGACCTGAACCTGCCGACCAGCGACGGCGTGCTCGTGACCTGCGTGGCCAAGCGGCGGCCCCGCCGACAAGGCCGGCCTGCGCGGCGGCCGTACCGGCACCTCGACGGGGATCGCAGGCGGGCGGCGACCTGATCGTCGAGGTGGACGGGCGCCGGGTGACCGCGCCCGAGGAGGTGTCCGCGGCGATCGACGAGCACAAGCCCGGCGACTCCATCGAGGTCACCTACTACCGCGGCAACGACAAGAAGACCGCCACCGTCAAGCTCGGCGAGCGCCCGTCCGACTCGGACACGGGCGGCTGCGGCACCACGACCACGGAGCCCTGAGCCGGGGCCGGGCCTACCATTGGCCCGGTGACGAGCGTCAAGATCTGCGGAGTGACCTCGCTCGCCGACGCCACGGCGAGCGCGGATCTCGGGGCGTGGGCCGTCGGCCTGATCTTCTGGCCCGGCAGCCCGCGCGCGTGCCCGCTGCCGGAGGCCGAGCTGATCGGCGCCGAGCTGCACAGGCGCGTCGAGGTCGCGGGCGTGTTCGTCAACGCGACCCTCGACGAGGTGGCCGCCAGCGCCGACCGCTGCCGGCTCACGCTGCTCCAGCTGCACGGGGACGAGGGCCCCGCGTACTGCCGCGAGGCGGCTCGCCGCACCGGCGCCCGCGTGATCAAGGCCGCCCGCGTGCGCGACGCCGCGCAGGTGCGCGCGCTCGGCGCCTTCCACACCGACTACCACCTGCTCGACACCTACTCGCCGGACCGTCCCGGCGGCACGGGAGAGCAGTTCGACTGGCGGCTCGCGGCGCTTCACGGCCGGACGCCGCCGCTGATCCTGTCGGGCGGCCTGACTCCCGAGAACGTGGGCGAGGGGATCGTGGCGGCGCGCCCGTTCGCCGTCGACACCGCCAGCGGCACCGAGGCGGAGCCCGGCCGCAAGGACCCGGCGCTGCTCGAGGCCTTCTTCCGCTCGGTCGAGGCGGCCGACGCCCATCAGGGCGCCGCCGCATGAGCACCCCCGCGGTCGAGCGCCGCTTCGGGCCCTACGGGGGCCGCTACGTCCCGGAGACGCTGATCCCGGCGCTCGACGAGCTCGAGGCCGAATGGATCTCGGCGCGCAGCGACCCCGCCTTCCAGGAGGAGCTCGGGCGGCTGCTGCGCGACTACGCGGGCCGGCCGACGCCGCTCTACCGGGCGCCCGGGCTCTCGGCGGCCGTCGGCGGCGAGGTCTACCTCAAGCGCGAGGACCTGCTCCACACGGGCTCGCACAAGCTGAACAACGCGCTCGGGCAGGCGCTGCTCGCCAAGCGGATGGGCAAGCCGCGCGTGATCGCCGAGACGGGCGCGGGCCAGCACGGGGTGGCGAGCGCCACCGCCTGCGCCCTGCTCGGGCTCGAGTGCGTGGTCTTCATGGGCTCGGAGGACATGCGCCGCCAGCGGCCGAACGTGCAGCGCATGGCGCTGCTCGGCGCCGAGGTGCGCGCGGTCGAGGCCGGCGCGCGGACGCTCAAGGAGGCGGTCTCCGAGGCGATCCGCGACTGGGTGGCGAACGTCGAGACGACCCACTACGTGATCGGCTCGGCGGTGGGCCCGGCGCCCTATCCCGCGCTCGTGCGCGACCTCCAGCGCACGATCGGAGACGAGGCGCGCGCCCAGGTGCGCGAGGCGGCGGGCCGCCTCCCCGACCGCGTCATCGCCTGCGTGGGCGGCGGCTCGAACGCCATCGGCAGCTTCATCCCGTTCGCCGGCGACGCCGGCGTGGAGCTGATCGGCGTGGAGGCGGCGGGGGAGGGGCTGGACACGATGCGCCACTCCGCGCCGCTCACCACGGGCGCCCGCGGCGTCCTCCACGGCGCCATGTCGGCCGTGCTCCAGGACGAGGAGGGCCAGATCCTCGAGGCGCATTCGATCTCCGCCGGGCTCGACTATCCCGGCGTGGGGCCGGAGCACGCCCACCTGCGCGACACCGGCCGCGTGCGCTACGTGGCGGTCTCGGACGAGGACGCGCTCGCCGCCTTCGGCACCGTGGCCAGGCTCGAGGGGATCCTGCCCGCGCTCGAGCCGGCGCACGCGATCGCCTGGCTGCTGGCCAACCCCGATCCCGGCCTGTCGCTGGTCACGCTCTCGGGGCGCGGCGACAAGGACCTGGCCGAGGTGCTCGGGGAATGAGCGCCACGGCGACCGGGATCGACCGGATCGCCGTCGGCGCTTCGCGGGCCACGGCAAGCGGGCGGCGCTGATGCCGTACCTGATGGGCGGGTTCCCGGACCTCGACGGGTCGCTCGCGGCCGGCGAGGCGGCGGCCGAGGCCGGGGCGGACCTGATCGAGCTGGGCATCCCGTTCTCCGACCCGCTCGCCGACGGGCCCGTGATCCACGACGCGGGCACGCGCGCGCTGGCGGCGGGCGCGACCCCGTACGGGGTCCTCGGCGTCTGCGAGCGCCTCTCGGCGCGCCTGCCCGTGGTGCTCATGGTCTACGCGAACGTGGTGCTCACGGCCGGGGTGGAGGCGTTCGCGCTGCGGGCCGCGTCCGCCGGCGCGGCCGGGCTGATCGTGCCGGACCTGCCGCACGACGAGGCGGGCGAGCTGCGCGCCGCGTGCGACGCCGAGGGCATCGCGCTGGTGCCGCTGGTGGCGCCCACCAGCACCGCGGAGCGCATGCGCGCCATCGGAGCCGACGCGCGCGGCTTCGTCTACGCCGTCTCGCTCACCGGGACCACCGGCGAGCGCGCCTCGCTCGCCGAGGGGATCGGCTCGACCGTCGCCCGGGTCCGGGAGACGACGGACGTCCCCGTCGCGGTCGGCTTCGGCATCTCGACCGGCGAGCAGGCACGCGAGGTGGCCGAGCTCGCGGACGGCGTGATCGTGGGCAGCCGCGTCGTCCGTGCGGCCGGCGAGGGCGGCGCGGCGGCCGTGGGAGCGGTCGTGGAGGAGCTCGCGGCCGCACTTTGCTGAGTTCCTCCCTCGGATCCGCCGATGGCGCTGGTAGCGTGCCGCGCCCATATGGCCCAGGCGACGACCAGAAACGGTCCGCGGTCGGCATCCGCAGCGGGCGCCGAGGCGCCGCCCCGGCGCCGGATCACCAAGCGCAAGGTGGTCGAGGACCGCGCGAAGAGCTACTTCGAGGCGCTCGGCGCGCGCGACACCGCTGCGATGGTGGAGCACTGGACCGAGGACGGCGTGGCGGACATCGTCCCGTACGGCATCCTTCGCGGCCAGGCCGAGATCGCGGCCTTCTTCAAGCGGCTGTTCGACGCCATGCCGGACCTGCAGACGAACGTCGACAGGGTGGCGGCCACCGCGCATCTGGCCGCCGTCGAGTGGCGGATGTCCGGGCACTTCACGGGCGCTCCGTTCATGGAGTTCGAGCCCACCGGGCGCCGCATCGACATCCGCGGGCTCGACCTGCTCGAGATCGAGGAGGGCGACATAGTCGGCAACACCGCCTACTACGACGGCGCCTCGTTCGCGCGCCAGGTGGGCATGCTGCCGGCAGAGGGCTCCGGCGCCGAGCGCGCGATGAAGGGCGCGTTCAACGCCTTCACCAAGATGCGCCGCCGCGTCGCCTGACGTAGAGTTGCCGGCCTCATGGCGGTCCTCGTAGCACTCACGGTCGGCCTCGTCTGGTGGATAACCGCGTGGGCCTTCGGCATCAAGGCGTTCGACGCCTTCCTGCTCACGGCCGCCCTGGTCGTCGGCGCGGCGGCCTGGCAGATCGTGAAGCCGTACCTGGACCGAGCGCGACGCTGCGCCGCGCCGGACCACGCCGGACTCCGCGTCGGCCGAGCCGCTCCGAGCTTCCTCAGGCCGCAGGCGTCAGCCGAAGAACGTGACGGCGACGTCGTACTCGGACTCGCGGCACGGTCCGGAGCTCGGCGACGGCCTCGGTGAGCGGGACCAGCTCGATCTTGGTCCCGCGCAGGGCCGCCATGGTGCCCCAGCGGCGCTCCTCCGCGGCGTCGATGGCCGCCACGCCGAGGCGCGTGGCCAGCACGCGGTCGAACGCCGTCGGGGTGCCGCCGCGCTGGGTGTGGCCGAGGACGGTGGCGCGCGTCTCGTAGCCGGTGCGGCTCTCGATCTCCTGCTCGAGCCGCTGGCCGATTCCCCCGAGCCGCGCGTGGCCGAACTCGTCCTCGCCGCCGGTCACGACCTCCATCGTGCCCTCGGCGGGGGCGGCGCCCTCGGCCACCACGACGATCGAGAAGAAGCGCCCGCGCGCGTGCCGGCGCCGGATCAGCCGGCAGACCTCGTCGATGTCGAAGGGCCGCTCGGGCACGAGGATCACGTCGGCGCCGCCGGCGAGCCCGGAATGCAGCGCGATCCAGCCGGCGTGCCGGCCCATGACCTCCACGACCATCACCCGGTTGTGGCTCTCGGCCGTGGTGTGAAGCCGGTCGATGGCCTCGGTGGCCACGTGGACGGCCGTGTCGAAGCCGAACGTCATGTCGGTGCCGCCGAGGTCGTTGTCGATGGTCTTCGGCACGCCGACGATCGGCAGGCCGTGGTCGCCGTGCAGCTTGGCGGCGGCGCCCAGGGTGTCCTCGCCGCCGATCGCGATCAGGCCGTCGAGGTTGAGCGAGCGCAGGTTCTCGCGGATCTGCTCCGCGCCGCCCTCGCGTGAGAGCGGGTTCGTGCGCGAGGTCCCGAGGATGGTGCCGCCGCGCGGCAGGATGCCGCGCGTGGACTCGATGGTCAGCTCCTCGAAGGCGTTCTCGAGCGGGCCCCGCCAGCCGTCGCGGAAGCCCACGATCGCGTGGCCGTGCTGGTCGATCCCCTTCCGGACGATCGCGCGGATGACGGCGTTGAGGCCGGGACAGTCGCCGCCGCCGGTGAGAACTCCGACTCGCAAGATCCGGCACGTTACCGTCCACAGCCGCGTGCTCCGGAGAGGGACAGCTTCGTTGTGCGCACTCGCGCTGCGCGGCCGGTCTCGGCGGCTGCCTGGGCGGCGACGACGACGCCGCCGAAGGCCCCGCAGGGGGTGCTCAGCGGTGTACATGAGCCTGCCCGCGCGCGGGCTGTCGGCCGACGAGGCGCGCGCGGTCGACGCGGGCGCGCGGCTGGCGTTCCGGCAGGCCGACGGGCATGCCGGGCCGCACGTGGTCCGCCTCGTCCGGCTCGACTCCACACGAGCGGCGGGCGAGCCCTGGGATCCCGGCCAGGTGCAGGCGAACGCCGAGCGCGCGAGCGACGACCCGAGCGCGGTCGCCTACATCGGGGAGCTCGGCCTCGGAGCCTCGGCGATCTCGGTCCCCGTCACGAACGACGCGGGCCTGCTCCAGGTCTCGCCGCTCGAGTCGCTCACGAGCCTCACCCGCGAGCCGCCCGGCCGCGCCGGCCGGGGCGCCCCCGAGCGCTACTACCCGACCGGGGAGCGGACGTTCATGCGCCTCGTGCCGACCGACCTGCGCGAGGTGGACCTCATCACCGAGCGCCTCGGGACGTTCGGCGCGCGCCGGGTCGGCGCTGATCGCGGGAGAGGGCGTGTACGCCGAGGAGCTGGCGAGCCAGCTCGTGGAGCGCCTGCGCCAGGCCGGCCACACGCTGATCGCCGCCGACGACCTCACCGACGACCCCACCGCGCCCCGCGCCCGCGCGGCTCAGCTCGCCGAGCAGCGCCCGGACGCGATCGTGTACGCCGGGCTCGGGAACCGTCCCGCCGAGCGCCTCCTCGCGGCGCTCGCGGACACCCTGCCCACGACGCCGGTGCTCGTCGGGCAGCGCGATGCTCGACCGCGAGCCGCTCCGCTACGGCACGGTCGCCGCAGCGCGTGGAGGCGTTCAGCCCGCTGCGGCCGGCGGCCGGCTATGGCCGCGCCGGCGAGCGGGTCCTGCGGGCGGTGCGGGCCCGCTACGGCGCCGCCGCGGCCCGCCCGCAGGCGCTCTACGGGTACGCGGCCGCGCGGATGGTGCTCGACGCGGTGCGCTCAGGAGGCGCCCGGCGCCCCGCCGTGGTGCGCGCCGCCTTCGCGCCGGGCACGCGCACGTCCCCGGTCGGGAAGCTCGCCGTAACCCGCTCGGGCGACGTCGAAAACGCCCCGATGACGCTCTACCGGCTGGAGGACGGCGTCTTCAGGGCGCTCGCCCCCGCCCGTTGAAGGCGCGTTAAGCGGAGGTAGAGGTTCCGGGTGCCGCATTGAAAGCGCCGGAACTGGCTCTAGGATGGCGCGTTGCAGTACGTAGTCATCCACTAGGAGGGAACATCTTGCGAGTACGTTGGCTGGCAGCCTTGACCTGCCTGCTTGGCGTCCTTGCCCTGGGCGTCACGGCCTGCGGCAGCGACGACGACGAGGGAGACAGCGGCAGCAGTTCCACCGTCTCCGGAGACACGCTGACCATCTATTCGAGCCTGCCGCTCCAGGGCACCTCGAAGGGTCAGTCCGAGGCCGTGATCAGCGGCGAGCGCCTGGCGCTCGAGCAGGCCGGCGGAAAGGTCGGCAAGTACAAGATCAACTACGTGTCGCTCGACGACTCGACCGCGCAGAACCCGGGAACCGCCGATGAGGCGCAGACCGCTCAGAACGCGCGTAAGGCCGTCCAGGACAAGACGACGATCTTCTACCTCGGCGAGTTCAACTCCGGCGGCACGAAGGTCTCGCTGCCGATCCTGAACAAGGCGAACATCCCGCAGATCTCCCCGTCGAACACGGCGGTGGGTCTGACCACGGACGAGCCGGGCGCCGACACCAAGGCCGGCGAGCCGGGCATCTACTACCCCGCCCAGAAGCGCACCTACGCCCGCGTGGTCCCCAAGGACACGATCCAGGGCGCCGCGCTCGCGACCATCATGAAGGAGGACGGCTGCAAGTCCGTCCACATCTTCAACGACAAGACCACCTACGGGGCCGGTCTGGCCCGTAACGTCGAGTCCGCCGCCAAGGCGATCGGGCTGACGGTCGAGGGCAACGACGGAACCGACAAGACGTCGGCCAACTACCGCTCGCTGGCAGACCAGATCAAGGCTGACTGCTTCGTGGGCTCGGGCGTGACGGGCGAGAACTACGTCCAGGTGTTCAAGGACGTGGCGGCCGCCTGCCCGGACTGCAAGCTCTACGGACCGGACGGCGTGGCCGAGGCCGCGTTCACCGATCCCAAGGAGGGCGGCATCCCCGCCAACGTGGCGGCACGGACGAAGGTGACCGTGGCCACGCTCTCGCCGGAGGAGTTCGAGAAGCAGGGCATCGCAGAAGGCATCGCAGTTCTTCAAGGACTACGACGCCAAGTACGGCACCAAGCAGCCGGATCCCTACGCGATCTACGGCTACGAGACGATGAGCCTCGCCCTCGACAGCCTGAAGGCCGTCGGCGACAAGGCCAACGACAAGGAAGCGGTGCGCAAGCAGCTCCTGGAGAACACCAAGGGCCGCGACAGCGTTCTCGGCACGTACGACATCGACGAGAACGGCGACACCACCCTGACCGACTACGGGCTGTACACGATCGACAACGGCCAGCTGACCTTCGACAAGGTCATCAAGGCCCAGGGGTCGTAGCCATACCGAGTTGACGCGGAATGGGCGGGGGCGATCAAGTTCGCCCCCGCCCCCGCGTTCGGCATAGACTGCGGCGAACTTGGAAGCCGCATCGGCCCCAGCACCTAGGGCGAAGACCTCGGACGCGGTCCGGGAGTTCATCTCCAGATATGGGCTGATCGCGCTGCTCCTGGCGCTCCCGGTCTACTACGGGATCCAGGACCTCTCCGACGACGGGAACCTCACCCGGCTCGGGAACAACCTCGTGGACGGGCTCTCGAACGGCGCCATCTGGGCGCTCGTGGCGCTCGGCTACACGCTCGTCTACGGGATCATCGAGCTGATCAACTTCGCCCACGGCGAGATCTTCATGCTCGGCGCCTTCACGTCCTTCGCGCTCTGGGCCCCGCTCGGGCTGACCCCGGAGACGGGCACGGCCGGTCTCGATCGCGGGCCTGCTGGTCACGCTCGTGGTGGCGATGTTCGTGAGCGCGTCGGTGAACGTGATGATCGAGAAGGTCGGGTACCGACCGTTACGGAGCGCGCCCAAGCTCGCGCCGCTGATCACGGCGGTCGGCTTCTCCTTCATCCTCCAGAACGTCGGCATCCTCTGGCTCGGCGCCTCCCAGCGCGCCGTCCCGGACCTGATCGACTCCCAGAAGGAGGTCATCGACATCGCCGGCATCTCGATCTCGCGTGGCGACATCCTCGCGATCGCGGCCACGATCCCGCTCGTGATGCTGCTGACCGCGTTCGTTTCGGGCAGCCGGCTCGGCAAGGCGATGCGGGCCACGGCGCAGGACCCTGAGGCCGCCCGGCTGATGGGCATCAACGTGGACACCACGATCTCGCTGACCTTCCTGCTCGGCGGCCTGCTTGCCGGCGCCGCCGGCCTCATCAACACGCTCTACCAGACGAGCGTCTGGTACTTCCAGGGCTTCACCGCCGGCCTGATCGCGTTCACGGCCGCGGTGATGGGCGGCATCGGCAACCTCCGCGGCGCCGTGCTCGGCGGCTTCATCATCGGCTGCATCCAGCAGATCTCCGACAACCGGATCGGGAACGAATGGACCCCGGCCGTGATCTTCGCCTACCTGGTGCTGATCATGACCTTCCGGCCGCAGGGCCTGATCGGCGAGGAGACGAGGGAGGCCGGATGAGCGCGCTCCGCGGCCTGCGACAGGCGCGCTGGGCGAAGTACGTCCTCCCGGTGACGGCCGTGGTGGCCGCGGCCTTGCTGCCCTTCTTCCGCCCGCCGCTCGACGGCTTCCTCGACGACTGCATCCTCGCCCTGATCTTCGTGGCGATGGCGCTCGGCCTGAACCTGATCGTCGGCTTCGCCGGGCTGCTCGACCTGGGCTACGTGGCCTTCTACGCGTTCGGGGCCACGGCCGTCGGCTGGTGGGCCTCGAACCACTTCGGCGGCTTCAACGGCGACGGCCTGCACATCGGGGTGAGCGGCTTCGCGGAGGCGCAGCCCGGCATCCACGTGAACTTCCTGCTGCTGCTCATAGGGGCGATGCTGATCTGCGCGTTGGCGGGCGCCATCATCGGCCTGCCGACGCTGCGCCTGCGCGGCGACTACATCGCCATCGTGACGCTCGCATTCGGCGAGATCGTCGGGCGCTTCATGCAGAACGGCGACGAGATCACGGTGTTCAACGACTACGCGCTCTCGAACGGGCGCGAGTCGATCAGCCCGCTCGACCAGATCGACCTGCCGTTCCTCGCGCAGTTCGACTCCGCGATCAACCTGCGCCCGTTCTACTGGACGATGCTCGGGATCGTCCTGGTCGTGCTGTTCGTGACCCTGCGGCTGCGCGACTCGCGACTCGGGCGCGCCTGGATCGCGCTGCGCGAGGACGAGGTGGCGGCGGCGAGCATGGGCGTGCCGCTCGTGAAGACCAAGCTCACCGCGTACGCCGTCGGCGGCGCGATCGGCGGCCTCGCCGGCTGCTTCTACGGCGCCTACCTGAACAGCGTCAACGCCAACCAGTTCCAGTTCGGCTTCTCGATCGTGGTGCTGGCGATGGTCATCCTCGGCGGCCTGGGCAGCATCTGGGGAGTGGTGCTCGGCGCGGTGGCGCTCACGTTCGTGAACTACCGGCTGATCCCCGACGTGCTCGACCAGGGCGTGATCAACGACCTCAAGAACGACCTCGGGCTGGAGTTTCACGTTCAGCGAGGTGGCGTTCGGGATCTTCGGGTTCATCCTCGTCCTCATGATGGTCATGCGACCAGAGGGCCTCATACCCGAGCGAAGACGCCAGATCGAGCTCACCGAAGGCACCACCGAGGAGTCGGTGTTCGAGGCCCGCGCATGAGCGACGCCACCACCGCGAGCGCGCCGGACGCGACGCAGAACGGCGCCGTGCTCGCCACCGAGCGGGTGACCAAGGCGTTCGGCGGCCTCGTGGCCGTGAGCGACATCTCGTTCGCGGTCGCACCCCGCTCGATCGTCTCGATCATCGGCCCCAACGGGGCCGGCAAGACCACGTTCTTCAACATGCTCACGGGGCTCTACAAGCCCACCGCGGGGCGGATCAGCTTCGACGGCAAGGACGTGACCGGCAAGCGGCCGGACATCATCACCTCGCTCGGGGTGGCGCGGACCTTCCAGAACATCCGGCTGTTCTCGACGATGAGCGCGCTCGAGAACGTCATGGTGGGCGAGCACTCGCGCATGCGCGCCGGGCTGTTCGGGTCGATCCTGCGCACGCCGGGCGTCCGCCGCGAGGAGCGCGAGGTGCGCGAGCGGGCCCGCGAGACGCTCGACTACGTCGGCCTGAGCGCCGTCCCACGTGGACACGCTCGCGATCAACCTCTCCTACGGCGACCAGCGCCGCGTGGAGATCGCCCGCGCCCTGGCCTCCACCCCCAAGCTGCTGCTGCTCGACGAGCCCACCGCCGGCATGAACCCGCAGGAGTCGGCGCGGCTCACCGAGTTCATGCAGCGCCTGCGCGAGGAGCGCGACGTGACGATCCTCCTGATCGAGCACGACATGAAGGTGGTCATGGGCGTGTCGGAGCACATCACCGTGCTCGACCACGGCGAGAAGATCGCCGAGGGCGGCCCGCAGGACATCCGCAACAACCAGCGCGTGATCGAGGCCTACCTCGGGAAGCAGGCCGAGTGACGATGGCCCTCCTCGAGCTCGACGAGATCCACACCTACTACGGGAACATCGAGGCGCTCAAGGGCATCTCGATCACCGTGGACGAGGGCGAGATCGTCACCCTCATCGGCTCGAACGGGGCCGGCAAGTCCACCACGCTGCGCTCGATCTCGGGCCTCACGCCCCCGTCGCAGGGCTCGATCAAGTTCGAGGGGCGAGGAGATCTCGGAGACCGCGCCCCAGGACATCGTGCGGCTCGGCATCTCGCAGTCGCCCGAGGGCCGGCACTGCTTCCAGCGCATGTCCGTCCGGGAGAACCTCGACCTGGGCGCCTACCTGCGCCGCGACGGCAATGTGACGGGGGACATGGACCGCGTCTTCGAGCTGTTCCCGCGCCTCAAGGAGCGCGAGAAGCAGAAGGCGGGCACGATGTCGGGCGGCGAGCAGCAGATGCTCGCGATCGGGCGCGCGCTGATGGCCGACCCGAAGCTGCTCCTCCTCGACGAGCCGTCGATGGGAATCGCGCCGATCCTCGTGGAGCGCATCTACGAGACGATCGCCGAGATCAACCGCCAGGGCACCACGATCCTGCTGGTGGAGCAGAACGCCAACTTCGCGCTCGGCGTGTCCAAGCGCGGCTACGTGCTCGAGACCGGCGCCGTCGCGCTCGGGGACGAGTCGGCGAACCTGCGCGACAACCCCGAGGTCCAGAGGGCGTACCTGGGCGCATGAGCCTCGTATACGCCGCCATCGGAGCGAAGGCCCTCTACCTGCTGTACGCGTGGCTCGCGTCGTGCATCGCGGCGTCCTACCTGTCGAACCGCAAGGGCTACGGCGAGAAGGCCGGGCTTGGCACGGGCATGGTGCTCAGCGTCGTCGGCGTGATCATCTGGCTGCTCTGGCCGGCGCGCGCGGACTCGCGCTGGAAGCTCCAGGGCCCCTTCGGCAGCGGCGGCAAGACCGTGGCCGAGGCGCGCGCCGAGCGTGCCGAGCCGGACGGGGGCGGCTCATGAGCATGAGCCTCTACTTCCCGGTGCTCATCCTGGGCGCTGGTGTACGCCGGTCTCACCGTCTACGCCGGGATGGTCGCCAACCGCGGCGACCAGGAGCGGAGCGAGCGCCTGCGCGACCTGGCGTTCGGAGCGGCGCTGGC
The DNA here is from genome assembly GCA_963768465.1 of uncultured Thermoleophilaceae bacterium. Lineage (GTDB taxonomy): Bacteria > Actinomycetota > Thermoleophilia > Solirubrobacterales > Thermoleophilaceae > JACVRW01. The sequence continues at coordinate 80,436 of CAVYIA010000006.1, read as the reverse complement.
CACGGCCGCGTACACGGCGATCCTGCTGGTGCTCGCGGCGATCGACACGCCGAGCCGGTTCACGGACGCGATCACGATCATCGTCGTGATCTGCGCCTTCTTCGCGCTGCTCCTCGTGCTGCTGTACCTGATCGCGCAGGCCGTGGGCCGGGTCACCCGCAGGCCCGGGCGCTAGACCGCCGCCGCCAATGCCGGATCCGCCGAGCGGGCGCCCGGATCGCTACGAGCCGCTGCCCGGCCTGCTGTCGCTCCCCGGCTTCCTCGTGCGCAAGCTCGGGCGGCGCGGGAGGGTGGCGCTGGCCCTGGCGGGCGCGGCGCTCGCGGCCGGGCTCGTGGTCGCGGCGATCGTGCTGGTCCCGAAGATCACGGAGACGAACCGCGAACAACGCGGCGGCCGAGCGGCGCGAGCGCGCGGCCGCGCTCGAGCGTCTGCGCGAGCGGCTGATCGCCGAGCAGCGCCCGCACCGCGGCGGCCGCCCCGCCGCGGGCTCGGCCGGGGCGCGGTGCTGCGCCGCATCGAGGCGAGCGTCACGCGGGACGCGCGAGCGCGCGAGGCCGCCGGCGGGCTGCCGCCGCCGCCCGCGCGGTACTCGCTCTGCAAGCCGTTCGCGGACGAGCCGGCCGGGGCCACGATCAGCCGGCTCTCGTGCGTGGCGGTCACGAGCGAGGTGCCCGGCCAGGGCGGCGAGCGCGCCGGAGTGGTGGGCCACCCGTTCCGGGTGCTCGTGGACTACGGGACCGGCCGCTACGCGTGGTGCAAGGTGAGCGGCCGCGCGGGGGAGGGGTCGTTCACGCGGCTCACGGGCGTCACGCTGCCGCGGGCCTGCGGGGGCTAGCCGCCAGCTAGCGCCCGGTGGCGTCGCGCAGGGCGTCCTCGAGGTCGGGCCGGCGGAACTCGTAGCCCAGCTCCAGCAGCCTGGCGGGCACGACCCGCTGGCCGGTGGTCACGACCCAGGACATCTCGCCGTAGAGGGCCTTCACCGCGAGCGCCGGGACGGGCGCGATCGCCGGGCGGTGCAGGACCCTCCCGAGGGCCTGCGAGAGCTCCTTGTTGGTCACCGGCTCGGGAGCGGTCACGTTCACGGGCCCGCTCGCCGCGGCTGTTGTCCAGGCAGAAGAGCAGCGCGCCGACCACGTCGTCGAGGTGGATCCACGGCACGTACTGGCGCCCGCCGGCCACCGGGCCGCCCACACCGAGCTTGAAGGGCGGCAGCATCTTCTCGAGCGCGCCGCCGGTCTCGGACAGGATCACGCCGGTGCGTGTGAGAACCACGCGCAGGCCGAGGCCCTCCGCGGCGCGCGCCTCGGTCTCCCAGGCCGCGGTCGACCTCGGCCAGGAAGTCGTCGCCCGGCTGGGCGGACTCGTCGAGGCGCTCGTCCCCGCGGGCGCCGTAGTGGCCGCTGGCCGACTGGGACACGAGCGTGCGCGGGCGGCTGTCCTCGCCGAGCGCGCCGATGCCGGCCACGAGGTTGCGCGTGCCGAGCACGCGCGAGTCGCGGATCGCGCGCTTGGCCTCGTCGGACCAGCGCTGGGCGATCGGCTCGCCCGCGAGGTGGACGACGGCGTCGCGGCCCGCGAGCGCCTCGGCCGGGGCCGGCTCGGAGAGCGGGTCGGCCCAGCCGGCCGCGTCGACGCCGAGGCTCTCGCGATGCCTTCCCGGGCGAGCGCGACAGCGCCGTGACCTCGTCGCCGCGCTCCACGAGCGCGCGCACGAGCGCGCTGCCGATCAGTCCGGTGGCGCCGGTGACCGCGACCTTCAACGTGACGTACCTCCTCGCTCGGAGCTAAAGGACGGCGGCGCTCTCGACCGTGGGCTGGTCCACGGCGTCGCGCCCGGCGGCGCGCGACGAGCCCGTCCGCTCCGCCACCTCTGCTACGGCCGCCGCGACCGCGTGGCTCACGTCGCGGTTGAACACGCTCGGGACGATGTAGTCCTCGTCGAGCTCGTCGTCCTCCACGACGCTCGCGATCCCCTTGGCGGCGGCCAGCTTCATCTCCTCGCTGATGCCGGTGGCGCGCACGTCCAGCGCGCCGCGGAAGACGCCCGGGAAGGCGAGCACGTTGTTGATCTGGTTCGGGTAGTCCGAGCGGCCGGTGGCCATCACGCGCACGTAGGGGGCGGCCTCCTCCGGACGCACCTCCGGGTTCGGGTTGGCCATCGCGAAGACGAACGGGTCCGGGGCCATGCGCTCGAGGTCCTTCGCGTCGATGATCCCGGGGCCCGAGAGGCCGATGAAGAGGTCCATGCCCTCGATCACCTCGCGCGGGGAGCCGTCGCGGCGGCCCGCGTTCGTGTTCTCGGCCAGCCAGCGCTTGGGCGTGTTCATCGAGCCGGACTCGTAGTCCTCGCGCCCGCTGTGGATGGCGCCGTAGCGGTCGCAGGCCACGATCGAGCCCACGCCGGCGTCCATGAGGATCTTGACCACCGCCACGCCCGCGGCGCCCGCGCCGACCATCAGCACCTGGAGGTCCTCCATCGCGCGGCCGGTGAGCCGACAGGCGTTGATCAGCGCGGCGAGGGTCACGATCGCGGTGCCGTGCTGGTCGTCGTGGAAGACGGGGATGTCGAGCGCCTCCTGGAGCCGCTGCTCGATCTCGAAGCAGCGCGGCGAGGAGATGTCCTCGAGGTTGATGCCGCCGAAGGTCGGCGACATGCGGATCACGGTCTCCACGATCTCGTCGGTGTCCTTGGTGTTCAGGCAGATCGGGAACGCGTCCACGTCGGCGAACTCCTTGAAGAGCATCGCCTTGCCCTCCATGACCGGCATGGCCGCCTCGGGGCCGATGTCGCCCAGCCCGAGCACCGCGGTGCCGTCGGACACCACGGCCACGGTGTTCGCCTTGATCGTGTACTTGAACGCCTTCTGCCGGTTCTCGGCGATCGCGCTGCACACGCGCGCGACCCCGGGCGTGTAGGCCATCGAGAGGTCGTCGCGGGTCTTGATCGGCAGGTTCAGCCCGGTGTGGATCTTGCCGCGCCGGTGGGCCTCGAAGGTGCGGTCGGTGATCTCCACCACGCGTGCTGCGCGCACGGCCTGGACGGCGGAGATGACCTGGCCGCGGTGCTCGACGCTCCAGCACTCGACCGTGATCTCGCGGAGCGTGCTGTCGCCCTTCGCCTCCACCGTGTCCACCGCGACGATGGCGCCGCCGGCCCGCCCGATGGCCGCCGTGACCTTGCCGAGCACGCCGCCGGGGCCGGACGGCAGCTCGACTCGGAGCGTGAGGGAGAACTGTGCGCTCGGAGCGGGCAGGGGACCGATGATACGGAGGCTTCGGGAGGGTGCCCACCGCTAGGGTTGAGCCGTGCCCGCCGAGACGCGCCGCGAACTGTTCCTGATCGACGGGAACAGCCTCGTCTACCGCGCCTTCTTCGCGCTCCCGGAGTCGATCGCCACGTCGCGCGGCTTCCCGACGAACGCGATCTTCGGCTTCGCCTCCATGCTCGTGAAGCTGCTCACCGAGTACGGGTCGAAGCCCACGCTCGTGGCCTGGGACGCCGGCATGTCGGGACGGCTCGAGACCTACGGCGAGTACAAGGCGGGACGGCGCGAGCGGCCCGACCTGCTGAAGGAGCAGTGGCCCCACTTCCACCCGCTCGTGGACGCCTTCGGGTACACGAACGTGCGCGTGGAGGGCTACGAGGCGGACGACCTGATCGCCACGCTCTCGCGCGAGGCCCACGAGCAGGGAATCGACGTGATGATCGTGACCGGGGACCGCGACCTGTTCCAGCTGGTCGAGGACGGCGTGCGCGTGATGGCCACCGGGCGCGGGATCACCGATACGACGGTCTACGACACGCAGGCGGTGCTCGACCGCTACGGGATCCCACCCGCGCTCGTGCCCGACTTCGTGGGCCTGAAGGGCGACACCTCCGACAACATCCCGGGCGTGCCGGGGATCGGCGAGAAGACCGCCACGCAGCTGCTCCAGGAGTACGGCGACCTCGAGGGCGTGCTGGCGAACATCGACTCGATCTCGGGCGCCAAGCGAAAGGAGAACCTGCGCGAGCACGCCGAGGACGCGCGCATCTCCAAGGAGCTCGCCACCGCCCAGCGGGAGATCGAGCTCGACATCGACCTGGACGAGTGCGCCGCGCGCGAGCCCGACCGCTCGCGCCTGCGCGAGGTCTTCCGCGAGTTCGAGCTGCGCGCGCCGCTCGAGCGGCTCGAGGAGGCGCTCGGCACGGACGAGGCGGCGCCCGAGGAGCGCCACGAGGAGGTCGTCGACGGTGGCCGCGCGGAACGTGAGCGTGGCGGAGCTCGGCTCGCTCGACGGCGAGCTCGTGGCCGTCGCCGCGCTGCGGCCGGGCGACGACGTGGACGAGCCGGCGCCGCCGCCGCCCGACCCGGAGGACGAGCTCGAGCCCGACGACGACGAGGCCGCCGAGCTGGCGCTGGCGGAGGAGGAGCCCGTCACCGCGTCCGGGCCGGCTCAGGGCACGCTCGACTTCGACTCCGCGGTGGCCGGGCCGCTGACCGTGGCCGCCTACGCCGGCGACGAGGTGCTCGTGGCCGAGGCGGAGACGCTCGCGGCCTTCGCGCTGGCGCGCGGCGAGCGCCCGGTGGTGGCCCACGACTGGAAGACGCTGGCGATGGCGGACGAGCCCTGCGCGGCGCCGCCGCTGGCGCACGACACGATGGTGGCGGCCTACCTGATCGACCCGGCGCGGCGCGGCTACCCGCTCGACGAGCTGGCCGCGGAGGCCGGGCTCGGCGTGGAGGTGAGCGGCGCCGACGGCGTGGCCCAGCCGCGCCGTGCTCACCCGGCTCGTGGCCGAGCGCCAGCGCGCGCGCCTCGAGGAGGACGGGCTGACCTCGCTGCTCGAGGAGATCGAGCTGCCGCTCGTGGACGTGCTCGTGGAGATGGAGCGGGCCGGCGTGCGGCTCGACGTGAAGAAGCTGCGCGCGATCGGCAAGCGCTTCGACGAGCGCGCCGTCGAGCTGGAGCAGCGCGTATGGGAGCTGGCGGGGGAGGAGTTCACGATCGGCTCGCCACAGCAGCTGGCGCCCGATCCTGTTCGACAAGCTCGGCCTGTCCAAGAAGCGGCGCGGCAAGACCGGCTTCTCGACCGACGCCCGCGTGCTGCAGGCGATCCGCCACGAGCACGAGATCGTGCCGGCGATCGAGGAGTGGCGCGAGGTCACGAAGCTCAAGTCCACCTACCTGGACGCGTTCCCCGAGCTGATCGGCGACGACGGCCGGCTGCACACCACCTTCAACCAGACGGCCGCCACCACCGGGCGCCTGTCGAGCACCAACCCGAACCTGCAGAACATCCCGATCCGCACCGAGCAGGGCCGCGAGATCCGGGCCTGCTTCGTGTCCGGGCCGGGGCAGCGGCTGATCTCGGCCGACTACTCCCAGGTGGAGCTGCGGCTGCTCGCCCACATCGCCGACGAGCCGGTGCTCAAGGACATCTTCCGCCGCGGCGAGGACGTGCACACCGCCACGGCCGAGGCGATCCTCGGCGGGAGGACCGACCCCGGCACGCGCTCGAAGGCCAAGATGGTCAACTACGGGATCGTCTACGGGCTGTCGGCGTTCGGCCTCGCCGACAGGCTCCAGATCGAGCGCGACGAGGCGCAGGAGTTCATCGACCGCTACCTCGAGCGCTTCTCGGCCGTGGCCGCGTTCATCCAGCGAGACGGTCGAGCGGGCCACCGAGGAGGGCCACGTGACCACGCTCTTCGGGCGCATCCGGCGGGTGCCCGAGCTGCGCTCGCGCAACCGCCAGACGCGCCTGCTCGGCGAGCGGCTCGCCGTGAACATGGTGATCCAGGGCACCGCCGCGGACATCATCAAGGTCGCGATGGTGCACGCCCGCGATCGCCTGCGCTGGAGGGGCTCGAGACGCGGCTGGTGCTCCAGATCCACGACGAGCTGCTGTTCGAGGCGCCCGAGGACGAGGTGGAGCGGGCCGTGGAGATCGTGCGCGCGGAGATGACGGGCGCGTTCGACGATGGACCCGCCGCTCGAGGTGGACGTGGGCGCCGGCGAGAACTGGCTCGAGGCCAAGTAGTGGACAAGGGCGTCGCCGTCGTCCTCACCGCGTTCGCGGGCGGGCTCGTGGCCATGCAGGCCCCGATCAACGCCAACCTGGGGCGGACGATCGGCAGCCTCCCGGCGGCGTCGGTCTCGTTCGCGATCGGGCTGGTGGCGCTGGTGTCGATCACGCTGATCGCCGGCGGCGGCTTCGGCCGGATCGGCGAGGTCGAGCGACCTCTCCTGGTACTACCTGATCGGCGGCCTGCTCGGAGCGGTGTACGTGACCACCGTGCTGATCACGGTGCGGACGCTCGGCGCGGGCGCCGTGACCGCCGCCACGATCGCGGGTCAGCTCACGCTGTCGGTGATCCTCGACCGGCTGGGGATCCTGGGGCTCGACAAGCAGGGCCTGTCGTTCAGCCGTGTGGCGGGCGTGGCGCTGCTCGCGGCCGGCACGTTCCTCATCGTGCGGGGGTAGTAACCTTCCGTCACATGCGTCACGTCATGTGGGGCATCTGCCGGAGTTGCCGTGGTGCTGTACGTCTTCCTCGCCGCGCTCGGCGCCTTCGAGCCGGGCGAGGTCGTGGAGCTGACGGTCGCGATAGTCGCCCTGGCCGCAGCGCTCCTCTTCCACGAGTGGCGCGGCCAGTTCAGGGCCGAGCACTTCCGGCACTAGCCCGCCAGGTCGCGCGTCACGCCGACCGCGGCGCGCTGGCCCGTGGCCAGCGCCTGGGCGACGGCGGGCGCGGTGGCCACCAGGTCGCCCGCGGCGTAGATGCCGGCGGCGGACGTCCGGCCGAACTCGTCCACGGCCACCAGGCTCGGCGTCCCGTGCGCTCGAGCGCCGAGGCCGGCGAAGGCGGCGTCGCGCGGTGTGGGCGGGGCGGCCACGAACAGGACGTCGCGCTCGACCTCGGTGCCGTCCGGCAGGACGACCGCCCGCAGCGCTCCGTCGCTCGGCCCGCAGCGCCGCGACGGCGTCGAAGACCTCGATGTCGGCGCGAAGCCGGCTCAGCATCGGGACGAGGTGCTCGGCGTGCTCCTCGCCGGCGGCCAGCAGGCCGATCCGCTGGTCACGCGCCTCCCACCCGTGACAGAACGGGCAGTGGATCACGGACGTTCCCCACAGCTCGGCCAGGCCGGGAACCGCCGGGAACCGCGTAGTCGGCGCCGGTGGCGAGGACGACGGCGCGCGCCGCAGCGTCGTGCCGTCGGCCAGCGTCACGGTGCGGTCCGCCTCGACGAAGCGTCGCCTCGCCGTCGATCAGCCGGACCGTCGGCAGCTCGGCGAGCTGCGCGCGGCCGGTCGCCAGCAGGTCGCGTGGGCGCCACGTCGTGCGCGCCGAGCAGGCCGCCGATCGCGTGCGCCGGCGCGTTGCTCGGCTCCCCGGCGTCGACGACCACCACGTCGAACCGCATCCGCCCGAGCGTGAGCGCGGCCTGCAGGCCCGCGCTGCCGCCACCGATCACCACCACGTCCGTATCCATGCTCCGACGGTTGCACACGGCACCGCCGTTCTGGCAACCTCTCTTGCCGATTTGGCAACAGACGAGGACCGCATCCGGCGCCGGCTGCGAGCGCTCCGCGAGGAGCGCGGCCTGTCGCTCGATGCCGTCGCGCCGCCGCGGGCATGGCACCGTCGACGCTCAGCCGGCTGGAGAACGGCAAGCGGCGCCTCGCCGTCGACCATCTCGGGCCGCTGGCGCGGGCGCTCGGCACCTCGGTCGACGAGCTGCTCGCCCCCGAGCCGCAGGGCGACCCGCGAGTGCGCCGGCGACGCGCGGAAGGTGAACGGCATGCGCGTGCTGCCGCTCAACCGCGACGGCACGAGCGGACCGCGTGCGTACCACCTGACGATCCCGGAGCGCGGCGAGCCCGAGCTCAGGTCGCACGAGGGCCACGACTGGCTCTACGTCCTCAGCGGCCGGCTCCGGCTCATCCTCGGCGACGAGGACCTCGTGCTGGAGCCGGGCGAGGCGGCCGAGTTCAGCACGTGGACGCCCCACTGGCTGAGCGGCCACGAGGGCCCCGCTCAGGTGCTGATGCTCATGGGGCACCACGGCGAGCGCGCGCACCTGCGGGTGGGAGCGGCGGCGCGATGAGAAGGTCGATCAGGGTCGAGCGCCTGCTCGCCGCGCCGCCGGAGAGCGTGTTCGAGATGGTTGCCGACCATGCGCGCTACGACCGCTTCGACGGGATTCGCCGCGCCGAGCTCGCCAGGCCCGGCGAGCCGGCGCCGAACGGGGTCGGCGCGGTCCGCTGGGTCTGGATCGGGCCTCTGCGCTTCGAGGAGGAGGTCACGGCCTACGAGGCGCCGCGGCGGCTCGACTACGTGATCCGGCACGTCAGGACGCTCCCGTTCCGGCACGCGGGCGGAAGCATCCGGCTGGAGCCGGAGGGCGCGGGCACGCGCGCGGTGTGGACGTCCACGTTCGAGATCCCCATCCCGCTCGTGGGACGGCCGATGGACGCCGTCTTCAAGCGCCAGCTCGAGCGCGGCTTCGGCCGGGTGCTGGAGCGAAGCGCCGAGCTAGGCGGCGATGGGCTCAGCGATTCCTGAGCGCCGCCGCGGCGGTGGCGCCGCCGTGACGAACTCGGGCGGGGCGATCCGCAGGTAGTGCCCGAACGCCCAGTCCACGAAGGCCTGCGCGCGCATCGAGGACACCACTCCGTTCAGCAGCGGCGGCCACACGCGCGGGACGATCCGCTGGGCGCGCAGCATCCAGCGGAACTTCCACTCGTGCGAGTCGCTGAAGTCCGAGTAGCGGGCCAGCGCCTGCGCGTGGGTCTGGCCGCCCTCGAGCACCGAGCGCAGCTCGCGGCCGCAGGCGATGCCGAAGTAGAGCGCCGTCCGGATCCCCTCGGCGGTCAGCGGCAGGCAGTGGCCGGCGGAGTCGCCGACGAAGAAGATGCCGTCCTCGGTCGCCGGGCGCAGCTTGTGCGGGATCCAGTTGCCCTGGAAGCGGACCGCCTCGGAGCCGAGGTCCTCCGCCAGCTCGACGGTGTTGTCCTTCACGTGGAAGCGCGGATCGAACGAGCCCGACGCCGATGCGCAGCTCGTCGCGCGCGGGGAAGCTCCAGCCGTAGCCCGCGGGCACGATCTTGCGGTCGATCCAGATCGCCAGGTCGTCCGAGCGCCCGCCCGGATGCACCTCCAGGCCGCGCGACAGCGGCGCGTCCGGCGGCTGGTAGCCGCCCGAGGCGAGCATGCGCCGCCAGCCGAGCCCGTCCACGATCAGCGGGGCGCTGAGGTCGCCGCGGTCGGTGTGGATCGTGTCGCCGCTGCGCCCGTTGACCTTGGCGGTCTCGAACTCGCAGTCGCCCTGGGCGCGCAGCAGCCGGCAGAGCTCGGGGTAGTCGAAGGTCGAGAAGGTCCAGGGCAGCGGCCAGCGCGAGTTGCCGTGGGGCGTGGTCACCACCAGCTCGCCGAAGGTCTGCCGGTGGGCGCCCATCAGGTCGAGCGCCTCGAGCCACACGGTCGGGATGCCGCAGGCCGAGGTCTGGCGCTCGCCCACCTCGTAGCGGTCCAGCATCAGCACGCGCGCGGGGGAGCCGTCGGCCTTCAGCGCGCCCGCGAGCTCGCGCGCCACGGCGAGCCCGGCGAAGCTGGCTCCGCAGATCAGGACGTCGTATTCGCCGCCGAGCGGAGTCCGCTCGGCGCCGCGCTTGGTGCGCCGCTCCGGCATAGACCGCCTCAGGGTATCCGGCCGTACCGCGCGCGACACCGGCCTGGGCGGTCGCTACCCTCTCAGGCCGCGTGCAGGAACTCGAAACGCCTCCAACCGCCACGGCCGTGGCCGGCTCCGACGGGCTGCTGCTCGAGATCGACGGCCAGATAGTCCCGAACTACGACGCGACGCTCGTCCTCTTCGAGGAGGGCGACGTGGTCAGCGGGAACGTCGTGCGCATCGATCAGGACGAGGTCCTGGTGGACATCGGCTACAAGAGCGAGGGCGTCATCCCGCTCAACGAGCTGTCCATCCGCAAGTCGGTGGACCCGCACGACGAGGTCCAGCTCGGCGAGGAGGTGGACGCGCTCGTCCTCACCAAGGAGGACCAGGACGGCCGCCTCGTGCTGTCGAAGAAGCGCGCCCGCTTCGAGAAGGCCTGGCGCCGCATCGAGGCCGCCGCCGAGTCCGGCGAGCCGGTCGAGGGCACGGTCATCGAGGTCGTCAAGGGCGGGCTCATCATCGACCTCGGGGTGCGCGGCTTCCTGCCCGCCTCGCTCGTGGACATCCGGCGCGTGCAGAACCTCGACGAGTTCCTCGGCCAGAAGATCGAGTGCAAGGTGATCGAGCTCAACCGCTCGCGCAACAACGTGGTGCTCTCGCGCCGCGCGGTGCTCGAGGAGGAGCGCAAGGAGGTCCGCCAGCAGATCCTGGACCGGCTCCAGCCGGGCATGGTCGTGGAGGGCGCGATCTCGAACATCGTGGACTTCGGCGCCTTCGTGGACCTCGACGGGATCGACGGCCTGATCCACATCTCCGAGCTCTCCTGGAGCCACGTGAACCACCCGTCCGAGATCCTCTCGATCGGCGACGTCGTGCCGGTGAAGGTGCTCGACATCGACCGCGAGCGCCAGCGCATCTCGCTCGGCCTCAAGCAGACGCAGGCCGATCCGTGGCAGCGCGTCATCGAGACCTACCAGGTCGGCGACGAGCTCGAGGGCAAGGTCACCAAGGTCGTGACCTTCGGCGCCTTCGTCGAGATCATGGACGGGGTCGAGGGCCTCGTGCACATCTCCGAGCTCGCGCAGCACCACGTGGAGAACCCGCGCGAGATCGTCGAGCCCGGCCAGGCCGTGCGCGTGAAGATCCTCGAGATCGACTCCGAGCGCCGCCGCCTCTCGCTCAGCGTGAAGCGCGTGGAGGACCAGCTCGAGCACATCAAGACGGCCACGGCCTCGTCGGCTCCCCCCGGCGGCACCGGCGACGACATCGGCGACGTGCCCGACCTCGGGCTGTCCGAGGACGTCTTCGCCGGCCCGGACGTGAGCGGCGCCGCCGACCTGCGCGCCGCGATGCAGGAGGCGCAGGCCGCCGAGGCCGAGACGCCGGAGGCCCCCGAGGCCGACGAGGCGCGGCGCGGAGGCCGCCGAGGCCGAGGTCGCGGACGCCGAGGTCGAGGCGCCGGAGGCCGAGGAGCCCGAGGCGGAAGCGCCGGAGGCCCCCGAGGCCGCCGAGGAAGTCGAGCCCGAGGAGGCCGAACCGGCCGCTGAGGGCGACGACGCCGCCGAGACCGACGAGACCTAGATGGCAGCAGCCCGGTCCGCCGGGTGCCCTTCGTCGGGCTGACCGGCGGCCTGGGAGCGGGCAAGTCGGAGGCGCTCAGGGCGCTGGCCGAGCTCGGCGCGGTGACGCTCTCGACGGACGAGGTGGCGCACGAGGTGCTGGCCTCCGAGCGCGATGCCGTGGTCGAGCGGCTCGGCCCCGAGGTGGCGCCGGGCGGTGAGATCGACCGCGCTCGGGTCGCCGAGCGCGTGTTCGGCGACGACGAGGCGCGCGCCTGGCTCGAGGGCCTGCTCTGGCCGCGGGTGGGAGCGCGGGTGCTCGAGTGGCGGGCCGAGGCGGATGCCGCCGGCCCGCGCGCGGCGGTGGTCGAGGTGCCGCTGCTGTTCGAGTCCGGGATGGAGCCGGTGTTCGACGCCACGATCGCGGTGATCGCGGAGGAGGCGGAGCGCGAGCGCCGCGCGGCCGCGCGCGGGCACGCGGCCGTGGCCGATCGCGAGCGGCGACAGCTCTCGCAGCCGGAGAAGGCGCAAAGAGCGGACTACACGGTGCGCAACGACGGCACGCTCGACGAGTTGAAGCAGGTGCTGTCGCAGGTACTTGCGAAACTCGAATCCGATCCCATGAGCCAGGCAGCAGCCCGCACCCGCATCCGCCCGGCGCGCACGCGCCGGGGCGCCCTCGCCGCGCGCCGGCGGCTGGTGCTGGCTGCCCTCGCGGTGCTGGTGGCCGCGAGCGTGACGGCCGGCGTGATCGTGGGCGCGGGCCCGCTCGGCGAGGCGGTGCGCGAGATCACGCTCCCGCTGCGGCACGACGACATCATCCGCCAGCAGGCCGCCGACAAGAACCTGGACCCGGCGCTGGTGGCCGCCGTGATCTACGAGGAGTCGAAGTTCCGCGACCAGACCTCGCACGCGGGCGCGCGCGGGCTGATGCAGATCACGCCCGCCACCGCCGAGTTCATCGCCCGCCAGTCGGGCGGCACCCGCTTCGTGCAGGCGGACCTCTCCACGCCGCAGATCAACATCTCGTACGGCACCTACTACCTGCGCTACCTCCTGGACCGCTACGACCAGAAGGAGGCGCCGGCCGTGGCCGCGTACAACGCCGGGCACGGGAACGTCGACCGCTGGGTGCAGGCGGCGGGCGGCACCGACAGCTTCGACGTCGACGACATCCGCTTCCCGGAGACGCGGGCCTACGTCGAGAACGTTCTGAGCCGCCGCGGGGAGTACCGCGACCACTACGGCGAGCGAGCTAGGCTCGAGTCGCCGTGCATGGCTAGGTCGCCGCCTCCCAGCGGGCGTAGGCCTCTTCGACGGCCCGCTTCGCGGCGGCGTGGCGCTCGGCCGACTCGCCGGTGAGCGTCCGGCGAGCTCCAGCGCGAGGGGTCGGCCAGCTCGTCCTCGAGCTTGCGCAGCGTGGCCTCGGCTCGCTCGACCTCGCGCTCCAGCTCCGCGACGCGGCGGCGCGCGTTCTTCGAGGGCCCGGCCGCCTTGGGCTGCCGCTTCTCGGTCTTCTGCTTGGGAGTCTTGACGCTCGACCGGCTTGCCGTTGCGCTCCTCGCGCGCCCGCAGGTACTCGGCCCAGCCGCCCTCGTAGCTGCGCAGCGAGCCGTCCTCCAGCGCGACCGTGCGGGAGCCGACGGCGTCGAGCAGCGCCCGGTCGTGCGAGACCAGCAGCAGCGCGCCGCCGAAGCCCATGAGCGCGTCCTCGAGCGCCTCGCGCGCGTCGAGGTCCAGGTGGTTCGTGGGCTCGTCGAGGATCAGCACGTTCGAGTCGGAGGCCACCAGGATGGCCAGCGACAGGCGCCTGCGCTCGCCGCCCGAGAGCCCGTCGAGCGGCTTGTCGGCGTCGTCCCCGGAGAACAGGAAGCGGCCGAGGAGCGCGCGCGCCTTGCCCGGGCTCAGGCCGGTGGCGCGCTGGGCCGCCTCGAGCACGGTGCCCGTCGAGCCGAGCTCGGAGGAGTGCTGGGTGAGGTAGCCGAGCTTCACGTTGTGGCCGCGCCGGACCCGGCCCCCGTCGAGGTCGCGGTTGCCGGCCAGCGCCTCGATCAGCGTGGTCTTGCCGGCGCCGTTCGGGCCCACGAGCGACACGTGCTCTCCGCGCTCGAGCCAGATGTCGCCTTCGTCGATCAGCGTCTTGTCCCCGATCGCCAGCCTGATGTCCTCGGCGTCGAGCGACCACGCGGCCCGTCCGCTCGGCCGGGCCGAACCGGAATCCGAGCGAGCGCGTGTCGCGCGGGTCGCGCTCGTAGGTGGGCATGCGCTCGATCGCCTTCACGCGCGACTGCACCTGGCGCGCCTTGGTCGCCTTGTCGCGGAAGCGCTCGATGAAGCGCTCCATCCGCTCGATCTCCGCCTGCTGCTTGTCGATCGCGCGGCCGAGCTGGAGCTCGCGCGCCGCGCTCTCCCGGCGCCAGGCGTGCCAGGAGCCGGGGAAGAAGCGCGCGCGGCCCGGCCTCCAGCTCGAGCACCGAGGTGCCCACGGCCTCGAGGAACCAGCGGTCGTGGGCCACGAGCACGACCGCGGCGTCGAGGCCGGTGAGGTAGCCCTCGAGCCATTCGAGCGAGGCGATGTCGAGATGGTTGGTGGGCTCGTCGAGCAGCAGCAGGTCGGGGTCGCCCGCGAGCGCGCGCGCGAGCGACGCGCGCGTGAGCTCGCCGCCCGAGAAGCTGTCGAGCCTGCGCTCGAGGGCGTCGTCGGCGAAGCCGAGGCCGTGGAGCGGGCCGAGCGCCCGCGCCCGCCAGTCCCAGCCGCCGGCGTGCTCGAGCCGCGCCTGGGCCTGGGCGTAGCGGTCGAGCAGGGCATGGTCGTCGGGGCGCTCGCCCATCGCCGCCTCGAGCTCGCCCAGCCGCTGCTCGAGCGCCACCAGCTCGCCGCAGCCCGAGAGCACGTAGTCGCGCAGCGAGATGTCGCGCTCGCGCGGCGGGCGCTGGTCGTGGAGCGCGAGCCGCGTGCCCTTGGCGAGCACGAGCTCGCCGCCGTCGATGCCCGTCTCGCCGGACAGCATCCTGAGCAGCGTGGTCTTGCCGGCCCCGTTGCGGCCGGCGAGCGTCATGCGGTCGCGCCGCTCGAGCTTGAACGAGACGTCCCTGAACAGCGGCGCGCCCGCGATGTCCTTGTCGAGCGCGGATGCGATCACAACGGCCATGACCGTTTGAGGCTAACCCGTCACGTTCGCGCGTTGAGCGGTCACACGGAGGGCGGCACGCTGGGGGCGTGTGTGCGAGTTGATCCCGCATACCGGGAGGAAGTGCACAAGCACTCCGGAGACGAGCGGTCGCCGAGCGTGGCCGCGGCGGCAGCACGGCGTGGTCTCGTTCGCGCAACTGCGGCACGGCGGGCCTGGACGCACGCGCGATCTCGAGGCGGGTGCGGCCGGCCGGCTTCACCGCATTCATCGCGGTGTGTACGCGGTCGGGCACGCCGCGCTCAGATCCGACGCGCGCGACCTCGCGGCCGTGCTCGCGTGCGGTCCAGGCGCCGTCCTGAGCCATCGCTCGGCGGCGTCCACTGGGGCATCGTCCGCTCCGCCCCGCGGATCGATGTGACCGCGCCGCGGCACGTGCGCCGACCCGGGATCGCGACGCATCGCTCGCCGCTCACCGACGACGACCGCGCCGTCATCGACGGCATCCCCGTCACCAGCCTCGCGCGGACGATCGTGGACCTCGCCGATGTCCTGCACGAGCGGCGGCTCGCCGACGCCGTCCACGAGGCCGAGGTCCAGCGGATCCTCGACGTGAACGAATCGAGCGAACGCTGGCGCGCCTGCCGGGCCGCCGCGGCGCCCACAGGCTCCGGCGAGTCCTCGCAGCCTACCGCGAGCCCCAGATGACCCGCAACGACGCCGAGCGCGCCTTCCTCCGCCTGTGCGCGGACCACGCCATCCCCACCCCGCAATCCAACGTCCTGGTGGGCGGCTACGAGGTCGACTTCCACTGGCCGGAGGCGGCGCTGGTGGTCGAGCTCGACGGCGGCGCCACGCACCGAACGCAGCGCGCCTTCGTGAACGACAGGCGTCGCGACCGCGCGCTGGCGACGAGCGGAATCCAGGTCCTGCGCATCACCTGGTGGGATCTCGCGGAGCGGGCGGAAGCGGTCGCGCACGAGGTCCGCCGAGTGCTCCTGACCCGCTGCTAGCGTCATCGGGCCATGCCCGAGTTCCGTGTCAATCCCGCCTATCGCCCGATCGCGGACCAGGTGGCGGCGCGGGAGGGGCTCTCCGAGGGGATCGAGGCCCAGGAGCGCTTCCAGACCCTGCTCGGCGTGACCGGTTCGGGCAAGACGGCGACGATGGCGTTCACGATCGAGCAGGTCCAGCGGCCGGCGCTCGTGATCGCCCACAACAAGACGCTCGCCGCCCAGCTCTGCAACGAGTTCCGGGAGTTCTTCCCGGACAACGCGGTCGAGTACTTCGTCTCCTACTACGACTACTACCAGCCCGAGGCGTACGTCCCGGCGCAGGACCTCTACATCGAGAAGGACTCGTCGATCAACGAGGAGATCGACCGTCTCCGGCACGCCGCCACGGCGGCGCTGTTCGCGCGCCGCGACGTGGTCGTGGTGGCCAGCGTCTCCTGCATCTACGGCCTCGGCTCGCCGGCCAAGTACGACCAGCAGGTGGTGCTGCTCACCAAGGGCGAGATGGTCGACCGCGACGAGATCCTCCGCAAGCTCGTGGACAACATGTACACGCGCAACGACTCCAGCCTCGGCCGCGGCACCTTCCGCGTGCGCGGCGAGACGCTCGAGGTCTTCCCGGCCTACGCGGAGTCGGCCTACCGGGCGGTCTTCTTCGGCGACGAGATCGAGTCGATCCAGCACTTCGACCCGCTCACCGGCGAGATCGTCCAGGAGCTCGGCCACGTGGGCATCTGGCCGGCCACCCACTACGCCACCGACCGGCCCACGATCGAGCGCGCGATCGGCGAGATCCGCGACGAGCTCGAGATGCGCACGAAGGAGCTGGAGGAGCAGGGCAAGCTGCTCGAGTCGCACCGGCTGCGGCAGCGCACGCAGTTCGACATGGAGATGCTGCGCGAGCTCGGGTTCTGCAACGGGATCGAGAACTACTCGCGCATCCTCGACAACCGCAAGCCCGGCGACCGCCCCTTCTGCCTGCTCGACTTCTTCCCGGACGACTTCGTCTGCTTCATCGACGAGTCGCACCAGACGGTCCCGCAGATCGGCGGCATGTTCGAGGGCGACCGCTCGCGCAAGCAGACGCTCGTGGACTACGGCTTCCGGCTCCCGAGCGCGATGGACAACCGCCCGCAGACCTTCGACGAGTTCCTCCAGCACACCCCGCAGATCGTGTTCGTGTCGGCCACGCCGAGCGACTTCGAGCGCGGGCACTCGTCGCGGATCGTCGAGCAGATCGTCCGGCCGACCGGCGTGGTGGACCCGCAGGTCGACGTCCGCGAGACGAAGAACCAGATCGACGACCTGATGAACGAGATCAAGCAGGTCGTGGAGGTGGAGGAGCGCGTGCTGGTCACGACGCTCACGAAGAAGATGGCCGAGGACCTGACCGACTACCTGCTCGAGTACGGCCACAAGGTGCGCTACCTCCACTCGGAGATCGACACGCTCGAGCGCATCCAGATCATCCGCGAGCTGCGGCTCGGCGAGTTCGACGTGCTCGTGGGCGTGAACCTCCTGCGCGAGGGCCTCGACCTTCCCGAGGTGTCGCTCGTGGCGATCCTCGACGCCGACAAGGAGGGCTTCCTCCGCGGCGAGACGTCGCTCATCCAGACGATCGGGCGCGCCGCCCGGAACGTCCGCGGCAAGGTCGTGATGTACGCGGACAAGGAGACCCAGGCCATGCGCACCGCGATCCGGGAGACGGACCGCCGCCGCGCGATCCAGGTGGCCTACAACGAGGAGCACGGCATCACTCCCGAGACGATCACCAAGGGCATCTCCGACATCTCGGACTTCCTGGCGATCGAGTCGAAGGTGCCCGGCGGGCGCAAGCGCCGCCGCAAGTCCGAGGAGGGCATGTCCGCCGAGGACATCCGGCGCACGATGGTCGAGCTCGAGGAGGAGATGCTGGCCGCGGCCGACGACCTTCGCTTCGAGTACGCGGCCAAGCTCCGCGACGAGATCAAGTCATTGAGGCGCGAGCTGGACGAGGCCGAGGCCGAGGCCACGTAACCGAAATGCAAAAAGTATTTGCACTCCGGACGCAACTATGTAGGATGCAGGGCGTGTCACGTGCCTTGAGGGAGGTAGTCGCGCTCGTCGCTGTCGCAATGCTGTTGCTTGCGGCCGCATCCACCGCCAACGCAGCCAAGGCAGGGGACATCACCCTGAACGGCACGCGGATGCTCACCGGCGAGAAGAGCACCGTCACCACGACGAAGCTGCCGAACGGCGCCAAGCGGCTCAAGTACGAGATCGGCCCGTTCAAGATCATCCCGGGCCAGAACGAGATCGGCTACACGCCGATCACCGCCAAGCCGCAGGTCGACGGCTACATCACGCGGATGCGGCCCGACCTCATCTACATGAACGGCACGGTGCCGCGCGTGGACGTCGTCCACCTCCACCACGGGGTGTGGGTCAACCTCAGCCGCCAGAACGCCACCAACAACCTCCCCGAGCTGTTCTTCGCGGCCGGCGAGGAGAAGACGATCTTCCAGCTGCCGAAGGGCTACGGCTACCGCTACGAGGCGTCGGACAACTGGCTCTTCAACCACATGATCCACAACCTCACCCCGACGGCGACCCAGGTGAAGATGGTCTACGAGATCGACTTCATCCCGGACAGCTCGCCGGCGGCGGAGAAGATGAAGCCCGCGCGCCCGATCTGGATGGACGTGGAGAGCGGCAAGATCTACCCGGTCTTCAACGTCATGAAGAACTCGGGCAAGAACAACCTCTTCACGTATCCGAACGACGATCCGAACGCCTATCCCGCGGGCACCCGCCAGCGGAACGCCTGGACGGCCGACCGCGACGGCGTGCTGCTCGCCACCGCCGGCCACCTGCACCCGGGCGGACTGCACACCGACCTCTGGCTCGAGCGCAACGGCGCGAAGGTGCGAGCCGCGAAGTGCGGACGCTTCAAGACCGCGAAGGCCGCCAAGAAGTGCCTCGCCAAGGCGCCCCGCGGCCGCGGCGACAAGGTCCACCTCTTCCGGTCGAAGGCGAAGTACTACGAGCCCGCCGGCGCCGTCTCGTGGGACGTCGCGATGTCGGCCACGCGGCCCGACTGGAAGGTCGCAGGTGAAGAAGGGCGACGTGCTCACGACCACCGCCACCTACGGCACCAAGCGCGCCGCGTGGTGGGAGTCGATGGGGATCATGGTCGCCTACATGGCCGACGAGGGGAAGGGGAAGAACCCCTACCGCACGCGCGTCGACCTGCCCGGCAAGCCCACGCACGGCCACCTGCGCGAGAACCGCAACCACGGCGGCAAGAAGACGAACCTGCCCGACGCGCGCAAGCTGAAGGACGGCGCGGTGAATCCCGGGTCCGTCGACATCCTCGGCTTCAACTACCGGCTCGGCGACCTGCGCCTGCCCGGCGCGGGCGGGCGTCCTCCGGTGATCACGCCGGGCAGTCGCTGACCTTCGTGAACCAGGACAACCCGCAGCGGATCTACCACTCGCTCACGTCCTGCAAGGCGCCCTGTACCAAGTCCACGGGCATCGCCTATCCGATCGCGGACGGGCCCGTGCAGTTCGAGTCCGGCACGCTCGGCACCGACCCGCCCATCACCACGGCCGGCGCCAACACGTGGACCACGCCCAAGAACCTCAAGCCGGGCACGTACACGTACTTCTGCCGCATCCATCCGTTCATGCGCGGCGCCTTCCGCGTCAAGAACTAGCGGATCGCCTCGCGCACGCTAGGCTGCGTCCGGGTGGACCTGAGCAGGGACTCCATCGAGCGCTCCGACTTCCCGCGCGCGCAGGACGGGCTCGACCCGGCCGCCGTCGAGGCGCACCTGCGCGAGGTGGCCGACGCCGTCGAGAAGCTCACGCGGTCGGTCCGCCGGCTCGCGGCCGAGCTCGAGGAGCGCGCCGGGGTGGTGGAGAGCGCGATGGAGCGAAAGGCCGCGCCGCCGCCGCCGCCAGCCGCCACCGCCACCGAAGGCAGAGCCTCCGCCCGAGCCCGAGCCCGAGCCCGAGCCGGAGCCGGAGCCGGACCGCGAACCCGGCCGGCGCCGGCGGCCGACGCGCCCGCGCCTGATCGCGCTGAACATGGTGCTGAACGGCTCGTCGCGCGAGGACGTGGCCCGCTACCTGGACGAGAACTTCGACCTCGACGACCCGGGCGAGCTGCTCGACGAGGTCTGGGAACGCGCCAACGGCTGATCTCCGCGAGGAAAACCCGCACTTAGCGGGGCGAACACGCGTTCGAAGAGGTACCGGCCGGACACCGCTCTAGACTCGACGATCGTGGCTGTTCAGCAGGATCGCATCATCATCTCCGGAGCGCGCGAGCACAACCTCCGCGATCTCCACCTCGAGCTGCCGCGGCACGCCCTGATCGTCATCACGGGCCTCTCGGGCTCGGGCAAGTCGAGCCTCGCGTTCGACACGATCTACGCGGAGGGCCAGCGCCGCTACGTGGAGTCGCTGTCGGCCTACGCGCGGCAGTTCCTCGGCCAGATGGACAAGCCGGACGTGGACTCGATCGAGGGGCTGTCGCCGGCCATCTCGATCGACCAGAAGACCACCTCGCGCAACCCGCGCTCGACGGTCGGCACGGTCACCGAGATCTACGACTACCTGCGGCTGCTGTGGGCCCGCGTCGGGCACCCGCATTGCTACAACTGCGGCCGCGCGATCGAGGCCCAGTCCGCCGAGCAGATCGTGGACCAGATCATGACCCTCCCCGAGGGGAGCAAGTTCATGGTGATGGCGCCGATCGTGCGCGGGCGCAAGGGCGAGTACCGCGACCTGCTCGACACGCTGCGCGCCGAGGGCTTCACCCGCGTGAAGGTGGACGGGGAGCTCCGCCGGCTCGAGGAGGAGATCGTCCTCGACAAGAAGTTCAAGCACGACATCTCCGTCGTGGTCGACCGGCTCGTGATGCGGTCGGACCTGCGCAAGCGGCTCACCGACTCGATCGAGACGGCCGTGGCGCGGGCCGAGGGCATCGTGGACGTGGAGAGCGTCGACACCGGCGACGTCACCACCTACTCGGACCGCTTCATGTGCCTGCACTGCGGCACCTCGATGCCGGAGCTCGAGCCGCGGATGTTCTCCTTCAACTCGCCGCACGGCGCCTGCCCGCGCTGCACCGGGCTCGGGTCCCAGATGGAGATCGACCCCGAGCTGATCGTGCCGGACCCGAGCCTGACGCTGAACGACGGCGCGATCCTGCCGTGGTCCACGAGCGCCTCCAACTACTACGAGCAGATGACGCAGGCGATCGCGGACAAGTGGGAGGTGGACATGGACACCGCCTGGGAGGACCTCCCGGACGACGTCCGCGACTGCTTCCTCCACGGCACCGACGGCGAGCGCGTGTACGTGTCGTACCGCAACCGCTACGGGCGCCGGCGCTCGTACATGACGAACTTCGAGGGGATCGTGCCGAACCTCGAGCGCCGCTACCGCGAGACGGACTCGGACTGGTCGCGGGAGAAGATCGAGGAGTACATGACGCTGCGCCCGTGCCCGGACTGCAAGGGCGCGCGGCTGCGGCCGGAGTCGCTGGCGGTGCTGGTCGGCGGCATGGGCATCCACCAGTTCACGCGGCTGTCGGCGCGGCGGGCGATCGAGTGGCTCGAGCAGCTCGAGCTGACCGACACCGAGCGCCAGATCGCGCGGCTGATCCTGCGCGAGATCGACGAGCGGCTGCGCTTCCTCGACAACGTGGGGGTGGGGTACCTGTCGCTCGACCGGGCGGCGGCCACGCTCTCCGGCGGCGAGGCGCAGCGGATCCGCCTCGCGACCCAGATCGGGTCGAGCCTGGTCGGCGTGCTCTACATCCTCGACGAGCCCTCGATCGGGCTGCACCAGCGCGACAACGAGCGGCTGATCGGCACGCTGGAGCGGCTGCGCGACCTCGGCAACACGGTGATCGTCGTCGAGCACGACGAGGGCACGATGCGGGCCGCCGACCACCTGGTGGACCTCGGCCCCGGCGCCGGCGAGCACGGCGGCTACGTGGTGGCCGAGGGCACGCCCGAGCACGTGATGGGAGTCGCCGGCTCCGCGACCGGGCAGTTCCTCTCGGGCGCCCGCGAGATCGCGGTGCCGCGGCGCCGGCGCCGGCCCGCCGGGTACGTCCAGATCGAGGGCGCGTCGCAGCACAACCTGCGCGGCATCGACGTGAAGATCCCGCTGGGAGTCCTCTGCTGCGTCACGGGCGTGTCGGGCTCGGGCAAGTCCACGCTCGTCAACGAGGTGCTGTTCAAGGCCGTCGCCAACCGGCTCCACCGCGCGAAGCAGCGGCCGGGGGCGCACCGGCGCATCCACGGCCTCGACCAGGTCGACAAGATCATCAACATCGACCAGTCGCCGATCGGCCGCACCCCGCGGTCGAATCCGGCCACCTACATCGGGCTGTTCGACCACATCCGCGAGCTCTACTCGCGCACCCAGGAGGCGCGGGCGCGCGGGTACAAGCCCGGCCGCTTCTCGTTCAACGTGAAGGGCGGCCGCTGCGAGGTCTGCCGCGGCGACGGCCAGATCAAGATCGAGATGCACTTCCTGCCCGACGTCTACGTGCCGTGCGAGCAGTGCCACGGCAAGCGCTACAACCGCGAGACGCTCGAGGTGCGCTTCAAGGGCAAGACGATCTCCGACGTGCTCGACATGACCGTCGAGGAGGCCGTCGGCTTCTTCACCCACATCCCGAAGATCAAGCGCCGCCTCCAGGCGCTCCACGACGTGGGGCTCGACTACATCCGGCTGGGCCAGCCCGCCACCACGCTCTCCGGCGGCGAGGCGCAGCGCGTGAAGCTGGCGAGCGAGCTCTCGAAGGTCGCCACCGGGCGGACCCTCTACATCCTCGACGAGCCCACGACCGGGCTCCACTTCGCGGACGTCGAGCGCCTGCTCGAGATGCTCGACCGGCTCGTGGAGGGCGGGAACACGGTGGTCGTGATCGAGCACAACCTCGACGTGATCAAGACGGCCGACCGGATCCTCGACCTCGGGCCCGAGGGCGGCGAGGAGGGCGGCCGTCTCGTGGCGCAGGGCACGCCCGAGCAGGTCGCCGCGAGCGAGCGCTCGTACACGGGGCGCTTCCTCGCCGAGATCGTGGAGCCGGCGCGCCGCAAGCAGCGCCGCCGCGTGGCAGCCGCGGCCTAGTGCGCGCCGGCGAGCTCGTGCCCGACGCGGCGTGAGCCTGCAAAGCTGCCGCCGTGGGTGACGCGAGCCTCTGGTGGCAGAAGTGGCGCTGGTACGAGCGCAACTCGCTGCCGTGGAACCGCCTGCGCATCCACCGCGAGCTCATGCGCCGCCGCGCCTTCGCGCGCTGGCCGCTGCACGGCAACGTCCTGGAGGCCCTTCAGGCGGGCCGGCTGGAGGTGGGCGAGGGCGTCCTGCTCGAGCCGAACGTGTGGCTCACGGCCCCGGGCGACGCGCGCATCCGGATCGGCGCGGGCAGCTTCCTCAACATCGCCGTGATGGTGGCCGCGGTCGAGCTGGTGGAGATCGGCGAGCACTGCATGTTCGCGAACGGCTGCTTCGTCAGCGACGGCAACCACCGCTTCGACGACCCCGACAAGCCCGTGCCCTGGCAGGGATTCAGCTCGAAGGGCCCGACCCGTATCGGCGACAACGTCTGGTGCGGCGCGAACGTGGTGGTCGGCAGCGGCGTGACGATCGGCGAGCGCTGCGTGATCGGCGCCAACAGCGTCGTCACCCAGGACGTGCCCGGCGTTCTCGATCGCCGCCGGCGCCCCGGCGCGGGTGATCAGGCAGGTGGAGTACGAGGTGGCCGGGGAACCGTCGGCGGACGGCTCCCCGGGCCCCGAGCTCAGCAGCTGACGATCAGGTGGAACGGCCGGTCGCCGGTGGCGTTGCCGTTCGGGCCCCAGGTTCGCACCGACGACGCCGTTCGACGCTCGTGCTCAGCGAGGCGGTGGTGACCTGGGAGCCGCTGCCGAGCGGTGCGGCGCTCGTGTCTCCGATCGTGGCGAAGTACGCGCAGTTGCGCACGTCCGACGTGAAGATCACCTGGTAGCGGCCGGCGGCCGTGCGGGCCACGGAGCTCACGCTGCGGCCGCGCGCCAGCGTGCCGGAGCCGGTGACCACGGCGAAGCGGGCGCCTGCCGAAGGAGATCCCCGCGGACCCCACGGTGCCGAGGGTGCTCTCCTTGATCGCGTCGCCGCCGAAGGAGTCCTTGCTGGACGTCCTTGCCGCGGAGCGATCCGTTGCGGATGTCCGAGCCGGTGACGGTGTTGTTCTTGATCGACTTGCCGGTGATGACCAGCGCGTACGCGGACCCGCCGAGGGCGAGGAACAGGGCGGTCAGGGCCACCACCATCGCCGGTGACGGCACGAACCGTCGTAGATGCCGCTTCATAGGACCTCCATAGCTCGAGCTGTAGCGCGGCACGCTAACCCGATAACGCCTGGAAAAGTGAGAGATTCAGCCCAGGACGTGGACCAGCACGACGCGTTGCCGCGGGCGATCGTCGAAATCCACGAGCACCAGCTGCTGCCAGGTGCCCAGATCGAGCCGCCCGTCGCGCACCGGGACCGTCTCGGACGGGCCCACGATCGCCGCCTTGATGTGCGCGTGGGAGTTCGTGTCGGCGTTCAGCCGGTTGTGCTCGTAGTCGCCCTCCGCCGGCACGAGGCGCTCGAGGGCGGCGCGCAGGTCGTGGACGCCGCCCGGCTCGTGCTCCATGGCCGTGACGGCCGCGGTCGAGCCCGGCACGAAGACCGAGACCACGCCGTTCTCCACGCCGGACGACGTGACCACGCTCGCCACGCCGGCGGTGATGTCGACGACGTCGCCGTGGCCCTCGGTGGAGAAGCGGAGCTCGCCGGCGCTGACGCTCAGAACAGGCCGCCGGTGAATGGCTCGCCGGTCTGCTCGGCGAGCATGTGGCGCAGCCGCTCCACCTCGTCCGGGGCCATCGTGTAGCCGTGGTCGGGCTCGGGGTAGCGCCGCTCGCGCACGTCGGCGGCGAACGCGCTCACGCCCTTGACCATCGCCTCGCGGACGTTGGCGTAGCGCTTCACGAAGCGGGCCGCGTGGCCGTCGTAGATGCCGAGCAGGTCGTGGAACACGAGCACCTGGCCGTCGGTGGCCGGGCCCGCGCCGATGCCGATCACCGGGATCTCCATGCGCGGCATGAGCAGCTCGGTGAGCGCGCTCGGGATCGCCTCGAAGACCACCGAGAAGCAGCCCGCCTCCTGGAGCCCGATCGCGTCGTGCATGACCTCGAGCCCGCGCTCGGCCGTGCGCCCCTGCGAGCGGTAGCCGCCCAGCGCGGTGGCGGTCTGAGGCGTCAGGCCCACGTGGCCCATGACGGGGATGCCGGCGCCCACGATCGCCCGCGCGCGCTCGATGGTGGTGCCGCCGCGCTCGAGCTTGACCGCGTCGCAGCCCGCCTCCTTGACGAAGCGCTGCGCGGTCTGGATGGCCTGCTCGTTCGAGACCTCGTAGGAGCCGAACGGCAGGTCGCCCACCAGCAGCGGCGTGGACAGCCCGCGCCGGACGGCCGCGGCGAGCATGAGCAGCTCGTCGAGCGTGACCGGCACGGTCGAGGGGTAGCCGAGCACCGTCATGGCGCCGGAGTCGCCGACGAGCACCACGTCCACGCCGGCCTCCTCGGCCACCTGGGCGCTCGGGTAGTCGTAGGCGGTGACCATGGCGATCGGCTCGCCCAGCGCCTTCTTGCCGGCGAGCGTGGAGAGCGTGACCGCCTTGCCCTTGGCCGGGGGAGCGCTGGCACGGGGACGTGAGCTCACTTGGCACCTCCGAGGATCGTGTTGTCGATGAGCCGGGCGCGGCCCACGCGGGCCGCCACGGCAAGCAGGGTCGAGCCGTTCACGCGCTCGACGGGTGAAAGGTCCTGCGCGGACCGAAGCTCCAGGTACTCGGGCTCCACGCCGGCCGCGCGCAGCTCGGCGCGGGCCGCCTCCAGCACGCTCGCCGCGGTCCAGGACGCCCTCGCCGACCTTCGCCTCGGCCGCGCGCAGGGCGCGCGAGAGGGCCACCGCCCGCTCGCGCTCCTCCGGGTCGAGGTAGGCGTTGCGGGAGCTGAGCGCGAGCCCGTCCGGATCGCGGACGGTGGGGCAGACGCTCACCCGGACCGGGATGTCGAGGTCCCGCACGAGCCGGTTGATCACGAGCGCCTGCTGGGCGTCCTTCTGGCCGAAGTAGGCCACCTCCGGCTGGACCATGTTGAGGAGCTTCGCGACCACGGTGGCCACGCCGGCGAAGTGGCCGGGGCCGCGGCTCGCCGGGTCGCCCTCGAGCACCTCGGTCACGCCGGCCACCGACACGGTCGTGGCGAAGCCCTCGGGATAGACCTCGGCGGTGGCGGGGGCGAACAGCAGGTCCACGCCCTCCGCGGCGGCCAGCTCGGCGTCGCGGGCCTCGTCGCGCGGGTAGGCGGCCAGGTCCTCGCCGGGCCCGAACTGGGCGGGGTTCACGAACAGCGAGACCACCACCACGTCGCACTCGGCGCGGGCGCGGCGCACGAGCGACAGGTGGCCCTCGTGGAGCGAGCCCATCGTCGGCACGAGCCCGATCGTCTGCTCGGCGCGCCGGGCGGGGCGCAGCTCGGAGCGCAGCTCGGCCACGGTCCGGACCGTCTTCATGCCGGCACCGCTCGCCCCGCGAGCGCGCGCGTGCGCTCCAGCAGCGAGTCGAAGAGGGCGAGGAGCTCGGGCGCGGCCTCCGCCACGGCCGCGCGCTGGGCGGCGACCGTGCGCTCGTCGCCGCGCGCCACCGGGCCCGTGAGCGCCCGCTCGGGGCCGAGCGCGATCCAGTTCTCGACCGTCCGCCGCACCAGCGGGGCCAGCAGCTCCCGCGCCTCGCCCGGCTCGAGCCCGGCCCCGGCGGCCACGCGCTCGGCGGCGGCCTCGAGGGCGAGCAGGAAGTTCGAGGCGATCGACGCGGCCGCGTGGTAGGCGGCGCGGCCCGCCTCGTCGATCTCGAACGGCTCCATGCCGAGCGCGTGCGCCAGGCCGCGGGCGACCGCGAGCGCTTCGGGCGAGGTGCCGGCCACCGCGCAGCCCGCACCCGCGAAGTCCACGACCGCGGGAGCCGGGGCGAAGGTCTGGAGCGGATGCAGCCCGAATGCCGCGGCGCGGGCGGGCTCGAGCTCGGCGAGCGGGGTGGCGCCGCTCACGTGGCCCACGAAGGGGGCCGCGCCCGCCACGGCGGCCGCCGCGGCGCCGATCTCGGCGTCCGGCACGCACAGCAGCAGGACCCCGACAGCCCTGCGGCACGTCGCCGCGGCCCGCGGGCCCCTCGACCGCCAGGCCGGACGCGCGCAGCGCGGCGGCGATGGCGGTGCCCAGGCGTCCGGCACCCACGACGCCCACGGGCGCCTCGATCGGTGTGTTCGGGCGGGCTTGCATTCGCTTGCCGGTCCACTCCTTCCGGAGGTAGCGGCCGGCAATCAGAGGATACCCTCGACTGCGTCGTACGTCGCGCCTAGGCTTCGGCCGATGCACAGTCGTCCGGCCGCCGAGCGCCGCGAGGACCTGGTCGCGCTCTACAAGGAGGCGGCGGCCTGCGAGCGCTGCCCGCTGCACGCCACGCGGACCAAGGTCGTCTTCGGGGCCGGCAACGCGGACGCCGACCTCATGTTCGTCGGCGAGGCGCCCGGCCAGCAGGAGGACCTTCAGGGGCTGCCGTTCGTGGGGCGCGCCGGGCAAGCTCCTCGACCAGCTGCTCGAGGAGGTCGGCCTCGCTCGCGACCAGGTGTTCATCGCGAACGTGCTCAAGTCGCGGCCGCCCGGCAACCGCGACCCCCAGCCCGAGGAGATCGCGGCCTGCCGTCCCTATCTCGACCGCCAGATCGAGCTGATCGAGCCACTGGTGATCTGCACGCTCGGGAACTTCGCCACGAAGCTGCTGACGCGCTCTCCGCGCGGGATCACCCAGGTCCGCGGGCGCCCGCAGGTGCACGAGGTCGGCGGGCGCACGGTTCGCATCTACCCGCTCTTCCACCCGGCCGCGGCGCTCAGGACGCCGCGCGTGCTCGAGGAGCTCAGGGAGGACTTCGCGGGCCTGCCCGACCTGCTGGCCGAGCCGCCGCCGGTGCCGCTGGGCGCGGTCGGGCCGGTGGCCACGGCGCCGGCGCCGCGGCCGCAGCTGGACCTCTTCGGATAGCCGCAGCGGTGGTCGTGGAGAGCGCCGGACCGGATGAGACGGAGGCGGCCGGCGCTGCCCTGGCGGCCCGGCTGGCGCCCGGGGACGTGGTGCTCGTGTCAGGCGAGCTGGGCGCCGGGAAGACCACCTTCGTGCGCGGAGCCTGCCGCGCGCTCGGGGTGACCGAGCCGGTCACGAGCCCGACCTTCACGATCGGGACGCTCCTCCGGGGCAGCGACCTGGAGGTGGCCCACCTCGACCTCTACCGGCTCTCGACGCTCGTCGGGGGAGGATCCCGCGCTGCTGGACGACTACCTGACGCCGGACCGGATCGCCTTCGTCGAGTGGCCGGGCGTGGCCGAGGACGCCCCGATGCGGGTGGCGGCCCGGGTCCGCCTCGAGCACCTCGGGGGCGACCGGCGGCGGATCGAGGTGGAATGACGGCGCTGCTCGGCCTCGACACGTCCACCGCCGCGTCGACGGCCGCGGTGCTGCGCGCGGACGGGCAGGGCTTCGAGGTGCGCCCGGCGCCCGCCCGGCTCGCCGAGCCGCCCGCGCACGCGAGCGAGCTGATGCCGGCGGTGCACGAGGCGCTCGAGCGCGCGGCGCTGGGCTTCGGCGAGCTCGACGCGATCGCGGTCGGGGTGGGCCCGGGCGGGTTCACCGGGCTGCGGATCGGGATCGTCACCGCCCGGGCGCTCGCGTCGTCCGCCGGGCTCGAGCTGCGGCCGGTGTCCTCGCTGGCGGCCCTGGCGGCCGGCGCGGGGGAGGGCCGCGTGCTGGCGCTGATCGACGCGAAGCGCGGCGAGCTGTTCGCGGCGCTCTACGAGGACGGCGAGGAGCGCTGGCCGCCCTTCGCCGCGCGCCCGGAGGTGCTCGCGGAGCGGCTGCAGGCCGCCGCCCTGACCCCGCTGGCGGTCGGGGACGGCTCGGTACGATTCAGGGAAGAGCTCGAGGCCGCCGGGGCGCGGGTGGCGCCGGCCGAATCGGGCTCGCACACGGTCAGCGCTCTCCAGGTCTGCCGGCTCGCCATCGGGACGGCGCCGGTGCCGGCGGAGGCCGTGGTACCGGACTACCTCAGAACGCCCGACGCGAAGCCAAGATGAACGACCTCGAAATCCGCCGGCTCACATACGCGGACCTGCCGAACGTGATCGCCATCGAGCGGCGCGCGTTCCCCACGCCGTGGTCGCTCGCGATGTTCGTGCTCGAGCTCTCGAAGCCGTCGGGCATCTGCCTCGCGGCCGTTCGGGACGAGCGGCTCGTGGGCTACGTGGTCTGCTCGCGCTACGACACGGTCTGGCACGTGATGAACGTGGCGGTCGACGACCGGCTGCTGCGGCGCGGCATCGCCACCTCGCTGCTCACCCACCTCTTCGGGCTGGCCGACCGCCCCAACGTCCAGTACACGCTCGAGGTGCGGACCTCGAACGACGCGGCCATCCGCCTCTACGAGGGCTTCGGCTTCCGCGCGGCAGGGCGCCGGCGGGCCTACTACCACGACAACAGCGAGGACGCCCTGATCATGTGGCGCACCGCCCCGGAGCGCGCCACGGCTTGATCCTGGCGATCGAGACGAGCTGCGACGACACCTGCGCCGCCGTGGTCACTCGCGACGGCGAGGTGCGCTCGAACGTGATCGCCTCGCAGGGCCTGCTCCACGAGCGCTACGGCGGCGTCGTGCCCGAGCTCGCCGCGCGCCGCCATCTCGAGCTCGTGGACGCCGTGACCGCCGACGCGCTCGAGCGCGCGGAGATCGGGCTCGGCGACGTGGAGCTGGTGGCCGCCACGCGCGGCCCGGGCCTGATCGGGGCGCTGCTGGTGGGGCTGTCCTCGGCCAAGGCGCTGGCGGCCGCCCGCGGGCTCCCGCTCGCGCCGGTGGACCACCTGCACGGGCACGTGGTGGCCAGCACGCTGCGGCCGGAGCCGATCGAGGCGCCCTACCTCTGCCTCGTGGCGAGCGGCGGCCACACGTTCATCGCGCGGGTGGACGACCCGTCCCGCTACGAGCGCCTGGGCGGCACGCTCGACGACGCCGCCGGCGAGGCCTTCGACAAGGGCGCCCGCATCCTCGGGCTCGGCTATCCGGGCGGGCCCGAGATCGACCGGCTCGCGCGGGCCGGCGACCCGGCCGCGTTCAGCTTCCCGCGCGCCGCGCCCGGGGAGCTCGACTTCAGCTTCAGCGGGCTCAAGACCTCGCTGCTCTACCGGGTGCGCGACCTCGGCGAGGCGGAGGCCGAGCGCCGGCGCGCCGACCTCGCCGCCTCCTACCAGCGCGCGATCGTGGACGCCCTGGTGGCGCGCGTGGAGCGGGCGCTCGAGCGCGAGCGGCTCGACCGGCTGGCCATCGGCGGCGGGGTGGCGGCCAACTCGGAGCTGCGCGCCGCGGTGGCCGGGCTGGGGGTGGACGTGTGGACCCCGCCGCTCGAGCTCTGCACCGACAACGCGGCGATGATCGCGGCCGCCGCGCGCTTCCTCGGACCCGCTGCCGTACCCGGCCTACCTGGACCTGGACGCCGGGGCCCGCGCGGCCTGACGCCCCGATGCCGACGGTCACCCTCTACGGCAAGCCCGGCTGCCACCTCTGCGACGAGGCGCGCGCGGTGGTGCTCGAGGTGCGCGCGAGGCGCCGCTTCGACCTCGAGGAGGTCGACGTGTCGATCGACCCGGGGCTCCACAGGCGCTACGGAGAGCGCATCCCGGTGCTCGCGCTCGACGGAGAGGAGCTGTTCGAGTACTTCGTCGACGCAGGCGTGCTCGATGCGCGGCTCGATAGAGTGGGCGCGTGAGGTACGACCAGCCGACGGGAGGCGCAGTCGGCCTGCAACCGGCGAGACCGGAGGCCGAGGCAGACGGCTCGGAGCGGCTCTCGCTGGGTGTGGCCGCACGCCTGTCCCGCTACCTGCAGGTCCTGATCCAGGCCAAGAAGATGGGTCGCGAGACGATCTCCTCGCAGGAGCTCGCGGACTACACGCACGTCAACTCGACCCAGATCCGCCGCGACCTGTCCGGGTTCGGCAAGTTCGGCAAGCGCGGCGTGGGCTACAACGTCGACTCGCTGGTCTCGCAGATCCGCAAGATCCTGCGCACCACCGGCAAGCACAACATCGCCCTGTTCGGCGCGGGCAACCTGGGCCAGGCGATCGCCGGCTCGGACATCTTCGCCGACCACGGCTTCCGCGTCGTGGCGCTCTTCGACACCGACCCGGGCAAGGTCGGGCAGAAGGTGGGCGACACGCTCACGGTGCGCCCGTACGAGGACCTCGAGCGCGTGGTCCGCGACGAGGACGTGGTGGTGGGAGTCCTGGCCGTGCCGACGGACGCCGCCCAGAAGGTGGCCGACGACCTGGTGGAGGCCGGGGTCAAGGTGATCTTCAACTACTCCGAGGCGCTCCTGCAGGTGCCGCCCGAGGTCACGGTCCACACCTCGAGCCCCGCCGTCGACCTGCTCTACGCGCTCTACTTCTACTTGACCTGAGGAGCCCCCCGTGCTCGACATGGGCAGCGTCAGGGAGGCCTTCGAGGCCTCCACCGACTTCACGGTCGGGATCGAGGAGGAGTTCGCGATCCTCGATCCCGGGACGTTGTCGCTCGCGCACCGCTTCGAGGAGCTGAAGGACGCCGCGGCGGAGGACGAGGTGCTCGCCGACGCGGTGGCCGGCGAGCTGATCCAGTCCGAGATCGAGATCCGCTCCGGCCGCGGCGAGGACTTCGCCGACGCGGTGGCGCGCCAGCGCGAGGCCCGCGCTCGCCTGTTCAGGCTCGCCTCCGAGCGCGACCTGCTGCTCGCGGCCACCGGCACCCATCCGTGGAGCCCCTGGCAGGAGCAGCGCATCATCGACACGGACCACTACCGGCGGGTGGAGCAGGACCTCCAGTACGTCGCATGGCGCAACAACACCTTCAGCGTGCACGTGCACGTGGGCGTCCGCGGGGCCGACCGCGCGGTGCTCGTGTGCGACCGGCTGCGGGCGCTGCTGCCCGAGCTGCTGGCGCTCTCCTCCAACTCCCCGTTCCTCGACGGACGCGACTCGGGCCTCCACTCCGCGCGCACGCAGATCTTCACCAAGAGCTTCCCGCGCTGCGGCATCCCCGAGGCGTTCGGCGGCTTCCGCGCCTACGCGGACTACGTGGACTTCCTGGTCCGCACGCGCTCGATCGTCGAGCACACGCAGCTGTGGTGGAGCGTGCGGCCACACCACGCCTACGGGACGGTCGAGGTTCGGATCTGCGACGCCCAGACCAGCGCCGAGGGCTCCACGGCGCTCGCCGGCCTGATCGTGGCCTGCGTGGCCCAGGCGGCGCTCGACCTGGACGAGGGCGTGCCCTACGAGCCGCCTCCCGGCCGGCTGATCGAGGAGAACTTCTGGCGGGCGATCCGCTACGGGCTCGACGGCAAGCTGATCGACCTCGAGCGGGCGGAGGAGTATCCGGCGGTGGCGATCGCCGATCGTCTCCTTGCCTGGACGGCGCCCGCCCGGGCGGCTCTGGGCATCGACCTGAGCCTCCCGTCCGAGACCGGCGCCCAGCGCCAGCGCCGCGCGCTCGAGGCGGGAGCGTCGATCGAGGAGGTCTACGCGGCAGAGGTGGCCGAGACGCAGCGCACCTACGCCGCGCAGGGGGTGGCGCGCTGAGCGAGCCGCCGATGGATGAGGAGCAGCTCCGCAAGGCGCTCCGCGAGCTGAAGGTCGACGACGTCCTGCTCCAGACGGTCGTCACGCTGATCAACCTCGGCGGCCGGCGGCTCACCGTGCCCGAGGAGAAGGACAAGGAGCAGGCGCACAAGGCGATCGAGGCCGTGCGGGCGCTGCTGCCGCTCTGCCCCGAGGAGGAGGCCGCGCCGATCAAGGACGCGCTCTCCCAGCTCCAGATGCTCTACGTCAAGGAGACGGACGAGCGCGCCAAGGCACGCTCGAAGATCTGGACGCCGGGCCAGGACAGCCCATGATCGGGATCTTCGGGGGCTCGGGCTTCTACCGCTTCCTCGACGACGTGGAGGAGGTGGCCGTCGACACGCCGTACGGGCCGCCCTCGGCGCGGATCCGGATCGGGGAGGTGGACGGGGCGCAGGTGGCCTTCATGCCGCGCCACGGCGACGACCACTCGCTCCCCCCGCACCGCATCAACTACCGCGCGAACGTCTGGGCGATGCGCCAGGTGGGGGTCCGCCGGATCGTCGGGCCGTCGGCCTGCGGCTCGCTGAAGCCGGAGCTCCGCCCGGGCACGTTCGTGGTCTGCGACCAGTTCGTGGACCGCACGAGCGGCCGCGAGGACACCTTCTACGACGGGCCGCAGACCACGCACGTGTCCGCCGCCGCACCCCTACTGCCGCGACCTGGGCGAGACCCTGGTCGAGGCCGCCCGCGCGGAGGGGATCGAGGCCGTGGACGGCGGGACGGTGGTGGTGATCCAGGGCCCGCGCTTCTCCACCCTGGCCGAGTCGCGCTGGTTCGCCGCGAACGGCTGGGACGTGGTCAACATGACCCAGTACCCCGAATGCTGGCTCGCCCGCGAGCTGGGTCTCTGCTACGCGAACGTGTCGCTCGTTACCGACTACGACGCGGGTCTGGAGGCCATGCCGGACGTCGAGCCGGTCTCCGCGGACGCCGCCTTCGCGGTTTTCCGCCAGAACCTCGATAGACTGCGCGCGCTCTTGTTCCGGGCGGTGCCCAAGATCGGGCCTCAGCCGGACGACGCCTGCGCTTCGGCGCTGGAAAACGCGATCGTTCACCACTAGCAAGCGGCGCCGCCCGCCGACTGAATCACACGGAGGACACACTCTTTTGGATTTCCTGACTGACTACGGCGTGATCATCGCGCTTGTTTGCGCGGCCATGGCCGTGGTGTACGGCGTCGTGACCTCGCGCTGGCTGCTCGCGCTCTCGCCCGGCAACGACGAGATGCAGCGCATCTCGCGCGCCGTGCAGGAAGGCGCCACGGCCTATCTGCGCCGCCAGTACACGATCATCGGCGGCGTAGCCGTGGTCCTGGCGGTCGTGCTCGCCGATCGCGCTCGAGGCGCAGGGATCCGAGGGCATCCTGATCGCCATCGGCTTCCTGATCGGCGGCACCTTCTCGGCCGCGGCCGGCTTCATCGGCATGAACGTGTCCGTGCGCGCCAACGCCCGTGTGGCGGAGAGCGCGCGCGGCGGCGTGTCGAAGGCGCTCGAGGTGGCCTTCAAGGGCGGCGCCGTCACCGGCATGCTCGTGGCCGGGCTCGCCCTCTTCGGGGTGGCCGGGCTACTACGGGATCCTGATCCTGGCCGGCACCGAGGAGCGCGACGCGATCGACGCCCTCGTGGGCCTCGGCTTCGGCGGCTCGCTGATCTCCGTGTTCGCCCGTCTGGGCGGCGGCATCTTCACCAAGGCGGCCGACGTGGGCGCCGACCTGGTGGGCAAGATCGAGGCCGGGATCCCCGAGGACGACCCGCGCAACCCGGCGGTGATCGCCGACAACGTGGGCGACAACGTCGGCGACTGCGCCGGCATGGCCGCCGACCTCTTCGAGACCTACGCGGTCACCGCGGTGGCGGTGATGCTGCTCGGCGTGCTGACCTTCAACGAGATCGGCACCGTGGCGGTCTACCCGCTGGTCCTCGGCGGCGTCTCGATCCTCGCCTCGATCATCGGCACCTACGCCGTGCGCAGCCAGGCCGGGAACGTCGAGCGCGCGCTCTACCAGGGCCTGATCGTGTCCGGCGGCCTCGCGGCCCTGGCGTTCCTGCCGATCACGCTGCTCCTGATGGACGACATCTCGTACCAGAACGACGTGTCCGAGCTGCTGCGCGCCGGCGCCGACGCGCCGAGCGGCCTCGACCTCTGGTTCTGCACCCTCGTGGGCGTGGGCATCACGGCCGGGCTGTTCGTGATCACCGACTACTACACGTCCACCCGCTTCCGGCCGGTGCGCACCACGGCACGGGCGTCGCAGACAGGCCACGCGACCAACATCATCCAGGGGCTCGCGCAGGGCTTCCAGTCCACCGCGGCGCCCGCGATCCTGCTGGCGCTCGGCATCCTGGTCGCGAACGAGCTGGCGGGCATCTACGGCATCGGCATCGCGGTGATGGCGCAGCTGTCGCTCACCGGCCTGATCGTGGCGCTCGACGCCTTCGGGCCCGATCACGGACAACGCCGGCGGCATCGCCGAGATGGCGGACCTCCCCGAGGAGGTCCGCAACGTGACGGACCCGCTCGACGCGGTCGGCAACACCACCAAGGCCGTGACGAAGGGGTACGCGATCGGCTCCGCCGTCCTGGCGGCGCTGGTGCTGTTCGCAGCCTTCATCGAGGAGTTGCGCGAGGAGGCCGCGGCCGACGGCAAGGTCCTGAAGGGCTTCGACATCTCCCAGCCCGAGGTGCTGGTCGGGCTGCTGATCGGCGGCATGATGGTCTACCTGTTCGCCGCGCTGGCGATCGAGGCCGTCGGCCGGGCCGGCGGCGGCGTGGTCGACGAGGTCCGGCGCCAGTTCAAGGAGAAGCCGGGCATCATGGACCGCACCGAGGAGCCGGACTACGCGCGGGCCGTGGACATCGTCACCCAGTCCGCGCAGCGGGAGATGATCGTCCCGGCGCTGATCCCGATCGTCGTGACGGTCGTGGTGGGGCTGCTCTCCTACCAGGCGCTCGGCGGCCTGCTGATCGGCGTGATCGTGGTGGGCTTCTTCGCGGCCGTCTCGATGACCTCGGGCGGCGGTGCGTGGGACAACGCCAAGAAGCTGATCGAGGACGGCGAGTTCGGCGGCAAGGGCTCCGAGGCCCACGCCGCCTCGGTGACCGGCGACACCGTCGGCGACCCGTACAAGGACACCGCCGGCCCGGCGATCAACCCCATGATCAAGGTGGCCAACATCGTGGCGCTCCTGATCGTGCCGTTCCTCGTCTGAGTGCATCCGGGGGTCGCGCCCCCGGACCCGCGTGCGCTGGCCGGCCGTGCCGGGCCGGCGCACGGGCGGCTGCAGAGCGGTTTGTCGAGTTGTCGGGCAATAACCCAGAACAACGCATGCGAACCCCCGCGGCCGGGAGTAGCTTTCCTCGCCGCTGATGGCTGAGTTCAGACCCAAGAACCGCGGGCTCGAGCGCGTGCTCGGCACGGGCGCGCTGTTCGCCACCGCCTACGGCAACGTCGGCAGCTCGATCTACTACGCGCTCGGGCTGGTGGCGATCTACGCCGCCGGGATGACGCCGGTGGTCTTCGTGATCGCCGGGCTGATCTTCGCCGCCACGGCCGCCACCTATGCCGAGGCCACCACGATGTACCCGGAGGCGGGCGGCTCGTCGAGCTTCGCCAGGCGCGCCTTCAACGAGTTCTGGTCCTTCTTCGCGGCGTGGAGCCAGATGCTCACCTACATCATCACGATCTCGATCTCGGCGTTCTTCGTGCCGCACTACCTCGGGGTCTTCTGGAGCGCGCTCGGGGAGTCCCCGGGCGACATCATCGGCGGCATCGTCGTGGTCGTCGCGCTCGGCGTCCTGAACGTGGTCGGCGTGAAGGAGTCGGCCGGCGTGAACATCGGCTTCGCGATCGCCGACTTCATGACGCAGGTCCTGCTCGTGGCCGTGGGCGTGCGTGCTCGTGCTCGACCCCGACCTGCTGGTGCAGCAGGTGGACTTCGGCACCACGCCGACCGTGGGGGACTTCCTGATCGCGATCCCGGTCGCGATGGTGGCCTACACCGGCATCGAGACGATCTCGAACATGGCCGAGGAGGCCCGCGACGTCGGCAAGACGATCCCGCGCGGCATCGGCCTCGTGGTGGGCGCCGTGGCGGTCATCTACGCGTTCCTGCCGGCGGTGGCGCTCTCGGCCATGCCGGTGATCAACGGCGAGACGCAGCTCGCGGTCTCGAAGGAGGACGGCGGCTACGCGGACGACCCCGTGCTGGGCGTGGTGGCGAACATGGACCTGGGCGCGTTCCAGGGCGCCGCCGAGGTCTACGTGGGCCTGCTGGCCTCCACGATCCTCTTCATCGCCACGAACGCCGGCCTGCTCGGCGTGTCCCGGCTGAGCTACTCGATGGGCCAGCACCGCCAGCTGCCCGAGCTGCTGCGCGCCCTGCACCCGAAGTTCCGCACGCCCTACGTGGCGATCATGCTGTTCGGCCTGATCGCCTGCGTGGCGATCCTCCCCGGCCAGGCCGACTTCCTCGGCGTGATCTACGCGTTCGGGGCGATGCTGTCGTTCACGATCGCGCACCTCTCGGTGATCGCGCTCCGCGATCAAGCGACCCGACGCGGAGCGGCCGTGGCGCTCGCCGGGCGTGCTGAAGGTGGGCCGCTACGAGCTGCCGCTGCTCGCGATCTTCGGTGGGCTCGGCACCGGGATCGCGCTGATCGTGGCCACGGTCCTGGACCTGCGCGTGCTCGTGTCGGGCCTGGCCTGGCTGGCGATCGGGATCGCCATCTACGTGGTCTACCGGCGCCGGCAGGGGCTCTCGCTGACGGAGACGGTCAAGATCGTCACGCCCAAGCCGGTGGTCGAGCACGAGGTCGAGTACGAGTCCGTGCTGGTGGCCTTCGAGGACGGGCGCTACTCGCCGGAGGCGGTGGCCACGGCCGCAGCGGCTCGCCGCGAAGAACCGGCGCGGCATCCACGTGGTCGTGACGATCACGGTGCCGCCGAACTCGCCGATCGACGCCGAGATGCCGGAGCAGGAGGCCCGCGCCGCAAGCGTGATCGACTCGGCGCGGGTGAAGGGCGGCCGGCGCGTGACCGGCCACTGGGAGAAGGTGCGCCCGGCGCAGGCGGGACGCCGGATCGTGGAGGAGGCGCGCGAGATCCGCGCGAAGGCCGTGGTGATGGAGCTGCCGCCGCGGCGGGCCGGCGCCTCGCTGTTCGGGAAGACGATCGAGACGGTGCTGAGCGAGCGTCCCTGCCGCGTGATCATCGAGTCCACGCGCGCGGCGCCCAAGCAGTCAGACGCGGCCTGACGCAGGGCTACGATGCCGCTGTGCAGCGCGCCTACCTGGCCTCCACGCGTGCCCTGAGCGCCCTCATGCTGCTCGTGCGGGCTCGCGATGATCGCCTCCACCCTCAGCCGTGGAGGCGGCGCCCTCGCGATCGGCGTGGTCCTCGGGGTGATGCTCGCCGCGATCGGCGCGGCGCGCCTCTGGTTCGCGCGAGGGCACGGCGGAGCCCAGTGAGCCCCGACGGCGACGGACGGCGCCCGGAGCGCGCCAGGAAGGCCCGCGAGACGCTCCGGCGCGGCTCCGGCCTCGGCAGCGGGCGGATCGCCCGCGGGACCGGGCGGGCCGAGGCGATCCTCGCCCGCGGCCTCGGCGAGCCGGCGCTCTTCGCGATCACGCTCAGCGCGATCGTCTCGTCGATCTTCTTCTCGGTCGGCGTCGTCTCCGGCGACGCGCTCGGGCTCACGCCGGTCGTCTTCCTGATCTCGGCCGGCTTCTTCGTCATCACGATGGCCACCTACGTGGAGGGCAACTCGCTCCACCCGGAGCGCGGCGGGGCCTCCACGTTCGCCCGCTACGCCTTCGACGAGTTCTGGAGCTTCGTGGCGGGCTGGGCGATCCTCCTCGACTACCTGATCGTGATGGCGCTCGCCGCGGTGGCGATCTCGGACTACCTGGCGGCGTTCTGGGGCGAGCTCGGCAACGGGCACGTGGAGACGGCCATCGCGGCCGCCGCGCTGCTGTTCGTGGCCGTGGCCAACACCCGCGGCCTGGGCGCCGACCGGCTGCGCACCGTCCTGCGGCTCTCGCTCGTCGGCATCGTGCTGCTCGCCGGGATGTCGCTGCTCGTGTTCAGCGAGGTGTTCGACCTGGGCGTGATCTTCGACAGCGTCGACCTCGGCTCCACCCCGAGCTGGGAGGACGCGGTCTTCGCCACCGTGATCGCCACCGGGGCGATGATCGGCATCGAGGCGGCCTCGGGCCTGGCCGGCGAGGTGCGCGTGGGGCGCCACGGCCTGAAGCGCTTCGTGATCGTGAGCTCGGTGGCGGCGCTGGTGCTGCTGGTGGGCGTCTCCACCGCCGCGCTGATGGCCGTGCCGGTCGAGAACGGGCACACGCCGCTCAGCTCCACCTACGAGCAGGCGCCGATGCTGGGAGTGGCGTCCTCGCTCGACCCGGAATGGCTGAAGGACGCGCATGCGCTACGCGATCGGGGCGGTTGGCGCGGCGACGCTGCTGGTGGCGATGAACGGCCAGATGCTCGGGCTGTCGCGGCTTGCCTACTCGCTGGCGACCAACCGCCAGATCCCGAGCGCGGTCGGCCGCCTGCACCCGCGCCGCGGCACGCCCTACGTGGTGATCGCCGCGGCGGCCGTGATCGCCTTCGGCCTGGCCCTGCCCAACGACATGGGCTTCCTGGCCGGCATCTTCGCCTTCGGCGCGATGCTCACGTTCGCGATCGCCCACATGTCGGTGATCGCGCTGCGCTTCCGGGAGGCGGGGCGCCCGAGCGCGTTCCGGCTGCCGCTCTCGTTCCGGTTCCGCAAGGGAACGGTGCCGCTCCCGGCCGTGCTGGGAGCCCTGTTCGCGGTCGGCGCCTGGGTCAGCATCATCGTGCTCCACGAGGGGGCACGGGTGGTGGGCGGCGTGTGGATGCTCTCGGGCATCCTGCTCTACACGATCTACCGCCGGGCCCAGGGGAAGCCGCTGCGGAAGCGCTTCACGATCCCGGCCACGGCGCTCCAGGACGTGAGCGAGCCCGAGTACGGGAGCATCCTGGTGCCGGTCTTCGGCGAGCACCTGGACGACGACATCGTGGGCACCGCCGGCCGGCTGGCCGCCGAGCACGCCGACGAGGGCGAGGGCGGGGCCGTGCTCGAGGTGCTCTACGTCTTCGAGATCCCGATGTCCCTGCCGCTCGACGCGCGCGTGCCGGAGGAGCGCGTGGCCGAGGCCAAGCGCGTGCTCGCGCGCGCCAAGGAGGTGGGCGAGGAGTACGAGGGCGTGGAGGTGGCCACCGCGATGGTCCGCGGCCGCACCGTCGGGCCAGGCGATCGTGTCCGAGGCGCGCAGGCGCGGGGTGGAGGCCATCGTGCTCGCCGCGGAGGAGCCCAGCCGCGTGCGCGGGGGCGCGATCCTCGGCGGCCGCGGCCGGGCGCGCGACCGCTTCGTCGGCGAGACCACGCGCTACGTCGTGGAGAAGGCCGCCTGCACCGTCATCCTCACCGCGCCGCCCGGCGGGGGAGGACACCGTGCGCGAGGGCGTTCTCCCATAGGCGTTCGCCGGGCTCCCGGCTTTGTAGAGTGGAATCCGCATGTTCGTACTGATCGTCGGCTGCGGGCGGGTGGGGTCCGCGATCGCACACTCAATGCTCGCCGAGGGCAACGAGGTCTCGGTCCTCGACGAGGACCCCGAGGCCATCGCGCTGCTCGACCGCCGCTACTCCGAGGGCTGGGAGGAGCGCGGCGGGCGCTTCACCGTCGGCACGGCGCTCGAGATCGACGCGCTGCTGGCCGCGGGGATCGACCAGGCCGACGCCTTCGTGGCCTCCACGGACGGCGACAACACGAACCTCGTGGTGGCCCAGATCGCCAAGCGGCGCTTCGAGGTGGAGCGCGTGGTCGTGCGCGTGCTCGACCCGCATCGTGCCCGCTGGTACGCCGAGCAGGGCCTCCAGACCGTCTGCCCCACCCAGACCGCGATCGAGCTGCTCGAGGCCGCCGTGCGCGGCCAGATCCGCTTCGAGGGGGTGTCCGGCTAGCCCATGTACGTGCTGATCGTGGGAGCCGGGAAGGTCGGCTGGAACCTCGCTCGCGAGCTGATCGCGAAGGGGCACGAGGTGACCGTGCTCGAGTCGGACTCGCGCCGCTACGCGGTCGTCGAGGAGGAGCTCGAGCACCGCGTGCTCTACGGCGACGGGTCCGAGCTGTGGGTTCTCGAGCGCGCCGGCATCGAGCGCGCCGACCTCGTGATCGCGGTGACCGGCGACGACGAGGACAACATCCTGATCTCCCAGGTGGCGCGCGAGAAGTACGGCGTGTCGCGCGTGGTCGCGCGCTGCAACAACCCGCGCAACCTCGAGCACTTCGAGCTGCTCGGCGTCAAGCCGGCCATCTCGGCCACCGACCTGATCCTGAGGCTGATCGAGCACGAGGTGCCGAAGTACGGGCTGGTCCACCTGCTCGACCTGCCCGAGGAGCGGCTCGAGATCATCGAGCTCGAGGTGGCCGAGGACTCCGAGGCGGCGGGCAAGCGCGTCCGCGAGCTCGGCCTGCCCGAGGGCTCGCTCGTGATCTCGATCCTCCGCGACGGCGGCGGCTTCGTCCCCACCGGGGAGTCGCTCGTCCAGGCCGGCGACGAGGTGCTGCTCGTGCTCGACGTGGGCATCGAGGACCGCGTGACCGAGCTCTTCACGAGCCGCGTGGCGCCCGCGGCCTGAGCGGTGGCCGACCGCTCCGTCGACTACCTGCTGGTCGGAGGCGGCCTCGCCGCCGGCAGCTGCGCCCGCTGGCTGCGGGAGGAGGGCGCGGACGGCAGCATCCTGCTGGTCGGCCGCGAGCCCGACCCGCCCTACAACCGGCCCGAGCTGACGAAGGGCTACCTCCGCGGCGAGGAGGGCCGCGAGGACGTGCTCTACCGCCCGGACGAGTTCTGGAAGGAGCAGGACGTCGAGCTGCTCACGCGCACGAGCGTGATGAAGCTCGACACCGGCGAGCGCGTGGCCACGCTCTCCACGAAGGAGACGGTCGGCTTCGACAAGGCGCTGCTCGCGACCGGCGCCAACGTGCGCAGGCTGCGCGTGGACGGCTGCGACCTCGACGGGATCCACTACATGCGCGCGTTCGGCCAACTCGGACGCGATCCGCGCCGAGGCCGGCGAGGCGGAGCGCGTGGTCCTGATCGGCGGCAGCTACATCGGCACCGAGGTCGCGGCCTCGCTCACCGCCGCCTACGGCATCGAGTGCTCGATCCTGATGCTCGAGGACGTGGCGCTCGAGCGGCAGTTCGGCGACGCCGCCCGCTTCTTCCACGGCGTGCTCGAGGACCACGGCGTGAAGCTCTACGGGGGCGACGAGCTGGAGCGCTTCGAGGGCGCCGGCGGCCGCGTGTCCAAGGTGGTCACCAAGGCCGGGCGCGAGCTGGAGTGCGACTACGTGGTCGTGGGCGTCGGCGTGATGCCGGACGTGATGCTCGCCAAGGCGGCGGGCCTCGAGATCGGCGAGAGCGGCGGCGTGAAGTGCTCGTCCGGGCTCGAGAGCTCCGTGCCGGGGATCTTCGCCGCCGGCGACAGCTGCGAGTACGACAGCCCCGTCCACGGCCGCCGGCTGCGGGTGGAGCACTGGGACGTGGCCGCGAACCAGGGCAAGACGGCCGCCCTCAACATGCTCGGGCGAGGGGTCGAGCACGACGTGATCCCGTACTTCTTCTCGGACCTCGCCGACTGGGCGTCGCTCGAGTACGTGGGCCCGGGGGAGGGCGAGCCGGTCGTGCGCGGCTCGCTCGAGGAGGGCGAGTTCAGCGTCTTCTACCTCGACGACGGGCGGGTCACGGCCGCGCTGGCCGTCGGGCGCTCCGACGACCTCGAGCACGCCCGCCGCTTCATCGCGGACAGGGCGCCGCGCGAGCCGCTCGCGCTCGCCGACCTCGGCACCGACCTGAGCGCGCTCTAGCGCCCCGCTGCGACGTAGGCCAGGATCCGGTTCGTGACCGAGGTCGCGTTCGCCACGGCGCCGCGATCCGAGTCGGGCGGCCGCGACAGGCGCTCCGGCACCCGCTCGGCCAGCTCCGGCATGCGCGCGATCGCCAGGTCGAGGCCGATCCGCACGGCCTCCCGGACCACCTCGGGCTCCACCGACCAGAGCACCTCGAAGACCCGCTCGCCGGTCACCTGGCGCTCGCGCCCGGCGAGGCAGGCGGAGAACCCCGGCGCGTCGCAGACGATCGCCCACTCGTTCGCGAGCGGGTGGTCGCGGCCGATCGGCACCTCGAACGGCGCTCCCTCGGGGGCGGCGGGCTTCTCGAAGTCGGCCAGCGCCAGCGCCAGCTCGGCGCTGCGGGCGAACTCGCGCCAGCGCGTCTCGGAGTCGCGGTAGAACGACTCGCGCTGGAAGGAGCCCACGAGCACCGCGCGGCTCCCGTGCGCGGAGCACTCGTCCTCGATCGCGTGCGACACGGCGACCAGCAGGTGCTTCGGGATCGGATAGGGGTGGAGCTCGGGGCGGCGCTTGCGCAGCCCGGCGTAGATCGAGGTCTCGGGCTCCGGGTCGCCGGCGGCGTCGAGCCGCTCGACCGCGGCGGCCAGCGACAGGCCGGCGTCGCGCGCTCGCACCACCTCGAGCACGCGCTCCACGTCCGCCTCCGCGTAGCGGCGGTGGCCGCTCGGCAGCCGCTCGGCGCGCGGGAAGCCGTGGCGCGTCTCCCACATGCGCAGCGTGCCCGGCTGGACGCCGGTGCGCTCGGCGAGCTGTCCGATCGTCAGTCCGTTCAAGACTTCAACATTCTGTATCGGTATTTCGCTACAATGTGTTTAGATATGAACATCGACGAGTTCTCCAAGGCATACGCGGCACATCGCTCCCGGGCATTCTCCAGCGCCATGCGGGTGCTCGGCGACCAGGCCGCCGCCGAGGACGTGGTGCAGGACGTCTTCCTCGCCATCTGGCGCGACCCGAAGCTGTTCGACCCGTCGCGCGGCAGCCTCGCCGGCTACGTGGCGATGATGGCCCGCAGCCGCGCCGTGGACCGCGTGCGCTCGCTGACCGCGGCCCGCGGCGCCGTCGAGCGCCTCGGCGTGCGCGACGAGGCGCGCCCCGGGGCCGAGGACGGGCCCGGCGAGCGCGGCCGCGCGCCACGAGGACCGCGGCCGGGTGCTCGACGGCGGTCGGGAAGCTGCCCGCGCTCCAGCGCGAGGCCGTCCTGCTCGCGTTCGGCAAGGGGCTTGTCGGCCGCGGAGATCGCGGACGCGTCCGGCGTGCCCGCTCGGCACCGCCAAGAGCCGGCTGCGGCTGGGCCTCCAGAAGACCCGCGACGCCGTTGCTGCCTGAGCTCCCTCTGCGCACACCCTCTGTACGGACCGGACCCTAGGCTGGGATGACCGTGGCCGGCGGCTACTTCGACGACAGCTCCATGCTCAGGCGCATCCACCGCGAGCGGGCGCTGGCGCTGTCCGGGCCGCGCGCGCTCCTGATGCAGGCCGCGCACCCGCTCGCGGTGGCCGGCCTGCTCGCTCACACGGACGCGCTCGACGAGCCCTACGAGCGGCTGGCCCGCACCGCGGAGGTGATGGGCACGATCGGCTTCGGCTCGAGGGCGGACGCCGACCGCGTGACCCGCCGCGTGCGCGCGATGCACCGGCGCGTGAGCGGCAGGCTGGCCGCGCCCGCCGGGCCCTACCCGGCGGGCACGCCCTACCGCGCCGACGACCCGGAGCTGCTGCTCTGGGTCCTGTTCACGCTCGTGGACTCGGGCCTCGTGGTCTACCGCAGCTACGTCGGGCGGCCTGACGCGCGAGGAGGAGGCGGCCTACTGGGAGGACTACAAGGTCGTGGGGCGGCTGTTCGGGCTGCGCAAGGCGGACATGCCGCGCACGCTCGCGGACCTCGACGACTACCGCTCGGCGATGCTCGACGGCGACCGGCTGCACGTCACGCCGTGGGCGCGCGAGCGGGCACGCTCGATCGTGCTCGAGCCGCCGGTGCCGCGCTACCTGCAGCCGCTCGTGGAGACGGTCAACTTCGTGACGATCGCCCTGCTGCCCGACCGCATCCGGGACGAGTACGGCTTCGCGCCGCTGCCGCCGGCGTTCGTGCGCAAGGCGCTGGTGCGCGCGGGCGCCGAGTACGTCAGGCGCGGCGGTGGTGCCGTTCCTGCCGGAGCGGCTGCGGCTGGTGCCCGCCGCACGCGCGGCCTAGTGCACGGATCAGGCTGGGGGGCAGGGACTCGAACCCCGATAACCAGCTCCAGAGGCTGGCGTCTTGCCATTAGACGACCCCCCAAGGGGCTGACCAGGATAGTGCCATCGCTGCGCACCCGGCCAGCCGGGTGCGCGCACGGACCAGCTCAGGC
Source organism: uncultured Thermoleophilaceae bacterium (assembly GCA_963768465.1). Taxonomy (GTDB): domain Bacteria; phylum Actinomycetota; class Thermoleophilia; order Solirubrobacterales; family Thermoleophilaceae; genus JACVRW01. The sequence goes on along the minus strand of CAVYIA010000006.1, from coordinate 35,987 downwards.
CGCGGCCTGGTCCGCCCAGTCGCGGTACAGCCGCGCGTAGGCGCCGTCGGCCGCGAGCAGCTCGTCGTGCGTGCCCTGCTCGGCGATGCGGCCGCCGTCCAGCACCACGATGCGCCCGGCGCCCCGGATCGTGGACAGCCGGTGGGCGATCACGAGCGCCGTGCGGCCGGCCAGCAGCCGGCGCAGGCCGTGCTCGATCTGCGCCTCGGTGCGCACGTCCACGTTCGAGGTCGCCTCGTCGAGGATCGAGGATGCGCGGGTCGGCCGCCGCGGCGCGCGCGAACGCCACGAGCTGGCGCTGGCCGGCGGAGAGGTGGCCGCCGCGCTCGCCGACCTCGGTGTCGTAGCCCTCGGGCAGGCGCTCGATGAAGGAGTCGGCGCCGACCGCGGCGGCCGCGGCGCGCACGTCCTCGTCCGTCGCGCCGGGCCGGCCGAAGGCGATGTTGTCGCGGATCGTGCCCGAGAACAGGAAGCTCTCCTGGGGCACGATCCCGAGCTGCGAGCGCAGCGAGTGCTCGGTCACGCTCGCGCAGGTCGTGGCCGTCCACCAGCACGCGGCCCGTGGTCCGGGTCGTAGAAGCGGGCCACCAGCTTCGCGAGCGTGGACTTGCCGGCGCCGGTGGCGCCCACGAGCGCCACCGTCTGGCCCGGCGGGACGTGCAGGGACACGTCGCAGAGCGCCGGCTCGCCGTCGCCGTAGGAGAACGTCACGTCGTCGAACTCGATCTCGCCGCGCAGCCGCGGCAGCTCGAGCGCGTCCGGGCGGTCGCGCGATGTCCGGCTCCTCGTCGAGCAGCTCGAAGATCTTGTCGAGCGCCGCCATGCCGGCCTGGTAGGTCGTGTAGAGCTGCGAGAGCGACTGGATCGGGTCGAAGAAGCTCTGGAGGTAGAAGACGAACGAGACGAGCACGCCGATCGACACCGCGCCGTCGATCACCTGGTTGCCGCCGTAGATCAGGATCGCCGCCGTGGCCACGGCCGACAGCAGCTCGACCGCCGGGAAGTAGGCGGCGTTCAGGTAGACGGTCCGCATGTTCGCCTCGCGGTGCTCGTCGTTCAGCTCGGCGAAGCGCGTCGTGTGGCGGCGCTCCTGGCCGAAGGCGCGCACGACGCGCACGCCCGAGAGCGTCTCCTGGAGGTAGGCGGTCACGAGCGCGATCCGCTCGCGTGTGAGCCGGTAGGCGCCCGAGGAGGCGAGCCGGAAGATCACGCTGCCGATCAGGAGCAGCGGGAAGGTCAGGAAGGTGACGAGCGCGAGCGCCGGGTCGAGCACCACGAGGATCACCGTGATGCCGATGCAGCGTCAGCGTGGAGGAGAACAGCGTCTGCATGCCCTCCGTCACGAGCTGGTCGAGCGCCTGCACGTCGTTGGTGAGGCGCGAGATCAGCACGCCGGCCTTGTTGCGCGAGTAGAAGCCGATCGAGAGCCTCTGGAGGTGGGCGAAGAGCTGGACGCGCAGGTCCTGGAGCGCCCGCTGGCCCGACCCAGTTGATCAAGTAGGTCTGGACGTAGGTGGCGCCCCAGTTCAGGAGCGCCGCGCCGAGGAACACGATCAGCAGGACGGTCAGATGGCCGGAGTCGCCGTCGGAGATGGCGTTCACGGCCTGGCCGGCGAGGTACGGGGGCACGAGCGCGGCGGCGGTCGCGATCAGGAGCGCGATCAGCGTGATGGCCACCCGCCCGCGGTACGGGCGGAGCAGCGTCACGAGGTGGCGCAGCTTGCGCGTGCGGCGCTGCTCGCCGCGGAGGATCTCCCAGACGCGCCTCACAGGCCCGCCACCTCGCGCTCGTCCTCGTCGCGGGTCAGGAACACCTGCTCGGGCAGGCCCTTCTCGGCGATCTCGCGGTAGAGCGGCGAGTCCTCCAGCAGCTCCCGGTGGGTCCCGCGCGCCACGATCTCGCCGTCCTCCAGCACCACGACCTCGTCGGCGAGCGCGATCGTGGAGAGCCGGTGGGCGATCACGAACGTGGTGCGCCCCTCCATGACCTCGGCGAGCGCGTCCTTGATGCGGCTCTCGGTCGTGGCGTCCACGCTCGACGTGGCGTCGTCGAGGATCAGGATGCGCGGCTCGGCGAGCAGCGCCCGGGCGATCGCCACGCGCTGGCGCTGGCCGCCGGAGAGCGTGAGCCCGCGCTCGCCCACGAGCGTGTCGAAGCCGCCGGGGAGCTGGTCGACGAGCTCGTCGAGCCCCGCCCGCGACGCGGCCAGCCGGACCTCGTCCTCGCTCGCGTCCGGGCGCGCGTAGGCGATGTTGTCGGCGAGCGTGGCGGAGAAGAGGAAGGCGTCGTCGGACACCACCGCCACCTCGCGCCGCAGCACGGCGGGGTCGAGGTCGCGGACGTCCACGCCGTCCACCAGCACGGCGCCCTCGCTGCACGTCGTACAGGCGCGGCACGAGCATCACGAGGCTGCGTCTTGCCGGAGCCCGTGGGCCCGACGAGCGCCACCGTCCTGCCCGCTTCCACGTCCAGGTCCACGTGGCGCAGCACGGCTCTGTCGTCGCCGTACCCGAAGGTCACGTCACGCAGCTCCACGCGACCGCCGCCGTCGGGCAGGGCGCGCGGCTCCGCCGGCACGGTGAGCTGGGCGTCGCGGTCGAGCAGCTCGAACACGCGCGCGCCCGACGCGACCGCGCGCTGGGCCATGCCGAGCGCCATCCCGAGCATGCGCATCGGCGCGGTCAGCATCAGCACGTAGCCGTAGAACGCCACGAACTGGCCGACCTCGAGCGAGCCGTTGATCGCCTGGTGGCCGCCCACGAAGAGCAGGCCGGCCAGGCCGAGCTGGGGGATGAAGCCGAGCAGCGGGCTGTAGAACGCGCGCAGCCGGGTGGAGACCATCGACTGGTCGAACACCCGCGCGACGGCGTGGTTGAAGCGCCGCACCTGGCGCTCCTCCTGCGCGAACGCCTTGACGACCCGGATGCCGCCCACGTTCTCCTCGGCCTCGGCGGTGAGCTCGGCGATGCGCTGCTGCACCTCCTGCGTGGCCGGGCGGTTGAGGCGCCCGTAGCGGAACGCCACCCAGATCACGAACGGCATCGGGGCCAGCGCCACGGCCGCCAGCCGCGGGTCCACGACGAACATGACGCCGGCGGCGATCACGATCGTCAGCAGCGACTGCACGATGAAGATCAGGCCGTAGCCGAGGAAGAAGCGCACGGCCTGGAGGTCCACGGTCGAGCGCGACATCAGCTGCCCGGTCTGCTGGCCGTCGAAGAAGGCCAGCTCGAGCGAGTTGAGGTGCCCGTAGATGCGGTTGCGCAGGTCGTACTCGACCCCGAGCGACACGCGCCCGGCGACGATGCGGCGGTTGACGCTGAACGCGAGCCGCAGCACGCCCGCCGCCGCGACGGTGGCGGCCAGCGGCCAGAGGTTGTCGCCGCCGTTGCCGATCTCGTCGACCGTGCGGCCGACGAGGTACGGGATGAGCACGCCCACGCCCATGGCCGCGGCCGCGAGCGCGAACGACACGATCACCCCGCTGCGGTAGGGGCGCAGGAAGCCGAGCAGGCGCCAGAACGTCTTCATCCGCCTTCTTACTTTACTTTGTGAAGCGTTGCGCGATCACTGAGTGGCGGTAGCCGAAGATGCGCTCGAGGTCGCGTCGCACGAAGGCCGAGTGGGCGGCGGCGCCGAGCGGGCCGAGGGGGAGGGCGTAGCGAACCTGGTCGCCCACGAGCGTCCCGCCGTCCCGCTCCGCGAAGGTGTGGGTGTGGTGCCAGAGCCGGTACGGCCCGCGCACCTGGGCGTCGACGAACGACCGCCCCGGCGTCCACTCCTCGATCCGCGTGAGCCAGCGGACGGGTATGCGGTGGAGAGCGAGGCGGTACTCGATGAGCGCGCCCGGCCGCATCTCGATCGGGCCCGGGCGTGAGCACGCTGAAGCGCAGCCACGGCGGCGTGATGGCCTCGAGGTTGCGGGCGTCGGCGAAGAAGGCGAAGACCTCGTCCGGCGGCGCCGGCACGTGCTGGCTGCGGGCGAGCAGGTGCGTTCTCACGCTGTGGATACGCGCGGGCAGCCGCGATTGGCCAAGATGGCAGGCGTGTCGAACGTGGACATCGTCCGCGCGATGTTCGAGGCCTACGCGCGGCGCGACATGGCGGCGGTCCTCGAGGCGGCGCACCCCGACATCGAGGTGCGCCCGGGCCTCGTCGGCGGGCTGGAGGGCCGGGTCTACCGGGGCCGCGACGGCTTCAGGGAGTTCCTCGAGGAGGTCGACGCCACCTGGACCGACTTCCGGATCGAGATGGTGGAGTTCCGTGACCTGGGCGACAAGGTCATGGCGCTGGGACACACGTGGGGCGGAGGCCGCGACGGCATCGCGGTGGACGCGCCCGGCGGCTGGGTGCTCGACATGCGGGACGGGCGGGTCAGCGGCTTCCGCAGCTTCAACAGCTGGGAGGACGCCCTGGAGGCCGCCGGTGTCGACGTCGACACGGACTAGGGCGCCAGCGCGTTAGGGGCTCGGCGCCTCAAGCGCCCTCGCCCCGATGCTCGTCGAGCTCGGCCTCGGAGCGCCTGCGACACCCCCGACGACTTCTCTCAGAGGGGGGTGGTCCTCAACTTCGAGCCGAACCCCACCTACGGGGTCCAGTTCGAGTTCCTGGCCGGTGGCGCTGGCACCGGCCGGTCGGCGTTCACCACGAACGCCGATGGCGCCGCCGGGGTCGGGTCCGTCGGGTTCACCGAGCCCTTCAGGCTGGGCATCAGGATCTGGGTGAACCCAGACGGCGACTTCGTCCAGGATCCGGGCGAGGAGACGGTCGTCGACGAGGTCCGCTCGGCCGACGAGCCGTGCACGGACGCACAGCCGGAGGAGCCGTCCAACTCGTAGGCCGACCCGGTGGGCACCGGCAGCACGCGTCGCACAACGCGATGACCGAAGCCGCCGAGATCGCGCGCTTCTACGACCGCTGCAGCGACCTCATGCGCGAGCTGCTGGACGCCCTGGCCGAGGCGCCCGATAGGCCGCGCACGTTCCCTGCGATCGAGGACGCGCTGGGATGGCCGCACCGGCGGATCGCGTCCGTCCTGGGCGGCGTCTCGCACCTGCGCAACACCGAGTTCGGCGGCCGCCGCCCGTACCGCTTCCACGACGAGCGCGAGGCTGCGTCCGGCCGCTGGGAGATGTGGATGGACAGCGCCCAGGCGCGTGCGGTGCGAGCGGCGCGCTAGCCGCCGACCGGGTCGCAGCTTGGCGGTGTACTTGGCCTTGGGGGTCTTGCAGCCGTCGACGGTGATCTGGTACGAGCCCTTGAACTTCGTGGCCGAGCTGAACTTGCCCTCGAAGAAGAGCTTGGCGGGCACGTTCTTCTGCTTCTTCGGGCTGAACCACTTGATCGAGCCGTTGAACTTGAACTTGCCGTCCTTGATCTTGACCTGGCCCTTCTTCGGGCCGCCCTCCGAGGTGCCCGTGCACTTGTTGCCGGTCATCGGGTTGTCGCTCGTCTTGACATAGCCGAGTGAGAGCGCGCTGAACGACTTCCCGCCCTTGGCGACGCTGGCGAAGCTCTCGCCGGCGTACGCGTTGCCGCTGAGCGTGAAGTTGTAGAAGCCCGCCTTGGGCTTGGGTGCTTTCGCCACGGCGGGAGCCGCGAGGGCGGCGAGCAGGCACATGGCAGGGACGAGACGGCTGGCGAGTCGCAATGACATACGGCCTCCGTTCTGGGGTCGCGCCCAGCCTATGGGGCAATCTGCCGATCCTGCGCCGATCAGCCTGCCGTCGGGCGATTGGCACGAATTGAGGATGTGGGGGCTGGTCGTTGTTGAGATGGTGTTCCCCATCCCCCATTGGGCGTAGGACAGGGAGGTCTGGCGTCCCAGACCGTATGGAGACTCGCGTGAAGCGCCCAACCGTCGTCCTTGTCCCCGCACTAGTCGGTGCTGTTGGTTGCCCGGACCGGCTTAGGAGGAGTCAATGAAACGCTGTTTGATCCTGGGACTGCTGGCCATGGCGTCCGCCGTCTTCGCGTCGGGCTGCGCCTGGGGCGTGGCGACCCATTTCACCTTGGAGCCAGACGAAGAGACGGGCGAGCTGAACCAGCCCACCCTGCACGGCCAATGGTCATCAGATGTTCTAGACGGAGGCGTGGCCGTCTGGTTTGAATACAGCGCGACGACCGCGTACGGAAACAACGCCCACTCGTCGGCGAGCGAGAACCCAGGGTGCTTGGGCAGCGGCCCCTTTGCAACTTTCTGTAGCAACGAAGGAAACGTCGGAAACTATCTCGACTACCAAGATGGTGCGGATGTCGAGCCCGGTGACCACTACAGGCTTTGCGCGCTCGGTATCAACCAAAGCACCAAGGTCTGCGTCGGCGACAAGACCGTCCCGGACTTCTAGCCGACCGGTGCTCCCGACGGACCGGGAAACCGCAAACCGTGTCTGGGAGCGATAGCTCCGCCTGGATTCGAACCAGGGACCTCACGATTATGAGTCGTGCGCTCTAACCGCTGAGCTACGGAGCCGGGCAGGCCGAGGATAGCCGCCTCGCTCGGGCTCCACAGGGACCCCCGAGTATCCCGCAAGCCGCCGAGTGTTCGTGTACGTTCGAGCATCGCGCGGGTGCGCGTCTCAGCTCAGATGCGTCGGATACTCGGCCCTCCTCGTTCTCGCCTTGCTCGCGCTCGTCGTGGCCGGCTGCGGCGACGACGAGCGCGACGGCGGCTCGATCACGATCTCGGAGACCGCGCAGCCCGACTTCCTCGACCCGGCGCTGAGCTACACGATCAACGGCTGGGAGCCGATGTGGCTCGTCTACACGCCGCTCGCTCACCTACAGGCACGCCGAGGGCAAGGAGGGCACCGAGCTGATCCCCGGGCTGGCCGAGGCGCTGCCCGAGATCTCCGGCGACGGCCGCACCTACAGGCTCAAGCTCCGTGACGGGCTCACCTTCTCCGACGGGACCTCGTCAAGGCCTCCGACTTCGAGCACACGATCAAGCGGGTCCTCCACCTCGAGTCCCCCGGCAGCTCGCTCTTCCTCGGGATCGCCGGCGCCCAGGCCTATGCGGAGAGCGGGAAGCCGGCGGCGACATCACCGGGATCGAGACAGACGACTCGACCGGTGAGATCGACATCAAGCTGGCCGCGCCGGATGCCAACTTCTCCCAGGCGCTCGCCACGATCTTCTGCCGGGTGGTGCCCAGCAGCGCCCGCTTCGAGAACCTCATCGAAGCAGCCCGCCGCCCGGGGTCGGCCCCTACGAGATCGCGCGCTCACAGCCGAACCGCGAGTTCGTGCTGCGCCGCAACGAGGACTTCGACATCCCCGGGATCCCGGACGGGAAGGTCGACCGCATACGGCCGGCATCATCACGAGCGTCGACCGCCAGGCGCAGGACGTGATCCGACGGGAAGCTCGACTACATGCAGGACGCGCCGCCGCCGGACCTCATGCCGGAGGTGAGGCACGACCACGGGGATCGTTACAGGGAGTCCGTCATCGCAGGGCACGAACTACTTCTTCCTGAACACGCCGAGGCCGCCGTTCGACGAGCATCGCGTGCGGCGAGCGGTGAACTCCGCCCTCGACGAGCGGCGCTGCGCAGGGTCATCCGGCGGCCTGCTCGCGCCGACCTGCAACTTCCTGCCGCCCGACATCCCCGGCTACGAGGAGACGCGACCCGTGCCCCTACGGGAAGCCAGGCGGCGAGCCGGACATCGAGGCCGCTCCGGAGCTGGTGCGGAAGGCCGGGCGCCGACGGCGAGGAGGTGGAGGTCTGGGGGCCGAAGCAGGACCCCGGCCCCGCGCTCATGAGCTACTTCGCGGACATGCTCGAGGAGATCGGGCTCGAGCCGAAGATCCAGCTGATCGACTTCGCCGTCTACTCGCAGGTGCTCGGCAATGAAAGACGCGTGCGCAGCGGCCGGCTTCATAGCTGGACCGGGCGAGTTCCCGCACCCGTACAGCTTACATGAGGCAATTCAAGGTCTCGGCCATCACGCCCACCGGGAACGTGAATCTCGGCAACGTTCGCGATCCTACGCTCGACGCCAGATTCGCGGAGCTCAGCGATGCCGAAGCGTGAGCGGGTGGAGGACGGGTGGGCGGACCTCGACCGGTATCGTGATCGACCAGGCCTACATCGCTCCATGGGGCAACGCGCGGCGCGCCACCTTCATGTCGGAGCGTATGGACTTCGAGAACTGCACGTCGTGCATCCGGTGTTCGGCAACGACTACTCGAGCTTCTGCCTGAAATGAGACCGAGCTAGCCGCCGGCCTCCCGTTTGAAGCGCACGAGCGCCTCGGCCGTGGTCCTCACCCCGAGCGCCGTTCTGGCACTTGCGAGCCGTCGCGCGACCGTGCGCCGTGAGTAGTGGAGGCGAGCGGCCGCCTGCTCCAGCGTGAGGCCCTCGGCGAGGAGACGGAGCACGTTCGCCAGCTCCGGCTCGAGCCCCGCCGACAACGCACCGTCGGGCCGACGGTACTCGACTGGCCCCAACCTACGGAGGTCCTCGAACAGCTGGGCGGCCAGCACGCGGCTCGCAGGCGCGGCTGCGACGACGTGGGCACCGCGGGCAGCGGCGGCCACCGCGGCGGATGCGTCGTCGCGGGACGCGACCTCGCCGAGGCATGCGAGCTGTAGGCCTTCGACATCCCACGGATCCGCCGGCAGCTCCCAGCCGTCGTGCAGCCGCCAGCCATCCGCCTCCAACGCGCCGCGCACGCCTTCGAGCTCGCGTACGCCGCCGTCGAGGATGAGGTTAGGAGCCGTCATCGCCATCCTCTGTCGGCGACACCAACGCCGCGGCAGCCTGGGCACGTGTGCTGACTCCGAGCTTTCGCATCGCCGATCGCACGTGCGAGTCGACCGTTGAGCTGGACACGCCGAGTCGAGCGCTCACCTCTCGGCTGGTCGCACCGCGGCCAACGAGTGAAAGCACTTCCCGTTCGCGTGCAGTGAGCGCGCCGTCCGGTTGCGCCAGGGGGGCCGGGCCCGACGCGCCCGCCGCGCGGAGTGATCTGCGGATGCGGGCGAGCAACGGCACGAGGCCGTGTCGCTCCGCTACCTCCTCAACCTGGATGAGCCTCGTCCGCGCGCCGGTCGTGCGCCTCCCCGCGCCGGGCGGCCTCGGCCGCGCCCCACAGGCAGCGGAGCTCCGAGGTGAGCAGGCGGCCGCGCCAGCGCTCGGCCGCGGCCAGGAAGAGGTCTTCCGCCGCCGTCACGGTGGCCGGATCGCCGAGCAGCCAAACCGCTCGGCCTTCGAGCACCGCGCCGGCGACCAGCGGGAACGATGCCTCCTCCACAGTGGCCGGACGCCGCTGTCCGAGATCGTCGAGGGCCCAGGCCCGCACGACCTCGAGCTCTGCTAGCCGGAACGACCTGGGGGTCGACGCGAGGTAGTCGTCCACGGCTCTGACCGCGGTGAGCGGCTCGCCACGCAGCCAGGCGACCTCGGCCCTGAGGTAGACGCCGAAATCCCTGCCATCCGCTGTGCCGGCAATTTCGAGCGCTTGGGTCACCAGCTCATCGGCCTCGCCGAGCTCTCCGATGTCCGCCAGAGCAAGGCCCAAGCAGAGACCTCGTGTGAGGCTCGAGATAGCCGAGCCAGAGGGGCTCCTCGAGAAGCCCCCGGAACGCCTTGATCGCGACGACGTGCTCGCCGGTCGCCAGCTGGAGCAACGCCCGGAGTTGGGACATGCGGGCCGTGAGGCTTCGTATGCCGAGGTCGCGGGCGCGGGCGATTCCCATGGTTGCGTGCTCCAGAGCTCCCTGAAACGTCATCGAAGCCGCTGATGAATGCGACCAGAGCTTCGAGCGCTTCTGACTCGAGGGCGGTGTCTCCGCGGCGTCGCGCATCCAGCAGGGCCGCGCGGCAGTGGTCGATGCATTCCGGGTCAGCCGTCATGTAAAGAGCCGTGGCCAGGACCATGCGGAGGGACGCCTCGTGTCCATCGCCGGCCCTCCCGGCCAGGTCAAGCGCCTCCCGGGCCACCCTCACGGAAGCGGGCCCCTCGTTGTCGAACGCGAGCAGGCGAGACTTCTCGGCAAGTAGCTTGGCGCGGAGCCCGAGGACGGTCGCGTCGGCCATGGCAAGCCCTGCTGTCAGATGGCGCCACGCTTCCTCTCGCTTGCCCAGGAAGATCCACGCGCGTGCGGTGACCAGCTCGAGCTCCGCGAGCGTGGGCGGATCCTCGGCCCGCACGGCCTGCAGGATCTGCAGCGCGGCCGCTGCCTCTCCGACCCCCACGAGCTCGGTTGCCGCGCGCAATCGCAGCCCGTCACCAGCGCCGTCGTCCGTACAGCGCGCGGCGAGTGAGAGGTGATGGGCGCGATCCCATGTACGACTCGAGCGCTCTGCCGCAGCCAATGCTTGGTCCCGTGCTTCCGGAAGCTGGCCGGCGGCCGCGTGATGCCTCGCCGCTTCTCCCGCGTCGGGCAGCATCTCGGCAAGGGCCGCGTGAACGGTCCGGCGTCGGTCCGCGTCCATTGTTTCGAGCGCTGCCTCTCCCAGCAGGTCATGGCGCAGGCGAATCTCCGCACCCTCCGTTGTGGCAAGACCTGCGGCGAGCAGGTCCTCGACACCATCGCCGAGCAGCTCACGAGCGGCCGGACGGTGCAGCAGCGCCAGCCGTTCCAGAGCGTTCCAGGCCGGTTCGGACCGCGGTGGCAGCCGGGCCGTCAGAGAGAGCAAGACAGCGTCGTGCGGGGAATCCCCGGCGGACAGCTCCTCCAAGAGGAGCGGATTCCCTCTGGCTCGCTCGACGACCCGCTGGACCGCCTCCGGGGCGAGATCCGGGCGCAGGTTGCTCACGAGCGTGACCGCCTCATCCGGGCGAAGCGCCGAGAGCTCGAGGTCGACGAAACCCGCGGCGCACGCGACCTCGCGGGCGCGAGCCGTGCCGTCCTCGCCGAGCCGGACGGCCGCCAGGAACGGCACACGGCCGGCAAGGGACGAGAGAAGGCCGAGCGTCTCGCTGTCCACCCATTGCAGGTCGTCCAGGACAAGCGCGGATCCAGCGAGGTTCTCCGCTATGAAAGCGGCGACCGCCGGCGCTTCGGTAGCCGGAAGCTCGCGCCTCAGCGCGCGAGCGATGGGCAGGTAGGCCATCCAGTTCAGAAGCGCCAGCCCGCCGCCCACCTTCGGCGGCGGATCGAGCTGCGCCGTGGCCTCTCGCAACATCGTGGTCTTGCCCATACCGGCAGGGCCGACGAGGAGCGTTGGAATTCGCTCCTTGAGTGCATCGGCGAGGGTCCCCAGCTCCTGGTCGCGCCCGACCAGCATTGCCGAACTCTAATTGGGTCCGGCCGCGGGGGATACTGCCTCTCATGAATCTCGCCGCGACCCTCCTCGCCGTCCCGAACGTCAGCGAGGGCCGCGACCACGACGTGCTCGAGCGGATCGAGCGGCGGCTCGGCGCCGGCACGCTTCCTCGACCTGCACGTGGACCCCGACCACAACCGCTCGGTCTTCACGCTCGCCGGGAACCAGGGCGAGATCGCGCCCACGCTCGCTCGCCTGCGCCGAAGCGGCGATCGAGACGATCGACCTCGGCTCGCACGAGGGTCTCCACCCGCACGTGGGTGCGCTCGACGTGGCGCCGGTGGTCTACCTCCACGAAACCAATCGCGGCGCGGCCTGCGCCGAGGCGCTGACCGCGGCAGCGCTGATCGGCGACGCCGGCGCTGCCCGTGTTCCTCTACGGCCAGCTCGCCACACGCCCCGAGCATGCGGAGCGCGCCTAGCTCCGCCGCGGCGGCCCCGCCGGGCTCGCCGAGCGGATGGCCGCCGGCGAGCTGGCGCCCGACCACGGGCCCGCGCGAGCCGCACCCGACGGCAGGCGCGGTGCTCGTGACCGCCCGGCCGCCGCTGGTCGCGTTCAACGTCGACCTCGTCACCGACGACGTGGAGCTCGCCAAGGAGATCGCGGCGTCGCTGCGCGAGTCCGGGGGCGGCATGCCCGGCGTGCGGGCCATCGGCCTCTACCTCGCGGACCGCGGCCGCGCCCAGGTCTCGACGAACGTCCACGACCACCGCGCGGCGCCGCTCGCCGAGCTCGTCGCGCGCGTGCGCGAGCGCGCCGAGGTGGCCGAGGCGGAGCTCGTGGGGCTCGCGCCGCGGGCGGCGTTCGAGGGCTTCCCGGACGATGTGCCGCTGCGCGGGTTCACTCCCGAGCGCCACATCATCGAGGAAGCCCTGCAGACGGTCGTGTAACGTCGCCGTCCGATGGCCCAGACGAGGCGCAAGCGAACGCGCAAGCACCGCGGGACGCCGGCCGGGACGATCGAGCGGGCGGGGCGGACCGGACGCCCGCGCACGAAAGAGGACGCAAAGCAGATCTCGCGCCAGCGGCGGATCGAGCGGATGTCCGAGCCTCCGACCTGGCGCGGCTCGGTCAACCGGGCCGCCATCGCCGCGGCCGTGTTCGGGATCCTGGTCGTGGTGGCCTTCGGGCGCAGCGTCGCCCAGGGCGCGATCCTGGCCGCGTTCATGCTGCTCCTGTACATCCCGCTCGGGTACGCCACCGACCTGGCCATCTACCGCTTCCGCCAGCGTCGGCAGGCGGCGGCGAGAAAGTAGGCTCGGCGCGATGGACGTGCGCATGTTCACCGTCGGGCCCGTTGCGGAGAACACCTACATCTTCCGGCGCGACGGCTCCGACCGCGCCCTGATCGTCGACCCGGGCGACGAGCCCGACAAGCTGATCGGGGCCATCGAGGGCCTCGGGGTGAAGCTCGACGGGATCCTCCTCACCCACACGCACTTCGACCACGTCGGCGCCGTGGCCCCCGTGGCGAAGGCGACCGGCGCCGAGGTCTGGGTGCCGCGGCTCGAGAGCTTCGTGCTCGCCGACATCAACAGCTTCGTGCCCTGGCCCGGCTTCGGGCCGTTCGAGTCCTACGAGGCCGAGCACCTGCTCGACGGCGGCGAGCGCCTCGAGCTGGCGGGCTTCGAGATCGACGTGCTGTTCACGCCCGGCCACAGCCCCGGCCACGTGACGTTCTCGATCCCGGACGAGTCCGCGATCTTCTCCGGCGACGTGCTCTTCCAGCAGTCGGTCGGGCGCACCGACCTCCCCGGCGGCGATTGGGGCACGCTGCTCGAGTCGATCAGGCTGCTCGTGGACTCGCTGCCGGGCGAGACGGCGGTCTACCCGGGGCACATGGGCACGACCACGCTGGGCGCGGAGCGGGCGTCCAACCCGTTCCTCGCCGAGCTGGCGCGCTAGCCATGGCGGCCAAGCTCCAGGCCCCGCGGGGGACGTTCGACGTGCTGCCCGCGGACGGACGCAGGCGGGCGGTGCTCGCGCGCGCCTACGAGGACGTGCTCGGGCGGGCCGGCTACGAGCCGATCGAGACACCGGCGTTCGAGGACACCGAGCTGTTCGCGCGCGGGGTGGGGGAGGCCACCGACATCGTCCGCAAGGAGATGTTCACCTTCGAGGACAAGGCCGGCCGCTCGCTCACGCTGCGGCCCGAGGGCACCGCGGGCGTCTGCCGCGCATACGCGGAGCACGGCATGCACAAGCTTCCGCAGCCGGTGAAGCTGCGCTACTGGGGGCCGTTCTTCCGGCACGAGGCGCCGCAGGCCGGCCGCTACCGGCAGTTCACCCAGCTGGGCGCCGAGGCGCTCGGCTCCGACGACCCGTCGCTCGACGCCGAGATCGTGCTGCTGCTCGCGGAGCTCGTCGAGGCCGTCGGCGCGCGCGACATCAGGGTCCGCGTGTCGAGCCTCGGCACGCCGGAGACGCGTGAGGCCTACCTGGCCGAGCTCGGCGCCTACCTGGGCGAGCACGAGTCCGAGCTGTCCGACGACGTGCGCGACCGGCTCGCGACCAACCCGCTGCGCGCCTTCGACGCCGACCATGCGGGCACGCGCGCGGTCATGGAGGGGGCGCCGCGCCTGCTCGACCGGCTCGGCCCCGACGACGCGGAGCACTTCGCCGAGGTGCGGGCGCTGCTCGACGACGCGGGCCTCGACTACGAGGTGGACACCGCGCTCGTGCGCGGGCTCGACTACTACACGCGCACGGTCTTCGAGATCGAGTCGGGGGCGCTCGGCGCGCAGAACGCGCTCGGCGGCGGCGGGCGCTACGACCGCCTCGTGGAGCAGCTCGGCGGCCCCAGCACGCCGGGCGTGGGCTTCGCCGCGGGCGTCGAGCGGATCCTGCTCGCAGCCGCTCTCGAGGACGACACCGGGCCCGGCGGCGTCTACGTGGCGCTCGCCAAGGCGGACTCGAAGCGCGCCGCGTTCGCCCTCGTGCGGCAGCTGCGCGAGCGCGGCCTGCGCGTGGAGCTCGAGCAGGCGGGGCGCTCGCTCAAGGGGCAGCTGAAGCAGGCGGACCGCATCGGCGCGCGCGCGACCGTGATCGTGGGCGACTCGATCGAGGTCAAGGACATGGACACGGGCGAGCAGACCGCGGCGGCCGGGGCCGACGAGGCGCTCGCGCTGGTGGAGAGCACGCTGGCCTCGTGACCGACCTGAACCCGAACCGCTACCGGAGCGCGTGGGCCGGCGAGCTGCGCCCAACGAGCGTGGGCGAGCGGCGTGCGCGTGGCCGGCTGGGTCCACCGCCGGCGCGACCACGGCGGGCTCATCTTCATCGACCTGCGCGACCGCAGCGGGCTGCTCCAGCTCGTCTTCCGCCCCGAGGAGGCGCCGGATGCGCACGGTGCCGCCGAGCGCCTGCGCTCCGAGGACGTGATCACGGTGGAGGGCGAGCTCGTGGCCCGGGAGGAGGGCGCGGTGAACCCGGCGCTCCCGACGGGCGAGGTCGAGCTGGCCGTCCGCGAGATCGAGCTGCTGGCCGATGCCGAGACGCCTCCGTTCCAGATCGACGAGGACGAGCCGGTCGGCGAGGAGCTGCGCCTGCGCTACCGCTACCTCGACCTCCGCAAGGAGGCGATGCGCGGCAACCTCGAGCTGCGCCACCGGACGGTCCGGACGATCCGCGAGTTCCTCAACGACCGCGGCTTCCTCGAGGTGGAGACGCCGATCCTGACCCGCTCCACGCCCGAGGGCGCGCGTGACTTCCTCGTGCCGAGCCGGCTCAGCCCGGGCTCGTGGTACGCGCTGCCGCAGTCGCCGCAGCTGTTCAAGCAGCTGCTCGTGGTGGGCGGCACCGAGCGCTACTACCAGATCGCCCGCTGCTTCCGGGACGAGGACTTCCGCGCCGACCGCCAGCCCGAGTTCACCCAGCTGGACCTCGAGATGGGCTTCGTGGAGGAGGAGGACGTCCACGCGCTGATCGACCCGCTGCTGCGCGACGTCCTGGCGCTCGGCGGCATCGAGGTGGAGCTGCCCGTGGAGCGCGTGCCCTACGACGAGGTGATGCTTCGCTACGGGTCGGACCGGCCCGACCGCCGCCTGGGCGTGGAGATCCACGATCTCACGGACGTCTTCCGCGGCTCGGAGTTCAAGGTCTTCGCGGGCGCCGTGGAGTCGGGCGGCGTGGTGCGGGCGATCAAGGCCGGCGGCGAGTGGCCGCGCAGCCGCTTCGACGCCATGACCGAGAAGGCGCAGTCGCTCGGCGCCAAGGGTCTCGCCTGGGGCGTGGTCGAGGCGGACGGCTGGCGCTCGCCGATAGCCAAGTTCCTGTCCGAGGACGAGATGCGCGCCGCCGGCGAGGCGCTGGACGCCGAGCGAGGGCGACGCGATCCTGATCGTGGCCGACAGGGCGGAGGTGGCCGCCCGCGTGCTCGGCTCGCTGCGCGTGGAGGTGAGCGACGTGGAGCCGGAGGGCCACGACCTGTTCTGGGTCACCGACTTCCCGATGTTCGGCTGGAACGAGGGCGAGTCGCGCTGGGACCCGATGCACCACCCGTTCACGTCCCCGACGGGCGACCTCGAGGCCGATCCCGGCACCTGGCGCAGCCGCGCCTACGACGTGGTGCTCGACGGCTGGGAGCTCGGCGGCGGCTCGATCCGGATCAACCGCCCCGACGTCCAGCAGAAGGTGTTCGACGCGCTCGGCATCGGGCCGGAGGAGGCGCAGGAGCGCTTCGGCTTCCTGCTCGAGGCCTTCCGCTACGGCGCGCCGCCGCACGGCGGCATCGCCTTCGGAATCGACCGCATCGTGGCCCTGCTCGCCGGCCGCGAGTCGATCCGCGACGTGATCGCGTTCCCGAAGGCGGCCAGCGGGGTGGACCCGCTGCACGGGCGCCCCCGCGCCGGTGGACGACCGCCAGCACTGCGCGATCTCGGCCTGAAGCTGCGGCTAGCGCTGTCGCTGACCGGCCCGAGCCTGTGCGCGAGCCTGCCGTACACGTTGAGCCGAACACCACCGAGATGGGAGTTCGACTCGTCGGTAGGGCCGTGGCCCGCCGCGGAGGACACCCAAGCTTGCTAGGACAGCAGGCCCAACTCTCGGATTTGGCAGCGGCAGGCTGGGGCCAACCATCTGGCTTCGCCGTGCATCTGTCAGTCTTGCCGGTGTCCATGAGGGAGCATCTCGAGGCGCCTCGGGGTGAGCGCGCGCTGGCCGGCTCGCCCCACAGCGGGGCCGCCGGCGGAGCCGCCTGCGGCGACCTCGTGCGGGTGGCCGTTCGCGTCGAGGGCGAGCGCGTGGCCGAGGCCGGCTTCGAGGCCGGCGGCTGCGCCGCCGCGCGGGCCGCCGGGAGCGCCGTGGTCGAGCTCGTCGAGGGCGCCTCGTTCCTCGACGCGGCGCGCCTCACGGCGGACGACGTGGACGCCGAGCTGGGCGGGCTGCTGCCCGCCGCCCGGCACGCCGCCGAGCTCGCGGCCGACGCGCTCCACCGCGCGCTCGGGGCCGCCGCGCGCGACGGCGCGCCGCAGCTCGTGCGCAAGCCCGCGCCGCACGCTCGTGGCGATGAGCGGCGGCGTGGACAGCGCCGCCGCCGCGCAGCTGGCGATCGACGCCGGCGACGACGTGGTGGCGGTCACGCTCGAGCTCTGGTCGGACCCCGCCACCGACGACGAGCGCAGCTGCTGCTCGCCGCGCGCGGTGCTGGGCGCCCGCGACCTCGCCCACCGCATGGGCATCCCGCACGTGACGCTCGACCTGCGCGAGCGCTTCCGCGCCGCGGTGGTGGACGACTTCCTGACCGGATACGCCGAGGGGCGCACGCCCAACCCGTGCGTGCGCTGCAACGGCGAGCTGCGCTTCGACTCGATGCTGGCGCTCGCCGGCTCGCTCGGCGCGGCTCGGCTGGCCACCGGCCACTACGCGCGCATCGCGCGCGACGAGCGCGGGCCGCTGCTCCGGCAGGGCGCGGATCCGCGCAAGGACCAGAGCTACATGCTTGCCCGGCTCGAGCCGGAGCTGCTCGAGCGGCTCTCGTTCCCGCTCGGCGCGCTCACCAAGGACGCGGTGCGCGCGCTCGCCCGCGACGCCGGGCTGCCCGTGGCGGACCGCCGCGAGAGCCAGGACCTGTGCTTCGCCGCCGGGCTGGGCAGCCGGGCCTTCCTGCGCAGGCACGGCGCGCCGGCCCTGCGCAGGCCCGGGCCGATCGTGCACATCGACGGGCGCCAGCTGGGCGAGCACGACGGCCAGGACGCCTTCACGGTCGGCCAGCGCCGCGGCCTCGGCGTGGCCGACGGCGACCCGCTCTACGTGGTCTCGAAGGACGCGGAGACCGCCACCGTGACCGTCGGCCCGCGCGACGGCGCTCGCTCGGCACGCGCGTGCGGCTCACCGGCCAGCGGGTCCATCGCGGGCTCGCCGGCGTGGAGTCCGCGCGGCTCCGCTACGGCTCCGCGCCCATCGCGTGCAGCGCGGCCGCGACGCCGGACGGTGGCGTCGAGCTCCAGCTCGAGCGCCCGGCCGAGGCCGTGGCGCCCGGCCAGCTCGCGTGCCTGATGGCGGGCGACCGCGTGACCGGCTTCGGCACGATCGCGGAGGCGGCGTGACGGCCGACCGCGAGCTGATCGACCTCGACGCGCCGCTCGAGCCCGACTTCCAGCCGGTGATCCGGCTGATCATCGGCGGGATCGCGGAGCGCGTGGACTTCGCCTTCGAGGAGATCGACGATCTCCAGCTCGCCGTCGAGCGGCTGCTGGCGGAGGCCGGCAGGCGCGACACGGTGCACCTGCGCTTCGAGGTCCGCGAGGAGGCGATCCGGGCACGCGTGGGCCCGCTCGACGAGCGGGCCATCACCGACGCCCTGCGCGACGGCGACAAGCGCCCGGGTCAGCTGACGCTGGAGCGGATCCTCACCACGGTCGTGGACTCGTTCGGCGTGGAGGACGCCAACGACGGCGGCGTGATGGTGCGACTCGAGAAGCGCAAGGCGTACCTGTGAGCCCGGCGCACCACCGCTCCTCGTCGCCCGCGCAGGCGCGCCGCGAGGACCGCGAGCTGCTTCGCCGCTACCACGACGAGGGCGACACCTCGGCGCGCGAGGAGCTGATCGAGCGCCACCTGCCGCTGGTGCGCTCGCTGGCGCGCCGCTACTCGGGCCGCGGCGAGTCGCTCGAGGACATCGAGCAGGTGGGGGCGATCGGCCTGATCAAGGCGATCGACCGCTTCGAGCTCTCGCGCGACGTCTCGCTCGCCACCTACGCCACGCCCAACGTGGTCGGGGAGATCAAGCGCCACTTCCGCGACAAGGGCTGGGCGATCCGCGTGCCGCGCGCGCTCCAGGAGCTCAACGCCTCGATGTCGGGCGCGATCGAGCGGCTCACGGGCAAGCTCGCGCGCTCGCCGAGCATCGCCGAGATCGCGGAGGAGCTGAAGACCACGCCGGAGGAGGTGCTCGAGGCGATGGAAGTGGGCTCCGCCTACTCCACGGTCTCGCTCTCGACGGGCCCGAGCGGGGAGGAGGAGCTCGATCCGCTCGAGACGATCGGCGAGGAGGACCAGGGCTTCGAGCGCTCCGAGGACCGCGTCTCGCTCGAGCCCGCGCTCGACCGGCTGCCCGAGCGCGAGCGCGAGATCCTGCGGATGCGCTTCGAGGAAGGGCTTCCGCAGACCCAGATCGCCCAGGCGGTGGGCCTCTCACAGATGCACGTCTCGCGCCTGATCCGCAAGTCGCTCGCCGAGATGCGCGAGGAGCTCACCTGAGGCCTGCGCCGGTGCGGGCCGCTCCCATCATCAGCCTGGTCCTGCTCGCCCTCGCGCTGAGCGGGTGCCCCGGCGGCGGGGGCGGCGAGGGCAGCGCGCTCGAGGGGGGCACGATCACGCTGGCGCTGCCGACCGCGCCGCGTGCGATCGACCCGGCCCTGGCCTGCCGGCGCGACGCCGAGGCCGAGCCGCTGCTCCTGGCCTACACGCCGCCGCTCACCTACCGGCGCGCCGACGGCGCCGAGGGCACGGAGCTGGCTCCGGGGGTGGCGGCGCGCGTGCCCGAGGCCGAGGGCGACGGGCGCACCTACGTGCTGCGAGTGCGCCCCGACCTGCGCTTCTCGAACGGCCGCCTCGTGCGCGCGAGCGACGTGCGCCACACGATCCTGCGCGCGCGTGCGCTCGGCCCGGTGGGCAGGCGCCTGTTCGCGGGGGTCAGGAGCCTGCGCGCGGACGACGAGCGCGGCACCCTGCGCATCGTCCTGCGGCGGCCGGACCCGTCCTTCCCGCACTCCCTCGCCGCGGTCCAGGCGGGCGTGGTCCCGGCGGCCACGCCGGTCGAGGACAGGAGCCGGCGGCCGCCGCCGGGCGTGGGCCCGTACCGGATCGTGCTGCCGCGGCCGGGCCGCGGCTACCTGCTGCGCCGCGACCGGGACTTCAGCCTTCCCGGCGTACCGGGCGGGCGGCTCGACGGGATCAGGGTTACCGACGGCGGGACCGCGCAGGCTCAGACGGACGCGGTGATCGCCGACCAGCTCGACGTCATGACCGTGGCCGCCGCCGCTCGACCGCCGGCCGGAGCTGCGCTCCGAGCTGCGCGACCGCTACTCGGAGCACGCCGACGCTCGAGACCCGCTACCTCCAGATCCGCGTGCGCGGCGACGGCGCGGCCGAGCTCCGGGAGGCGCTGGCGCTGGCGATGGACAAGCCGGAGGCCGCCCGGCGCCTCGGCGGGCTGGTGCGCCCGACGTGCAGCCTGCTTCCCCCGGCCCTCCCGGGAGGCGGTGAGCCCGACAACTGCCCCTGGGGCGACCCGGAGGACCACCCCGACCTGGTCAAGGCACGGAAGCTGGTCGAGGAGGCGGGTGCGCTCGGGCGGCGCGTGACCGTGGCGGCCGGTCCCGGCGACGAGGCGGCGGCGCGCCTGTACATGCGCACGCTCGCCACGCTCGGGCTCTCGCCCCGGCGTGAGGACCGGCCCGCCGAGGTCACGCTCCTGCGGGCACGCGCGCCCGTGCCCGACTCGGCGCGCTTCCTGGTGCCGCTGGCCGAGCGCGTGCCGCTCGTGCTCGACGCGGAGGCGCTCCTCACGGCCGACGAGCTGCGCTCGACGAGCGACCCGAAGGAGCGCGCCAAGCTTGCCCGCGCGCTCGACGAGGACCTCGTCGAGGGCGGGGTGGTCGTGCCCTACGGGCAGTCCCTCGGGACCGTGTTCGTGTCCGGCAGGATCGACGCGACCAACTGCCTGAACGTCCACCCGGTGATCGGCGTGGACCTCGCGAATCTCTGTCTGCGCTGAAGGATCCGGGCCCGCGCGGCCGAAATCTGGCGTGTTAGGCCTTTGTTCAGATGGCCGTGCCCGCTGACAGCGGGAGTAAATTGCCGGGCCGACGGGGAAGCTAGTTCCCAACGACTTTGGAGGGTTACTGCATGGGGAAGTTGAGTAGGCGCGTTCTCGCGCTGTTGCTGGCGGCTCTGGCGATGTTCGTGGTCTCTGCCTGCGGCAGCGACGACGACAGCAGCTCGGACTCCGGGAGCTCTGGCGATCAGGGCGGCGAGATCAAGATCGGCACGACCGGTCTCGACAACGCCGACCCGGTCATGTTCCAGACGACCCAGGCGGTCCAGGCCTTCCAGCTCGCCTACGTCCCGCTGCTCACCTACGCCCACAAGGAGGGCGCGGCCGGCAGCGAGATCATCCCCGGCCTGGCCACCGAGGTCCCCGAGCCGACCAACGGCGGCAAGACCTACGAGTTCCAGCTGCGCGACGGCCTGAAGTACAGCGACGGCACCCCCGTCAAGGCCAGCGACTTCGAGAACACCATCAAGCGGCTGCTCGTGCTGGGCAGCGGCTGGTCCTTCTTCTACAGCCCGATCATCGAGGGCACCGAGGAGTTCCAGAAGAAGGGCGACCTCAAGGGCGACATCTCGGGCATCGAGACCGACGACAAGGCCGGCACGATCAAGATCACGCTGACCGAGCCGGACACGAAGATCCTGTTCGCGCTCGCCGAGCCGTACGCGGCTCCGACCCCGGCGGCCAAGTCGCCGGCGAAGCAGCTCAAGCAGCCGCCCCCCGGCGTCGGCCCGTACGTCCTCGACATCGAGGACTTCAACCGGCTCTACACGCTCACGCGCAACAAGTACTGGACGGACATCCCGGGGATCCCGAAGGGGAACTTCGACAAGATCACCGGCCAGGTGAGCGACAGCGTCACGAAGATGACGCAGGACGTGATCACCGGCGACGTCGACTTCATGACGGAGGACCCGACGGGCGACCAGCTCCCGGAGGTCCGCGAGAAGTACGCGGACCGCTACAGCGAGACTGCCAACCCGCCGAACGTCTACTACAACTTCATGAACGTCACGGTGCCGCCGTTCGACAAGCAGGAGGCACGCGAGGCGGTCAACTACGCCACCGACAGCAACGCGCTGGTGCGGGTCTTCGGTGGCCGGCTGACGCCGAGCTGCAACTTCCTGCCTGAGGGCGTCGTGGGCCACAAGGAGATCGACTGCAAGTACGGCGCTCCCGACGGCAAGCCCGACATCGAGAAGGCCAAGCAGCTCGTGAAGGACTCGGGCTACGAGGGCGAGAAGGTCACCTACTGGGTCAACAACAAGGACCCGCGTCCGGCGATCGCGGACTACTTCCGCGACCTGCTGAACGAGATCGGCTTCGACGCGGACGTGAAGACGCTCGACCAGCAGGTGTACTTCGAGCAGATCGGCCTCAAGAAGAACAAGGCCCAGATCGGCTTCACCGACTGGTTCCAGGACTACCCGCACCCGGGCGACTTCATCGAGTCGCTGCTGAGCACCCGGGCGCTGTCGTCCGAGGTCACCTTCAACCAGGGATTCGTGAGCGACCCCGAGCTCGACAAGAAGCTCGACGAGCTGCGACCCAAGGATCCGCAGGACGCCGCCGACGAGTGGGCCGACCTCGACGACTACGTCGTCAACGAGAAGGCCTACGTGAACGTGTACGGCTCTGAGGAGTCGAGCTCCTTCTTCTCGGAGCGCATGAACGCCGAGGACTGCGGCGGCGTGCACCCGGTCTACAAGAACGACTGGCTGCTGTTCTGCAAGAAGTAGCCATAACCGCGCGCGGGCGGGGCCTATCGCGGCCCCGCCCGCGCGCGTTAGCCTGACCGCATGGCCACGGAACCGGCCACCGAGTTCGCGCTGGAGGGACCGCCCGCCGTCGCCGGTGGGCCGAGCAGGCGAAGCACCGCCGGCATGGGCCCGTGGCGGCTGGCGATCCGGCGGCTGCGGCGGAACCGTGTGGCCGTGGCGTTCGGGGTCCTGTTCATGGTCCTGGTGCTGCTCTGCCTTGCGGCGCCGTGGTATGCCGACCACGTGGCCCACACGGATCCGTACAAGAACCATCTGACCGACACGGTCATCGTCGACGGCAAGAAGAAGGACGTCGTCACGCCCGACGGAGTCCCGATCGGGCCGACCTGGCAGGGCGAGTTCTTCCTCGGCGCGGACGGCAACGGTCGCGACACCGCCGTGCGGCTGCTCTACGGCGGGCGCAACTCCCTGCTCATCGGGATCTCGGCCGCGCTGATCACGACCTTCCTCGCGATAATCGTCGGAATCCTCTCCGGCTTCTTCCGCGGCTTCACGGACACCGTGCTCTCGCGGTCGATGGACGTGATCTGGGCCTTCCCGGTGGTGCTGCTGGGCGTGGCGCTGGGCACGGCCCTGACCCTGTCGGGCCTGCAGCTCGGCCCCGTGGACATCAGCGGCAGGTCCAAGCTCATACCGATCCTGATCATCGCCATCGTGTACGTGCCCTACATGGCGCGGCCGATCCGCGGCCAGGTGCTCTCGCTGCGCGAGAAGGAGTTCGTGGAGGCGGCGCGCGCCCAGGGCGCCGGCTCCCTGCGAATCATGCTGTCGGAGATCCTTCCCAACCTGTCGTCGACGGTGATCGTCTTCTTCCCGCTGATGGTGGCCAACGCGATCCTGCTCGAGGCGGCGCTCGGCTTCCTCGGGGTGGGCGTCCAGCCACCGGAGGCGTCATGGGGCACGATGATCGGCGACGGCGTGAAGCACATCCTGTCCGGTCCCCACCTGGCGATCGTCCCGGGCGCCATGCTCGTGATCACGGTGCTCGCCCTGAACATCTTCGGCGACGGCGTGCGCGACGCTTTCGACCCGCGCGCCAAGATCCACCTGGAGCACTGACGTGGCGCGCTTCGTGGTCCGCCGGCTGGGTCAGATGGTGCTCGTGCTGTTCGCCGTCTCGGCGCTCACGTTCCTGATCTTCAACGTGATCCCCGGCGGCGACCCCGCGGTGCGGATGGCCGGTCGCCACCCCGACCCCGGCCAGCTCGACCGGATCCGGGCCGAATGGGGCTTCAACGACCCGGTCTACGTGCAGTACGCGAAGACGATGCAGAAGACCTTCACGGGCGATCTCTCCTCCTACACGACGAACATCGACGTCGTGGACGAGATACGCAAGCGCGCCCCGCGCACCTTCGCGCTCGCCATCGGCGCGGCGATCATCTGGATGCTGGCCGCGACGTTGATCGGGGTCTACACGGCGGTCAGGGCGGGCAAGTTCGGGGACCGCTCACTGACGATCCTCGCGCTCGTGGGCATCTCGATGCCCGTCTTCTGGGTCGGGGCGCTGATGAACTACTACCTCGGCTTCAAATGGGGGATCTTCCCCAACGGCGGCTACGTCCCGATCACCGAAGATCCCTGGCAGTGGTTCTACCACCTGATCCTGCCGTGGACGGCGCTGTCGATCCTGTTCATCGGCGTGTACTCGCGAGTGCTGCGCTCGAACATCCTCGACACGATCAACGAGGACTTCGTGCGCACGGCAAGGGCGAAGGGCATCCCGGAGCGCCGCGTGATGGTCAAGCACGTGCTGCGCAACTCGCTGATCCCGATCGTGACGCTCTGGGGCCTCGACTTCGGCGCTGTGCTCGGCGGCGGGACGATCCTCACGGAGACCGTCTTCGACATCCAGGGTGTGGGCCAGTACGCGGCCGAGTCGATCGGCCAGCTCGACGTGCCGCCGGTGCTTGCGATCACTCTGTTCGGCTCGTTCTTCATCGTGCTGCTGAACACCGTCGTGGACATCCTCTACGCCGCCCTCGACCCGCGGATCCGGCTCCAGTAGCGATGTCCGAGCCACTGCTGAGCGTCCGCGACCTCGAGGTGTCGTTCGCCACCGACGAGGGCGTCGTGGAGGCCGTGGACGGCGTGTCGTTCGACATCCGCCAGGGCGAGATCCTCGCGGTCGTCGGCGAGTCGGGCTCCGGCAAGTCCGTGACCGCGATGACGCTGATGGGCCTCACGCGCTCCCCGAACGCGCGCTTCAGCGGCTCCGCCGTCTACAAGGGCGAGGACCTGATCACGGCCGACGACGAGCGCCTCGAGAGCGTGCGCGGCGCGGAGATCGCGATGATCTTCCAGGACCCGATGAGCTCGCTGAACCCGGTGCAGAAGATCGGGGCGCAGATCGTCGAGCAGATCCAGGCACACGAGGGGATACCCGACGCGCAGGCCCGCGAGCGGGTCGTGGAGCTGCTCGAGCGCGTCGGGATACCGCGAGCCCGCGAGCGGATCGACTCCTACCCGTTCGAGTTCTCCGGCGGCATGCGCCAGCGCGTGATGATCGCCATGGCGCTTTCCTGCGACCCGAACGTCCTGATCGCGGACGAGCCCACCACCGCGCTCGACGTGACGATCCAGGCGCAGATCCTCGAGCGCATCCGGGACCTGCGCAAGGAGACCAACGCCGCCGTGATCCTTGTGACCCACGACCTCGGCGTGGTGGCGGACATCGCCGACCGGGTGGCGGTCATGTACGCCGGCCGGATCGTGGAGCAGGGCTCGCTCGACGACCTCTTCTACGACCCCCAGCACCCGTACACGTGGGGGCTGCTCGGGTCGATCACCCGCGTCGACCGGCCGCGTCCCGAGCGGCTGCCGGCCATCGCGGGGCTGCCGCCCTCGCTCGCCGACCGCCCGGCCGGGTGCCACTTCCGCCCGCGCTGCCCGCACGAGTTCGGCAAGTGCTCCGAGGTGCCGCCGCTCGAGGCCCGGGTCGACGGGCAGGGGGCGCATCTCGACCGCTGCTGGCTGAGCGTGGAGGAGAAGCGCACCAAGCGCGAGGTCGCGCCGGGCGAGATCGGGCTGGGGGCGAAGGAGGGCGTGGTCGGCATGAGCTCCGCCGCGCCCGCCAACGGCAAGCTGCTCGAGGTCGAGCACCTCAAGCTCCATTTCCCGATCCGGGACGGCATCTTCTTCGACCGCCAGGTGGCGAGCGTCCACGCGGTCGACGACGTGACGTTCGATCTCGATCGAGGGCGAGACGCTCGGCCTGGTGGGGGAGTCCGGCTGCGGCAAGACGACGCTCTCGCGCGCGCTCATGCGCCTGCTCGAGCCGACCGAGGGGAGCATCCGCTTCCGGGGCGACGACGTGACCCACGTCGGAAGCAAGAAGCTGGAGCCGCTTCGCCGCGAGATGCAGATGGTCTTCCAGGACCCCTTCGCCTCGCTCAACCCGCGCAAGCGGATCAGCCAGATCATCGGCCTGCCGCTGCGGCTGCACGGAGCCGACCGCAAGAGCATCGACGACCGCGTGCGCGAGCTCCTCCGGCGCGTGGGCCTCCACCCCGAGCACCTCCACCGCTACCCGCACGAGTTCTCGGGCGGCCAGCGCCAGCGCATCGGCGTTGCGCGCGCGCTCGCGCTCGAGCCGCGCCTGATCGTGCTCGACGAGCCGGTGTCCGCCCTCGACGTGTCGGTGCAGGCGCAGATCATCAACCTGCTCGACGACCTCCAGGACGACTTCGGGCTCACCTACCTGTTCGTGGCCCACGACCTGTCGGTGGTCCGCCACGTGTCCGACCGGATCGCGGTGATGTACCTCGGCAAGCTGATGGAGGTCTCGCCCGCCGAGGAGCTCTACACGAAGCCGATCCACCCGTACACGGGCGCGCTGCTCGCGGCCATCCCGATCCCGGACCCGCGGGAGAACCGCCGCCGCGAGCGGATCGTGGTGGGAGGGGAGCCGCCCAACCCGATCAATCCGCCGTCGGGCTGCGTCTTCCATCCGCGCTGCCCGCGCGCCACGGACATCTGCAAGACGGTCGAGCCCCCGCTCGCGCGCTATCCGAGCGGCCACCTCGCCGCGTGTCATCACCCGATGAACGTGACCGAGGAGGAGGTCCGCGCGGCCGAGCGGGACGAGACCAGCCCGCACGGATGCGGCGACGAGATGCCGGAGGACAGCCTCCAGGTCGTCGCCCTGCCGGGCTCCGGCGACGCCTCCTAGCGCGTCGCCGAATCCCCTGTAAATCCTCCAGAACAGCGCCCTCTGGTTGCGCGTGCACGGCTTCTTGCACGTAATGTGGACAAGGTCCGTTCTTTCTGCGACATTACGGCTCGTATTGCAGAGGTTCGCTCGAAGAACCTATGCGAGTACGGGTCGACCCGCCAAGCGAAGGGATACCCTCCATGTACATCCGGCGCTAAGTACGACGTGATGGACCGAGACCGCGCAGACAGCGCGGTCTCTGTCTTTTCTGGGGGCGTTTTGGAGCAATGCGGCAAGTAATAGATCTCCTCAGGGACAGTCGGCGCTCGCGGTTCTTCTTCGGCGCGCTCGCCCAGTCGTCGCTCGGCACCGGCGCCGCCGTGGTGGCGCTGCTGCTCCTCTCGTACGAGCGCTTCCAGTCGCCGTGGGCGATCGGCCTCGTGCTGCTCGCGGACGTGGCCCCGGCGATGGTGCTCGGGCCGGTCTTCGGCGCGGCCGCCGACCGCTGGTCGCGGCGCACCTGCATCGTCGCGTCCGACCTGATCCGGGCGGTCGCGTTCATCGGCATCTTCCTCGTGGACGGCTTCGTTCCGACGGTCCTGCTCGCGCTCCTGGCGGGCATCGGGACCGGGCTGTTCACGCCGGCCGCACTCGCCTCGCTCCCGAGCGTCTCCGGCCGGGAGCGCCTCGCGGCCGCCTCGTCGCTCTACGGGGCCGTCATCGACTTCGGCTTCATCGCGGGGCCCGGCCTCGCGGCGCTCCTGCTCCTGTTCGTCGAACCGGGCACGGTCCTGGCGCTGAACGGGGCCAGCTTCGTCGTGTCGGCCGCCCTGATCGCGCCGCTCCAGTTCGGGGCGATCCCCCCAGGCGAGCGGAGCGGCGAGAAACCGCCGTCGCTCCTGCGGGAGGCGCGCGAGGGGCTGGTGGCCACCGCCGGGATGCGCGGCCTCCGCTTCGTGCTCGTGGCCTCGGCCGCCGCGCTCTTCCTCGGAGCGATGTTCAACGTGGCCGAGCTGCTGCTCGCGAAGGAGGAGCTGGGCGGCGGCGAGACCGGCTTCGGCGTGCTGGTCACGATCTACGGGGTCGGCTTCATCGCCGGATCGCTGAGCGGAGCGAAGGGCGGCGCGCCCGCGCTGCTCAAGTCGCGCTACCTGCTGGGCCTCTTCCTGATGTCCGCCGGCGTGCTCGCCAGCGGCGCCGCGCCCGTGATGGCCGCGGCCGTCGTGACGTTCGCTGGCCGCGGGCTACGGGAACGGGCTGATGCTCGTGTACGAGCGGATGCTGATCCAGGCGGCCGTGCCCGACGACCTGTCGGGCCGCGTGTTCGGCGTGAAGGACGCGCTCACGGCGTGGGCGTTCGCGCTCGGCTTCCTGGTCGGGCCGGTGCTGCTCGAGCTGCTCGGCACGCGCGGGATGGCGATCGCCGCCGGAGCGGGCGGCCTCGTGGTCTGGCTCGTGTCCTGGTACGGGCTGCGGAAGCCCTGGTGGACCGAGACCGAGCCCGAGCCGGTGGGGTGGGGCGCGTACGACGTGCTACTGAACGGAGCCGACGCCGACGCCGTGCCCCATGCTCGCGCCCGCGAGGAGGGCACGCACCTCGTCGGACGAAGCTGAGCCCTCGGGCGGCTTGCGCTTGACGACGCGTCGTGACCGCGGCCACGACCGTCGGGTCGAACTGCGTGCCCGCATTGCTCTCGAGCTCGTCGATGGCCGCCTCCATGGGCATGGCCTTGCGGTACACGCGGTCCGTGGTCATCGCGTTGTAGGCGTCGCAGCAGAAGACGATTCGCGCCGGGAACGGGATGTTCTCGCCGGCCAGGCCGTCCGGATAGCCCTGGCCGTCCCAGCGCTCGTGGCAGGAGCGGACGATCTCCCCGACGCGCCCGAGCAGGCCGCCGACGCGGTCGAGGAGGAACTGGCCCTCGATCGTGTGCGTCTTCATGACCTCGAACTCGGTCTCGGTGAGCTTGGCCGGCTTGTTCAGGATGTCCTTCGAGATCGCGATCTTGCCGACGTCGTGGAGCATCGCGGCGAACTCGAGCTCCTGGCGGTCCTGGTCGGGCACGCCGAGCTCGTCGGCGGTCGCGTTCACGAGCTCGACCACCGAGCGCGAGTGGTGCGCCGTGTAGCTGTCCTCCGACTCCACGACGTCGGAGAGCAGCATCACCGTGCCGCGATAGGCGCGCTGGAGCTCGAGCGCCTTCGTGTAGCGCTCGCGGCGGTCGATCGAGAAGAGCTGGATGAGCCAGGCGAGCGGGAGGATGCCGAGCAGGTAGAGCGGCTCGTCCTGGGCGCCGACGGCGACCACGAACGCGATCGGGATGAACATCGACTCGACGCCGATGCCGCTGACCACGTCGCGAACGACCTCGCCGCTCGGAAGCCGGTCCACGAGGGCGTTGCGCCCGACGGCCCAGACGAGGTTGTTGCCGTAATAGGCCGCCACGGCGATCGCGTAGACGTCGAGGTCCGCCGTGTCCAGCGGGCCGGGCGCCAGCCAGACGAGCACGAGCACGGCGGGCACCGGCACCCAGGAGTCGGCGAGCGCGCTGAGCATCTGGTCGCGGTGCCAGTTGCCGCGGAGGATGGCGGGAAGCAGCGAGAGCTGGACGGCGAGCGCCTCCAGGAGCGGGAGGTAGGGGAGCGGGCCGTAGAGCAGGAGCGGGACGAAGACGAGCGTCTCGGCGGACCCGTAGCGGCCGCCGAACTCGAAGCGCACCTGGAGCAGCAGGGCGTAGCCGACCACCAGGCCGGCCACGAGCAGCGGGTCGGGCCCGCGCTCGTCCGGGATGAGCACGGCCATGGCGACGGCGGCCACGACGAAGAGGCCGGCGGCCAGTCGCGTGACCACCTTCTCCCGCCTCACCATCTGGCTCGCGCGACGCTCGCGCGCTTCGCCAACGAGTTCCTCGGCGACGAGCATTACGCCAATCGTCGGCAGGAAGCTGGGCGCGACCGCCTTCTGCAACGGCAATGCACACCTTCCGGCCCGAAACCTCTCGCTCCGAGGGCAGGCTTGCCGCCCATCTCGGGTGGAGGCTTCACACGGGGCGGGCCTAGACTCCGGCCGATGAAGGCAGCGGAGATCAGGGAGCGCTTCCTGGCGTTCTTCGAGGAGCGCGGCCACCGGCGCATGCCCTCGGCATCGCTGGTGCCGCCCTCGTACGACCCGTCGGTGCTGCTGACCACCGCGGGGATGCAGCCGTTCAAGCCGTACTTCCGCGGCGAGGAGGAGCCGCCCTCGCGGCGCCTGACCTCCTGTCAGAAGGTCTTCCGGACCACCGACATCGAGGAGGTGGGGACCACCCACCGGCACCTCACCTTCTTCGAGATGCTCGGCAACTTCTCGGTGGGCGACTACTTCAAGGAGCAGGCCGTGGAGTACGCGCTCGAGCTCTCCACCGCGGGCTTCGGGCTGGCCTTCGACCAGATCTGGATCACCGTGTTCGGCGGCGACGAGGAGCTCGGGCTCGGCGCCGACGAGGAGGCGATCGAGTGCTGGCGCGCGGTGGGCGTGCCCGACGAGCGGATCGTGCGGCTCGGCCGCGAGGACAACTTCTGGCAGTCGGGCCCGACCGGGCCCTGCGGGCCGTGCTCCGAGCTCTACCTCGACCGCGGCCTCGGCTTCGGCGCCGAGAGCGACCGCCCCGGGGACGACACCGAGCGCTTCCTCGAGTACTGGAACCTCGTCTTCATGCAGTACGAGCTCGGCCCCGGCAACTCGCTCACGCCGCTGCCGAGCCGGAACATCGACACCGGCATGGGGCTCGACCGGATGGCGGCGATCCTCCAGGGCGTCGAGTCCGTCTTCGAGACCGACCAGCTGCGGCCGCTCGTCGAGGTCGGGGAGCGGCTCTCGGGCCGCACGCTACGGCCAGGACGAGGCGACCACCCGCGCGCTCCGGATCCTGGCCGACCATGGGCGCGGGGAGCACGTTCCTGCTCGCCGACGGGGTGGTGCCGTCGAACGAGGACCGCGGCTACATCCTCCGCCGCATCATGCGCCGGGCGATGCACCAGGGCCGCGTGCTCGGCATCGAGGAGGAGGGGCTGCTCACCCGCCTCGCGGAGTGCACCGTCGAGGTGATGGGCGACGCCTACCCGGAGCTGCGGCGCGAGTGGCCCACGATCGAGCGCTGGGCGCGCGCGGAGGAGGAGGGCTTCGGCCGCACCCTCGCGCAGGGCGAGCGCCTGCTGGCCGAGCTCGTGGCCGCCGCGCGCGAGTCGGAGACCTCCTGGGTCTCGGCGGAGGACGCCTTCAAGCTCCACGACACCTACGGCTTCCCCTACGAGATGACGAAGGAGCTGCTCGCGGAGGAGGGCCTGTCGGTGGACGACCAGGGCTTCGAGGAGCTGATGGACCGGGCTCGCGAGGTGTCGCGCGGCGGGTGCGCGGGAGGCCGAGCACAGCGACCACGAGGGGGTGTTCCGCTTCGCCCGCCGCGGCGGCGCCCCCACGCGCTTCGTGGGCTACGAGAAGCTCGAGGCGGAGACGGTCCTCACGGACGTGGAGGGCTCGAACGGGCGCGCGCTCGTGAAGCTCGAGGAGAGCCCCTTCTACCCCGAGGGCGGCGGCCAGGTGGCCGACAGCGGCACCCTCGAGACGCCGGCCGGGCCGCTGCGCGTGGTGGACGTGTACCGCGTCGGCGACGACCAGGTCCTCGAGGTGGAGCGGCGAGGGCGAGCTCGGCCGCGGGCGAGGCGGTGCGCGCGGAGGTGGAGCGCGACACGCGGCTCGCGACGATGCGCAACCACACCGCCACCCACCTGCTCCACGCGGCGCTGCGCGAGCGGCTCGGCGACCACGTGCGCCAGGCGGGCTCCTACGTGGGCCCGGACAAGCTGCGCTTCGACTTCACCCACGGCGAGCGGATGAGCGACGAGGAGCTTGCCGACGTGGAGGCCTGGATCGCCGACCGCATCGCCGAGGCTCACCGCGTCCACGCGCTCGAGACCACGCGCACCGAGGCCGAGTCGCTGGGCGCGATGGCGCTGTTCGGCGAGAAGTACGGCGACTGGGTGCGCATGGTCGAGATCGAGGGCGTCTCGCGCGAGCTCTGCGGCGGCACGCACGTGGCCAACACCGCCGAGCTGGGCCTCTTCCATCTGCTGAGCGAGACCTCCAGCGCGTCGAACGTGCGGCGAATCGAGGCGGTCACGGGCCGTGCCGCGACCGAGCTGTTCCGCGAGCGGACCGGGAGGCTGCGCGAGCTCGCCACGCTCATGCGGGTGCCGGAGCCGGAGGTGGTGAGAGCCGTCGAGCGCCTGACCGCGCGGGTGAAGGAGCTGCAGAAGGCGCCGGCCGCGCAGACGGACGGCGCCGCGGCCGACGAGCTCGCCGCGGGGGCCGAGGAGCTGGGCGGCGTGAAGGTCGTGGTGCAGGCCACCGCGGCGCCCGACGCCGACTCGCTGCTGCGGCTCTCGGACACCGTCCGGCAGCGGCTCGGCGACGCCGCGGTGCTGCTCGGCATGGCCGGCGACGGCCGCGTCCAGCTGGTGGCGAACTTCGCCCCCTCGGTGGTCGAGCGCGGCCTGCGCGCCGACGAGGTGGTCCGCGCGGCGGCGAAGATCGTGGGCGGGGGCGGCGGCGGCCGCGACACGATGGCGCAGGCCGGCGGCCGCGACGCCGAGAAGCTGCCCGACGCGCTCGCCACGGCCCGGCTCGAGATCGAGCGGGCGCTCGGCTGATGGGCCGGGTGCTCGCGCTCGACCACGGCTCGGCGCGCTGCGGCTGCGCGATATCGGACCCCTCCGGGACGCTCGCGACCGTGCTCCCGGCGGTCGAGCGCCCGGACACGCGCGCCGGCCTCGCGGCGCTCGCGCGGATCGTCGAGGAGCGCGAGGTGGAGCGGGTCGTGGTCGGGCTGCCCCTGACCCTCGCGGGCGAGGAGGGCGCGCAGGCCGGCGAGGCGCGTGCATTCTCCGAGCGCCTCGCGGGGAGACTGTCCGTACCCGTGGAGCTTCACGACGAACGCCTCACAACCCGACTCGCCGAGCGCACCGGAGGCGCCGGCGACCTCGACTCGCGCGCCGCCGCCCACCTGCTCGAGAGCTACCTGGGCCGCGCCGGGGCGCGCCTCTCCGAGTGACCGGCGGACCCCCGCCGGTCCCGGGCGGCCGCTCGCCCGACGAGCGCGCTGCCGCACGGCAGGGAGCGCGAGGCACGCCGCACCGACGGCGACGGCGACCGGGACTGGCTCGGAGAGGCCCGGCAGCTCACCGCTCCGCCGCCGCCGCCGTCGCCGCCGCGCCGGGCGGCCGCGGGCCGCGGCCGCGCTGGGGCCGGATCGCCGCGCTGCTCGCGGTCGTCGCGGTGCTGGCCGGCGTGGCCTGGTTCCTCGTCTCGCTGTTCCAGCCCTTCGCGGACGACGGCGGCGAGCGCGTGCGCGTGGTGGTCCCGCGCGGGTCCAGCCTCGAGCAGATCGCCGAGCTGCTGGAGCAACGCGGCGTGGTCTCGAGCTCCACGTTCTTCCAGCTGCGCACGCGCCTCGAGGGGCGCAGCGACGAGCTGAAGCCCGGCACCTACGTGCTCCGGAAGGACATGAGCTTCAGCGCGGCGCTCGACGCGCTGGAGCAGGGCGTGCCGCCGAACATCGTCCAGGTCACGATCCCCGAGGGCCTGTCGCGCCGCGAGATCGCGGCCGTGGTGCCCCGAGGGCTGCGCGGCAGCTACCTGGCCGCGAGCCGGCGCTCGCCCGCCCTGAACCCGCGCGAGTACGGCGCTCCGGCGGGCAGCAGCCTCGAGGGCTTTCTCTTCCCGGCCACGTACGAGCTCAAGAAGGGCGTTCCCGTCAACCGCCTCGTGGAGCGCCAGCTGGCCGCCTTCAAGCAGCAGTTCGCCACCGTGGACATGCGCTACGCGCGCAGCAAGAACCTCACGCCCTACGACGTGCTCACCATCGCCTCCATGGTGGAGCGCGAGGCGCAGGTGGCGCGCGAGCGGCCGCTGATCGCGTCGGTCATCTACAACCGGCTCAAGAACGGCATCCGGCTGGACATCGACGCGACCACGCGCTTCGCCGTCGGGAACTGGAGCGATCCGCTGAAGGTCTCCGAGATCCAGAACCCCTCGCCGTACAACACGCGCGTGCACCCCGGCCTGCCTCCCGGCCCGATCGGGAACCCGGGGATCGCCTCCATTCGGGCGGCGGCCAGGCCCGCCCGGACGGGCTACATCTTCTACGTGGTCAAGCCCGGCACGTGCGGTCGGCACAACTTCGCCGAGACCGACGCCGAGTTCCAGCGCTACGTGAACGAGTACGACCGAGCGCGCGAGGCGGCGGGCGGCCGCTCGCCCACCACGTGCTGATGGCCCTCGCGGGCGTGCTCGGCTACCCGGTGGGCCACAGCCGCTCGCCGCTGATGATGGCCGCGGCCTTCCGCGAGCTTGGGCTCGACTGGCGCTACGTGAAGCTGCCGGTGCCGCCCCCGCTCTTCGCGGAGACGGTGCGGGCGCTCCCCGGCTCCGGGTACGCGGGCGCGAACGTGACGATCCCGCACAAGCTGGCGGCGCGCGAGCTCGCCGACGAGGTGAGCCCCGCGGTCGAGGCGATCGGCGCGGCCAACACGCTCACCTTCACCGGCGGGCGCATCAGGGCGGACAACACCGACGCGGCCGGGCTGATCGCGGCGCTCGGGGAGCCGGCGGCCGGCCGGCGGGCGCTCGTGCTCGGGGCGGGCGGCGCGGGTCGCGCCTCCGCCTGGGCGCTGCGCGAGGCCGGCGCGGAGGTGTCGGTCTGGAACCGGACGCCGGAGCGCGCGGCGGCGCTGGCGCGCCGAGCTCGACGTGGCCCACGCCGAGACCCCCGGGCCCGCCGACGTGCTGGTGAACGCGACCTCCGTCGGGCTGATGCCGGCGCTCGACGAGGACGAGGCGCTCGCCGCGCTCGGCCTGTCGGGGACGGCGCCGCCCGAGACCGTCGTGGACCTCGTCTACGGCGACCGGCCGACGCCGCTCGTGGCCTGGGCCTCCCGCGGCGACGGCCACATCGTGGGCGGCCTCGAGGTGCTCGTCCGCCAGGGCGCGCTCAGCTTCGAGCTCTGGACCGGTCAGGAGGCCCCGGTCGACGCCATGCGCCACGCCGTGGCGGGCGACGCCTAGTCCTTCGGCAGGAGCTCGGGCGCGACCAGCCCGCACTCGTAGGCGAGAACGACGGCCTGCACGCGGTCGCGCAGCCCGAGCTTGGAGAGCACGTGGGCGACGTGCGTCTTGACCGTGTTCTCGCCGAGCACCAGCTCCGCGGCGATCTCGGCGTTCGAGAGCCCTCGCGCGACGAGCCGCAGCACCTCCAGCTCTCGTGCGGTCAGCTCGGCCAGGCGCTCGGGCACGGCGCCGGCGCCGGCCGCACGGCGACGGTGAACCGCTCGATCAGCCGGCGCGTGATCTGAGGCGCGAGCAGGGCATCGCCGGCGGCCGCGACGCGCACCGCTTCGAGCAGCCGGTCGGCCGGCGTGTCCTTGAGCAGGAAGCCGCTGGCTCCGATGCGCAGCGCTTCGTAGATGTACTCGTCGAGATCGAAGGTCGTGAGCATCAGCA
Source organism: uncultured Thermoleophilaceae bacterium (assembly GCA_963768465.1). Taxonomy (GTDB): domain Bacteria; phylum Actinomycetota; class Thermoleophilia; order Solirubrobacterales; family Thermoleophilaceae; genus JACVRW01. The sequence goes on along the minus strand of CAVYIA010000006.1, from coordinate 967 downwards.
CCGCGGTCTCGAGCTCGTCGTCGGACAGGATTCGCTCCGCCGCCGCGAGCCCGTCCAGCTCCGGCATGCGGATGTCCATCAGCACGACGTCCGGCCGCGTGCGCGCGACCAGGTCCACCGCGGCGCGCCCGTCGGCTGCCTCGCCCACGACCTGATGTCGGGCTCGGCCTCGAGGATCACGCGGAAGCCGTGGCGCAGCAGCCGCTGGTCGTCCGCGATGACGACTCGGATCTGGCGGTGCTGCGCGGCTCCTCGGGCGCGCGGCTCGCTCGTCCTCGCGCCACTGCACGCGCGGCGACGCACGCGCTCGGCGATCCCGCTCAGCCGCATCGCGCCCGGCGGGCTGGATCATCTCCGCGACACGCGGCCCGCGATCCGGCAGACGATGTCCGACGCGAGGATCTCGCCGGCCCCGGCGGCGTCGCAGAGCCGGCTGGCAACGATCACCGGCGTGCCGTAGAGGTCGTCCCCCTCGGGCAGCGGCTCGCCGGCGTCGAGGCCGATGCGCAGCTCGAGGCCGTCCTCGCCGCTGGTGGCGCGCTGCATGTCGACCGCGCAGCGGACCGCGGCGACCGCGCTCGTGAAGGCGACCATCAGACCGTCGCCGGTCGACTTGACCTCGCGCCCGCCGTGCTCGGCGACCGCCCGCGCAGCACGCCGAAGTGCTCGCGCCGGACGGCGTCGGCGGCGTCGTCGCCCTGCGCGGAGAAGAGCGACGCCGAGCCGACGAGGTCGGTGAACAGGATCGTGACGAAGTGCTCGCTCACGGCTGGGAGCATCATCGCCGCTTCCCCCGCCCGCGTCATCCCGTGGAATGAATGCTGGGCCCGCAGTTCATCCCTCAGGGTGAGGTCAAATCGAGTCGCTGCGCCGAGGCTTGCGTCACAGGTCAACGAGTGAGAGGTTCAGCCCCATGACGGACTCGATCAAGGCCTCGCTGGCGGGAGTGGGCAAGCGCGACATCGCG
>CAVYIA010000005.1:0-135450 GCA_963768465.1 uncultured Thermoleophilaceae bacterium | reverse complement strand
CGTCGACCTTGGCGTCGTCGACGCCGGTCAGTGGGTCGATGGCGACCTTCGCGACCGCGTCCGGGTTCTCCTTCGCGGTCACCTCGATCTCGACCCCGCCCTCGATGGAGGCGATGCAGAGGTAGTTGCGGTTGGCCCGGTCGAGCAGGAAGGAGAAGTAGTACTCATCGGCAATGTCAGCAGCCGGCGCGACCAGCACCCGGTGGACCGTGTGGCCCTTGATGTCCATCCCGAGGATCTCCCCGGCCTTCTCGGTGGCCTCCTGCGGATCGTTGGCGAGCTTCACCCCGCCGGCCTTGCCGCGACCGCCGATCTTGACCTGGGCCTTCACCACGACCTTCCCGCCGTGCTCCTCGGCTGCTGCCTCGGCGTCGGCGGCGTCGGTGATGACGGTGCCGACCTTCACGGGCACTCCGTGCTTGGCGAAGAGCTCCTTCGCCTGGTACTCCATCAGATCCACGTCTCGACCCAGTCCTTTCTCGAACCAGACTTCCGGCTGATCACAGGCTCATTCCTTGGCACCCTAGTGCCAGCCGGACCGACGCGACCACGCCGGGGCGGGCCACTTGTTGCCTAGGGTGGGTGGGATGACGCGCACGCAGTACTACACCGCCACGTCCGCCGACGGATTCATCGCCGACGAGCACAACTCCCTCGACTGGCTCTTCGAGGTGGGCCGCGGCGCCGAGGTCGACCCGGCCGACAGCCACGAGACGGAGTGGGACGAGTTCATCGCGGGCGTGGGATCGATGGCCATGGGCGCGACGACGTACGAGTGGGTCCTCGACCACGACCAAATGCTGGAGAACCCGCAGAAGTGGCACGGGTACTACGGCGACCGGCCGGCGTTCGTCTTCACCCACCGCGACCTCCCGCCGATCCCGGGCGTCGACCTCCGGTTCGTGTCCGGCGAGGTCGCCGCGGTGTACGACGACCTGGCGGCGGCCGCGGACGGCCGGAACATCTGGGTGGTCGGCGGTGGGGACCTGGTCGGCCAGTTCGACGACGCCGGCCTGCTCGACGAGATCCTGCTCAGCGTGACCCCGGTGTTCCTCGGGGCCGGCGCTCCCCTGCTGCCGCGCCGGATCACCTCCGAGCGCGTCTCCATCCGGGAGGCCCGGCAGGCCGGTCAGCGGGTCCGGATCGTGCTCGACGTACGCCGCCCGGATCAGGCCTGAGCGTCCTCCGCGAAGTGGCTGGTGACCCAGCCCGTGATCTCGGTGGTCGGCGCCCCGGGGGTGAACACCTTGGCGACCCCCATCTCCTCGAGGACGGGGATGTCCTCCTCGGGGACGATGCCGCCGCCGAAGACGACGATGTCGGCGGCGTCCCGCTCGGCCAGCAGCTCGATCAGCTTGCGGAAGAGCGTCATGTGGGCCCCGGACAGCACCGACAGGCCGATCAGGTCGGCGTCCTCCTGGATCGCGGTCTCGACGATCTGCTCGGGGGTCTGGTGCAGCCCGGTGTAGATGACCTCGTGGCCTGCGTCACGAAGCGCGCGGGCCACGATCTTGGCGCCGCGGTCGTGGCCGTCCAGGCCGGGCTTGGCGACGACGATGCGGATCCGCCGGGCCTGGGTCGATGACATGTCCGCAGGCTATCCGACCCGTGACGAGGGTCACGCGGGCCGGTGGCCAGTGGCCGCAGCGGCCAAACCGACGCCCGGTACCCATGTTGTTCACAATCACACTCGCCTGGAGTTCCGGCTGGTCTAGGCATCCGTTAGAGTCGTCCCTCGTTGTCTCCTAGCCCCCGACCGATGGAGAACTCAAACAATGGGTACCCACCGAGCGCATAAGCGCGGCCTGCGCCGCGCCCCCTCGGTGAACCCTTCCAAGGCTCGCGACTCGATCCCGACGACGCCGGTCGCGGCCCGAGTCGCCCCGGACCGGCGGCCCCGAGCCGATCGCCCTGCGGTCGGCCACCTCCGGGGAGGCGCCCCGGGTCGTCGGAAGGCCGCCCGGCACACCGGCTCCCGTCGTCGCCTCTTCCCGGCTCTGCCCCCGCTGCCGATCGCGGTCGGAGTCGCGGCACTCGCGATCTCGGCCGGCGGTGCCATCACCGTGGCGAACCCCGCGCTGGTCTCCGGTGAGTCGCGTGTCGCCGGCGCCAGCGCCCTCAACGGCACCAGCGGGGCGGGCTCCACCAGCCTGCTCAACGACCGCACCGCAGCGGTCAGCCGCGACTCCCGGCGCGACGCACTCGAGGACGCCGCCGACGAGAAGCTCGTCGCGCAGGCTGAGCAGCAGGCCCAGGAACGCAACGCCGCCCTGGCCCAGTTCGCCAAGCAAGCCGAGGCCCAGGCCGCGAAGATCGCGCTCAACCAGTGGGTGCTCCCGGTCGACGGCTACCACCTGACGGCCAGGTTCGGCGACTACGGGCTGTGGGCGGGCTACCACACCGGCCTCGACTTCGCCGGCGACTACGGCTCCCCGATCAAGGCCATGGCCAACGGCGAGATCACCGAGGTCGGCTACGACGGCTCCTACGGCAACAAGGTGGTGATCACGCTCGACGACGGCACCGAGCTGTGGTTCTGCCACATGTCCGACTACACCGTGAGCACCGGCGAGGTGGTCCGCGCCGGCGAGGTGATCGGCTACCTCGGCGACACCGGCAACACGACCGGCCCCCACCTCCACGTGGAGGTCCGCCCCGGCGCCGGTGACCCGGTGGACCCCTACGAAGCGATGCTGGTGCACGGGCTGCAGCCTTATTGCGGGGCCGCGCCCGCGGGTCCGGTTCGTTCGGCTCGACCGAGCGACCGCGACCGAGCAGGCTCGGTCGCGACGGAGCTTGCTCGACCACCCGGTGAGCCGTAAGCTGACCTTCACTACAGCTTTTCCACCGGCGCATACCGCAGCAGCAGCCGCTTGACGCCTTCGGACCCGAAGTCGATCGACGCCACGGACTTCTCGGCCACTCCTTCCAGCGCCACCACGGTGCCCATCCCGAACGAGTCGTGGACCACGCGGTCGCCCGGCTCGAGCGACGGGATCTCGCGGGCGGTCTTGGCCTTCGCCGCGGCGTCGGCCTTGAGGGCAGCGGAGGAGAAGTTGCGGCGCCCCGCCGCGGTCGGCGTCCCCAGCCGTGCCGCCGCGCCGCCGACCAGGTCGGGCCGGCCCCAACGGGTCTGTGCGGCCTCGGTACGGCGCCAGTCGACGAGGTCGACCGGCATCTCGTCGAGGAACCGCGAGGCCGGGTTGTGCGCAGGCGCGCCCCACGCCGAGCGGACGACCGCCCGGGAGAGGTAGAGCCGCTGCTCGGCGCGGGTGACGCCGACGTAGGCGAGACGGCGCTCCTCCTCGAGCTCGGGCTGGTCGCCGAGGGAGCGGGAGTGCGGGAACACGCCGTCCTCGAGCCCGGTCAGGAACACGACCGGGAACTCCAGGCCCTTGGCGGTGTGGAGGGTCATCAGCGTGACCACCCCGTCGTCCTGCTCGTCGGGCGTGTCGGGGATCTGGTCGGTGTCGGCGACGAGCGCCACCCGCTCCAGGAAGTCGGCGAGCCCGGAGAGAGCGTGCCCGCGTCGACGTCGGCCGGGTCGGCCGAGGGCCCGGCGACGGGGTCGTCGGAGAACTCCCTGGCCACGGCCACCAGCTCGGCGAGGTTCTCCACCCGGGTGTCGTCCTGCGGGTCGTCGGAGGCCTCCAGCTCGGCGAGGTAGCCGGTGCGGTCGAGGACCGACTCGAGGATGACGTCGGCGCGCTCCCCCGCGTCGACCATCGACTGCAGCTCGTCGACCAGGCCGACGAAGCCCTCGATCGCCTTCAGCGACCGGGTGGCCAGCCCGGGGGCGTCCGCCGCGCGTCGGAGCGCCTCCCAGAACGTGATCCGGTCGCGGTCGGCCAGGGACTGCACGCACTCCACGGCCCGGTCGCCGATCCCGCGCTTGGGCGTGTTGAGCACCCGGCGCAGGGAGATCTCGTCGGCCGGGTTGACCAGCATCCGCAGGTAGGCGAGTGCGTCGCGCACCTCGCGGCGCTCGTAGAAGCGGACCCCGCCGACCACCTTGTAGGGCATGCCGAGCCGGATGAAGATCTCCTCGAACACCCGCGACTGGGCGTTGGTGCGGTAGAACACCGCGACCTCGCCGGGCCGGGCCGCCCCGGTGTCGGTCAGCTTGTCGATCTCCTCGGAGACGAATCGTGCCTCGTCGCGCTCGTCGTCGGCGACGTACCCGACGATCCGCTCGCCGTCGCCGGCCTGGGACCACAGCCGCTTGGGCTTGCGCCCCCGGTTGTGGCCGATCACCGAGTTGGCCGCGTTGAGGATCGTCTGGGTGGAGCGGTAGTTCTGCTCGAGCATGATCGTGGTGGCGTCGGGGAAGTCCTGCTCGAAGTCGAGGATGTTGCGGATGCTGGCGCCGCGGAAGGCGTAGATCGACTGGTCGGCGTCGCCGACGACCATCAGCTCGGCGGGCTCGACCCGCTCGCCGGCCTCCTCAGGGTCGTCGGCGCAGAGCTGGTGGACCAGGGCGTACTGCGCGTGGTTGGTGTCCTGGTACTCGTCGACCAGCACGTGCCGGAACCGGCGCCGGTAGGTCTCGCACACGTCCGGGTGGAGCTGGAAGAGGTGCACCGTGGTCATGATCAGGTCGTCGAAGTCGAGGGCGTTGGCCTCGCGGAGTCGCCGCTGGTAGAGGGTGTAGGCCGAGGCGTAGGCCTCCTCCAGCCCGTTGCGGGCGTCCTTCGCCGCCTCCTCGTGGTCGCGCAGCTCGTTCTTGTGGTTGGAGACCCAGTGCAGGATCGCGTTGGGTTGGTACTGCTTGGGATCGAGGTCGAGGTCGCGGCAGACCAGGGTCATCAGCCGCTTGGAGTCGGCGGCGTCGTAGATGGAGAAGTTGGACTTGTAGCCGAAGTGGTGGATCTCCTTGCGGAGGATCCGGACGCAGGCCGAGTGGAACGTGCTGACCCACATGATCCGGGCCCGCTTGCCGACCAGGGCCTCCACCCGCTCCTTCATCTCGGCGGCGGCCTTGTTGGTGAACGTGATCGCCAGGATCGAGCCCGGGTGCGCCTTGCGCTCCGCGACCAGCCAGGCGATCCGCCGGGTCAGCACCCGGGTCTTGCCCGACCCGGCGCCGGCCACGACGAGCAGCGGGTGCCCGGCGTGGACCACGGCCCTGCGCTGGGGCTCGTTGAGCCCGTCGAGCAGCTCCTCGGCCGTCGGGCCGCGTCGGGTCGTGCGGCGCTCGTCGGCGGCGTCTGGGTCGGGCTCGTCATGTTCGAGGCCGGGGGGGGGGACGGCGTACTCATGTCTGCGCCAACCCTACGTGTCCCCATCGACGTATTCGGTGCATAGTGAGGCCATGAACGTGCTGATCGTGGGTGAGGGGCCAGTGGCCGACGCGCTCGGGGCCGATGCTGGCCGCTCTCGGCTGGGGCGCGACGACTGCAACCACGCTGCCCGAGTCGGAAGCGGCGATCCCGGCCGCCGACGCGGTCGTGGTCACGAGCCACCACGAGGATGTCGACGGCCCCGCGATCCGCGCGGCGCTGGCGGCCGGGACGTCGTACGTCGGCGCGATGGGCTCACGACGCACCCAGGCCCGGCGTCGCGAGTGGCTGGTCGGCCACGGGGTCACGAGATGAGAAGCTGTCGGCCTTGCACGCACCGGTCGGCCTGGACATCGGCGCGGACGGCGCCGGCGAGATCGCGGTGTCGATCCTCGCCGAGATCGTGGCCGTACGACGGGGGGCGGGCCCGCCGTGCCTCGGTCAGCGACCGGGACGGCGCGATCCACCCCGACCTGGCGCCGGGGACCGCCTACTGCCCGGGCGGGTGACCTGCTCAGGCGTGGACGGGCGACCAGAACACCGCGACCCAGACGTTCGTCACGCTGAGCAGGAGCAGGGCGTAGAACAGCCCCTTCGGGATCCGCGGCTTGCGCACGTTCGCCATCACCAGGACCAGGACGACCAGCCCGATCGCGAACTTCACGCCGATCTTCGCGTGGTTGACCGCGGTAGTCCCCGCCTCGAGCACGCCGACGAGCAGCAGCCCGGCCAGGAACGCCGTACCGGTCCCGTCGCGCATCGCGGCGTTGACGACCTTCTCGGGGTTGCGCCTGCACGATCAGGCCGCCGAAGAGAGCGGCGAAGCCGAGCAGGTGCAGGACAAGCAGGACCAGCCGCAGTGTCTCCATGGCGGCAGCCTACTGATCAGCCCCTTTGGCTTTGCCGCCCTTTCGCGCCGCCCGCGCCCCGCGGGTCGTAGACGAGCACCGGGCACGGCGCGTCGTGTTGGACCGTTCGCGGTCGACCCGACCAGGACGATGTCGCTGATCCCCCGACCTCCGGAGGCGACGACGATGAGTCCGGCCGAAAGCTGCTTGGCGGCCTTGATGATCTCGTTGGCCGGCGAACCGCTGCGGACCTTGCGATACACCTTGGGCCCCCACCCGTCGAACTCCGCCGCGACCACGTCGACCGCGTTCTCGGCCGCGGACTGGAAGGTGCCGGCGTCGGCGTGGGCCTTGCGCTGGTCGACGTTGGACAGGTCGTCGGCGAAGGCGACCGAGGCCAGCGGCCGGATCACCGCGATCACCGAGATCTCGGTGACCTTGGTCGGATCGGCGAACGACTTCAGATGACGGGCGGCCAGGCCGAGGGACTGCTTGGAGCCGTCGGTGGCGACGATGACGTGCATGTCAGACCCCCTTCCCCTCGCCGGTCCCCAGGGTCGCCGCGTTCGGCGCCGGGCGGTCGGGTGCGCTTGCCGAAGAGGTACTCGATCAGGAACAGCACGACGCCGATCGCGACGAGACCGGCGCACCAGTACAGCGACGTGGGGTCGTCGTACACCACGTATCCGAGGATCGCGATGTTGCCCACAAGGCCGACGAACAGCAGAGGCGTGTTGGCGCGGAAGGTCCGCTCGGCTGGTTGGTGACCACGCGGCTTCGGCCGACGATGACGAGCGCGTAGATGAACAGCAGGAACACCACCGTGACCAGGGACAGCCGCTCGATCAGGCTCGCCCCCTAACGAGCAGGTCGCGGTCGCTCAGTTCCGATCTAGTCATCGCGACCTATTTCCCGCCGCCCCGAGCGCCTCCTCCTCGCCTGAAGCGGATCAGCTCCTCGCGGTCGCTGCCCCCGGAGACGGCGACGGAGAGCACGGGCCCGATGCCGCGGGCGTAGAACTTGTACTCGAGGACCTTCGGCTCGAGCGGGTTCAGCTCCCTCGTCATCAGGACTCGCGGCGGGCCGAAGTGCCCGAACGGCACCTCCACCTGCTCCCTCAGGCTCATCACCTGGGCCCGGTCCTCCGCATGGCCCGCGTAGTACTCCTGGCGGTAGCGCAGTCCGCGGCGCGGTCGCGCGGGCATGATCACCCCGGGCTGCGCGCCGTCGACCCCCGCCTCGAAGGATCCCTCGGTGGACGTTGGCCTGCCGTTCTCGTACTCGGTCGTGTCCTCGCCCAGGTACCAGATGTTCCCGGCCCTGTCCTGCGCGTACCAGTCGTCGGTCACCTCGACGGGCCTCCCGCCTTCGGTGACGGTGTCGTTGACGACTCGCGCGGTGATCCCGTTGGCGATCCGCTTCGTCCGCTTGGTCACCCTGACCACCACGCGCTGCCGGGTCCCGCTCGAGTCGGTCTCCCGGTACACCCAGCGGGTGCCGGGCCTCATCGGCCAGTAGGGGTTGTCGATCCTGGTCGTGAAGTCGGCCGGGTCGAGGGTCACCGTCTCGCTTCCGTGAGGCAGCCTGGCGAAGGCCACGCCCGGCGCGAGCTAGCGCGAGCGAGGCCGCGGCCGCCGCGATCGTTCTGGTGTTGGGCATCTCAGACCTCCTGATCGGATCGACCAGGTGTACCGCCGTCAGATGAGAGTCCCGTGAGCCCGATGGCCACCTCGGCCCCTCCGCCGTCCAGGTTGCGCACCGACGCACTCCCACCGTGCGCGGTCGCGATCGCCTCGACGATGGCGAGCCCGAGCCCCGCGCCGCCGCTCGAGCGTCCCGTGTCCGCCCGCGTGAAGCGCTCGAACGCCTGGCCGGCGAACTCCGGTGGGAAGCCGGGGCCGTGGTCGCGTACCGCCAGCTCGATGCCGGCGGGTCCCGTCGCGCCCGACGCAGCTCCACGGGGCCGGCGCCGTGGCGCAGCGCGTTGTCCACGAGGTTGCCGAGTGCCTGCTCGAGCCGGAACCGGTCCACCTCCGCCGCGGCCTCCGTGGGGGCGTCCACGCGCAGATCGACGCCCGCGTCGGCCGCTCGCCGGGCGAAGCGCCGCTGGACCCCCTCGAGCAGGTCGCGGACCCCGACCGGCGCGGTCGCTATCTCGCAGCCGTCCCTGGTCCGACCGGGCGATCACGAGCAGGTCGTCCGCCAGCTGGGCCAGCCGGTCGGTCTCCTCGCCGGCCGAGCGCAGCGCGGCCTCCAGCTCCTCGACGCTGCGGCCGCTGCGGCGGGCAAGCTCGAGCTCGGTCTTGAGGATCGCAAGGGGCGTGCGCAGCTCGTGGCTCGCGTCCGCCACGAACGAGCGCTCGCGGGCGAACGCGGCCTCGCAGGCGGTCCAGCATCTCGTTCAGCGTGTGCCCGAGGCGGCTGATCTCGTCGTCGGCCGCCGGGACCGGCAGGCGCTCGCCCGGGTCCCCTGCCGAGATGTCGGCCGCCCGCCGCCGCATCGCCTCCACCGGGCGCAGGGCGGCGGTGGCCAGCAGGTACCCGGCTCCCGATGCCAGCAGGAGGGCGATCGGGCCGCCGAGCAGCAGGAGCGCCCGCAGCTGAGCGAGCTGCTCGTCGCGGTCGTCCAGAGCCGAGCCGACCACGACCACCACCCGGCGCTCGCCGGCCTGTGCGGGGGCCGCGAGCAGCCGCACGGGCTCCTCCAGGCCGGGCAGGTGGGTTCGCTCCACGCGCAGCCGCCCGGCGCGCGCCCGCTCCAGCAGCGGGCCGGAGATCGCCGGGCGGTCCTCGGCGCCCTCCGCCTCGTCGACCACCCGGCCGCGCTCGTCGAGCACCTGGGCGAGCCGCTCCTCGCGCTCCACCAGCAGGTCGCGGCCGCGCCCCGATCGCATCCGGGCCCGCCTGCCGGACCAGCGCGCGCATGTCGGCGAGCCGCGTCTGGAGGTTCTCGTCGATCGTGTCGTCGAGCGCGGCGGCGAAGCGCAGGTACAGGAACAGCCCCGTGGCGGCCAGGACCACGGCCATGACGCCCGCGAACGCGAGCGTCAGCTTCACGCGGATCGGGAGCCGGCTCACGGCGCCAGCCTACGTCCGGAGAGCCGCCCCGAACGCGGCGGGCCCGGCTCATGGCCGGGCCCGCGATGCGTCGTGAGGGAGGGCTCAGTCGCCCGCGCTCTCGCCGCTCTCCGCCTGGTCGGCGTCGATCGCGACCTTGTTGAACTGGTCGTCGAGCCGGACGTCCACCTGCGAGCCGTCGGCGCTGCTTGACCTCCACCTCGTAGGTGGCGCCCTTCTCGCCGTCGCGCTCGATCTGGCCGAGGGTGCCGCCGCCCGTGACCTTGAGCGCGGCCTGGCCGGCCTGCTTCTCGACGGCGGCGCTCAGCTCGCCGTCTCCGTCGCCGCGGTCGGACGTGTCGCCTCCGCCGCCGGTGGCTCCGGCGATCGCCGCGCCGCCGAGCGCCAGTGCCGCGAGCGCCGCCACGGCGGCCACGATCTTCTTGAGCTTCTGCATCGTCGTTTCCTCCAGGGTTCGACTGATCGGTGGAAGCCACGCTAGGTCTGGCGGATGAGGCTTCCATGAGCCGATGAGAGGACGATGAGGGCGGTTCTCATCGGATGTTCATGAGCTGGCTGAGAGGCTCTTCCGGATGCGCGTGCTGGTGGTGGAGGACGGGATCAAGATGGCCGGGCTGATCCGGCGCGGCCTCCGCGAGGAGGGGCTTGCCGCGGACGTGGCGATCAAGGGCGAGGACGCCCTCTGGATGGCCGCCGCCACCGAGTACGACGTGATCGTGCTCGACGTGATGCTTCCGGGCATCGACGGCTTCGAGACGTGCCGGCGCCTGCGCGCCGACGGCATCTGGGCCCCGGTGCTCATGCTCACGGCGCGTGACGCCGTCGAGGACCGCGTCGAGGGGCTCGACACGGGCGCCGACGACTACCTGACCAAGCCGTTCTCCTTCGTCGAGCTGCTCGCGCGGCTGCGGGCGCTGGCGCGCCGCGGCCTGGTCGAGCAGCCGACCGTCCTGCGGGCGGGCGACCTGGAGCTCGACCCGGCCGGCCGCCGGGTGGCCCGAGGGGACACCGAGATCGAGCTGTCCGCCAAGGAGTTCGCGCTGCTCGAGACCTTCATGCGCAACCCGGGGCGCGTGCTCGACCGGCTGCAGCTGCTCGAGCATGCCTGGGACTACGAGTACGAGAACCGCTCGAACGTGGTGGACGTGTACGTCCGCTACCTGCGCGAGAAGGTCGACCGCCCGTTCGGCGTCGAGAGCATCGAGACCGTGCGCGGGGCGGGCTACCGCCTGCGGGCGGACGGCGGAAGCGACGGCGGCTAGTCAGTCCCCGTCGTTCCCCTGGTCGTCGCCGTGGCCGTCGCCGTCGCGCTGGGCGTCGATGACGTGGAAGCGCGCGATCGAGGTGCACGTCGACCTGGCTGCCGTCGTCGCGGGTGACCTCGATCTCGTAGGCGCCCTCTTCGTCGTTGACCTCCGAGCCGCTGACGCGCCCGCCGCCGGTCTGCTCGAGCGCGACCCTGCTGGCCCGATCGAGAGCGCTCCCGGTGACCGGCTTGCCCTCCCCGTCGTCACCGCCGCCGGTGGCGCCGGCGATGGCCGCCCCGCCGAGGGCCAGCGCTCCGATGCCGGCCGCTGCCGCTATCCCCTTCAGCTTGTTGCTCATGCGCGACACGGTACGCCGGCGTCATGAGATGAGGATGAGAGCGGCCGATGACTTTCCGAGAGCCGGCCGGTCTGAGCCGCAGGGCTCAGACGCCGCTGGTCTGGCGCTCGCCCGCGTCGATCGTGCCCACGATCTCGGCGAGGACCGCCTCGGCGCGCTCGTTCTCGATCTGGCAGGTGCCCGCCGCCTCGTGACCGCCGCCCCCGTGGGCGAGCATCAGCCGGCCGATGTCGAAGCTCGACGAGCGGTCGATGATCGAGCGGCCCACCGCGAACACGGTGTTCTGCTGCCGGAGGCCCCAGAGCACGTGGACGGAGACGGTGCAGCGCGGGTGCAGGGCGTAGACCATGAAGCGGTTGGTCGGGTGGATGAGCTCCTCGTCGCGCAGGTCGAGCACCACGACCGATCCGTGCACCGTGGAGCAGCGCCGGATCTGCTCGCTGGCCGCCTCGGCGTGCTCGCGGTAGAGGTCCACGCGCTCGGCCACGTCCGGGGTACGCGAGGATCTCCTCGACGCTGCGCTCGAGGCAGAGGTCGATCAGCTGCATCATCAGCTCGTAGTTCGAGATGCGGAAGTCGCGGAAGCGCCCGAGCCCGGTGCGCGGGTCCATCAGGAAGCTCAGCAGGATCCAGCCCTGCGGGTCGAGGATCTCGCTCTCGTTGAACTTCGCGGCGTCGGCCTTGTCGACCGCGTCCATCATCTCCTCGCTCACGCGCGGGAAGCGCTCCGCGCCCCCGAAGTACTCGTAGACGACCCGCGCGGCCGAGTCGGCGCTCGAGATCGCAACCCGGTTGCCGGCGTCCTCGGTCACCCGCTCGTCCTCCGAGCTGTGGTGATCGAAGGACAGCGCCACCTCCGGGCGGTACGGCAGGTTCGTGGTCACGTCGTTCGGCGTCAGCTCGACCTTGCCGTCCTGCACGTCCTTCGGGTGGACGAACAGGATGTCGTCGAGGATCCCGAGCTCCTTCATCAGGGCGGCGCACACGAGGCCGTCGAAGTCGCTGCGGGTCACGAGGCGGGCGCCGGAGATCGGCAGGGCGGATTCGCTGGGCATGGGTCGAGGATCGGACGTTCGCGCGCGCTGACTTGACCCCTGAGGCGCGCTTCGCTCCTCGGCCGCGGCGACCTGCTTGGCTAGGTGGCATGCGTGCTGCCCTCTTCAAAGAGCCCCGTTCCATCGAAGTCGCCGACCGGCCCGATCCGGTCATCAAGGAGCCGACCGACGCGATCGTCCGCGTCGTGCTCGCGTGCGTCTGCGGCTCGGACCTCTGGTACTACCGCGGCGAGACGCCGTTCCCGCCGGGCCCGATCGGGCACGAGTTCATCGGCGTCGTCGAGGACACCGGCGCCGAGGTGCGCGACATCAAGAAGGGCGACTTCGTCATCGCGCCGTTCGCGTTCAGCGACGGCACCTGCCCGCACTGCCGGCACGGCATCACGACCGCGTGCGTCGGCGGGCGGCTTCTGGCCCTCGAACGGCGACGGCGGGCAGGGCGAGGCGGTGCGGTCGCCGCTGGCCGACGGGACGCTCGTGCGCGTCCCCGGCTCGGGCTACTCCGACGAGATGATGCGCTCGCTGCTCAGCCTCTCCGACGTCCTGGCCACCGGCCACCACGCGGCGGTCTGCGCCGAGGTCAAGGCGGGCGACACGGTCGCGGTCGTGGGCGACGGCGCGGTGGGCCTCTCCGGCGTGCTCGCCGCCAAGCGCCTCGGCGCCGAGCGGATCGTCGCCCTCAGCCGCAATCCGGCGCGCCAGGCGCTGGCGCGGGAGTTCGGCGCGACCGACATCGTCGAGGCGCGCGGCGACGAGGCGACCGAGGCGCTGATGGAGCTCACCGACGGCGTGGGCGTGGACGCCACGCTCGAGTGCGTCGGAACCGGCCAGGCGATGGAGACGGCGCTGGCGATCGCGCGGCCGGGCTCGATGGTCGGCTACGTCGGCGTCCCTCACGGCGTCGAGCTGCCGGTGGGCGAGATGTTCGTCCGGAACAAGGGCGTGCGCGGGGGCTCCGCGCCGGCCCGCGCCTACATCCCCGAGCTGCTCGACGATGTCCTCGAGGGCCGGATCGACCCCGGCCGCGTGCTCGACTTCGAGACCGATCTCGACGGCGTGGCCGAGGCCTACGCCGCCATGGACGAGCGGCGTGCGATCAAGTCGATGCTGCGGGTGGGGACACTCTGAGCATGAAGATCACGAGGAACTCCGCAGAGACCGCGACGGGCCCGGCCGACTGGTTCACCGGGGCCGTCTACATCGACATGGTCGCCACCCCGTCGGCGCCGTCGCGAGTGGCGGCGGCGAGCGTCCACTTCACGCCCGGCGCCCGGACCGCCTGGCACACGCACCCGCTCGGCCAGAACATCCACGTGACAGAGGGCGTGGGCCGCTGCCAGCGCCGCGGCGGGCCGGTCGAGGTCATCCGGCCGGGCGACAGCGTCTTCTTCGAGCCCGGCGAGGACCATTGGCACGGGGCCGCCCCCGACCGCTTCATGACGCACCTGGCCATCCAGGAGGCCGACGACTCGGGCAGCCCCGTCAGCTGGGGCGAGCACGTGACCGACGAGGAGTACGGGGCCGAGCCGGCTCTAGGGCTTCTCCACTTTCTGCACGGAGAACGTTCGTTGCGTCGAGCACTCAACGTGCGGCTAGGGTCGCCCCGCCGATATGCCGACCCCTTCCGCAGAGCAGCAACGGCGCGCCCGAACCTTCGGCGTGCTCTTCGCGCTGACCTTCATCTTCTCGATTCCGGCGTTGATCCTTTACGACCCGGTCCTCAACGACGTCGACTACATCCTCGGCAGCGGGTCCGAGACGCGGATCCAGCTCGGTGCCCTGTTCGAGGTCTTCACCGCCATTGCCGGCATCGGGACCGCCGTGGTGCTGTGGCCGATCGCCAAGCGGCAGAGCGAGACGCTTGCGCTCGGCTATGTCGGCTTTCGTGTCGTCGAGTCGACCATGATCGTCGTCGGCGCGATCAGCCTGCTGTCGGTCGTGACGTTGCGGCAGGACCTCCGGCCGGAGCGACGCGGCTCGCTCGACGCCGTCGGGAGTCGCTGGTCGCCATCCACGACTGGACGTTCCTGTTCGGGCCCGCCTTCTGCGCGGGCTCGGGAACGGCCGGTCCTCGGCTACCTGATGTACCGCTCCGGCCTCGTCCCGCCGCGCATGGCGCTGATCGGCGTGATCGGCGGCCCCCTGAGCGTCGTCGGGGCGATCTTCGTGCTCTTCGGCGCCTGGGAGCAGACCGACGCGACTCAGTTCCTCTTCACGATCCCGGAGATCGTCTGGGAGGCGTCGCTCACCGTCTACTGCATCTGGAAGGGCTTCAGGCCCTCACCGATCCTGGCCGAGCCACTCCCAGCCGTCTAGCGACGTGCGCGGGGGAGCGCCTGCCATTCGGGCGGGTAGACCTCGTCGAGGTCTGTGCCCATCTCCGTCCAGACAGGCGCGGCCTCGTGGACCCGTACGGCTTGAACCCGAGCCGTCGGACCTTCCCGTCCCGCAGCCGGATGACGTGGAGGTACTCGTCGAAGCTGTCGTAACCGGGGATCGTGCGGAGGAAAGCGATCTGTCTCCCGTCCGGTGACCACGCCGGCGCGTGTCCCGCGCCTCGTCCGATTCGCCGCGCCTTGCCGCCGGACGCGCGGACCTTGAAGAGGCGGTCCTTGCGCGCGAACGCGATCCAGCGCCCGTCAGGAGACCAGGACGGCTGTGTGCCCCCGCGCAGGGTGATGCGCCTGAACGGCGCCCCCACACGCCCGACGGCCAGGTTCCCGTGGCGGACGACCACATCCGGCCCGTCGACGACCAGTCAGCCTGCGACCCGTCCGTGACGAACGTTCGCTGGTTGGGGTCGGCGGCCGGCGCGACGTAGACGGCGTGACCACCTGCAGGGTTCGCGGGGCGGTCGAACAAGAGGCTCTCCCCGTCCGGGGACCAACGCACGCGCCTGTAGTTGGGGTAGGGCGGTCCGTCCACCAGCTCGATGCCGACGGCGGGGTCGGTGATCGCGACCTGCGTGGCCCGACCGCCGCGCAGGTCGATCGTCGTCAGTGACTCGAGCAGATGGGGCACGCCGGGAGACCGCGGGTACACGCTCTCCTGCAACAGGGCCACGCCCGAGCGCCCGTCAGGCGATATGGCGACCCCCCCGTTCTTCGTGCATTCGGAGAGCGAGTCGGTGTCAGCGTAATGCGGGTCCTTGAAGCAGACATCGACCACGCTCCGGATCAGACCGGTCCGCGGCTCGACCCTCGTCATGCGCCCCACGTAAACCCAGCGATTGAACTCGTCCCGCGTGACGAAGATCTGCCCGTTCCGCCCCGGAAACGTGGCCGATGCCGCCGACGGCAGAGCCAAGAGAAGAACCAGGCAGGCCACGAGAAGGCGAGCGCTCAGCATCTGCCGACCTTAAGACCCGCGAGGCGGGCGCAGTTGCGGTCCCAGATCGACGACCATCTCCAGCGCGCCGGCGCCTGCCGGACGGGTGGTGAAGGGTCCGATCACCTTCTCGACGAGACGCCTGATCGCCTTGTTCTCGGAATGGATCAGGCCCGTGAACCGGGCGATGCCTGCCTCGCGGGCGCGCTGCGCGAGCTCTTCGAGCAGAGCGGCTCCCAGGCCGATGCGCATCCATCGATCACCCACCCCGATCGCGAACTCCGCAGTCGCCGGATCGTCGTCGCTGCGGATGTAGCGCGCTGTCCCGAAGCTCTGGCCGGTTTCGGGATCGACGGCGATCAGGGCCTCGTGCCGAACGTGATCGACCGCCGTCAGGTACTGCAGCTCGCCGCCGGAGAGCCGCGGGTGCGGAGCGAGGAAGCGCAGGAAGATCGACTCGGCGCTTGCGATCTCAAAGCCGGCCTTCAGCCGATCGCGGTCTTCCGGCCCGATCGGCCGGATCAACGCCTTCGTGCCGTCTCGCAGCACGACGATGCTCCCCGGGCGAGCCACCGCTCCGAGTATCCCGCAGCTGAACGAGCTGGTTATGGCGAGGGCCGGAATCGAACCGGCGACACCACGATTTTCAGGCGCGGGCGAGGTGGACGATGGGTAGCGGGATCGCGGCTGAACCGGCTCCTCAAGTGGAACCGGCCCGCCGTCGTGTAGTGGCTCGCAGCCGGTTCGTAGTCGCTGATCGCCACCACGTAGTGACCACGCTTAAACACTTAGCCCCGGGTCGGGCAGTGATGACGGGAGACGGCGCCGCTTCTGCTTTCACGCGAAGCGGCAGCGGGCGGAGGGAAGCGACGCACTACCGGTTGTGGTCCAAAGCGGAAGAGGGCTCCGCCCGTTGGACGTGCGGTTATCGTCCGTGATCGTGACCCGCGGCACGAGCTTCGACGTACTGGTCGTCGGGGGCGGCTCGGCTGGCTGCGTTCTCGCCGCGCGACTGAGCGAGACCGGTCGGCGAGTCTGCCTGATCGAGGCGGGACCTGACTACGGGCCGTACGCGGAGGGGCGCTGGCCCGAGGACATGCTCGACGGCCGCCAGCTTGCCTTCTCTCACGCTTGGGAGACCGACCGTGAAGACCGCTCCCAGCTGCGCGCGCGAATCATCGGCGGGTGCTCTGCGCACAATGCCTGCGTCGTGCTCGAGGGCGCGCCCGCCGACTACGACGAGTGGGGCCACGGCTGGAGCTATGACGTGATCAAGCCGTACCTGCAGCGGGCGGAGCGCGAGCTGCGCGTGCGCCGGCTCACGCAGCGAGGAGCTATCGCCCTGGCACGGCGCCTTCGCCGCGGCGGCAGGGGAAGACGCGATCCTGCACCCGGTCAATGCGATCGGCTCGGTCCGCTGGAACACGGCCTTCGCTTACCTCGATCCGGCTCGGGGGCGCGAGAACCTGACCGTTCTCGCCGACACGCTCGTCGACCGCGTGCTGCTGGACGGCGACCGCGCGGTCGGGGTCGCAACGTCGGCCGGCGAGCTGCGCGCGGGAGCCGTCGTGCTGGCCGCGGGCGCCTATGGCTCGCCAGGGATTCTCCTTCGCAGCAGCGTCGGCCCGGAGCGGCAGTTGCCGGTCGGCGAGGGTCTTTGCGACCACGTCGGCGTCGGCTTCGGCTTCGAGGGAACGGAGCTGCTGCAGCGCGAGACGGCCGAGTTCGAGCAATCCCAGCCGCTGTTCATGGCTCAGGTGACCGTCGCCATCTCGAGCAGCGTCTGTGCGGAGGGCGTCTGCGACCTCTTCTTCTTTCCCGGCATCGATCCGCCCGGCGAGCACGGCTACGAGGTGAGCGTGGCCGTCTTCGCGATGAAGCCGGATTCCCGCGGCTCGGTCCGCCTGATCTCGCGCGACCCCCGCGCGCCGCTCGCGATCGACCATGGCTTCCTGTCGGACCGGCGCGATGCCGAGGTGCTTGCCGAAGGTGTCGAGAAGCTTCGCGAACTGACGGGCAGCGACCCCATCCGCAGCTACGGCGGCCGCGAGACGCGCCCGGGACCGGAGGTCGACGCGCCCACGCACGTACGCGAGACGGCCCGCGGCTTCTTCCACCCGGTCGCTACCTGCGCGATCGGTCGCGTCGTCGACGGCGGCGGCCAGGTCTACGGACTCGACCGGCTCTACGTCGCCGACGCCTCGATCATGCCGACCATTCCACGGGCCAACACAAACCTCTCCACGCTCGCGGTGGCCGAGCGACTGGCGGAGACCATCGGCCGGTCTCCGGCACCCTAAACTGCCCGCTTCCGCAAACCGCCCTAGGCGGGAGCGCTATCGCAATGCGCGAGGAGCGACAGCCGTGTCGGTGGTGGGCTCCGATTCGCTTTCCATGCGTAGCGATAGCGGTCGCACGACCTATGCGTTGCTCGATCCTCGAGCTCCAGCGGCGGCAGCGGCAGACCCAGGCCAAAACCGGGACCTAGACCAGGTCAGCCGCGAGCCCACGCAAGGACTCGACAGGGGGCTTGCCGCGCACTGCGCGAGGACGCCTCGCTTTCTCGTACTGCCATTGGCCGCGAGCAGTCATCACTTCTTCAAGCGATAGCGGCATAGCATCAAGGACGGCTTGGGCCAACCCGTTTGGGTCCCGGTTCGGAGCCGCCGAATCCGGGCCCGCCTCGCCAGGGCGGTCGCAGACCATCAGCCGTTTGCGGCAAACGGCTCTCAGCACTGAGGTGGGTGGGCGGCCGCGCTCCTGATGCGCGGCCGCCCACCCTTCAATCGCGCGCTGTCAGTCGCACAGGTCCGCCGGCACGCTCGTCGCGCAGCGGTTGGGCGACAGGACGTTCCCGCTGCCGGTCCCGTCCCAGCTGATGTCCGGCTGGTTGCCTCGGATCACGTTGCGCCGCACCGTGTTGTCGGTCGGCGCCGTGCCCCCTTCGCCCGTGCGCAGGACCACCCCGCCCGATGCGTCCGTGGGGCCCGAAGGCACGTTCTTCACGATCAGGTTGTGGTGCACGTTCACGCCGTTCGCGCCTTCGATTCCCACGCCGACACCGGAGACCGCCGATCCCTCCTCGCTCGCAGGGCACGCCTTGGTGTTGCGCGCGATCTTGTTGAAGCGGACGTCGAACTGGCCCACCGGACCCGGGGCGTCCCCCAGGAAGAACACGCCGACGCAGTTGCGGTGGACCCGGTTGCCCGCGATCGTGCCGTGCAGCGCGTTGCGCACGAAGATGCCGAGGAGGTTGTCGGAGGAGTCGTTGCCGAACAGCTTTGCGTTCGCGTCGGGCGAGTCACCCACGTAGAAGCCCGCCTCGTCGCTGCCGCTCGCCCGGTTGAACAGCATCCGCGTGCCCGTGGACGTGAAGGCGGCGAACCCGTACTCATCGTCGTCGTCGGCGACGTTGCCCTTGAACGTGGCGTTCCGCGCGAACAACGCGAAGAAGCCGGAGCCGGGGAACCCGCGCGCCTTGAATCCGCTCACGCTCACGTCCTCGACGTATGAGGAGACCTCGCCAGTTTCGAAGTCGCCCTGGCCGAGCACGCAGATGCCCTCCGTGGGCAGCGGCTCGTCCGGAGACGTGCAGGGGCTGGGCTTGGGGCTGGCCGGAGGCTCGAGGACGGCGTGCCGCCCGCGAAGCGAGAGGCCGTCTTTCGTGATCACGACGTTCTCGCGGTAGGTGCCCGGGCGCACGTAGATCGTCTGACCCTCATGTGCGGCGTCGACCGCCGCCTGGATCGACTCGCCTCGATGCACCACCGACTTCTTGCGATGGGCCTGCGCCGGCGACGCTGCGCAGGCGAGCGCAGCCACCGCGGCGACGCTGAGAAGGACAGATCGCTTCCACCGCACCATCTCGACTCCCCTCGGACGAGTTCCCGTCGCGGGGGACCATAACGTCGGGAACCCCGGCGATGCAATGCCGCTCGCGGCGATCAGCCCGGAGGGCCGGGCCTCGAGAACGCGCAGTCGTACGCGTCGAGCTCGCACTCGAGCCGGTCCTCGTCCGAGGACGCGAGTGAACAACGTCGGCGCCGCGAGTTTCGCGCAGGCCGGCGGGCCGGTCGCGAGGCGCTAACGCTGCGTGGCAAGTCCGACGAACTGATCGGTCAGTGCCGAGCCCGGTCGAGCTCCCCGCCGAGCCCGGTTACTCTTCACGCGAGAGCGGAAGTGGCGGGTGTCCCGGTTGACGCCCGGGCACCGCGACACACCACCGGGCGGGTCTTTTGGCCCTAGAGGTTGCTGCGTCAGCACTCGGCTCTAGGACTGATGGCGAGGGCCGGAATCGAACCGGCGACACCACGATTTTCAGTCGTGTGCTCTACCAACTGAGCTACCTCGCCTGAGGCGCGTCGATGGTAGCGGCCGGCCGGGAGCCTTCCTTTACACTCCGCCGCTGCATGCGGCCGCCCGTGCGCCTTCTAGCCCTGCTCGCCTGCCTGCTCGCCGTGGGTGGCGCGGTGGCGGCCTTCAGCGGCTGCGGCAGCGATGACGCCGCGGGCCCGCTCGACAGCTCGCTGAGCTACCTGCCCAAGGACACGCCGTTCGCCGTCGTGGTCGACACGGACACGGACGGCGACCAGTACAAGGCGCTCGACGCGATCTTCAAGAAGTTCCCGTTCGGCGGCGGCGATCAAGGAGTTCCTCCTTCGCTCGCTCGCCAAGGAGACCACCGGGGTCGACTTCCAGAAGGACGTGGTCCCGCTGCTCGGCAACCCGTTCGTGGTCGGCGCGTCCGACCCGGCGTCGTTCCTGAGCGGCGGCGACGCGCGGCTTCGTCGCGGCGATCGAGGTCTCCGACACCGACCAGCTGAAGGACGTGCTCGAGAAGTCGGGCGCCGACCGACAAGGGCGAGCAGTCCGGGGCCACGATCTACGAGGAGGGCGGCACCGAGTTCGCCGTCGACGGCAGCACGGTCGTCTTCGCGGGCTCGCGCGAGCAGCTGAACCAGGCGCTCGCCCGCCACGGCGGCGACGACAGCCTCGACGAGGACACCTTCAACAGCGGCCTCGAGGGAATCGGCGACGACGGCATCGCCCAGGGCTACCTGAACCTGCAGTCGCTCCTGTCCGGCAGCGAGGGCGCCCGCGCGGCGCGCAAGGTGAAGTGGATCGCGGCGGTGGAGGCGATCGGCCTCAACGCGAAGGTCCAGGACGACGCGATCACGATCGACTTCCGGATCAGGACCAACCCGGACGGCCTGACCGACGCGGACCTCCCGATCGCGCCCGGCGACGAGGCGCCGCCGATCGTGGACCGCGACGGCGAGATCGGCATCGGCTTCCGCGGCCTCGACCAGACCGTGAGCTTCGTGGAGACCGTGGCGCAGGCCGTGGCCCCCTCGGACTACGGCGACTACGCCGCGGCGAAGACACAGCTCGAGCGAAAGCTCGGAGTGGACGTGGAGAAGGACATCCTCGGCCAGCTCTCCGGCGACATCTCGGCGAGCATCTCGCTCGACGGGAAGTTCGGGATCCGGGTGGAGCCGAAGGACCCGGCGGCCTTCGACGAGACGCTCTCCAAGATCGCGAGCACGCTGCCGCTGCTCGCCGACGGCCTCGGCCTCGACGACGTCACGCTCGTGCGGCCCAAGGGCGGCAAGGACTTCTACGCGCTCGCCACGCCCGGCGGCGACAGCATCGTCTTCGGCGTCAAGAACGGGGTCTTCGTGATCACGAACGATCCCGGCCGCGCCGACGACCTCGCGCTCGACGAGCCGGTGCCGGTGAGCGGGCAGCAGGGCGCGGTCGTCGTCCAGGCGGATGCCGAGCAGCTGGCGCTGAAGCTGCTCGAGAAGCTCGACTCGCTGCCGATCCCGGAGCAGCTGCGGCCGGCGCTGGTGGCGCCCCTCGGCGACCTCACCGGCTCGCTGAAGGCCGACACGAGCGGCATCACGGGCCAGCTCAAGCTGTCGTTCGACAAGTAGCCCGCGGAGGAAGCTAAGGCCCCGTCCCCGCGCCGGGGGAGCCGGCGGGGGACGAGGCGCGGCGGCTAGGGCCGCAGCTTGAGGGGTTGACCCGGCCAATGAAGGCCGTCCCCTCTGCCATCGACACCTGCGCCGCGTCCTTTAGCCGCGGGCGCCTGCCCCTCGTTCTGGCGTCGAGCCGGGGCCTACGAGGACGCCATGCGGCTCAGCATCTCCGCCGCGCCGCGCTTGTTCAGCGGCTCGTTCAGGTTCCCGCACTTCGGGCGACTGCACGCACGACGGGCAGCCCGACTTGCACGGGCACTCCGAGATCAGCCGCAGCGCGTCGTCCACCAGCCCCTCGAACTGCTCGTAGCCGGCCCGCGTGAGGCCCACCCCGCCGGGGTGCCCGTCGTAGATGAAGATCGTGGGGCGGCCGGTCTGCAGGTGGAACGCCGTGGAGAGGCCGCCGATGTCCCAGCGGTCGCACATCGCGATCAGCGGCAGCACCGCGATCTGGGCGTGCTCGGCCGCGTGGAGCGAGCCCTGCAGCGCGTCGAGCGGGAAGTCGTCGCGCAGGAGCGCGTCCGGCAGCTCGTACCAGAGCGCCTGGGTCACGAAGTCCTGCTCCGGGAGCTCGAGCGCCTGCAGGTCGAGCACGCGGTTGTCGGTCACGTGCTTGCGCTGGAAGGCCACCACCTGCTCGGTCACGGACACGATCCCGAAGGACAGCTCGACGCCGCAGCAGTCGCGCCGCTCGCGCGTCTCCTCGATGTAGGTCTCGGACTCCTTCTTGGGCTGCGTGTACCACTCGCCCTGGAAGCGGCTCACCACGGCGCGGCCGTTCGCCAGGTCGAGGTCCTCGACCTCGTAGGCCGAGCCCATGTGGAGGTACACGGCGCCCGGGTGCACGGCCGAGTGCGAGCGCGCGGCCTCGACGGTGCCGATCATCTCGCCGCTCGAGGCCTCCACGATCGCCACCGAGTTCGGCGACGCCGAGCGCAGCGCGATCGCCGCCGCCGGGAAGCCGGACCCGCGCGGCAGGTAGCGCCCGCCGCGCTCGCGGAGCCGCCCGGCGCTCACCAGCCGGCGCGCCTGGACCTCCCAGCCGTGGCCGAAGATGGCCGCGTCCTCGGGCGTCAGCGGCAGCTCGTAGGCCGCGGCCGCCAGGTGGGCCAGGTGGATCTCCTCGGACTCGTGGTCGAGGATCGCCCGCTCGACCGGCCGGTCGAGGAACTCGTCCGGGTGCCGGCAGAAGAACTGGTCGAGCGCGTCCTCGCCCGCCACGTACATCGCGAGGCCCGGCGCGCGGCGGCCGGCCCGGCCCCACATCTGGCGCAGGCTCGCCACGGTCCCGGGGAACGTCACGCAGATCGCGGCGTCGAGGTCGCCGATGTCGATGCCGAGCTCGAGCGCGTCGGTGGCCACCACGGCCAGCAGCTCGCCCTCGGCCAGGCGGCGCTCGAGCTCGCGCCGCTGCGGCGGGCGTGTAGCCGGCGCGGTAGGGCACGATCCGCTCCGCCAGGTCGCTGCGCCCGGCGGCCTCCAGGCGCTGCGCGGCGAAGCGCTGGATCAGCTCCACGCCGCGGCGCGACTTCATGAAGCAGATCGTCCGCACGTCCTGCTGGACCAGGTCGGCGAGCAGGTTCGCCGCCTCCGACAGCGGCGATGCCGCGGCGGCCGAGCGCCTCGTCCACGAGCGGCGGGTTCCACATCGCGATCCGCCGCTCGGCGCGCGGCGCGCCGTCGCGGTCCACGAGCGTGAAGTCGAGCCCGGTCAGGCGCTCGGCGAGCTCGAGCGGGTTTGCGATCGTCGCGCTCGTGAGCACGAAGCGCGGCTCGGTCCCGTAGGCGCGCGCGAGCCGGCGCAGCCGGCGCAGCACGTTCGCCACGTGCGACCCGAACACGCCGCGGTAGACGTGCGCCTCGTCCACGACGACCCAGGCGAGGTTCGCCAGCACGTCGCCCCACGAGCGATGGTTGGGAAGCACCCCCACGTGGAGCATGTCCGGGTTCGTGAGGATCAGGTTCGAGCGCCGCCGGATCGCCGGCGCGCTCCTCCTTGGGAGTGTCGCCGTCGTAGATCGCCTGGCGCAGGAACTTGCCGCCGAGCCGCGCCAGGCCGCGCGCCTGGTCCTGGGCCAGCGCCTTCGTGGGATAGAGGTAGAGCGCGCGGGCGCCGGGATCGCTCGCGAGCGTGTCCAGCACCGGCAGGTTGAAGGCGAGCGACTTCCCGCTGGCCGTCGCCGTGGTGACGATCGTGTGGCCGCGGCGGGCCGCCTCGAGCGCGTCGGCCTGGTGCGACCAGAGGGCGTCGATGCCGGTGAGCGACTCGAGCAGGGCCGGGTGGAGATCGTCGGGGATCGGCGTGGGCGAGCCGGCGAGGGCACCCTCGCGGGCGGTGCGAACGAGCTCCTCGTCGCGCCCCTTCTCCAGCACCGGCTCCCAGGCGTAGGTCGTGGGAGCGGAGGACACGGACTGCCATAGTACGCGCGGCTTGATCCGGCTCCACCATCACTCGGAGTTCCCCCTGGAGCTGCTGCTGGAGCGCAAGCGGGAGCCCGTCACGGTGGTGCTCCCCACGCGCGAGGTGGCGGACACGATCGCCCCGATCGTGGAGCGCCTGCTGGGCCTGCGCGGCCTCGTGGACCAGGTGCTCGTGGTGGACGCGGCCTCGGAGGACGGGACCGCCGAGCTCGCGCGGCAGGCCGGCGCCGAGGCCCACCAGGAGGCGGAGCTCATGCCCGAGCTGGGGCCGCCGCTCGGCAAGGGCGACGCCATGTGGCGCGCCCTGTCGGTGGCCCGCGGCGAGCTGATCGCCTACCTGGACTCGGACACGCGGCGCTTCTCGGCGCACTTCGCGACGGGGATGCTCGGGCCGCTGCTCTCGGAGCCCGGCGCGCGCTTCGTCAAGGGCACCTTCAGGCGCCCGTTCGCCACGGCCGGCGGGGAGGAGCTGCCCGCCGACGGCGGCAGGGTCACCGAGCTGATGGCGCGGCCGCTCCTGTCCGCCTTCTACCCCGAGCTGGCGGGCTTCGCGCAGCCGCTCGCCGGCGAGGTGGCCGCCTCGCGCGAGCTCTTCCACCGGCTTCCGTTCGCCACCGGGTACGCGGTCGAGACCGCCATGCTGCTGGACGTCCACGAGCTGCTCGGAGGCACGGACGGGCATGGCCGAGGTGGACCTGGACGTGCGCCGCAACCGCCACAAGCCGCTGGCCGACCTGAGGCCGATGGCCGACGAGGTGCTCGGCGTGGTGGCCGACCGGCTGCGGCGCGACGGAAGGCTGCTCGACGCCGACCGCCCGCTGGTGGCGCGGCCCCCGTTCGCGAGCCTCCCCATCGCCGCCTGAGCGGTGGCGGTCCGCTGCGTCTACACCGACCTCGACGGCACGCTGCTCGGCCGCGGGGCCTCGCTGTTCCGCGACTCGGAGGGCGCGTTCACGCTGCTCGCGGCGCGCGCGCTCGAGGCCTGCCACCGCGCCGGGGCGGAGGTGGTCATCAAGTCCGGCCGCCGCCGCGCGCAGGTCATGGAGGACGCCCGGCTGCTCGGGCAGAGCGCCTACATCTTCGAGATGGGCTCGGGCCTCGTGGTCGACGGCGAGCTCACGTGGCTCACCGGCGAGTGGGCGCCCGGGGAGCAGAGCGTGCACGCGCAGATCGCGGCCTCCGGCGCGCCGGAGCTGCTGCTCGCGGAGTTCCCGGGGCTGATCGAGCCGCATGCGCCCTGGCACCTCGAGCGCGAGGTGTCGCACCTGTTCCGCGGGCTCGTGGACGCCGGCGCCGCGAACGCGCTGCTCGCCGAGCGCGGCCACGCCGGCCTGCGGCTCGTGGACAACGGGACGATCGGCCGCGACGAGACGGCGCTCGACCTGCCGGGCACCCCGCGCGCCTACCACCTGATCCCGGCCGAGACCTCCAAGGCCGCGGCGGTGGAGCGCCACATGCGCGCCCGCGGCTACGCCCCCGAGGAGTGCATCGCGATCGGCGACTCGGTCGAGGACATCGCGGTGGCGGCGGTGGTCGGGCGCTTCTTCCTCGTGGCGAACGCGGAGCTCGGCGGCGCCCCGGCGCCGGCCAACGTGGAGCGAACGGAGGGCGCGATGGGCGAGGGCTTCTACGAGGCCGTGGTCCGGGCGCTCGCGGAGTCGCGCTGACCCGCGTACCCCATTAGGGTGCGCGCATGGACGAGTTCGCGGACCAGGTCGTCGATGCGCTCAACGAGCTCACCGGGAAGCACGCCGGCTATCGCGCGGCGCACGCCAAGGGCACGCTGATGACCGGCACGTTCACGCCGGCCGGCGCCGGGCTCACGACCGCGGCGCACATGTCGGGCGATCCGGTGCCGGTGACGGTGCGCTTCTCCAACGGGAGCGGCAACCCCCACGCGGCCGACTACGCGCAGGAGGGGCGCGGGATGGCGGTCAAGTTCTACCTGCCGGACGGCACGCGGACCGACATCGTCGCGCATCGACCAGCCCTGCTTCTTCGCGCGCACGCCCGAGGACTTCCTCGAGTTCGCGCGGGCCCGCAAGCCGGATCCGGAGACCGGCGAGCCCGACATGGCGAAGGTGGGCGCCTACCTCGGCGAGCACCCCGAGGCGCTGCCGAACATCCAGCACTTCCTGTCGAGCACGCCTCCCGAGAGCTACGCCACCTGCACCTACAACTCGCTGCACGCGTTCCGCTGGACCGACGCGGACGGCAACTCCCGCTACGTGCGCTACCGCTTCGAGCCCGAGGCCGGTGAGTCGAGGCTCGATCCCGAGGAGGCGAAGAGCCGCGGGCGCGACTACCTCCAGGAGGACATCGCCGGCCGCGCCGGCGCGGCCTTCCGGATGCTGGTCGTGATCGCCGAGGAGGGCGACCCGACCGACGACCCGACCGCCGAGTGGCCGGCCGAGCGCGAGCGCGTGGAGGTCGGCCGGCTCGAGCTGACCGGCCCGGAGACCGGGCGCGAGAAGGACGGCGACGTGCTCGTCTTCGACCCCGTGCGCGTGACCGACGGCATCGAGACGAGCGACGACCCGATCCTCCACTTCCGCTCGCGGGCGTACCGGAGCTCCGTGGGCCGGCGCGCGGCGGCGGGCTGACCATGACGATCACCCGCCGCGGGCTGCTCGGGACCGCCGCTGCCGGCGGCGCGGCGCGCCCTGCCCGCGAGCCGCGGCGGCGCGCAGGCCCAAGCGCAGCCGCAAGGTGGACGTGGCCGTGGTCGGCGCCGGGCTCGCGGGCCTGAGCGCGGCGCGCAACCTGCGCCGGCATGGGCCACTCGGTGGTGGTGCTCGAGGCGCGCGAGCGCGTGGGCGGGCGCACCTGGACGAAGACCGTGCGCGGTGTGCCGGTGGACTTCGGCGGACAGTGGATCGGGCCGCAGCAGAAGCGGATCGCGGCGCTCGCGAAGGCCGTGGGAGTGAAGACGTTCCCGACCTACAACACCGGCCTCAACGTCTACGACCGGCTCGGCGCGCTGAAGACCTACACCGGCGCGATCCCGCCGGCCGAGCCGGCGGCGATCGGCGACATCGCCGTCGCGCTGAACTCGCTCAACCGGATGGCCGGGCAGGTGCCGCTCGACGCGCCCTGGAAGGCGCCGCTCGCGCGCGAGTGGGACGGGCAGACGCTCGAGACCTGGAAGCTCGCGAACATGACGACCGACGAGGGGCGGCTGCTGCTCGACCTCGGCATCGAGGCCGTCTTCGCGGGCGAGCCGCGCGACGTGTCGCTGCTCCACGTCCTCTTCTACATCCACTCCGCGGGCAGCTTCGACAACCTGATCAACACCGCCGGAGGCGCGCAGGAGACCCGCTTCGTGGGCGGGTCGCAGACGGTGTCCCGCCGGGTGGCGGCCGCGCTCGGGTCGCGGGTGATCCTCGGCTCGCCCGTGCGCCGGATCGTCCAGGGCCGGCGCGGCGTGCGCGTCGAGTCCGAGCGCCTCGACGTGGAGGCGCGCTTCTGCGTGGTCACCGCGCCGCCGGCGCTCGCCGCGCGGATCGAGTACGAGCCGGGGCTTCCCGGGCGCCGCGACCAGCTCACGCAGCGGATGCCGATGGGCTCGGTGCTCAAGGTCCACGCGCTCTACGACAAGCCGTTCTGGCGCGACGACGGGCGCACCGGCCAGGCCACCAGCGACACCGGCCCGGTCAAGGTGACCTACGACAACTCGCCGCCCGCCGGCGGCGACCGGCGTGCTGCTCGGGTTCATCGAGGGCGAGGAGGCCCGGACCTGGGGCCGCCGCTCCCTCGCGAAGCGCCGCGCCGCCGTGCTCGCGCAGTTCGCGCGCTGGTTCGGGCCCGAGGCGTCGAAGCCGAAGGCCTACGTCGAGCAGAACTGGATGGAGGAGGCGTGGAGCCGCGGCTGCTACGGCGCCTGGGCGCCGCCCGGCGTGCTCCTCGACTACGGCCCGGCGCTCCGCGACCCGGTCGGCCGCATCCACTGGGCCGGCACCGAGACGGCCACGGAGTGGTGCGGGTACATGGACGGCGCCGTGAGCTCCGGCGAGCGCGTGGCGCGCGAGCTCGGCAAGCTGCTCTAGGTCGCCGGCCACCACCGCCACGAGCGCCCGCCCGGCCTCCTCGAGCTCGGCGAGCGTGGTGGCCTCTGTCACCGAGGCGAGGTCGATGATGCGCTCCTCGAACGGGTCGAGCGACGAGCGCCCGACGACCGCGTGGCAGGCCACGCCGCTCTGGCGGCAGCGCGTGGCCAGCTCGCCCACGACCTTGCCCTGGAGGCTCTGCTCGTCGAGGCTGCCCTCGCCGGTCACCACGAACGCCGCGGCGCGCATCAGCTCGTCGAAGCCGAGCGCGTCGAGCACGTAGGCGGCGCCGGGCACGAGCCGTGCCGCCCGCCCCGCCCAGAGCCCGCCCGAGAGGCCGCCGGCCGCGCCCGTCATCGGCTCTCCGCGCGGGTCGCGCGGCCAGCCCGAGGCGAGCTTCGCGAGCCTGCGCTCGAGCCGCTTCACGGTCTTCGCGTCGGCGCCCTTCTGAGGGGCGAACACGCGCGGGGCGTCCTCGAACGGGGTGCGCACGTCGCAGACCACCTCGAGGTCGATCTCCACGCCGGCATCGTCCAGGGCGGCGAGCGCCCCGGCGCCGCCGTCGGTGGTGGCCGAGCCGCCGACCGTCACGATCACGCGCTCGGCGCCCGCGGCGGCGGCCGCCGCGATCAGCTCGCCGGTGCCGCGCGTGCTCGCCTCCCAGGCGTCGCGCTCGTCCTCGGCCACCAGCGCCAGGCCGCTCGCGCGCGCCATCTCCACCAGCGCGCTGCCGTCGGGCAGCAGCGCGAACTCGGCCTCGATCTGCCGGCCGAGCGGATCGCTCACGGTCGCGGTCCGGCGCTCGCCCTCGATCGTGGCCAGGAGCACGTCCATCGTGCCCTCGCCGCCGTCGGCCACCGGCAGCTCCACCGCCTCGCGGCCGGCGGAGCGCAGCCCGGCGGCGATCGCCGCCGCCACCTCCGTGGCCGCGAACGTGCCCTTGAAGCTGTCCGGGGCTACGAGCGCGGGGCCGCTCACAGCTCGGCGGCGAAGGCGCGCTCGGCCTCGTCTCCGTGCACGGCGAAGACGATCCGCTCGAGCCCGCCCTCGTGCCCGCGCGCCACGCCGACCATGATCCGCGCCGCCTCCTCGAGCGAGAAGCCGCCCACGCCGGTGCCGAACGCGACCAGCGCGAGCGAGCGGGCGCCGAGCCGCTCGGCGGCGTCGAGGGTCGAGCGCGTGGCGCGCTCGATGATCTCGGCGGAGGTGGGCCCGCCCAGCTCCATGGTCGCCGCGTGGATCACCCAGCGGGCGGGCAGCTCGCCGGCGGTGGTCTCCACGGCCTCGCCCAGCCCGATCGGCGCGCGCTCGTCCGACTCGCGCTGGATCTCGGGCCCGCCGGCGCGCGAGATCGCGCCCGCCACGCCGCCGCCGTGCATGAGCTGCGTGTTGGCGGCGTTCGCGATCGCGTCCACGTCGAGCTTCGTCACGTCCGCCTGGATGACCTCGAGCTCGGCCACGGCCATATCCTGGCGCACGTGGGACGGCTGATCTACTCCGCGATCGCGTCGCTCGACGGCTACGTGGCGGACGAGAGCGGCGGCTTCGAGTGGGCCGCGCCCGACGACGGAGGTGCACGCGTTCGTCAACGAGCTCGAGCGGCCCGTCGGCACCTACCTCTACGGACGCCGCATGTACGAGGTGATGTCCGCGTGGGAGACCATGGACGACGATGCCCCGGAGATGCGCGACTTCGCGCA
Organism: uncultured Thermoleophilaceae bacterium; assembly: GCA_963768465.1. Lineage (GTDB taxonomy): Bacteria > Actinomycetota > Thermoleophilia > Solirubrobacterales > Thermoleophilaceae > JACVRW01. The sequence continues at coordinate 106,110 of CAVYIA010000005.1, read as the reverse complement.
GATCTGGCGCGCGGCGGACAAGGTCGTCTACTCGCGGACGCTGGCCGAGCCCACGACCGCCCGGACGCGCCTCGAGCGCGAGTTCGACCCGGACGCGGTCAGCCGGCTCAAGGCGAGGCCGGGACCGACATCAGCATCGGTGGCCCGGGGCTCGCCGGAGAGGCGCTCCGGGCCGGGCTCGTGGACGAGCTTCACCTGTTCGTCACCCCCGTGGTGGTGGGCGGCGGTACCCATTGGCTGCCCGGCGACATGCGCATCGGGCTCGAGCTCCTCGACGAGCGCCGCTTCGCCGGCGGGGTCGTCCACCTGCACTACCGTGTCGATCTCGGCGCCTCCCGTTCGTCATTAGGGTGAACGCGGCGGTGGGCGCCGCGGACGACCACAGGAGGTTCGACCCATGAAGTACCTGCTCACGCTGTTCGGTGACGAGTCCGGTTGGGGCGAGAGGACCCCGGAGCAGCAGGCCGAGAGCATGAAGGCCTGGGACGACTACACCCGCGAGGTGACCGACGCCGGCGCCTTCCTCGGCGGCGAGGGGCTCCAGCCGAGCGCCACCGCCACCACCGTCCGGATCGACGCCGCGGGCGGCGCCCCGGTCATCACCGACGGCCCGTTCGCCGAGACGAAGGAGCAGCTCGGCGGCTACTACCTGCTCGAGTGCGCCGACCTGGACGAGGCGCTCGCCTGGGCCCGCAAGATCCCGATGCCGGGCGGCGCCGTCGAGGTGCGGCCGGTCATGGACTACGAGGCCCGCGGGTCCGAGGCCCACTCGAACGCCGCGGAGGCCGCGCGGTAGGCCTGCCCGCAGAGGACGTCGATCGCCTGTTCCGGCGCGAGTCGGGACGGGCGGTCGCCACCCTCATCCGCGTGCTCGGCGACTTCGACCTCGCCGAGGAGGCCGTCCAGGACGCGTTCGTGGTGGCGCTCGAGCGCTGGCCGCGCGACGGCGCGCCGCGCAACCCGGCGGCCTGGATCGTCAGCACCGCCCGCAACCGGGCGATCGACGTGCTGCGGCGCGACCGCCGCTACGAGCAGAAGCTCGGGGAGCTGGCGGTGCTGGGGCGCGCGGAGGCCGGGGAGGAAGAGGAGGACGTGAGCTCGATACCGGACGACCGGCTGCGGCTGTTCTTCACCTGCTGCCATCCCGCGCTGGCCCAGGAGGCGCAGGTGGCGCTGACTCTGCGGACGCTCGGCGGCCTGTCCACGCCGGACGTGGCGCACGCGTTCCTCGTGGCCGAGCCGGCGATGGCGCAGCGGCTCGTCCGCGCCAAGCGCAAGATCCGCGGCGGCGCGCATCCCCTACGAGGTGCCCGCGGACTCGGAGCTGCCGGACCGCCTGCGCGGGGTGCTGGGAGCGCTCTACCTGATCTTCAACGAGGGCTACCTCGCCACGAGCGGCGACTCGCTCGTGCGGCGCGAGCTCTGCGACGAGGCGATCCGCCTCGCCCGCGTCCTCACCGCCCTGATGCCGGACGAGCCCGAGGCGCTCGGCCTGCTCGCGCTGATGCTCCTCCATCACTCGCGCCGCGACGCGCGCCTCGACGCGGCCGGCGACCTCGTGCTGCTGGAGGACCAGGACCGCTCGCGCTGGCACGCCGGCGAGATCGCGGAGGGCGCCGCGCTGGCCGCACGGGCGGGCGCCGGCGGGCCCTACTCGGTGCAGGCCCTGATCGCCGCCGAGCACTCGTCGGGCAGCACGGACTGGGCGCGGGTGGCCGGGCTCTACGAGCTGCTCCTCGGGATCCAGCCGAGCCCGGTGGTGGAGCTGAACCGCGCGGTCGCCGTGGCGATGCTCGGCGGCCCGGAGCGCGGGCTCGCGCTGGTGGACGAGATCGAGCGCCGCGGCGACCTGGCCGGGTACCACCTGCTGTACGCCACGCGGGCGGATCTGCTGCGCCGCCTGCGCCGGCGCGACGAGGCCGCGGCCGCCTACGCGCGGGCGCTCGAGCTGGCCGGGAACCCGGTCGAGCGGCGCTTCCTCGAGCGGCGCCTGGCCGAGCTGGCTAGCGCCTGACGCGCACGGTCCGGCGCACGAGCTTCGAGCTGTTGCCGCCGCGCGTCGCGGGCGCGCAGGCCCACGCGCACGACGGGGTGGCGGCCGTTCCGGAGCGCCCGGCGCAGCGCGCGCCGCGCCCGCGCGGTGAGCTTCGACCTTCACGCGCACCCGCTTGTGCGCGCCGGCCGGGCGGCGCACCGACTTCAGCCGGTAGGAGCGCTTCGCGATCCGGAGCTTGGCGCCGGCGGCGAGCGCACAGGCCTCGCTGCAGCGCCCGTAGGCGACCACCGCCGCCGAGCCGGAGCACCCGCTGGCTGCGCTTGAACTTGGTGCGGATCCGCGGCGAGGTGATGTCGCGGTCGCCGGGCAGCATCCCGCCGCTCGCGACCATGTCCGGGTCGATCCGGAGCAGCTTGCCGAGCAGGGTGCCGAGGTTCTGGGCGTTGTCGTGGATGTCGTTGCCGCCGCCGCCGTCGCCCGTGGCCGCGTACAGGTAGCCGTCCGGCCCGAACTGGAGCTGGCCGCCGTTGTGGTTGTCCTCGGAGGAGTGCTCGATGGCGAGCACGAGGCGGCGGCTGGCGGGATCGGCCACGTCCGGGTTGCTCGAGCGCCGGTACTGCTCGATGCGGATGTCGCCGCCCGCGTCCGTGAAGTAGACGTAGAAGCGGCCGGAGCTCGCGTAGTCGGGCGGGAACGCCATCGAGAGCAGGCCGCGCTCGCCGCCGTCGAGCACGAGGCCCGAGATGTCGAGGAACGGCGTGGCCTGAGGCACGCCGCCCTTGATGAGGCTGACCACGCCGCCCTGCTGCGTCACGAACAGCCGGCTCGCGTCGCCCGGAGGCGCGGTCACGTAGGTGGGGAGGGTGTAGCCGCCCGCGACCGGCGTGCGCGTGAGCGTCCCCGCCGTGCTGCCCGCCATCAGCCGCGACACCTCGCCGCTGTTCTGGTTCACGACGTAGAGGTGCCCGGCGGCGTCCTGCCCGAACGAGCCGAGCTGGGGGAGCGTGAGTCCCGTGGTGCGGTCGTCGGGGGCGGCCTTGTTCAGCGCGAGCGAGCGGATCTCGCCGTCGTAGTAGTCGGCGTAGAGGTAGCGGCCGACGAGGCCTGTGAGCGCCGGGTCGCGGACCACGTAGCCGCCGATCACCGCCGCGCCGCCCGTGGTCGGGTAGTCGGCCAGCGGCGCGACCACGGATCCGCCGATCGGGCAGCGCGACCCGCCGGGCCCGGCGATCAGGCCCTCACGGCAGGGCCAGCCGAAGTTGGCGCCGCGCGCGCCCGCGAGCGTGATCCAGTCGAGCTCCTCGCGCGCGCCCTGGCCCACGTCGCCGATCAGCAGGTCGCCGTTGGCGCGGTCGAAGGAGAAGCGGTACGGGTTGCGCAGCCCGTAGGAGAAGATCTCGGGCCGGGCGCCGGCACGGCCCGCGAACGGGTTGTCCGGCGGGATCAGGTAGCTGGTGCCGGCCTGGGCCTGCGCGGCCGCCGGGACGCAGAGCCCGAGCAGGACCGCCAGGGTTGCCGCTCTAGCCGCGAAGCTGCGCGATGTCGCATTCACTCGGATCCTTATCGGAGCGCCAGCGCAGGAACTTTGCGCCGTGACGGATCCGTCTCCCCGTGATGTGGTCGAAGGCGATCTCGCAGACCAGCTCGGGGCGCAGGCCCTCCCAGACGAGCTCCTCGTCCGACTTCCAGCGGCTCGCCTCGCCGGAGCCGCGCTCGCCGGTGCGGTAGGGCTCGAGCAGGTCGATCAGCTCGCGCTTCTCCTTCGCCTTGAAGCCGGAGGTGTGGCCCACGATCTGGAGGTCGCCGTCCTCGTTGTAGAGGCCGAGGATCAGTGAGCCCACGGTGCCCTCCTCCTTGCCGAAGCGGAAGGCCGCCACCACGGTGTCGGCGGTGCGCACGCGCTTGATCTTGGCCATGCCCTTGCGCTCGCCGGGTTGATAGGCGGCGCCGCCCTCCTTCGCCACCACACCCTCGGAGTCGCCGGTGAGCCACTGGCCGGCGTCCTCGCGGTCCGCGGTCGACGGCGTGAGCTTGACCGGGTCGGCCACCACCTTCTGGAGCCGCTCGCGGCGCTCGTCGTAGGGCAGCTCGAGGAGGCTCTCGTCGCCCTCCGCGAGCAGGTCGAAGGCGACGTAGAAGGCAGGCGTCTCCTCGGCGAGCCGGTCCACGCGCGACTTCGCCGGGTGGATCCGCTGCGAGAGGAGGTCGAACTCCTGGATGCCGTCCACCTCGATGACGATCTCGCCGTCGAGCACCAGCCGGTCGCCCGGCAGCTTCTTCACCTGCTCCTCGATCTCCGGGAAGTAGCGGTTCATGGGCTTCCCGTTGCGGCTCTGGATGTGCACGTCGTCGCCGTCCCGGAACACGATCGTGCGGAAGCCGTCCCACTTCGGCTCGTAGCGCCACTCGTCGCCCTCGGGCAGCTCCGCGCGCGAGCGCGCCAACTGCGGCTTGAGGGGCGGCTTCAGCGGCAGGGCCACGGCGGTGAACCGTACCGAGGCAGATAGGATTGCCTCGATGTCGCAGGAACAGGCCACAGTCGCCGAGGAGGAGTACCTCCAGATCATGTACTGGCTCCAGGAGGCCGGCCTGCCGATCACCGGAGCCAACATCGCCCGCGCCATGCAGGTGTCCGCGCCGACGGTGCACGAGATGCTGGGCCGCCTCGAGGCCGACGGGTACGTGACCCGCGACGCCGACAAGTCGCTCGCCTTCACCGAGACGGGCACGGAGCACGCGGCGCAGATCGTGCGCCGCCACCGGCTGATCGAGCGCTTCCTCACCGACGTCTTCGACATCCCGTGGGACCAGGTCCACGAGGAGGCCGAGCGCCTCGAGCACTGGATGTCGCCGGTCGTGGAGGAGCGGATGCTGCGCGCGATCGGGGACGCCAAGACCTGCCCGCACGGCCACCCGATCTTCGAGGGCGCCCGCGAGACCGGCGTGCCGCTCGCCGACGTCGAGGAGGGCGCGAAGGTCACGGTGCTCCGCTTCGAGAACGAGGCCGAGGACCTGCTCCACTACCTGATGGACAGCGGCCTGCACCCCGGGCTCGAGGGCACGCTCGCCCACTCGGGCGACGAGGTGGCGATCGACGTGGGCGGCGAGCGCAAGGCGATCACCCGCAGCGTCGCCGAGACGGTGTCGGTCAGCGCCGACCCCTCCCCGCCGCCGCGCACCGCGCTGCCGGACCAGCTGGTGCTGGGCCGCGAGCGCTACGGGCGCTAGCCGGCCAGCCCCACCGCCCGCAGGGCCTCCTGCTGGTCCGGGTAGGTGCGCCAGCGCACCAGCTTGCCGTCGCGGATCGTGAACACCTGGCGTAGGGGGGCAGCTCATGTCGACGAGCCGCGAGGCGTCCCACTCGATCTGCGGGATCGACCCAGCTGAGGTCGGCGTCCTCGGCGGCCAGCAGGTCGGACGGTGCCGGGGTCCTGGTAGGCCGCAAGGACGGCCCGCACGGCCTCCACGTTCTCGCGCGACACGGCGAGCGACGATACCTCAGGTGTGTTACGGTCGCCCGCAGCAGCGACCTGACGATTGGCCCGATCAAGGAGGTCGCCGGTGCGAGCCGACGAGACGCGGAAGCGGCGTTGGAGCAGGCGTGCAGGATGGCTGACCGCAGCGGTCGCCGCAGTGATGCTGGCCCTGCCGGCGCTCGCCCTCGCCCACCTCGAGCGGCCGTCGTACTGGCCCGACCCGAGCCCCGACCACACGGTCTTCCCGCCTGCCGGCGGCGAGGTGCCCACGGCGCGCTCGCTGGAGTCGGCGCCGAGCGGCGCGGGACCGGGCAAGGTGCTGGTCGTCTGCAAGGGCACAAGGGCTGGAAGTCGCTCCACTACCTGCGCGAGTCGGTGCGCGAGGCGCAGAAGAAGGGGTATCGCCTCCGTCCGAGCCAGCCGAAGATCAAGGTGTCGAGGCACGAGGCCTACCGGCTGCTCGCCATCAACGCCGCGCTGGCCAGGCAAGTGTCACTACGACTCGGTCCAGCGGGCTGTTTGGGACGCCGGCAACAACGACCGGATCCTGATCCTGCCGGGCACCTACACCGAGCCGGCCTCCCGCAGCAAGCCCGAGAACGACCCCCTCTGCAACCCCAGCCTCCTCCAGGAGGACGCGAGCGGCGACCTCACCCCGAGCTACGAGTACCAGGTCACCTGCCCCAACGACCAGAACCTCATCCACGTGCAGGGGCGCGCGGTGGCCGGCGACCCGGTGCAGCCGCCTCTTACGGACCGCCGCGGGATTCCGGACCAGGAGCTCGGCGCCTGCGTGCGATGCAATCTGCAGATCGAGGGAACCGGCGTGAAGCCCGAGGACGTGATCATGGACGCGGGCACCGACTATCAGGGGACGGGGCCGGCGGCGAAGCCCGGCGGCTACGCCAAGCACGTCGTCCTGCGTGTCGACCGCGCCGATGGCTTCGTCGGGCGCAACTTCCTCGTGCGCGGCGCGCGGGAGCACACCTTCTACAACGAGGAGGTCGACGGCATCCTGCTCGACCGGGTGAAGTTCTTCTGGGGCGCCGACTACGGTCACCTCTCCTTCACCTCCGACCACAACCTCGTCGAGAACTGCGAGGGCTTCGGCTCAGGCGACTCGGTCGTCTACCCGGGCGCCGCTCCCGAGACCGGCTCGCAGGCCACGCTGGACTTCTGGCCGGACGCGCCTCGGCCCAACACGACCATCACGAAGTGTGACCTGCACGGCTCCGCCCTGGGCTACTCGGGCTCGATGGGCAACGCCGTTCGCATCACCGGCAACCACATCTACGGCAACTCCACGGGGATCTCGAGCGACACCCTGTCGGCCGCCGGCCATCCGGGCTTCCCGGCCGACAGCTCGGAGATCGACCACAACTACATCTACGCGAACAACCTCGACCTCTACAGGCCCGATACGCCGGTCGACCCGCTGGTGGGGGTGCCGATCGGGACCGGGATCCTCTACCCGGGCATGAACGACGCCCGGGTCCACGACAACTACATCTTCGACAACTGGCGCGACGGCGCGATGCTGTTCGCCGTTCCGGACGCGGCCACCAACGGCGGCGGCGCCGAGGGCGACATCTTCCCCGGCGTCTCCTGCCCGGGCGCGCCGGCCAACGGGCTCTCCACCTCGTGCGGCAACCAGTTCTTCCGCAACCGCGTCGGCAGGGCGCCGAACGGCTTCCGCTACCCGGATGCGATCGACCTGTTCGGCAACGTGCACGCCCACAACGACGCGAAGCCGAAGAAGCCGAACGGCAACGACTTCTGGTGGAGCGAGTTCTTCGCGCAGAACACCGGGAACTGCTGGTACGGGAACACGGGCTACGACGGGACCGCGGCCACGGTCACCGGTCCGGGCCAGGCCGGGCGCCTCCCGGCGAATCAGCCCCAGGTGCTGCCGTCGAACTGCGCCACCAGCGTCGGCAACAACGACATCCCCAAGATCGTCTACCTGCTCGACTGCGCGAACGGTCCCGACGAGGACACCGGGCCCGCGGACTGCGACTGGTGGACCCTCCCGTCCAAGCCTGGCCAGACGACCGCGCACGGCTCGCTCCTGAGTGGGGCCACGGCTCGGTTCGAGGAGTCGTCCGCGGTCGACGCGGTGAGGAAACGGATCGCCGAGCTGTATCCGTGACGCGTGCGGGTCGCGGCGGGCGGGCCCTGCTCGCGCTCGTCACCGCAGTGATCGCGCTGCCGGCGTGTGGATCGGACGACGGCGCAAGCCGTAGGAAGGGCGAGCCGGTCGACATCCGGGGCGTCGGCCTGGTGACCGGAAACTCCACGGCCCAGTTCGCCAACTGCCGGGACTGGCGCGGGGGCTCGGTGGAGCAGCGCTACGCGACGATCGAGGACATCCGCGGGCAGCTCACGCCGCAGAGCTCGCGAATCGGCCGAGTCCGACCTCTCCGACGAGGCGGCCTACAGCGTGTTCCAGCACGCGTGCGCATCCGACTTCTCCGACGAGCTGCGGCTGTACAAGCTCTATGTCCACGCCCAGGCCTTCGCGCCGATCACCAAGGGCCTTGACGACGCCGACTCGGAGCCCTAGACCGCCGTCTCTCCCGGCACGAGCGCGTCGCGCCTTCGTGCGCTTGAGGTCGTAGTAGAGGAGCGTCGAGAAGAGCGCGACGAACGGCGCCGTGATCGTCTCGGTGGCCATCGTCCCGACCAGCGACCAGACGGCGCGGTCGTTGCTGTCGGCGATCTGCGTCGAACGGCGTGATCAGCAGCACGCCCGGCAGGAAGGCGGCCAGGTTGGCCAGCAGGATCAGCCCGAAGGTCCGCCACCACATGCCCGCGCACGAGCTCACCGGAGCGGTCGAGCGCCGCCGTGCCGCGCGCGCCCTCGACCACGACGGTCTGGGGCACGAAGTACCAGCGCACCGCGACGTAGATGCCGGGCAGGACCAGCAGCACGAGCCCGAGCGCGATCCCGATGCCGGCGAGCACCACCGCGAAGAAGATCGGCGCGAAGTCCTCGAGGCCGGCGGAGAGCGCCCGCCGCGCCCGCGGGCGCTCGCCCCCGCCGACCGCGTGCAGCGCGTGGATGCAGATCGCGTTGATGAGCGGCGCCACGACGAGGAAGCTCACGAGCGTCGGGATGATCGCCTCGGCGGCGCTCGGGGAGTCGTCGAACCCGGCCGTGAGCTGCTCCATGCCCACCCCCTCCACGATCAGGTGGACGGGCACCACCACCGCGGCCGACAGCGCGAGGAACGTGCCGGCGTTGCGGAAGTAGACGCCGAGGGCGTCGCCGAAGAGGGTGGATATGTCGCGCGGCCGGGCGAGCTCGAGCCGGCTCACGCGCGCGGGCCGACCACGCTCCCGGCGACCTCGGCGCGGGCCGCCGCCACTCTGGCGATGCCCTCCTCGATCAGCTCCGGCGTGACGCCGGAATAGGCCACGCGCAGCGAGCTCTCGCCGCCCTCGAGCAGGAAGTCGGTGCCCTTCACGAACACCACTCCGCGCTCCGCGGCGGCTGTCTCGATGGCCGCCACGTCGGTGCCGTCGGGGAGGTCGACCCAGAGGAAGTAGCCGCCCTCGGGCGTGACGTAGGTGGCGTCGGGGAGGTGCCGGTCGATCGCGCCGGCCGTGGCGTCGCGGCGCTCGCGGAGCGCCGCCTTCACCGTCTCGATCGAGCCGTCGATCGCGCCCGGACTCGCAGAACTCCGCCACGATCGCCTGGGCGACCATGCTCGGCGAGATGTACGTGCTCGTGGCGCGTCTTGCGGATCGAGCCGATCGTCTCCCCGGACCCCACGAGATAGCCCACCCGGATCCCGGGGCAGACCGTCTTCGAGAAGGACGACGCGTAGACCACGCTGCCGCGCTCGTCGAGCGAGAGCATCGTCGGCTGGTCCTCGCCCTCGAAGCGAAGCTCCACGTAGGGGTCGTCCTCGAAGATCGTGAACTCGTACTCCGCGGCGAGCTCGAGCAGGCGGCGGCGCTTGTCGAGCGACAGCGTGCAGCCGGCCGGGTTCTGGAAGTTGGGGATGATGTGCGCGAGCCGCGGGCGCGCCCCCGACTCGAGCGCCCGCTCGAGCGCGCCCACGTCGATCCCGTCGGGCTGCAGCGGGATGGCGAGGATGTCGGCGCCGAGGTTGCGCAGCGCCAGCAGCGTGCGGTCGTAGCTCGGCGCCTCCACGACCACGAGGTCGCCGGGCCCCACGAGCTGCTGGAACAGGAAGGCATCGGCCTGCATCGAGCCGTTCGTGGCGATCACCTGCTCCGGCTCCACTCCGTGCTTCGCCGCGATCCACGCCACGAGCCGCGGGTAGCCCGCCGAGGTCCCGTACGAGAAGGCGCCGGCCGGGTCGCGCTCGAAGGCGCGCTGGGCCGAGGCCTTGAGGTCCTCGACGGCGATGATGTCGAGCGAGGGCGCCCCGCGGGCGAGCGAGATGTTCGTGGCGGCGGACATGCCAGCCACGATAACGACGCGCGTGGCCGAGCGTCGGCGGCTGCGCCGATGCCTATACGGCTCGCGCGTACAGGATCACGTTGTCGCGGTAGCCCGTGTCCGGCGAGAACGGGCCGCCGCAGGTGACCAGCACGAGCATCCGGCTTGCGCGACGGCCCGTAGACGGATCCGCGCGGGAAATGGCTCTTCTCGATCTGGCGGCGGCGCACGACGGCGAACCGCCGCGTGACCCCGCGGCTGTCGCGCACGGTGATCCTGCTTCCGCGCGTCTGCTGGAGCAGGCTGTAGAAGAGCGCGGGCCCCTCCTTCGAGTCCACGTGGCTCACGATCACCGCACGGCCGATCTCGCCCGGGCGCGGCCCGCCGGCGAACCAGCCCGCGCGTCCGGGCGGCGGGATCTCGAGCTCGCCGTGGGACACGCCCATGCGATCGACGGGTCCGGAGCTGTCGGCGGCCGTGATCGAGATGCTCCGCGGCACGCCCGGGCGCCGCTCGGAGCTCGCCGCGGCCTTGGCCGCGGCGGGGGCGTGCTTGACCCTGCGGGATCTTCAGGCCGGCGCGGCGCGGGTCGAGCGTGAGCGCGGCGAGCAGCGAGCCGACGCTCGGCGCCTTGACCTGCTCGGGCTCGGGGGACAGCCCGATCTCGCGGTCGTCCGGCTTGAACCACGCGGCGGCGCCGCCGGCGAGCGCCGCCGACAGCACGATCGAGAGTACGAGGCCGACTGCCGGCCGGATGCGCCTAGTGGCGCCCACCGCGGCGCGCTGCGACGAGGCCGGTTACGACCAGCGCGGCTCCGGACACGACGAGGAAGCTGACCTTGGTGGCCGCGGAGGCGCCGGTGGCGCTGCCGGGCCGCGCGCTCGTGCTGCTCCAGGTGCTCACGCCGTTGCTCGCCGGCGCGGCGGGCTCGGGCAGCTCGGCCACCGGCTCGGGCGCGGGCTCCTCGGCCACCGGCTCCTCCTCGAGCTCCACGGCGACCTCGATCTCGGGCTCGGCCGGCACGAAGGGCTCCCACAGCGGCGCCGGGGGCGCGACGGCCTCGGGCTCCGGAGCCTCGACCGCCGGGAACTCGACCGTGGGGGTCTCCTCGACCGCCGGAGTCTCCTCGACGGCGGGCGCCTCCTCGACGACCTCCGCGTCCACGACGGTCTCCTCGACCGGCGGCACGGAGACGGCGAAGGTGGCGGGCGGCTCGGGAGCGTCGACGACGTCAGGGAGTCTCCACGGCCTCGGGCGGCTCGGTGGCCGCCGGCTCGGCGATCCAGGAGCCGGTCCAGGACTCGTCTGCCGCGGGCGCGACCGGATCGGGCGCGGTCGCACGCGGCGTCGGCGTGGCGGCGGCGCGGGCGGATAGGGCTCGGGCGCAGGGCCGGTTCGGCCAGGGCGTCAGCGGGCGCGCGGCCTCGGGCGCGGGCGGATCCGCGGCGCGCGGCGGGCCGTTGAAGAGCAACCGCGCGGGCGTGGCCGGAGCGGGCTCGGGGGCGGGCGCGTCGGCGTCGGGCCGGACGAAGCGGGGGCCGTGGGCCGGAGCGGCCTCGTCCTCGGTGCTCTCGCGGGTGAAGCGCCCGGTCGGTCCCCAGCGCTCGCTCGGCGGGGGGGTCCACAGCGGTGCGGCGGGCGCCTCCGCGACGGGCTCGGCAACGGGCCCGCCGTTTCCGTTGCCGTTCGCCTCGACCTCGGCGGCGGCCGCGACGGGCTCGGCCACCGCGGGCGCGCGGCGGCAGCATGGGCATGGTGGGCAGCGGCGGAAGCGGGTGGACCGGCGCCGCGGCGATCACGGGCGTGACCACGGCGGGCTCCTCGACGGCGGGCGGGCTCTCCTCGACGACGGGAGCCTCGGCCACGACGGGCTCCTCGGCGGCGGCCGCCTCGGCCTGGGCGGCCTGCTCCTCGGTCTTGGGGCCGATCACCGGGCCGGCGGCCACGGACGAGGGGGCGGGCGGGCCCTCCGGCTCGATCGCGGTCTCGACCACGTGGAGCGCGCCGCGCTTGCGCGTGCGGCGGGCGAGCACGTACGAGGCGCCGCCCAGCGACCCGCCGATCAGCGAGGAGCCGAGGATGAGCAGCCAGCCGCCGCCGGAGGTGGCTCCGCCGAGGCCGGTGGCCGGCGCGGCGGTGGGGCCGGCGGTGCCGTCGTCCGTGAGCACGATCTGGGCGGGCATGCCGCCGCTTCCGACCACGAAGGCGGTGGAGGCGGTGCCGGCCACGGAGCGCACCTGGGTCTTGACGAGGGGCATGCCCTTGCCGTCGGGGCGGGTCACGGCCACGGAGTGGGGGCCGGGGGGCACGGGCAGGTAGCCGGTGGCGTCCCCGAGGCCGACACCGCTGACCACGACCTTGCCGTCCAGCTTCACGTCCGCGCTGGCCGACCTCGGACGCGGCGTGGATCGCGCGCAGGGTGGCCTTGCCGGGCTCGACGCCGTCGTCGCGGTAGACGAGCAGGTCGACCCCGTTGTCGCCGCCGACGGCCACGACGGTGTGCCTGCCCGGGCCGAGTCGCACGACCTCGGTGGCGATCGGCGAAGACTGGCCGTTCAGGATAAGCCGGAGGCGGGTCTGACCTGGACGAAAGACCTGGTACCCGCTGGGCTTTGCGAAGGACGAGGGCAGGCGCGGGCTGCCCTTCTCGACCAGCAGCGAAGCGGGCCCGGCGCCGGAGACGGCGTGCAAGAAACGGACCTGAGTCTGATCCGACTGCGCCTCGAGAAGGCATAGTCGGTATTACGATCGTTGTGAGAGCGGCTGCTCCAAGCGTCGCGCCCTTCTTGGCTGTGCTTCGCTTCATTTGGTCATGCTAACCCGGGATCGAGAAATCGGGAGATCGCTTTTCCAGGCCCCTCCGGAGGATCGGGCTCTCCTGGACCTGTCCGTTCGCCGGAAGGTCAAGGACGACGTCGTGGCCGCTGTGCTCCGTTTGCAGCCGGAAGACGTCGCGCCGCGCCGTGACGCCGCTCTCGATCGCCTCGCCACCCAGCTCGGGATGCACGACGAGGCAGAACGCGCCAGGTTGCCGGAGCTGCTCGCCGAGCTTCCCGGCGACCAGTGGCCGGACGACAACGGGAAGCCTCGTGAGCAGCCCGCCGCCGCCGCAGGCCGCCCCGCCGCCGCCGCCGCCCGCCGCGCGGCCGCCGCCCGAAGGCCGCAGCCCGCGCGCCGGCGACGCCCCCTGGCTGCGATCGCGGTGATCGTGGTCGGAGCGCTCCTCGGCGGGTTCATCGGGCTGCTGCTGTTCGGCGGCGACTCCGACGACGACGGCGACTCGGCCAAGCCGGCGGCCACCGCCCAGGCCCCGGCCCCGGAGCCCAAGACCGTCGACCTGAAGCCGGTCGCTCGCGGGCTTCCCCGGGCGCGGGACCGCGCGCATCGAGGGGAGCGGCGCGAACAGCCGCCTCGTGATGTCGCTGAGCGACCTCCCGCCGCGCGAGGAGGCCTACCAGGTCTGGCTCTACAACTCGCTGTTCGACGCGGTGCCGATCGACCGTGTGGTGGGCAGCTCGCTCGAGGTGGACAAGGTGCTGCCGGAGGACCCGAGCCGCTTCAAGTTCGTCGACGTGTCGCGTGAGCCGATCGACGACAACCCGAATCACAGCGGCGCGAGCGTCATGCGGGTTCCGGTCGAAGAGCTGCTGAACGACGCGCTAGACCCGAGCGCCCAGCACTTCGATGGCGATCTCGGCGACCTGCGTCGGGTTGCGCCCCACGCGCACGCCCTTCGCCTCGAGCGCCTCGGCCTTCGCCTGAGCGGTGCCGGCGGAGCCGGACACGATCGCGCCCGCGTGGCCCATGGTCTTCCCGGGCGGCGCCGTGAAGCCGGCGATGTAGGCCACCACGGGCTTGGTCACGTGCTCGGCGATGTAGTCCGCGGCGCGCTCCTCGGCGTCGCCGCCGATCTCGCCCGAGAGGACGATCAGCTCGGTCTCGGGATCGGCCTCGAAGAGCTCGATCACGTCGATGAAGCTGGAGCCGGGCACCGGGTCGCCGCCGATGCCGACGATCGAGCTGTTGCCGAAGCCGCTCTGGGCCAGCTCGTTGCCGATCTGGTAGGTCAGCGTCCCGGAGCGCGAGACCACGCCCACGTTCCCCTCCTTGAAGAAGGAGGCCGGGATGATCCCCACGTTCGCCTTCCCCGGGGAGAGGATCCCCGGGCAGTTGGGGCCCACCAGCCGCACGTTCGGGTTGCGGGCGAGGTGGTTGTAGACCTTCAGCTCGTCGTGGGCCGGGATGCCCTCGGTGATGGTCACGATCAGCTCGATCCCGGCGTCCTCGGCCTCGAGGATCGAGTCGGCCGCGAAGCGCGGCGGCACGAACACCATCGCCGTGTTGGCGCCGGTCGCCTCCACGGCCTGGTGGAAGGTGTCGAACACCGGGATGCCCTCCACGTCCTGGCCGCCCTTGCCGGGGGTCACGCCGGACACCACCTGGGTCCCGTAGTTGCGGTTGTTGAGCGAGTGGAAGGTGCCCTCGCGGCCGGTGATGCCGGAGACGCAGAGGCGCGTGTTCGAGTCGACGAGAACGGCCATCAGCCGGCCAGCTCCACGACGCGGTTGGCGGCGTCCAGCATCGTCGACTCGGTGTGCACGTTCGGCAGGTTCGCCTCGGCCAGCAGCCGCCGGCCCTCCACGTCGTTCGTGCCGTCGAGCCGGACCACGAACGGGACCGTGGGCTCGATCTGGGCGAACGCCTCGATCAGGCCGCGCGCCACCTCGTCGCAGCGGGTGATGCCGCCGAAGATGTTGAAGAGCACCGCGCTCACCTGGGGGTTCGAGAGGATGACCTCCACGGCGCTCGTGATCGCCTCGGCCTTGGAGCCGCCGCCGGCGTCGAGGAAGTTCGCCGGCCTGCCGCCCGCCTGCGCGACCACGTCGAGCGTGGACATCACCAGGCCGGCGCCGTTGCCGAGGATCCCGATGTTGCCGTCGAGCGAGACGTAGGTGAGGCCGCGCTCCTTGGCCATGCGCTCCTGCGGGTCCTCGGCCGAGATGTTGCGGAACTCGGCCGAGTCGGGGTGGCGGTAGAGGGCGTTGTCGTCGAGCGTGACCTTGGCGTCGAGCGCCACCACGTCGCGGGAGCCGGTCACGAGCAGCGGGTTCACCTCGACGAGCATGGCGTCCTCCGCCACGAACATCTCGTACAGCCGGGCGAGCATGGCGCCCACCGGGCGGATCACGTCGGCCGCGATCCCGGCATCGAAGGCCAGGCGGCGGCCGTGGAAGTCCTGGAAGCCGATCAGCGGGTCCACGTGGAGCTTGACCATCGCCGTGGGGTCCTCCTCGGCGATCGCCTCCACGTCCATGCCGCCCATCTTCGACAGCATCGCCATCGGCTTCTTGGCCCCGCGGTCGAAGACGATCGCCGCGTAGTACTCCTCCGCGATGTCGGAGGCCTGCTCCACGTAGAGCTCGTGCACGGTCAGGCCGCGGATGTCCATCCCGAGGATCGCCTTCGAGTGCTCCTCGGCCTCGGCGCGGTCCTTGGCCAGCTTGATGCCGCCGGCCTTGCCGCGGCCGCCGATCTGCACCTGGGCCTTGATCACCACCGGGTAGCCGAGCTCCTGGGCGCCCTCGATCGCCTCTGCGACCGAGGTTGCGTGCCTCCCTTCGGGCACGGGGACCCCGTGCTTGGAGAAGAGCTGCTTGCCTTGATATTCGAGGAGGTCCATTAGCTAGATAGGATGCTCGGCCGCGCCCGGACGGCGCCGGACCCTAGCAACCCCACGGAAGACCCCAATGGCACTCCCAAAAGAAGTCAAATTCGTCACGTTCGACTGTTACGGCTCCCTGATCGACTGGGAGAGCGGCGTCTACGACGCCTTCCAGAGGGAGGCCGACCGCGACGGGTTCACGATCGACCGCGACGTGCTGGTGCCGCGCTTCATCGAGGTTCAGCGCGAGATCCAGCGCGGCTCCTACGAGCTCTACGCCGAGGTCCTGCGGCGCACGGCCGTGCGCGTGGCGGCGGAGCTCGGCTGGGAGCTGGAGCCCTCGCGCTCGAACTTCCTGCCCGACAGCGTGCCGCGCTGGCCCCCGTTCCGCGAGACGAACGCCCAGCTCGAGCGCTTCGGGAAGAAGTACGAGACCGGGATCCTCTCCAACATCGACGACAAGCTCCTGGGGGCCACGCGCCGGCACTTCCGGACGGACTTCGACCTGGTGGTGACCGCGCAGCAGGTCCGCAGCTACAAGCCCGACCCGGCTCACTTCAAGGAGTGCCAGCGCCGGATCGCGGGCCTGAAGAAGAACTGGGTGCACATCGCGTCCGGCTACCCGACGGACGTCGAGCCCTGCATCAAGCTCAAGATCCCCGTGATCTGGGTCAACCGCCACGGCGAGGTCATCGAGGGCGCGAAGAAGCCCGACGCCGAGGTGAAGACCTTCCGCGACGCGGGCAAGCTGCTGAAGGCCGCCTAGCCGGCCGGCGGAGCGCGATGCGGGCGGTCTCGGTCCACCGCGACGCGCTCGTCGTCACCAGCCGGATGTGGCAGACGAACGCGACGGTCCTGCGCGCGGGCGAGGAGGCGGTGCTGATCGACTCGCCCTACTTCCCGGACGAGCTCGAGGCGCTGCCCGGCGCTGCTCGGCCAGGCCGGGTTCGAGCCCGACGGGCTGCTCGCCACCCACGCCGACTTCGATCACGTGCTGGGCAGGCTCGCGTTTCCCGGACCTGCCGCTGGGGGTGGGCGAGGAGACCGCGCTGCGCCTGCGCGCCGAGCCCGGCGCGGCCCAGCGCTCGCTGCGCGATATCGACGACGAGTACTACGTGACCCGCCCCGCGCCGCTGAGCCTGGGCGCCGTGCAGGCGCTCCCGGTGCCCGGCCGGCTCGACGTGGGCGACCGCGAGCTGGAGCTGCACCCGGCCGAGGGCCACACCGCCGACGGCTGCGCCGTGTTCGACCGCGCGCTCGGGATCCTGGTGGCCGGGGACTACCTCTCCGACGTGGAGATCCCGATGATCTCGCCGGGCGGGTCGGTGGACGCCTACCGCGCGACGCTGGCCCGCCTCGCGCCGCTGGTGGAGGCGGCCGAGACGATCGTGCCCGGCCACGGCTCGCCGCACGGGCGCGACGAGACGCTCCGCATCCTCGACGAGGACGTGGACTACCTGGACGCCCTGGAGCGCGGCGAGGAGCGTCCGGCGCTGCCCGCCGGCCGGGCGAGCAAGGGGCAGCGCCAGATTCACGCCGAGAACCTCTCGCGCTAGGCGACCGCTCCGGCGAGCTCCGCCTGGTAGATCCCGATGGAGCGGCCGAGGCCATCGCCGAGCACCGCGGGCACGATGCCCAGGTTCTGCACGATCAGGCTCGCGCGGGTGTTCATGCGCTCGAACTCCTCGTCCATCTGAAGCGCGCTCACCTGCTCGCGGCTGCCGCGCAGGAGCGCGAAGCCCTCGAGCTCACCGCCATGGGGCGTGAGCAGCACCACCTCGAACGACTCGATCTTGCCGTCCCCCTCGAGGCCGCCCCAGTACTGGATCGCCTCGTTGAAGACCTCGAGCCCGCGCTCCTCGCGTCCGGAGACGTTGGCTCCCCATCCGATGAACAACCCTGCTTCGGCCATGTGGCCTCCTATGCATGCTGCAGCGAGTCCGCAGCGACACCCGACTCTAGACCGGCGAGTGGCGCCGGAGCAAGGCGCGGCCCGATAGGCTCGCGCCCGTGCGCCGCCCCGCCGTCCTGCTGGTCCTCGCCGTGCTCGTGCTCGCGGCTCCCGCATCGGCCCAGGCGCCGCCGCAGACGATCCCGGCCGAGCCCGGGGCGGGGCTCACCACTCCCTGCGGAGGCCGCGCGATCACGCCGGACAAGGTGATCACCGGCGAGTTCGGCACCAACGTCAACAAGGACTACGTCCTGCTGCCCTTCGACGTGCCGAAGGGGACCACGGCCGTCCGCGTGAAGTACTGCTGGGACCGGCCCGAGAGCGGCACGATGCGGCACACGCTCGACCTCGGCCTCTACGCGCCGCGGCAGGGACGGCGCGAGCCTCTGGGGCGAGCGCGAGTTCCGCGGCTGGGGCGGCTCGAGCCATCCCGACGTGACCCTCTCCGCGGAGGGCTTCTCCACCGAGGCGCAGTACACCGCGAGCCCGCGGGTCGAGGTGCCCGGCAAGACCACGCGCGGCTTCATCCCGGGGCCGATCAAGCCCGGCAAGTGGGCGGCCGAGCTGGGCGTGGGCGCCGTGATCGCCCAGTCCGAGGGCGACGCCGACGGCAAGGTGGCCTGGCGCGTGGAGATCGACCTCTCCGACGACCCCTCCTACGCCGACGAGCCCTACCAGCCGGCTCCCTACGACAGCAGCCCGGTGCGCGACAAGGGCGGCTGGTTCGCCGGCGACATGCACGTGCACGCCGAGCACTCGAACTACGGCGCCGCGACGATGACCGACACCTTCGACTACGCGTTCAAGCCGCTCGCGCAGGGCGGCGCGGGGCTCGACTTCATCACCCTCTCCGACTACGTGTCGGGCTACCCGGCCTGGAACGAGATCGGGCGCTACCAGTCGGCCTACCCGCACAACCTGGTGATCCGCAGCGACGAGGTGATCACCTACAAGGGCCACACGAACAACCACGCGAGCGCCAAGTTCGTGGACTACCGGACCACCCCGGTGTACGAGCGCGTGGCGGACAAGTCGCTGAAGCTCCTGAGCGGCGGGCGCGACCCGAGGGACATCTTCCGTGAGGTCCACGAGGCGGGCGGCTGGACCCAGATCAACCACCCGCAGATCTTCCCGCCGACCACGCCGGCCGCGGCGGCGGCCTGCCGCGGCTGCTTCTGGGAGTACTCGGACGCCCAGACCGACTACGCGCAGGTGGATGCCTTCGAGATCGCCACCGGCCCCTGGAACTTCGGCGAGCAACCCGAACCCGTTCACGACGCTGGCGATCGCGGAGTACGAGCGCCTGCTCGGGCTCGGGTTACAAGATCGCCGCGGTGGGCTCGAGCGACTCGCACAAGGCGGGCGTGCGTGAGCGGCGGGCTCGAGGCGCCCGTCGGGCAGGCCACGACCGTGGTGCGCGCCCGCGAGCTGTCGGAGGCCGGGATCCGCTGCGGCGTGCAGGCGCGACCACACCTACGTGAAGGTCACGGGCAACGCCGGGCCCGACCTGCGCTTCTCCGGCACGGCCCTGGGGGCCTGACACGGAGCGCGCGATCGTGGGCGACACGATCCACGCCTGGGGAGCCAAGTTCCGCGCCCGCGTGCTCGGCGGCGCGGGCGACACCCTGCTCGTGGTGAAGGACGGCGTGACCGTGGCAGACGGTCCCGATCACCGACGACGACTTCGTGCACGAGTTCCACGGCGTCGGCAACGGCCGCTGGCGCCTGCAGATCATGAGCGACCGCCTGATCCAGACGGTCTCGAGCCCGATCTGGATCGAGCCGGGCTACGGGCCCTGGAGCTGGGTGGACCGAACGCCCTGCCGCCGCAGCCGCTAGGCCGCCGCGGCAGGGCGCAGTCGCGTCAGGCCGCCGGAGGCGGCGCGATCGCGACGCTGAACGGGTTGTTCGGCCCCGCCATCAGCGCGTTCAGGAGCGGCGTGGCCAGCCCGCAGCCGGTGAGCGACGGGATGGTCGTGGTCCCCGTGAACGCGAAGCCCTTCGCGAAGTCCGGCGGTCCGCTGTAGTGCAGCGGCAGCACCACCGGGGCGCTCGTCCGGCAGTTGCCGCCGACCAGGTTCAGCGGGAGCAGCGGCGACTTGAGCTTGCGGATATGGATCACGAACGCGGACTGGCCGTCGATCGTCGTGGTCCCTCCGAGCACGACCTTGGCGGTCGAGGGCCCGGCCTCGACCAGCTCGAGCGTCGCGTCCGCGGGCACCCCGAGCACCGTGAAGCGCGTGGTGAACTGCGGGACCGCCACGTGGCCGGTCAGCTGCTGGGTCGTCGTCTCGAGAACGCCGTCGAACCTCGAGCCCGGCGGCAGGGTCACCTTCTGGTTCAGCTTCGCGACGGTGAGGTCACCCTTCACCGTCCAGCCGGTGAACGGGATCTCCGCGGCGTTCGCAGCGGGAGCGACCGTTCCCATGGCGGCCAACGCGACTGTGAGCGTGGCCGCGCGGCGTGCGGCCTTCATCGGATGCTTCATGCACCACCTCCTGGGGAACGTTCTCTCCCTCCTGGGCCGCTCCCAAACCGGAGACAGGTCAGTCCGGCACCGGTTCGGGGTAGCGCCCCGGCACGGTATCGGGCGCGTGCGGGTCGGCAACCCGCAGCACGAGCAGCGCCGAGAGGCCCATCCCGGCCAGCAGCACGAAGCCGAGCGCCCCGAAGCCGAGCACCTCGATCACGAGCCCGCCGCCGGCGGCGCCGAGCACGTATCCGAGCTGGGCGCTGGCGGTCCGCGCGCCCATCATGCCGCCCGGGCTCTCCGGCAGCTGCGCGAGGCCGAGCGCGCTCGACCCCGCCGAGCGGACCGCCGCGAAGAACGCCGTCAGGCAGATCATCAGGACCGTGACCCCCACCGCCGGCGTCCAGTTGAGCACCGGCACGAGCACCAGCCCCATTCCGACCGCCGCGAGCGCGATCAGCGGCCGGCGCGGGAAGCGCGCGGTGAGCCGGTGCGTGTTCGTGGAGGTCACCAGGAAGACCACCGACCCGATCGGGAGCAGCAGGCCGACGGTGGCCTCGCCGAGGCCGTAGGTCTCGATGTAGAAGGCCCCGGCGTAGGTGATCTCCGCGGTCCAGGCGGAGTAGGCCACGAGCTCGGCGATGGTCCAGCGCCGCGCCGAGGGCTCGCGGAAGACGCTCGTGAGCCCCTCGCGGAACCCGGTCGACCCGAGGGCCTCGCCGCGCGGGGCGAGCAGGCCGGCGGCCAGCGCGAGCGCCCCGATGACGGCCGGCACGGCGAACGAGAGCCGCCACGAGCCGTGCTCGGCCAGGAAGCCGATCACCGGGGTCCCCACGATCCACGCGGCCGCCTGGGAGCCCACGACCCAGCCCATCGCCCACTCCACGCGGGCGCCGCTGAAGTAGGTGGCCACCCCCGCGAAGCCCGCCGAGAGCGTGCACGCCACGCCGGCGCCCGCCACGAGGCTCGCGAAGTAGAACCACGGGAGCGAGGGCGCGGCGGCGGAGAGCCCGGCGCCCAGCATCGCGAGCGCGCCGCCGACGGCGATCAGCGGGCCCACCCCTGCGCGGTCGATCAGCGGGCCGATCGCGAGCGACACGGCGACGGCGGTGGCCGCGAGCACGGAGCGGGCGAGCCCGACCTCGCCGAGCGACGCGTCGAACTCGCGCCCGATCTCCACGAGCAGCGGAGCCAGCACGACTATCGATGCCTGGGTGGCCGCGGTGGCCAGCACCAGCGGCAGCAGGCGGCGGCGCTCGCCCAGCTCGGACGCTGATGCCCGAGCATCGACCCCGCCGTGCGCAGGCTTCCGGCCCGGGGCGCGCTCGCCGAGGGCGAAGCGCGGCTCGGGCTCGGCGCGGCCGGCGAGCACCGCCGCCGCGTGCTCGGCCACGGCGGGACCGTGCTTGAAGCCGTGGCCCGACCCGCCGCCGAGCAGCCACACGCCCGGCTCGCCGGGGTGCCGGGCGAACAGGAAGTTGGAGTCGGAGGTGAGGCTGTAGTGGCAGGCGGGTGCCCGCGCGAGCGGGGCATCGGCCAGGCCCGGGAAGCGCTCGGCCAGGTAGCCGGCGCGCGTGCCGGACCGCGTCCGCGCCCGCCTCGAGCGGGCGCTCGTCGGGGTCGGCCGGCGGGCCGTCGGCGTCGTGGGCGACCTTGAAGCCGTGCGGCGCGATGCGCGGCATGCCCGTACCAGGGCCCGTCGAAGTCCACCCAGCCCGGCCCGGCCCACTCGGGCCCCGCCTCGAACAGCGCGAGCTGCTGGAGCGTCACCCGCAGCCTCACGAGCTCGGGGAACAGGCCGGCGAGCCAGGCGCCGCAGGCCCACACCACGGCGTCCGCCTCGAGCACGCGGTCGCCCACCCGGACCGCGGCGCCGGCGGGCTCTGCCGCGCCGGTCTCCACGCGCGCCCCGCGGGCGGCGGCCCGCTCCGCGAGCGCCCGCACGGCTCGCCCGGCGTGCAGCACGCCCGCCTCGGGCTCGTGCAGCACGTGCGACAGGCCCGCGGGCGACAGGCCCGGCAGCAGGCGCGCTCCGTCCTCCGGCGCCAGGTGCTCGACCGGGATGCCCTCCGCGCGCAGCACGGCCTCGCTCTCGGCCTCCCAGCCGTCGGGGCGCCGCGCCAGCCAGACCACGCCCGACTCCTCGAGCACGCCGCCGCCGAGCTCGAGCCACAGCTCCCGGGCGCGCCGCGCGAGCCGCGTGTAGAGCACGTCGCCGCCGTGCGAGAAGCGCAGCAGGCGCGTCTCGCCGCCGGACTCGGAGCGCGGGTGGCCGGCGCCGAGCCGGTCCACGAGCGTCACCTCCCAGCCCTCGGCCACGAGCCGGTCGGCCAGCGACGCGCCGAAGGTGCCCGCCCCCACGACCACCGCCGCAGGCACGGCGGCGGCTAGCGGAAGCAGCCGGCTCGGCCGGCTGCGCACCGATGCATTTACTTGATTACGGCGATCGTGTCGCCGGTGGCCACCGAGCCGCCCTCGGAGATCCCGAGCTGCTCGACGGTCCCCGCTGATGGGCGCGGTGATCTCGTTCTCCATCTTCATGGCCTCGATCACGCAGATGAGCGCGCCCTCGTCCACCGTGGCGCCCTGCTCCACGGCCACCTTCAGCACGGTGCCCTGGATCGGGGAGACGAGCTCGCCGGGGGCGCCGCCCCCGCCGCCGCTCTTGCGCTCGCGGCGCGGCGCCTGGCGCGCCGCCGGGGCGCCGGCGCCGTTCGACGAGCCGCCGGGCGCGCCGATCACGCGCACGTCGAAGCGCCGGCCGGACACCTCGACCGCGTACTCGTGCTCCACCTTCTCGGCGGCGTCGTCCTCCGCCGGCTTCTCGGTGGCCGGGAACGCGAGCTCCTTGAGCCACTTCTTGTCCTCCACGAGGTCGCGGCAGGTCTCCCCGCGCTGCCACTGCTCGGTCTGGAGCAGGGCCTGGTGGAAGGGGATGAGCGTCTTGAGCCCGCCGATCTCGTACTCGCCGAGCGCGCGCAGCATGCGCCGCGTGGAGGCCTCGCGGTCCACGTCCCAGACGATCAGCTTGGCGATCATCGGGTCGTAGAGCGGGAGCACCTCGTAGCCCTCCTCGGCGCCCGAGTCCACGCGCACGAACGGCCCGGCGGGCTCGCGGTAGCTGCCGATCTTCCCGGGGGCCGGGGCGAAGTTCTTGGAGGCGTCCTCGGCGTTGATGCGGCACTCGATCGCGTGGCCGCGGATCACCACGTCGTCCTGGCCGTAGGCGAGCGGCTCGCCGGCCGCGATCTTCAGCTGCTCGCGCACGATGTCGATGCCGGTGACCATCTCGGTCACGCAGTGCTCGACCTGCACGCGCGTGTTCATCTCGAGGAAGAAGTACTCGCCGTCCGCGAGCAGGCCCTCGATCGTGCCGGCCGAGCGGTAGCCGACCGCGCGCGCCGCCTCGGTGCCGATCTTGCCGATCCGCTCGCGCAGCTCGGGGTCCACGGCCGGCGCCGGGCTCTCCTCGATCAGCTTCTGGTGGCGGCGCTGCACCGAGCAGTCGCGCTCGAAGAGGTGGATCACGTTGCCGTGGGCGTCGGCGAGCACCTGCACCTCCACGTGGCGCGGGTCCGGCAGGTAGCGCTCCACGTAGACGGTCGCGTCGGAGAAGAACTTCTCGCCCTCGCGCGAGGCGCCCTCGAAGGCCTCCTCGAGCTTGTCCTCGGTCTCGGCCACGCGGAAGCCCTTGCCGCCGCCCCCGCCGGCGGCCTTGATGGCCACCGGGTAGCCGATCGAGTCGTCGATCAGCTTGCGCGCGTCGTCCACCGACTCCACCGGGCTCGGTGGTGCCCGGCACGATCGGCACGCCCGCCGCCTTCATCAGCTCGCGGGCGCGGGTCTTGGAGCCCATCGCGTCGATCGCGTCGGCCGGCGGCCCCACGAAGACGATGCCCGCCTCCTCGCATGCGCGCGCGAACGCGGCGTTCTCGGCCAGGAAGCCGTAGCCGGGATGGATCGCCTCGGCGCCCGACTGCTTCGCGGCCTCGAGGATCTTCTCCACGTTGAGGTAGCTCTCCGTCGCCGGGCCCGGGCCGAGCAGGTACGCCTCGTCGGCGCGCCGCGCGTGCGGGGCGTCGCGATCCGGCTCGGAGTACACGGCCACGCTGGCCACCCCGAGCTCCTCGAGCGAGCGGATCACGCGGATGGCGATCTCGCCCCTGTTGGCCACAAGGACTTTCCCGAACATGAGGCGGGTAGGTTACTGGCGTGGTTCGCCGCCACCTGCTCGTCGGCCTAGCGGCCGCGCTTCTCTGGCTTGCCGCGACGGCGACCGCGGATGCGGCACTCCGCTTCGAGCGCTGCGGCGGCTACGGGTACCAGTGCGCGCGCCTCGCGGTGCCGCTCGACCACTCCGGGGCGGTGCCGGGCAGCTCACGCTCAGGGTCCAGCGGCTGCGCTCGCGGATCCGCCCGGCGCGCGGCGCCGTGTTCGTGCTGGCGGGCGGGCCCGGCCAGTCCGCGACCAACGCCTTCGGCGGCGACGCGGCGGGCCTGCTGTACGCGGCCTACCGCAGCCGCGACGCGATCGTCTTCGACCAGCGCGGCACCGGCCGGTCGGGGGCGCTGCGCTGCCCCTCGCTCGAGCGCTCCGACCTGCTCGACGCCACCGAGGCGTCGGCGCGCTGCGCCGCCGATCTCGGCACCAGGCGCGGCTTCTACAGGACCGCCGACAGCGTGGAGGACATGGAGCTGCTCCGGCGCGAGCTGGGCGTGGAGCGGATCGCCATCTACGGGACCTCCTACGGCACGAAGGTCGCGCTCGAGCTACGCGCTCCGCTACCCGGCCCACGTCGAGCGGCTCGCGCTCGACTCGGTGGTCGAGGCCGACGGCCCCGACCCGCTCTACCGCGACACGTTCGCGGCCACGCCGCGCGCTCTGCGCGCGCTCTGCCGGGTGTCCTGCGGCTCCTTCACCCGCGACCCGGCCGGCGACCTCGAGCGGCTGATCGCGCGCCTGCGCGCCCGGCCGCATGCGCGGCATGCTCGTGGACGAG
Source organism: uncultured Thermoleophilaceae bacterium (assembly GCA_963768465.1). Classification (GTDB taxonomy): domain Bacteria; phylum Actinomycetota; class Thermoleophilia; order Solirubrobacterales; family Thermoleophilaceae; genus JACVRW01. The sequence continues at coordinate 81,144 of CAVYIA010000005.1, read as the reverse complement.
CACGGCCGCGCCCGGCCCGGGCTCCTCACGCGCCCCGACGTGTTCGGCGTGCTGCTCGCCGGGGACTTCGACCCCGCGCTGCGCGCCGGCTTCCCGGGCGCCGTCCGCTCTGCGCTCGCCGGGGACGCGGCGCCGCTCCTGCGGCTGCGCCGGCGGGCGTTCAAGGTCGAGGGCGAGCCACCGCCGCCGCGGGTGCTGAGCGCCGCCCTGTACGCGGCCACGAGCTGTGAGGAGACGACCTTCCCCTGGGCGCGCACGAGCCCGGCGGTCCCGGCCCAGCGGCTGGCGGCGGCAGCGACCGCGATCGCTGCCCTGCCGGCGTCGGTGTTCGCGCCGTTCGACCGCGGGACGGTGCTGCACAGCGACCTGCTCGCGCTCTGCTCCGGCTGGCCGGCGGCAAGCCCCGCCACCGGTTCTGGGGCCGGGCCCGTTCCCGGACGTGCCGGTGCTCATGCTCGAGGGCGAGGACGATCTGCGCACCCCCGTGGAGGGCGCCCGGAGGGTCGCCGCCCAGCTTCCGCAGGCGCGGCTCGTGATCTCGGCGGCCACCGGGCACTCCGCGCTCGGCTCGGATCCGAGCGTCTGCGCGCGCCGCGCGTTCGACCGCTTCTTCCGCGGCGGGCCGCTCCCGACCCGCTGCCCGCCCGCCCGGCGCCTGTTCCGCCCGACGGCGCCGGCGCCGCTGCGGCTCGCGCGCCGTGGACGCGATCCGCGGCCTGCCGGGCCGGCGCGGGAGGACCCTGGCCGCGGTCGGGCTCACGCTCCGCGACGTGATCGACGACGCGCTGACCGAGCTGATCTTCGCGCCCGACGACCCCGACCTGGCGCGCGGCGGCGGCCTGCGCCGCGGCAGCTACCGCATCGGCGGCAACGGCACGCTCGTGCTGCGAGGCGTGGCCTACGTGCCGGGCGTCCGCGCTGACCGGGCGCATCCTGCGCTTCGGCGAGCGCCGCCAGCACGGGCGCCTGCGCGTGGGCGGCCCGGGCGTGCCGGCGGGCGTGCTGAGCGTGCGCGGCGCGCGGGTCCAGGGCCCGCTCGGCGGCCGCCGCGTCCGCGCGCGGCTGACGGTCAACGGCGCCGACAGGGCCGCGGCGGCACGGGCCGCCGTGGCGGCTCAGGCCGGCGGGGCGGCGGCTGCCGCGGCCGAGCCGTTCTGGCGCAGCCGGTAGTCGCGCACCATCGTCACGATCAGCAGGACGACGACCGCGACGGGGAACGGCACGAGCGCCCACTTGGGGATGCCGAGCCCGGCCTTGGCGAGCAGCGCCATCCCGGCGCCGATCAGCACCACCGACAGCGTCGCCGCGGAGCACGTCCTGAGGCACGCGGACCGACCAGTGGCTCCCGAGCCAGACCCCCGGCACCGAGCCGATCAGCAGCGTCGCCGCGAGCCCGAAGTCCACGTTCCCGGACGCGAGGTGGGCGGCCGCCGCGCCCAGAGCAGGATCGCGGCGTGGAACACGTCGGTGCCCACCACGCGCGTCGGGATCGAGGCGGAAGATCAGGATCAGGCCCGACGGCGATCAGCGCGCCGCTCCCGGCCGAGGTGATCCCGAGCACGAAGCCCACGAACACGCCGAGGCAGACGGCGGCGATCTTGTGACGGCGCTCCATCGGGACCTCGGCCCGCTCGCGCTCGTGGAAGCGCTTCATCAGCGCGCGGGCGAGGGTGGCCACGCCGCACAGGAGCAGCGCGCCGGCGAGCAGCGTGAGCAGCACGTCGTCGAACTCGCCGCCGAAGGCGTCCTCGAGCAGGTGCAGCACGTAGACGCCGAACACGGCCGCGGGCACCGAGCCGAGCGCCATCCAGGCGGACAGCCGGAAGTCGACCGTCTTCTGGAGCCAGTGCTTGTAGCCGCCGACCGTCTTCGTGACCGCCGCGTAGGCGAGGTCGGTGCCGACGGCGGTGATCGGGCTGACGCCGAACAGCAGGATCAGGAGCGGCGTCATCAGGGACCCGCCCCCGATGCCGGTCATGCCGACGAGGATGCCCACGCCGAGACCGAACCCGATGAGGGCGGGATCCACCGCGGGGAGGCTAGAGGACCATGCCCGCGCCGACGGTGTCGTTGGTCGACTCGTCGATGAGGATGAAGCTCCCCGTGGCGCGGTTGCGGCGGTACTCGTCGAGGAAGAGCGGCGACGACAGCCGGAGCGACAGGCGCCCGATCTCGTTCAGCGAGAGGCTGTCGGCCTGCTCGTCGCGGTGCAGCGTGTTCACGTCGATGCGGTAGCGGACGGCGTCCGTCTTGGCCAGCACCGTGCGCGTGGTGTGCTTGATGCGATAGCGGCCGCCCGGCTGGAGCGGGCGCTCCGCCATCCAGCAGACCATCGCGTCGACCTCGCGGACCTCGTCCGGCCGGTTGCCCGGGCGGCAGATCATGTCGCCGCGCGACACGTCGATGTCGTCCTCGAGCCGCAGCGTGACCGACAGCGGCGGATAGGCCTCCTCGAGCTCGCCGTCGTAGGTGTCGATGCCCGCGATCCGGGACTCGCGCCCGGACGGGAGGACCACCACCTCGTCGCCGACCCGGAAGATCCCGGAGGCCACCTCGCCGGCGTAGCCGCGGTAGTCGTGGTGCTCGTCCGACATCGGGCGCACCACCCACTGGACGGGGAAGCGCGCGTCCACGAGGTTGCGGTCGGACGCCACGTGCACGTTCTCGAGGTGGTAGAGCAGCGACGGCCCCTGGTACCAGGGCATGTTCTCCGAGCGGTCCACCACGTTGTCGCCGTGGAGCGCCGAGATCGGGATGAAGGTCATGTCCGACACGTCGAGCTTGCTGGACCAGCCGCTGAACTCCTCGCAGACCTCGCGGAAGGCCTCCTCGCCGTAGTCCACGAGGTCCATCTTGTTCACGCACACGACCAGGTGCGGGATCCGCAGCAGCGAGGCGATGAACGCGTGCCGGCGCGACTGCTCGAGCACGCCCTTGCGGGCGTCCACGAGGATCAGCGCCAGGTCCGCCGTGGAGGCGCCCGTGACCATGTTGCGCGTGTACTGCTCGTGGCCCGGGGTGTCGGCGATGATGAACTTGCGCCGCGGCGTGTGGAAGTACCGGTACGCCACGTCGATCGTGATGCCCTGCTCGCGCTCGGCGCGCAGCCCGTCGGTGAGCAGCGCGAGGTTCGTGTAGCCGTCGCCGCGCTGGCGCGACGTGCGCTCCACGTGCTCGAGCTGGTCCTCGAAGATCGACTTCGTGTCGAAGAGGAGCCGCCCGATCAGCGTGGACTTGCCGTCGTCGACCGAGCCGGCGGTGGCGAAGCGGACGAGCTCCGAGGGATGCGCGGCGAGCGGATGGCCGTTCGCGCTGGCCACGGCGCTCAGAAGTAGCCCTCCTTCTTGCGGTCCTCCATCGCCGCCTCCGAGATGCGGTCGTCGGCGCGCGTCTCGCCGCGCTCGGTGACCCGCGTGGCGGCGATCTCGGTGACCACGTCCTCGAGCGTGGCGGCCTCGGAGCGCACGGCGCCGGTGCAGCTCATGTCGCCGACGGTCCGGAAGCGCACCGACTCCTCGAACGGGCTCTCCGAGTCGAGCAGCTCGATGAACGGCGACACCGCGTAGAGCATCCCGTCGCGCTTGAAGACCTCGCGCTTGTGCGCCATGTAGATCGTGGGGAGCGGGATCTCCTCCTCGCGCACGTACTGCCAGATGTCGAGCTCGGTCCAGTTCGAGAGCGGGAACACGCGGACGTGCTCGCCCGGCTTCACGAAGCCGTTGTAGAGGTTCCAGAGCTCGGGCCGCTGTGCCTTCGGGTCCCACTGGCCGAAGTCGTCGCGGAACGAGAGGATGCGCTCCTTCGCCCGGGCGCGCTCCTCGTCGCGGCGCGCGCCGCCGAAGGCGGCCTTGAAGCCGTGCTCCTCGAGCGCGTCGAGCAGCGTGACCGACTGGAGCCGGTTGCGGGAGGCGCGCGGGCCGGTCTCCTCGACCACCCGCCCCTTGTCGATCGAGTCCTGGACCGAGGCCACGATCAGCTCGGCGCCGGCCTCCTCGACCATCTTGTCGCGGTACTCGAGGACCTCTGGGAAGTTGTGGCCCGTATCCACGTGCATGACCGGGAACGGGAGCGCCGCGGGCCAGAAGGCCTTCTGGGCGAGGTGAAGGAGAACCGCGGAGTCCTTGCCGCCTGAGAACAGCAGCACGCCGCGCTCCAGCTCCGCCGCGACCTCGCGGATCACGTGGATGGCCTCCGACTCGAGGGCGCGGAGGTGGGATATCTCGTAGCTCATGTCCGCATCCCCGGGCCGGGAGGATACGGGGGGCGCCTGAAGGCTCACACGTGCAGCCCGCACTCCGTCTTGTCCTGCCCCGCCCAGCGCCCTTCGCGGCCCACGCCGGGAAGGGTGCAGGGAGCGCAGCCGATCGACTGGTATCCGCGGTCGTGGAGCTCGTTGTAGGGCAGCTCGTGCTCCAGCACGTAGCGCCACACGTCGTCCTCGGTCCAGTCGGCGAGCGGGTTGAACTTCCAGATCCCGCGCGCTCCTGCCACTCCTCCTTGGGCGCCTCCGCCCGGCCCGGCGCCTGCTCGCGGCGGATGCCGGTGATCCAGCCGTCCACGCCCTTGAGCGCCCGGTCGAGCGCCTCGACCTTGCGCGGGCCGCAGCAGTTCTCGGGCGACCAGGGTCCGTTCATGCTCGACGCATCGAACACCTCGACGGCCAGCTTGTAGCGGTCCTCGAGCCTGCGCCAGACGTCGTACGTCTCCGGGAACAGCGCCCCGGTGTCGATCGTGAACACGCGGGCGCGCGGCTCGATCGCCATCAGCATGTCGATGAGGACCGACTCCTCCTTCTGGAAGGAGCAGGCCATGACCAGCCGCGGGTGGCAGCGCTCGATGGCGTCCTCGAGCACGTCCTCGCGCGGTCATCTCTTCTAGACCGCGCATTCGCCCTCCCCCCGGATCACCTGGAAGGGCTCCTTGCGCTGCCAGTCGATGAAGTGGTTCATGTTCTCGAGGTTGAACTCGATCGGCAGGGCCAGATTGCGCACCTCGTCCTCGAAGCGCGTGGCCCCGACCCGCTCGGCGTAGGCGTTGAACGCCTCCTCGCCGTCGCGCTCGGCCTCGTACATCCGCAGCCAGCGCTCCACCGCGTCGGGCACCCGCTTGGCCGGCAGGCGGACCTTCAGGCGCGTGCCGTAGGCCACCTCGCCGCCCTCGTAGGTCCCGCCGATGTGCGCCACGTAGGCCGGCACCGTGTGCTCGCCGACCTTGATCGACGCGCCGTAGAACCCGATGTTCGCGATGTGGTGCTGGCTGCACCCGTTGGGGCAGCCGGACATCTTGATGTGGATGCGCCGCGTGAGCGGGTCGGTGATGTCCATCGCGTCGACCCGCTCGCGGACCGCGTGGTTCAGGCCCATCGAGCTCGTGATGCCGAGCTTGCACGAGTCGGTGCCGGGGCAGCTCACCACGTCGTTGATCTCGTCCGCGCCCGACTCGCCGAGCCCGAGCTCCGAGAGGGCGCGCCAGACGTCGTAGACGCTCTCGTCGCGCACCCAGCGGAGCACCAGGTTCTGGTGCACGGTGGTGCGGGCGTAGCCGCCCGAGTAGTCGCGCATGACCTTGGCGAGGCCGCGGAACTGCTCGGGCGTGAGGTCGCCGCGGATCACCCTGATCTGCACGGCCGAGAAGCCGGCCTGGCGCTGCGGGACCACGTTCGAGCGCTGGAAGCGCTCGAACTCGCTGAGGTCGCCGTTCGGGCTCGCGTAGGCGGCCGGCGGCGGCGGGGCGCCCGCCTCCTCGTCGTTCACGAAGAGCAGCGGCTCCGGGTCGAAGTCGCGCTCGGCGACCCAGTCGCCCTTCAGCTCCTCCTCGACCTGGCGGCGGAGCTCCTCGATCCCGAACTTGTCGACGAAGACCTTCAGCCGGGCCCGGGCGCGGTTCACGCGCAGCCAGTCCTGGCGGTCGAAGATGCGGAAGACGGCCTCGGCCCACTTCAGGTACTCGCCGTCGTCGGCGCCCACGAACTCGTTCAGGGTCGGCGCGACGCGCGGCATGATCGACGTGCCGCCGCCCACGCGCATCTCGAACCCGCGCCGCCCGTCCTTCAGCACGCGCGGGATGTAGGCCACGTCGTGGATGCCGGTGATCGCGCGGTCCTCGTCGGTGGCGGTGAAGGCCGTCTTCACCTTGCGCGGCATCAGCTGGGTGGTGGGGTGGCGCACGAAGTAGCGCACGTACGCGCCCACGTAGGGCGTGGGGTCGAAGAGCTCGCCCTCGCAGACGCCGGCCCAGGGGTCGCCGGTCACGTTGCGGACGGTGTTGCCGCAGCCCTCGCGCGAGGACAGGTCGGCGTCGCCGAGCACGCGGATCGCCTCGGCGGCGTCGCGCAGCGGGATGTGGTGCAGCTGGATGTTCTGGCGCGTGGTGATGTGGCCCTTGTTGAGCGGGGCCCAGCGCTCCACCACCTCCGCGAAGGTCTCCATCTGCTCGGGCGTGATGCCGCCGAAGGGCAGCTTCACCCGGATCATCTGCACGTCGGCCTGGCGCTGGCCGTAGACGCCCTGGCGGAGGCGGAACTTGATGAACTCGTCCTCTTCGGTGTTGCCGGCGAGGTACTGCTCGGCCTCGTTGTCGAAGTCGTCGAACTCGCGCTCGATGATCGGGATCACGTGCCCGGGCACGTTCTCGTAGACCTCGGGATTTTCGAGCGAGCCCTTCTGGCCCTTGCGCTTGTGCGGGGCCGATACCGGTTCCATGCGTGGAGTCCTCCGCTTCGGGTCAGTCCGGGTCGCCAGAAACTAGCAAAACCCGATCCGGTTTCCGCAAATCTTCGATCACGGTAGGCTGACGCCGCCATGGACCCCCGGCTGGATGCCACCGGACAGGCCGAGCTAGTGCGCTCCGGGGAGGTGTCGCCGCGGGAGCTCGTGGAGGCCGCGATCGGGCGCGTGGAGGCGCTGAACGGCGAGCTGAACGCGGTCATCCACCCGCTGTTCGAGAAGGCGCTCGAGACCGAGCCCGCGGACGGCCCCTTCCGGGGCGTGCCCTTCGTGGTCAAGGACCTCGCCTGCCACACGGCGGGCGACCCCTACCACGAGGGCATGAGCTTCCTGAAGCGCCTCGGCTGGACCGCGAAGGAGGACAGCTGGCTGGCCACCCGCTTCCGCGAGGCCGGCTTCGTGACCGTGGGCCGGACGAACACGCCGGAGCTCGGGATCCTCCCGACCACGGAGCCGGACGCGTACGGGGCCAGCCGCAACCCATGGGACCCGGGCCACACGCCCGGCGGCTCGAGCGGCGGCTCGGCCGCGGCGGTGGCGTCCGGGATGGTCCCGATCGGGCACGCGAACGACGGCGGCGGCTCGATCCGCATTCCCGCGAGCCACTGCGGCCTCGTGGGCCTGAAGCCGTCGCGCGGCCGCGTCTCGCAGGCGCCCGACTTCGGCGACGTGATGTCCGGCCTCACGCAGGAGCTCGTGGTGTCGCGCTCGGTGCGCGACACGGCCGCGGTGCTCGAGTGGGTCTCGGACCCGCCGCCGGGCGAGCCGTACGTGGCCCCTGCGCGCGCGCGCTCCTACGAGGAGGAGGTGGGCGCCGACCCGGGCCGCCTGCGCGTGGGCCTCCTGACCAAGCCGCCCGGCGGCCAGTTCGAGGCGCACCCCGAGTGCGTGACGGCCGCGGAGGAGACGGGCCGGCTGCTCGAGTCGCTCGGACACTCGGTCGAGGAGGCCTACCCGGACGCCCTCGACGACGAGGAGTACATCCCGAACTTCCTGGTCCGCTGGAGCGGCGGCGTGGACTGGAACCTGCGCTACTGGTCCGCCGAGACCGGCCAGGAGATCGGCGAGGACGACGTGGAGCCGCTCACGTGGGCGCTCGCCCAGATGGGGCGCGGATACAACGCGGGCGAGTACCTGCGGGCCGTGGAGTACGCGCAGGTGGTCACGCGCCGCGCCGCCGAGTGGTGGGCGAGCGGCTACGACCTGCTGCTGACCCCCACGCTCGCCCTGCCGCCGCTGCCGCTCGGCTCCTACGCGCCGGACCCGGAGAACCCGCTGATGCCGATCGTGACCGCCACCCCGGTGGCCGTGTTCACCGCCGGCTTCAACGCCACGGGCCAGCCGGCGATCTCGCTGCCGCTCCACACGAGCGTGGAGGGCCTGCCGATCGGCGTCCAGCTGGCGGCCGCCTACGGCCGCGAGGACGTGCTCCTGCGCGTGGCCTCGCAGCTCGAGGAGGCCGCGCCCTGGGCCGAGCGCACGCCGCCGATCTTCGCCGGCGCGGCGGCCGCGGACTAGCCTCACCGCGCCAGCGTCCAGCGCTCTGACCGGTCGCCCCAGGGCGAGCGGGCGTCGCCGCGCCGGGCGGCCGGTGCCCTCGAACAGCCCGGCCCGCAGCCACGGGCTCATCCCCGCCGCCGGGGCGGGAGGCGGGGCGGTGTCGCGCAGGAACTGCTGGATGGCGGCTGTGATCGCCGCCGCCTCCTCGGGCGTGGCCGCGCCGCGCGTCAGCTCGATGCGCGGTCGCGCCGGGTGCTGCCTGCCGTTGCGGCTCACGCCGCTCAGGCTACCGGCGCCGGGACCTCGGCTACGGTCGGGCCGGTGAGCCGAGGCAAGCGTCTTCACCCACGACGCCGTGCTCGGCGCGATCTCGCCGGCGGAGGCGATCGAGCGCGTGCGCCACGGCTTCGTCGAGCACGCCAGCGGACAGTGGGAGATGCCGCCCAAGACGTACCTCGACGTGCCCCCGAAGGGCGACTTCCGCGCGATGCCGGCCAAGGGCGGCGGCATCGCGATCCTCAAGTGGGTCACGTCGTTCCCGGGGAACCCGGCGGCCGGCCTCCCGGTCGTCAGGGGCGCGATCTTCGTCTCGTCGCTCGAGGACGGCGAGCTGCTGGCCGTGGTGGACGTGCGCGCGGTCACCGCGCTGCGCACCGGAGCGGTGGCGGCCGTGGCCGCTCAGGAGCTCGCTCGGCCCGACGCGGCGTCCGCGGGGATCGTGGGCTGCGGACTGCACGGCACCTGGGCCGCGCGCTGCCTGGCCGAGGCGGAGTACGGCCCCGGCGTCTGCTTCGACCCCGACCCCGACGCCGCCGGACGGCTCGCCGGCGAGCTGGGCTGGGAGGTGGGCGGGCTCGACGACGCGCTCGCCTGCGACATCGTGACCTGCGTGACCCCGGGCGCCGAGCCGGTGGTCCGCGCGGGCGACGTGCGCCCGGGCGTGCACCTCAACATGCTGGGCGCCGACGGCCCCGGCAAGGCCGAGGCCGAGCCGGCCGCGGTGGCCGGCTGCGAGCTCTTCTGCGACGAGTGGGAGCAGGCCTCGCACGGCGGCGAGCTCACCGGCGCGGTGGAGGCCGGGCTGGTGGAGCGGGGCGCCGTCACGGAGCTCGGGTACGTGCTCACCGGCGCGGCCGGCGGGCCGCTCGGGGCCGGAGGCGGCCACGCTCTTCGACAGCACGGGGCTCGCGATCCAGGACCTCGCCATCTGCCTGGCGCTGCTCGAGGCGGAGCGCGACGGGCGGCTCCGGGCGCAGACCGTGAACCTGTAGGGTCGCCGCGATGGAGGGGGAAGTCGGGCCGCGCGCGCTCGCCAAGGCCACTCGGCGGCTGATCCCGTACCTGTTCGGGATCTACTGCATCGCGTATCTCGACCGCGTGAACGTGAGCTTCGCGCAGCTCCAGCTCGAGGACGACCTCGACTTCACGGACACGATCTTCGGCCTCGGCGCCGGGATCTTCTCGCTCGGCTACGTGATCTTCGGGATCCCGAGCAACCTGGCGCTCAACCGGTTCGGGGCGCGCCGCTGGCTCGCCCTGATCATGGTCGTCTGGGGGATCCTCTCGGCGAGCACCCTGTTCATCACCTCGCCCGGCGAGTTCTACGTGCTGCGGTTCCTGCTGGGCGCCGCCGAGGCCGGCTTCTTCCCGGGGATCATCCTCTACCTCACCTGGTGGTTCCCCGAGCAGGAGCGCGCCCGCGCGCTCGCGCTGTTCCTCACCGCGATCGCCGCCGCCTACGTGGCCGGCGGGCCGATCTCGGGCGGGCTGCTCGAGCTCGACGGCGTGCTCGGCCTCGACGGCTGGCAGTGGCTGTTCCTCGTCGAGGGGCTGCCGGCGATCGGCTTCGGGCTGTTCACGCTCAGGTACCTGGACGAGCGCCCGGCCGACGCCGAGTGGCTCGAGGAGGACGAGCGCCGCTATCTGTCGGAGACGATCGCGCGCGAGCACGAGGAGCGGACGGGCGGGGTCGAGACGAAGCTCCGCGACGCCCTCCTGAGCGGCCAGGTCTGGCTGCTCGGGCTCATCAACTTCATCATCCTGGCCGCCGGCTTCGGGCTCACCTTCTTCGTGCCGGACCTCGTCCAGGACCGCACCGGCTACAGCGACTTCGCCGTGGGCTGCCTCGCGGCGATCCCCTACGGGATCGCCACCGTGGCGATGCTGCTGATCGCCCGGCGCGCCGGGCGCGCGCCGAGCCGCCGTCCCTACATCGCGGCGCTGGCCGGCGTCGGGGCGCTCGGCACGCTCATCACGGGACACGCCGGGTCGCCGTTGTTGCTGGCGGTGGGCATCTCACTCGCAGCGATCGGCCTGCTCGCCGCCATCCCGGTCTTCTGGGCGCTCCCCACGGCCTTCCTCACCGGCAAGGGCGCCGCGGCCGGCATCGCCCTGATCGCGGCCGTGGGCAACCTCGGCGGCTTCGCCGGGCCCGCCTTCACGGGCATCTCCGAGGACTCGAGCGGCGGCTACGAGATGCCGCTGACCGTGCTCGCGGGGCTGCTGGTCGTGGGCGGCCTGCTCGCGCTCCTCGCGCGCGAGGGCCCGGCGCCGACGCTGATCCCCGCCGAGGCCGCGGAGTAGTGGCGCCGGAGATCAGGTACGCCCGCAACGGCGACGTGAGCCTCGCCTACCAGGTGGTCGGCGACGGGCCGCTCGACGTCGTGCTGGTCTCGGGCTTCGTGTCCCACCAGGAGGTCATGTGGGACGACCCGCTGGCGGCGCGCATCCCGGAGCGCATCGGCTCCTTCGCGCGGCTGATCCTCTACGACAAGCGCGACCAGGGCCTCTCGGACCGCTTCGGCCGGCCGCCGACGCTCGAGGAGAGCATGGACGACCTGCGTGCGGTGATGGACGCGGCCGGCTGCGAGCGGGCGGCGCTCTACGGGATCTCGGAGGGCGGGCCGATGTGCCAGCTGTTCGCGGCCACCTTCCCCGAGCGCGTGACCGCCCTCGTCCTCTACGGCACCTACGCGCGGATGATCGAGGGCGAGGGCTACGACATCGGCGTGCCCGACGACACGCTCGCCACCTTCGGGGACATCCTGGTGCGCGACTGGGGCAGCCCCGTCGGGCTCCACATGTTCGCCCCGAGCGTGGCCGAGGACGAGCGCTTCCGCGACTACTGGGGGCGCCTGCTCCGCTCCGGATCGAGCCCCAGGTCGGCGGTGGCGCTCATGGGCCTGTACCGCCAGATCGACACCCGCTCCGTGCTCGGCAGCATCAGCGCGCCGACGCTCGTCATGCACCGCTCCGGCGACCGCGCCGCGCCCGTGGCCTGGGGCCGCTACCTGGCCGAGGCGATCCCGGGCGCGAAGTACGTCGAGTTCGAGGGCATCGACCACCTGCCGATGGTCAACTCCGGCGAGCTGCTCGACGAGCTCGAGGAGTTCCTCACGGGGACGAGGTTGGACCACGAGCCGGATCGGGTACTGGCGACGGTGATGTTCACGGACATCGTGTCCTCGACCGAGCGCGCGGCCGAGCTGGGGGACAGGCGCTGGCGCGACCTGATCGAGACGCACGACGCGCTCGTGCGGCGCCAGCTCGAACGGCACCGCGGGCGCGCGGTCAAGACGCTCGGCGACGGCTTCCTCGCCACCTTCGACGGCCCGGCGCGCGGCATCCGCTGCGCCCAGGCGATCCGCGACGAGGTGCGCGCCCTCGGCGTGGAGATCCGCGCCGGCCTCCACACCGGCGAGCTCGAGGTGGTGGGCGACGACGTGGCGGGCATGGCCGTGAACATCGGCGCCCGCGTGGGCGCCAAGGCCGGGCCCGGCGAGGTGCTGGTGTCGAGCACGGTCACCGACCTGGTGGTGGGCTCGGGGCTCGAGTTCCACGAGCGCGGCACGCATGAGCTGAAGGGGGTGCCGGGAGAATGGAAGCTGTTCGCCGTGGCGGACTGATCGCGGTCCTGGCGCTGCTCGTCACGGCGGGCGCGGCGCTGGGAGCGAACGTCTACAGCGTCGGCGGCGGCAGCCCGACGCCGGGGCATGCCACGAACTCGAAGCCGATACCCGCCGCGCTCAACTTCGACTTCCAGGTGGAGGACGAGAACCCCGACCTGCGCGGCACGCCGATCGAGACGTTCGCCATCGGAGCGAGGGCATCGTCACGTACCCGAAGCTGTTCCCGGCCTGCTCGTTCTCGGACGCGAACGCCGACGGGCACGCCAAGAGCTGCCGCAAGGCGCGCGTGGGGAACGGGCTCGTCCAGGTGATCGTGGGGCCGTCCGCCGATCCGACGTCGAAGCTCCTCTGCAACCTCAAGCTCACGCTCTACAACCTGAGCGGCATGGGCCGGCGCGGCGGCATGGCGATCCGGCTCGACGCCGACACGAAGCAGCCCTTCCTCACCGACCCGGACGACCGCACGATCAACTGCCCGGTGCCGATCCACGTGGCGATCAAGGCGCGCTTCGTGCCGGTCCGGATCGGCGGCGCGAGGGCCAGCGAGCTGCGCTTCACGGTGCCGCCCGACCTCCTGCACCCGACCGGCCTCGACGCGACGGTCCGCAACACGGAGTCGCACATCGCGCGGCGCGTGTCCAAGAAGACGGTGAAGATCGCCGGGCAAGCGCCGGAAGGTGGGCTTCTACTCGGCGATCGCCTGCAAGGGCCCCAAGCGCACGATCCAGGCGACCTTCACCGCCGAGGACGGCGAGAAGTCCGTCGGCGCGTACGCAGATCAAGCGCTGCTAGCGGCCCGCCTAGAGCGGGATGTTGCCGTGCTTGCGCTTCGGCGTGTCCACGCGCTTGGTCTGGAGCGTCTCCAGCGCGCGGATCAGCTTCGGCCGCGTCTCGTGCGGCACGATCACGTCGTCGATGTAGCCGCGCTCGGCCGCCGAGTACGGGTTCGCGAAGCGCGCCTTGTAGTCGCCGATCAGCTTCTGGCGGCGCTCGTCCGGCGTGGGCGAGCTCGAGATGTCGCGGCGGTGGATGATGTTCACCGCGCCCTCCGGGCCCATCACGGCGACCTCGGCGGTCGGCCAGGCGAACACGAAGTCGGCCAGCATGTGCTTCGAGTTCATGACGTCGTAGGCGCCGCCGTACGCCTTGCGCGTGATGACGGTCAGCTTCGGCACCGTCGCCTCGGTGAACGCGTAGAGCAGCTTCGCGCCGTGGCGGATGATCCCGCCCCACTCCTGCGAGGTGCCGGGCAGGAAGCCCGGCACGTCCATGAACGTGAGCAGCGGGATGTTGAAGGCGTCGCAGAAGCGCACGAAGCGCGCGGCCTTCTCGGACGAGGCGATGTCGAGCACGCCGGCGAGCTGGCTCGGCTGGTTGCCGACCACGCCCACCGGCCGCCCGTTCAGCCGTGAGAAGCCGATGATGATGTTGCGCGCGAAGTGCTCCTGCACCTCGAAGAACTCGCCGTTGTCGACGAGCAGGTTCACCACGTCGCGCATGTCGTACGGCTTGTTCGGGTTGTCCGGGACGATCGTGGTCGAGCTCCGCGTCCATGCGCTCGGGGTCGTCGCCGGTCTCCATCCGCGGCGGCAGCTCGAGGTTGTTCTGCGGCAGGAACGACATGAGGTAGCGCGCGTCCTCGAGGCAGCTCTCCTCGTCGTCGGCGGCGAAGTGCGCCACGCCCGACTTCGAGTTGTGCGTCATCGCGCCGCCGAGCTCCTCGAACTCCACCTCCTCGCCGGTCACGGTCCTGATCACGTCGGGACCCGTGATGAACATGTGCGAGGTCTCCTTGACCATGAAGATGAAGTCGGTCATGGCCGGGGAGTACACGGCGCCGCCGGCGCACGGGCCCATGATCAGCGAGATCTGCGGGATCACGCCCGAGCACTGCACGTTGCGCACGAACACGTCCCCGTAGGCGCCCAGCGAGACCACGCCCTCCTGGATGCGGGCGCCGCCGGAGTCGTTGATGCCGATGACCGGGCAGCCGATCCGGGCCGCCAGGTCCATCACCTTCACCATCTTCTCGCCCATCACCTCGCCGAGCGAGCCGCCGAAGACCGTGAAGTCCTGTGAGAAGACGGCCACCGGGCGGCCGTCGATCAGGCCGTGGCCGGTCACGACCGCGTCGCCCCAGGGGCGGTTGTCGAGCATGTCGAAGTCCGCCGTGCGGTGGCGGACGAAGGTGTCGAGCTCCTGGAAGGAGCCGGGGTCGAGCAGCTTCTCGATCCGCTCGCGGGCGGTGAGCTTGCCCTTGGAGTGCTGCTTCTCCTCCGCCTGCGGGTTGGTGTGGACGGCCTGCTCACGCAGCTCCTGGAGCTGGGCGAGCTTCTCCTCGTAGGTCTCCGGCGACTTCTGGCGCATGCGGCGCGGCGGAGCCTCGCAGCGGCATAGCGCCGCGACCGCTCGGTCACGTAGTACGGCGCCCTGCCCGCCGGCCCTCCGGACCACGGCGTCGAACATCGCCGACGTGCGGCCGCGGTGCTGGTGCGACACGTCGTGGCCCTCGCCCGGATCGCGCTTCGTGTCGTAGAGGCGGCGGTCGTCCCCGCGGTTGCCGGCGATCAGCTTCCAGCGCCCGTCGTAGGCGTACAGGGTGTTGGCGTAGCCGCCGTAGGCCAGCCGGTCGCGCGGGCGGCTCCCGCGGAACATCCGCGACAGGTCGATGCCGTTCATGGCCGCGGGCGCGCGCACGCCGGCCATCGAGAGGATCGTGGGCGCCACGTCGTGGCTCTGCGCCGGGTAGTCGGTCGCGTCGCCCGAGCGCCGGCCGGCCGGGTCCACGATCACGAGCGGCGTGCGGATCAGCGCCGGGTGCAGCGCGCTCGAGATCTTCCCGGTCCAGCCGTGCTCGCCGAGGAAGAAGCCGTGGTCGCTCACGAGCACCACGATCGTCTCGCGGTCGAGCCGGAGGGCGTGGAGGCGGTCGATGAGCACCCCCATCCAGTGGTCGGTCATCGTGACCTCGGCCGCGTAGAGGGCGCGCATCCGCGCGAGCAGCCGGTCCTGCTCGCGGCCCTGGACGTAGTAGTCGATCTTGCCGTAGCGCGGCATGCCCGGCTCGCGGCCGCGATAGTCGGCGGTCGCCGTAGAGGTCGATGTACTTGCGCGGCGGGGTCCACGGCTCGTGCGGCTCGAAGGTGTCCACCACCAGCGCGAACGGGCGCTGGCGTGGCCGCCACGTTCAGGGCCTCCACGCCGCTCCTGTACACGCGGGCGGCGAACGAGCGCGACTCGTCGCGCCAGTACTCGTCGGCGCTGGCCAGGAACTTGCGGACGCGCGTGCGGATCTTGGCGTCGGCCTGCAGCGCGGGATGAAGCCAGTGGTAGAGCTCCCTGTCCGGCACGCCCCTGCCGCTGCCGCCGAGCTGGCCGCCGCGCGCGGTGAAGCGGTCCACGCGGCTCCGCAGCCGCCGGTAGGGCGGCGCGAAGCCGAGGAACGGGTTGTCGGTCACGTAGCCGGTCCAGTAGCCGGCCCGGCGGAGCGCCGGCAGGAGCGACGAGCGCACGCCCTCGATCGGCTGCCAGCCGGGAGCGTCGAGCAGTCCGGGCCAGTCGTGCCAGCCCCGCCAGGGCCAGGTGCGCCGCCCGGAGAGCAGCGAGTTGCGGAACGGCACCGTGGGCATGGCCTCCGGGTGGAAGCGCGTGAAGCGCAGCCCCCGGCGCATCAGGGCGTTCATGGTCGGCGTCCGCGCGTGGTCGCCGAACACGTGGTCCGCGCGCAGCGTGTCCACCACGAGCACCAGGACGTTCGGGCGGTCGGCGCGCGGCCGCCGTCCCGGGGCGCCGAGCGTGATCGCGGCTGCCGCGCCGGCCCCGAGGAAGCCGCGCCGCGTGGTTGGGTCTGGAGCGGCCGTCAAGGCCGCCCGGACGCTAGCGGGCCGGTCAGCCGTTCTGGAACGGGCGCTTGTGGGCGGAGCCGAGGTCGTCGAGCAGCTGCGCGAGCGTCTCCTCGAGCTCCTCAGGGTCCACCGTCCGCTCGGGCTCGGGAGCCGTCTCCGGCTCGGGCGGCCGCGGGCGGCGCAGGCGCGCCCAGATGCCCATCCTCGCCACCTCGGGCTCGAGCGCCTCGACCTCTGACTGCACCTCGGCCGTGAGCGTGAGCTTCGTGCCCCAGCCGGCGGGCTCGAGCACGGCCGCGCCGCGCGCGCCCTCGCCCTCCCACTCGATGCGCCGCTCCTCCTCGGTCACCTTCAGGGATGCCCCCCCGACCGCCTCGCTGAGGCGCTCTCCCGACAGCTCCGACCAGAGCTCGGGCGGGGACTTCACGAGCGTACGAGACACCTCGACAGTCCGCATTTGCCGGGGTTTCGGCTCCCGGGCGTGGAGTCCTGCCCGCGTCAGGCGGGCTTGGTCGTCATGGCCCAGAGGGCCACGGCGTACGTCGCGATGAGGAGCAGCGTCAGCACCATGGCCGGCTGAATCACGCGCCCCGGCTGGCGTTCGCGCTTCATCCGGCGGTTCGCGATGCTCACGAGCACGCCGATGACGATCAGGATCAGCAGCCCCATGTCGGTGGCGATGTAGCCGATGCCGATCCAGGTCGCGTCGTCGGGCGCGTCCTCCTTCGAGGCGATCCACTCGGCCGCGATGCGCATGAGCAGGTAGGAGGGGACGATGCCCACGGTGAAGATCCGCGCCGCGAGCACGAGCGCCGCGCGCTGGTCGCCGCCCCGGCGCAGCGAGACCACGAGGAGCACCGCCAGCGACGCCAGCAGCGCGGTGAGGACCATCGCGCCGAGGACGTGCAGCAGCAGCGGGAAGTTCCAGCTGTCCGGCCTGACGATCGCGAGGGTCATACGCCGGGCTTGTAGATCATCACGACGAGGAGGGCGGTCACGGAGATCGGCCATCACGGCGTAGAGCGGGTCGACCCTGCCGGACGGCGGCGGCTCGTCACCCTCGAAGGCGAGGCCGAGCCTGATGCCGGCCGCGCCCGCGACGGCCCAGAGCGCGAGGGCGAGGAGGATCCAGCCGTCGAAGAAGTCGTACTGGTCGAGGTCGAGCGCCAGCCAGATGCCGAAGACGAGCGTGAGCATCCCGCCCACGTCCCACAGCCGCCGGCCCAGGAAGGTGAGCTCCGGGGCGGCCACGCGGCCGCCGCTCGCGAGCAGCACGGAGAAGACGACGACGGACCCCATGGCCGCGAAGGCGCCGATCAGGTGGAGGAAGAGCAGCCAGTCGTAGCGCGACACGACGGGCGCAACCTAGAACATCGGGCCGCTAGAAGACGCGCTGCGACGCGCGGCTCAGCGCGAACCCGTGGCCGCTGGGCCGGCTGCGGCAGGTGAGCCCGGTCGTGCGCGACCGGCAGCGGAAGGGGCCGAGCCGCAGCGACGCGCCGTAGGCGAGCACCCGGCCCGCGGGGACGGCGTCGGTCACGTGGATGCGCCTGCCGCGGTGGCGGCGGTCGAGCGTGAACGCCGTGTCGTTCAGGCTGTGCACGTCGCAGCGCAGCAGCGGCCCGCCGGAGCGGTAGAGGCAGCTGATGTTCCCGGACGGCGTGTGGAACGCCTGCCGCCGCGCCTCGGCCGGCGCCGCCGCCCCGAGCAGGACCAGCGCTCCGAGCCCGAGGAGGAGCCGGCGCACCCTCAGGCCTCGGAGTACTCGCCGAACTCCTCGCGCAGCACCCCGGACACCTCGCCGAGCGTGCAGCGGTCCTTGAGCGCGGCGCGCATCGGCTGAAGCAGGTTGTCGCTCCCGCGCGCGGCCGCGCGCAGCTCCTCCAGCCGGGTGCTCACGAGCTCCGCGTCGCGGTCCGCCTTGAACGCGGTGAGGCGCTCCACCTGCTGGCGCTCCGCCTCCGGGTCCACGCGCAGGATCTCCACCTCGTCCACCTGGTCCGTCACGTACTCGTTCACGCCGACCACGATGTCCTGCTTCTGCTTGTAGCGCTCCTCGTAGCCCCAGGCGGACTCCTCCACCTCGGCGCGGATGAACGGGATGCACTCCACCGAGCCGCCGAGCTCCTCCACCTTGTCGATCAGGGCCTGCGCGCCCTCCTCGATCTGGTCGGTGAGCGACTCCACGAAGTAGGAGCCGGCGAACGGGTCCGCGGTGTCCGCGGCGCCGGACTCGTGGGCGAGGATCTGCTGGGTCCGCAGCGCGATCCGGGCGGCGCGCTCGGTGGGCAGGGCGAGCGCCTCGTCGAAGCCGTTGGTGTGCAGCGACTGAGTGCCGCCGCAGACGGCCGCGAAGCCCTGGAGCGCCACGCGCACGATGTTGTTCTCGGGCTGCTGCGCGGCGAGCGTCACGCCGCCCGTCTGCGTGTGGAAGCGGATCTTCAGCGAGCGCTCGTCACGCGCGCCGAAGCGCTCGCGCATGATCCGCGCCCACATCCGCCGGGCGGCGCGGAACTTCGCGACCTCCTGGAAGACGTTGTTGTGGCCGTTGAAGAAGAAGGCGAGCCGCGGGCCGAACTCGTCCACCTCGAGCCCGGCGTCGATCGCCGCCTGCACGTAGGCGATCGCGTTGGCGAGCGTGAAGCCCACCTCCTGGACCGCCGAGCAGCCCTTCTCGCGCATGTGGTAGCCGGAGATCGAGATCGTGTTCCACTTCGGCACGCGCTCGTGGCAGTAGGCGAACAGGTCCGTGGTGAGCCGCATCGCCGGCACGGGCGGGTAGATGAAGTTCCCGCGGGCGATGTACTCCTTGAGGATGTCGTTCTGGGTGGTGCCGCGCAGCTGCTCCGCCGGCACGCCCTGCTCCTCGCCCACGAGCTCGTAGAGCAGCAGCAGCACCGCGGCCGGGCGCGTTGATCGTCATCGACGTGGACACCTGGTCGAGCGGGATGCCGTCGAACACGCGGCGCATGTCGTCGATCGAGTCGATGGCCACGCCCGTGCGCCCGACCTCGCCCTCGCAGAGCGGGTCGTCCGAGTCGCGGCCGAGCTGCGTGGGCAGGTCGAAGGCCATCGAGAGCCCGGTCGAGCCGTGCTCGATCAGGTAGTGGAAGCGCTCGTTCGTCTCCTTCGCGCTCGCGTACCCGGCGTACTGGCGCATCGTCCACTTGCGGCCGCGGTACATGTCCGGGTGCACGCCGCGCGTGTACGGGTACTCGCCCGGGCTGCCGAGGCGCTCCTCCAGGCCGCTCCCGACGTCCTCGTCGGTGTAGACGTTCTTGATCTCGATGCCCGAGTCCGTGAAGCGGCGCGGGTCGTCCGGGCCGACGATCGGCGCGATGGTCGGCTTGTGATCGGGCGTGGTGGCCACGGCAGGCTCAAGGATACGGCCCGTAGCATCCTGCTGCATGGAGGTGACCGTCCGCCTGTTCGCCATGCTGCGCGAGCGCGCCGGCGCCGTCGGAGGTCGTGCTCGACCTGCCGGACGGCGCGCGGGTGGCCGACGCGCTGGCGGAGCTCGACGGGCTGGCCGACGGGCTGCCGCTCGTGATGGCCGTGAACCGCGAGTACGCCGACGCCGAGCGGGCGCTCGACCCCGGGCGACGAGCTGGCCCTGATCCCGCCGGTGAGCGGCGGCGAGACCTCGGCGGCGCCCGTGGGCGCGCGTGACCGCCGAGCCGCTCTCGCTGGACGCGGCTCGCCGAGCGCGTGCGCGACCCGCGCGCCGGCGCCGTCGTGACCTTCCAGGGCGTGACGCGCGAGGTCGAGCGGCTCGAGTACGAGGCCTATGCCGAGATGGCGGAGGAGCGGCTGCTCGAGATCGCGCGCGCCGCCGTCGAGCGCCACGGGCTGTGCGCCGCGGCGGTGGAGCACCGGGTGGGCACCGTTCCCCTGTCCGAGCCCAGCGTGGCCGTGGCGGTCTCGGCCGCCCATCGCGGCGAGGCGTTCGCGGGGGCGCGCGAGATCATCGACCGGGTCAAGGCGGAGGCGCCGATCTGGAAGAAGGAGGTCGAGGGCGGCGAGCGAGCGCTGGGTGGAGGGGCGCCCGCCCGCGTGAGGGTGCGCCTCGCGCGAGGAGGCCGACGCCGACGCGGTGGCGGCCTTCCTGTCGGCGCGCGGCACGCGCCGCGTCGCTCGCGACGGCGAGCTGCTCGACGCGCTCGACCACCCGGCGCTCGTGGCCGAGGAAGCCGGGCGGCTCGAGGGCGTGGCCACCTTCATCCCCGGCGCGGAGCGCTGGGAGCTCCTGACGCTGCACGCGCGCGTGGCCGCGGCAGGGCACGGGCACCGCGCTCGTGGAGGCGCTCGTGCGGCGCGGCCGCCGCCGAGGGCGCCGCGCGCATCCGCGTGACGACCACGAACGACAACCTCGACGCGCTGCGCTTCTACCAGCGCCGCGGCTTCCGGCTGAGCGCGCTGCGCGCCGGAGCGGTCGACGAGTCGCGCGAGCGGCTCAAGGCCGAGATCCCGTCGGCCGGCGACCTCGGCATCCCGCTGCACGACGAGATCGAGCTCGAGCGCCCGGTCTGACCGGGGCTTCCGGGCGCGACGCGGCGGTATGGTCGCGCGCGTGCTGTCCCGCGTCTCGGCGACCGCCCTCGCCCTGCTCGCGCTCGCCGCGCCGCGCGAGCGCCGCGGCGGCGCCGAGCGCGCTCCGGGCAAGCTGGCCTTCACCACGGAGGCGGGGACCTTCCACGCCACGCGGGCGATCACCCGGACGCTGTTCGCCACGGATGACCCCGACGGGCGGCGGCTGGCCGTGTGGAGCGAGCCCGACGGCCGCGGGGTGACGGCGCTCCACGTGAAGGTGGTGGGCTCGGGCGGCGACCCGGTCACCTCGACCGAGATCGGCTTCCGCGCGCGCCCGGGCGAGCGCTACCTCGGCTTCGGCGAGCGCTCCAACAGCGTGGACCAGCGCGGCGGCGAGGTGGAGAGCTACGTGGCCGAGGGCCCGTACGAGGAGGACGACCGCGCGGTCATCCCGGCGTTCGTGCCCGCCGTGGGGCTACCACCCGCGCCCCGACGCCACCTACTATCCCGATCCCCTGGCTGCTCTCGACCGCCGGCTACGGCGTGCTCGTGGACAACCCCGAGACGAGCTACTACCGGCTGGACCAGGACGGCTCGGGCACCTGGAGCGTCGCGGTCGAGGCGGCGCGCCTCGACCTGCGCGTGTTCGCCGGCCCGCGCCCCGCCGACGTGCTGCGCCGCTTCATCGAGCGCGTCGGCCGCCAGCCCGCGGCGGCCGCGCCGTTCTTCTTCGGCCCCTGGTACCAGCCGCGGGGGCGACGAGCAGGCGATCCTCGCCGCAGCTGCGCGAGCGCGACGCGCCGCTCTCGGTCGCGCAGACCTACACGCACTACCTGCCCGTGCGCGTCGCAGGCCGGCCGCGAGGACGCCGAGCGGGCGCGCGTGCGAGGGCTTCCACGACGCCGGGCTCGCGGTCACCACCTACTTCAACCCGATGATCTGCACGACCCACCCGCGCTACGGCGAGGCGGCGGCCACGGGGGCGCTCGTCAAGGACCCGGCCGGCAACCCGTACGTGTACCGCTACAGCACGCTCACGAGCTTCGACGTCTCGCAGTTCGACTTCACCGCGCCGCGCCGGGCGCGACCTCTACGGCCGGCTGCTGCGCGAGGCGGTGGACCACGGCCACGACGGCTGGATGGAGGACTTCGGCGAGTACACGCCGCTCGACGCGCGAGCGGCCGACGGCACGAGCGGCACCGCGCTCCACAACGCCTACCCGCGCCAGTACCACTGCGGCGCCTTCGCGGGCGTGGCCGGGTCGCCGCGCGGCCTCGCGCGCTTCGTCCGCTCGGGGTGGACCGGCAGCGCGCGCTGCTCGCCGATCGTGTGGGGCGGCGACCCGACCGTCGGCTGGGGATTCGACGGCCTCCGCTCGGTGGTCACGAACGGGCTGACGATGGGGCTCTCCGGGGTGAGCACCTGGGGGTCGGACATCGGCGGCTTCTTCGCGCTCTTCGGCAACAAGCTCACGCCCGAGCTCCTGACCCGCTGGATCGAGGTGGGGGCGGTGTCCGGCGTCATGCGCACGCAGGCCGACGGGATCGTGCTGCCGCCCGCCCCGCGCGCCCAGATCTGGGACGAGGACGTGCTGCCGCACTGGCGCCGCTGGGCGAAGCTCCGGACCCAGCTCTACCCGTACCTCGCCGCGGCGGACGCCGAGTACCGCCGCAGCGGCCTGCCGATCATGCGCCACCTCGCGCTCGCCTACCCGGACGACCCGTCGGCCACGGCGGTCGAGGACGCGTTCCTCTTCGGCCCGGACCTGCTGGCGGCGCCGGTGCTCGACCAGGGCGCGACGCGCGCGATCGGTGTACCTGCCGCGCGGCGACTGGGTGGACCTGTGGCGCTCGGCCGCGCTACCGCGAGTCGGACGGCGGGCTGTCGCTCGGACGGGCGCGCCTGCTCTCCGGCGGCCGCGAGCGTGACGCTGCCCGCGCCGCTCGGCGAGCTGCCGCTGCTCGCGCGCGCCGGCACGCTGCTGAGCCTGCTGCCGCCCGACGTGGACACGCTCGCCGTCGTACGGCGACGCGCGCGCCGGTCACCTCGCTCGCCGAGAGCGCCGGCGAGCGCGTGCTGCTCGCGTTCCCGCGCGGCTCGTCGTCCGCGCGGCTCGAGGACGGCGGCGAGCTGCGCTCGTCGGAGGGCCGGCGGCAAATGGCGTCTCTCGGTGAAGCGCCCGCTCCCACGTGCGCTGGGACCTCCAGGCGTCGCTCGCGACGCTCCGTCATCCGTTCCGCCCGTGCGACGTGCGGCTGGACGGGCGCCGGGTCTCATGGAGCTACGACGCCGGCACGGGCGTCCTCTCGGCGAGCTTCGGCGCACGCCGCGGCGAGCTCGTGGCACGCACGTGCGCAAGCGCACACACGCATGGCCGCCGCGGCGGTTGACTGGTTCCTCAGCAGCCAACCGCAGGACTCGCAAAGGAGGAACCAACATGTCCGACGGCCAGCACCCGCGCACCTCACGACCCTCACCAGGGCTTGGAGCAGCCCCCGGAGCCCTGCTCGTGTCGTTGATGGCGGATCCTGAGCAGCAGCGCCGCAACGCGCGCGCTGGCCGTCGGCGGTTCTTCCGCCGCCACCGTCCGTAGGAGACCGCGAGGAACAGCGGGTCCTCGTAGTCAGCCCGCGCGGCGCAGGACCAGCGTGACGCGCGGCAGCTTCGCGTGGTCGAAGCCGGCGCGGACCGGAGCCGAGCGGCCTCCGATCAGCCGCGCGACCAGGGAGCCGCGCTCGGCCTTCACCGAGGCCGTGCACGCCCCGCTCGACGGGAAGCAGAAGCGGTCGAGCGCGTTCTGGATCGCGACCGCTCATCGTGCCGGCGCGGCCCTTCTCGGCGGGATGGTCGAAGCGGTTGGCGTGGTCGTGCGGGTTGGTGGGGTCGAGGTCGCTCGCCCTGACCGTGACCGCGTAGCGCGTCGGGCACCGCCAGCCGCCCGCGCCAGGGGACCGCAGCCGCGGGGAGTGGCTGTAGCGGGCCTTCTGACGTCACGCGCGCCGGCAGCCCTGCCTTCCCGAGGGCCCGCGCGAAGGGCCGGGACGTGGTGTCCACGCGCACGATGGCGCTGGCGAAGTTGTTCGCGAGCGGCAGCGCGCCGGCGCTGGTGAGCCCGGTCGGGACGCTCACGAGCGACGCCGACGACCCGCCCCGCCGGCTTGCCGGCCACCCGGGCGCCGTCGCACGAGACCGCCCAGATCCCCAGCAGCGGATCGGGCCCGTAGAAGGTCATGCTCAGGTCGACCGGCCGCCTGAAGAACGGCTGGAGCGCGGCGGCCTTGCGCGGCACCAACGCGGCGGTGAGGAAGCAGCCGCGGAGCGACACCTTCGTGCCGGGCCCGGCGGCCGCGTCGCCGGCCGGGACGCCGCCGTGATGTGCGGCGGCCGGGGCCGCCGCGACCAGCGCCAGGGTGAGCGCCAGCACGAGGAGCCCGACCATCGGCCAAACCTACCTGAATGGAGGGTGGTGCTCTGCATTTCCTCAGCAATAGGGTCGGGGCCTGGTCTCGAGGGTCAACAAGACGGTGTGCGCCGTGGTGGTGGCGGCGCTGCTGGTGCCCGCTACCGCCGCGGCGGGAACGGTGACCGCCGGAAGCTTCACCGCTGCTCCAGGCGAGAAGAACGACGTGCGCTACGACGCGTTCGGGGCACCGCCGATCACGGTGGTCGACCTCGGCGCCCCGCTGATCGTGGGAGCGGGATGCACCGACGGCACGCCCGTCACATGCGAGTACACCGGGAGCGTCACCCTCCACCTGGGTGACCGCGCCGACCGCGGGCTCCGCGAGCGCCACGATCATCGCCGCGGTCGTCTACGGCGAGGAGGGCGACGACGTGATTCACGCCGATGCAGAGGAGCCCGTGGCCTACGGAGGTCCGGGCGACGACCAGATCCGCCTCAGCGGAAACAGGCTCCTCGGCCACGGCGAGCCGCGGGGACGACACGCATCGAAGGGCCCTTCCAAGGCGCCGTCGCGACTGAGATCTCTCGGGGTGAGGAGGGAGACGACACGCTCATCCAGAGGGCCGGCAGCCGGTCGCTGCATCGCTCGAAGGCGGACGGGGCGCGGACCGGCTGCTGGGCTTCAGCTGCACCCTCGCGGCGGTCCGGGCGACGACGTGATGACCCGCTAGCTCGACACTCCGGCCGGCGGCGTCATGAACGGCGACGAGGGCAACGACGTGATCGTCGGCGGCCTCGCGGCGGACACGATCGACGGCGGCCCGGGCGGGGACTTCATCCAGGCGGCCGCGGACGGGGTGGCGGACACGATCGTGTGCGGCACGGGCAACGACATCGTCCGGGCGAACGCCGTGGACAGCGTGGCCGCCGACTGCGAGAACGTGACGCGGGTCGAGCCGCCGGCGCCCGCAACCTAGGGCGCGAACTCGCCGCCGCTCCCGCCGCGCGCCGCCGCCGGATGGCGCTGCGCCGGGCGCGAATGCCGCGTCGGCCGGGCGCGGCCGCGGGCTCGGCCGGCGCCTGGGCCGCCACCGGGTCGAACTCCGGCGCCGGGTCGGGCGCCGGCGGGTCCGGCTCGGGAGTGGGCTGCGGCGCGGGCGCCGGCGCGCGGTGCCGGCTCGGCCTCGACCGCCGGCGGCGCCGGGGTCGGCTCCGGGGCGGACACCACCTCGGCGACCGGACGCGTGTCGGACGCCGCGGGCGGCTGCGGCCGGGCCTCCGGCAGCGCCAGCTGCTCCACCGCCGTGCCGCCGCCCGCCAGTGCCGCCGCCGAGGCTGCCACCGCCGCCACCTTCTGGCCGGCCGCGAGCTCGACCGCCGCGTGCGCGCGCTCGCCGATCGCCGCCGTCTTGTGCTGGATCGCGCCGACGAGCGACTCCACGAACCCGCGCAGCCCGCCGCCTCCGTCGGAGGCCGCCGCGGCCAGCGGCGGCGCCAGCGCCGCCACCCGGGCCGGTGTCGCCCGGAACTCGCGCAGCCGCGTGCGGCACGCGAGGCAGCTGCGCAGGTGCGGGCGCAGGAGCGCGAGGTCCTCGCCGCTCGCCTCGCCGTCGGCCAGCGCCGACAGCCGCCCGGCCAGCCGCTCGCACTCGGCGCCGGCATGGATCTCCTCGAGGCGCTCCGAGAACGCGCGCCTGCCCTCCGTCAGGCAGCGGTTCACCTTCGTGTACGTCCAGCCGGTGATCTCGCAGATCTCCCGGTACGAGTAGCCCTCGGCCTTCAGGAGCAGCGCGCGCAGCTCCTGCGGCTTGAGCCGCCTGATCGCCTCGGCGCCCTGGCGCAGGCGCTCCCAGCGCTCGGCCTGCTCGTGGGTGGCGCCCGCGGCGGTGCCGGAGTCCGACAGCTCGCCGTCGTCGGTTACCGGCGAGTGGCGCTCGCGCTGGCGGCGCAGCGCGAAGGCCTCATGCTTGACGACCGTCCGCAGCCAGGGAACGAGCTCGGCCTCGTCCGTGGTCGGCGCCTTGGTGAGCAGGATCTCGAGGCCGCGCTGGTAGGCGTCCTCGGCGTCCTCGGGCGTGGCGGAGTAGCGGCGCGCGGTGGCCATCACCGCCGAGCCGTGCCGGCGCACGATCGCGAGCGCGGCCAGCTCGCGCTCC
Source organism: uncultured Thermoleophilaceae bacterium (assembly GCA_963768465.1). GTDB lineage: Bacteria > Actinomycetota > Thermoleophilia > Solirubrobacterales > Thermoleophilaceae > JACVRW01. The sequence continues at coordinate 55,076 of CAVYIA010000005.1, read as the reverse complement.
TCTCGCCGTGCTCTCGTCCCCGCCATGGCCACGTCGTTCAGCCCGCATCCTGCACCGATTCACCCCCGGGCGTGACGGTTCCGCCGCAAATTGCGGCTCTTCGTCAGTCGCCGTCGGGCGCCTGAACCACGACCACCGGCAGCTTGGAGCGCGAGAGCACGTGCCGCGAGGTGCTTCCGAGCAGATGCGACCTCAGCCCGGAGACGCCGTGGGAGCCGATCACGATCGCCGCCGCGTCGCGCTCGACGGCAAGGTCGACGAGCGCGTCGGCCACGTGCACCTCGTCGGGGATCGCGTGGGGCTCGGCATCCAGCCCGAGTGAGCCGGCGAGACGAGCGCCGTCCTGCGCGACGGCCGTGGCGTGCTCCTCGCCGGCCTTGGCGACCTCGGCCATGAGCTCCGGATCCGGCGGGACCGGGACGATCCCGGCCGTGTCCATGCCGGTGCTGACCGCCGCCGCCGCGAGCGCCGGCTCCCACACCGTGACGACCAGCGCGGCGCTGCCCGGGAAGAGCTCGGCCGCGCTTCGCACCGCGCCCTTGGCGAGGTCGGAGCCGTCGTAGGCAATCAGGAGTCGCGGCTTCGGCGCGGGCACTGGTGACGATGATCGCCGGGCGAGCCGGGGCTCGTCCTCACCCGACCAGGGTGATCCTGCGGTCAGCGCCAGGTGACGGCCCAGTCCGCCGCGCGGCCCCGGCGGGCCGGAAGCCGGAAGGCCACGAAGGCGCCGGCGCGGGTGTGGGCGGCCCTCCGCGAGCCCGCCCACGCGGTCACGCCGCGGGCGCCGGCGGGAACCCGGACGCGCACCGACAGCCGCTCGCGTCCGGCGACCCGGAGGTACCCGCGCAGCACCCGTGCTCCCCGCGCCACGCCCACCCGCGCCATGCGCAGCGAGAGCACGCCGGCCAGGATCGTCCCGCGCCGCACGAGCTCCGCCACGGCCGGCAGCCTACATCGGCGCCGCCCGGATAGGCTCGGGTGGTGAGGAAGCGGATCGCCATCGCCGTGCTCGCCGGCGCTCTGGCGGTGCCCGCCGCGCCGGCCGCCGCGGCGCCCGCACCGAAGGTCCCCACCGAGGCAGGCTCGCCATGGCCCTCCATGCGCCACGACCGGCGCAACACCGGGAGCAGCCCGCTCCGCGGGCGCTACCACCGCGGCGACCGGCCCTGGAGCTTCCGCACCGCCAAGGGCGTGTTCAGCACGCCGGTGGTGGCGGCCGACGAGACCGTCTACGCCGGCTCGGCCGACACCTGGTTCTACGCCATCGGCCCCGGCGGGAAGCTCCGCTGGCGCTACAAGACCGGCGAGATCATCGACTCGTCCGGGGTGCTCGGCCGCGGGCACCGTGACCTTCGGCTCCGGCGACGAGCACATCTACCGCCTCCGCAGCGACGCGCGGCCGCTGAGCCGCCGCGCGCGCACGCTCTGGCGCTTCCGCGCCACGCGCAAGCCCGCCGAGGGCCAGCTCGTGAACTGGTGGGAGGGCAACGTGACGATGGGCTTCGGCGGCAACCTCTTCGCCGGCAACACGGGCGGGGCGGAGTACTCGCTCACCCCGCGCGGGAAGCTCCGCTGGGTGCACCCGGCCGGCAACTCGGTCTGGTCGAACGCCGCGATCGGCGACGACGGCACGCGTCTACTTCGGCTCGCTCGACCTCACCGTCCGCGCCGTGACGGCGCGCGGCAAGCCGAAGTGGCAGAAGGGCGCCGGGCAACTTCGTGACCTCCTCGCCGGCGCTCGGCCGCGACGGCACCGTCTACATCGGCTCGTTCGACGGCTCGCTGCTCGCGCTGACGCCGGCCGACGGGTCGCGGCGCGCTGGCGCTTCCAGACCGACGAGCACATCTACGCCTCGCCGGCGATCGGCAGGCGGCTCGTCTACATCGCGTCCGCGGACGGCTCGATCTACGCGGTCGACCGCGCCGGGAAGCTGCGCTGGCGCTACGACACGGGCGACACCGATCCGCTCCTCGCCCGCGCTCGGGCGGGCGCCGCGCGGCGGCGGCCAGATCCTCTACGTGGGCTCCTCGAACGGCAGCCTCTACGCGATCGACGCGGAGACCGGCCGGCGGCGCTGGTCGTACGACACCACCCCGCGCGACCCGGTCCTGCGCGACCGCAACGACGTGAACGGCTCGCCGGCGCTCGGCCGCCGCGGCGTGTACGTGGGCGGCGAGCACGGCCTGATCGTCCACGTGCCCTACGACTGGTGCCTGAAGCACCGCGACCCGCGCTGCGACCGCCGCCCGGGCGAGGTGTTCTCGGGCGACCTGACCCGGATCGCCTTCGTCACGCCGGGCGGCTCCACGCGCCTGAGCGGCCCGAGCGGCCGCGTGCCCGCGGCCACGGCGCTCGGCACCCGCCTGCTCGTGCGGCGCGGCGGCGAGACGGTGGCCGCGGCGCTGGCCTCGCCGGCGGTCACGGCCACGCCGCCGTTCGCGAGCACCACGCAGCTCTCCGGCGACGGGCGCTACCTCGAGATCGTCCCCGAGGGCTTCCTGCGCCCGGACACCGCCTACGCGGTGCGCGTGGCGGGTGGCTGGCAGGCGGACGGCGCCCAGGGGCCGGTGGACGGCACGCTCCGCTTCCGGACGGCGCCGGTGCTGCGCCGCGGGCCGCCGCTCGCGACCGGGCCCAGGCGCGTGTCCGCCTTCGAGCTGAGCCGGCTCGCCGTCCCGCTGCCGCCGATCGTGCCGAGCCTCAACCAGATCGGCTTCGACAGCTACGACATGGTCGTCGGCGCGCTCGCGGTCTCCAAGCCCGACGCCTCGGGCGAGGGCTCGCTGCTGCTCTGGGCGGTGTCCACGAAGCGCGGCCCGGGCGGCGTGCGGGTGGCCGACCGCCGCGGTGCGTTCGCCTTCCCGCTCGCCGGCCGCTACCGCGACGACTCGGTGATCGTCTCGCAGCGCGGGCTGAACCTGACCTTCAGCTTCGGCGACGTGCCGCTGCGGCGCTTCGAGCTCCGCATGCAGCTCGACCGTGGCCTGCGCTCACGCGGCGGGGGCGCGCTCTACGTCGAGGTGAACTGCCCCGACGTGCCCGTCTACGGCCCGGCGTTCATCGCGATCGGCCTGTGCAACGACAGCCTCACGCTCCCCGCCAGCGGGACGTTCGTGACCGGCCGCTACGGGAGCCGCGGCCCCGCCAACCGGCGTCCGCGCGGGGTCAGCGTGCAGAGCCTCGACCTGAACCGGCCCACGGCCACGACGCCGGGCGATGCCGTGGCCACCATGCGGCTTGCGAAGGGCGCGTCGTTCCCCGCGAGCCGGTCACTCGCTCGCGATCCTGCTCACCGACGCGGACACCGGCGCGCCGGTATCGCTTGACTACAAGCGGGCGCTGTCCACGCGCTCGGACGCGCGCGGGAACCTGCAGACGGGTGCGCTTGCGGCTCCCGGTGGGCACAATCCTTCCGGCGAGAGTTCGCGCGTACGTGGTCGCCGACGTCTTCCCGATGCTTGCCCGCCAGCTTTGAGCGATCGACCTGACACCCCGCTACATTGGCCGCCGTCGCGGTTTACATCCGCCGGAGACCGCACCACCGAAGTGCCGAACAGCCTGGTCAAAGAGCTGAGGGAGGTCGAGCCGCTCTCCCTCCCCAACCGCGACGTGCGCGCGGCCAAGCCGCTGCTCCTGCGCGGGGTCCTCCGCTTCGACACGATCCGGACGCTCAGCCGGATCGCGATCCTGGCCGCGCTCGACATCGCCTGCCTGTTCCTCGCGATCTGGACGGCGCTGGCGCTGAAGTCGGCGATCCAGAACCCGGACACGCTCTCCCACGCCTACGGCACCGCCAAGGAGTACGCGCCGCTCGGCTGCCTCGTGATGGTGCTGCTCTTCGCCCGCTCCGGCCTCTACCGCGACCGCGCCCAGCGGCCCGGCTTCGCGAAGATCATCGCGGCGCTGTTCGAGGTGGCCCTGGTCGTCCTGATCTACGCCGAGATCGAGGGCCACGAGTTCAACTCGTACTACATCTTCTACGGCTCGCTCGTCTTCGCGCTCGTCTACGTGTCCGCCGCGCGCTGGGTGTTCGAGCGGGTCTCCGGAGTCGTCCTCCGGGCCGCCGGATACCGCCGCCGCGCGGTGCTCGTGGGCTCGGCGGCGAACATCGCGGCGGTCTCGGACGCGCTGCGCGACAGCAAGGCGATCGAGCCCTACGGGTTCGTCGCGCGCACGCCGGCCAAGGCCTCCAACGGGCTGCTCGACTTCCAGTCGCTCGAGCAGCTCGAGCGCCACTTCGACGCCGTCGACGAGGTGCTGATCACCGACGCCGACTTCCCCCAGGACCAGGCGGTCGAGCTCGTGGACCGCTGCCACCGCCACGGCGTGCGCGTGCGGGTGGCGCCGTCCACGATGGAGATCCTCATGGACCGCGTCGAGTTCGTGCCCGGCCAGGCGCTCCCGCTGTTCGAGCTCAAGCCGCCGGTGTTCGAGGGAGTGGACTTCGCGATCAAGCGGATCTTCGACCTCGTGGGCGCCACGCTCCTGCTGATCGTGCTCTCGCCGCTGCTGCTCCTCGTCTCGCTGGTGATCAAGGCGACCTCGCGCGGCCCGGTGCTCTACCGCTCGCGTGCGGCCCGGGATCGGCGGGAACCCGTTCAACTGCGTGAAGTTCCGCACGATGGTCGAGGGCGCCGACGACCTCCAGGACGAGCTCGAGCCGAGCAACGAGGTGGACGGCGCGATCTTCAAGATGCGCACCGACCCGCGCGTGACCCCGGTGGGCCGCTTCCTGCGGCGCTGGTCGCTCGACGAGCTGCCGCAGCTCCTCAACGTGCTGCGCGGCGAGATGTCCCTCGTGGGCCCGCGGCCGCTCCCGCAGCGCGACTACGCCCGGCTCGAGGACTGGCACCGCAAGCGCTACCTCGTGCTGCCCGGCATGACCGGCCTCTGGCAGGTGTCCGGGCGCTCCGAGCTCGACTTCGACGAGCTGGTCCGGCTCGACTTCCTCTACCTCGAGCACTGGTCCGTGTTCCTCGACCTCTCGATCCTGCTGAAGACCGTGCCGGCGGTCATCAGGGCGAAGGGCGCCTGGTAGCCAGCCGCTACGACGACGAGCTCTGGGAGCTCGTCCCGGAGCATCACGCGGAGGCGCCCGAGCCGCGGGCGAGCTTCGTCCGCTCGCTCGACCCGGTGGAGCAGCGCGCTCGACCTCGGCTGCGGCGACGGCCGGCTGTCCGGGCTGCTGCGCGCGCGCGAGCTGACGCTGGCGGACGTCTCCGCGGTCGCGCTCGAGCGCGCGGCCCGCCGGCTGCCCGCGGCCACGCCCGTGGAGCTGTCGCCCGACGCGCCGCTCCCGTTCGCCGAGTCGACCTTCGACCTCGTGCTCTGCGCGGAGACGCTCGAGCACGTGCGCGACGTTCAGCTGCTCCTGTCCGAGGCCCGCCGCGTGCTGCGCCCCGGCGGCGCGCTCGCGCTCACCACCCCGGCCCACGGCCGCAGAGACGGCCTGTCGATCCTGGCCGGCGGCTTCGAGCGCAGGTTCGACCCGCTCTCCCCGCACCTGCGCTTCCTCACCCGGCGCTCGCTGAGCGAGCTGCTCGACGCGATGGGGTTCGACGTGCGCTCGCTCAGGCGCAGCGGCTCGACGCTGCTGGCCTACGCGACCAGATAGAAATCCGACCATGCGGATCGGCATTACCGGAGCGGCCGGCTTCATCGGCTCGCACGTCTGCGAGCGGCTCCTGGCTCGCGGCCACGAGGTGATCGGGATCGACTCGTTCACGCGCTTCTACGAGCGCGGCCTCAAGGAGGCGAACGTGGCCGGGCTGCGGCGCGCTCCCGGGTTCGAGCTGCTCGAGCTGAACGTGCTCGACGAGACCGGCCTCGCGCCGGCCGCTGGCCGGCCTCGACGCCGTGTGCCACCTGGCCGGGCGCCCCGGCGTGAGGCAGGGCTCGCCCGAGATCTACGCGGCGGGCAACGTGCGCACCACCGAGGCCGTGCTGGCCGCGGCCGACAGCGCGGGCGTGCGCCGCGTGCTGCTGGCCTCCTCCTCGTCGGTCTACGGCCGCACGGAGGGCCCGGTGGGCGAGGACGCGCCGCTGCTGCCCGCTCTCGGAGTACGGCCGCTCGAAGCTGACCGCGCCGAGCGCCTGGCCCGCGAGCGCGCCGCCGCGCTGGGGATCGAGCTCGTGGTCCTGCGCTACTTCACCGTCTACGGCCCCCGCCAGCGGCCGGACATGGCCTTCGCGCGCTTCGCGGCCGCCGCCCTCGCCGGCGAATCCATGCCGCTGCTGGGCGACGGCGCCCAGGTGCGCGACTTCACCTACGTCGGCGACGCCGCCGACGCCACGGCGCTCGCCCTCGAGCGCGGCCGTGACGGCGCCACCTACAACGTCGCGGGCGGAGCGCCGGCCACGCTGGCCGAGGCGTTCGAGCTGCTTGCGGCCGAGCTCGGGCGGGCCCCCGAGCTGGAGCGCCGGCCCGCCGACGGGCGTGACCCGCGCCGCACCGGAGCCGATCTGAGCCGGGCCCGGGCCGACCTCGGCTGGGAGCCGCGCACGGCGCTCCGGGACGGGCTCGCGCGCCAGGCGGCGCACGCGGCGGCCGCCGTCGTCTAGCGGGCGCGGCGCTCCGCGGCCGCGCACGGCCGAGCGGGCGTGCAGCCAGAGCGCGCCCGCGAGCGGCGAGTACGGGTCCAGGTACAGCGCGCCGCGCAGCGTCTCGAGCGCCTGCCGGGGCCGGTCGAGCGTGAACAGCTGGAAGCGCGCCAGCTCCAGCCAGGTGTCGGGCTCGCCGGGGAACTTCAGCACCGTCCGCTCGAGCGTCCGGGCCGCCTGCCGGTCCAGGCCGGCGGTCGCCTCCACCTGGGCGCGGGCGAGCAGCGGAGCGGGCGACAGCGGATCGGCGTCGGCCGCGCCCTCGGTCTTCTCGTAGGCCTCCTCGTAGCGGCCCTGGTCGGCGAGCTCGAGCGCACGGCCGACCGCGTTCTGCGACGCCTCCGGCTGCCAGATCGCCCAGGCCACGAGGATCGCGGCCACGCCCACTCCCGCGGCGGCCGCCACGCGCCCGAGGTCGAGCGGCGGGCGCCTCGGTGCCACGGGCTGCGCCCCCGGCACGGCCAGAGCCGTGACCGGCCCGCGGCCGGCCACGTACCCGGCGGCCACGAGCGCCATCGCCGTGGGTCCCGGCACGAACCAGGTCCAGTCGATCGCCGACTGGAGGCCGAACGTGATCGCCACGAGCGCGAGCGCCACGAAGGCGATCCGCTCGCCGTCCCAGTCGCGGCGGGCGAGCGGCCCCGGCCGCGGCCGGAACGGCAGGCTGCGCGGGTGGAGCCCGGTCGTGCGGAGCGCCGCCACCAGCCAGGCCACGAGCAGCGCCACCGACAGCGCCAGGCCGGCAATGCCGAGGTCCGCGAGCGTCTGCATCACGTAGCCGTGCGCGTGGCGCGTGCTCGCGGCGTCGGTGCGATGGCGCAGGCGTGCCACCTCGAACGCCCCGGCGCCCACTCCGAAGGCGGGCCGGTCGTCGAGCACGCGGCCGGCCTCGCGCCAGTACTTGCCGCGCGTGGACGAAGCGGCGGTGAGCCGCCCGGCGCCCTGCTCGGGCGCGGTGTCGGTCTCGCTCACCAGCTCGTCCACCCGGTCCGAGATCGAGCCGCCGAGGCCGCCGTCGCTCATGGCGACGGACGTGAACGCCACCAGCGGCGCGAGGCAGGCGACCACCGCCGCCGCGATGCCGAGCCGCCTGCGCGTGCCCATCGACGCGGGCACCCGGCCCAGCCCCGTGTTCACGGCGAGCCCGGCGAGCAGGAGCACGACCAGCATCAGCAGGAGCAGCAGGCCGAAGTCCCCGGCCACGCTCTCCTTCGCCGCCAACGGCTGGAGCGTCTTCGAGAAGGCGTCCTTGGACAGCGCCCAGGCCGCGACGGCCCCGGCCGCCGCGGCGGGCGCCAGCAGCACCGGGAGGCTGCGGAGCCGCAGGGGCACGAACGCGAACCAGACGATCGCGGCGATCGCCGCGGCGGCGAGGGCGCCGCGCGACTGCGTGAGCAGGATGCCGAGGATGCAGACCCCGAGGGCCGGGTAGGCCAGCGCGCGCCCCAGCCGGCTCCCGGTCCGGCGCGACCCGAGCCACAGGAGCGCCGGTATCGCCAGGGCCGCCGTGGTGGCCACCGCGTTCCAGTACTGGAAGGGCGCGCCGATGCGATTCGACAGCTCGTTCTCCGCCAGCGTGGCCGGCCACACCCGCGAGGCCAGCGCGTACCCGACGGCGGCCACCGCGGCGGCCGCGATGCCGCTGAGCACCACCTCGGGCGCCCGCGGCGCCAGCCGCGCGGCCGCCACCGCGGCGGCGAACACGGCGAGATAGGCGAGCGTGCGGCCGGCCTCCACGTAGCTCGTGCCGGGCACGATCGACCAGGTGACCGACAGCGCGGTGAGCGCCGCGAGCAGCGCGAACAGCACGACCGTGGTGCCGCCCGGGGCCGCGGGTGAGGCCGCGGAAAGCCGCGAACGCGACGATCGCGCCGGACGCGAGAACGGCCAGCACCTCGGCGGTGGTCGTGCGCCCGAGGGCGGTGCCGCCGGCCGCTCCGAAGGCGAGGGCGGCGAGCGCGCCCCCGAGGGCTATGGCACTAGCGGCGGAAGCGCGGGAAGCGGACACGCGAAGGGAGTGATATCCGCGCGAGCAGAGGGATCCGCGAGCGGAGCGCCACGAAGCTGCCCGCGAGGGTCAGCAGAGCGAGCCCCACCAGCGCCAGGACCAGCGGCAGCGGCATGCCGTTGGAGGCGCTCGCCGCGTCGAACAGGCCGTCCGATCCGGGCGTCACCTGGTCGCCTCCCACGTCGATCGAGCCGGGGTCGCCGTGCTCCGAGCGCCATGCTCTCGAGCTCGGCCCGGTCGCCGGCGCGGGCGGCGTTCTCCTTCTGGCTGGGCGTGCCGTTCGAGGCGGCGGCGGCAGCCGTGTTCTTCCCGCCGTCCCCGGAGCCGCCGATGGCGGCGCCGATGACCTCACGGCAGCTGCTGTACTCCTCGAGGTCCGACGGCAGGTGGTCGCGCGCATAGCGCAGGTCGGCCTTCGAGTAGGTGCCGTCGAGCTTCTCGTCCTTCGAGCAGTCGCGGATGACGGCCTCGGGCGAGGCCATCGCGGCAGGGGCGGCGAGCGCCAGCACGGCGATCGCGGCAAGGAATGCCAGTGGGTGTCGAAGTCGAGCCACTCGTCTGTCTCTCTGCGCGGAAGCGCGGGTTCGCGCATCTCCCATCCTGGGAGACGCGAACCGGGCGGCGGGGCGCAGGCTAGCAACGCGCCTGGCCGCGCCCGTTCTGTCGGTGTTCCTGCTGCGGCGGCATGTCTAAACGTGTGGATCCCCCGCCCACACGGGAAGTTGCGCCCGCGAGCGCCGCAAAGATGGCGGCTTCGATCGCATCGGTGGACCGCTCCCACGTGCGCTCCCGCACGAAGTCGATACCGGCGCGTGACATGCGCTCGCGGCGCCGGGAGTCGTCGAGCAGTCCGCCCAGGGCAGCCGCGATCGCATGCGGGTCGGGCTCGCGCGAGGGTGATCACCGATCCGTCGATCCCGTAGACGCCCTCGCTCGCCCGGCCCGCCAGCTCCACCACCGGCAGGCCGCAGGCGAGCATCTCGTTGGGGATCAGCGAGTAGTTCGTGAGCGAGAGGCTGAGCCCGACGGTGGCCTCGGAGTAGAGCCGCCGCAGGCGCTCGGTGGACTCCACGCCCGAGCTGCTCGAACGCGAACGGCGCGCGCACGCGGTTGTGCGTCCCGAACAGGACCACGCGCAGGCCCGGGCGCTCGGCCACGAGCCGCTCGAGCGCCAGGAGCCCGAGCTCGAGCGCGCGTCGCGGGGTGAAGTCGCGGGCGTAGAAGACGATCGTGTCGGCCGCGCCTCGGGACGCCCGGCTCCGGGTGGTACTCGGCGGGGTCCACGCCCAGCTCGAACGGGGAGGCCGTGGCCCCGTAGCGGTGCTCCAGCAGCCCCGCGAGCCAGGGGCTCGCCGCGACGCACGGCATGCCGAGCCCGTACGTGCGCTCCGCCAGCAGCTGCTTCGTGGAGGCGGCGTAGAAGTCGGGCTCGTGGTCCTGCACGAAGTAGGCGCGTGCCCGGCAGCCCGGCAGCCCGAGCACCGGGTAGGCGGTCTGCCAGCCGGTGGCCACCGCCACGTCGGCGCCGGCCCAGCGGTCGAAGCCGATCTCGATCTGCCCGCCGAAGGGGAAGAAGTCCGCGGCGATGCGGCGCCGCAGGCCGGCGCTCGTGTGGGGCTCGAGGCCCTCCGGGTCGTGCAGCCACAGGGAGCAGCGGTGGCCGCGGCGCTCGAGCTCGCGCATCACCCTGAAGATCGTCATCTGCCCGCCGCTCCCCACGCCGAACGGCGGCACCACCCAGGCGAGCTCGAGCGACTCGCGCTCGTCGTCGAAGGGCGACGGCGAGGCGAGCGGCTCCGGCCCGTCGGCGAGCACGCGCAGCGCGTCCGCGGTAGGCGCCGGCGCTCGAGGGCGCCACCCGGCGCGTGACGCCGTCGCCGCGGCGGTCCAGCGAGAGCACGGAGCGCAGCGGCCCGCGGATCATGTCGGCACGCTCCCCGAGGCCGCCGAAGACCACGCGCCCGGTGTGGTGCACGGCGCTCTGGGCGGTCCAGCGGGCCCGGGCGAGCGCCGACGGCTCCTCGCGCGCCAGGTAGGCACGGTCCGCCGCCACCGAGCTCCTGACGATGCCGATCGCGCGCCCGGGCGACGCCTCCGACTTCTGGCCGACGCTGTCGCGCAGCCCGCGGTACTCGTCGAAGTAGCGCCGGAAGCCGGCGATCAGGCCGAGGTCGTGGGAGTGGACCACTCGCGCCGCCGGGTTGAAGACCTTGGCCCAGCCCGGCGGCGAGCAGGTCGGCGCCGAGCGCCTGGTCCTCGGAGTAGGGGATGTCGCGGAACGGGACCTCCTCCCAGGCGGCCCGGGCCACGCAGAGGTTGTTGCTCGACAGGTAGGTGCTGTCGCCGCGCCGGTGCACCACCGGGTCGCCCCCGGGCGAGAACTCGTGGAAGAAGTCGGTGAGCAGGCGCTTGGTGAGCGGGCTCGCGTCCGGCCGCGGCAGGTGGGGCCCGAACGCCGCGCCCACGTGCTCCGCGAGCCTGAAGCTGCCGGCGAGCGCGGCGAGCCAGCCGTCGTCGGCCGGCGTGGAGTCCTGGGTCAGGAAGGCCACGAGCTCGCCGCTGGTCTCGGCCATGGCGAGGTTGCGGGTGCGTCCGTGGCCGAACTCCTCGGGCGCGATCCGCACGAGCCGTGCGCCGGCCTTCCTGGCGATCTCGGGCGAGCGGTCGGTCGAGCCCGAGTCGATCACGACCACCTCGAGCGTGTCGTCCACGCGCTGCGCGAACACGGCGGCGAGCACCTCCTCGAGGTAGCGCTCGCCGTTGAGGACCGGGATGGCTACGGAGACCGTCAACGGATGACGCGCCGCACGCGGCGCGCGAACCGCACCGCGCGCGCCCAGGCGCCCAGCGCCGAGGCCAGCCAGGGCCGCCGCTCGGCCGCGGCGCGCAGGTCCAGCTCGTTCTCCTCGAACCAGCCGACCCGCTCCTCGAGCTCCGCGATCTTGGCGTCCTGGTGGTGGCGGACGAGCGCCAGCTCGCGCTCCACCTCGGCGAGCCGCGCCATCGCGAGGCGCCCGCGGCGGAGCTCCTCCGCGTCGCTGCCCGCCGCGGTGCCGTAGGGCTCGGACATGGGCTGACAGGGTAGTCGCGCGTTAGCGTGCCCGTGATGCCGCCGCGCGTACTCGTGGTCCACAACCGCTACCGCGTGGAGGGTGGGCGAGGAGCGCTCGGTCGAGCTGCAGCTGCGGGCGCTCGGCGCGGCGGGCGTGGAGCACGCCCTGTTCGAGCGCCGCTCGGCGGAGCTCGGGCGCACGCGCGCGGCGGGAGCCCTGCTGCGCGGCGGCACGGATCCAGGCGACCTGGTGGCGGCCGCGGCGCGCGCTTCCCGCGGACGTGGTGCACGTGCACAACATGCTGCCCTCGATCGGCCCGCGCGGCCTCGCCGCGGCGCGCTCCACCGGGTGCGCGGGTCGTCCTCCACCTGCACAACCTGCGGCTCTTCTGCGCGATCGGCGTGGCCTCGCGCGACGGCGGCCCGTGCTTTCGCTGCCGCGGCCGCCTGACGCTGCCCGGCCTGGCGCTCAACTGCCGCGGCTCGCTGCCGGAGTCCGCCGCCTACACCGCCGGCGCTGGCGCTCCACCAGCCGGCGGTGCTCGACGCGGTCGACCGCTTCGTCGCGCCGAGCCACTGGGCCGCCGGGCAGCTCGCGCGGCATGGCCTGCCGGCCGAGCGCATCGACGTGCTGCCGCACTACCTCCCCGCCGAGTCGTTCGCGCCGGGCTCAGGCGCCGGCCGACGGCCGCTACGCGCTGGTGGCGGCGCGGCTGTCGGCCGAGAAGGGCATCGACACCGCGATCCGCGCGTCGGCCGCCTCCGGCGTCCCGCTCGTGGTCGCGGGCGAGGGCCCCGAGGCCGCGGCGCTCGGCGAGCTGGCCGCGGAGCCTCGGCGCGCCGGTGGAGTTGGTCGGCCGCGCGGACCGCGCGCGCGATGGCGGAGCTGCTCGCGGGCGCCGGCGCGCTGCTGATGCCCTCGCGCTACCACGAGTTCGCCCCCTACTCGGCGCTCGAGGCGATGGCGGCCGGGGTGCCCGTGGTGGCGTCGCGCCTCGGCGGCCTCCCGGAGCTGATCGAGCCCTCGCGCTGCGTGCCGCCCGGCGACGCCGAGGCCCTGGCGCGCCGCCTGCGGGCGCTGTGGGACGACCCGGCGCTGCGGCGCTCGGAGGGCGAGGCGCTGCGGGCGCGAGCGGCGGAGCGCCACTCGGAGCAGGCGTACGTCGGGCGGCTGCTGGCGATCTACGGGCGCGCGCCGGCTCGACGCGAACTGTGCGCGATCTGCACCCACCTGTCGGGTGCGGATCCGCCAGTCGCGCCAGCGCACGCTCACGCCCGCCGTTACGGCGCCGGGGCCTGCGCGCGCAGCCAGTCCACCGTCGCCGCCAGGCCCTCGTCCAGCCCCACGCGCGCCTCCCAGCCGAGCAGCCGGCGCGCCTTCTCGACCGAGGGCCAGCGGCGCTGCACGTCCACCTCGAAGCTCGGGAGGTGCTCCAGCTCGAGCTCGGCCGGGTCCTCGCCGCACGCCGCCCAGATCAGCGCGGCCAGCTCGGCGATCGTGACCTCCTCGGAGGCCGACACGTTGAAGTCCTCGTTCTCGCCGGCGGGGTGGGCCATCGCCGCGACGATGCCGTCGGCGATGTCGTCCACGTGGGTGAGCGTGCGCGTCTGCTCGCCCGAGCCGAAGATCTGCAGCGGCCGCTGCCCGGAGAGCACCTTGCGGATCAGGTCCGGCACCGCGTGGGCGATGCCCGGCTCGGCGTCGGGCAGCTCGCCCGGGCCGTAGGCGTTGAACGGGCGGCAGATCGTGTACGGGAGGCCGTGCTCGTCGTGGAGCGCGCGGCAGTAGACCTCGCCGGCGAGCTTCGAGAACCCGTAGGCCGAGCGCGGGGCGGGACAGTCGAGCAGGTGCTCCTCGGTCGTCGGGAACTCGGTGGCGCGCTCGAACACCATCGACGAGGACACGTAGACCAGTCGCTCGACGCGCTCGTCCAGGGCCGCGCGGAAGACCGAGTTGTAGAGGCCGTTGTTCACCTCGAGCAGCGTGTGCGGGAGCCGGTGGAAGTTGGCGATCCCGCCGACGATCGCCGCGAGGTGGATCACGTGCCCGCAGCCGGCCACGGCGGCGCGCGCCACCGACGCGTCGCGCAGGTCGCCGGTCTGCACGTCGCAGGCCTCGCGCATCCAGCCCGGGGCGGGGCGCTCGTCCGACACGCGCACCTCCCAGCCCGGGTCGTCCACGAGCCGGCGCACGACGGCCGCGCCGATCGTGCCCGCGCCGCCGGTGACGAGGACGCGGCCGCTCACCGGACGGAGGCGGGCGCCCGCACCTGCGCGAACACCTCGCTGCTGCCCGACACGTTCCACGGGTCCACGAGCAGCAGCCCGGCGGGCAGACGCTCGGCGATCCCCTCGAAGGCCGAGTGGTTCGTGGCGATCACGACCGCGTCGGCGCCCTGGAGCGCGGACTCGAGCGGCTCGGAGCCCTCGCTCACGTTGGGGTCGTGGCGAGCCACGGTGGCCAGCTCGCGCTCGAGCAGGCGCACGAGCTTGCCGGAGAGCGAGTCGCGCACGTCGTCGGAGTCGCGCTTGAAGGTGAGGCCGAGCACGGCGACCTTGCGGTCGCGGAGCGAGCCGCCGAGCCGCGCGCGCAGCCCCTTCACGAGGAAGAGCGGCACGGTCTCGTGGACGCGCGAGACGGCCAGCAGCATCCCGGGCGCGCTCGAGCGCTCCTCCGAGAAGGCGAAGTCCTTGCGCAGGCACGCCCCGGCGGTGAGCCCGGGGGCGGCGATCCCGCCGCGCGGGTACTCGTGGTTGATCAGGTCGACCACCTCGAAGACGTTCGCCCCGTACTGCTCGCACTCCATCATCAGGAGGTTCGGCAGGGCGAACTGCGTGTAGCGCAGGATGTTGGTCCAGATCTTCGTGAGCTCGGCCTGCGCGGGCGTGGTCTGGACGATCTCGGTGCCGAACACCGAGAACAGCTCGGCCGCACGCGCGCCGGACTCCTCGCCCACGCCGCCCACGATGCAGGGCAGCGAGTCGATCTCCTCGAGGAAGCGGTTGGCCGCGATCCGCTCCGGCACGTGCGAGACGAACAGCGTCTCGCCGGCGCGCAGGCCGCGGCGCTGCTCGAGGTAGCCGGCCACCCACTCGGTGGTGCCCGGCGCGACGGTGGAGCGCAGCACCACCGAATGGCCCTCGCGGAGCACGGGGAGGAGGTCGTCGATCGCGTCGCGGATCTGCGACATGTCGATCTCGACGTGCTCGTAGGCCGGCGTGCCCAGCGTGAGGACGATGTGGTCCGCGCTCGCGGCCTCGGCCACGGAGGTGGTGGTGCGCAGGCGCCCGCTCGCCGCCACCCGCTCGAGCAGCTCCTGGGTGCCGGTCTCGTGGAACGGCATCCGGCCCGCGGCGATGGCGTCGAGGATCGGCTGCTCGCGCTCCACGCCGATCACGTCCAGGCCGCGGTCGGCGAACGACAGCGCAAGCGGCAGGCCCACGCGTCCGAGACCCACGACCGCGACGCTTCCGGGCATGCGGGTCAGTCTACGAGCAGCCCGGTCGGGTACCTAGCGCTCGGCCAGGTACTGACGGGCGAACGAGAGCAGGAAGCGCGGGTTGTAGTAGAGGTAGCGCGGCAGCAGCCGGCCCGGCTCCTGCGCCATGCGGTACGCCCACTCGAGCCCGTGGTCCTGCATCCAGCGCGGCGCCATGGGGATGCGGCCGGCGTGGAAGTCGAAGGCGGCGCCCACGCCGCACATGACCGGCACGTCGAGGCGGTCGCGCATGTGCGCCATCCACTTCTCCTGCTTCGGCACGCCGATCCCGACCCAGAGCACGTCCGGGCGCGCGTCGTTGATCTGGTCGACGATCTCGTTCTCCTCCTGCTCGCCGAGCGGGCGGAAGGGCGGGGAGTAGCCGCCGACGATCTGGATGTCGGGGTGGTTGCGGCGCAGGCTGAGCGCCAGCTGGACCAGGGTGCCCTGGTCGCGGCCGCCGTAGAGCCAGACGCGGTGGCCGCGCTCGGCGGAGCGCCGGCAGTAGCGGTTCATCAGCTCCGGCCCGTAGACGCGGTCGTCGAGCGACTCGCCGAGCATGTTCGAGGCCCAGACCAGCGGCATGCCGTCCGGCACCACGAGCGTGGCGCCGCGCAGCGCCGACATCATCTCGTGGTCGTCCTGGGCGACCATCAGCGCGTGCACGGGAGTGGCGCAGACGTAGCCGCGCTCGCGCGTCTCCACGAGCCTGTCCATGACCTCCATCGCCTCTTCGTAGTCCGTCATGGACAGCGGCACGCCGAGCAGATCGTGGCTGCGAACCGCTCCCACGGAGCGGGGCAGGCGAGCTGTCAGGGGGCGTTGAGGTTCCGGTTGGGTCATGAGGCGAACGCTGGAGACTAGCCGTGCATCCGGCCCGACGGGGGTTCGCCGTGCCGTGTCGTAGGGTCTGAACTCGTGACTCTCGCCGGAGTTGCGCAGTCCGGGGCAGATGCGCCAGAGCCCGGCGAGGCCCGGCTGCTCGCCTCCGGCGCGATCGTCCAGCAGGCCGCCCAGGCGAGCGGTCTCCTGGCGCTGCTCGTGGTCGTGACGGTGCTCGCCCGGCGCCTCAGCGTGACCGAGCTGGGCGCCTACGGGCTGGTCGCGTCGCTGGCCGGATACCTGCTGGTGCTCCGCAACAGCGTCGCGGCGGCGGCGGTTCGCGCGATGGCCGGCGCGACCGTGGTGGCCGACCGGGCGCGGACCTTCGCCGCGGCGGCCCAGCTCTACCTGCGCGTCGGCGCGGCCACCGGGGTGCTGATCGCGCTCGCGGCGTTCGCGATCGCGGAGCTCGTGCTGGACGGGCAGCTCGCGGAGGACGCCAGGATCGGCGGCCTCGGCCTCGGCGCCGTGACCGCCGCCGGGATCGCGGCGAGCGTGTACCTCGACGGGCTGCGCGCCGAGCGGCGCCTGGTGCGGGCGGCGCTCATGGAGATCGTGGCCGTGGCCATCTGGCTCGCGATCATGCTCGCGCTGATCCTGTCCGGCGCGAGCCTGGCCGCCGTGATCGCCGCGAGCGGCGCCATGCCGCTCCTGAGCGGGCTGCTCTCGCTCGTGGCCGGTGCGCCGCCTGCGCCTGCCGTTCCGGCTGCGGGCGGGCTCCGGGCGCGTCCACCCGATCGTCCCGACCGCGGGCTGGCTGCTCGTGGTCGAGCTCTCCAACCTCGTGAGCTACGCCTTCCAGCGCGTGATCCTCGGCGCGATCCGCTCGCCCACGCAGGTGGGCCTCTACGAGGGCCCGCTGCGCGCGCACAACCTGCTCTACGCGCTGAACGGCGCGCTCGCCGTGCCCACGGTGCCCACGGCGTCGCGCTACGTGGCCACGGGCGACGAGCGCCGGCTCGCACGCGCTCGCGCTGCGCGGCAGCCGCTACACGCTCGCGCTGTTCGTGCCCGTCTGCGTGACGCTGATGGCGCTGGCCGAGCCGCTGCTGAGCGCCTGGCTGGGCGACCGCTACGCGGAGGGGGCCACCGCGCTGACGCTGCTCGTGTCCTACTGGATCCTCTACGGCGCGCTCGTGGTCACGCCCGGCTTCCTGGTGGGCGCCGGCCGGGCGCGCGAGGTGGCGCTCATCATGTCCTCGGCGGCCGCGCTCAACATCGTGCTGTCGCTCGCGCTCACTCCCGAGCTCGGGCTCGAGGGCCCGGCGCTCGCCACCGCGGTGGCCTTCCTCGCCGCGTACCCGTTCCTGCTGCGCCTCGGCCTCTCCACCGCCGGGGTGCCGCCTGGCCGAGCTCGCGCGCCGCGCGTGGCTGCCCGCCTACTCGCTCGGCGCGGTCCTGGCCGCGGCCCTCGTGGCGCTGCGCCTGGCCGTGGAGCCGGCGGGGCTGGCCGCGGTGACCGCCGCCGGCGTGGCGGGCGTCGTGGGCTTCTGGGTCGCGTACTACGCCCTCGTCCTCGATCCCGGCGAGCGCGCGCTCGTCCGCGGCCTCGTGTCGCGGAGCTAGGGTTCCGGGCCGTGCAGGTACCCCTGTTCGCAACCACGCTCGAGCCCTACCGGGAGCGGATCGTCGAGCGCGTGGCCGAGGTGGCCGCCTCCGGCCGCTACATCCTCGGGCCGGAGCTCGAGGCGTTCGAGCGCGAGTTCGCCGCCTATCTCGGGGTGCGCCACGCGATCGGCGTGGGCAACGGCACGGACGCGCTCACGATCGCCCTCCGCGCGCTGGGCGTGGCGCCCGGCGACGAGGTGATCTGCCCCTCGCTCACCTTCTACGCGACCGCCGAGGCGATCGTGAACGCCGGCGCGCGGCCGGTCTTCTGCGACGTGGACGCGGACACCGGCTGCGTCACCGCCGAGACCGTCGAGCCCCATCTGAGCGACCGGACGAAGGCGATCGTGCCGGTGCACCTGTTCGGCAACGTGGCGCCCGTGCCCGAGCTGCGCGAGCTGGGGCTGCCCGTGCTCGAGGACGCGGCCCAGGCGGCCGGGGCGTCCCTCGGCGGCGCGAAGGCCGGGGCGCTGGGCGATGCCGCCACGTTCAGCTTCTTCCCGTCGAAGAACCTGCCCTGCATCGGCGACGGCGGCGCGATCACGACCGACTCGGACGAGGTGGCCGAGCGCGCGCGGACGCTCCGCTTCCACGGCTCGCGCGACAAGAAGACGCACACCGAGGTGGGCTACAACTCGCGCCTCGACTCGGTCCAGGCGGCCGTCCTGCGCCTCCTCCTGCCCGAGCTCGACGGCTGGAACGCGCGCCGGCGCGCGGCCGCCGAGGCCTACGAGCGGGCCGGGATCGGCGAGTTCGTGACCCCGCTGCGGCCGACCGCGGGCGCCGAGCACGTCTACCACCTCTACGTGGCCCGGAGCGAGGACGCCGACGAGCTGGCCGCCGCGCTCGGGGAGCGCGGCATCGGCGCGCGCGGCTACTACCGGACGCCCGCGCACCGGCAGGCGCCGATGCGGGAGTTCGCAGGCGAGGAGCTGCCGGTGACCGACGAGCTGGCGCGGACGATCCTCGCGCTCCCGATGGGCCCGGAGCTCGACGCCGAGCAGGCCGCGGCCGTGGTCGAGGCGTGCGGCGCGAGGGCGGCGGCGTGAGCATCTCGGTGGGCGTGGTGGGCCTCGGCTACTGGGGCCCCAACCTGGCGCGCAACTTCGGCGCCCTGCCCGACTCGCAGGTCACCTGGCTGTGCGACGGCGACTCCGACCGCGTCGAGCGGCTCGCGGCGTCGTTCCCGGGCGCACGCGGGAGCTCGAGCTTCGACGAGCTGCTCGCCGACGACGACCTCGACGCCGTGGTGATCGCCACGCCGGTGCCCACGCACGCCGAGCTGGCGCGGCGCGCCCTCGAGGCCGGCAAGCACGTCTTCGTGGAGAAGCCGCTGGCCCAGTCGGTGGCGGACGCCGAGTCGGTCGTGGCCGCCGCGGCGGAGAGCGGCCGCACGCTGATGGTGGGCCACCTGCTCGAGTACCACCCCGGGCTCGTGCGCCTGAAGGAGCTGGTGGACGCGGGCGACCTCGGCGAGGTGCACTACATCTACGGCAACCGCGTGAACCTCGGCAAGGTGCGCGCCGACGAGAACGCGCTCTGGTCGCTCGGCGCCCACGACGTGTCGGTGCTGCTCGGGCTGGCCGGCGAGGAGCCGAGCCAGTGCCACGCCTTCGGCGAGTCGTACGTGCGCGACGGCGTGGAGGACGTGGTGTTCTGCTTCCTGCGCTTCCCCTCGGGGGTCGCCGCCCACCTGCACCTGTCCTGGCTCGACCCGCACAAGGAGCGCCGCTTCACCGTGGTCGGCTCGAAGCGGATGGCCACCTTCGACGACATGGCGATCGAGCAGAAGCTCACCGTCTACGACAAGACCGTGGACCAGCCCTACTCGAGCTATGGCGAGTACATCGCCCGCTCGGGCGACGTCTGGTCGCCGAGCGTGCCCAACGACGAGCCGCTGCGGCTCGAGTGCGCCCACTTCCTGGAGTGCGTGCGCGACGGCGTCGCGCCGCGCTCGGACGGGGAGAGCGGCCTGCGCGTGGTGCGGGTCCTGGAGGACCTCCAGGCCTCGCTGCACGCCGGGGCGCGGCGCCGGCTGCTGAACTGCTGCAGTGAGGCGACGGTCGTTACGGAGAGCTCCGTAACGGTCGCGGCTGACGCTTGCCAGAGGCCTCGCACTGGCCTACGACGGACCTAGCTGAGGCCCGGCTCGGCCCGGTCGGCGATCAGGCCGGCCAGGGCGAGCGACGAGGTGGCCGCCGGCGACGGCGCGTTGCGCACGTGGAGCGCGCGCTCGGTCTCCGAGACCACGAAGTCGTCCACGAGGCTGCCGTCGCGGCCGAGCGCCTGGGCGCGCACGCCGGAGAAGTAGGGCTCGAAGTCGCCGGCCTCGAGCTCGGGCACGTAGTCGGCGGCCTCCTTGGCGAGCGAGCGGCGGCTGATCGCGTGGTGCATCTCGGTGAGGCCGGTGCGCCACCAGCGCAGCGCCATCTTCCAGGTGCCCGGCCAGGCGGCGGTGCGCCCGAGCGCGCCGCGCGGCGCCAGCAGGGCCGTGGGGCCGAGCGAGACCTCGCCGTCGATGTGGCGCGTGAGGTGCACGCCGAGGAACGGCAGCGACGGGTCGGGCACCGGGTAGATCATCCCGCGCACCAGTGCCCGGCGCTCGGGGTGGAGCTTCAGGTAGCTGCCGCGGAAGGGGATGATGCGCGGGTCGGCCGGAGCGCCGGCGAGCAGCGCCAGCCGGTCGGCCGCGCGCCGGCGGCGAAGACCGCGAAGCGCGCGCGCGTCTCGCCCTGCGGGTGGCCGAGCGCTGAGCCGGCCGTTGCGTTGGCGATCGCCGTGCACCCCGCAGCCGGTGACCACCGGCACGTCCTGCTCGCCGAGGTCCTCGGCGAGCGCGCGCGCCACCTCCGAGAAGTCCACGATCCCGGTGGCGGGGGAGTGGAGGGCGGAGGCGCCCACGCAGTGCGGCTCGACCTCGGCGATCTCGTCGGGCCCGAGCCGCCGCAGACCCGGCACCTCGTTCTCGCGCCCGCGGCGCTCGAGCTCGTCCAGGGCGGGGAGCTCGCGCTCGTCGCGGGCCACGATCAGCTTGCCGCAGCGGTCGTAGGCGATCCCGCGCCGCTCGCAGAGCTCGTACATCGCGCGCGCCCCGGCCACGCACATCCTGCGCCTTGAGCGACCCCGGCGCGTAGTAGATGCCGGCGTGGATGACGCCGCTGTTGCTGCCGGTCTGACCCGTGCCCACGCGGTCGGCCGCCTCCAGGACGACGGTGCTCAGCCCGGGATGGCGGCTCTTCAGCTCGCGCGCCACGGCCAGCCCGAGGATGCCGCCGCCGACGACCGCCAGGTCGCACTCGGCGGGCGCGCTTGCCTGGCCGGTCACGGCCTCCAAGCTAGCGGCGGCGGCGGGCATCCGCCATCTCCGCAAGCTCGCTCACACGCTCGGCCGGCGAGGGGTAGAGGTACTGCTCGAGACCGCGGGGCGCGTAGGGGAGGCCACCGGACACGGCCGCGCGCAGCGCCGCCAGAACGGCCTCCTCGTCGTGCGAGTCGACCGCCGCGCCCGTGCCGGTCTCGGTCACGATGCGCGCGGCCTCGTTCATGCCCGCCGACCGCCAGGATCGGGCGGCCGGACGCCAGGTACTCGAACAGCTTCCCCGTGGCCTCGCCGGAGTGGCGCGAGGTGACGAGCAGGAGGACGTCCGCGCTGCGCTGGAGGCGGACGGCCTCGGCGCGCCCGAGCTGGCCCAGGTGCTCCACCGAGTCGCCGAGCCCCGCCTCGGCGATCAGCCGGGTGTCCTCCTCGTCGAGGCGGCCCGCGAGCTTCAGGCGCAGCCGGCCGGGCTGCTCGTCCACGCAGGCGCCGCAGCGCGCGCAGCAGCGGCCGCGGGTCCCGGCCCCAGCCGCCGCTCAGCTTCCCGGTGTGCACCAGCTCGACGCGGTCGCCGGCGGGCGGGTCCGGCGCGCCGATGCCGGCCTCCAGGTCGGGGTCCCAGGCGTTCGGCACGTGCGCCACGTCGATGCGCGAGCCGCCGCGCGCAGGTCGGCCGCGATCGGCTCGGTGGCCGCCATGACCGCGTCCGCGCCGCGTGAGCGCCCGGCGCTCGAGCGCCCGGTTGAGCGAGCGCTGCGCGCGTGTCGGGAACTCGGGCAGGAAGCGCTCGAAGGTCCAGCCGTCGCGCAGGTCGGCGATCCAGGCGTGGCCGAGCCGGCGCCGGAGCGCGAGGCCCACGA
Organism: uncultured Thermoleophilaceae bacterium; assembly: GCA_963768465.1. Taxonomy (GTDB): domain Bacteria; phylum Actinomycetota; class Thermoleophilia; order Solirubrobacterales; family Thermoleophilaceae; genus JACVRW01. The sequence continues at coordinate 33,270 of CAVYIA010000005.1, read as the reverse complement.
GGTGGGTGGACTCGTTCGGCGAGCTCGTGATCACGCAGTCGGCGGGCCGCTCGCGCAGCGATCGCCAGGCGGCCGCGAGCGCCTGCGGCGCCCAGCTCGCGAGGAAGGCGTCGGGGACCAGGACCTGGGTGAGGACGGCCGGAAGCCCGGGATCCGCGCCCGCGGCGCCCCCGCGCCTTGCCGTCCGGAGCCGCCAGCGGCGCGATCCCCGCGAGCCGCCGCAGGCGCGGCGAGGCCATGAGGTCGCCCGTGCGGATCACGCCGCGCTCCTGCTCGGCGTCGGCGAGCGTCCCGAAGGCGCCGCTCGTGACCACGCGGACGTCGTGGCCCGCGCGGCGCAGGTACTTCACGATCGCGCCCCAGCGGTTCGCGCCCGACGACGGCGTCGGCGGGTAGGGATGCACGATCACCAGGAAGCTGCGCGGAGTCATCGAGCCAGCGCCTCGTCCACGAGCGCGAGCAGCGTGTCGCGGTTGCGCTCCGCGCTGTGCACCTCGGCCGCTCGCCCGGCGCCCTCCTTCATCGCCGCGATGCCCTCGGGCGTGAGCTCGTCCAGAGCGGCCACCGAGCGCGTCGAGCGTGAACCCATCGGCCACCACGCCGCAGCCGAACTCGCGCACGATCCCGGCCATCTCCGGCGAGGGCCCGGTCACGATCGCCACGCGCGCCTGGATCAGGTCGAAGAACTTGTTCGGCAGGGCGTGCTCGAGGTTCGCCGTCAGCGGCGGGAAGAACACGATGCCGGCGTCGTACCCGTTCGCCGTCGTGACCAGCTCCGGCAGCGGGATCGGCTCGAGCACGCGCGCGTGCGGCGTGGCCGCCGCGAGCGCCTCGAGCTTCGCGACGTAGGCGGGGTCGTTCCGGAGCAGCGCCAGGTCGAGCGTCATCCGGCCGTCGAGGCGCTCCACCGCCTGGATCATGAGCTCGAGCCGCCGCACCGGGTTGGCGGCCCCGTGGTGGAGCAGCCGCACCGGCGAGCCCACGGGGGTGGGGGCGAGATCGGCGCGCGGCGCGGCGTTCGTGACCACGGCGCAGCGGACCCCGTAGCGGCGCTCGTACATCGCGGCGATCCCGGGCGCCACGGTCATCATCCCGGCCACGTGCGGCAGGTGGGCGCGGAGCAGGGCGTCGGCCTGCGGGCGCCCGAGCAGCCGCCACCAGGCGATGTGCTCGTACTGGGCGATCGCCCACTCGTGGGCGTCGAAGAGCACCGGCGCGGCGCCCGCCACGCGGCGCGCGAGCGGCAGCGCCTCCACGTCGTTCACGAGCACGAGGTCGGCGCTGATGCCCGCGAGCCGCTCCGCGGCGGCCCGGTGGAGCGGCGTGCCCCAGTAGGCGGCGTCGCGGCGGCGGGCGAGCAGCCGCGCCGCGAGCAGCGCGCGGCCGGCCTGGCGCGAGAGCCCGGCGGGCGGCTCCAGCGCGAGGTCCACGAACTCGACCGGGTGCCGGGACGGCGCGAGCCCCGCGGCCACCACCTCGTGGCGCTCGCGCAGGAAGCCGATCTGGCGGTCCACGCGGGCGTCGCGCCCGAGGTCGCTGAAGGAGATGACGAGGACGCGGCTCACGCGAGTCCGCTCCGCCTCCGCGTAGACCTCGTCCCAGCGCGCGGCGATCGCCTCGGGCCCGAAGCGCTCACGCACCTCCCGCGCGATCGCCTCGCGGTCGAAGCTGCGATCGAGCGCCGCCTCGATCCCGTCCGCGAGCGCCGCCGCGTCCCCGGGCGCCACGAGCACGCCGGCCGTCTCGGGGAGCGCCTCGGGGATCCCGCCGACCGCGGGCGCGACGGCCGGCAGTCCGCTCGCCTGCGCCTCGAGCAGCACCGAGGAGAGCGTCTCCCAGTCGCTCGCGAGCACCAGCAGGTCGGCGTCGCGCATCCGTGCGGCCACCTCCGGTCGCGACAGGCCGCCGGTGAAGCGCACGCGCCCGCCCAGTCCGAGCCGCGCGGCGAGCGCCTCGTCACCGCCGCGCTCGTACCCGTCGCCGACGAGCTCGAGCTCGAAGGCGCGCCCCCGCCGCGCGAGCTCCGCGGCCGCCTCCAGCAGGCGCGGCACGCCCTTCACCGGCGCAAGCCGGCCGACGTAGAGGAGCCGCGGCTCCGTGCGGACCGGGGCGGGTCCCGGGTGGAACAGCTCCGTGTCCACCGGGTTCGGCACGACGCGGAAGCGCGCCCGGATCCCGTAGGCCTCGATCGCCTCGACGGAGGCTCTCCGACACCGGCGCCACGATCTGCGCGCCGCGGAAGGCGATCCGGGCGAGCAGCAGGTCGGTGCGCGTGGCCAGGCGGCGAGGGAACAGCGAGTGGTGCTCGCTCACCACGACCGGCACGCGCATCAGCCGGCCGAGCACGGCGGCCACGGCGCCCACCCTGAAGACGTGGGCGTGGATCAGGTCCGGTCGCGGCAGCGCTCGCAGCGGCGCGGGCCAGCGCAAGCGACAGCCACAGCTTCCGCAGCGGCCCGTGGGCGGCCCGGACGCGCACCGTGCGCAGCCCGTCCTCCGTCGGCGATCGCCACGTCCGTCCGCCGCCCCGGCGGCGGGTCGGCCGCCTCGAGCACCAGCACCGTGACGTCGTGGTGGGCGGCGATCGCGAGCGCCTGGTCGCGCACGAACACCCCGGCAACCGGGTCGGAGGGACCGGGGTACCAGGTCGGGAGCATGAGGACCGCCCGGCCCCGGACCGCGTTCTGCATGGCCCGCAGTGTTCCAGGGGCGTACCTAGAATCGCCGCCGTGTCCGAGGAGCGCTCCTACTGGGAGGGACGCCTGAGCGACGCCTACTCGCTCGACGGCGTGGGCTGGCAGGGTCTCGGCGAGCCCTTCAACCGCTGGATGTACCGGGTGCGCCGCCGCCTCTTCCTGAGCCGGATGCGCCCGCTCGTGAAGGGCCGCGCGCCGGACGTGCTCGACGTGGGCTCCGGCACCGGCTTCTACGTCGAGCGCTGGCTCGAGCTCGGCGCGGGCTCGGTCACGGGCTCGGACCTCACGGCCACGGCCGTCGAGCGCCTCGGCGAGCGCTTCCCCGCGCTCGAGTTCCGCCGGCTCGACCTGAGCGAGCCCGGCGCGCGCGTGGACGGCCGCGACTTCGACGCGATCTCGGCGATGGACGTGCTCTTCCACATCACCGACGACGACGCCTACGGGCGGGCGATCGCCAACCTGGCGGCGATGCTGCGCCCCGGCGGCCTGCTCGTGCTCACGGAGAACTTCCTGCACGGCGAGGCGCTGCGCTCGGAGCGCCAGGCCAGCCGGACGCTCGCGACCATCGAGGGGCTCGTGCGGGCCAACGGCCTCGAGCCCGTCTCGCGGCGGCCGGTGTTCTTCCTGATGAACGGCCCCGCCGACTCGGACAGCCGCGTGCTGCGCTCGACCTGGGGACTGACCACCCGCCTGCTCACGCGCCGGCCCGCGCTCGGGAACGTGCTCGGCCCGCTGCTCTACCCGCTGGAGCTGGGGCTCGCGTCCGTGGCGCGCGAGGGCCCCTCGACCGAGATGATGGTCCTCAGGCGTTCGCGAACATGAACTTCACGACCTTCTCCGCCACGCCGCGGTGCGCCGGGCCCTCGTAGGGCGACTCCCACTCCGGCGGGAACGAGAGCGCCACGCGCACGCAGTCGAGCATCCGCTGCGGATCGCTCGTGCCGCAGAGGATGTTCGAGCCGCACTCCACGGTCTCGGGGCGCTCGGTCGTGTCGCGGCAGGTCACGGTCGGGCACGTGCATGAGGCTGCACTCCTCCTGCACCGTCCCGCTGTCCGAGACCACGATGCCGGCGCTCGACTCGAGGCGGACGAAGTCGAGGAACCCGAACGGCTCGTGCAGCTGGATGCTCGGGTGGAGCTCGATCCCCTCCTGCTCGAGCTTGCCGCGCGTGCGCGGGTGGAGGCTCCAGACCACCGGCAGCCCGGTCTCGTCGGCCACCAGCCCGAGGCCCGTGCAGATCACGCGCAGGCGCTCGGGGAAGTCCACGGTCTCCTGGCGGTGCGCGGTCACGAGGACGTAGCCGCGCTCGTCCAGCCCGAGCGAGTCGAGCACCTCGGACGCCGACCACTTCGGCTCGAAGTGCTCGAGGATGTCCGTGATCGGGTTGCCCGAGACGAGGATCTTCTGCGGCGCGAGCCCCTCGGCCAGCAGGTACTCGCGCGACCGCGGCGTGTACGGGAGCAGCCAGTCCGACACGTGGTCGATCAGCTTGCGGTTCTTCTCCTCCGGCACGCGCCAGTCGAAGCAGCGGTTGCCGGCCTCCATGTGGAAGATCGGGACGTCGTGGCGCGCGGCGGCCACCGCCGAGAGGCCGCTGTTGGTGTCGCCGAGGATCAGCAGGGCGTCGGGCTCGAACGAGAGCAGCTCGCGCTCGCTGCGCGAGATCACCTCGCCGATCTGAGCGCCCACGGTGGTCTCCTGGATGCCCAGGTAGGCGTCCGGCGCCGGCAGCTCGAGCTCCTCGAAGAAGATGTCCGACAGCCGCGGGTCGTAGTTCTGCCCGGTGTGGACGAGGTGGTGGTCGACGCCCGCCGCGGCGAGCTGCTCGAAGACGAGGCTCAGCCGGATCAGCTCCGGCCGCGTCCCGACGACGGTCATGACCTTCACGTGCGCCACGGGAACGTCTCCGGCCGCGGGATCGACGAAGTCGGCCTGGGCGATCAGGTCGAGCAGGTCCTGCCCCTGCACCACGGCGTCGCGCGGACGAGTACTCGCCCTGGAGCGGCCGCGGCGCGTCGTCGAGCTGGAGCTCCGGCAGCACCGACTCGATCACGTAGTGGCCGGCGCGCTCGGTCGTGCGCGGCGCCTCCTCCTCGGAGACGAGGATCTCGTGGATCTTCTCGCCGGGCCGGATGCCGGTCTCCACGATCTCGATGTCGCGCTCGCCGATCATCGCCGCGGCGATGTCCGGGATGCGCGCCGCGGGGCAGTGCGGCACGAAGATCTCGCCGGGCCGGGCCTCGCGGTAGGCGGCGAAGATCGTGTCCACCGCGCGGTCGAGGCTCAGCAGGAAGCGGGTCATCTCGGGCAGCGTGATCGTGACCGGCCCGCCGTTCGCGATCTGGCGCCGGAACAGCGGGATCACCGAGCCGCGCGAGGAGACGACGTTGCCGTAGCGCACGCAGCTCATCCGGCAGCCCCCGGAGTCGAGCGGCAGGTTGGCCTCCACGAGGATGCGCTCCTGGAGCGCCTTCGTCATGCCCATCACGTTGATCGGCTTGCAGGCCTTGTCCGTGGAGACGCCGATCAGCGTGTGGGTGCGGTCGGAGCGGCGCACGGCCCGCGCGAGGTTCGCCGCGCCGAGCACGTTCGTGGCGGTGGCCTCCGCCGGGAAGTACTCGCAGGTGGGCACCTGCTTCATCGCCGCCGCGTGGAAGACCACGTCCGCGTTCAGCACGGCGCTCATCACGCTCTCGGGGTCGCGGACGTCGCCGATCCAGAACTCGATGACCTCGTCGAAGTTGTTGTAGATGATGTCGTCGGTGGCCGCGTACGCGTGCTTCCAGGTGGTCTTCATCGCGTACTGCTTGGCCTCGTCGCGCGAGAAGACGATCACCCGCTCGGGCTGGCCGAGGTCGCCCGAGCAGCAGGCGCCGCACGAGCGTCTGGCCGAGCGAGCCGGTGCCGCCGGTGATGAGGACGTTCGCGCCCTCGAGGTCCCCGCTCACGCCACGCGCTCCGTGCGGTAGCTGTCGATCATCTCCGGCCAGGACGGGGCCTCGATCCCGGTGGCCGCGCGGAAGCGCGCCGGGTCGAGCGAGCGGTTGATGCGCGGCTCGTCCACGCGCTCGACGCTGCAGCCGAGGCCGAGCGCGTCGTTCAGCGCCACCACGAGGTCGTACTTGTTGATCGGCTCGGAGGCCACGTGGAACAGGCCCTCGAGACTAGGGTGCGCCACGAGCAGCTCCTCGATCACGGCGGCGAGCGCACGCGTGGTCAGGCCGGAGAACCAGGCCTCCGCGAAGCCCCTCACCGGCTTGCCGGCCTGGGAGGCGAGCCACTCGAGCAGCCCCGACGCGCGCTCGAGCTCCCAGCCGATGATCGACGTGCGGATGGTGAGCGCCCCCGGGGCCCGGACCTCGCCGAGCAGCTTGCTGAGCCCGTACAGGTCGCGGGCGTCGGGCGTGTCGTCCTCCGTGTAGCGGCCCGGCGGCGCCAGCTCGCCGGCGAACACGCAGTCCGTGCTCACGTGCAGGAAGCGGGCGCCGTGCTCCGCGCTCGCGGCGGCCGCCTGATGCGGGAAGAGCGCGTTCAGAGCCATCGCGCTGGCCGGCCGCGACGCCTCCTCGAGCTGCTTCACGAGGCCGATGCAGTTCACGACCGCCGCCGGCCGGACCGCGCCGAGCAGCTCGCCCAGCGCCTCCGGGCGGCTCGCGTCGAACGCATGCAGCTCGCCGCCGACGCCGTGGCCGCGCGCCGCGTCGACGTCGCGGACGGTCGCGTGGACCTCGTGCCGCTCGGACAGCCCACGGACCACCTCGTGGCCGAGCATCCCGGTGCCGCCGAGCACGAGGATTCGATCGAGTGCCGCGCTCAACCGTGCGCAGTATTCCGTAATGTCGGGACCGATGTCCCGCGAGGCCCAGCTCAGGCTCCGCCACTGGCCGGCGGCGCGACGGGCCGTCCAGGAGGCCGAGCGCGAGGGCATCGCCACGGCCCCGCGGCTCGCCTACAGGGCGATCGTCCGGCGCCTGGAGAGGGGCTGCGGAAGCGTCCTCGACGTGGGCACCGGGCTCATGCACTCGCTCGCGGAGTCGAGCGTGAAGGTGCGCCTCGGGCTCGACGCCCATCGCCCCTACCTGGAGCAGCGGCACGTGCCCGAGGCGGTGCCGGTCAATGCCCCGGCGCTGTCGATCGAGCAGCTGTTCGTCCCCGGCGCGGTCGACCTCGTGACGATGATCGACGTGATCGAGCACTTCGACAAGGACGACGCCTTCGAGCTCCTGCGCCAGAGCGAGAGCGTGGCGCGCCGCCGCGTCGCGCTGTTCACCCCGCGCGGCCACTTCCCCCAGAGCGGCTACGACGCCTTCGAGCTGGGCGGGGAGGAGCTCCAGCGCCACCGCTCCTCCTGGGAGCCGGAGGAGCTGCGCGAGCGCGGCTACCGGGTGATCGTGATCGAGGGCATGCACGGGCCCTGGAACAACTCGTTCGTGGAGGCGTTCGGCGCGGACGCGGACCCGGTCGACGCGCTCGTGGCCTGGAAGGACGCCTAGCCCCAGAGCCACTCGAGGAGCTCGCGGAACTCGCGCCGGACCACCGGCGCCGAGTGGCGCTCCTCGGCCAGCCGGCGCGCCCGCGCGGCCCGCTCGCGCGGCCAGCTCCGGGTTCGCCGCCACCGCGCGGATCCCGGCCGCGAGCCCTTCGTCGTCGGCGGCGTCCACCACCTCGGCGAAGTCCTCGGAGCGCGCGTACTCGGCCACGTGCGAGCCGGCGGGCGCGTGCACGAGCAGCGGCCGCCCCGAGGCCATGTACTCCACGAGCCGCGCGGGCGTGGCGGTGCGGATCACGTCCGGGTGCGGCGAGTCGAGGCTCAGCCCGAGGAAGAGCACGCCCGCGCGCCGGAGCCGGGCGCGGAAGGCCTCCGCCTCGAGCGGCGGCTCGTAGCGGTCGGCGTCGATGCCGCGGCGCCGCAGGTCCGCCTCGTCGCCGAGGATCGTGACCGTGGCGCCGGCGCTCCGCGCCGCCCTGACGAGCCTTCGCACCGCGTCCTCCTGCGCCCAGTAGACGGCCCCCGCCACGAGCACCTCGGAGGGGTCCGGCACGGCCGCGTCGGGCGCCGCGCTCTCGTCGGGCACGTCGATCGGCGTGGCGATCACCGCGCAGGTGGCCCCGTGCTTCGCGCGGTAGTGCTCGGCGGCGTTCTCGCAGTACACGACCACCGCCGCCGCCTCGCGCATGATGCGCCGCTCGAGGAGCCCCGCCAGGCGCCGCTCGGCCGGCGAGTACGCGTTCTCCTCCCAGAGGTCGAACGCCATCACGACGTGCGGCCGGCCCGACAGGCGCGCCGCGATCGCCCCGGCGATCGGCGAGAAGCCCCCGTCGACCACGGACAGGATCCAGCGCGTGCCGCCACGGCGCGCCTCCGCCGCGCCCTGGAGGCCGGCGATCACCGCCAGCAGCGCGTTCGCGTAGGCCACGCACGCCCGCGAGCAGCCGCACCCGCGGCGGCCGCAGCTTGCGGAACCAGCGGTAGCGCGCCGGGAGCACGAGCGGCCCGCCCGCGCGCACCCGCCCGGCCAGCTCGCGGTCGGTGAGCACCTCGAGGCGCGTGTGGTCGAGGCCGCCCAGCAGCCGGTGGAGGATCACGGGCGTGCCGCCCGGCGTGGGCGGGGCGAGCGCGTGGACCAGCAGCAGCCCCGGCTCAGGCACCGGACCTCCCGCCGACGGCCGAGCGGCCGAAGTGGACGCAGTGCGCGCAGGTCGGTCGCGCGGGGCACGAGGTCGCGCGGGCGCACCCCCGAGTTGGCCACGAGGATCGCCGTGCCGCAGGCCAGGACGAAGATGTAGGTGGCCGAGGAGACGATCGCCCCGCCGGTCATCTCCCAGGCCTTGATGGCGAAGTAGTAGAGCGGGAGGCTCAGGAGCAGCGCCCCGCCCTGGATGAGGGTGGTGGTGCCCGGCCGCCGCAGCGACGAGACGATGTAGAGGCCCACGACGTACCAGAGCGCGAGGCAGATCGTGCCCGGCAGCAGCAGGATGAACGGCAGCGCCGCGGCGTCGAAGTCCTCGCCGAACACGAGCGGGAAGAGCGGCTCGGACAGCAGCCCGGCGACGATCGCCACGGGGATCATCAGCGTGGCGAGCAGCCGCACGATCCGGGCGGTGAGCTGGGCCGAGCTCTCCCGGTCGAGCTCGCCGATGCTGCGCGCGCTCGCGCCGTAGACGGCCTTGCCGAGCAGCGAGATCTGCTCGGCGAACACCGACGCGAGCGAGTAGATGCCCACCTGGGTCGGCCCGGAGCGGGCGCTGATGAAGAACACGTCCACGCGCAGGAAGCCCTGGTGGGCGACCGTGCCGACGTACCCGCGGAGCCCGAAGGACACGACCTTCCGGAAGATCGCCATGCTCGGCCGGGCCGGCCGGCCCACCCGCAGGCAGAGGTAGACGGCGAGCGCCACGGCGTTCCCGGCCATCACCGCGAGCCAGGCCCCCACCGCCCACTGCGCGTCGTTCGTGACGATCACGACCGGGGCGAGCACCAGCGGGTTCGCCACCGCCACCGCCACCCGCACCGCCGACACGTAGGGGATCCGGCCGAGCCCGGTGAGCAGCGCCTGGGCGACCTGCGCGTACAGGGTCGGCGCGATGCCGAGGCAGAGCAGCACGATCGTGACCGTGTCGAGGCCCTTCAGCACCTCCGAGGTCCAGAAGCCCTCGGCGCCGAGCAGCACGGCCGCGCCCACCAGCGCGGCGGCGGTGCTGAGCAGGATCGCGATGCCGTGCAGCTGCCCCAGCGAGATCTCGCGGGTGGCGGCGAAGACGATGCTGGCGGTGGTCAGCCCGAGGTTCCCCACGAGCGCGATCACCGATGCCACGAGCAGCGCGAGGAAGAACACGCCGCGGTTCTCGGGGCCCAGGCCGCGCGAGACGATCACGCTCATCAGCAGCGCGGAGACCGCCATCGCGATGTCCGCGCGGAGCCCGATGAAGGTGCCGCGCGCGATGCTCACGCGCGCGTTCTGGTCGGCACCTCCGTCGTCGTTCACGCAGGTAGCCTGCCCTACACGGATGACGCGAGTCCTCCACATCCTTCCCCACGAGGGTGGCGGGGGCGAGGCGCTCGTCGACCTCCTCGGGCGCCTGGACGGCTTCGAGCACGAGCGGATCCACCTGAGCACGGCGCGCTCGCCGCTGCGCGCCGCGCCCTCGATCGTGCGCGGGCGGCTGCGGCTCCGGTCCCGCGCGCCGGGAGGCCGACGTGCTGCACGTGGTCGGCGACGCCGCGGCGATGATCGCGCTGCCCGCGCTGCGCCGCCGCCCGGCGGTGGTGGGCACGCACGGGCTCCATCTCCTGCGCCGCGCGAGCGGGCCGCGCGGGCGCGCTGGTGCGCGCGCGGATGCGCGTCGGTGCTCGGCGCCGCGGGGGCCGTGGTGTGCACCTCGGCGGCCGAGCGCGACGAGCTCGGCCGCGCTCGACCCGGAGGCGCCGCTCGCGCGTGGTGGCGAACGGGACGCCGCTGCCGCCCGGAGGACCCGCGGCACGCGCGAGGCCGCGCGGGCCGCGCTGGGGCTCGCCGACGGAGCAGGTGGCGGCGCTCTTCCTGGGCCAGCTCGAGGAGCGCAAGCGCCCGCTGGACGCCGTGGCCGCCGCCGAGCTCGCGGCCGCGGCGGGAGTCCCGCTCGTGCTGCTCGTGGCCGGCGAGGGGCCGCTGTCGGGCGCGGTGGCCGCGCGCGCCGGGCCCGGCCGTGCGGCCGCTCGGCTTCCGCTACGACTCGGACGCCCTGCTCGCGGCCGCGGACCTGCTGGTGCTCCCCTCCGAGCGCGAGGGCCTCCCGCTGTCGGTGCTCGAGGCGATGGCGCACGGCCGCCCGGTGGTGGTCTCGGACGGGCCCGGCAACCCGGACGCCGCGGGCGACGGCGGGGCTGGTGGTGCCGGTGGGCGACGTGGACGCGCTGGCCGCGGCGATGTCGCGCCTGGCGGGCGACCGGGCGGAGCGCGCCCGGCTCGGCGCGCTCGGCCGCAGGCGCGTCCTGACGCGAGTTCTCGACCGAGCGCTACCTGGCGTCGATGGACGCCGCTTTTCCGCGAGCTGCTGGTAGGCGGCCACCACCCGGTCGAGCGAGGACGCGAGCGACAGCCGCGCGCGCGTTGCGCTCGAACCAGCCGGCCGTGGACTCGCGCAGCGCCGGGCCCGCGTCGCGGACGCGGACGATCGCCTCGGCCAGGTCCTCCGGGCCGCGCGCGACGGCGCGACGAAGCCGTTCTCGCCCTCGTCCACCAGCTCCACGGCGGCGTTGTCGGGCGCGGCCACCACCACGCTCGGGGTGCCCACGGCGGCGGCCTCCACGACCACCATCCCGTAGCCCTCGCGGCTCGACGGGAGCACCATGCAGACGGCGTGGCGCAGCGCCCGCGTCCACCTCCTCGGCGGCCACGAACCCGTGCAGCGTCACCGCGTCGCCGAGGCCGAGCTCGGCCACGCGCCGCTCCACCAGCGCGCGGTCGGGCCCGTCGCCGAACACGTCCAGGCGCAGCTCCGGCGCGCGCTCGCGCAGCGCCGGCATCGCCTCCACCAGCGCGGGCACGCGCTTCTCCGGGATGTGGCGCCCGGCGAACACCACGCTCGGCCCGGCGGGCTCCGGCGCCGGCCGCGCCGAGCGCGCCCGCGTACTCGCCCTCGAGCAGCGTCGGCTCGCCGCGCAGCCCCTCCGCCGCCAGCCGCGCGGCGTGGAGGCGGGAGAAGCAGAAGGCGCGCTGCGGGCACGCGCGCGCAGCGGCGCTGCACCCGGTGGCCGATCCAGCCCCGGCGCGCCCGAGGTACTCGCGCCAGTACTCGCGCGACCAGACCTCGTGCCAGTCCACGACCAGCGCGGAAGCGCGCCGAGCCGCCGCACCGGCCGCGGCGGCCAGCAGGGAGAAGTACGGGAACGAGGCCGTGTGCACCACGTCGTAGTCGCCGGCCGTGGCGCGCGCAGGTGGGCGAGCACGCCCGGCGCCGAACACGAGCGGCGGCCAGATCCGGCGGCGCCCGTCGCGCGTGTAGAGCCCGAGCCGCGGGCCCACCGCCATCACGCGCACGCCGGGCACGCTCGGGCGGCTCGGAGCGCTCCCACTGGCGCAGCGTCAGGTAGGTCACCTCGTGGCCCTCGGCGCGCGAGCCGCTCGCGCGAGGTTGCGGTACCAGCGCTCGGCGCCGCCGACGGTGTGGGGGAACAGGCAGTCGTAGACGAGGCAGATCCGCATGCGCGGAGCATCGGGGAGATAGAGCCGTGGCAGCCGGCCCGCCGATGCTCGCGGCGGATCGGCAGAGCCTCCATGGTCGCGCCGCGAGGTCGCTGCGGCCGCGCAACTACCGCGCGCTCGCCGCGGATGGCCGCGGGTCTACCCGCGAGCCCGGTCCGAGGCCGGCGCCGCCGCTACTTCCTCGGCCGCGGCGCCTATCCGTACGCGCTGCCCGCGTCCGCACGCCCGCCGGGCGTCGTGGCGCCCACGCTCCACTCGAGCCACGACATGTTCACCGTGAACGAGGTGTTCTGCCGCGAGGACTACGCGAGCGGGCCGGAGATCCGGACGGTCGTGGACGTGGGCTCGAACATCGGGATCAGCGCCCTCTACTTCCTCACGCGCTACCCCGGCGAGCCGCGCCTGGCTCTACGAGCCGGTGCCGCGCAACGTCGAGCGCCTGCGCGCGAACCTCGCCGGCCTCGAGGAGCGCTGGACGCTCCGCGAGGCGGCCGTGGCCGCGGCTCCGGGGCGGGTGAGCTTCGGCGTGGAGGACAGCGGCCGCTACGGCGGGATCGGCGTGGCCACCGGCCGGGAGATCGAGGTGGCGGCCGTGGCGATCAACGAGGTGCTCGAGGAGGCGCTGGCCGGGTCGGACCGGATCGACGTGCTCAAGATCGACACCGAGGGCACCGAGCTCGACCTGCTCGCCGCCGTGCGCCCCGAGCTGCTCGAGCGCGTCCGGGTGGTCTACCTCGAGACGGAGCGCCGCTCTCCGCCGCCGATCCCGTCGTTCACGTCGTCGTTCCGCAACGACACTCTGGTGCTGCGAAACCGCGCCTGAGACCTCCTGGCCGTTCGCTACGATCACCCGCCAGCGAGCCTTCACTCTGGCTCGCGTGTTCCAGTGGCGCCCCCATGAGCTCCACCCAGGCGACCAACCTCCCGAGCAGGTCTGCTCCCGGCACCGGGCACGAGCCCCTGGTGTCGGTCGTGATCCCGTGTCTGAACGAGGCCGAGAACATCGAGCGCTGCATCGCGCTCGCCCGCCAGGGCCTCGAGGCCGGCGGCTACCGCGGCGAGGTGATCGTGGTCGACAACGACTCCGAGGACGACAGCGCCGAGCTCGCGCGCAAGGCGGGCGCCACGGTCGTCCAGCGAGCGCCGGCGCGGATACGGGAGCGCCTACCTCGCCGGCTTCGCCACGGCGCGCGGCCGCTACATCGTGATGGCCGACGCCGACCTCACCTACGACTTCAACGAGATCCCGCGCTTCGTCCGCGAGCTCGAGGAGGGCGCCGACTTCGTGGTCGGGGACCGGATGGACAACATCCACCCGGGCGCCATGCCCTGGCTCCACCGCTACGTGGGCAACCCGGTCCTCACGAGCGTCCTCAACCTCTTCTACCGCACGGGCGTCAAGGACGCCCACTGCGGCATGCGCGGCCTCCGGCGCGACATCCTGCCGCGGCTCGACCTGCGCTCCACCGGCATGGAGTTCGCCTCCGAGATGGTCATCCGGGCGGCCAAGGAGGAGCTCGAGATCAGGCAGTTCCCGATCGAGTACCACCCGCGGGCCGGGGAGTCGAAGCTCTCGAGCTTCCGTGACGGCTGGCGCCACCTGCGCTTCCTGCTGGTCCACAGCCCCACGCACCTGTTCGTCATCCCCGGCGCGGTGATGGCGCGTGCTCGGCACGCTGATCGCGCTGACGGTGCTGCTCCAGATCAACGTGCTCGGCCGCGCGTGGGACCTGCACACGATGGTCGCCGGGTCGCTGCTGATGATCGTCGGCACCCAGGTGGTGGCGCTCGGGCTCTGCGCGCACGCGTACGGCACGTACTTCATGGAGGACCGCGACCCCTGGTTCGACAAGATGCGCGCCCGCTACCGGCTCGAGCACGGGCTCGTGCTCGGCGGGATCCTCATCCTGGCCGGCCTCGTGATCGCCGCGGTGATCGTGGGCATCTGGTTCGACCGCGGCTTCGGGGCGCTCTCCGAGGAGCGGATGGCCCTGCTCGCGGCGACCCTCCTGATCGTGGGGATCCAGATCTTCTTCTCGTCGTTCCTCCTCTCGATCCTCGGCTTGCGCCGCGACCACTAGCGCTATGCGGGTCGCAGCAGCGGTCGCCGCGGGCGCCGTGGCGCTCCTGGCCGTGCTCGCGCTGGTCCTGACGGACTCGAAGCCGCGCCAGTCGGGCAGCAACTACGTGGCCGAGCTCGAGCCGGTCGCGCAGGTCGAGGGCGACGGGGCGCGCTGCCAGCGCGGCGTGGTCCTGCCGGCGGACACCGCGAGCGTGCGGCTGCTGCTCGGCACCTACGGGCGGCCCACGCCGACGATCGTGGTGCGCGCCAGCGACGGCGGGCGCACGGTCACCGAGGGCACGCTCCGGGGCGGCGGCCGCGAGGGCCACGTGACGGTGCCGCTCGACCCGCCGGTCGACTCGCAGACGCGCGCCCGCCGCGTCTGCGTGCGGGTCGAGGGCAGCGGCCCGACGGTGCTCTACGGGTCGGGCGGGACCGTGCGGCTCGAGTTCGTCCGGCCCGGCAGCGAGAGCTGGCTCGACATCCTGCCGGTCGTCGCGCGCCGCTTCGGCTACGGCAAGGCGAACCCGTTCGGCTCGGCGCTGATCTGGGTCGCCGGCCTCGTGCTGCTGCTCGCCTGGATCGCGGCCGGGCGGGTGCTCGTGCGGGAGCTGCGCGCGTGAGCCGGATCCCGCGCGCGGCGCGCTGGTGCGCGCTCGTCGCGTTCCTCAACGCGCTCGTCTGGTCCCTCGTCACGCCGCCCGTTCCACGTGCCCGACGAGACCGTCCACATGGCCTACGTCCAGTACCTCGCCGAGACCGGCAAGGTGCCGAACAAGCCGGGCCAGGGCGTGTTCTCGGCCGCAGGAGTCGACGCTGCTCGACGCGCTCAACTTCAACGGGGTCGTGGGCAAGAGGCGCGACCGGCCGGTCGCCTGGCGGAGCATCGACCGGTACGTGGAGAGCGTGAACGGCGGCGGACCCGAGCCGCGTGGGCGGCGGCGGCACCTCCGAGGCCACGAGCCAGCCGCCGCTCTACTACGCCTACGAGTCGCTCGGCTACCTCGCGTCGCCGTGGAACGGCCTGCTCGAGCGGCTCTGGATCATGCGCGTGCTGTCCGCGCTGCTCACGGCGGTCACGGTCGTGTTCGTCTACCTGTTCCTGCGCGAGCTCTTCCCGGACGCGCCCTGGGCGTGGACCGTCGGCGGCGCTCGCCGTGGCGTTCCAGCCGCTGCTCGGCTTCATGGGCGGCGGCGTCCACCCCGACGTGCTGCTGTTCACCGCCTCGGCGGCGCTGTTCTGGGCGCTGGCGCGCGCCTTCCGCCACGGGCCTCACGCGGCAGACCGGCGCGGTGATCGGCGCGGTGCTCGCGGTCGGGCTGCTCGCCAAGCTCAACTTCATCGCGATGCTGCCCGGGCGCCCTGCTCGGCGTCGGGCTGCTCGCCTGGCGCGACGCGGCGGCGCGAGGCGCTCGTGGGCGCGGGCGCTCGCGTGCGGGATCGCCGCCGCGGTGGCCGGCGTCTACATCCTCATGAACCTGACCGTCTGGGACCGGACCGAGTGGGGCGGCGGAGTGGGGGTCGCCACGCGCGCCGCCACCGGGTCGGGGTCGCACGCCGCCGACCCGATCTCGCTCTCGTACCACCTGAGCTACACGTGGCAGCTCTACCTGCCGCGGCTCCCGTTCATGGACCCGCAGTTCTCCGGCTTCCGGCCGTGGGAGATCTGGTTCAAGGGCTTCATCGGGAACTTCGGCTGGCTCGACACGCCGTTCCGGCTCTGGGTCTACAACCTCGCGCTCGGCATCACGGTGCCGATCGTGATCCTCGCGTGCGTCACGCTCTGGCAGCGGCGGGCCGGGCTGCTGCGCGGCGCTGGCCGGAGCTGCTCACCTACGCCGCGATCGTGGGCGGCCTGCTCGTGTCGATCGGCGTGCTCGGGCTTCGCTACCGGCGCAACACCGGCTTCGAGTTCGAGCAGGCGCGCTACCTGCTCCCGCTGGTGTCGCTCTACGCGGCGGGGGTGGCGGCGGCCGCGCTAGGCGCCGGGCGCCGCTTCGGCAGGCCCGTCGGCGCGGTGCTGGTCGTGCCTCGCCGCCGTGCACGGCCTGTTCGCGCAGCTGCTCGTGATCTCGCGCTTCTACGGCTGAGCGGCCGCGAGGCGCGGCCTCGCGCTCGGCCAGCGCCGCGCGCAGCCCCTCCTCGACCTGCCGCCCGGCGTGCTCCCAGGTCGCGCCGCGCACGAACTCGAGCCCGGCCTCGGAGCGCTGGCGCCAGAGCGCGTCGTCGTCCAGCAGGCGCTCCACCGCGTCGGCCAGCGCGACCGGGTCCGCGGCGCTCGAGCTCCACCGGCCCGTCCGTGCCGAACTCGGCCTCGGGGCTGCCGCCGGCGAGGTCCACGCAGGGCAGCCCGCAGGCCATCATCTCCTGCGGGATCAGCGAGTAGTTCGTCAGCGACAGGCAGAGGCCCACGCGCGCCTCCGAGTAGTGGCGCGCCAGCTCCTCGGGGCTCACGATGCCGAGGTGCTCGTAGGGGAAGCTCGTGACGAGCCGCTTCTCGGGCCCGAAGATCACGATCCGGAGGTCCGGGCCGGCGCCGGCTCAGCTCGTCCAGGGCGAGCATGCCGAGCGGCACCGCGCGCCGGGCCGTCACGTCGCGCCCGTAGAACAGGATCGTGTCGCGCCGGCGCTCCGCCGCCCGCGGCCGGTAGGTCGAGTGGTCCACGCCGAAGCGGAACGCCGAGCCGTCGTGCCCGTAGCGCTCGCGCATCAGGTCGCGCAGCCAGCGGCTGCTCGAGATCGGGTAGAGGTCCTGGTGGTAGGTCTGGTCGGCCCAGATCCGCTCCGCCGAGGTGGCGAAGAACTCGGGCTCGTGGTCGTGCACGAGGTAGGCCCGCGCGCGGGTGCCGCCGAGCAGCAGCACGGGCGCCACGGTCTCCCAGCCCGTGGCCACGGCCACGTCGGCGCCGTGCCACTCGGCGAAGCCCTTGAACACCGGCGCCCGCAGCGGCACGAACTCGGTGACGATCCGCTGCCGCAGCACCGCGGCGGCCTCCCAGCGGTGGATGCCCACCGGGTCGTGCACCCAGATCGAGCAGGTGTGCCCCATGCGCTCGAGCCAGTGGACGATCTGGAAGATCGAGCTGTGCCCGCCGCTGCCGCGGCCGAAGGGCGGGATGGCCACCGCCACGTGGAGGCGCTCGCGGGCGCTCATGCCGGGCACGGGCGTCGTCGAGCGGCGCGGGGCCGTCGCGCGCCAGCCGGGCCACCTCGGCGAAGAGCGGCTCGGGGCGCCCGGGCGGCACCACCTGGCCCGCCGTGGCGCCCGAGCCGGCGCCGTCGCGGCGCTCGAGCGAGATGGCGCCGCGCACGCGCGCCGGGAGGCGCTCGGCGCGCGAGCCGAGGCCCGCGAACAGCTGGCGCGACGAGTGGTGGAGCGCCGAGCGCGCGGTCCAGCGGGCGCGCGCCGCCGGCCGGCCACGACTGCTCGGCCATCCAGCGCCGGTCGGCCGCCACCTGGCGCCGCGTCACGCCGGCCACGCCGCGCGCCGACAGCGGCTCCACGTGGTCGATCGTCTCGCGCAGCCCGCGGTACTCGTCGAAGTAGCGGCGCATGAACTCGACCGGGCCGTAGTCGTGCGCGTGCAGCACGGCCGCCGCCGGCTGGTACACCTTGCTCCAGCCGGCGGCGAGCATGGCGCGCGCGAACGCCTGGTCCTCCGCGTAGTCCACGTCGGGGAAGCGGATCTCCTCCCAGCAGGCGCGCCGGTAGCAGGCGTTCACGTTCGAGAGGAAGACCGGGTCGCCGGGCCCCTGCACGACCGCGCGGCCGTCGGGCGCGAAGCCCGCGAAGAACTCGGTCAGCTCGCGCGCGATCATCGGGCTCGTGCCGGCCGCGGGCAGGTGCGGGCCGTAGGCGGCGCCCACGCGCTCGCCGAGCTCGAACGCGGCGCGGTACGCGTCGAGCCAGCCCTCGACGGGCACGGCGTCCTGGGTGAGGAAGCAGATCAGCTCGCCCGACGTGCGCTCGGCGCCGAGGTTGCGCGTGCGCCCGTGGCCGAACTCGCCGGGCGCGATCTCGAGCACCTCGGCCCCGGCCGCGCGGGCGCAGCTCCGCCGAGCCGTCGCGCGACCCCGAGTCCACCACGAGCAGCTCGTCCGGGCGCTCGCGCCGGAGCGCGTCCAGCAGCAGCCCCGAGGCGCTCGCCCCCGTCCTTCACCGGTATGACGACCGAGACCGAGGGCACCTCAGAGCTGCTCTCTGCCGGTGGCCTTCCGCACGACCTTCTTGGCCAGCCGGATCACCGCGCGCACGGCGCGCACCGCCGCGCGCAGCTCGGCCGCGCCCGGGCGCCGCATCAGCGCGTTCAGGTCGAGGTTCCAGCGGTCGAGCCAGTAGCTGCGGTCCTGCGCCGCGGCCACCGCGTCGTGGGCGCGCGCGATCTGCTCGGCGTGCTCGCGCTCGAGCGCGTCGAGCCGGGCCCGCAGCGCCTCAGCCTCCTGCTGGCGCTCCTGCTCGGGCGCGCTCACAGGTCCTCCGCGATCCGCGGCGCCTCGCGCGTGAACACCCAGAGCCCGAGGGCGAACGTCACGGCCACCACGGCCAGCGACATCAGCAGCCACAGCGCGCCGCCGGCCACGTCGGACGCGGTCGGCGCGGACGGGTCGATCACGGCGTGGCGCACCTGCGTGAAGATCGCCGCCAGCGGGTTGGCCATCGCCTCGCTCCTCGACGCTGTCCGGGTAGAACGACGCGACGTAGATCACCGGCGACGCGTAGAAGAGGATCTGGACCACCACCTCCCAGATCGGCTGCATGTCGCGGTAGCGCACGTAGAGCGCGGACACGAGCATCGCCACGCCGGTGGCGAAGACCACCAGCAGCGCCAGCAGCGGGATCAGCTCGAGCCAGCTCAGGCGCGGCTCGATGCCCGAGGCGAGCACGAACACGAACACCACGATCATGTTCAGCCCGAGGTTGAAGAGCGCGTGGAGCGCCACCGACAGCGGGATCACGAGCCGCGGGAAGCGCACCTTGCGCAGCAGGTTCTCGCGCTCCACGAGCGAGGTCACGCCGCGGCTCGTGGTCTCCGAGAAGAAGGTGAACATCACGATCGAGGCGAGCAGGTACACGGGGTAGTGGTCGATGTCGCCGCCGAGCCGCACCACCTCGGTGAACACGACGTAGAGCACGCCGAACAGGAGCAGCGGGCGCATCAGCGTCCACACGTAGCCGAGCGCCGAGCCGAAGAAGCGCAGCTTGAAGTCGGTGACCGCGAGCATCCAGGTGAGCGCGACAGAAGCGGCGCAGGTCGTCGCCGACGGCCGACGGGCCGCGGTAGCGCGCGCGCGGCGCGGCTCGGCGCTCACGAGCGCTCGATCTCGAGCTCGGTGGGGAGGTCGACCACGCCGCCGGTGTGCAGCGCGGCACTCCACGATCAGCGATGCCGACGTCCTCGCGCGCGTCGAGCACGCGGTAGTCGCCGGCTCGCACGTCGCCGACGGCCGGGCGTGAGCGTGTAGCGGCTCGGCGCCAGCCAGTTCTCGAACGAGAAGCGGACGATCACCCGCTCGCCCGCGCGCGAAGGCGCCGGCGGCCGGCGTGGGCCACGCTCGTGGCGACGAAGATCGGTGTGCCGCACCTCGTTGCGGAACGCCACGGTGAACACCGGGATCCTCGACCGCGTCGCACGAACTCCGACCTCCATGCAGCACGCGGCAGCGTCGTCGCCCTGCGCGGCGGCCACGATCCGGCTCGCCGGCCGCGTCCTCGCACCAGACCCGGCCGATGCGCACGTCGCCGGCCGGGCCGCTCGCCCGGCCTCGTCCGCCTCGGCCGCGTGCGCCGAAGTTCACCTCGTGGTAGTGCTGCGCGATGTCGCTCGGGCGCGCCGATGCTCGAGCACGCGCCGCGCTCGAGCAGCATCGCCCGGTCGCAGAAGCGCTCGACCGCGGCCATGTCGTGGGTCACGAACAGGATCGTGCGGCCGTCGGCGCGCATCCGCGTCGAACTCGTCGAAGCACTTGCGCTGGAAGGCGGCGTCGCCGACCGCGAGCACCTCGTCGACGAGCAGCACGTCGGCGTCCACCTGGATCGCCACGGAGAACCCGAGCCGGACGCTCATCCCGGACGAGTAGTTCTTGAGCTTCAGGTCGACGAACTCCTCGAGCTCCGCGAACGCGATGATCTCGTCGAAGCGCCGCTGCGCCTCGCGCGCGCGAGAGCCCGAGCATGATCGCGTTGATGAGCACGTTGTCGCGCGCGGTCAGCTCCGGGTTGAAGCCCACGCCGAGCTCGATGAACGGCGACAGCCGGCCGTCCATCGCGATCGTCGCCGGCGTCGATGCCGTAGATCCCGGCGAGGCACTTGAGCAGCGTGCTCTTGCCGCTGCCGTTGCGGCCGACGATCCCGAAGAACTCGCCGGCGCCGCACCTCGAAGCTCACGTCGTCGAGCGCGTGCAGCGCGTCGTGGGTGCGCGAGCTGAGCGGGTGGAGCGCCCGCTCCTTCAGCGTCGAGTAGCGCTGGTGGGGCAGCCGGAAGGTCTTGGAGACGCGACTCCACGACCACGGAGGCGGGCCCGGTCCGCAGGGCGCTCGCCCGTGCGCCCTCGTGACGGGGTGGCGAGCCGGACGGGTCGCGGCCCGCCACGGCGGGTGTGCCGGTCGCGTCCAGAAGGGCGAAACTACCAGGGGGCTCGAACGGCTCCCGGCGCTGCCTATATCCTCGCGCCCGGCGCGCGATGGCTGATGTCGACTCTGCCCAGGAGCAGGCCCACCCCGAGCGGTTCGACCCTGAGGGGGCGAACGGGGAGCTCGTCGAGGCCGAGCACCGCGCTCGCTATTGGTGGGCCGCGGACTACGTCGAGGGCAAGGACGTGCTCGACGCGGGCTGCGGCACCGGCTTCGGCACGGCGCATGCTCGCCGAGCGTCATCCCGCCCGGCTCGTGGGCGTGGACATCGCGCCCGGCGCGCTCGAGCGGGCCCGCCGGCTGGCACCGGGCGCGGAGCTCGCCCAGGGCGACCTCCGCGAGCTGCCGTTCGAGGACTCGTCGTTCGACATCGTCGTCTGCTTCGAGGTGATCGAGCACATCGAGCGCCCGGACGAGGTGCTCGACGAGCTTCGCCGCGTGCTCCGCGAGACCGGCTGCCTGCTGATCTCCTCGCCGAACCGCGACGTCTACACGCCCGGCAACCCGCACCACGTGCACGAGTACGTGCCGGACGAGCTCGAGGCCGCGTTGAGGAGCCGCTTCGAGCACGTGGCGCTGTTCCGCCAGCACCCCTGGTTGAGCACCTCGA
Organism: uncultured Thermoleophilaceae bacterium; assembly: GCA_963768465.1. Classification (GTDB taxonomy): domain Bacteria; phylum Actinomycetota; class Thermoleophilia; order Solirubrobacterales; family Thermoleophilaceae; genus JACVRW01. Next base: position 12,082 of record CAVYIA010000005.1, on the reverse strand, counting down.
TCAGGGGCGACGACGCCACGGGCGACTGGCGCGTCGCCTCGATCGGCAAGCCCGGGTGGCGAGACCTACACGCTCGCGCTCGCGAGCGCCACGCCCGGTGGACCCCCGCGAGCCGTTGGTCGTGCTCGGCAACGAGTTCGAGGTGCGCTGGTGGAACGAGCAGGTCGAGCGGCCTCCGGCGTGCGCTCGAGGAGGCGCGCGAGGCCGAAGGCCGGCGCCCGCGCACGAGCTCGCGGACGCGAGCCGGCGGCTGCTCGACCTCGAGCAGAGGCTGGCGCGCGCTGCCGGAGCTGGAGCACCAGCTCAGCCAGCTCCAGGCGGACGCCGCGGAGGTGGAGATCCACCGCCAGATCGTCAGGGACATGAAGGCGTCGCCGAGCTGGAGGATCACCGCGCCGCTCCGGCGGCTCAAGGCCCTGCTGCGCCGCTAGCGCTCAGCCGTGCAGGATCGCGTGGCGGTCGAGCAGCGCCGACCAGGCCGCCGATGCGTCGATGTCGGTGAGCGCGATCATCGACCCGATCGACGAGCGGTAGCGCGGCGAGGATCTCCGGTACCAGCACGCCGCGCTGCCCGCGCTCGGCGAGCGCGCACCAGAGCGCGAAGTCCTCCCATCCGTAGAGCGCGCGGGTCCGACGAGTAGCCGCCGGCCTCCTCGAGCGCGCGAGCGGCGGATCATCGACATCGCGTCCACGAAGTTGCCGTAGCGCAGCCGCTGCGGGTCCCAGTCGAGCCAGCTCTTGAGGTCGGTCGCGCCCTGTGAGGTGAACACCTCGAGGATCCCGTAGGCGAACGCGGCCCCGGGGTCGCGCGTCGAGCGCGTCGACCAGCCGGCCGAGGGCGTGCGGGTATACGAAGTTGTCGGCGTCGAGGATGAACACGTACTCGCCGCGGGCGTGCTGGGCGGCGAGGTTGCGCGCGGCGGCGAGGCCGCGGTTGCGGCCGCGCACGATCAGCTGGACCGGCAGCCACGGGTAGCGCGACAGCTCGGCCTCGATGACGGCGGCCGAGCCGTCGGTCGAGGCGTCGTCCACGACCACGAGCTCGTGGTCGCGGTAGCCGCTCAGCGCCACGCTGCGGATCGCCTTCGCGACCACGTCCTTGTAGTTGTAGGAGGTGAGCAGCACGCTCACGCGCGGCTCCGCGCCCGTGTGCGGCCCGAGGCGCTCGCACGCGGTCCTCGGCGCTGCCCGTCCTGGAGCTCGGCGATCCGCCTGTGGAGTTCGCGCTGCCCGAGGAAGAGCTGCTTCAGCGCCATCAGGGCGCGGTCGAGCTCACCGCGGTGCTGGGCGAGGCGCACGTACTCGGGCAGCCGGCGCGGGCGCCGCCTTCGGCGCGGGCATCGACTGGCGCAGCTCCGCGCGGTCGAGGGGCGCGGAGGCCGCCTGCGCCAGCGCCTCGGCGAGCACCGCGACGGTCGCGCGTCATCGGGAGCTCGTCCTTCAGCAGCCGGTACGCCGCCTGCCGCATCTCGCGCCAGGCGCTCCTCGTCGTCGAGCAGCGCGCGGAGCACGTGCGGGAGGCTCTCCGGGTAGAAGCTCACGAAGTGCTCGCCGGCCACGAACGGGGCCGCGCCCAGCGAGTGCTCGGAGAGCACCACGCAGCCGTTGGACATCGCCCCGACGAAGCGCTGCCACTCGCAGTAGCCGAGCTCCGAGCGGTGCACGTTCACGATCGTCCGCGCGGACGCGCGAGGTGCTCCCACTTGCGCTCGCCTGACAGGAAGCTCTGCGAGTCGGCCGTGTGGGGCAGCGCGCTCTCGAACAGGTGCAGCGAGGCGCGCCTGTCGGCGAGCACGGGCGCGCAGCGGGCGAGCGCCTCGGCGCGGCGCTGCGTGTACCCGCCCATGAAGCGTCACGTCGACCGGCCGCGAGCGCTGACTCGTCGCCTCCCCAGCGGTCCCACTCGGGCACGTAGCCGAGCTGGAGGAACTCGGCGCGCGACCCCGCGCCGGCGCAGCTCGCGCGACCCCTACCTGGTTCACGTCGACTGCGCGGGCGCTGCGCGCCGCGATCGCCGCCGTCTCCTCGAACCACTGCGTGCCCGGCTGCTCGGTGCAGAGCGCGACCGAGCGCGCCAGGTGGGCCGGGCTCGGGTGGCCGGCCGGGCTCACCAGCGGCACGTACTCGTGCGGGATGAACAGGTAGGCGAGCTCCGTCGCGCGGCGGCGGGAAGTGGTCCACGGCGCGCTCGGTGACCACGCCGTTCGCGGCCAGCGCGGACTCCACGGCGGCGAGCATCTCCTCGAAGAAGACGTTCTGGCCGCTTGCCGAGACTATGCAGACGGCGCTCGTGGCGGACTCACCCGCCCCTGCGCGCCCGGAGGCGCTCGCCGGCCAGCCGCAGCGGCTTCGTCAGCGCCCAGCTCCTGCTGCCCGCGTAGGTCGCCACGCGCTCCTCGAGCTTGCGCGTTCTCGCTGCGGCAGGTGGTCGCTGAGCCGGCGCAAGCTCCTCGATCTCGCGCGCGGTTCTGATCGATGCCGTGGACGAGCGCGTCCGACCTCGCGCGGCTCGGACGGGTCGATCCGCTCGAGGTCCGCCGGGTCGAGGTCCACGCTCGAGCCGGCGCAGCACCGCCACGCCCTGGCCCGCCTCGGGGACCGTGGCGAACCCCTTCGTCCGCGAGGTGGAGCACCTCGAAGGCCCGTCCCCAGTGCTCGCGGATCCACCACGGCGAGTGGAGCACCATCGGCCCGCCGAGCTCCCAGCCCTGCCCGTACCTCAGGACGTTCATGCCGATCCGCTCCTCGACGCCACTCCTCGCCCGCGATCGCCTCGGTCCATGCCCTCGCCCATGAAGGTGGCGAGCAGGATCCCGCCGGGCTTCAGCACCCGGTGGAGCTCGAGCAGCCACGCGCTCCAGGTCTCGGCCAGATGCGTGAACACCGACACCGCCCAGATCAGGTCGAAGCTGCCGTCCTCCATGCGCCAGAGGCGGCACCGGCCTCGTTGCGGAAGACGTGCAGCGGGGGCGATAGCTCGCGCTCGAGCCAGGCCACGCTGTCGGCGTCGATGTCGCAGCCCCAGACCTCCGCCGACTCGGCCTCCGGCGAGGAAGTGCCGCAGCGTCCGGCCCGGCGCCGCACCCGAAGTCGAGCACGCGCTTGCCCTCGAACGACCAGCCCGCCGGCAGCGCGGCCACGATGTCCTCGTGTGCCCGGCGGCCGAGATCGTCGTAGTAGGCGCAGCGGGTCGGGCGCTCCCTCGAGCGAGCCCACGCGGTTGGCCAGCTCGAGCGGCGGGAACGGGGCGGCGCTCATCGGACGTCAGCCGCGGCCGAGCAGGCGCACGCCGGCGCTGCACCCGGGGGACTCGTACGCGTAGCCGGTGTACTCGAAGCGCCAGCGGCCGGACTCGATGAACTCGAAGAAGGCGCGGTGCTCCTCGCGCTCCCACCCCGGCTCGAGCATGAAGTCGTCCAGCACGATCTGGGTGCCCTCGCGGCAGCGGTCGCCCGATCGCGTCGAGCACGGTCTTCGCCGAGCTGTAGAGGTCGCAGTCGAGATGCACGAACGACACCGGCTCGGGGTGCTCGGCGAGGAACGGCCCGGATCGTGTCCTGGAACCAGCCCTTCACGAGCTCCACGTTGGCGGGCATGTCGGGCAGGCTGCCGCTCACGTCGAAGGTTCCGGCCCGGTAGACCGACCACGGCTCCGGCAGGCCCTCGAAGGAGTCGAACCCGAAGAAGCGCTCCTCGCGCAGCGCGGCCATCTGGCGCAGCCAGCTTCCCTGCCAGACGCCGAACTCGAGGAACAGCCCGTCCGCCGCCGCCGCGTTCACCGCGTCGCGGCGGAGCTCGTAGTGGCTCTTCCCAAGGTGGAGCGGGATGTTCTGCGAGCACGAAGCGCGCCGAGTCGGCCGCGGATGCCGAGCGCAGCTGGTGGGCCATGCTCCAGCGCCGGTGGTAGACCTCCTCCGCGACGGTCCGCACGATGCGCCTCGATCCGGTCGTAGTCCACCGGCTCCGGCGCGGGCCGCCTGCCAGCAGCCGCGGCGGGCCCTGGCACGGAGGGTCTCGAGGAGCGGCACCGGCGCCAGTGTAGTGCGAGCCCCGGCTTCCGCCGACTAGCGCTGCCGCCGCAGCCGCGCGCAGCGGCACGGCGTACCAGACGACGACGAACAGGACGGCCACGGCGCCCGCCGCGATCGCCGTGATGAGGTCGCCGAACAGGTACCCGGTGATCAGCCAGATGGCGCCCGTCATCGCCACCGCGAGGAAGACGCTGCCGACGATCGTCAGCCGGTTGGCCCGCATCACGAGGTGCTCCTTGTCCTGCGTGCGGAAGCTGATGCGGTGGTGGATCGACGGCGCGATCAGGCAGGCCGACGCCACCGCCGCGCACAGGAGCGTGCCGAGGTAGAGGTACTTCTGGAAGGTGCTGACGTCGGCGAAGCGCTGGTTGAACGGCACGACGAGCAGGAACGCGAACAGCACCTGCACCCCGGGCAGGATCACGCGCAGCTCGCCGAGCAGCTCCTCCAGGTTGCGGTCGAGTGCGCTCCTCCGGCGTCTCCTCACGACCGCTGCCGCGGTGCCCGCTCACGACGGCGTCAGCCTACCGCCGTGAGCGGGCTTTCGCGGGTGGTGTCAGCGGCTCGAGCGGGCCCGCGAGCGGCTGCCGGAGCTGCCGGCTTGCGCGTGGAGCGCGCCGGCTTGCGCGCGGAGGCGGAGCTGCCGTTCTTGGAGCGCGAGCTGCGCGTGCTGCGACTCGCGGACGCGCCGTTGCTGCGGCTCGCGGCCGTGCGGCGCGGGCGGGACGAGCTCCTCGCCGAGCGGCGCTCGGCCGCCGGGATCTCCTCCTGCACGACGGCCTTGGCGAGCGTCGGGATCTGCTTCTCGAGGAACTTCGCCATGCGCTCCTCGTCGCGGCGGATCGACTTCGCGAGCTTCGCCGTCTCCTTGTCGCCCACGGCCTCGGCGACCGTCTCGATCGCGGAGTAGGTCGCGATCTCCTCGAACTCCTCGGAGTACTCGGTCTTGGCGTTCTTCAGCATCTTCTCGGCCTCGCCGGTGCCGCGGATCGCGTGCAGCGGGCCCTTGGCGGCGGCGATGCCCTTCGAGGCCACCTCGGCGACCTTCGACGCCGCCTCGGCCACGCGCTCGGGGCCGGGGGCCGGTACCCACTCGGCCTTGCCGCCGAGCTGCTTGATGCGCTGCTGGACCTGGCGCGCGTGCGCCTTGGTCTCCTTCAGGTGCTCCTTGAGGCGCTTCTTGTACGGCGGGCGGGTGGTCATCGCGATGTGCGCCTGCAGCGCCACCTCGAGCTCCTTCTCCTTGCCGTACGCCTCGTTCAGGTACTGCACGAGCTTCGCGTCACTGACGCCTCTCTCGGCCATGTCGTCCTCTCGCTATCGGGTGAATCCGACCGCATACCCGATCTCGCGGAAGCGAACCGCTAGAGCAGCCAGGCGATCAGCAGAATGATCAGTGCGATTCCGAGGCCGATGCCGGTGATGCTGAGCGGCACATGGTTACGCCAGTACTCGGGTCGCGCCCGGTCGGCGGAGTGGCGCCCCTCGGGCGGCTCGCCGACCCAGTCGTCGTCATCGTACGGCATCGGCTCAGACCCCCGCCAGGTCGGCGAGCGAGCGCAGGTCGGGCAGCGTCAGGTCCGGCGCGGCCTCGGCGGGCGGCGTGGCGCCCGAGCCGGCGCGCCCTCCGCGACGGTCGATCCAGACCGTCGTCATGCCGAGCGCCTTGGCGGTCACGTGGTCGTGGAACAGGCTCTGCGCCACGTGCAGGATGCGCTCGCGCGGGGCGTCGATCGTCCTGAAGGCGAGCTCGAAGGGTCGCGGGCTCGGCTTGTAGCTCTCCGCCTGCTGCGCGGTCACGACCCAGTCGAACTCCACGCCCAGCCGCTCGGCCGAGAGCGCGAACAGGTCGTCGTCGCAGTTCGTGATCGGGGCGAGCTTGTAGCGCCGGTGCAGGCGCTCGAGCGCCGCGGCCGAGTCCGGGAACGCCGGCCAGTCGCCCACCGACGCCCCGATCGCCTCCACCTCCGCCGCGGTGGGCTCGAAGCCGAGGTCCTCGCCCACGCCCTGGAGCGCCCGGCCCAGGAGCTCGCGGTAGCGGAGGTAGTCGCCCGCCTCGAGCTCCGCCTCGTGCCGCGCGTATGTCTCCAGGAGCTCGTCGTCGGACGCGCTCACGCCGTGCGCCGCGGCCACCGGCCGCAGGGCGGCGAGCAGGCCCGTCTCCCAGTCGATCAGCGTGCCGTAGCAGTCGAACGTGAGGACGTCGAAGGCGTCGAGGTCGATCGTGGCGCTCACCGGCGCGAACGATCCCATATCCCTACTGTGCGGAGAGAGCATGAAGACGGGGCAGCGCAGCCGGACGGCGGAGTACATGGCCTTCTTCCGGGCGGTCGAGACGCGCCGCCCTCCGCGCCGGCGCCTGTTCGCCGACCCGCTCGCCTCCAGGGTGCTCGACCGCCCGCTGCGCGCGGCGGCGGCGCTCTCGGGCGCACCGGTGCTCGGCGGGGTGGTTCCGTGGTTCGTGGATCGCCGCTGGCCGGGCCCGCGGCCGTCCGCCGTGGCGCGCACCAGGGTGATCGACGACTGGCTCGAGCGGCGCGATCGAGGCCGGGCTCGACCAGCTGGTGGTGCTCGGAGCGGGATACGACAGCCGCGCGCTGCGGATCCCGGGCGCCGACCGGCTCACCGTCTTCGAGGTCGACCACCCGGACACCCAGGGCGCCAAGCGCGAGCTGCTCGAGGCGCGCCCCGGCGGCTTCCCCGGCCACGTGCGGCTGGTGCCGGTGGACTTCGAGCGCGACGAGCTGGGCGCCGCGCTCGACGCCGCGGGCTTCCGCGCCGGCGCGCGCACCTTCACGATCTGGGAGGGCGTGGTCAGCTACCTCACGCCCGCGGCCGTGGACGCCACGCTCCGCTGGGTGGCCGCCGGCGGCGCGCCGGGCAGCCGGCTCGCGCTCACCTACGTGCACCGCGGCCTCATCGACGGGAGCGTCGAGTTCCCCGGCTCCGGCCCCTGGGTCGACTCCGTCCGCCGCGCCGGCGAGCCGTTCGTGTTCGGCTTCGACCCCGCCTCGCTCCCGGCCGACGTGGCCCCGCTGGGGCTGCGCGTGGTCGAGGACCTGTCGACCACCGGCGCGCTCGAGCGCCTCGGCATGCCCACCACGCGCGTGCCGGGCTTCTACCGCGTGGCCCTGCTCGAGGTGGCCTAGCGGGCGCTCAGCTGGACGGGAGGGCGTTCGCCCATTCCTGCAACCGCCCCGACAGCTCGGGCGAGGCGGCCCCGACCTCCACGACCACGTCGGCCGGCACGTTGGCACGGCGCGCGGCCTCGACGATCGCCTCCGCCGAGGGGGCCTCGTAGAGGCAGTACGTGCGCCGCCGGTCCGCGCTCAGGAAGGAGAACAGCCAGCGCACGCCCTCGTCGGCGTTGATCTCGTCGATCAGCTCGACGTCCTCGCTCGTCAGGTCGAGCTGATCGGCGAAAGTGCGCTCGATCATGTAGACGGGCATCGCCGCGGATCGTACTCCCTTCAGGACCGGCGCGAGGCCGTGTCTGTGCGCGTACGAGGCGGCCTCGGTGCGGTTGGCGCAGCCGGTCTTCCGCAGGATGCTCCGCACGTGGTTGGCGGCCGTGTGCTCGCTGATCGAGAGCTCCGCTCCGACCTGGCGGTTGGACAGGCCGCGGGCCACGAGCACGAGGATCTGCACCTCGCGGGGCGACAGGCCGTCCGGACGGGCTCGCTCACGCGCCGCGCCGGCGGCCGGGTCGCCGCGAACCCGGCCAGCAGCGCCGGCATCCCGATGCGCTCCGCCAGGCCGCCGCCTCCCCGAGCAGCGCGTCGGCGCGCGACCGGTCGCCGCCCGGGCGCGACGAGCAGCAGGCGCCCGTACTCGTAGGCCGTGTGCGCGAGCCAGGTGTCCGCGCCCATGCGCCGGTTCAGCTCCATGGCGGCCTCGAAGTGCTCCTCGGCCCGCTCCCACTCGCCCAGCGTCGCGGCGAGCATCCCGAGGTAGCGGTCCGCCGCGCCGTAGCAGGAGACCATGTGGCCGACCATCACGTTCTCGCCCGCGAGCGGCGCGAGCTCCGGGTAGACGAGCGCGGCCACGGCCTCGTCGCCGAGCGCCGCGGCGGCGTCGGTGAGGTAGGCGAGCGCGCCCAGCCAGAGCGACATCGCGGAACGGGTCGAGCCCCTCGCGCCACGAGCCGCGACGAGCTCGCGCCGCGCCTCCTCCTCCATGCCCGACCTCCGCCAGCAGCGCCACGAGGCCCGGGCGCCATGGGCCCTCGCGCGTCGGCGTCGCCGGCCAGGATCCTGACCACCGGCGCGAGCTCGGCCAGCCGCCCCTGCTCGCGCTGGACGCTGAACATCTGGATCCCGTAGACGCCCGGACGCGTCGCGGCCCGTCAGCAGGCGCGCCCATTCCTGCGAGCGGCGCGCGCGGGCCTCGGCCTCCTCGAGCCGCCCGTCGCAGAGCGCGATCGCGGAGCCGTAGTGCTCGGCCACGTGGACGATGAACGGCTGCGCCGTCTGCTCGGCGATCTCGCGCAGCGTCGTCCACCTCGCGCCGCGCCGACGCGAGGTCGCAGGAGCGCGACGAAGGCGGTCACCCGCCACGACATCGCCTCGGCGCGAATCTCGGTGTTCCCCAGCTCGACGCGCGATGTCGCTGGGCCTCGGTCAGCATCGCGAGGATCTCCTCGAGCGGGGTGGTCGCCGCGCGACCAGTAGGAGCGCACCAGGACGGTGGCGAGCGCCGACGCGGTCGCCCAGCCGCCGCGCCATCTCGATCGCGCTCGTCCGGACGACCACGCCCTCGCTCGCGGCTGGCCCTGGAAGTCGAGCGCGCGCGCCAGCCCGCTGAGCAGCCCGACGCGCAGCCCGCAGTCCTCCTCGCCCAGCGCCGTCGACCGCCTCCTCGAGCAGCTCGACCGCGCCCTGGTCGTGGATGCCCGGGCGCCAGCAGGCGTCCTCGTAGCCGGTCGCCGCCGCGCGCGAGCAGCTCGGCGTCGCCGAGGTCGCGGGCGATGCCCGCCGCCGTCTGGAACGCCTCCAGCGCGTCCGGCGCCCGGCCGCCGCGGTTGCTCACCTCGCCGAGCTCGAGCAGCACCTCGGCGCGCTCGCCGCGGCTCCTCGATGCCCAGCCCCAGCGCGGTGCGGAGCCGGTCGCTCGCCTCGCCGAAGGCGAGCGCCGCCTTCGCGGCACGCGCGGCCAGGACGTTGTACTCCACCGCGCGCTCGGCTCCGCCGAAGGGCGCCGCGGCGGAGAAGTGATGCGCGAGGTCGGCGAGCGCGCGGCCGGAGCGCCCCTCGGCGGCCTCGAGCGCCTCGCCCACGCGCAGGTGAAGCTCCGCGCGCCGCACCGCGGAGAGCCGGTCGTAGAGCGCGCGCCGCACGAGCTCGTGGGTGAAGCGCCAGGCCAGCCCGTGGGCGGGGACCTCCTCGACCATCCCGCTGCGCACGGCCTCGTCCAGGGCGGCCACCAGCTCCGCCTCGCCGAGCCCGCTGGCGCGCCGGACCATCTCGAGCTCGAACTCCGCCCCTGCGGTCGACGCCAGCTCCAGCAGGTCCTGACGTGGCGGGCTCGAGCCGGGACAGCCGCCCGCTGACCACCTCGCGGACGCTCTCCGGGCTGCCGAGCTCGGCGGGCGAGCGCCTCACGAGGATGGCGCCGCCGGCGACCTCCACCGCCCCGCTCTCGATCAGCGCCCGCCAGAGCTCGCAGACGAGGAACGCGTTGCCGTCGGTGAGCTCGCGGATCGCCGTCGCGAGCTCGGCGGCTCGGGTCGGCGCTCCGCCGGCCGCGCCGGACGAACTCGGCCACCTCCTCGTCGGAGAGCCCGGCCACGCCCATCCTCGACGACGTCGTAGCGGCGCAGGTCGGCCAGCAGCTCGGTCACGGCGTCCGGCATCTCGGCCTCGGTGTCGCGGAAGGTGGCGAGCAGCAGGATGCGGGCGACGCCGGCGCGCGCGAGGTGACGCAGCAGCAGGAGCGTGGGGGCGTCCGCCCAGTGGACGTCCTCGAGCACGAGCAGCGCCGGCCGCTCGCGCGTGACCGCCGCGAGCAGGTCGGCCACCGCCGTGTGCAGCCGGTGGCGCTCGGTGTCCGGGTCGGCCTCGGCCGCGGGGGGAGGTCGCCCATGCGCGACCGAGCTCGGGCAGCAGGCGGGTGAGGTCGGCGGCGCCGGACCCCGCGGCCACGCGCAGCTCCTCGGGCTCGATCGACGCGGACGACCTGCTCGAGCGCCTCCACGAACGCGCCGTACGGCGTGCGCACCTCGGCGTCGCATGCCCCGTAGAGCACCGGCGTGCCGTCCTCCGCGGCCTCCGCGGCGAACTCGCGGACGAGGCGGCTCTTGCCGGAGCCCGGCTCGCCGCCGAGCAGCACCACGCGCGCTGCCCTCGCCGTCGGCGCTCGGCATCAGCGTCCGTAGCCGCTCCAGCTCGGCCGAACGGCCGACGAAGGGGAACGACGAGGTCAGACGCAGCGGACCAGGCAGCTCAGACATGCCCCGCTGCGCACGATAGTCAGATCTGACTATTCGCCGCGTGCGTGCTGTCACGGACGCTCCGGGAGAAGTGGGTCAGCCTGCGTCATGACACGACCGCGGCCGTGCTTCACGCTCGGCGCACGGTTCACGACCTAGGAGGACTCGCATGAGCACGACCGACACGACCCCCGGCGCCGCACGCGCCGAGCTGGGGAGCTTCGCCGGGACCCTCGTCGGCCCCGACGACGCCCAGTACGACGAGGCGCGCGCCCTGTTCAACGGCATGTTCGACAAGCGCCCGGCGCTGATCGCCCAGTGCGCGACCGCGGACGACGTCTCGGCGGCCGTGAAGTTCGCCCGGGCGCACGGCCTCCCCATCGCCGTTCGCGGCGGCGGCCACCACGGCGCCGGCCTCGGCTCGGTGGACGACGGCCTCGTCATCGACCTGTCGCCGATGGACAGCGTCGAGGTGGACCCCGGCGCGCGCACCGTCCGCGTGGGCGGCGGCGCGACCTGGGGCAAGGTCGACGCCGCTACGGGCGAGCACGGGCTCGCCGCGCCGAGCGGGATCATCTCGACCACCGGCGTCGGCGGGCTCACGCTCGGCGGCGGCCTCGGGCACCTGACGCGCGGCTTCGGCCTCGCGATCGACAACCTGCTCGAGGCGGACGTGGTGCTCGCCAGCGGCGAGCAGGTCCACGCGAGCGCCGACGAGAACCCCGACCTCTACTGGGCGCTGCGCGGCGGCGGCGGCAACTTCGGCGTCGTCACCGCGTTCACGTTCCGCCTCCACGAGCTGGAGGGCGTCGTGGCCGGGCCCGACGTTCTGGCCGGTCGAGAGCGGCGCCGAGGTGCTGCGGGCCTACCGCGACTTCATGCCGAACGCGCCGCGCGAGCTGGGCGGCTTCTTCCTGTTCGGCTCGGTGCCCCCGGGAGATCCGTTCCCGGAGGAGCTCCACCTGCGCAAGGTCTGCGGGGTGGTCTGGTGCTACGCGGGCACCGACGAGGAGGCGGCGGCCGCGGCGATGAAGCCGCTGCTGGACGCGCTGCCGGAGCCGCTGCTCCACGGGCCGCAGGCGATGCCGCACGCGGCCATCCAGGGCGCGTTCGACGGGGTCTACCCGGCCGGCGACCAGTGGTACTGGCGGGCCGACTTCGTCAACGAGATCCCCGACGAGGCGATCGAGATCCACGCGAAGTACGGCGCGGAGATGCCGACGTGGAAGTCGACGATGCACCTCTACCCGATCGACGGGGCCGCCCACGACGTGGGCCCGGCCGACACGCCCTGGGCCTACCGCCACGCCCAGTACGGCGCCGTGTTCGCGGGCGTCGACCCGGACCCGGCGAACATCGACGCGATCCGGCGCTGGAGCGTGGACTACCAGGAGGCGCTCCACCCGTACTCGGCGGGCGGCGCGTACGTGAACATGATGATGGACGAGGGCCAGGAGCGGGTCCGCGCGAGCTACGGAGACAACTACGACCGGCTCGCGCAGGTCAAGGCGAAGTACGACCCTGACAACACGTTCCGCCTGAACCAGAACATCCAGCCGAAGGCGTAGCGCGAACGTCCCGGGGCGGCGGCTGCGCGCCGCCCCGGGCAGTCGCGCAGATCAGC
>CAVYIA010000004.1:0-102499 GCA_963768465.1 uncultured Thermoleophilaceae bacterium | reverse complement strand
CCAGGTGCTCCAGGGCGGCGCGCACGCGCGGGACCCACCACGCGAGCTCCTCCCGGCCCCAGGCGGTCTCGGCCGGGTCGGGGTGCACGCGCGCGCTGTGGGCGATGCGCCAGCCGTACTGCACGAGGCCCGAGAGCATCCCGAGCTCGACCTCGTCGTCGGCGAGCCCGTCGCCCTGCGCCGCGCGGTGATCCGCCTCGATCTGCGTCGTGGGTCGCGTCGATGCGCCGGGCGGAGTGCGCGAGGTACCAGGCGAACTCGACGGTCGGGGTGCCGGCGGTGGCCAGGTCCCAGTCGATCAGCACGAGCGCGGTCGCCGTCGAAGCCGAGGTTGTCGCCGCGCAGGTCGCCGTGGATGAGCGTCGGCCGCGCCGTGAGCGCGCACGCAGCGCGGCGGCGAGCACGTCCGGGCTGCGCGTCAGCTCGAGCACGGCGTCGGCGACGTCGGCGGGGACGAGCTCGCGCGAAGGCGTCCCAGCCCTGCTCGAACTGCTTGGGCAGCAGGTCGGGGTTCGCGCGCTCCGCGTCGGCCACGGCCGGGGTGGACATGCCGATGCGGTCGCTCAGCGATGCGGCGCCGTGCGGGCACGCGGTCGCGGAAGGCGCGGTGGAGCTGCGCGGCGGCGTCGAGGATGCGCCGGCTCTGCTCGCGCGAGAGCCGCGCGTCCGGCGCGAGCAGCTCGGCCTGGACGTCGCGCATCGCGATCCACGCGGCGTCCCCCGAGCGCTCGACGGCGACGATGCCGTGGCCGATCGCGGCCGGCATCTCGTCGAAGGCGCCCGCCAGGTAGAGCTGCGCGGTACGGCCCTCGGTCGCCGGTCGCGCGGGCGAGCCAGTCGGCGCCGTCCGCGGTGACGCGCTTGAGGACGAACGACGTCCCGTCGTCGCGCGGGGCGCGCAGCAGCGCCGCGCCCGAGTTGCCGCCGTGGCTGAGCGGCGCGACCCGCGTTGCGCCGAGCTGCTCCAGGAGCGCCGGCGGCGGCGCCACGGCGTCTGCCACGCCTGCCACGCTCGGCCGCGCGGCCGTGCTCCACAGCTCGACAACCTCGGCACGCCGGGCCGGTCCGCACGTACCAGCGGCGCCGGTCCCTGCCGCCCGCGCCCTCCCACTCGAAGCTCAGCGCGACGCCGGTCGGCCACTCCTGGGCGTCCCAGACGCGCACCTCGCCCGGGCCGGCCCGCCCGAGGTGCGCGACGATCGCATCGGCGCCCTCGACGCGCCGGCGCCCGGCCTCGCTGCTCGTGTCGAGCACGGCGTCGTCCGCCAGGCGCTCGCGCAGGCGCGACCAGTCGCCGCTCTCGACCGCGGCGCGGAGCAGCTCGGATAATCCGGATCGGGCCACGGTGCTCAGCGGAGGGGGAGGGATTCGAACCCTCGAAGCGCCTATCGACGCTTAACGGTTTTCAAGACCGTCGCATTCAACCGCTCTGCCACCCCTCCATGCTGCCGAAGATTCGCAGAGGAGGCCTCGCAGCTCGGCGAGCATCAGCGCCGGGTCGCCGGTCACGTCGCCGTAGCGTGAACCGGCGGAGCCGGTCGCCGCGGGCGTGCGCCTCGCGCTCCCGCCGGCGATCCTGCTCCCAGGCGTGGCGTGAGCGGTGGTAGCGGTAGCTGTCGAGCTCGACCGTCAGCGCCGGTCCGGGCCAGCGGGCGTCCACGCGGTGGCCGCCGGCGGGCCGGTTGGTCTCGGGCGCGGGAGGCCTGCTCGGCCGAGCAGTGCCAGGAAGCGGGACTCGAGCCTGCTGAGGCTGACCTGGGTGTCGCCGCTGGATCACGCGGCGGAGCTTGGCGGCGCCGGGGCTGTTGGGACGGCGGCCAGCGCACGGCCTCGACCTGCTCGGGCGTGGTGTGGTGGCGGATGCCCGCCTCGTGGAAGGCCCGCGCCAGCTCGGCCTCGCTCATGACCGCCGGCGAGATCGACCAGGGTGCGAGGGACGGAGGTGACCGGGATGCCACGCCAGAGCGTGCGGTCCGCGCGCGGGAGCCGGCCGCGCCGGGTCTTCACGCCCGGGACCCCGGCGGCCGCTCCGCGGCCGTTACCTCCGGCGGGGGCGGCGGTCCCTTGCACGAGCCCGAGCAGATGGGCCGCCGCGCGCCCGCTGAGCACCGCGCCGGCCCGCACGCTTTGACGGCGGCCATGAAGGAGGCCTCCGTGCTCGGGGCGCGGTGGCCGACCCTGTAGACGCCGCGGTGCTCGCGGAGGAGAGCACCCGGACTCCACGCGCCGCCGGATCTCCTTGACGCTCAATCCCGCCTCTCAGCGCCTCGGACCGGGTGACCACTCCATGCGAACGACGGGCAATGACGCCCAACTTCTTCTCCGCTGTGTCCTCTAGAGGCCCCATACGGGCCCCTAAGTGACGCAGCGCCCTGATTAGCCCCCGGCGGCGGATCTCCTGCGGGCGCGCCGAACCCGTGCAGCACCTCCGGGATCGCCACGGTGCCGTCGTCGCGCTGGCCGTTCTCCACCAGGGCGATGATCGTGCGGCCGACCGCCACCGCGGTTCCGTTCAGGGTGTGCACGTGGCGCGGGCCGTCCTCGCCGGGCCGGTAGCGCACGTCGAGTCGGCGGGCCTGGTAGTCGGTCGTGTTGGAGGCGGAGGTGAGCTCGCGGTAGCGCTCCTGGCCCGGGCAGCCAGGCCTCGAGGTCGTACTTCTTGGCCGCCGAGGCGCCGAGGTCGTTGGCCGCGATGTTCACCACGCGGTACGGGATCCCGAGCGCGCCGCAGGATCTCCTCCTCGATCGCCAGCAGCCGCTCGTGCTCGGCCGGCCGACTCCTCCGGGCTCCACGAACGAGAACATCTCCACCTTGTCGAACTGGTGCACCCGGAAGATGCCCTTCGTGTCCTTGCCGGCCGCGCCCGCCTCGCGGCGGAAGCAGGCGGAGAAGCCGGCGTAGCGCCGCGGCAGCTCGCTCGCCGGGCAGGATCTCGCCGGCGTGCAGCGAGGCGAGCGGCACCTCCGAGGTGCCGGCCAGGTAGAGGTCGTCGTCCGGCACGCGGTAGATCTGCTGCTCGGTGTCGGGGAGGAAGCCCGTGCCGAACAGCGCCTCCTCGCGCACGAGCACCGGCGGGATCACGGGCGATGAAGCCCTTCTCCTCCAGCAGCGTGAGCACCCACTGCACCAGCGCCAGCTCGAGCCGCACGAGCGGCCCCTTCAGGTACGCGAAGCGCGAGCCGGCCACGCGCGCGCCGGCCTCCATGTCCACCAGGTCGCCGAGCAGCTCGAGGTGGTCGCGGCCCGTGGCGCCCGCCTCGCCGACCTCGCGCAGCACCTCGTCCTCCGGCGGCGCGCTCGGGTCGGGCAGGTTGGGCAGGGCGGCCAGCGCGCCGTCGGCGCTTCCACTCGAGCGTCGCGCAGCTCCTCGTCCAGCTCCTTCTCGCGCGCCGAGGCCCCGCGCACCTCCGCGATCGCCTCGGACGCGTCCTCGCCGCGAGCGCTGGAGCTCGCCGATCCGCTTCGACGCCTCGTTCTTCGCCGCGCCGCAGCTCCTCGAGCTCCGGCAGCACCGCACGCCGGCGCTCGTCCAGCTCGAGCGCCTCGTCGAGCAGCGCGGGGTCCACGCCGCGGCGCTCGAGCGCTTCACGAGCGGGCTGGGGGTCCTCCCGGATTAGGCGGAGGTCGAGCACGGCGGGTCGCGGCGCTAGCCCGCCGGTCACTCGCCCCGTTCTTGCCCGGAGTACTTCGAGAGGAAGTCGGCGATCAGCTCCGCGTCCCTGCCGACGGCGATGTTCGCGGGCATGATCTGCCCCGAGAAGCCGCCGTTGCGGATGGCGAAGAGCACGTCGTCCCTGCTCTCCTTGCGGACGTTGAAGTTCGGGCCGTTCGTGACCTCGCCGCCCTGCAGCTGGCCGGACGGCCTTGCTGCCGTAGGCGTTCGCGGCCTCGAGCGAGTGGCAGCCCGAGCAGCGCTCGTTGAAGAGCACGGCGCCCGGTGCAGGTCGGCGTCTGCTCCTCGGGCACCTCGATCTCGCCTCCGCAGCCGGCCAGGACGGCCAGCGCGAGGACGCAGAGAAGTGCGGCAGGGCGGGTCACGGCGGCGCATAGTATCCCGTCCCCGTGCGGCCGCCCGCCCCCCTGCTCCTGCTGACTGGCCGTGCTGCTCGGCCGCGGGATGCGGAAACGACGGGGACTGCCGGCCAGGAGGGCGGCGCGGCCACGCTGAAGGCCGGAAGCGTGCTGAAGGTGTCCGCGAAGGAGTACTCGTTCGACCCCGCGGCCGTGGTGCTCGACGGCCCCGGAGAGCTCCGGATCCGGCTCGAGAACGCCGGCTCGCTGGCCCACAACATCAAGCTCCGGCGCGACGGCGACGAGGTCGGCGGCACCGCCAGCCTGCCCGCCGGCGAGCCGGCACCGCCACGGTGGACGTGAGGCCCGGCCGCTACGAGCTGCTGTGCACCGTGGGCGATCACGCGGCAGCTCGGCATGACGGGTGAGCTTCAGGTGAAGGAGTAGCCCCACCGCACGGCGAAATCGACGATGCCCCGGCGACGGCCGGCGACGGCCACCACTCGCGAAGGATTCGCTCGGCGGCCGTCCGTGATTCGGCGGCGAAGGGCCGCCGTCGGGGCGTTTTCCTCTGGCCTCGATGGGCGCGGGGCCTGTCTCCGTCGCGTGTTCCGTCTCTGACCTCGGACGGTCAGATCCGGAAACTCGCAACGTCGCCACCCGCGCCAGCGCGCCGCTGCTGACTAACGCCTTTTTGCGAAGCGGAGCAGGGTTCCCTTTGCTCCGGGCCGCACGTCCACCTCGTCCATCAGCAGTCGCAGGAACTCGAGCCCTCGGCCGCTGTCCGGCAGGGGATCGCCGCGGCGGGCCACGCGGGGCCGGAAGCGGCCCGTGTCCAGCACCTCGAAGACGAGCGCCCCGCCCTCCTCGACCGCCCAGATGCGGATCGGGTCGTCGGGAGACGTGGAGCCGTGCTGGATCGCGTTGGTCACGGCCTCGCTCATGGCCAGCTTGACCTGGTAGCAGGCGCCGTTCTCGAGCCCGAAGGCGAGCGCCGCGCGCTCCGCGAACTCGCGCGCCTCCTTCAGCAGCCGGAGGTCGGCCCGCAGGTAGTGCTCTTGCGGCTGAAAGCTCGTCATGACCCCTTGGTCGTACCCCGACACCGATAGCTGATTACGCAACTGAAGTGATCCGGATCAGGCGGGCGGCACGTTAAGTGTGGCCAAGCGGAGGCGGACTGGACACCCGCCGCCGGACTCGTAAATAGGAGGACTCGCACATGCGCAGGAAGCTGGTGGCCCCAGCGGCGCTGGCGGCTGTCGCGATCGCGGTGCCGATCGGCATCGGATCCAGCCACCGTGAGGCGCCGGACATCACCCTCGACCCCTCGGCCGACAACACGGACACGTACGCGTGGACCGCGAAGGACGCCCCGGGGGCACTGACGGTTGCGGCGAACTGGATTCCGGGTGAGGTGCCGGGCTCAGGCCCGAACTTCTTCGGGTTCGACGACCGCGCCCGGTACTACATCCACGTCGACAACACGGGCGACGGGAAGCCGGACGTCAGCTACCGGTACTCGTTCAAGACGAAGATCAGGAACAAGAACTCGTTCCTGTACGCCCTTCCGGGCGCGAGCGGCTACGGCGACGCGAAGCTCAACGTCGTCCAGCGCTACTCGATCGTCCGCGAGCGGCACCACTGGAAGAAGGGCAAGGACCACGTCAGCGCGCGGACGATCGCCCGCGGGCTGCCCGTGGCCCCGCCCAACATCGGCCCCAAGACGTTCCCGAACTACCAGACGTTCGTGGACGGGGCGATCAGGAAGCTGGGCGACGGCACCAGGGTGTTCGTCGGCCAGCGCGACGATCCGTTCTTCGTGGACCTGGGCGCGACGTTCGACGGCCTGAACGTCCGCAAGCTCACCGGCAACCAGGGCCAGGGCAAGGACGACCTGAGCGGGATGAACACCCACTCGGTCGTCATGCAGATCCCCGAGGCACGGGTCACGAAGAACGGCAAGGCGGTCTCCGGCGCCGGGCGCGGGCAACGCGGTCGTGGGCGTGTGGTCCACCACCGAGCGCCGGCGCCTCGACGTGACCGGGCAGTACGCCCGTTCGTCGAAGCACCGCGGCGGACCGCTGGGTGCAGGTCTCCCGGCTCGGCAACCCGCTGGTGAACGAGGTGGTCATCCCGCTGGGCCAGAAGGACCGGTTCAACCGGACGACCCCGGACCGCGACGCGGCTCTCTACGGCAAGTACGTCGTGAAGCCCGAGCTGGCGGCGGTCCTCAACGCGCTGTTCGACGTCAAGGCCCCGGAGAACGACCGCACGGACATCGTGCAGGCGCTGCTCCAGGGGATCCCCGACCTCAACCAGCACAAGGGCGATCAAGGGCCCGCCGGCGGTCGACACGATCAAGCTCAACCTCGGCGTGCCGCCCGCGAGCGGCGCGGCGGACCGGTTCGGCGTGATCGGCGGGGACCTGGCCGGATTCCCCAACGGGCGCAGGCTCGAGGACGACGTGGTGGACATCGAGCTCCAGGTCGTCGCCGGGTTCCTGAAGGGCAACAAGGTGCCGCTCGGAGACGGGGTGGACCGGAACGACAAGCCGTTCCTGTCCGCGTTCCCGTACCTGGCCGGCCCCACCAGCGGCTTCGACTCGGATCCCTCGAACCGGGTCGAGCCGGGCCATCCGCCGGTGCCGGCGGGCGGCTAGCCCAACGACCACTCGGAAAGGGGGCGCCCCACCGCGGGGCGCCCCCGCCGAGGCCGACGCGATGACGCTCATCCGACCGAACATCACCAAGCTGCTCCTCCCGCTCGCCGTGTTCTGCGCCCTGCTGGCCGCGCTCACGGTGGTCAACCGCTCGGAGACTCCGGGCGCCGCGGGGCCCGACCCGGGGGCGCCCAGCGGCGACCCGGTGGCCGACTTCCAGCGCGCCGTGCGCGCCGACCCGGACAGCGCCGCCGCCTACGCCGGCCTCGGCGAGGCCTACCTGCAGCGGGCCCGCGCGACCGGCGACGCCGGCTTCTACTCGCGCGCCGGACGCTCCTTCGGCGAGGCGCGCCGCCGCGACGCGAGGAACCTGAACGCGATGCGTGGGCGCCGGGACCCTCGCGGGGCTCCGGCACGACTTCCGCGAGCAGCTGCGCCTCGGCATGCAGGCGCATGCGCTCGCCCCCGGGCTCGCCCGGCCGCTGACCGTGCGTGGCGGACGCGCAGGTCGAGCTCGGCCGCTACGACGCGGCGGCGCGCACGATCCAGCGGCTCGTGGACACGAAGCCCGGCCTCGCCGCCTACGCGCGCGCCTCCTACCTGAGCGAGCTGGGCGGCGACCGGGCCGGCGCGATCGAGGCCATGCGCCTGGCCGTGTCCGCCGGCGGCGGCTCGCCCGCGAGCGCGTACGTGCAGGCGCTGCTCGGAGACCTTCAGCTCGCGGCAGGGCGGCCGGCGGCGGCGCGCGCCGCCTACCTCGGCGCGCTGCGCTCGCAGCGGCCCTACCCCGCGGCGCTCGTGGGGCTCGCGCGGGTCGACGCCGCGCGGGGCCGGCTGCGCCCGGCGATCGCCCGGCTGCGGCGGGCCACGCGGCTGCTGCCGCTGACCACGAGCCTGACCCTGCTCGCCGACGTGGAGCTGGCGGCGGGGCGCGAGCAGGCCGCGCGGGCCGACCTGGCGGCCGCCCGGGCCGAGCGCCGGCTCCTGCGCGCGGCCGGCACCGCCCCCGACGCCGAGGCCGTCCTCTTCGAGGCCCAGCACGGCGACCCCGCGGCCGCGGTGCGGATGGGCCGGGCGGTCTGGCGCGCCGCGCCGAGCGTGCGCTCCGCCGACGCGCTCGGCTGGGCGCTCACGCGCTCGGGGCGCCCCGCCGCCGGCCTGCGCTGGGCAAACGAGGCACTGAGGCTGGGCTCGCGCGATCCGCTGTTCCGCTTCCACGCCGGCATCGCCGCCGCGGCGACGGGCCGGCCGGAAGCGGCGGCGGACCTGCGGCTGGCCCTGCGCGGCCGCGGGATGCTGTCCCCGCTCCAGGCGCGCCAGGCGCAGGAGGCGCTCCGGTGAGGCGGCTCGCGCTCGCTGTCGCGGTGCTCGCCGCGCTCGCCGTGCCGGCGGCGCCGGCGGCGGCCCACCCGCTCGGGAACTTCTCCGTGAACCACCTGAGCGTGGTGCGCGTCTCGGCCGACCGCGTGGACGTGCGCTACGTGCTCGACCAGGCCGAGATCCCGACCGCACAGGAGCGGGGCCTCGGCCGCGCGGAGGTGCTCCGGCGCAAGCTCGCCGAGGTCTCCGGCGGGCTCGAGCTCGAGGTCGACGGGCGCAAGGTCGCGCTCGAGCCGGCCGGGGCGCCGCGGCTGTCGTTCCCCGAGGGAGCGGGCGGCCTCCCCACCACGCGGCTCGAGCTCGCCCTGACGGCCGCCGCCGAGCGGCGCGCGCCGGGTCGATCTGCGGGACGGCACCTTCCCCGGCCGGGTGGGCTGGAAGGCCGTGGTGGCGGCGCCCGGCCGCGGCACCGCGGTCCGCAGCAGCGCGCCGAGCGGCGATCCCACCGCCGGCCTGCGCCGCTACCCGCAGGATCTCCTGAAGAGCCCGGCCGACCGGCGTGACGCGAGCTTCGCCGTGGCGCCCGGAGAGGGGACGCTGAGCGCGCCGCGCAGCGAGGGCGGACGCTCCTACGAGTCGCGCTCGGAGGCCTCGGAGGGCTTCGTCGACGTGTTCGAGGACGCCGCATCGGGCCAGGGCGTCCTGCTCCTGCTCCTGCTCGCCGCCTTCGGCTGGGGCGCGCTCCACGCGCTCTCGCCCGGCCACGGCAAGGCGATGGTGGCCGCCTACCTGGTGGGTACCCGCGGCCGTCCCCGGCACGCCGTGGCGCTCGGCGCGGCCGTGACCGTCACGCACACCATCGGCGTCTTCGCGCTCGGCCTGGTCACGCTCGCGCTCTCGCAGTACGTGCTGGCCGAAGACCTGCTGCCCTGGCTCACGCTGGTGTCCGGCCTGCTGGTGCTCACGGTGGGCGCGGGCGTTCTGCGCACGCGCTTCAAGCACGCGCGCGCGCACGCGAGCGGCCACCACCATCACGCGCACGGGCACGCACCACGAGCACGACCTCAGCTGGAAGGGCCTGCTCGGGATGGGAGCCGCCGCCGGGCTGATCCCCTGCCCCTCGGCCCTGGTGGTGCTGCTCGCCGCGATCTCGCAGCACGAGGTCGGGCTCGGGCTGCTGCTGATCGTCGCCTTCAGCCTCGGGCTGGCCGGAACCCTGACCGGGCTGGGACTCGCGGTGGTGTACGCGCGGCAGGTCATCCCCCGGCGGCTCGCCGCCGGGCGGCTGGCCGCCGCGCTGCCCGCCGCCTCGGCCCTCCTGATCGTCGCCGTCGGAGCGGTGCTCACCGTGCGCGCCGTCCCCGGGGTGGTCTGAGTGGACTCGCAACCAGAGAGGAGAGCACGATGAGCTTCGACTTCCTGTTCGGACCGGTGGAGAGCCTCGACGGCTGGCTGACCGGGCTGTTCGACGGCGCGCCGCTGCTGGTGGCGCTCGCGATCGCGCTCGTGCTCGGGCTCAGGCACGCGTCCGACCCCGACCACCTCGTGGCGGTCACGTCGCTCGTGGCCGCCGAGGACGGCGACGCGCGCAAGGCCGCGCGCCTCGGGCGCCTGGTGGGGCCTCGGCCACGCCGGGCGTGCTGCTCGTGGTCGGGCTCCCCCTGATCTTCCTCAAGTCCGAGCTGCCGGCCTGGCTCGAGTCCGGCGCCGAGAAGGCGGTGGGCATCGTGATCCTCGCCCTGGCCGCGCGCGTGATGCTCAAGTGGGCGCGCGGCGACTACCGGGCGGGCGCGCACGCCCACGCCGGCTCGCACGGCCGCCGGCGCCACCTGCGCCGCGGCGGCGAGCACCGGCATGTGCCGGCGCGCAGCCCGGCGCAGGCGCTCTCGATCGGGATGCTGCACGGGCTCGCCGGCACGGGCGCGGTGGTGCTGCTGCTGATCGCGGCGCTGCCGTCGAAGCTCGAGGCCGCGCTGGCCCTGGCGGTGTTCGCGCCGATGTCGATCGCGTCGATGGCGGCCTGCACCGCCGCGTTCGCGTGGGTGCTCACGCGGCCGGTGGTGGAGCCCGTCTACCGCGCCGTGGTGATCCCCGGCCTCGGCACCTGGGGCTCATGTTCGGCCTCTGGTACGCCGGCCTCGGCTTAGCCACCCGTCTGGTACGCCCGCAGCGCCAGCGTGACGATCAGCAGCGCCCCGATCGTCATCACGCCCATCTCGCCGAGCGCCACGCGCCTGGCGAGCGCCACCTGCTCGGAGCGCTCGAGGGCGTCCACGTCCTCCACGTCCTCCAGCTCCTTCTGGGCCACGCCGGCGCGCATCGCCTCGCTGACCAGGGTCACGAGGAGCAGCGACGACCCCGTAGGCCACGTGCAGGCCGTCGGGCGCCGAGGCGCCGCGGGCCAGCAGCAGCAGCCCGACCAGCACCTGCACGACCACGAGCGCCTGCGCCACCCGGAGCAGCGGCCAGAACACGATCGACGCGGCCGCGTCCTTGCGCAGCCAGCCGACCACGCCCCAGACGGCGGCGATCAGGTTGGACGCGAGCACGCCGATGCCCAGCGCGGCATGGAACCCGGTCAGGGGGCCACCTTCCGCTGACCCATCCGGGTGCTCTTGATCACTATGTGGCACCTGCGCACAAAGCTGCGTTATACATCCGCGTGATCGTGCTCAAGGATTACCTGCCAGCCCTGGTCTTCCTGCTTCTGGGACTCGGCATCGGCACGGCCTTCACTCTCGCCAACGGCCTGCTCGGTCCGAAGCGCGCCCGCCCGGTCAAGACGGAGCCTTACGAGAGCGGCCTGCCCTCCGACGTCAAGAAGAGCTTCCGCTTCGGGATCAGCTTCTACCTGATCGCGATGCTGTTCATCCTGTTCGACATCGAGGTGGTGTTCCTCTACCCGGTGGCGCTCCAGCTCGAGGCCTTCGGCTGGTTCGCGCTCGGCGAGACGGTGGTGTTCGTCGGGCTGCTGCTGGTGGCCTTCGTCTTCGTGTGGCGGAGGGGGGCACTGGAGTGGAAGTGACCCGCTCGAACGGCTCCGAGGACATGCGCGTCCGCGGGCTGCGCGCGCGGCAGATGCTGCGCGGCGACGTGGAGGGCGACGACCTCGAGCGCTACGTCGAGGAGCGCGTCCTGCTCACCCGCCTCGAGGACGCCCAGAACTGGGCGCGCAAGAACGCCCTCTTCCCGCTCGGCTTCGGCCTCGCCTGCTGCGCGATCGAGATGATCACCACGATCGGCTCGCCGCGCAACGACCTCTCGCGCTTCGGCGCCGAGGTGATCCGCTTCACCCCGCGCCAGGCCGACCTCCTGATCATCTCCGGCCGCGTGTCGATCAAGATGGCGCCCGTCATCCGCCGGCTCTACGACCAGATGCTCGAGCCCAAGTGGGTGATCTCCATGGGCGCCTGCGCCTCGAGCGCCGGGATGTTCAACAACTACGCGCTCGTGGCGGGCGTGGACAAGTTCCTGCCCGTGGACGTGTACGTGCCGGGCTGCCCGCCGCGCCCGGAGGCGCTGATCTACGGGATCATGAAGCTGCAGGACAAGATCAGCGACGACCCCGGCCTCGGCTGGCGCGCGCGCTACGGAGCGGAGGGGACGGAGGAAGTTGCCTGACGCGACCGGCCTCGAGCTGATCGCACAGCGGGTTCGAGGCGCGGTCTCGGAGGACGCGGTCGGCGGCACGCTGTTCCACCGCGAGCAGGCCACGCTCGAGGTCGCGCCCGCGCGCGTGCGCGAGGTGCTCACCTACCTGCGCGACGAGGACCCGGAGCCCTGGCCGCTGCTCATGAGCCTCCACGGCTGCGACTACCTGCCGGCGGAGCCGCGGCTCGGGCGTGCACTACCAGCTGCTCTCCATGGAGCGGGCCGACCGGCTGAACGTCCGCACGCGCGTGAGCATCGAGGAGGCCCGCGTGCCCTCCGTCGTGGAGCTCTTCCCCACCGCGGACTTCCAGGAGCGCGAGGTCTACGACATGTTCGGCGTGACCTTCGAGGGCCACCCCGACCTCCGCCGCATCCTCATGCCCGAGGACTACGAGGGGCATCCGCAGCGGCGCGACTTCCCGATGGGCGGGGAGCCGGTGCTGTTCACCTTCAACGAGGACAAGTTCCCGCGCTGGTATGACTGACCACGGCGGCGGAATCGACGTCCCCTACCGCGAGCGCGAGCGCTCGGTGACGATGGCGCCGCTCGAGGGCGGCGGCGATCAGACCGACGAGCTGCTCACGATCAACATCGGGCCGCACCACCCCGCCACGCACGGGGTGCTGCGCCTGCTGACGACGCTCCAGGGCGAGGTGGTGCGCGACGTCAAGCCGATCATCGGCTACGTCCACACCGGCATCGAGAAGAGCCTCGAGGACCAGCAGTACTGGAAGGGGATCACGTTCATCGAGCGGATGGACTACCTCGCCTACTACTACAACGCGCTCACGTTCTGCCTGAGCGTGGAGCGGCTCGCGGAGGTGGAGGTGCCGCCGCGCGCCCAGTGGCTGCGGGTGATCCACCTCGAGCTGAACCGGATCGCCAGCCACCTCTTCTGGCTCGCCACCGCCGCGCTCGACATCGGCGCGATCACGATGCTCTGGTGGGGGCTGCGCGAGCGCGACTACATCCTCGACCTGTTCGAGATGTCCGGCGGGCAGCGGCTGCACACGCGCTACTTCCAGGTCGGCGGCGTGGCGGAGGACATCCCGCCGGGCTTCGAGCAGAAGGTGCGCGAGTTCCTCGAGATCATGCCGCGCCGGATCGACCAGTACGAGGCGCTCCTCGACCGCAACGAGATCTGGCTGCAGCGGATGAAGGGCACCGGCATCGTGGACCGCGAGACGCTGCTCGGGCTCGGCGTGACCGGCCCGCTCCTGCGCGCCGCCGGGCGAGCCCTGGGACCTGCGCAAGGCGATGCCCTACTCGTCCTACGAGCAGTTCGACTTCAAGGTGCCGGTCGGCTCGGTGGGCGACAACTACGACCGCTTCAAGGTGCGCCTCACCGAGATGCGCGAGTCGCTGAAGATCCTCGAGCAGGCGCTCGACGGCATCCCCGAGGGCCCCTGGATCACGACCGACCGCAAGGTCGCGCTGCCGCCGCGCCACGAGCTCGCCACCTCGATGGAGGCGCTCATCCACCACTTCAAGCTCGTGACCGAGGGCTTCCGGGTGCCGCCGGGCGAGGTCTACAGCGCGATCGAGTCCCCGCGCGGCGAGCTCGGCTGCTTCGTGGTGGCCGACGGCTCGGCCAAGCCCGCGCGCGTGCACATGCGCGACCCGAGCTTCGTGAACCTCCAGGCGCTCCCCGACATGGTCAGGGACGCGCTGCTCGCCGACATGATCGCCGCGCGTGGCGATGCTCGACCCGATCCTGGGCGGCGTGGACAGGTGAGCGACCCCGCCGCGATCCGCGCGGCGCCGCTCCCGCCCGGCTGGGACGAGGAGGTGCGGCTCGGCGAGCCGCCGCAGACCGTGCCCGACCCGGCCGACGTGGAGGTGCCCGCGGAGCTGCGCGCCGAGATCGAGGGCTACATGGCCCGCTACCCGGAGCGCCACTCCGCCGCGCTGCCCGCGCTCGGCGCCGCCCAGCGGGTGCACGGCTGGTGCTCGCCCGGAGGCGCTCCGCCAGGTGGCCGCGGTGATGCAGGTCACGCCCGCCTACCTGTCCGCGGTCGCGACCTTCTACGACATGCTCCGCACGCGCCCGACGGGCAGCCGCTACGTGTACGTGTGCACGAGCGTGGCCTGCCACCTGTCGAACGCCAAGGCGGTCTACGACGCGATCGCCGCCGAGGCGGGCGAGCAGGGCCTCGAGGACGTGGAGGTCCGCGAGTTCGAGTGCCTCGGCGCCTGCGACCTCGCGCCGATGGCCTCGATCGACGGCCGCTACGTCGGGCCGCTCACGACGGACGACGCCGGCGAGCTCGTGCGCGCCCTGATCGAGGGCCGCGAGCCGTTCCCCGGCCGCGGGCTGGGTGACGCCTGATGCCCGAGACGCGCGTCCTCCTCGAGCACATCGACGAGCCCGGCCTCACCGGGATCGGCGTCTACGAGCGCCTGGGCGGCTACGCCGCGCTCCGCAAGGCGCTGCTCGAGATGACGCCCGAGCAGGTGCTCCACGAGCTCGAGGAGTCCGGGCCTGCGCGGCCGCGGCGGGGCCGGCTTCTCCATGGGCAAGAAGGCGAGCTTCATCCCCAAGGGCGCGCATGGACAAGTACCTCTGCTGCAACGCCGACGAGTCCGAGCCCGGAACCTTCAAGGACCGGCTGCTCATGCAGAAGAACCCGCACCTGCTGGTGGAGGGCTGCGTGATCGGCGCGCTCGCGGCCGGCGCGAACAAGGGCTTCATCTTCATCCGCGGCGAGTACGAGCTCCAGGCGGACATCCTCGACGCCGCGATCGCCGAGGCCTACGAGCGCGGCTACCTCGGCGAGCGCATCCTCGGCTCGGACCACACCTTCGAGCTCACCGTCCACCGCGGCAAGGGCGCCTACATCTGCGGCGAGGAGACGGCGCTGCTCGACGCCCTCGAGGGCAAGCGCGGCAACCCGCGGCTCAAGCCGCCGTTCCCCGCGAACCAGGGCCTCTACCAGGGGCCCACGCTCATCAACAACGTCGAGACGCTCTGCAACGCCCCGGCGATCGTCGTCGCGCGGCGCCGAGTGGTTCAAGTCGCTCGGCGAGGGCAACTCCACCGGCACGAAGATCGTGTCGATCTCCGGCGACGTGCAGCGTCCCGGCAACTACGAGATCGAGCTCGGCATCACCGGGCGCGAGATCGTCTACGGCCTGGCCGGCGGCCCGCCCGAGGGCCGGAAGGTCAAGTGCTGGTTCCCCGGCGGCTCGTCCGCGCCGGTGCTGCTCGAGGAGCACCTCGACCTGCCCTACACCTTCGAGGCGATGGCCCAGGCCGGGTCGATGCTCGGCTCGGGCGCGGTGATCGTCGTGGACGAGGAGCAGCCGATCGTGCCGCTCGCGCTGCGCCTGGCCGGCTTCTACCGGCACGAGTCCTGCGGCAAGTGCGTGCCCTGCCGCGAGGGCACCAACTGGACGGTGAAGCTGCTCGAGCGCGTGGACTCGGGCGAGGCCACTCCCATGGACCTCGAGATCATGGCCCAGGTCCAGGAGAACATCATGGGCAACTGCCTGTGCGTGCTGGGCGACTCGATGGCGATGCCGGTGGGCTCGATGCTCAAGCACTTCCAGCGAGGAGTTCGAGGAGCACATCGAACGTGCGCGCGCCGCCTCGGACCTCGAGGCCGTCATCTGATGGCCCGCCCCGAGGTCAAGCTCGTCACCTTCGAGATCGACGGGCGCGAGGTGCAGGCGCCCGAGGGCACGATGCTCGTGGACGCCGCCAAGCACGGCGACGTCGAGATCCCCTACTTCTGTTACGAGCCGAAGCTCGGCCAGCCGGTCGGCGCCTGCCGCATGTGCCTCGTCGAGATCGAGGGCATCCCGAAGCTCCAGACCTCGTGCTCCACGCCGGTGCGCGACGGCATGGTCGTGGTCACGACCTCGGACCGCGTCCGGCACGCCCAGAACGCGGTCGTCGAGTTCCTGCTCGTCAACCACCCGCTCGACTGCCCGGTCTGCGACAAGGGCGGCGAGTGCCCGCTCCAGGACATCTCGTTCGGCTGGGGCGCCGGGCGCTCGCGCTACATCGAGCCCAAGCGCCACTTCAAGAAGCCGCTCGCGCTGTCGCCGCTCGTGGCGATCGACCGCGAGCGCTGCATCCTCTGCTACCGCTGCGTGCGCTTCTCCCAGGAGGTGGCCGAGGACAACCAGCTCGTGTTCCTCGAGCGCGGCGACCACACCTTCGTCGGCACCCACGACGGCTTCCCGTACGTCGGGCCGTTCAGCGGCAACATCATCGAGCTCTGCCCGGTGGGCGCGCTCACCTCGACCTCGTATCGCTTCAGGGCGCGCCCCTGGGACATCGAGGACGCCGGCACCGTCTGCGCGTTCTGCCCCTCGCAGTGCAACGTCAAGCTGACGATCCGCGACGACGCGAAGGTCGTGCGGGTGCTCGCGCGCGACCACGCCGAGGTGGACGACGGCTGGCTCTGCGACAAGGGCCGCTTCGGCTACCAGTCGTTCAGCGCCGAGGAGCGGATCACGGCGCCGATGGTCCGCGACGGCGGCTACCTGCGCGAGGTGTCCTGGGAGCGCGCGCTCTCCGGACGCGACCGCGGCGCTGAAGCGCTCCGGCGAGGCCACCGCCGCCTTCGTCAGCGGGCAGACCACCAACGAGGAGGGCTTCCTCGTGCAGCGGCTCATGCGCGACGGGCTCGGCTCCGGCTGGGTCGAGTCGCGCGAGGGCTGGCTGCCCGACCCGGCACAGGCGCGCCTGCTCGCCCGGCCCGACCTGACCGCGCGCGTCTCGGACATCGATCACGCGGACGCGATCCTCGTGGTGGGCACCGAGCCGGTGGACGAGGCGCCGATCCTCGACCTGCGCGTGCGCAAGGCCGTGCGCCGCAACGGCGCGCAGCTCGTGACGCTCTCGGCGCGCCCCACCACGCTCGACGCGAACGCCGTCGCGGCCGTCCGCCACGCTCCCGGCGCCGAGGAGGCGGCGCTCGGCGCGCTGGCCGCCGCGCTCGGCTCCACGCGCGCGTCCGGCACGCTCGAGGACCTCGCCGCGCGCGCCCGCGCGAGCGCCGGCTTCCGCCCGGGCGCCACCAGCGCCAACGGCGGGCCCGCCGTCCCCGGCCGATGCCGTGCGCGCGGCCGCCGACGTGCTGCGCGGCGCCGGCGACGTGGTCGTGATCTGGGGCGAGCGCCTGTGGGCGGGCGAGCGCGGCCGCCAGGCCGTGGACGCGCTGCTGGCCGTGGCCGCCGAGCTCGGCATCCCGGGCAAGGAGGAGTCGGGGCTGATCGGGACGCCCACCTCCACCAACGGCCGCGGGCTGCGCGAGGTGGGCTGCCTCCCCGGCCTGGCCCCCGGGCTCGCGGAGGCCCCGGCGCCCGCGGAGCTCGAGCAGGCGAAGGCGCTGCTGCTCGTGGACGCCGACCAGGGCCCCGGGCCCGCGCTCGAGCAGGCCGACTCGGTGATCGCCTTCGCCCGCTTCCGCAGCGAGGCGCTCGAGGAGCACGCCGACGTGGTCTTCCCGGCCGAGATCTACCCCGAGAAGGAGGGCACGCTCACCCACCCCGACGGGCGCATCCAGCGTCTGCGCCAGGCGCTCGGCCACGCGCGCGAGGTGCGCCCCGGCTGGCACGTGCTCGGCGAGCTCTGCGAGCGCCTCGGCGCCGGGGAGCCCGCGCGCTCGGTCGAGCGGATCACCGCCGAGCTGGCCGAGGCCGTGCCCTTCTACGCGGGCCTGACCTTCGAGGAGATCGGCGGGCGCGGAGTGCGCTGGCAGGACCGCGAGGCCGCCTCCGCGCTCCCCGCCGAGGAGCTGCCCACCGCCGCGCTGCCCGAGCCCCCGGCCGCGCCCGAGGGCCTCAACGTCGCCGCGGCCGGCACGCTCTGGTCCGGCGGCGAGGTGGAGCTGTCGCAGTCGCTCTCCTTCCTGGCCGCCACCCCGCACGCGGAGCTGTCGCCCGAGGACGCCCGGGAGCTCGGCGTGGAGAGCGGCGCCGAGGTCGAGCTCACCGCCGCCGGGCAGCAGGTCACGGCGACGGCGCGGGTGCGCACCGGCGTGCCCCGGGGCAGCGTCTTCGTCAGCCCGCCCGGCACGCTCCCCGACGGAGCCGTCGAGATCGTGGCGCGCGAGGCGGCCGGGGTGGCCTCCTGATGGAGAGCGTGCTCGTGATGGTCGTCAAGTCGATCGTGATCTTCGCGTTCATCCTCCAGATCGTCCCGCTGATCCTGCTGCTCGAGCGCAAGCTGCTCGGCCGCTTCCAGTCGCGGATCGGCCCCAACCGGGTGGGCCCGAAGGGCCTGATGCAGCCGCTCGCCGACGTGTTCAAGCTGCTCTCCAAGGAGGCGTCCGCGCCGGCCACCGCGGTCCCCTGGATGATGGCCATCGCGCCCGTGATCTCGATCGTCACGGCCGTGGCCACGCTCGCGATCGTGCCCTTCGGGCCCTACGACGCCTGGGGCGGGGACTTCGGCCTCTACGGCATGGACGTGTCGATCGGGCTCCTCTACTTCTTCGCGTTCGGGTCGCTCGGCTTCTACGGGCTGGTGCTCGGCGGCTGGGCCTCCGGCTCCAAGTACTCGTTCCTCGGCGCCATGCGCGCCGCCGCCCAGCTGATCTCGTACGAGGTGGCGCTCGGCCTGTCGCTCCTCGGCGTGGCGATGACCGCCGGGTCGCTCTCGCTGGTGGACATCGTCGATGCCCAGGACCACATGTGGTACGTCGTGCCGCAGTTCGTGGGCTTCTGCATCTTCCTCGTGGCCGGCTTCGCCGAGACGGCCCGCGCGCCGTTCGACCTGCCCGAGGGCGACGCCGAGATCGTGGGCGGCTACAACACGGAGTACGGCGGGA
This sequence comes from uncultured Thermoleophilaceae bacterium, assembly GCA_963768465.1. Classification (GTDB taxonomy): domain Bacteria; phylum Actinomycetota; class Thermoleophilia; order Solirubrobacterales; family Thermoleophilaceae; genus JACVRW01. The sequence goes on along the minus strand of CAVYIA010000004.1, from coordinate 84,074 downwards.
TGCGCTTCGGCTCGTTCTTCATGGCCGAGTACATCGAGGTCATCATCATCTCGGCGATCGCCGCCGCCTGCTTCCTCGGCGGCTGGCACGGGCCGGGCCCGGTGGCCCTGGCGCCGCTCTGGATGCTGCTGAAGCTGATGCTGGGCGTGATCTTCTTCATCTGGATCCGCGCCTCGCTGCCGCGCCTGCGCTACGACCAGCTCATGTCCTTCGGATGGAAGGTGCTCTTGCCGCTCGCCACCCTGAACGTGCTCGCCACCGCCGTCGTGCTGGTGGCCACCTGATGGCCTGGGACCGCGAGAAGGACGTGGTCCAGGTCGACCGCGGGCCCGAGCCCGGCGGCGTCGGCGCGATCTACCGCGTGTTCGGGGAGACGCTGCGCGGGCTGCGCACCACCTTCGGGCGCGTGGTCGAGGGACCGGTCACGGTCGAGTACCCCGAGGAGAAGACGCCGGTCTACCCGCGCTTCCGCGGGCGCCACAAGCTGCACCGCTTCGAGGACTCGGAGCTCGAGAAGTGCGTGGGCTGCTCGCTCTGCGCCGCGGCCTGCCCGGCCGAGTGCATCCGCGTGGTGGCCGCCGAGAACACGCCCGACCACCAGGTGTCCGCCGGCGAGCGCTACGCCGAGGTCTACGAGATCAACATGGCGCGCTGCATCTTCTGCGGCTACTGCGAGGTGGCCTGCCCGTTCGACGCGATCACGATGGGCAACGACTACGAGCTCGCCGACTACAGCCGCAGCGACCTGATCTTCACGAAGGAGATGCTGCTCGCCGATCCGCCGGAGCACACGCCGCTGCGGCGCGAGGGCGAGTAGGGCCGCCCCATGTGGTTCGAGCAGTTGCTGTTCTTCGTTGCCGCGATCGGCGCGCTCGGCGGTGCGCTCGGCGTGGTGATCCTGCGCAACCCCTTCTACAGCGTGCTCGCCCTGGTGGCCCACCTGGTGGCGCTGGCGATGCTGTTCCTGCTGCTCAACGCCGAGTTCCTGGCCGCCGGCCAGGTGGTGGTCTACGCCGGGGCGGTGATGGTGCTCTACGTCTTCGTGGTCGCCTACATCGGCGGCTCCGACGAGCCGCTGCGGCCGGAGGGCGGCGCGCTCGCCACGTTCGGCCCGCTCTTCGCCGCGGCGATCGCGATCGAGCTCTGCATCGCGCTGCTCGGCACCGGGCTCGAGTCCCTGGACACGCGCGGCGCCGACGTGGAGCGCGGGCTTCGGCTCGCCGGCGGCGATCGGCTCGCTGCTGCTGCGCAAGTTCCTCGTCCCCTTCGAGGCCGCCTCGTTCCTGCTGCTCGTGGCCGCCGTGGGCGCCGTGGTCCTGGCCCGGCGCCGCCGGGGCCTCGAGGAGCCGCCCGACGACCTTCCGACCGAGGTGGTCGTCTAGGTGGACATCACCTGGTTCGTCGTCCTCTCGGCGTTCATCTTCTGCATCGGCGCGGCCGGCGTGCTCACCCGCCGCAACCCGCTCGTGATCCTGCTCTGCCTGGAGCTGATGCTGAACGCGGGGAACCTCGCGCTCGTGGCCTTCTCGCGGATGCACGGCGGCGAGGCCGGCCAGGTCTTCGCCCTGATCGTCATGGTCATCGCCGCCTGCGAGGTCGTGATCGGCCTCGGGATCATCGTCGCGATGTACCGCAACCGGCTCCCGATCGACGTTGACGAGATGTCGGAGCTCCGAGGGATGAGCCCCACCACCTACGGCTGGCTGATCCTCGCGTTCCCGCTCGCCGGGCTGCTCGTGATCGCCTTCGGCTGGCGGGTGCTCCCGGGCAAGACGCCCGGCTTCATCGGCAGCGCGGCGATCCTCCTCTCGTTCCTGTCGTCGGTCGGCGCCCTGGTGACCATCCAGGACCGGCCCGAGGACAGCCGCGAGCTCGTGGACACGGCCTACACCTACGCGGCCACCGCCGGCTTCCACGTGGACGTGGCGATCCTCGTGGACCCGCTGTCGATCTTCATGTGCCTCGTGGTCAGCGGCGTGTCGTTCCTGATCCACGTCTACTCGGTGGCCTACATGTCGGGCGACCGCGGCTACACGCGCTTCTTCGCCTACCTGAACTTCTTCGTCTTCTCGATGCTGCTGCTCGTCCTGGCGGCCAACTTCGTGCTGCTGATCGTGGGCTGGGCGTTCGTGGGCGCGGCCTCCTACCTCCTGATCTCGTTCTGGTACCGCCGCGAGACCGCCACGGCCGCCGGCATCAAGGCGTTCGTGATCAACGTGATCGGCGACGTGGGGCTCGTGATCGCCGCGTTCCTGATCTTCGACAAGACCGGCACGCTCGACTACCTGGCCGTCTTCGACGGCCTGGACGACGCCTTCACGCAGAACGACGGCACGCTCGTGGCGGCCTGCCTGCTGATCCTCGTCGGCGCGTTCGCGAAGTCCGCCCAGCTCCCGCTTCACACCTGGCTCCCGGACGCGATGGAGGGCCCGACCCCCGTCTCGGCCCTGATCCATGCCGCCACGATGGTCACGGCGGGCGTGTACCTGATCGCGCGCATGTTCCCGCTCTTCGAGCTCGCGCCCACGGCCGCGGACATCAGCGCGGTCATCGGCACCGCCACGCTCGTGTTCGCCGCCACCGTGGCGGTCACGGTCACCGACCTGAAGCGCGTGATCGCCTACTCCACGATCTCGCAGATCGGCTACATGGTGCTCGGCGTGTCCGCGGCCGCCTACGGCGCCGGGATGTTCCACCTGATGACGCACGCCTTCTTCAAGGCGCTGCTCTTCATGTGCGCCGGCTCGGTGATCGCGGCGATGGCCGGCAACCAGGACCTCGACCGGATGGGCGGCTTCCGCAGGGCCATGCCCTTCACCTTCGCCGCGTTCACCATCGGGGCGCTGGCGCTCGCCGGCTTCCCGCTCACGTCCGGCTTCTTCTCGAAGGACGAGATCCTCGCCTTCACGATCAACCGCGGCGGCTTCTTCGTGGTGCTCGGCGTGCTCGGGTACCTCGCCGCCGGGCTCACCGCGTTCTACGCCTTCCGGCTCGTGTTCCGCGTCTTCTACGGCGACCCGGTGCCGGAGGCGCTCGAGCTCGAGGCCGGCCGGCTGGCGCACCACGAGCCCGAGAACCCGCTCACGGGCGAGCCCGAGGACACGGACGTGGGCTTCCCCGGGCCGGAGCACCACATCGCCGAGCGCGCGCCGCTCATGCGCACGGCGATGGCGCCGCTGGCCCTGCTCGCGATCGTGGCCGGTGCGCTCGCGATCCCGGGCGTGACGAACGCGATCGAGAACTTCCTCGAGCCGACCTTCGAGGACTCGCGCTACATCGACACGGCGCCCAGCACCGGCGCCGAGTGGATCGGGCTGCTGATCGGCGGGCTCATGAGCATCGCCGGCATCGCCGCCGCCTACCACGTCTACGTCCGGCGCCCGGGCCTCGCCGGGCAGATCCGCGAGCGCTTCTCCGGGCTGCACCGCTTCCTCGTGAACAAGTGGTACTTCGACGAGCTCTTCGACCTGCTCTTCGTCCGCACGTTCCGGCGCGCCGGTGACTTCGGCCGCCGCGTGGTCGAGACCGAGTTCGTGCAGGACACGATCGTCGGGGGCGCCACCGGCGTGGTGCGCGCGGGCACCTCGCTCGCCCGCGCGGTCCAGACCGGCTACGTGCGCGCCTACGCGCTGCTCCTGCTCGCGGGCCTCGGCGGCCTGGCCCTCTACTTCCTCATCACGAGCACGTGACCATCCACCTCTCCATCGTGCTGTTCCTGCCGCTGGCCGCGGGCCTGATCGGCGCCCTCCTGCCCGCGCGCACCGGGCCGCTGGGTGGTGCTGGCGGGCACGGTCGCGGTGCTCGCGTACGCGGTCGCGCTCCTCATCGACTTCGACTCCGGAGCGCGCGGGCTCCAGTACGTGACCAACGACAAGTGGATCCCGGAGCTCGGGGTCCGCTACCAGCTCGGCATCGACGGCCTCAACCTGTTCATGGTCGCCCTGACCGCCGTGGCCTGGGTGCCCTGCACGCTCGTGGCCTGCTTCGGCGAGCGCGACCGGCCGAAGCTCTTCCTGTTCCACCTGGCGCTCGCCGAGACCGCCGTGCTGGGCGCCTTCATGGCGCAGGACCTGGCGCTCTTCATCGTCTTCTTCGACCTGATGCTGGTGCCCTTCTACTTCCTGATCGGGGGCTGGGGCACCGGCGACCGCGTGCGCGCGACCACGAAGTTCGTGATCTACACGCTCGTCGGGTCGCTGCTGATGCTCGCCGGCGCCATCGCGCTCGGCGTGCTCGCGACACCGCCCGGCGAGCCCGTCTCGTTCTCGATCCAGGTCATCGCGGCGCGCGGCGTGGGCGAGGGCACGCAGCAGTGGATCTTCCTGCTGTTCGCGCTCGCCTTCCTCGTGAAGGCGCCGCTGTTCCCGCTCCACGGCTGGGTGCCCGAGACCTACCGCTCCACGCCGATCGTGGTGCTCGCGCTGCTCTCCGGCGTGCTCTCGAAGGTCGGCGTCTACGGGTTCCTGCGGATCGTGCTGCCGACGATGCCGGACGCCTCGCAGCACTTCCAGGAGCTGATGCTGGTGATCGCGGTCTTCTCGATCCTGTACGGCTCCGTGCTGGCGTTCTCGCAGGACAACGTCCGCATGGTGGTGGCCTACTCGTCGATCGCGCAGCTCGGCTTCATCGTGCTCGGGATCTTCTCGCTGGACGACAAGGGCGCCCAGGGCGCGGTCCTCCAGATGCTCAACCACGGTCTCGTCGTGGTGCCGCTGTTCCTCGTGATCGGGGCGATCGCCGCGCGCGCACACGGGAGCGAGTCGCTCTCCGAGCTCGGCGGCATGGCCAAGCGCGCCCCGGTGCTGGCGGCGCTGTTCCTGATCATCACCTTCGCCACGCTGGCCATGCCCGGCTCGGCGAACTTCGTGGGCGAGATCCTCGTCCTGTTCGGCACCTTCGAGGAGAACTTCGTGTACGGCGTGGTGGCCAGCGCCGGCGTCGTGCTCGCCGCCGTCTACATGATCCGCGTCTTCCAGCGGACGATGCACAACCGCGTGGGCCCCGCGGTGGAGTCGCGTGAGCTGTCGCGGCTGGACCTGGCCGCGATCGCGCCGCTCGTGGTCGTGATCGTGGCGCTCGGCGTGTATCCGAACTTCGTGACCAAGCGGAGCGAGGCGGCGACCGTCACCAAGATCCGCGGCGCGCAGGTCGATCGGCGGCATCGAGCCGTCACATCCTGAGATCTCGGTGATCAAGTGACCTTCATCGCCGACGTCCCCGCGCCCGACATCGACTACAAGGCGCTCTCGCCGCTGCTCGCCGTGGTCGGCGGCTCGATCGTGGTGCTGATGGTCGGGCTGTTCAGCTCGCGCTACGTCCGCCAGGTGATCGTGCCGCTGCTCACGGCGGCCTCGCTCCTGATCGCGCTCGGCCTGACGGTCTGGATCTGGGAGCCGGGCGACACCAGGCCGATCATCGAGGGCGCGCTCGCCGTGGACGCCCTCTCGCTCGGCATCTCCGCGCTCGTGTTCATCGCGGGGATCGTGGCCGTGCTCCTGTCGCTGCGGGCGCGCGCGGTGCGCGAGGCGGGCCAGGGCGAGTACTTCGCGCTGCTGCTCGGCTCGATCGCCGGGATGGTCGTGCTGGCCCAGGCCGAGAGCCTGATCACGCTGTTCGTGGGGCTCGAGCTGCTCTCGATCCCGCTCTACGCGCTCTGCGCGACCGAGCTGCGCCGCAGGGAGTCGCTGGAGGCCGGGCTCAAGTACCTGATCGTCGGCTCGGTGGGCTCCGCCACCCTGCTCTACGGGCTGGCGCTCATCTACGGCGCGACCGGGGCGATGGACTTCCCCGACATCGCGGCCGCGCTCGGGAACGAGGTGAGCGTGACCGACCCGCTCCTGCTGACCGGCATCGCGCTGACGATCACGGGCCTCGCCTTCAAGGCGTCGGTGGCGCCCTTCCACCAGTGGACGCCGGACGTCTACCAGGGCGCCCCCACCCCGATCACGGCGTTCATGGCGGTCGCCACCAAGGCCGCCGCGTTCGCGGTGATGCTGCGCCTGTTCGACCACGCGCTCGGCCTCGCGCAGCTCCAGTGGGCGCCGGCGCTCGCCGCGCTCGCCGCCGTGACGATCATCGTCGGCAACGTCGGGGCGATCGGGCAGCGCTCGCTCAAGCGGCTGCTCGCCTGGTCGAGCGTCGGGCAGGCGGGCTACCTGCTCGCGGGCGTGGTCGTGGGCAGCGAGCTGGGCGTGCGCGCCACCGCCTTCTACCTCGCCGCCTACCTCCTGATGAACGTGACGGCGTTCGCCGTGGTGATCGCGCGCGAGCGGGTGTCCGAGCACGGCGACGACCTGGCGTCGCTCGAGAACCTCGGCCGGGCGCAGCCGTGGCTGGCCTGGCCGATGACGATCGCGATGCTCGCGCTGGCCGGCTTCCCCGCCACCGTCGGCTTCATCGGCAAGTTCTATTTGATCGACGCCTCGGTGGCCGGCGACTACGCCTGGCTCGGCGTGATGATCGTGATCGGCTCGGTGATCTCGCTCGCCTACTACCTGCGCGTGGTCGCGGTGATGTGGATGGGCGCCTACGAGGTCGAGCTGCCGGACGCCCCGGGGCGCCGGGTCAAGCCGGTCACGGGCTGGTCGCCGGAGGCCGACGTGCGCGCCCAGCCCGAGGTCGCGCTCGTGGCCGTGGCCTTCGCCGCCGCCACGCTCTTCTTCGGGATCTGGCCGGACCCGCTGTTCGACCTCGCGCGCGACGTGGGCAGCTCGCTCACGAACCTGCGCTGACGCGCTCCGTCTCCGACGGCTCCTCCTGCCTCGCGGTCGAAGCGGCCGGTGCGCGTCGGCGGCTCGGCGTTGCTCTGCAGCACGGGCCCGAACCGCCTGCCCACCCCGCGCAGGATGTACGCGTGGCGACTGTGGTTGTAGGTGTAGAAGGGACGCAGCGCGGTGAGCACCCACGGGGCCACGCGACGGCGGGTCCGCGGCGTGGCGCGCACCGCGCGGTTGCGCGAGCTCGCCGGCGGGGTACGGCTGTAGAGGGCGAACCCGACCAGGACGATCGTCAGAACGAGCGGAACGATCAGCACGAGCCAGCCGGAGGCCACACTCGCACAGTAGCGCGCCGCCGGGGGCGTCCCGGCGGGTTGCTCTCAGCCGGCTACGGAGTGGGCTGGCGCTCGCGGACCACGCGGCCCGCGGGGTTCGCTTCGGTCACCCGCGGCGGGCGCGGGCGCAGGCCCGGGCGCTTGAGGCGGAGCACCGGTCCGTGGCGGCGTCCGATCACCCGGAGCACGTACGCATCGCGCACGCGGCTGTACCGGAAGAACGGGCGGACGAGCCTGATGGTGCGCTTCCCGACGAGGTGGCGGGGGCGCGGGGTCTCTCTCATGAGGGCGTTTGGGCTATCCATCTTCCGTTGAACGATCTTAGGCCCGAAAAGCTTCCGAAAGCGCGTATCTCCAGGGCCTTTTGGACCGTTCTTGGTACTTCTGGCGGGAAAGCGCTGCTGCCCTCCCTCTCGGGCGCCCAGGCCGGGTACGCTGCGCGGACCAACGAAGGGAGCGGAGGGGATGAGCGAGAGCCTGGCCAGGATCCTGACCGACACGGCGTCGAAGTGCGGCGACCGCGTCGCGTTCAAGCTCGACGACGTCGAGCTCACCTACGGGATGCTCGACGAGGCCAGCGCCCGGATCGCCGGCCTGCTCGCCGCCAAGGGCATCGAGCCCGGCGACCGCGTCGGGATCATGCTCCCGAACGTCCCCTACTTCCCGGTCGTCTACTACGGGATCCTGCGCGCCGGCGCCGTGGTCGTGCCGATGAACGTGCTCCTGAAGGAGCGCGAGGTCCGCTTCTACCTCGAGGACCCGGGCGCCAAGCTCGTGTTCGCCTGGCACGACTTCGCGGACGCCGCCCAGACCGGGCGCCGACGAGGCCGGCACCGAGTGCGTGCTCGTGAAGCCGGGCGAGTTCGAGCAGCTGCTCGGGTCGGCCGAGCCGCGGCGCGACGTGGTGGACCGCGAGCGGGGACGACACCGCGGTGATCCTCTACACGTCGGGAACCACCGGCAAGCCCAAGGGCGCCGAGCTCTCGCACGCGAACCTCACCCGCAACTGCGGCACCGTGGGCGCCTCGCTCGCCGAGATCTCCGAGGACGACGTGCTCCTCGGGGCGCTTCCGCTGTTCCACTCCTTCGGGCAGACCTGCACGATGAACGCGACGGTCGCCACGGGCGCGACGGTCACGATGCTCCCGCGCTTCGACCCGGAGAAGGCGCTCGAGATCATCGAGCGGGACGGCGTGACGATCTTCCAGGGCGTCCCGACGATGTACAACGGGATGCTCCACTCCGGATCCGCCGAGAGCGCCGACACCTCGACCCTGCGGATCTGCATGTCCGGCGGCGCGGCGATGCCCGCCGAGCTGATGCGCGCGTTCGAGGAGAAGTTCGGCTGCATCATCCTCGAGGGCTACGGGCTCTCCGAGACCTCGCCGGTGGCCTCGTTCAACCACCCGGACAAGGAGCGCAAGCCCGGCTCGATCGGCACGCCGATCGACGGTGTGGAGATGCGCTGCGTGGACGATGACGGCAACGAGGTGGCGCAGGGCGAGATCGGCGAGATCGTGATCCGCGGGCACAACATCATGAAGGGCTACTGGGACCGGCCCGACGCCACCGTCCGAGGCGATCAACGACGAGGGCTGGTTCCACTCCGGCGACATGGCCAAGGTGGACGAGGACGGCTACTTCTTCATCGTCGACCGCAAGAAGGAGCTGATCATCCGCGGCGGCTACAACGTCTACCCGCGCGAGGTCGAGGAGGTCCTGTACGAGCATCCCGGCGGTGAAGGAGGCCGCCGTGGTGGGCGTGCCGGACGAGGCGCTCGGCGAGGAGGTCGGTGCCGCGGTGGTCCTCTGCGAGGGCGCCAGCGCGGACGCCGACGAGATCCGCGCCTACGTCAAGGAGCAGGTGGCCGCCTACAAGTACCCGCGGAAGCTCTGGTTCATGGACGAGCTCCCGAAGGGCCCGACCGGCAAGATCCTGAAGCGCGAGATCGAGGTGCCGGCCGAGGTCAGCGAGCGCCGCGTGACGTGCCCGGGTATGCCCACCTGCCGGGCGTAGCGCAGCTCCACCATCCCGTTCGCGTAGGGGCGCACGCCGGTCAGCGTCAGCGGCTCAGCCAGCCGCCCGGCGAACGTCGGCAGCCCCGAGCCGAGCACCACCGGCACCAGCGTCAGGATCAGCTCGTCGATCAGCCCCTCCGCCGCGAACTGCGCGGCCAGGTGGCCGCCGCCGACGAGCCAGACGCCGCGGTCGCCCGCCGCGGCCGTCATCTCGGCGTGGTGCGGCGCCACCGGACCGCTCGCGAAGCGGATGTCCGCCCCCTCGATCACCGGCAGCTCGCGTGAGGTGAACACCCAGGCCGGCAGGCCCTCGTATGGCCAGCTCCCCACGCCCGAGGACGAACTCGTAGGTGGCGGAGCCCATCGCGAGCGCGCCCACGCCGGCGATGAACTCCTCGTACGTGCCGTCGAGCAGGTCCGTGCCCGTGAGCGCCGCCTCGCCCTCGTAGTCCTCGAGCCAGTCGATCCCGCCGTCGGCCTCCGCGAGGTAGCCGTCGAGGCTCTGGGCGAGGTAGTAGCTGGGTCACCCCCACGGCGCTCGGATCGTAGCCCTCAGCTAGCCTGCCGCTCCGTGGTCACGGGCTCGCGGAGAGGCTTCACACGTCGTCGCATGCTCGAAGCGGGGGGAGCCGGCGCGGCCGCGCTCGGGCTGAGCGCCTGCGGGGACGACTACTTCGCCCCCAAGACGCTCGCACGCGAAGGACGCGCCGAACACGCTGCTGATCGTCACGGACTCCACGCGCGCGGACTACATCGGCGCCTACAACCCCCGCAGCCTCGCGAAGACGCCGAACCTCGACGCGCTGGCGCGCGACTCGCTCACCTTCAGGACGGCCGTGCCCGAGGCGATGCCGACCGGGCCCGCGCGCCGGGCGATCCTCACCGGAGTCCGCTCGTACCCGTTCCGGAACTCGGTGCCCACGCCGGGCCTGCCGGTCGGGCCCGGCTGGATCGGCATCCAGGACTTCCAGCCGATCGTGACCGAGGTGATGGGCGAGGCCGGGATCGAGACCGCCTACTGCACCGACAACCCCTTCCTGATCGGCCCGCGCTTCGGGAACTTCCGGCGCACGCTCGACGAGGTCCGCCCGAGCTTCTCCCAGGGCGCCTACCGCTTCCTCAACAAGCCCTTCAAGCGCCCCGCGCCGCGCAGCGCGATCGAGAAGTACCTGCTCCCCGCCCTCTCCAACTCGGTGGAGGTCGGCCGGCTGCGCTCGATGGCCGGCTGGAACAGCATCTACCGCCGCCGCGACACCCAGTACCCCGCGGCGCGCGTGATGCGCGCCGGGATCAACCTGCTCGACGACCTCAAGAAGAAGCGCCCGTTCTTCCTGGGCGTGGACTCGTTCGACCCGCACGAGCCGCTCGACGCCCCCACGGCCTTCCAGCTCGCCGTCCGGCTCCCCGAAGGGGATCGAGCTACAGGGCATCACGCCGATCCAGCCGTTCGAGACCCCGTACTCCTGGGCGGTCGACGTGGACGTGGACGACCCGACCATCCAGCGCGTCCGCGAGCTGTACGCGGCCGAGATCACCTACGTGGACGAGTGGATCGGCCGCCTCATGAACGAGCTGGACGACCAGAAGCTGCTCGACGAGACGGTCGTCTACTACATCTCGGACCACGGCCTGACGCTCGGCGAGGACGGCATCCTGGGCAAGCACGGCGCCCGCGCCCAGTGGCACATCTACCACGTGCCCTGCATGATCCGGCACCCCGAGGGCAAGCTCGCCGGCCAGACGAGCGACTACTTCGCCTCGACCCACGACGTGGCGCCGACGCTGCTCTCGTTCATGGGCGTCCGGCGCCCGGGGCTGATGGACGGCGAGGACCTCTCGGTGCTCTTCGACGGGAAGCGGCCGCCGGACCGGCCCTGGTTCACGTCCTGCTACGACAACTACGTCCTCGGCGGCGACGCGCGACTGGTTCTTCATCTCGGACAGCGAGGGCCGCCGGAAGCGCCTCTACGACAAGAACGAGCGACCCGCTCGAGCTGCGCGACGTGGCCGCCGAGCACCCCGAGATCGTGGACCGGCTCTGGAGGATCCTGGCGGACGAGGCCGGCGGGACGCTGCCGCAGTTCGCGCCGTCGGGAGCCAAGACGGTGATCGGCGGGTGAGGGTCACACGCCGCGGCCTGCTCCGGCGCGGGGGCGCCGGGGCCGCGACGGCCGCCGCGCTCGCCGGCCTCCCGGGGGCCGCGCGGGCCGCGGGCTCGGGGAAGGAGCGCCGCCGCGCGCTGCTCGTGGTGCTGCCGCTGGTGCGAGCCGACCACGTGAAGGCGTTCAAGGACGGCGACGGCGCCGACACGCCGAACCTGAACGACCTGACCGGGGACTCGCTGCGCTTCGACCGCGCGGTCCCGGAGTGCATGCCGTCGCTGCCGGTGCGCCGCACGCTCATCACCGGCATGCGCTCCTATCCCGTTCCGCGACTGGAGGCGGACCGAGGGCATGCCCGCGGTGCCGGGCTACAACCCCGCGTGGGACTGGCAGCCCGTCATGACCGAGGTGATGACCGCGGCCGGCGTGAAGGCGATCTACGTGACGGACAGCCCGATCGTCTCGGGCCCGCGCTTCCCCGAGGCGCGCAGGCCCGGGGGCGCCCCCGCCCCGGCGGAGCCGTCCGGGACGGCATCCGCTCCGAGATCGAGGCGATCGCGCGCGCCACGCGCGCGACCGAGCGGACCTACCGGGCCGGGATCGCCGCGCTCGGCGAGGTGAAGGACGAGGACAGCTTCTTCGTGGCCGTCGACCCGTTCGACCCCGTGGACGCCGTCGCCGCCCCGCCGATCTACATCCGCCCCGGCGTGGTCGAGCACGACGGCATCGGCCCGATGAGCGACCGGCTCGTGGAGCTCAAGTTCAGCGACGGCGACACGAAGCCGCTCCGCTCCGCCTACCGCGACCACGTGGAGGCGGTCGACGACCAGCTCGGCAAGCTGCTCGACGCCGTTCCCGACGACACGCTCGTGTTCGTCCTCGGCGACATCGGCTACGCGCTCGGGGACCACTCCTTCCTCGGCCGCGGCACGCCGACCTCCTACCGGCGCGCCTACGAGATCCCGTACCTGATCCGCCACCCGGACGGCAAGAAGGGCGGCGACAGCATCGAGTGGTACGCCTCGACCCACGACGTGCCGACGACGATCCTCGCCCACCTCGGACCTCACGATCCCCGGGCAAGATGCGCGGCGAGGACCTCACCGCGCTGTTCGACGACGTGGACCAGTGGGACCTGCCGGACCGGCCCTTCTCGATCACCGCGAGCGGCCAGCTGATCATCGTGCGCGACGACCGCTTCCTGATGGTCGCCGACCGCGAGCAGATCGAGCGCCGCCTCTACGACGACGACGAGGAGGCCGAGGACGACATCACGCGCTACGACGACATCGCGAACGAGGAGCCCGGCAAGCTGACCGACATGTCGACGGCGGCCCTCGCGGTGGCGGGCGGCACCCTCCCCGAGTTCGGACCGGACGGGGCGCTCCGGCCGCTTCCGCAGCGCGGGGACGACGACGTGGACGACGACAAGATCCCGAACGACTTCGACGCCGTCGACAACGACGAGCCCGACGACGACACCACGCCGGATGCGCTCCGCTTCGACGGCCGCGACCCGGAGGACCGCACGAAGTGACCAGACGAGCGCCGGAACCCGACCCCCGAGTTCCTCTAGGAGCGCAAGTGGCGGATCTTCGGCGTGATGATGGTGGCCTGGTCGATGGTGCTCCTCGACGTGGCGATCGTGAACATCGCGATCCCCGAGCTGCAGGAGGACCTCTCCACCGACGTGGCGACGGTGACCTGGGTCATCAACGCCTACAACATCGTCTTCGCGATCCTGCTGGTGTCGATGGGCCGGCTGGCCGACCAGTTCGGCCGCAAGCGCTTCTTCATCATCGGGCTCACGGTCTTCACGATCGGCTCGGGCCTGTGCGCCGCGGCCTGGTCGGTCGAGTGGCTGATGTTCTTCCGCGTGGTCCAGGGCGTGGGCGCGGGCATCCTGGCCCCGCTCGGCTTCGCGATCACGGTGCTCGTGTTCCCGCCCGAGCAGCGCGGCCGCGGGCTCGCGCTGATCGCCGTCGTGGCGCTCGTGTCGTCGGCGTTCGGGCCCGTGCTCGGCGGCATCCTGATCGAGATCGCCAGCTGGCACTGGATCTTCCTCATCAACATCCCGTTCGGGGTCGCTGGGCGTGCTGCTGGCGTGGCGCTGGTGGCCCGAGACCTGGGACCTGAGCGCCGGCCGCGAGGTCGACGTGCGCGGCATGGTCCTGCTCGGCCTCGCGGTCCTCTGCCTCACGGTCGCGCTCGTCGAGGCCAACCCGTTCGCGGGCCACCTGGCGCTGTGGCTGAGCCTCATGCAGGCGGCGATCCTGCTCGGCATCGCGTTCTTCTGGTGGGAGCGCCGCGCGCCCAGCCCGATGATCACGCCCGGCCTGCTCTCGAACCGCCAGTTCCGGAACGCCAACCTCGGGATGCTGTTCTTCGCGGCCGGCGCGATCGGCAGCCTGCTGCTCCTCTCGCTGGTGTTCATCAACCTCTGGGGCTACTCGCCGATCGAGGCCGGCCTCGCGCTGCTGCCCGTGCCGCTCTGCGGCCTGCTCGTGTGGCCGATCGTGGGGCGCGCCGCGGACACCCGCCCGCCCGGCGAGATCGCCAAGCCGGCGCTGATCGCGATGGCCATCGGGATGCTCTGGGTCTCGTTCCTGCCGTCCACGGCGTCCGACGCCTGGACCTACCTGCGGATCCTGCCCGGCCTGATGCTGATCGGGGTGGGCATGGGCATCGGCTTCCCGGCGCTGAACGTGGGCGCGATGGGCGCCGTGGCCGGACCCGAGGTGGGGCTCGCGTCAGGCGTGCTGAACACCGCCCGGCAGCTCGGCGCGGCGCTCGGGATCGCGATTCTCGTGGCCACGTTCGGGGGCGCCCTGCACGCGCACATGTCCTGGTTCGCGGACGAGCGCATCGAGGACGCGGTGGACGAATGGGAGATCCCGGGACCGCTCGCGAGCCAGGTGATCCAGTCGACCCTCCACGACTACACCGGCGGCGCCACCCACCGCTTCGAGCCCGAGCCGGGCTTCGACGACGAGATCATCCGCGAGACCGCGGGCTCGGCGCGCGAGGGCTTCGCCTGGGCGTTCCGGCAGGCGGCGCTCCTGATCCTCACGGTGCTGCCGCTGCTCGGCGCCCTGAAGCGCACGCCCGCGCAGGCGCGGGCGGAGTTCATGGCCGCGCAGCAGAAGGCGGCCGCCCGACCGGCCGCCTCGCGAGCCGGCCGCCTCCGCCTAGCCGGCGGCGGCCTTCTCGGCCTCGCCGCGCGCGGCCAGGCGGGCCTCGACCAGCTCCACCAGCCGCGCCGCCGAGTCCTGCGCGCTCTCGCTCTCGGTGTCGAGCTCGAGCTCCGGCGAGACCGGCTCCTCGTAGGGGTCGGACACCCCGGTGAACGCCTCGATCTTCCCGGCGCGGGCGCGCTCGTAGAGCCCCTTCACGTCGCGGTCCTCGCACGCCTCCACCGACGCGCGGACGTACACCTCCACGAAGCGCTCGCCCATCCGCGCCCGGGCGTCGTCGCGCGGGCGGCGGTAGGGCGACACCGCCGCCACGAAGGTGACCACGCCGTTGCGGGCGAGCAGGTCGGCCACGAACGCGATCCGGCGCACGTTGATCTCGCGGTCCTCGCGCGAGAAGCCGAGCCCGTCGCAGATGTTCTGCCGCACGTCGTCGCCGTCGAGCATCTCCACGCGGTAGCCGCGGTCGCGCAGCTCCCCGGCGGCGATCCGGCCGACCGTGGACTTGCCGGAGCCGGACAGGCCCGTGAGCCAGATGCAGAGGCCGTCGCCGCCGCGCGCCGGAGCGGCCAGCGTGCCGTGCGCGATCGGCCCGAGGTTCGGCTCGCGGCCGTGCAGGTCGAAGTCGCGGAAGCGCGAGAAGAGCTTGTGGTCCGGGCCGTGGTAGTCCGAGGAGCCGGTGCGGAGAAGCCCGAGCTCGGCGCAGCGGTCGGCCAGCAGCAGCGTCTGCTCCTCGGTATGCGAGGTGTAGAAGACCTCGACCCCGTCGAGCCCCGCGGCCGAGTAGCGGTCCACGGCGGCGAGGACGGCCTCGGGATCGGAGATGTCCCAGAACGGATGCGCCCAGACGGCCACGCCCGCCGCGTCGTGGATCCAGCCGATCGCCTCCTCCACGGTCGGGTGGGTGCGCGCCACGTAGCCGGGCTTGCCCTGGATCAGGTAGGAGGGGATGAAGGTCGAGACGCTCTCGTGACCCTCCTCGGCGAGCCGCGCGGCGTTGTCGGGGTGCTGGAGCACCGCCTGGGCCAGGTGCGGCCGGCCCACCGGCTTGCCGGCGGCCTTGCGCTCGTCGAGCGGCGCCGGGTCCACGGCGAAGCCGAGCTCCTCGAGCCGCTCCGCCATGGCGTCGGCGCGCCGCTCGCGGTCGGCGCGCGCGTCGCGCAGGCGCTCCTGGAGCAGCGCGCTGCGGTGATCGATCCCGTAGCCGAGCACGTGCAGGTCCTCGTACTGCCCGTCCACGGCCGAGATCTCGGTGGCTGGGGTGATGCGCACGCCGTGGAGGGCGCCGGCGGCGAGCGCCTCGTCCACGCCGTCCACCGTGTCGTGGTCGGAGAGGGCCAGCAGGTCCACGCCGGCCTCGGCCGCGTTCGCCACCACGTCGGCCACGGGAAGCGCGCCGTCGGAGTGCAGGGAATGCGACTGGAGGTCGAAAGCGGGGCTGCTCACCCGCGCCAGGCTACTCGACCGGAATCCCGTGACGCATCGTGTTCTCGGTGACCACGCGCGGCTCCACGAACCCCAGCAGGTAGTCGGGCCCGCCCGCCTTCGAGCCGCTGCCGGAGCGCCGGTTGCCCCCGAACGGCTGTCGCCCGACCATGGCACCCGTGGTCCCCCGGTTGACGTACAGGTTCCCGACCGGAGAGCGGCGGACCACGCGCTCGACCGCGGCCGGGCTGCGCGAGAACAGGCCACCCGTCAGCGCGAAGGGCAGCGAGTCGACGACGTCGCAGGCCGCGTCGAGGTCCGGGACGCGGGTCACGGCCAGCAACGGGCCGAACACCTCCTCCCGCAGCACCGGCGAGCTCTCGGGGAGACCCACGGCGAGCAGCGCCGGGCAGAAGCAGCCGTCCGCTGCCGGCGGCTCCGCGCGGGCGGCGATCTCGCCCTCGCGCTCGGCGGCCGCGGCGTACCCGGACACCCGCTCGAGCGCCTCGGCGTCGATCACGGGCGGGACGTCGGTGGCGAAGCTGTCGGCCTGGCCGACCCGGAGCACCGCCACGGCGCCGGCGAGCCGCTCCTCGAGCGTGTCGGCGATCGCCTCGTGCACCAGCACGCGCGACGCCGCGGAGCACTTCTGGCCCGCGTACCCGAACGCCGAGTACACGATCTCCGGCACCGCCTCGTCGAGGTCGGCGTCCGCGTCCACGATCACGCAGTTCTTGCCGCCCGTCTCGGCCACCACGCGCTTCAGGTGCGGCTGCGCGTCGGGCGTCTCGGCGGCGCTGCGCACGATCTCGAGCCCCACGGCGCTCGAGCCCGGTGAAGGCCACCACGTGCACGCGCGGGTCGGCCACGAGCGCGGCGCCGGCGTCGCCGAACCCCGGCAGGAGCGACAGCGCGTCCGGCGGGAGCCCGGCCGCGTGGAGCGCCTCCACCAGCGCCAGCGCGCTGGCCGGCGACTGCTCGGCCGGCTTCAGCACCACCGCGTTGCCCGCGGCCAGCGCCGCGGCCGTCATCCCGCAGGGAATCGCCAGCGGGAAGTTCCAGGGGGCGATCACGGCGGCCACCCCGCGCGGCACGTAGCGCATCGTGTTGCGCTCGCCCGGCGCCTGCACCAGCGCCCGGCCGGCCTCCAGCTCGACCGCGGCGAGCGCGTAGTACTCGAGGAAGTCGATCGCCTCGCAGACGTCGGCGTCGGCCTCGCGCCACGGCTTCGCGCACTCGCGCACCTGGAGCGCGGTCAGCTCGGCGCGGCGCTCGCGCAGGCCCTGGGCGGCGCCGGACAGCACCCGCGCGCGCTCGGCCGCCGGGTCGCGCGCCCCAGTCGCGGAAGCCGCGCGCCGGCCGCCTCCACCGCCGCGGCGGCCTCCGCCGCCCCGGCGCGGCCCGCGCGGGCCACGAGCCGCGAGGGGTCGCCCGGGTCCGTCGAGTCGAAGCCCTCCGCCGAGCCGCGGTCGCCGCCCACGAGCACCGGCACCGCCAGCGGCAGCCGCGCGTCGAGCTCGCGCAGCGCCTCCAGCAGCGACTCGCGCACCGGCGCCCGGCGCAGCTCGAGCACCGGCTCGTTCGCGAAGCTCACGGCGCCGCCAGCAGCTCGTCGATCGGCACCCCGCGCTGCTGGTCGCCGAGGAACGACTCGTTCGAGGTGTTCTCGAGCAGGCGCCGCACGAGATACGCCATGCCCGCGACCATGTCGCCGACCGGGCAGTAGATGCGCACGCGCAGGTCGTGCTCGACGAGCGCGGCCGCCAGCTCGTCGCCCAGCCCGCGCAGCACCTGCAGCTCGAGGTCCCCGTCCGCGCCGCCGGTCGAGCGGTTGTAGGCGATCGCGTGCGCGACCGAGCGCAGGTTGTGGGAGGCGATCGCCGGGCGCACGTGGTCGCGGGCGTCCACGAGCATCCGGGTGAGCTCCTCGAAGCTGCGGTCCGACTCGGCCTTCTCCTCCCAGACCGGCGGCGTCCAGCCGTGCTGGCGCGCCTCCACGACCTCGTGGTCCCAGTAGGCGCCCTTCACCAGCCGGACCACGAGCGGCGGCCGCCGCTCGCCCGCGCGGCACCAGTCGAGCACGCGCTCGAGCTGCTCGCGCGACTCGCGCAGGTAGGCCTGGAGCACGATCCCCGTCGAGGGGCCGTCGCGCAGCTCGGGCTCGTCGAGCAGCTCGAACGACGAGCTCGGTGGTGGCCTCGAGGGTGTCCACGGACTCCATGTCGATGTGGAGGTGCGCGCCCAGCTCGCGCGCCCGCAGGAGCAGCGGCCGCATCCGCCGCGCCGCATCCTCGCGGCCCACCTCGGGCGCGTCGGGCCGCAGCAGCGGCGTGAGCGCGGAGACCTTCACCGACAGGTTCACGCGCGGGACCGGCCCGTGCGAGTCGCGCTCGAGCAGCGGCCGCTCCGGCCAGTCGGGCGCGGCGGCGGCGAGCGTGTCGAGCGCCTCGCGGCAGCGCGCCGCGTAGCGGTCCGCCTCCGCCTCGGTCACGGTGGCCTCGCCGAGCAGGTCGAGGGACACCGCGGCGCCGTGCTCCCAGAGCCGCCTGATCGGGCGCAGGGCGGCCGACGGGGGTCTCGCCGACGATGAAGCGGTGCGCCATGTGGCGCACGCCCGCCGCGGCCGCGGCGCCCAGCGCGGTGCGGCCCGCCCTGGTCCCGGACATCCGCATCGCCGCCTCGAGCGGCGGCGGCCGCTCGTCCAGCTCCTGGAGGTAGTCGGCGAGATGGCGCGCGAGGTCGTCGAGCGAGCGGCAGGCCGGCGTCACGTCCACGAACCGGAACAGGGCCGCGCGCAGCTCCTGGTCCCCCGCCGCCAGCTCCATCGCGCGCTGGTCGAGCGCCCGCAGCGGGTTGCGCCCGCGCGCGGGCAGCGCGGCGTGGATCGAGCGGCCCACCTCCAGGAGCTCGGCCTCCATCAGCGGCGCACCAGGACGGAGCGCGTTCCGCTGCGCGCGGCGTCGTAGCCCTTCGCCTTGAGCGCCGCCGTCAGCCGGTAGCGCCCGGGCGGCAGCTTGAAGCGCAGCTCCACACGGCCGTCGCGGGCCCGCGCCGCCCGCCGGGTGCGGAGCGGCCGCAGCCGGCAGTGCCCGCGCTTGCAGGTCCTCCGCGCCAGCCGCAGCCCGAACGCCTTGGCCGGGAGGGTGACCGGAAGCATCCGGGCGCGGACGCGGATCCTGCGGCCCTTCCGGCTCACGCCGGCGAACGCGACGCGCGCGCTGCGGTCGCAGAGGTCGCCGCGGCCGTCCCGGTCCCAGTCGCGCTGGCGCGGGTCGGCGATGCTCGCGCACACGTCGTCGCGGTTGCCGACGCCGTCGCCGTCGAGGTCGTCCGCGGCCGTCTCGAGCACGTACTCGCCGCTGCGCTCGATCGCCCGCACGTCGAGGAAGTACCTGCCGGTGGTGGGCGGCGTGTAGTGGAGCTCGTCGTTGCCGGTGAGCTCGGAGGCGGCCACGGGCGTCGCGCCGACGCTCGTGGACCCGGGGGCCAGCAGCCGCAGGTCGTTGTCGCTCCGGGGCGACCGCAGCCGTATGACGATCGGATGGCGCGCCTCCAGCCTGAGCGCGTAGACGTCGTGCTCGTCGGACCCGAAGGCCAGGCGGCCGGTCACGCGCGCGGGGATGCCGAGCGGGCCGGCGTCGGCCGGCGTGTCGTCGATGCGCTCGGCGTCCACGAGCCCGCGCGCTCCCAGGATGGAGCCCACCAGCGCACGGTGCACGCCGCCGTACAGCGCCGAGTCCGCGGCGAGCAGCGCGCGCGCCGCCGTCCTCGAAGTCCGCGGCGGCGGTCAGGCTGAAGTGCGACTGCAGCACGAGCCGGTCCGCGGTCCGGCCTCCGAGCGCCGAGCGAACCGCCCAGAGCGCGCCGGACCAGACCTCGCCGCGCGCAGTGCTCGTCCGCTGCGTCGGTGCAGTCCGAGGACACCTGCCCAGGACGCAGGTTCCAGTCCACCCGCCGCAGGCAGTTGCCGAGCCCGGACGCGAACGCGTCCCACTCGTCGAAGCAGCCCTCGAACCCCGCCCGCGGCGCGTAGGTGGCCGAGAGCGCGGACGCGAGGTAGTCCCCCCAGCCCTCCCCGATCGCGGCGGCGGAGTCCGTCAGCGGGAAGCCCGGGATCTGCGCGTCCTGGATCGCGTGCCCGTACTCGTGCGCGATCGTCTCGCCGTCCTCGGCGTCGTCGGCCCAGCCGGTGCCGAAGGTGAGCTGCCCGGTGAGCGGGTCGAAGTAGGAGTTGTCCTGGCCGTCCTCCGTGGACGGGCCGGGGATCGGAGCGTCCACGTTCGCCCGGATCCGGCTGTTGAGGACGTTCGGGAACCCGAGCGACTGCACGTACGACTGCGCGCGGTCGATGTGGAAGTACGCCATCAGCGCCTCGAAGCGCCCGTTCGAGCGGGTGACTGCGCCGAACGAGCGCGTGGGCGAGCACACGTCTCCCGCCGGGGTGTCGGCGTCGGGATCGCCCGGCTGGAGGGTCGCCTCGACGAACGAGCCGCGCAGGCAGGTGCTCGCGTCGAGCCGGGCCAGCGTCCTCGGCACGCGCAGGCTCGTGAGCAGCGCGCTGTCGGCGTCAGCCGGCGTCGGCGAGCCCGGACGTGCCGCCGTTCGCCACCACCGGGTTCGGGTCGTAGACGCTCGCGCGTGCCGTTCACGCGCTGGAGCAGGTCGCGGGTGCGGAGCACGGCGCCCGAGCGAGCGTCCACCAGCACCTCCAGGCTCGCGAGCGGCGCGGCGGAGGGCAGCAGCACGCGCCACACCCGCCGGGCGCCGCCGGGCGCCGGGAGGATGGCGGCGGCCGCGCGGGCCGGCGCGCGCAGGCTGCGCACGTGGGCGGCGCGCCGGGCGATGCGGAGCGCCGCCGCCCGCGAGATCCGTGCGGGCGCGGGCGGCGCCAGTCGCCGTGACCCGTCGAGGAGCAGGTCGCCCGCCCGGCCGCGCGCGTCGGTCACGACCACCTCGGAGCCGAGCACGGGCACGCCGCCGAGCTCCTGGCGGAAGCGCCTGAAGGTCACTCCGTGGCTCTGCCGCGTCGCGCCCGGCTCCAGCTGGGCGGCCGGGGCGCGTGCCGCCCGCAGGTCGACCGCCATGGCCGGCGCCGCGAGCAGCAGCAGGAGCAGCACGGCCACCGGTACGAGCTTCATGCCCGTAGGACTACCGCATGCGCAACCTAACGCGCCTCGGCCGTTCCCGGGTAGGTTCCAGGCGGATGGCGAAGCTGCTGCTCGGACCCCTGCTGCGCTACGTCGGCGAGACCGACGCGGTGGTGTGGGTGGAGACGGACGGACCGTGCGAGGTGAGCGTGCTCGGCACGAGCGGACGCACGTTCAGCATCTACGGCCACCACTACGCGCTGCTCCACGTCGAGGGCCTCGAGCGCGGGACCGACTACACCTACGAGGTCCACCTCGACGGCGCGCGGGCCTGGCCCGAGCCGGGATCGGACCTGCCCCCGAGCGGCTTCCGCACGCTGCCGGCCGAGCGCCCGCTGCGGATCGCGTTCGGCTCCTGCCGCGTGGCCGCGCCGCACGAGCCGCCGTGGACGCTCCGCAAGGACGAGGACGAGCGCGGACGCGAGATCGACGCGCTGCGCCTGCTCGCGCTGCGGATGCGCGACCTGCCCCGGAGGGAGTGGCCGGACCTGCTGCTCCTGCTCGGCGACCAGGTCTACGCCGACGAGATCTCGCCCGGCACCGCCTCCTTCGCCGAGTCGCGCCGCGACACCGAGGAGCCTCCCGGCGACCGCGTCCTCGACTACGAGGAGTACGCGCGCCTCTACCGCGAGAGCTGGGGGGAGCCGGTGATCCGCTGGCTGCTCTCGACGGTCCCCACGGCCATGATCTTCGACGACCACGACGTGCACGACGACTGGAACATCTCCGCCGCCTGGATCGAGGAGATGCGCGCCACGGACTGGTGGGAGGAGCACCTGGTCGCGGCGATGATGTCGTACTGGGTGTACCAGCACCTGGGCAACCTGAGCCCGGAGGCGCAGCGGCAGTCGGGGCTGTTCGAGCGCGTGCAGGCCGCGGGCGACGGCACCGAGCTGCTGCGCGAGTTCGCCGAGCGGTCGGCGCGCGGCACCGACGGCGACCAGTGGAGCTACTGCCGCGACATCGGCAGCACGCGCATCGTGGTGATCGACTCGCGCGCCGGCCGCGTGCTCGACGAGGGCCGCCGCTCGATGGTGGACGACGAGGAATGGGCGTGGCTCGAGCGGCACGTGACCGGCGACTTCGACCACCTGCTGCTCGCCACTTCCCTGCCGTTCCTGCTGGGCCGCGGCATGCACTACGTGGAGGCATGGGGCGAGGCGGTGGCCGGCGGCGCCTGGGGGCCGTTCGCCGCGAAGCTGGCCGAGCGCGCGCGGCGGAGCGTGGACCTCGAGCACTGGGCGGCCTTCCAGAGCTCGTTCCACGCGCTCGCCGAGCTCCAGCGCTCCGTGGGCGCGGGCGAGCACGGCGCCGCGCCCGCATCGATCGTGACGCTCTCGGGCGACGTGCACCACGCCTATCTCTTCGAGGTCGGCTTCCCGCGCGGCTCCGGCGTGAAGAGCGCGGTCTGGCAGGCGGTCTGCTCGCCCTACCGCAACCCGCTCGACTCGCGCGAGAAGCGGGTGATCCGGCTGGGGATGTCGCGGCCGCTGGCGGCCGTCGCGCGGCTGCTCGCCCGCGCGGCCGGGGTCGAGGACCCCAAGGTCGACTGGCGCCAGCTCGACGACGGCCCCTGGTTCGACAACCAGGTGGCCACCCTGGACGCCGACGGCCGCAGCCTCGTGATGCGCCTCGAGAAGGCCGTTCCGGTGGACGAGGCGGACGGCCGGCTCGAGTGCGTCCTCGAGCGCCGCCTGGCCTGAGCAGCGCAACTCCGGGCCTCCGGGATTGTTTTCCCCTTCGCACCCGTGAACGGAGGACGAATGAAGATGAGAGCTATCGGCGCGGTCGTGATCGCGCTGGCCCTGATGGCGGTTGGCGCCTCCGGCGCCCAGGCGAAGCTGGTGAAGGTCACCGGCAGCAGCACCGTCGCGCCTTCCCAGGCGGCCACGCAGTTCCTGTCGAACGCCGGCGTGAGCGTGTCCCCGGTGGGCAGCGCGGGCTCCGGTCCGTCGGGCTTCAGCTTCCCGATCGTCGCCGGGTTCGGCGACACCAAGACCTACAACGGCCTGCTGGCGCACAGCGGCGGCCTGAAGTTCTCGAAGGGCGGCAAGTCCGTCGTGCTCCGCCGCTTCGTCGCCGTCCGCGCCGGCAAGCTGGCCGTCCTGCTGGCGCAGATCCCCGGCGCCCGCGGCGGCTGTGGGCACATCGCGCAGGCCGCGCGCCGGTTCGCGATCAAGCGCGACCGCAGTCAGTACACGGATCCCTTCGCGAAGCTTCGCTATCCGAAGGCCGCGAAGCACGTGATCAAGTCCGTGAAGCGCTACTGCACACAGGGCAAGGTCATCGTGCTGGCGAACCTGACGAACCTCGGCAAGTCCGTCGAGGGCAAGACCGCCACGCTCACCGCTGACCTCACGCTTTCGAGGCAGGCGGCGAGGCTGATCAACAGGGTCGCCGGCAAGAAGGCCGTCGGCAAGGGCGCGCCGCTCGGCTCGGCGACCTCGACGGTCACGCGCGGCTAGCCAGCTCGAGCAGCAAAGGAAGGCGCCGGACGTCGGGCGGTCCCTCCGGGGGCCGCCCGACTGCTTTTGTACGCTGGCCGAGTGCCGTCACCGATGACCGAGCGGACTCCCGACACGATGCGCGAGACCGCCCCCACCGTCCATCTGATCGCACGCCCGTCGCTCGACGTCGAGGGCATGCGCGCCTACCTGGAGGACGTGGGCGGAGCCTCCTGGCTCGACCGCCGCCTGGCCGAGGGCGACCCCAACGCGGCCGAGCTGCTCGTGGAGTTCGGCGGCCGTGCCTGCTACCGCAGCTGGGAGCCGGGCCTGAACCCGAACGTGACCAAGGTCCGGACCGACCAGCGCGAGTACTTCGAGAACATCCTGCGCAGCGCCCACGGCAGCGTGCTCGAGCACGCGAGCTTCTCGTTCGCCCTGCGCAACGTCTCGCGCGTGTTCACCCACGAGCTCGTCCGCCACCGCGCCGGCTCGGCGTTCAGCCAGGAGAGCCTGCGCTACGTCCGCCTCACCGACATCGGCTTCCGCGTGCCGCCGGCGCTCGAGCCGGTGCGCGACCAGGTGATCAGCCTGGTCGAGCAGCTCGAGGAGTTCCAGGCGAGCGCGGCCGACGCGCTCGGCGTGGAGGACGACGGCGTGCCCTTCCACGTCAAGAAGGAGATCACCTCGGCCCTGCGCCGCCTGGCGCCGATCGGGCTCAGCACGGACATCGTCTGGACCGCCAACGTCCGCACCCTCCGCCACGTGATCGAGATGCGCACCGCCGAGGGCGCCGAGGAGGAGCTGCGGCTCGTCTTCGACAAGGTCGCGCGCGTGATGAAGGACGAGGCGCCGGGCCTGTTCCAGGACTTCAGCCGTCAGGACGACGGCTCATGGGTCCCGGAGTACCGCAAGGTCTGAGCGCAACTCGCGCGCGACCAAGCGTCCTGGCCAGTGGTTGCAGAGCAACCAGAAGTCAGGACTGCTTCGGCTTGAGGCGCACAGCGCTGTTACAAACGGCGGCAGGGAAGGGAGATGGACCCTCCGGGCGGGCGGTAACGCTCCCGTGCGCCTTTATTGCCAAGCGTCCTGGCCAGTGGTTGCAGAGCAACCAGAAGTCAGGACGGTTGCCGGCGAGGAGCCGGCGATTTGGGCGCAACTAGCCCGCTCACAAAGCGTTTTAAGGGGCACCCACCGACCAAGGAGGATGCCCCAATGTTTCAGCGTAGCGTGCTCGTTCTGGCGCTGCTCGCGATCCCGGTCTCCGTGGCCTCAGCGGCCACCGTCACCGGCGACGACGGCCCGAACGACCTCGTAGGAACCCCCGGCCACGACCGGATCCTCGCCAAGGGCGGCGACGACCACGTGGACGCCCGCGCGGGCCGCGACCTCGTGCGCGGCGGCGAGGGCAACGACGTGATCAGGGGAGGCGGCGGCCTGTCCGGCAGGCGCGGCGACCTCCTCCACGGGAACGCCGGCAACGACGTGGTGCTCGGCAACCGCGGCTACGACCTGATCACCGGCAACGCCGGCGACGACGTCCTGCGCGGCGGCCAGGGCTGCGACGGCGTGTTCGGCGGCCCCGGCGACGACCAGGTGCTCGGCGGCGACGGCCGCGACTTCTTCCGCGGCCTCTGCGACCGCCTGCACGGAGGACCCGGCAACGACCGGATCGCCGGCGGCCGCGGCCGCGACCGGATGTCCGGCGGCAAGGACGACGACGTCCAGACGGGCGGCGGCGGAGCCGACCTGATCTTCGCCAACCGCGGCGTGGACCAGTCGTGGGGCGGCGAGGGCCCGGACGAGCTCTGGGCGCTCTCGCGCTACGACGTGACCGCGCTCGGCGACCCCGCCGGGGACGACCTCCACGGCGAGGCCGGCAACGACCGCTTCCGCGTCCGCGACGGCGAGGTGGACAGGGTCCACTGCGGCGAGGGCAGGGACCGCGTGCTGGCCGACCAGTACGACCAGGTCGACAACGACTGCGAGGTCGTGAAGCGCAAGCCGGTCACCTCGCTCGACCAGGTCGAGGACGGCCCGGAGAACCGGTCCGAGGATCCCTCAGCGGACCACGACGAAGGCTGACGGACGGGGATCAGGCGGCGTCTACCGCGGCTGCGATGTCGCGGTAGGCGCCCGCCGGGTCAGCGTGACGAAGATCGACGACCCGGCCACGAACAGGGTGGCGCCGGCCGCGGCGCAGCGGGCGGCCGTGGCGGCGTCGATGCCACCGTCCACCTCGATCGGCACGTCGGGGCCGAGCAGCTCGCGCAGGCGCGCCACGCGCCGCTCCGAGCCCTCGATGTACGGCTGGCCGCCCCAGCCCGGGTTCACGGTCATGCAGAGCACGTGGTCGAGCGCGCCGGCGAGCCCCTCCACCACGTCCACCGGCGTCGCCGGGTTGAGCGCGAGGCCGGCGTGGAGCCCCGCTTCGCGGACGGCCTTGAGGGCGTAGTGCACGTGCGGCGTGGCCTCCCAGTGCACGATGATCGAGTCGGCACCGGCGGCAGCGAAGTCCTCGATGCGCCGTTCCGGGCGCTCGATCATCAGGTGCACGTCGAGCACGCCGCCCGCTTCGTGGACCTGCTTGCGGAGCGCGTCGACCACGATCGCCCCGATCGAGATCGGCGGGACGAAGTGGCCGTCCATCACGTCCACGTGGATCACGCGCGCGCCCGCGTCCATCACCTCGGCCACCTGCTCGCCCAGCCGGGCGAAGTCGGCGGCGAGGATCGAGGGAGCCACGCGCACGTCGTGCAGGATCTCCGCGCTCACCGGGCGGCGACTCTAGAGGACCCCGCCCTCCAGCACGGGATCGGTGCCGCGCAGGCGGCAGCGGTCGACCTGCTGGATGGTCACCGGGTCGATCGGGAGGTGCGCGTGCGGGTCGAGCGTGCCGCCGTCGGTGTCGGCCAGCGGCCACGCCATCGGCGCGCGCGAGAGCACCTCGCCGTCGGCGTCCAGGCACTCGAGCGTGACGGTGCGCTCGCCGCCGGCGCGCTCGGGCTCGTTGTCGTCCGGGTTCGCCAGGTAGACGACCACCTCGACCTGGGAGCGCTCGATGCGAAGCCCGTCGGCCTCCTCGCCGCCGGACGTGGCGATCGCGACACCCCCGAGCGCGGCCGCCGCAACGACGGCGACGAGCGCGGCGCGGCGGCGGGTCTGCGACTCCGACGGATTCACGCGCGCCATCGTACGGTTAGAGTCCTCGCATGAGCGCCGAACAGGTCCGCTATCCTGCTCCCGGAGGACGCGATCCCCACGCACTGGGTGAACCTCCTCCCCGACCTGCCGGGCGACCCGCTCCCGCCGCTTCACCCCGGCACGATGGAGCCCGCCGGGCCCGACGACCTCACGCCGATCTTCCCGATGTCGCTGATCGGCCAGGAGATGTCGATGGACGCGGAGGTCGAGATCCCGGAGCCGGTTCGCGACGCCTACGCGCTCTGGCGCCCGTCGCCGCTCTACCGCGCGCGCAGGCTCGAGCGTGAGCTCGATACCCCGGCGCGCATCTACTACAAGTACGAGGGCGTCTCGCCGGCCGGCTCGCACAAGCCGAACAGCGCCGTCGCGCAGGCCTACGCGAACAAGGAGGCGGGCATCGAGCGGCTCGCCACCGAGACCGGCGCCGGGCAGTGGGGCTCGGCGCTCGCCTTCGCGTGCGGGCTCTT
The DNA here is from genome assembly GCA_963768465.1 of uncultured Thermoleophilaceae bacterium. Classification (GTDB taxonomy): domain Bacteria; phylum Actinomycetota; class Thermoleophilia; order Solirubrobacterales; family Thermoleophilaceae; genus JACVRW01. The sequence goes on along the minus strand of CAVYIA010000004.1, from coordinate 57,024 downwards.
CGGGCTCGAGTGCTTGGTCTACATGGTGGGCGCGAGCTACGACCAGAAGCCCTACCGGCGGGCGATGATGGAGACCTGGGGCGCCTCGGTGATCCGCTCGCCGAGCGACACGACCGACGCGGGCCGCAGCCAGGCCTCGCACCCGACCGGCTCGCTCGGGATCGCGATCTCGGAGGCCGTGGAGGTGGCGGGCGGCGACGCCGGCACCAACTACGCGCTCGGCTCGGTCCTCAACCACGTGTGCCTCCACCAGACCGTGATCGGGCAGGAGGCCATCGCCCAGCTGGAGCTGGCCGGCGACGAGCCCGACGTGGTGGTGGGCTGCGTGGGCGGCGGCTCGAACTTCGCGGGGCTGGCGTTCCCGTTCGTCCGCGAGGTCCTGCGCGGGCGGCAAGACCACCCGCTTCGTGGCCGCCGAGCCGGCCGCGTGCCCCACCCTCACCCGCGGCGCCTACCGCTACGACTTCGGCGACACCGTCGGGCTCACGCCGCTGATGCCGATGTACACGCTCGGCCACGACTTCGTCCCGCCGCCCGTGCACGCCGGCGGGCTCCGCTACCACGGCGACTCGCCGATGCTCTGCGGGCTCGTGAAGCACGGCGTGATCGAGGCGCGCGCGTACAAGCAGAACGAGACGTTCGCCGCTGCCGTGCGCTTCGCCCGGATGCGAGGGCATCGTGCCCGGCCCCGAGCCCGCCCACGCGATCCGCGCGACGATCGAGGAGGCCGAGGCCGCACGCGAGGCCGGCGAGGAGCGCGTGATCCTGCTCGGGCTCTCGGGCCACGGGCACTTCGACATGTCCGCCTACCAGGCCTACCTGGCCGGCGAGCTCGAGGACCCGGAGTTCTCAGAGGCCGACATGCAGGACGCGCTGGGCCGGCTGCCGGACGCGCCGGCGATCGCCTAGCGCGCAGCATCGTCAGCGCTTGCGTCTTCCCGCGCTTGCGCGAGGAGCGGCGTGCCACCTGCGGCTCCTCGGACGGCTCCGGCTGAGGGTCCGTGGGCGGCTCGCCGCGGCGGTCCGCCGCCGTGGGCCAGGACTCGGCCATGCCCGTCTCCCAGGCCGGCCCGCGGCCGCCGCTCCAGCGGCCCAGGAACAGCAGCCCCAGCGCGCCGAGCCAGAACATCTGGACGATCGGGAGGCCCTGCGGGAGCAGGGGCAGCACGATCAGCACGCCGACCGCGATGCCGAGCACGCCCATGAAGCGGCTCAGCAGGCCGGCGCGCATCGCGTTCAGGGAGATGATCACGTAGGCGAAGGCGATCGCCAGCGTGCCGGCGAACCCGGCCGCCGTTCCCACCACGCCGCGCGAGTCCTCGACCAGGTTCTTCGCCGTCTCCTCGCGCGGGATGGCCACGGCCGGGCAGGCCGGGCCGCGGCTCCGGCAGAAGCTGCGGACGTCCTTGCGCTCGTCGTCGGTCAGCTTGCTGCGCTCGAGCGTGGCCACCGCACCCGCCTGGGTGTACTTGTCCGCGGCGTCGTTCAGGCCGACCCAGTTGGCGATCACGGCGACCGCGATGAACACCGGCGCCAGCGCCAGCAGCCAGCGCACGAGCGCCGGCAGCTCGGGCCGCCGGTGGCGGGTGGCGACGAACAGGTAGTAGAGGGCGCCCGCGGCGGCGAAGCTCGCCAGCACGTTCGCGATCCCCGAGCCCAGCAGCACGCCGGAGTGCTCCTTGAAGTTGAGCAGCGTCTCCCGGTAGCGGAAGGGGTCGTCGGCGGACGGCGCGTCCGAGATGGCCGGCAGCTGGATGACGAAGCTGGCGATCTGGAGCACCACCGCGGCGAACGCGGCACCGGCGGCGGTGGGGGCGCGCAGGCGCTCCCAGTCGAGTTGCTGCTCGCGGTTCACGTGCCGGGGGGCGGTGGCGCGTCGCGGGTGACGCGCGGCGGGTAGTACTCCACGTCCTCGCGCTCCACCACTCGCGACACCCGGTCGCCCGCGGCGAGGAGCAGGTCGAGCGCCGGCGCCATCAGGCGGATCACGCCCTCCACGCGCGCGCGGGTGCGGAGCTGGCCCGGGTTGAGCGGGGCCACTACTCGCCCCGCTGGTGGAAGTAGAACTCGGGCAGCGCGGCGCGCGCGACCTCCGCGGTGATCTGCTGGGCCTGGTGAAGGTCCCCGGCGCGGACCGCGAGGTCGTCGATGGTCACGATCCCGACGAGCTCCTCGTCGTCGGTGACCGGGAGCCGCCGGATGCGGTGCTGCACCATGACCGCCACGGCCTCCTCGATGTCCCAGGCCGCCTCGCCGGTCACGAGCGGCCGCGAGGCGTGGCGGCCGGCGCCCTCGGCGGAGTCCACGCCGTCGGCCACGACGGCGAGCGCGAGGTCGCGGTCGGTGATCACGCCCACGGGGCGGCCGTGCTCGCAGACGACCACGGACCCGACGTTGCGGTCGCGCATCAGCTCGCCGACGCTGCGCAGGCTGTCCTCGCTCGCGGCGGTAACCACGCCCTGGGTCATCACGTCGCCGATGCGCACGAGGGCGACTGTATCGTCCCGGCCGTGAGGCCCGCCCGCCATGCAAGCCGGTCGGCGATCCTCGCCGTCGCGGCACTGGCGTGCCTGCCCGCGCCGGCCCTCGCCGGCGTGTCGATCGGCGCCGACCGGGTCGTGGTCACCACCTCCGCGGGCCGGGCGGTGATCGACCCCGACCCGTTCCGGATCACGTTCAAGGACCGCTCCGGGCGGACGCTCCTGCGCGAGGTGCCCAACCGCCTCCCCGAGGGCCGCCCGCTCCCGCTCACCCGCGACCCGGAGCCGTTCGCCCTCGAGCGCGAGCCCGACCACGCGAGCTACTCCCCGCTCGGCGTGGAGTTCGGCCGGGAGCGGCGGGCGCAGTGGAACGCGGGCTTCTGGACCGGCGACATGCTCTTCTCGCGCCGCTACGGCAGCGCGCACTTCGCGCATCGCGCCCTGAACGCCGTCCCGATCCGGAACGGCGTGCGGCTCGAGGTGTCCACCAGCTCGCGGCGCCGGCTGCTCGTCCGCGTGGTCGCGGACGTGGGCGGATCGATCCGCGTGCGGGCGCGGCCTGCGCGACGCGCCCGGGGTGATCTCGATGGCGGACTCGTTCGTGGCGGGGCGCGGCGAGGGCTACTACGGCTTCGGCGGCCGCCACGGGACCGTGAACAAGCGCGGCGAGAAGCTCTACGGCTGGACCGAGCAGGAGAGCTTCGGCGGCGAGCAGACCCTGCGCGGCGGGCTCGCGCTGCTGCCCACGCTGATCCGCGACGGCAGCGACTACACGCTCGAGCGCCTCGGCAGCGAGGTGGACGTGCCCGACGGGATCCCCGGCGGCTACGAGCGCTACCTCGCGCCCACCGGCCCGAACGGCGCCTACTACCCGCAGGCGCTGTTCGTGTCCTCGCGCGGCTTCGGCTTCATCCTCAACCAGCCGGAGTACTCGCGCTGGCGGATGGGCAACGACCGCCGCGGCGCCTGGCAGGTGCAGGTCTCCGCGCGCAAGCTCGACTACACGGTCGCGCTCGGCCCCACGCCGCGCGACTCGGTCCGCACGCTCACGGCGATCAACGGCCGCCACCGGCTTCCGCCCGCGTGGGCGCAGGGGCCGATGCTGGTGCGGGCCGCGGCGGTGCCGGCGCTGCCCGGCCAGCCCGCGCCCGAGACCCGCGCCACCTACCAGGCCAAGATCGAGGCCGACATCGCCGACATGGCCCGCTACGGCGTGCGGCCGAGCGCATACGCGTTCGAGGGCTGGGCGCTGCTCGACATGGGCTACGTGCGCGAGCTGATCCAGCGGCTGCGCGCGCTCGGCGTGCGCTCCGTCGTCTACCACCGCGCCTACGTGTCCGACGACGCCCTCTCGACGCAGGTGCCCGGCGACTACCAGGCGACCTTCAGCTCGGGCTACGTGGCCACCGAGCGGCCGGGCGTGCCCTACGTGTTCGGGTCGAACGGCGGCGCTCCGGCCACGCTCCTCGACTTCAAGCGCAAGGCCACGCTGAGATGGTGGAGGGAGCGCCTCGAGCTGCTGCTCGACGCGGGCGCCGACGGCTTCATGCAGGACTTCGGCGAGCAGGTGCAGGACGGGATGGAGTTCGCCGACGGCAGCACCGGCAAGACCATGCACAACCGCTATCCCGTGATCTTCCACCGCGCGAGCCGGCGGATCGCGGACGCCTGGCACGAGCGGCATCCCGAGCGCCAGACGCCCTGGTTCTTCACGCGCTCCGGCTACAGCGGCCGGCCCGGCAGCGCGGCGTACGAGATGGGCAACTTCCCCGGCGACGAGACCGCCGACTGGAGCGCGGGCTCGGGGCTCCGCTCGCTCGGGCCGGACATGCTCAACCGGGCCGTGGGCGGCGCCTTCGGCTACACCACGGACATCGGCGGCTACGTGGACCTGCTCACCGGGGCGCCGGACGCGGAGCTCTACACGCGCTGGAGCGAGTGGTCGGCGCTCACGCCCTACTTCCGGGTGCACAACTCCTCGCTGAACGGAACGCGCATGCCCTGGGCCTACGGGCCCGAGGTGCTCGCCCGCTGGAAGTCGCTGGCCGCGCTCCACCAGCGCGCGCTGCCGCTGATCCGGCGGCTCTGGCGCCAGGGGCGCCGCACCGGCACTCCGCCCACGCGGCCGCTCTGGCTCGCGGCGCCGGAGGCGCCCGGCGCGCACGGGGAGGCCCAGGAGTGGATGCTCGGGCCGAACGTGCTGGTGGCGCCGGTGGTCACCGAGGGCGCGCGCCACCGCCGCGTGAGCCTGCCGCGCGGCTGCTGGGAGGGCCCGGCCGGGGGCAAGCAGTTCCGCGGCCCGGCACGTGTGCGCGTGGCCGCGCCGCTGGGCGTTCTGCCGTACTTCTTCCGCTGCGGCAAGCGGCCCTTCTGACGGCCACTACCATCATCGGCATGTCCTCAGAAGACCCATTCGGCGGCCTCTTCGGCGACCCGGACGAGCTGCGCCGGCGCATGGCGGAGTTCGCCGAGCAGATGCAGGGCGCCCAGAAGGTCGCCTGGGCCGACAACGCGATCAAGCTGGCGGTCGACATGACCGTCGCCGGCCTCCAGCGGCTCAACCTCCAGGGCAACGCCGAGCAGCAGGCCAACGACCTGCTTCAGGCGATGCGCGTGGTGTTCCCCGAGGCCGTGATCCTCGTGCGCGAGGCGCGCGAGGGCTTCGGGACCTAGCCGCAGCCCCGGTGCGGCGCGGCCTCGGCCGCCCGCTGCCTCGCGCCCGAGGCGGATCGCCTCCTTGAAGCTGCGCACGCGGAAGATGAACACGAGCGCCGCGAAGCCGATCCCGAACGTGAGCACGCCGATCGCGATCTGCTGGCCCACGGAGTAGGCCGCCACCGTGGACGCCGCCGCCGTGCCGGCGAACACCTTCACGAGCAGCGCCTGCGCCACCCCGGCCCCCTGCGGCGTGAACGGCACGGCCGCGGCCACGGCGTTCACGCCCAGCACGAGCAGCACGTTCTTCACCGAGCCGCCCACGCGGAACGCCTCGAGCAGCATCCAGAAGGCGGCGAAGCGGAAGCACCACGCCCGCCAGCTGCACGCCGAAGGCCTCGCGGAAGTAGCGCCGCCGGTCGCGCAGGATCGTGAAGCCCTGCTTGACGCGGTCCCAGAACGCCCGCGCGCGTGCGCTCAGGAGCGCGACAGCCACCAGCGTGCCCACCGCCGCCACCGTGATGAGGAAGAGCGCGAAGCGCGGGTGCGCGGCGAGATAGGAGAGGTCGAAGGCGTTCAGCTTCGCGAAGTCGGGCGGCTTCGGGAACACGCCCTGCGAGAACGCGAACAGCAGGATCAGCGATCCCATCGCCACGTCGAAGATCGCCTCGACGAAGAAGGTGGCCGCGACCGCGGGGTAGCTCGAGTTGGGGATCGAGGAGCGGGTGAGGAACAGCCTGACCACGTCCCCGCCGCGAGCCGGGACGACGGCGTTGAAGCCGTAGCCGGCGAAGTACGCGCCCCAGATGCGAAGGAAGGGGAAGTGTCTCGTCGGGATAGGCGGCGCGCAGGATGTTGTAGCTGGCGCGCGCCCGCAGGGTCAGGTACGCGGTGAAGAAGACGCAGGCGAGCAGCAGCGGCCCGAGCCGCACGGAGGCGAGGTTCGAGACGAACTCGTCGACGGCGTCGAAGAACGACCGGAACGAGTCGCCGAGGGTGGCGGCGGGCACGGCGCTAGCGGAGCAGCTTGGACAGCCGCCTGTCCTTCAGGACGCGGCCGCCGGTCTGCTCCTCGGGGCAGTAGCTCATCACGTAGTCCTTGAAGTGGATCGCCTCGAGGCGGGTGCCGCAGCGCGGGCAGTCCTCGCCCTGGCGGCGGTGCACCTTGAGCGGCATCGGAAGCTTGTCGGGCACGGTCGGCCCGATCACCTCCTCGTAGTGCTCGAGGGCCGCGCCGAGCACGTCGCCGCATCGCCGCGTGCAGGCGCTCCACGGCCTCCTCGTCGAGGTCGGCGCCGCGCTGGAACGGCGAGAGCCGGGCGGTCCAGAGGATCTCGTCCACCCACGAGCGCCCGATCCCGGCGATCGTCCGCTGGTCGCGGAGCAGCGGGTGGAGGTGGCGCGGCTGGTCCAGGAGAGCGGCCAGCTCCTCGAGCGGCGGCGGGGGCAGGGCGTCGGGCCCGAGCGTGGCCACCGCCTCGTCCGCCTCCAGCCGGTCGGCCGGCATCAGCTTCGCCCAGGCGCGCTGCTGGGTGCCGAACTCGCGCAGGCGCAGCTCGCGCTCGCCGGCGATCCGGATCAGGAGGCGCGAGCTGCGGTCGCGCAGCGAGGCGCGCTTGTCGTAGAGCTGGAGCCGCCCGGCCGACATCAGGTGCACGAGCACCACGAGCTCGCCGGCCTCGATCGCGAGCATCTTGCCCACGCGGCGAACGCCCTTCAGCTCGAGGCCGGCGAGGACGTCGAGCGGCGGGTCGAAGGTCTTCATCGTGACCATGCCGGGAGCGAGCGCGGACTCGATCTCCGCGCCCGCGACGCCCTGCGTCAGGCGCCTCGCCGTGATCTCGACCTCGGGTAGCTCGGGCACCCTGCTGAGGCTACCCTCCGGCGGGTGAGGATCTCGGTGGCCGCGGACGAGCGCACGGGCGTGGCCGAGGCCGTGGTCGAGGAGCTCCGGCGGCGTGGCCACGAGCCCGTGCTCCACGGCGCGCTCGCGCCCGAGGAGCGCGACGACTGGGCCTGGGCCAGCGAGGCGGCGGCGCGCGACGTGGCCGACGGCCGCGCCGAGCAGGGCATCGTCTGCTGCTGGACCGGCACCGGGGCCTCGATCGCCGCCAACAAGGTCGAGGGCATCCGCGCGGCGCTGTGCGTGGACGCGGAGACCGCCCGCGGCGCGCGGCGCTGGAACGACGCCAACGTGCTCGCGCTCTCGCTGCGGACCACGAGCGAGGCGCTGCTCGCGGAGATCCTCGACGGCTGGTTCGAGGGCCGCCCGAGCGAGGACGACGACGACGTGGCGAACGTCCGCCACGTCGATCCGAGATCGCCTAGGCCGGCCGACCCTGCGTGTCCGGCAGCGGCTCGGCCTCCGGGTCGCGGACCCCGGGGATGAACAGCAGCCCGCCCGCGAGCGCTCCGAGCACGCCGGCGCCGATCAGCGTGGCCTCGGTGCCGATCAGCTCGGCGATCGGCCCCGTCAGCGCGAACGAGACGGGGATCAGCCCCGCCGAGACGAACCAGTCGAGGCTCGACACGCGGCCGAGCATCTCCGACGGCACGCGCGTCTGCATGAGCGCGTTCCACACGATCATCCCGACCGTGTTCAGGGCGAAGCCGACGAAGGAGAACACGAACAGCTGCCAGGGCGCCCCGGCGATCGCGAACCCGGCGGTCGTCGAGCGAGCTGAGCGCCCACGCGACGTACATCGCGGTCACGTGGCGGCGCGGGGCGCCGAAGCGGCTCATGAGCAGCGCCGCCGTGATCCCGCCCAGGCCGCCCGCCGACATGATCGCTCCGAACGTGGCGGCGCCGCCGCCGAAGTCGTTGCGGATCAGGTACGGCACGAGCACCTCGAACGGGCCGTAGCTCACGAGCAGGAAGAGCGCCGCGCTGGCGAGCGTCGCCCACAGCCATGGGCGCGCGCGGACGAACGCGAAGCCCTCGCGCAGCTCCTCCCAGGCCGACGCGCCCACGCGCCCGACTCCCGGCTGCGGCGACATGAAGCTCACCGCGACGGCAGACGCCGCGAACGTGAGCGCGTCCACCACCAGGGCCGCTCCCACGTCGAGCCCCGCGATCAGGAAGCCCCCGAGCGCCGGGCCCGCGAAGCGCAGCCCCACCGGCTCCATCAGCTCCTTGAGGGCGCTCGCCTGGAGGATGTCCTCCTGCGGCACCACGTCCGGCACGATCGCCGTGAACGCCGGGGCGAAGAGCGCGTCGCCCACGCCGTACAGAACGACCAGCACGACCACGTGCCACAGCTCCGTCGAGCCGGCGAGCGCCAGCGCCGCCAGGCCACCGACCGCCACGACCCGCAGGACGTCCGCGACGATCATGAGCAGCCTGCGGTCGTAGCGGTCGCTCAGAACCCCGGCGCCGAGCAGCGTGAGCACCATCGGCAGCGTCCAGGCGACGCCCACGAGCCCGAGCGCGCCGGGCGAGTTCGAGATGTCGTAGACGAGCCAGGCGATGGCGACCAGGTAGATCCCGTCGCCGATGAGCGAGATGGCCTGGCCGGTCCAGAGCAGGCGGAAGTCACGATGCCGGAGGGGCCGCAGCATGCGACCGTCCAGCCTACGGACGGGGCGGCTATTCGAAGCCGAGCGGCACGAGGCCCGAGAGGCCGTAGCTGCGGCCGTCTCGGGCGAGCGCCTTGTAGCGCCCGGGCAGGGCGAGCGGCGGCCACACAACGGCGAACCCGCGCCTGTTGGTGCGGGTGCGCGCTCCGGCGAAGCTCACACGGGCGCCCCGGACCGCCCTTCCGTGACGGGTCACCCGCACGCGCACGCGAGCGCGCCCCGGAAGCGCCGGTGAGGCGGGCCGACACGACCTTCACGGTCAGCCGCGGCTTGCCCGGCCGCGCACCAGGTGGAGCAGCGCGCTCGACGGCGGGTAGGTGAGCTGGCAGTCGTCGATCGGCGACAGCAGCCAGTGGAGGTCGCCGCCGAGCGTCCTGATCGTCGTCGAGGCCCTCGGCCTCGCCGCACATCTCGGTCTCGAACTCGAGCCGGCGCCCTCCGGTCTTCGTGTCCACGGACCAGATCTGGTAGCTGCTCGCCCTCGCCCGCCAGCAGCAGCCGGCCGCCCACGAAGACCGCCCCGGTGATGCCCGACGGCGGCACCGCGCCCGGCCAGCCGGCGCACCGAGTGGATCGGCGCGTGCCCGGGCGCCGCGTTCGCCGCCGTCACGTCGCTCGCCCGGTAGGCGAGCAGGTCGTTCCCGCTGCTCGTCCAGATCAGCTTCCCGTCGGGCGATGCCTCGGCCCACATCGCCTTCGGGATCTCGGCCGGGTCGAGCTTCACGTAGTAGCGCCAGGCGAGCGTCTTCGGGTCGGCCACGCCGAAGGCGCCCGTGCCGCAGGTGTTGCCCGGGCTCGGGCTGTAGCACTCGAGCGGGAGGATCACGCGGCCGCCCTCGCCCCGGTCCCAGGTGGGGTCGCCGATGTGGTTGTAGCCCTCGGCCGCGAACACCGCCGGCGGGCATGGCCACCGGCACGCCGGCCGTCCGCCTGCAGCGTGGGCGTGGTCTTCCAGAGGCCCTGGAAGAAGCCGGTGAAGCAGACCGAGCTGCCGGCCGGGTTCGACGTGAGGCCCTGGAAGTAGTCGTTCGGCACCGAGGTGGCGCCGGTCACGATCCAGCGGCCCGGGTCCTTCGCGCTCGCCGTCGCCGGCGCCGCGGCCAGAGCCGCGATGACCGCCAGCAGCAGCGAGGCGCGCCTCATCGGCTCAGCCGACGCGCGACCTTCTGGCCTTCTTGGTGGTCTTCTTGTCGAAGGCGTCCTGGGCCGTGACCGTCGCGCTGTAGCTGCCCGCCTTCAGCCTCTTGACGGTGAGGCTGCGCTTGCCGGCCTTGAAGCTCTTGGACACGCTCTTCTTCTTCGGGCCCTTGACCGAGAGCGTGAGCTTGGCGGCCTCCTTGAGCGTGACCGTCACCTTGACGCTCGTCGCGCCCCCGGTGAACTTGGCGCTCTTGAAGGACTTGGCCACCGCGTCCGTGCCGACGGTGATCGTGCCCTTCATGAAGTCCTCGTGAGGCCGGCAGAAGTACTGGTACTTGCCGGGCTTCGTGAAGGTGTGCGCGAAGGTGCCGCCCGTGCCCTTGAGGCCCGAGTCGAACTTCTCCGGCTGGCCCGGGTTGCTCGTGGCGGTGTGCTCCGACGGCCCCTTGAAGTTCCAGGTCACGGTGTCGCCCACGGAGATGGACTCGTTCTTGGGCGTGAACTCGTAGTCCGGCGCGTCGACGGACTTGTCCTCGGCGATCGCGGGGGCGGCGAGCGCGAGCAGGGTGAGCAGGGCGGGGAGAAGCAGGCGGGTGGTTCGCATCGGCGGAACTCTAGACACACGAATCGGGCGATCGATGCGGTGCCGGGCGGGCGCCCGTAGGATGCCCGCCCGATGGCCGTGCCGGACCTCGTGGACACGCCGCAGGACGCCGCCTCGCTCGAGCTCGCCCCGCTGCTGGTGCGCGAGCCGCTCGAGGCGTTCCTCGACGAGCACGGCATCGGGTCGGGCCGGCTCGAGGCCGAGCGCATCGGCGAGGGCCACTCGAACATCACCTTCCTGATCCGCCGCGGCGACGCGCGCGCGGTGCTGCGCCGCCCGCCCCGCCCGCCGCTGCCGCCGTCCGCGCACGACGTGCTGCGCGAGGCCCGGCTGCTGCGCGCGCTCGAGCACACGCCCGCGCGCGCGCCGCGCGTGCTCGCCGTGTGCGACGACGAGTCGCTGCTCGGCGTGCCGTTCTACGTCATGGAGGAGAAGCTCGGGACGCGTCATCACGACCGCGGTCCCGCCCGCGCTCGACGACCCCGCCGGGCGCGCGGGGATCGCGCGCGACCTGATCGCGGCGCTCGCCGAGGTGCACGCCGTGGACTGGCGGGCCGCCGGGCTCGAGGGCTTCGGCAAGCCGAGCGGCTACTGCGAGCGCCAGCTGCGGCGCTTCAACGGCCTCTGGGAGGTCAACAAGACGCGCGAGCTGCCGCGCGTCCAGCAGGTCGCCGAGTGGCTCGCCGCCAACCTGCCCGACTCGCCCGAGGCGACGATCGTGCACGGCGACTACCGGCTCGGGAACACGATGGTGGCCGACGACCCGCCGGCGCGGCTCGTCTCGATCTTCGACTGGGAGCTCGCCACGATCGGCGACCCGCTCGCGGACGTGGGCTACCTCACCGTCAGCTGGATCGAGCGCGACGACCCCTCGGACACCATGTTCAGCGCGCTCTCCGCGGTCACCCGCCAGGAGGGCTTCCCCACCCGCGACGAGCTGATCGGGCTCTACGAGGAGGCCACCGGGCGCTCGGTCTCGAACCTGCGCTGGTACCAGACGCTCGCGCTCTGGAAGGCCGCCGTGTTCATGGAGGGCAACTACAAGCGCTCGCTCGCCGGCACCACCGACGACCCGTACCTGAAGCTGTTCGACGAGGGCGTCCCCGCGCTCGCCGAGGCGGCCTGGACGGCCGCGAACGCGCCGGCGCCCGGCTCGTGAAGGGCCTGCTCGTCGACTTCGGCGGGGTGCTCACCTCCAACGTCTTCGACTCCTTCCGCGAGTTCTGCGTGAGCGAGGGGCTCGAGCGCGACGCGATGGGGAAGCTGTTCCGCCACGACCCGGAGGCGCTGCGGCTCGTCCGCGGGCTCGAGACCGGGGCCATCACCGAGGACGACTTCGGCGAGCGCTTCGGCGAGCTGCTCGGGGTCGCCGACAGCGGCGGCCTCGTGGAGCGGATGTTCGCGGGCATCAGGCCGGACGAGGCGATGCTCGGGGCGCTGCGCACGCGCGCGCGCCGCGGGCATCCGCACCGGGCTGATCTCGAACTCGATGGGCGCCGGGCGCTACGACCGCGACAGCTTCCCGGAGCTGTTCGACGGCGTGGTGATCTCCGGCGACGTGGGCCTGCACAAGCCGCAGCCCGAGATCTTCCTGCTCGGCTGTGAGCGAGTCGGGCTCGAGCCGGGAGAGTGCGTGTTCGTGGACGACCTGCGCGAGAACTGCGACGGCGCGGAGGCGGTGGGGATGACCGCCGTGCTGCACCGCGGCGCCGAGCACCACGATCCCGGAGCTCGAGCGGCTCCTGGGGGTCGGGCTCGCGTGAAGCTGCGCCTGGCCCTGATCGTCGTCCTGGCCATCGCGCTGCTCGCCCCGGCCGGCGCCCGCGCGGCCGCCTTCCTGCCGCCGGGCAACAAGGTCTTCTGGGGCGGCATCGGCGGCTACGAGAAGTCGAACATCCGCGACTTCACGAACCAGTCGGGCAAGCACCCGGCGGTCTACGGGTTCTTCGTGAAGATGAAGGCGGGCAGGTCCGACCTGCACTGGCTCGGCTTCCGCTTCGAGTACGCGGCCGCGCTGAAGTCGCGCGTGATGCTGAACGTGGAGCCCCCGCCGGGCAAGAGCATGGGCTCGATCGCGCGCGGCGGAGCCGACGGCTGGCTCACCGCGATGACGCGCTTCCTGACCCAGTACGACCAGGTCACCTACCTGCGGCTCTGGTCCGAGATGAACAACTCGGTCAACCCGTACTCGCCATACGACCTGAGCGGGCGCTCGCGCGGTCCCAACTACAGCTCGAGCGCCTTCAAGCAGGCGTGGCGACGCGCGGCGATCGTGCGTGCGCGGCGGCTCGGTGGCGAGCATGAACCGGCGCCTCAAGCGGCTCCACCTGCCGAAGGTCAAGACGGGCGCCGACACGCTGCCGAAGCCGAAGGTGTCGCTCTTCTGGGTGCCGCTCTCGTTCGGCAACCCGGAGACCGAGCGGCTCCACCCGAAGCACTTCTGGCCGGGCGCCGGCTACGTGGACTGGGTGGGCACCACCTGGTACTCGCCGCACCCGAACTCGGGCGCGATGTCGAGCTTCTACAACTACCCGAAGTGGCGGAGGAAGCCGTTCGCGTTCGCCGAGTGGGGCGTGTGGGGCGCCGAGTCGCCCGGCTTCGTGAGCAAGTTCTTCGGCTTCCTGAAGTCGCACCCGCGCGTGCGGATGGCGATCTACTACCAGTCGGCCACGCTCAAGCCCGAGTTCCGGCTGTCCACGCACCCGCAGTCGCGGGCGGCGCTGCGCAAGGCGACCAACTGGTCGCGGCTGACCGGGCTGGCGCCGGAGTTCGGGGCTAGACGCCAGCACCGGTCGGCCGGGTTCGCAGCTGGCGTAGATCCCCGGGATGCGGTCGCGGAGGTCCTTGATCTCCGCGTGCAGGCCGCTGATCGTGGCGTTCAGCGGCCCGAGCGTGGCCATCAGCGCCTGGACGTCCACGCGCAGCCGCGCGATCTCCGCCGAGAGCTCGTCCTCGACCTTCGGCAGCACCTGCACGGCCTCGAGGAGGTCGTCGAGGTCGCCCTCGCGCTCGGTCAGCCGGCGCACGCCCTCGGCGAGCGTGTTGCAGGTCGTCGAGCGCTCGCAGCACGAGCTTGGGCGGGACGGAGAGGGCGTCGAGCATCCGCGGGAGTGTGCCAGGCTCGGGACGTGCTGCTCGTGCTCTGGGACATCGACGGGACGCTCGTGGACGGGGCGGGCCATGGCCGCCATGCCTTCGACGAGGCCTTCCGCGCCGTCACCGGGCGCGAGCCGCCGGAGCAGGGTGGAGATGGCCGGCCGCACCGACCGGCTGATCGCGATGGCGATGCTCGACGGGGACCAGGGATCGCTGACCCCGATGCTGGACGAGCTGGAGCGCGCGCTCGCCGCGCGCGAGGCGCGGATGCGCGCCGAGGGCAGGGCGCTGCCCGGGGCCGCCGAGGCGCTGGCGGCGCTCGACGGCCGGCGCGGACACCGTGCAGTCCCTCCTCACGGGCAACCTCGCCGCCAACGCCGCCCTGAAGCTGGGCGCCTTCGGCCTCGAGCGCTGGCTCGACCTGGAGGTGGGCGGCTACGGATCCGACCCGCACGAGCGGCGCTCCGACCTGGTGGCCGTGGCGCGTGAGCGCGCTGCCGCCAAGTACTCGCCGGCCGTGGACACGGTCCTGATCGGCGACACGCCGCTCGACGTGAGCGCGGCGCACGAGGCGGGCGCCCGTGCGGTCGGCGTGGCGAGCGGCTCCTACGGCGTGGACGAGCTGCGCGAGGCGGGCGCCGACACGGTCCTCGACGGCCTCGGCGACACCGAGCGGGTGCTCGCGGCCGTCACCCGCGCCACTTGACGCTGCAGCCCACCGGCTCGGTCTCCGGCCGCTCGGGCTCCTGCCCGGCGAGCACGGAGTCGAGCGCCGCGCGCAGCCAGGCCGCGTCCAGCGACGGGTCCATGTGGTCCGCGTCCGGGGCCCCGCGGTAGCGCAGCCGCCCGTCGGCGTCGAACACGAACACGTCCGGGGTGGTCTTCGCGCCGAACTCGCGCGCCGCCTCCTGGCTCTCGTCGCGCAGGTAGGGGAGCGGCCAGCCGCCGTCGCCGCGGACGCGCTCGCGCATCGCCTCGTAGGAGTCCGCCGGATAGCGCTCGCCGTCGTTGGGGTTGACCATGAGGAAGCGCGCGCGGCCCGCGTAGTCGCCCGCGGCGTCGACGAGCCGGTCGTGCCAGGCGAGCGCGTACGGGCAGTGGTTGCACGTGAAGACGACCACGCTGGGGGTGCCCTCGGCGTGGAGCGCGTGCTCCTCGCCGTCGGTGTCGGGCAGCGCCAGGCCGGGCACCTGGTCTCCGATCGAGAGGCTCATGGGTTCTCCTTCACTCGTCTCAGCTTGTCGCGCAGGTCCGCCGTGTCCGGGACCGGCGAGAAGCGGCCGTCGCGCAGGCGGTAGACGCGGCAGTTCAGGCCGAGCGGCTCGCCGGGGCCCGGCGGCGACACGTCCTCGCCGTCGACCCTGATCGTGGGCGACCCCGGGAAGCCGGCCGCCTCCGCCTCCTCCTCGGAGGCGATGTGCCGCACCTCGAGCACGTCTTCGCCGATGCCCTCCTCGCGGAGGGCGTCGCGCAGGTCGGCGAGCGCCTGGGGATGGGAGGGGCAGCCCTCCCACCACAGGAGCTCAACCCTCATGCACCTCCACCCGCTCGATGCGGGCGTCGTTCACGGGGCGGTCCTGGGCGCCGGTGTCGAGGCCCTCGATCGCGTCCACGGCCTCCATCCCCGAGCTGACCGTGCCGAACACGGTGTGCTTGCCGTCCAGCCAGGGCGCGGCGCCGACGGTCACGATGAAGAACTGGCTCCCGTTCGTGTCCGGGCCGCGGTTGGCCATCGCGAGCGCCCCGCGCTCGATCTTGTGCTCGTTGATCTCGTCCTCGAACTCGTAGCCCGGGCCGCCCGTGCCGGTGCCGTGCGGGCAGCCGCCCTGGATCATGAAGTCCTTGATCACGCGGTGGAACACGAGGCCGTCGTAGTAGCCGTCGCGCGAGAGCTTCAGGAAGTTGTCGACCGTCTTGGGCGCGTCCTCCTCGAACAGCTCCAGCTCGATCGGGCCGTGGTTCGTGTGCATCGTCGCCTTGCTCATCTCTTGCTCGTGACCTCCACCCGGAGCTCTGTCCCCCGGACTCGCTTTCCGGACACCTTCTCCGCAACCTCGCTCGCCCGGCCCTCCGGGACCTCGACGAAGCTGAAGCGCTCCAGCACGCGCACGTTGCGCACGTCGTCGTTCTCGAGCCGCGTGTTGTCCACCACGGCGCCCACCACGTCGGCGGGCTCGAGGCCGTCGCTGCGGCCCGCGCCCACCACCAGCTTCACGAAGCTGCCGTCGCGCTCGTGCGGCTTCGTGTGCCGCGGCCGGCGCGTCTCACGATCCTCGCGGCGCTCGCGGCGCGGGCGCGCCTGCTTCGCGCCGTCGGCCGACCACTCCTCGATCTCGGTCTTCGCGTGGCGCTCGATCGCCTCGAGCTCGCGCCGCTGCTTGGGCGTGATGAGCGTGACCGCCCGGCCGCTCTCGCCCGCCCGCCCCGTGCGCCCGATGCGGTGCACGTAGATGTCGGGGGAGTTCGGGACGTCGTAGTTGATGACGTGGCTGACTCCCGTGATGTCGAGCCCGCGCGCCGCCACGTCGGTGGCCACGAGCAGGCGCTCGCGCCCCGACTTGAAGGCGATCATCACGCCGTCGCGCTGGCCCTGGGACATGTCGCCGTGCAGCGCCTTCACGCGCACGCCCGAGTCACCCAGCCTGCGCGCGAGCCGGTCCACGCCGATCTTGGTGCGGGCGAAGACGATCGCCTGGCGCGGCCGCTCGTCGCGCAGCACGCCGACCAGTGCCTCGGGCTTCTCGCGGTCGGACACCTCGACGTAGAACTGCTCGACGGTGTCGATCGTGAGCGTGGCCGCACGCACCTTGATCTCCACCGGGTCGTGCATGAACGTGTCCGCGAGGCGGCGGATCTCGGGCGGCACGGTGGCGCTGAAGAGCGCGGTCTGACGGCCCATCGGGGCGCGGCGCAGGATCGTCTCCACGTCCTCGAGGAAGCCGAGGTCGAGCATCTCGTCGGCCTCGTCGAGGATCACGTAGCGGGCCTGGTCGAGGAAGAGGTGGTGGCGGTTGATCATGTCGAGCACGCGCCCGACGGTGCCCACCACGATCTGGGAGCCGGCCTTGAGGCGGGAGGCCTGCTCGCGGATCGGGGCGCCGCCGAAGATCGCCGTGACGTCCAGGCCGTGGCCCTCGCCGTAGGCGCGCAGCGCCTGCGTGACCTGGATGCAGAGCTCGCGCGTCGGCGTGAGGACGATCGCCTGCACGTCCGGGTCGCTCGGGTCCACGTAGTCGACCATCGGAAGCCCGAAGGCCGCGGTCTTTCCGGTGCCCGTCTGAGCCTGCCCGATCACGTCGCGACCCTCGAGCAGCAGGGGAATCGTCTGCTCCTGGATCGGAGTGGGGTGCTCGTACCCGAGGTGGGCGAGCGACTCCAGGGTGGTCTTCGAGAGACCGAGATCGGCGAAGGACGCCATGCGGCGATTGAGACTACTCGGCACCGCGGGAACCTGATCGGTGATCATCGGCCGTCCGCCGGTGCGTCACCATGTGCCCATGCCGGCGCAGCGGACCCGCTCCCTCGCCGCCGGCCTGCTCGTGGCGGCCGGCTCGGTGGCCGTCATCACCGGGGTCATCTTCGGGCTCCGCGAGATCGCTCCGGTGCTCTCCACCGGAGTCGTCTACATGCTCGCCGTGCTGCTCGTGTCGAGCTACTGGGGGCTCTGGATGGGGCTCGCCACGGCCGTCCTGAGCGCGCTCGCGTTCAACTTCTTCCACATACCGCCGACGGGGCGGTTCACGATCGCCGAGAGCGAGAACTGGCTGGGGCTGGTGGTGTTCCTGGTGGCCGCCGTGGTCACGAGCACGCTCGCCGGCGCGGCGCGCGCACGCGCCGAGGAGGCCGAGCGGCGCACGCGCGAGGCCGACCTCTCGGCCGAGCTGGCGCGCGTGCTGCTGGGCGGCGCGGGCGTCGAGGACTCGCTCGGGACCGCCGGCCAGCGCATCGCGAAGGCGTTCGACCTCCCTCGGTGTCGATCGAGCTCGGGTGGGCGGACAGCGACCAGCGCCGGCGCGCGCTGCCGCTGATCGTGGACGGGAGCCGCATCGGGACCATGCTGGTCCCGGCCAGCACGGAGGGCGAGGTGCTCGACGCGCTCCAGGACCGCGTCCTGCCCGGGCTCGAGACGCTGGTGGCCGCGGTGCGGCGGCGCGAGGAGCTCGAGTCCCAGGTGATCGAGACGAAGGCGCTGCGCCGCTCGAACGTGGTCAAGACCACGCTCCTGCGCTCCGTCTCCCACGATCTCCGCTCGCCGCTGACCGCCATCACCGCCGCGGCCGCCGGGCTCAGGTCGGAGACGCTCTCCGCGCGAGGAGCGCGACGAGCTCACCTCGGTGATCACCGCCGAGAGCGGGCGGCTCTCCCGCCTGGTGGACAACCTCCTCGACCTGAGCCGCCTCCAGGCGGGCGGCGTCGAGCCGCGCCAGGACTGGATCGGCGTGGACGAGGTGCTCCACGCCGTGATCGCGAGCGTGCCCGCGCCCCCCGCGGGCTTCGACGTCCGGCTCGACCCGGAGCTGCCGCCGGTGAACGCCGACGCGGCTCAGCTCGAGCGGGCCCTCGCCAACGTGCTCGAGAACGCCGCCCGCTTCGCCGGCGACGAGCCCGTGGCCGTCAGGGCGCGCGCGACGGACAACCAGATACTCGTGCGCGATCTCCGACCACGGTCCGGGGATCGCGAGGCCCGACCTCGAGCGCGTCTTCGAGCCCTTCCATCAGATCTCGGACGAGGACGGCGCGGGCTCCGGGCTCGGGCTGGCCATCGCGCGCGGCTTCCTCGAGGCCAACGGCGGGCGGATCAGGGCCGAGTCGCTGCCCGGCCAGGGCACGAGCTTCGTCATCCAGATCCCCCTGGGTGAGGAGCGTGACGCAGCGGCGTGCTCGTCGTGCGACGACGAGCGGCAGATCCTCCGGGCGCTGCGGATCATCCTGACGCGACGCCGGCTTCGAGGTGGCGACGGCCGACACGGCGAGCGAGGCGCTCGACGCCCTCGCCCTTCGGCCGCCCGACGCGGCCATCCTCGACCTGATCCTCCCGGACGGGAACGGCGTGGACATCTGCCGCTCGATCCGCGAGTGGAGCGAGATGCCCGTGATCGTGCTGTCGGCCGTGGGCGAGGAGGCGGAGAAGGTCCGCGCGCTCGAGGCCGGGGCCGACGACTACGTGACGAAGCCGTTCGGGCCCGACGAGCTGATCGCGCGCCTCAAGGCGGCGCTGCGCCGGGCGAGGCGCGACGTGCAGGACGAGCCGGTGCTGCGCGCGGACGGGCTCGAGCTCGACCTGGCGGCGCACCGCGTGTCGGTCGAGGGGGACGAGGTGCACCTCACCCCCACCGAGTACGAGCTGCTGCGCGTGCTCATGCAGGGACGCGGGCGCCTGCTCACCCACCGCTCCCTGCTCGCCGAGGTCTGGGGCCCCGGCTACGAGGACGACACGCAGGTGCTGCGCGTGCACGTGGCCAACCTCAGGCGCAAGATCGAGGCCGAGCCCGCCGCCCCGCGCTACGTCCTGACGGACCCGGGCGTGGGCTACCGCTTCGCCGGCTAGCGCCGGGCCTTCACAACATCTTTAGCCCGGCCGCGGGCTTCTTCACGTGCCCTTGACGGCGCCGGGTCGATGCTGGTCCACATGAGCAGCGTCACCCAGCCGGCACACGGCCTCCCTCGCCTGAGCCTCGGCTCGCCGTGGCTTCGGCTGCGGGTCTGGCTCACGCGCCAGACCCTCGACCACCGGCTCGCAGCGCGGCGAGAGCATCCTGGCGAGCGCCGCGCTCGCGCGCCGCGCCGAGCAGCTCAGCTCGCGTCCGCTGCCGGCACTCGCTCGCCGCCGGCCTACGCCGCGTGATCGGCGGACGCCGAGCGGCCGCCGCGCACGCTCTCGTCGGCGGTGCCGATCCAGCGCCGGGCGATCCTGCGGCCCGTCCGCGAGCTCGAGCGCCTCGCCGCCGAGCTCGAGGCCGACGAGCCGGTGCGGCTCGCCGGGATCGCGAAGGTGCAGATCCTCCTGAGCGACGGCACCTCTCCCCTCTTCACGGCGCTTCCGGACGGCGCGCTCGACGACGCGGTGGCGCACGCCTGGCCGCGCTGCTCCTGGACTGAGCCGTGGACGTCGTGGCGATCATCATCGGGCTCGTCGTCTTCGCGCTCGATGTTCCTCCTCATCGAGGGCCTCGACCGGGTATGAGCGCCGCCGAGCTCTTCGGCCTCGTCGTCTCGCTCGCGGTCTTCGTCTATCTCCTCTACGCGCTGCTGCGCGGTGAGCGCCTGTGACCGCCCAGGGCTGGCTCCAGATCGGCTTCTACCTCGTCGTGCTCACGGCGCTCACGCCGCTCGTCGGCGGCTACATGGCGCGCGTCTACCAGGGCGAGCCGGTGGCGCTCGAGCGTCTGCTCGGCCCTGTCGAGCGGCTGACCTACCGGCTGCTCCGCACCGACCCCGGCGCGGCAGCAGGACTGGAAGGAGTACGGCCGCACGACGGTCGTCTTCAGCGCGCTGTTCTTCGTCGCGCTGTTCGTGATCCTGCGAACGCAGGGCATCCACCCGTTCAACCCCGAGGGCTTCGACTCGGCCCCCTGGGACGTGAGCTTCAACACGGCCACCTCGTTCGTGACCAACACGAACTGGCAGTTCTACGGCGGCGAGACCACGCTCTCCTACTTCTCCCAGATGGCCGGGCTGGCGGTGCAGAACTTCGTCTCGGCGGCCGTCGGGATGGCGGTGCTCGCCGCGGTGATCCGCGGCTTCGCGAGCCGCGGCACGAAGGAGCTCGGCAACTTCTGGCAGGACGTCACCCGCACGCTGCTGTACATCCTGCTCCCGCTCTCGTTGGTGGGCGCGCTCGTGCTCGTCTCGCAGGGCGTCATCCAGACGCTGAGCGGCTACGTGAGCTACTCGACGCTCCAGGGCGCGGACCAGACGCTCGCGCTCGGCCCGGCCGCGTCGCAGATCGCCATCAAGCAGCTAGGCACGAACGGCGGCGGCTTCTTCAACGTGAACTCGTCGATGCCGTTCGAGAACCCCACGACGTTCGCGAACTTCGTCGAGATGCTCTTCATCCTGCTGATCCCGGCGGGGCTGACGGCCACCTTCGGCCGGATGGTCGGCAACCGCCGCCAGGGCTGGGCGCTCTACGCGGCGATGGCCGCGCTGCTCGTGGCGGGAGTGGCGGTGGCCTACGCCGCCGAGCAGAACGGCTCGCCGGCCGCAGAAGCGCCGCGCATGGCGTCGCGACGGCACGACGGCGGCAACCTCGAGGGCAAGGAGCAGCGCTTCGGCATCGCGAACAGCGCGCTCTGGGCCACGGCCACCACCGACGCCTCGAACGGCTCGGTGAACTCGGCCCACGACTCGCTACACGGGCATCGGCGGCAGCGTGCCGCTCACCAACATGATGACCGGCGAGGTCATCTTCGGCGGCGTCGGGTCGGGGCTCTACGGGATGCTGCTCATGGTCCTGCTGGCCGTGTTCATCGCCGGCCTGATGGTGGGCCGCACGCCCGAGTACCTGGGCAAGAAGGTCGAGGCCCGCGAGGTGAAGCTCGTGCTGATCGGCTCGCTCGCGGTCCCGCTCGGGGTGCTCGTGGCCACGGCGCTCGCCGTCGCGACCAAGTACGGCGCGCCGTCGATCTACAACTCCGGGCCCCAGGGGTTCTCCGAGAGCCTCTACGCCTACACCTCGCAGACGAACAACAACGGCTCGGCCTTCGCCGGCTTCACCGGCTTCGTGCAGCCGAACGCCCCGGGCAACGTGGGCGCGTTCGGGATCACGTTCGCGGACCTGCTCGGCGGCCTCGCCATGCTGTTCGGCCGCTTCGTGCCCCTGCTCGCGGCGCTGGCGGTGGCCGGCTCGCTCGCCACCAAGCGGGTCGCGCCCGGCCGGCTCCGGGACCTTCAGGACGGACACCCCCACGTTCGTCTTCCTGCTCGTCGTCGGTGGTCGTGATCGTCGGCGCGCTGACCTTCTTCCCCGCCCTGCTCCTCGGCCCGGTCGTCCAGGGCCTGACCCCCCAGCTCTTCTGATGCGCCGCGACCTCGTCACATCCGCGCTGGCCATCCTCGTGTTCACCGTCCTCTTCGGGCTCGCCTACCCGCTCGCCACGACCGGGATCTCCCAGGTGGTCTTCCCCGCGCAAGGCCGACGGGAGCCAGGTGAAGCGCGACGGCGAAGGTCGGTGGGCTCGCAGCCTGATCGGCGCAGGACTTCGGCAAGCGAGCCCGGGTACTTCCAGTCGCGCCCGTCGGTCACGGGCTACGACCCCGCCGGCACCTACTTCGACAACCTCGGGCCGAACTCGCGCGACCTGCGCGACACTCTTCCGGAAGAACATCGCCGCCTACCTGAGGCGCGAGCGCCCCTACAGCCCCGGGCTGACGGCGGGCGACGTCCCCGTGGACGCGGTGACCACCTCGGCGTCCGGCGTGGACCCGCACATCTCCCAGGCGAACGCCCGGATCCAGGCACGCCGGGTCGCGCAGGTGCGCCGCCTGCCGCTGCGAGCGGGTGGACGAGCTGATCGACGAGAACACCGACGGGCGCCGGCTCGGCTTCCTCGGCGAGCCCGGCGTGAACGTGCTCGAGCTGAACCTGGCGCTCGACAAGGAGGGCCGATGACCCGTTCGACCTGCGCCCCCGCGCTCGATCGAGAGCCTCGTGAAGCTCGATCCGCGCCATCAGATCCGCAACCCCGTGATGTTCGTGGTCGAGATCGGCGCGCTGATCACCACGGGCGGCTGGCTGATCCAGGCCTTCGGCGGCGCCCCACTCGGCGGCGGCGACGAGCCCGCCTGGTTCAGCTTCACGGTGGCGATCTGGCTCTGGCTGACGGTCGTCTTCGCGAACCTGGCCGAGGCGCTCGCCGAGGGCCGCGGCAAGGCCCAGGCCAAGGCGCTCCGGGCGATGCGCACCGAGACCGTCGCGCGGCTGCGCGACGGCGGCGAGAAGCCGGCGTCCGACCTCAGCCGCGGCGACGTGGTGGTCGTGGAGGCCGGCGAGCTGATCCCCGGCGACGGCACGGTGGTCGAGGGGATCGCCTCCGTGGACGAGTCGGCCATCACCGGCGAGTCCGCGCCCGTGATCCGCGAGTCCGGCGGCGACCGCAGCGCGGTCACCGGCGGCACGCGCGTGCTCTCCGACCGGATCGTCGTGGAGATCACGCAGGAGCCCGGCGGCAGCTTCCTCGACCGCATGATCGCCCTGGTGGAGGGCGCCGAGCGGCGCAAGACCCCGAACGAGATCGCTCTCGGCATCCTCCTCGCGGGCCTGACGCTCATCTTCCTGGTGGTCGTCGTGACCCTGAGGCCGTTCGCCGAGTTCGCGAACACCTCCGCGTCCGTGGTCACGCTGATCGCCCTGCTCGTCTCGCTGATCCCGACGACGATCGGCGCCCTCCTGTCGGCGATCGGGATCGCCGGGATGGACCGGCTGGTGCGCCGCAACGTGCTGGCGCTGTCGGGGCGCTCCGTCGAGGCGTCGGGAGACGTGGACGTGCTGCTGCTCGACAAGACCGGCACGATCACGCTCGGCAACCGCCAGGCCACCGAGTTCCTTCCGATGCCGGGGGTCGGCGACGCGGCGCTGGCGGAGGCCGCGCAGATGGCCTCGCTGGCGGACGAGACGCCCGAGGGCCGCTCGATCGTGGTCCTGGCCAAGCAGTACGGCCTCCGCGAGCACCACTTCGACCCGAGCGCCAGGTTCGTTCCCTTCAGCGCCGAGACGCGCATGAGCGGCGTGGACCTCGACGGGACCCGGCTGCGCAAGGGCGCCGGCGACGCGATCGTGTCCTTCGTCACCGGCGAGGGCGGGCAGGCCCCGCCGGAGCTCAAGACCACAGTCGACCGAATCGCCCGCGAGGGCGGGACCCCGCTGGCCGTGGCCCGCGACAGCCAGGTACTCGGCGTGATCTACCTGAAGGACGTGGTCAAGGACGGGATGCGCCAGCGCTTCGACCAGCTGCGGGCGATGGGCATCCACACGATCATGATCACCGGCGACAACCCGCTCACGGCGGCGAAGATCGCCGACGAGTCGGGCGTGGACGACTTCCTCGCGGAGGCGACCCCCGAGCGCAAGCTCGAGCTGATCCGCGACCGGCAGCGCGACGGGCAGCTGGTGGCGATGACCGGCGACGGCACGAATGACGCGCCGGCGCTCGCCCAGGCCGACGTGGGCGTGGCCATGAACACCGGGACCCAGGCCGCGCGCGAGGCCGGGAACATGGTCGACCTCGACTCGAATCCGACGAAGCTCATCGAGATCGTCGAGATCGGCAAGCAGCTGCTCATCACCCGCGGCGCGCTCACGACCTTCTCCGTGGC
Organism: uncultured Thermoleophilaceae bacterium; assembly: GCA_963768465.1. Classification (GTDB taxonomy): domain Bacteria; phylum Actinomycetota; class Thermoleophilia; order Solirubrobacterales; family Thermoleophilaceae; genus JACVRW01. The sequence continues at coordinate 33,159 of CAVYIA010000004.1, read as the reverse complement.
GAACGACGTGGCGAAGTACTTCGCGATCCTGCCCGCGATCTTCGCCGCCACCTACGCGGCCGCGGGCGACCCCACCGGGCCGCTCGACAAGCTCAACATCATGAACCTGGGCTCGGCCCAGTCGGCGATCATCTCCGCGATCGTCTTCAACGCGCTGATCATCCCGCTGCTGGTGCCGCTGGCCCTGCGCGGGGTGCGCTACCGCCCGGTCGGCGCGACCGCGCTGCTGCGGCGCAACCTCCTCATCTACGGCCTGGGCGGCGTGATCGCCCCGTTCGTGGGCATCAAGCTCGTGGACCTGCTGGTCCACAACGTGCTCGGCGCCTGACGGAGCACCACAATGCCGCCCGTGGCCGCCAACGGCCGGGCCGCTACAAGATCTTCCTCGGCATGGCCGCGGGGGTGGGCAAGACCTACCGCATGCTCCAGGAGGGGCAGGGCGGCGCGGGCGGAGGGCCGGGACGTGGTGATCGGCGTGCTCGAGACCCACGGCCGCGCCGAGACCGCCGCGCAGGCCGAGGGCCTCGAGCTGCTGCCGCGCCGGGAGGTCGAGTACAGGGGCGCCCGGATCGCGCGAGATGGACCTGCCGGCGATCTTCCACCGCGCTCCCGAGCTCTGCCTGATCGACGAGCTCGCGCACACGAACGCGCCCGGCCTCGAGCACCCGAAGCGCCACCAGGACATCGACGACGTGCTCGACGCCGGCATCGACGTGTTCTCGACCGTCAACGTCCAGCACCTGGAGAGCCTGAACGACCAGGTCGCGGAGCTGACCGGCGTCCGTGTGCAGGAGACGTTCCCGGACCAGGTGCTCTCGAGCCGCGGACGAGGTCGTGCTCGTGGACCTGACGCCCGAGGCGCTGATCCAGCGGCTGCGCGAGGGCAAGGTCTATCCGCCCGAGCGGGTGCCCACGGCGCTGAACAGCTTCTTCCGGTCCGAGAACCTGTCGGCGCTGCGCGAGGTCGCCCTCCGCCAGGTCGCGGAGGACGTGGAGGCCAAGCGGCTGATCACGCCCGTGGAGGCGCTCGGCACGCGCGAGGAGGCGCTCTTCGGCGACGCCCCCCAGCCGGTCGCCGAGCGGGTGCTCGTGCTGGTGCGCCCCGGCGACTCGGCGCAGCGGCTCGTGCGGCGCGCATGGCGGTCCGCCCAGCGGCTCGCCGCCGACCTCGACCTCCTCTACGTGGCCCCGCCCGGAAACCCGCCGCGCGGCGAGGAGCGCGAGGCGCTCGAGTCGCTGCGCCGGCTGGCCGCCATCCTCGGGGCGCAGCTGGTCGTGGAGGAGGACGACGACGTGGCCGAGGCGGCCGCGCGCGTGGCGACCGAGCGCGGCACCACCTACGTGCTGATGGGCCGCCCGCGCCTGCGGCGCGGCGTGCGCCGGCTCGAGGAGTCGCTCACCGAGGGGCTGATCCGCCGCCTTCCGGGCGTGGACGTGCGGATCGTCGCGGACCCGCGCTGAGCGCACGGAGCCGTTACGACCGCCCGCGGCGCCGCCCTCCCTCACTGCCGCCGTTCGTAACACCCCTGTGCGGCGCTCGGAGCAACCGTCCTGCCTTTCGGTTGCAGAGCAACCACAGGGCAGGACACTTGGCGGGGACGGCTACCGGGAGGGATCCAGCAGCAGCTTGCCGCTCGTCCGCCGCGCGGCCAGGTCCTCGTGCGCGCGCCGGATCTCGGACATCGGGTAGGTCTCGCCCACCTGCGGCACGAGCAGCCCCTGCGCGGCGAGGTCGAACAGCTCGGCCAGCGGCTCGTCCATCATGCTCGCGCCGGCCCAGGCAGTGCATGAGCCAGAAGCCGATGACCGCGCGGCTCTTGCGCATCAGCCGGCCCGTCTGCAGCTCGTTCTGCTCGCGGCCGGCGATGCCGTAGGCCACGATCCGGCCGAACGGCGCCAGCGCCTCGATCGCGCCGTCGAACATGCGGCCGCCGGACATCTCGAGCACCACGTCCACCTGGCGGCCCTCGTTCGCCTCGAGGATCGCCGCGGTGAGGTCCTCGGCCTCGGGGTCCACGGCGGCGTCGGCGCCCAGCTCGAGCGTCTTCGCGCGCTTCTCCTCGGAGCTCGCCGTGGCGATCACCCGGCCCGCGCCGAACTGCTTGCCCAGCTGCACCGCCAGGCTGCCGACCCCGCCGGCGCCCGACACCACGACCACGCTCTCCCCCTCCGCCAGCCTGGCCTGGGTGCGGTACAGGTGCCAGGCGGTGAGCCCCTGGATCAGCAGCGCGAGCGCCGCGCCGTCCTCCACGCCGTCGGGGATCGGGAAGGTCTGGTCGGCGCGCGCCGCGGCGTACTCCGCGTAGCCGCCCGAGCGCAGCAGCGAGATCACGCGCCGGCCGTCGGGGTCCGTGCCGGCCACCTCGCCGCCGATCACGAGCGGCAGCTCGTACTTGGCGAGGTAGGAGTTCTCGCGCTGGTGGGTGTCGGCGAAGTTGAGGCCCGCCGTGGCCACCTCCACGAGCAGCTCGCCCTCCCCCGGCTCCGGGGTGGGGAGGTCCACGAGCTTCAGCACCTCGGGACCGCCGAACTCCTCGATCTGGACCGCGCGCATCGCGGCCGGAAGCCTACGGGGCCGATGAGCGCGGCCGGGCGCGCCGCCGCGTCCGCGACCTCGCCGAGCACGCGCGTGGCGATCTTGCGCGTGGCGTCGAGCAGGTAGGTGAGGTTGCCCTCGTCCCGCAGCGCGCGGTCCACGAACACCACGAGCATCCCGGCGCGCAGCTCGAAGCCGGGCACGAGCGGGTGCTCGGCCAGCCACACCACGAGGCTCGGGGCGAGCAGCTGGCGGGCCACGACCTCGTCCTGGTCGTCGGCCACGAGCAGCTCGTAGCGCTCGGTGAAGGCGGTGCTCTCGACCTTGATGGCGCGCGTGTGGCTGCGCCGGATCCAGTCGGGCGTGGGCGCGATCAGCCCGCGGCGCGGCCGCAGGAAGACGCCGTGGAAGCGGCGGATCGAGGGCTCGAGGTCGGCCACGCAGATGGTCACGCGGTGGCGCGAGGCGGCCTTGCCGAGGCGAAGCTCGTCGTCGTCGTCCCGGTGCTCCTCCCACACGAGCTGGCCCATGCCGCCTCCGATCACCGGCTCGCCCGGCAGGGCGCCCTGCATCCAGTGCTCGATCCAGCGCTTGTCGCCGGCGCCGAGCAGCGGGGTGAGCGCCGGGAGGCTCGAGCGCGGCCAGTAGACGAGGCCGAGCGACTCCGCGTAGTGGCGGAAGAAGCGCGTGGCGGCGCCGCGGTCGGCCAGAACCGCGCAGGTCACGACCGTGACGAGCACGACCACGACGCGGCCCGCCGGCCATGATCGCGACCGAGTGACGGGAGGCGCCGTAGATGAACGCCCCGGCGGCGCCGAGCACCATGAACCAGATCGCGCCCCTGCTCTGCAGGTACTGGCGGAAGAGCTCCGCCTGGCCGCTGTCGGCGTTCGTCGGGCTCAGAACGCGACCTGCGGGACCGCGCGCTCGGCGGCCACCTCGATCTCGAAGAACTCGCGCGGGTCGAAGGACATCGGGCCTGCGATCAGCAGCGTCGGGAAGACCTGGATGCGCGTGTTGTAGTCCTGGACGTTGGCGTTGTAGATGCGCCGCGAGGCCTGGATCTCGTCCTCGATCTCGGCCAGCTCCGCCTGGAGGCGCTGGAAGCTCTCGGCCGCGCGCAGGTCCGGATAGGCCTCGGCCAGCGCGTTCACCGCGCCGAGCGCCGTGGTGAGCTTCGCCTCGGCGCGCTCGACCGCCTGCGGCTCCCCGGCGGCCTCGGCCTGGCCGCGGGCCACGGTCACGGCCTCGAGCGTCGAGCGCTCGTGCGCCGCGTAGCCCTTCACGGTCTCCACGAGGTTCGGCACGAGGTCATGGCGGCGCTTCAGCTGCACGTCCACCCCGCTCCAGGCCTCGTCCACCTTGTTGCGCGAGCTCACGAGCGCGTTGTAGGCGAGCACGGCCCACAGGGCCAGGAGCACCAGCAGAGCGATCACGACGTACATGGCGGTCATGGGCCGTTTATCGGCCCGGTGGCCCGCTCGCCTGAGGTTCGTGACTACCCTGTCCGGCCCTATGAGCCTGGTTGTGGTCGGATCGATCGCCTTCGACGCGGTGAAGACGCCCTTCGGGGAGCGCGAGCGCATGCTCGGCGGCTCCGCCGTGCACTTCTCGCTGGCGGCGAGCTTCTTCACGGATGTCCGCGTGGTCGGCCCGGTGGGCGACGACTTCGGCGATCCGGAGTACGCGGTGCTCCGCGAGCGCGGCGTGAACACCGACGACATCGAGCGCGTGGAGGGCGGCAAGACCTTCTTCTGGAAGGGCGAGTACGAGTGGAACCTGAACATCCGCCACACGCACGACACCCAGCTGAACGTCTTCGGCGAGTTCCAGCCGAAGCTCTCCGAGGAGTCCGCGGCGGCCGACGTGCTGTTCCTCGCGAACATCCAGCCCGACCTGCAGCGCGAGGTGCGCGAGCAGTGCACCGGCGCCAAGCTCGCCGGGCTCGACTCGATGAACCTCTGGATCGACACGGCGCGCGACTCGCTCGTGCGCACGATCGGGACCGTGGACGTGGTCCTCATGAACGACGACGAGATCCGCATGCTCACCGAGCAGCCGACGCTCCTGCGCGCCGCCCGCGACATCATGGAGATGGGCCCCAGCACGGTTGTCGTGAAGCAGGGCGAGTACGGCGCGGCGCTGTTCACCTCGGAGGGCTTCTTCTCGCTCCCGGCCTATCCGCTCGAGACGGTCATCGACCCGACCGGCGCCGGCGACTGCTTCGCGGGCGGGTTCCTCGGCTACCTGGCGTCCGAGGGCTCCCCGAGCGACGACGCCTCGCTGCGGCGCGCGATGACCTTCGGCTCCGTGGTCGCCTCCTTCAACGTCGAGCAGTTCGGGACGGAGCGCCTGCAGACGCTCACGCGGCCCGAGATCGACGAGCGCTACGAGGAGTTCCGCCGCATGACGGCGATCGACCAGGTGCCCGCGCTCTAGGCGCGAAACGCGCCTGGTAGCGCACCGCCATCCCGGGTACGATCAGTCCCGATGAGCGGCTTCTGGGCGGTCTTCTGGCTCGCGGTGGTGCTGAAGATCCCGATCTGCGCGCTGCTCTACATCGTCTGGTGGGCGGCGAAGGACCCGCCCGAGGACTGGGCGGCGGACGAGGGCGACGGCGGCTCGCGCCGCGACGGCCCGCATCCGCGCCTGCGGCCCGCCGCAGCCGCCGCGCCGCGGGCCGCATGCCGAGCCCGCGCCGCAGGCTCCCGCCCGGGTGCGCGTCAGCGGGCGCCCCGCGGCGCCCCGAGAGACCTCAGCGGCCCGGGTAGCCCAGCCGCTCGGCGCCCTCGCGGCGCCGGCGCATGTCGTAGGTCGCGCAGCCGCGGTGCACGAACGCCCCGCCGCGCAGGCGCAGCCGCTCGTCGCTGTGCGCGAGCGCCTTGCCGCAGACGAGGCACACCGGCCGGCCCCCGCGTGGGGCCGCCATCGCGCGCCTGACGCTGTCCATGAGATCGACCATCACCTCCCAGGATCGGCATGCGGCCGGACGGAACCCGTGATTTGTCGGTGAACCTGCAGCGGCGGTCAGGTACCTTTCGCGCCGTGAACGCGTTCCACGTCTGCGGCGGAATCCTGGCTCGCGATCTGGGCCGTGATCGTGTCCTTCCTCGGCATCACGCGCGAGAACTTCCCGGCGACCGACGGAGCCGCCCGCCTGGTCGGGCGCGGTCTCGCTGATCCTGGTCGTGCGCCGCGATCGGCACGGCCATCTACACCGCCGCGACCGAGGAGCACGAGGGGCGGCGAGGCCGAGAGCGCTGTCCGTGCCCCGTCTGAGCCGATGGCCCGATCGACGACGGACACGCCGTCCACTACACCGCCGTGGCGAAGGGCACGCCGGTGTACGGCTCGGACGAGGTCGAGGTGGGGAAGGTCGTGGAGGTGCTCGACAACTACCGCGAGCACATCTTCGACGGGCTCGTCGTCGAGACGCCGCGACGGCGCGCGCCACTTCGTGGACGCCCCCGAGGTGGCCCGCACCGCCGAGCGCGCCGTGACGCTCAACATCCCGCCGCCGAGGCGGCCGCGCTGCCGCCGCCCGAACCCGCGGCGGCGCCGGTGGAGTCGGCCAAGAAGCTCTTCGGCAGGCTGCGGCGCCGCTAGGCGGCGACCGCCCTCCGCCGATTCGTCAAACTCCCGGGTGAACCACAGACCTGGGAGACGACGCATGGCCGAGGACCAGACGCAGCAGGGCAACGGCGGGGGCGTAGCCACGGCCCGCGACTCGCTGACCGTGACCGACAACCGCACCGGCGAGACCTACGAGGTCGAGGTCGCGGACGGCACCGTGAAGGCGATGGACTTCCGGCAGATCAAGGTCTCCGAGGACGACTTCGGCCTCATGACCTACGACCCGGCGTTCACCAACACGGCCTCCTGTCGCAGCGCGATCACCTACATCGACGGCGAGGCCGGCGTGCTCGAGCACCGCGGGTACCCGATCGAGCAGCTCTGCGAGAAGTCCACCTACCTCGAGGTGGCGTACCTCCTGATCTACGGCGAGCTGCCGACCAAGGACCAGCTCGACACCTGGATCTACCAGATCACCCACCACACCTACGTCCACGAGAACATCAAGAAGTTCGTGGAGGGCTTCCGCTACGACGCCCACCCGATGGGGATGCTGCTGGCCACCATGGGCGCGCTCTCGACCTTCTACCCGGCGGCCAAGAACATCGAGAACGACATGGAGCGCCACATGGCGGCCGTGCGCTCGATCGCGAAGGTGCCCACGCTCGCCGCGTTCGCCTACCGCCACAACCTCGGGCTGCCCTACGTCTATCCGGACAACGACCTGTCCTACCCGGGCAACTTCCTCTCGATGATGTTCAAGATGACCGAGGTGAAGTACGAGCCGGACCCGCGGCTCGAGCGGGCGCTCGACGTGCTCTGGATCCTGCACGCCGACCACGAGCAGAACTGCTCCACGAGCGCGGTGCGCTCGCGTCGGCTCGTCCCAGGTGGACCCCTACTCGGCGCTGGCCGCCGGCGTGGCCGCGCTCTTCGGGCCGCTGCACGGCGGCGCCAACGAGCAGGTGCTGCGGATGCTCGACCGGATCGGCACGGTGGACAACATCCCGGACTTCCTCGAGGGCGTGAAGGACCGCAAGGAGAAGCTGATGGGCTTCGGCCACCGGGTCTACAAGAACTACGACCCGCGCGCCCGGATCATCAAGGAGCACGTGGACCAGGTGTTCGAGGTCACGGGCAAGAACCCGAAGCTCGAGATCGCCACCGAGCTCGAGAAGCGCGCCCTCGACGACGACTTCTTCGTCGAGCGCAAGCTCTACCCGAACGTCGACTTCTACTCCGGGCTGATCTACGAGGCGCTCAACCTGCCGACCGAGATGTTCACGGTGATGTTCGCCATCCCGCGCACGTCCGGCTGGATCTCCCAGTGGCTCGAGATGGTGCAGGACGAGGAGACGAAGATCGCCCGTCCGCGCCAGATCTACACGGGCGCATCGCGAGCGCGACTACCCGCCGATCGAGGGCCGCGAGGCGCTCGTGGACCCGCCCGTGGACGAGAAGGTCGCCCGCGGAGCTGGCGTCCGCCCTAGACGCTCAGATCCGGAACACGGGCACGAGGCGCTTCTCGTGCTCGGCCTCGATGCTCGCCACCACCTCGAGGTGCTCCTCGATGCCCGAGCCGCGCAGCTTGGTCGCGAGCAGCTCGTCCACCTGGAACAGGCCCGACGAGTTGTTCATGGCGATCTCGATGCGCACCGCGCGGTCCTCGCCCGGGTCGATCGAGACCGCGTCGATCGCGGCGGCCGAGAGCGAGTGGATGTTCGGGCGGCGCGTCTCGAAGGGCACCCGTGAGCGGCCGGACGCCATGTCGAGGGCGTCGGCCACCCGCACCACGCCGGCCTCGATCGTGAACGGGTCGCCGCGGCGGCGGTGGCCGATCACGGCGTGCAGCGCCTCCGCCATCACGATCGTGCGCTCGGGCTCGGGGTAGATCCCCTCGAGCAGCAGCGGCAGCCGGTCGGCGGCCAGGAAGAGGCTGAACGCCTCGTGGTCGGTGCGGTGGATCGACATGCCGGTGTCGTGGAACATGCAGGCCGGCGGCGATCACCACCTCGGCGTCGCGCGCGGCCCATGCCGTGGCTCGGCGACCATCGCGGGCTCGAGCCCGGCGCGCGTGAGCAGCCGGAACAGGCGCAGCGCGATGTTGAGCACGATCCGGACGTGGACCCACGAGTGGTCCGACATCCCGAGCCGCTCCGCGTTCACCTGCTGCATGTGCCACCAGCCGCGCAGCCGCTCGTCGGCGTTCGCGGCGGCGAGCAGCGCCTCGAGCTTGCGGTTGCCGCGCGTGGGGACGCTGATCTCCATGGCGGGCAGCTCCATGGCGGGTACGCTTTCACACGTGGGAGCAGAGCCCCTCGTCGACGGACACGGACGCAGGATCAGCGACCTTCGCGTGTCGGTCACCGACCGCTGCAACTTCCGCTGCCAGTACTGCATGCCGGCGGACGGGCTCCCCTGGCTCGACCGCGAGGAGATCCTGCGCTTCGAGGAGATCGAGCGGATCGTGCGGGTGTTCGCGCGGATGGGCGTGACCGACGTCCGGCTGACCGGCGGCGAGCCGCTCGTGCGGCGCGAGTTCCCGCGCCTGCTGGGGATGCTCGCGCCGATCCCGGGCGTCGAGGACCTGTCGCTCACCACCAACGGCTACCTGCTCGAGCGCGACGCCGAGGCGCTGGTGGCCGCCGGGCTCAAGCGGCTGAACGTGTCGATCGACTCGCTCCAGCGCGACCGCTTCTTCCAGCTCACCCGGCGCGACTCGCTGCCGCAGGTGCTGCGCGGCCTCGAGGCGATCGCCCGCTTCCCCGAGGTGCGCCCGATCAAGGTCAACGCCGTGGCGCTGCGCGGGTTCACCGAGGAGGAGGCGCTGCCGTTCGCGGAGTTCGCCCGCTCCACCAGCTTCCAGGTCCGCTTCATCGAGTTCATGCCGCTCGACGCCGACCACGCGTGGACCCAGGACCAGGTGCTCACCGGCGAGGAGATCCGCGCGATCGTGCACGCCGTGCACCCGCTGGAGGAGCTGCCGCGCGAGGCGCACTCCACGGCGCGCGTGTTCCGCTTCGCCGACGGGCAGCGGCGAGCTCGGCTTCGTGAACCCGGTGTCCGAGCCGTTCTGCGGCGACTGCAACCGCGTCCGCCTCACCGCGGACGGCAAGCTGCGCACCTGCCTCTTCTCGATCGGCGAGACGGACCTCCGCGAGGTGCTCCGCGGCGGGGCGTCCGACGCCGAGCTGGAGCGGACGGTGCGCGACGCCGTCTGGCGCAAGGAGCTGAAGCACCACGTGGGCGAGGCCGGGTTCCGCCAGCCGCCGCGCACGATGAGCGCGATCGGCGGCTGACGGCCGCGGCGTGTACGCGGTCACCGTGCGCACCCGCGGGAAGGTCGAGCGCGAGCGCTACGACTCGCTCGCCGCGGCGCTGGCCGAGATCGGCTCGCCGCGCACTACCTGCTCGAGCAGGCCGGCCTCCGCGGTGGCGTCGGCGGGCGGCTCGCTCCGCCGCATACGACCCCGTGGCCCAGGTGGTCGGCCGGGTCGAGCTGTCCGGGCCGGCGCGCCTGCGCGCGGGCCTGGACGTGCGCGGCGACGGCTCGAGCGAGGCCTTCCGCGGCCGCATGCGGCGGAGCCTGATCGAGCAGCGCCGCGGCGAGAGCGCGTTCGACGCGCTGGAGCGGGTGCTGCGCGCGGAGGGCGCGAGGTGAGCGCCACGCTGGCGCGTGCCGCTCCCGCGAGGGCGCGCAGCCGCCCTACCGGGTGTTCGTGAACGGCGTGCCCCAGAAGGAGGGCGCCGACTACGAGGTGCGCTCGCACGAGCTGCACTTCTCGCGCCCGCTCGAGAAGGAGCGGATCGGGCTGGGGCGCTGGACGGCGATGTTCCTCGGCCTCTGGGGCAGCTACGGCAAGAACGACTCCGTGGACGTCCAGTTCCGGCGCGGGGGCCGCGAGACCGTCGCCACGGGGCTGGACATCATCTCCCCGGACCAACCTTGACACGATTATGTCAAGGTTCTAACCTCCGCCGCCCATGCGCATCGACCGCATTCTCGGCAACCGCCGGCCCGTCTTCTCGTTCGAGTTCTTCCCGCCCAAGACCGACGAGGGGCAGCGGACGCTCGAGGGCACGCTCGAGGTCCTGAAGGACGACACGCCCGACTTCGTCTCCGTGACCTACGGCGCCGGCGGCACCACCCGCGGCCGCACCGTGGAGATCACGAAGTGGATCAAGCAGAGCCTCGGCATCGAGGCGATGGCCCACCTCTCCCTGGTCGGCGAGGCCGAGGAGCGGCTCGTGGAGATCCTCGAGGAGCTCGCAGGACGTGGGCATCGAGAACGTGCTCGCCCTGCGCGGCGACCCGCCGCGCGGCGAGACCGAGTGGAAGCCCCACCCCGGCGGGCTCACCTACTCGATCGAGCTGATCCGGCTGGTCCGCGAGCGCTTCGACTTCTCGGTCGGCGCCGCCTGCTTCCCCGAGGTCCACCCGGAGGCCCCCGACCGCGACACCGACCTGCGCTACGCGCGCGAGAAGGTGGAGGCGGGCGCCGGCTTCCTCGATCACCCAGCTGTTCCTCGACAACGAGATCTACTTCGAGTTCGTGGAGCACGCCCGCGAGGCCGGCATCGACGTGCCGATCATCCCGGGGATCATGCCGATCACGAACGTCAGCCAGATCAAGACGATCACCGGCATGTGCGGCGCCACGATCCCCGACCGAGCTCGAGCGGGAGCTCGAGGGGCGCGCCGACGACCCGGAAGCGGTTGCAGAGCTCGGAGTCGCCTACGCGACTCTCCAATGCTCCGATCTCCTGGCGCGAGGCGCGCCCGGGATCCACTTCTACACGCTCAACAGCTCGCCGTCCACCCGCGCGATCCTGGCCGCGCTGCGCGCCGCGCACCCGTGGACGCGGGCGAAGGCGCCGGTCTAGGCCCGCCGCCTCCCAGAGGTCGTGCTCGCCGTCGTTCGAGCGCGTCGCCTCGCCCAGCAGCTCCAGGTGGTCCAGGTAGCTGAGCGCCTGGGACAGCCCCCAGCTCACCGCCATCCCGCCTGAGGCCTCCGGCCCCACCAGCGCGGGCACGATCTCGAAGGGGGTCTTCGGCCCGGCCGCGATCTCGGCGCGCACCACGTCCAGCTGGCGGTTGACCTCGCGGCGGTTGGCCGCCACGAGCGCGCGGGCGTCGCGAACCGGGCGGCCGTGCCCGGCGAGGATCAGCTGCACGTCGAGGCCGTCGACCACGTCGAGGCTCGACAGGAACTCGCCGGCGGGATCGGGCGACCAGCCGTAGTCGTAGAAGAGCGAGACGCGGCCGAGCAGGTGGTCGCCCGACAGCAGCAGGCCGCGGTCGGGCTGGTGGAGCACCACGTGCGACGGCGCGTGGCCGGGCGTCTCGTAGACGTCGAAGCGCCCGAGGTCGGTGTCCACGGTCACGCCCGGGCACGAGCTCGCGGTCGGGCATCACGATCTCCGCGATGCCGTAGCCCTGGCCCCTCGCGCTCGGCCCGGTAGCGCTCGAGCGCGTCGAGCGGGACGCCGCTCTGGCGGGCCACCTCGAGCCGCCGCTCGAAGGCCCGCTTCGGGTCGGCCGCCGCGCGCGTCATGTGCCGGTGGTTCGGGTGCATCCAGAGCTCGCAGCCCGACGCCTCGATGATCGGGGCCGCCAGGCCGTAGTGGTCCGAGTGCGCGTGGGTGCAGACGAGCAGCCGCACGTGCTCGAGGCGCAGGCCGGCCTGGTCGAGCGCGAGCTCGAGCTGGCGCATGGCCGCCCGGCTCGTAGAGCCCGGTGTCCACCAGCACCACGCCGCTCCCGGCGGCGATCGCGAACGCGTTCACGTGCGGCACCCCCGGCCAGGGGAGCGGCAGGCGCAGGCGCCAGAGCCCGGGCAGCACGCGATCCGCGCGAGCGAGCTCGCGCCGTCGTCTCGGCTCGGTCATGCCGGCGCGCGGGTCGCCATCGGTGGGGCATCATCTCAGTGAGCGATGCCCGCCCCGTCTCAGCTCCGCCCGGCCCGCCTGGACGAGCGCGCCCGCCCCGGCGCCGCGCCGTCAGCCGCGCCGGCTGCGCGAGCTCGCGCTGGGAGCTGGCCCGCGGCCGCTATCGCGTCCGGCCCGAGCTCGTGGCCGAGGCGATGCTCAGCGCGCCGGGTCCAGCAGCACCCCGGGATTGAGGATCCCGGCGGGGTCCACGGCCGCCTTGGCCGCCCGCAGCGCCGCCGCGAACGGCTCCGGGCGCTGGCGGTCGTACCAGGGCCGGTGGTCGCGCCCGACCGCGTGGTGGTGCGTGACCGTGCCCGCCGGCGTTCAGGATCGCCTCCGAGGCGGCGGCCTTCACCTCCGCCCACTGCTCCAGCTCCGAGCCGCGCCGCGCGGGCGCCAGCACCGTGAAGTAGGGCGCGGCTCCGTCGGGGTAGGCGTGCGTGAGCCGGCAGGTGAGCACGCCGTCGCCGAGCGCCGTCCGCGCGGCCTCGCGCGACCTCCGCCACGAAGCCGTCGAAGCGGTCCCAGGTGATCGCGGTCTCGAAGGTCTCGGCGAGGATGCCCGCCGCCACGAGCGTGTCGCGCAGGTAGGGCGCCTGGATGAAGGCGTCGCGCCAGGCGCCCTCGGACTCGCCGCGCTCGCCGTGCGCCGGCTCGCCGTGCACCTCGCCGCCGTGGTCGCCGCAGAGCTCGAGGCGCGCGCCCGAGCCAGGCCTCGAGCGGATGGTCGGCCGACTCGAAGCCGAGCACCAGCAGCGCCCGGCCCGCCGGGGCGGCGCCGGTGAGCGCGCCCTCGTCGGGGTCGAGCAGGCGGCAGTTCGAGGGATGGAGGCCGGACTGGGCGAGCGCCCGCACGGCGAGCGCCCCGGCCTCGAAGCTGTCGAAGAGCACGCCGGCCGAGGCCTTGAAGCGCGGCCGCGGCCGCACCCGGACCCAGGCCTCGGTGATCACGCCCGAGCACGCCCTCCGAGCCGATCATCAGCCGGTCGGGGCTCGGCCCGGCGCCCGACGCCGGGCAGGCGGCGGCTCTCCCAGGCGCCCGCCGGGGTGATGGCGCGCACCGACTCCACGAGGTCGTCGATGTGCGTGGCGAGCGTGGCGAAGTGCCCGCCCGCCCGCGTGGCCACCCAGCCGCCGAGCGTCGAGTACTCGAACGACTGCGGGAAGTGGCGGAGCGTGAGCCCGTGCTCGCGCAGCTGGTCCTCGAGGCCCGGGCCGGTGGCGCCGCCCTGGATCCGGGCGGCCGACGAGGCCGTGTCCACCTCGAGCACGCGGTCGAGCGCCTTCAGGTCCACGCTGACCGCGCCGGCGTAGCCCTCGGGGAGCACCGGCTCGACCCCGCCCACCACGCTCGTGCCGCCGCCGAACGGGATCGCCGCCGCTCCGGCGTCCGCGCACCAGGCGAGCACGGCCTCGAGCTCGGCCTCGTCGCGCGGGTGCGCCACCACGTCCGGCGGGTGGTCGAAGCGGCCGCGGAAGGCGCGCACCACGTCGCGGTAGGACTTGCCGTAGGAGTGCGACGCGCGCTCGTAGGGGTCCTGCCGGCAGATCGCCTCGAGCGAGCGCCGGCGGGTCGAGTCGCGGCGCCGGCAGCTCCACCTGCATCGAGGGGCACCGGGCGCTCCGTCTCGGCGGGCCCGAAGCCGAGGTGCTCGCGCGCCCCGCGGGCGGCCTCCTCCACCTGCTCGTGGGGGGGCTGCTGGTCCTCGAAGCCCCAGCCCCAGTGCTTCAGCCTCCGGCCGGTCACGGTCGCCCAATCCTGCCCGAAACGCCGAAACCCGCCGAGGGTAGAGTTGGAGAGCTGGGATGGCCACACAGACGACGACCGTTCAGATCACGATGCCCGCCATGGGTGAGTCGGTCACCGAGGGAACGGTGCTCGAATGGCTCAAGCAGGTGGGCGACGCCGTGACCGCCGACGAGCCGCTCGTGGAGGTGTCCACCGACAAGGTCGACGCCGAGGTGCCCTCCCCCGCCACCGGCACGCTCGTGAAGATCCTGGTCGAGCCCGACCAGACGGTCCAGGTGGGCGCCCCGCTCGGGGAGATCGAGGTCGGCGGCGAGCCTGCCGCGGCCGGCGGCAACGGCGCCGTCGCAGGCCGGACGAGAGCGAGCTCGTGGACGTCGCGTTCCCGGAGATGGGCGACTCCGTGGCCGAGGGCACGGTGCTCGAGTGGCGCAAGCAGGTGGGCGACACCGTGGCCGTGGACGACATCCTCGTCGAGATCTCGACCGACAAGGTCGACGCCGAGGTGCCCTCGCCCGTGGCCGGGCACGCTCAGCGAGATCCTCGTACAGGCGGACGAGACCGTGGCCGTGGGCACGCACTCTCTGCCGCATCAGCGGCGGGCGCCGGCGCCGCGCCGGCCGGGCAACGGCCCCGTGGCGCCGGCCGCCGAGCCCAAGGCCGCCGCCCCGGCCGCGCGCCGCCCGCTCCCGCCCGGCGTGGCGACCCCGGTGGCCGCCCGGATGGCGAGCGCCCACGGCATCGACGTGACGAGCGTGCGGGCAGCGGCCCGCGCGGGCGCGTGACCAAGGAGGACGTGCTCGCCGCCGTGCAGGGCAACGGCGCCCCCGCCGCCGCCGCGCCGCCGCCCGAGGGCGCCACCGCCGTGCCGATCCGCGGCCCGGCGGCCACGCTCGCGCGCTTCATGGACGAGAGCCGCTCGATCCCCACCGCCACCAGCTTCCGCACGCTCCCGGTGGACGTGCTCGACGCACGCCGCAAGGAGCTGAAGGCGAGCGGCAAGAAGCTGTCGTTCACGCACCTGATCGCCTGGGCGATCGTGAAGGCCGCCGCCGACTGGCCGGTGATGGGCCACTCCTACGCCGAGCAGGACGGCAAGCCGCAGCGGGTCGTGCCGGGGGCGCTCAGCCTCGGCCTGGCCGTGGACGTGGAGCGCAAGGACGGCACCCGCTCGCTGGTGGTGCCCGTGATCCACGGCGCCTCCGAGCTCGACTTCGCGACCTTCGCCGCGCGCTACGACGAGCTCGTGGCCGGCGCGCGCGACAACAAGCTTCCGCCGGACGCCTACCAGGGCGCGAACGTGTCGCTCACGAACCCCGGCGGCCTCGGCACCGTCGCCTCGGTGCCGCGGCTGATGCCGGGCCAGGGCACGATCATCGCCACCGGCGCCATCGGCTACCCGCCGGGGCTCACGGCCGCCGACCCGGAGCGGCTGCGCGAGCTCGGGGTCCAGAAGGTCACGACGATGACGAGCACCTACGACCATCGCGTGATCCAGGGCGCCGAGTCCGGCTCCTTCCTGCGGCGCATCGACCAGCTGCTCCAGGGCGAGGACGGCTTCTACGACGAAGTCTTCCACGCGCTCGGGCTCGAGGCGCGCGTGGAGGGGACCGCCCCGGCCGCGCCGGTCACGGCCCACGACCCGGTGCCCGCCGCGGCCACGCCGGCCGCCGCGCCCGTGGCGGACGCCGCGCTGCTCCAGGCCGTCCAGGCCGCCACCTCGCTGGTCAAGGCCCACCGGATGCACGGCCACCTGGCCGCCCGCCTCGACCCGCTCGGCTCCGAGCCGGTCGGCGACCCGGCGCTCGACCCGCAGACCGTGGGCTCTCACCCCCGAGCTGATGGAGCGCATCCCGGCGTCGGTGCTGCGCGTGGCGGTGCCGGGCGAGACCTTCGCCGAGGCGCTGCCGAACCTGCTCGAGACCTACGCCGAGCACGATCGCCTACGAGGTCGAGCACATCTCCGACCACGAGCAGCGCGTCTGGCTCCGCCAGGCGATCGAGTCCGGCACCTACCGGCAGCCGCTCGAGCCGGAGGAGAAGCGCCGGCTGCTCGAGCGGCTGTCGAGCGTCGAGGCGCTCGAGAGCTACCTCCACAAGGCCTTCCTCGGGAAGAAGCAGTTCTCGATCGAGGGCCTCGACGCCCTCGTGCCGATGCTCGACGAGGCGATCGAGCTGGCCGCCGGCGCCGGCGCGCGCGAGGTGGTGTTCGGGCATGGCCCACCGCGGCCGGCTCAACGTGCTGGCGCACACGATCGGCCGTCCGTACGAGTCGATCCTGGCCGAGTTCGAGGGCGAGCAGACGCTCGGCGTGGAGACCGCCGCGCCGGCGGGCGGCACCGGCGACGTGAAGTACCACTACGGCGCCGTCGGGCACCTACCGGACGCTGGCCGACAAGGGCGTGACGGTCACGCTCTCGCCGAACCCGAGCCACCTCGAGTACGTGAACCCGGTGATCGAGGGCCGCACGCGCGCCGACCAGACCTCGCGCAAGGCGCGCGAGCTGACCCACGACCCGAACGCGGTGCTCGCCGTGCTGATCCACGGCGACGCGGCCTTCCCCGGGCCAGGGCATCGTGGCCGAGACGCTCAACCTGCAGTCGCTGCCGGGCTACTCCACCGGCGGCACGCTGCACGTGATCGCCAACAACCAGCTCGGGCTTCACCACCGACCCGGACGAGAGCCGCTCCACGCGCTACGCGTCCGACCTCGCGAAGGGCTTCGACGTGCCGATCATCCACGTGAACGCCGACGACGTGGAGGCCTCGATCGCGGCGATCCGGCTGGCGCTCGCCTACCGCGAGCGCTTCGGCCGCGACGCCGTGGTGGACCTGATCGGGTACCGCCGCTTCGGCCACAACGAGACCGACGAGCCGGCCTACACGCAGCCGCTCATGTACGAGCTGATCAAGAGCCATCCGCCCGTGCGCAGCCTCTACGCGGAGAAGCTGCAGGCGGAGGGCACCGTCAGCGCCGAGGACGCGGAGTCGATCGCGACGGCGGCGTACCAGTCGGTGGCGGACGCCCACGAGGAGCTCAAGCGCTCGATCGGGGCGCCGCCCGAGACCGGCGAGCACGAGCTCGACCGGACGATGAGCCGCGAGCCGCGCACGACGCTGCCCGAGGAGACGCTGCGCGCGCTCAACGAGCAGCTGCTGCGCGTGCCCGACGACTTCGAGGTCCATCGCAAGCTGCGCTCCTTCATCGAGAAGCGCCGCACGAGCTTCGAGGAGGGCCACGGGATCGACTGGGCCCATGCCGAGGCGCTGGCCTTCGCCTCGCTGCTGGCGCTCGGCGTGCCGGTGCGGCTCACGGGCCAGGACACCGAGCGCGGCACCTTCAGCCAGCGCCACGCGGTGCTCCACGACCCGCGCACGGGCGCGCGCTGGTGCTCGCTCCAGGAGCTGCGCGATGCCGTGGCTCCGTTCGAGCTCCACAACAGCCCGCTGTCGGAGCAGGCCTGCGTGGGCTTCGAGTACGGCTACAGCGTGCAGGCGCCGGACGCGCTCGTCCTCTGGGAGGCCCAGTTCGGCGACTTCGTGAACTCCGCCCAGGTGATCGTGGACCAGTTCCTCGTGTCCGGGCTCGCCAAGTGGGGCCAGACCTCCCGGCTGACGCTGCTGCTCCCGCACGGCTACGAGGGCTCGGGCCCCGAGCACTCGAGCGCCCGGCTCGAGCGCTTCCTCCAGGGCGCCGCCGAGGGCAACATCCGGGTGGCCAACTGCACCACGCCGGCCCAGTACTTCCACCTGCTGCGCCGCCAGGCGCTCGTGTCGAAGCCGCGCCCGCTGATCGTGATGACGCCCAAGAGCCTGCTGCGGCTGCCCGAGGCCACGTCCACGGTGGCCGAGCTCGCCGACGGCGGCTTCGAGCGCGTGATCGACGATCCGCGCTTCACGGCCGGCGCCGACCGCGGCCAGGTCACGAAGCTCGTGCTCTGCTCGGGCAAGGTCTACTACGACATCGCCGGGCACGAGGAGCGCGAGGCGGCGACCCACATCGCCGTGGCGCGCGTGGAGCAGCTCTACCCCTTCCCGGAGGTCGAGCTCGGCGAGCTGATGGAGAGCTACCCCGCCCTCGAGCGCGTGGTGTGGGTGCAGGAGGAGCCGCGCAACATGGGCGCCCGCGCCTTCATGCGCCGCCGGATGGCCGGCATCCTCCCCGAGCGGCTCGACTACGACTACGTCGGCCGCCAGCTCCGCGCCGCCCCGGGCGAGGGCTACTCGGCGGCGCACAAGCGCGAGCAGTCCCGGATCGTGCGCGTGGCGCTCGACCTGGAGCACGACAAGCTCGAGCCGGACGCGAGCGCGCGCCGGCCGATCCTGCGCGCCCGCGAGGGCTCGGCTCGCTAGCGCTTGTCGCGCTGGCCGGCCGGCGAGCGCGTCGGCGACCTTGAGCGAGCCGAGCCGGCGCTGAAGCGCGCCGACCGCCGGTGGGCGAGAGCCCCCAGACTCGCGCGCCCACGCGCATGCCGAGCGGGGCCACGTCGAGCTCGCTCTTGTTCTCCTCGATGCCGCGAACCACCGCGTCCGCCACCGCCTCGGGCGGGCGCGTGCCCACGCCCGGCGGGAGCTTCACCTCCGCCTCGGCGAACATGCCGGCGTCGGAGATGAAGCCCGGGTAGACGGTCGTGACCCCGACCCCGCTGCCGAGCAGGTCCTCGCGCAGCCCCGCCGCGAAGGCGCGCAGGCCGAACTTGGTGGCCGAGTAGATCGCCGAGCCGCCGCTCGAGATCTTGCCGGAGAGCGACGAGACGAACACGAGGTGGCCGCGTCCGCGCTCGGCCATCCCGGGCGCGAGCGCGTGCGCGAGCAGGATCGGCGCGCGCAGGTTCACGTCGAGCGCCCGGTCGATCTCCTCCTGGCTGAAGCTGGACACGGTGCCGCTCGCCGGAAGCGCCGCGTTCGCCACGAGCGCGTCGAGCGGCCCGGACCGCTCCAGCAGCGCCGGCAGGGCGTCCCGGTCGGCGAGGTCGGCGCCCACCACCGTGGCGTCGCCGCCGAGCTCCGCGCGCAGCTCCTCGAGCGCGTCGGTGCGCCGGCCGCTCAGGACCACGCGCGCGCCGCGCTCGGCGAGCGCCCTGGCGATCGCCTGTCCGATCCCGCCGCTGGCGCCCGTGAGGAGGACGTTGCTGCCGGCCAGTTGCATCGCGCGGGACCGTACCTGACCGCGCGGCCAGCTATACAGAGGGGAGGACCATGGCCAGCAGAACCGAGCAGAAGCGCCGCCTGCGCGAGGAGCGCGAGGCCCGCGAGGCCTCCGCCGCGCGCGGCCGATCGCCGCAAGCGCCGGGTGATCCTCCTGGTGGCCTCGGCGGTCGCGGCGCTCGCCGTCGTGGGCATCCTCATCGCCGTCAGCCAGAGCGGCGGCGACGACGAGTCCGGCCTCGGCGGCGGCGAGTCGATCGCCGGGGTCCGCGACGTGGCGCAGCGCTTCCGCGGCATCCCGCAGGACGGCGCCACGCCTGGGCGACCCGGACGCGCCCGCCACGATGATCGAGTTCGTCGACCTCCAGTGCCCCTTCTGCGCCGAGTACACGCGCGACTCGCTGCCCACGCGTGATCGACAAGTACGTCCGCCCCGGCAAGATCAACATCGAGCTGCGGCCGATCTCGATCATCGGCCCCGACTCGAGCACGGCCGCGGGCGGCGCCGCCGCGGCGGCGCAGCGCAACCGGATCTGGCAGTTCGTCGACCTCTTCTACCTCAACCAGGGCCAGGAGAACAGCGGCTACGTGACCGACGACTTCCTGCGGAGCATCGCCCGCGGCTCCGGCGTGCCCGGCAACGCGGTCGTGGCCGCCTCGAAGTCCCCGGAGTCGATCCCGCTGCTGCGCCAGTCGGCCGCCGAGGCCCAGCGCGCCGGCATCAACAGCACGCCCTCGTTCCTGCTTCGCAAGGGGTCGAACGTCCAGGGCATCGCGGTCTCGAGCTTCGAGCCGGCCGAGTTCACGGCCGCCCTCGACGAAGCCCTGGCGAAGTGAGCGACGACCGGCTGCGGCTCGCCGCCGCCGTCGCCGCCGGGCTCGGCCTCGCGGTCGCCGCCTACCTCACCTACGTCCACTACGCGGGCATCGAGCCGATCTGCGCCGCGTCGGGCGGGTGCGAGCGCGTGCAGAGCTCGAGCTACGCGAAGCTCGCGGGGGTCCCGGTGGCCCTCATGGGCCTGATCGGCTACGCCGCGATCCTCGCTGCGACGCTCCTGCCCGGCGAGCTCCCGCGGCTCGCGGCGAGCTGGCTGGCGGTGGTGGGCCTCTGCTTCAGCCTCTACCTCACCTACCTCGAGCTGTTCGAGATCGACGCGATCTGCCAGTGGTGCGTCGGGAGCGCGGTGATCATGGCCGTGCTCGCCGTGCTGACCACGCTGAGGGCGATTGCGAGCCCGGTCGACGGGTAGAGATCTCACATGCCGTCGCCGGGATGGCCGTCGAGCTCGGCCACCAGGTCCCGGACCCGGCGGCCGATCTCGTCCCGGATGGCGCGCACCTCGTCGGGCGGCAGGCCCTTCGGGTCCCGCAGGTCCCAGTCCAGGTAGCGCTTCCCGGGGATGTAGGGGCACTCGTCCCCGCAGCCCATCGTCACCACCACGTCCGCCGCCTGGGCGAGCTCATCGGTGAGCCGTCGCGGCACGCGCCCGGCAAGCTCGATCCCGAGCTCCCGCATCGCCTCCGCCACCTCCGGATGCACACGCTCGGCCGGCGTGGTCCCGGCGGACGCCGCGCTGTGCCGTCCCTCCGGCCGCCCGCTCGAACAGCGCCTCGCTCATCTGCGAGCGGCCGGCGTTGTGGAGGCAGACGAAGAGGACGTGCGCCACGCCGGGCTGCCGTCAGAGGGAGTCGAGCGGCACGCCGACGATGTTCAGGCGGCGCGACAGGCCGTTGACCGCGAACTCCCGGATCTCGTCCGAGCTGGCCCCGAGGGCGTCCCAGTCGGTTCCCTCGCGGTCCGGCGGAGTCAGCGCCTCCGCGACGGCGGGCAGCAGCGACCGGAGCGTGCCGCGCACGTTCTCGGCGAGGCCGGGCTCCTCGCGCACGGCCTCGCGCAGGAACCAGGTGCCGTAGCCGATGTGGCGCTGCTCGTCGTGGTGGATCTTCGAGTAGCCCTCCACGAAGCCCGGCAGGAGCGACTCGCGCTCGAGGTAGCGCGTGATGAAGTTGAAGGCGGTCAGGCCGAGCGTCCCCTCGATGACCATGTGGTAGGTCGTGACGAAGTCCACCTTCGCGCGCGGCATCGCCCGGACTGGCCGACGAGCCGCTCGTGCGCCTGCACGAGGGCCTCGTCGAAGATCGTCCCGAAGGCGGGCGACAGCAGCTCGCGCGCCCGGGCCACGTGCTCCGCGATCGCGGCCTCGATCGGCCACCACCTCGTCCTGGAAGCGGGCGTAGAACTGCATGTGCCTCGCCTCGTCCACCTGCTGGGTGGCGAGGAAGGTGGCCTCCTCCTCGGTGCCGTAGGCCCCGACCAGCCCGGAGAACTTCGTGGTGATCCGCTCCTCGGCGACCATCAGCGACGACAGCGCCCAGAAGACGAGCGAGCGGTCCTCGCCTCCCATCTCGCTCCACTGCGCCCGGTCGGCCGAGAGGTCGACCGCGAACGGGCTCCACTGCTCGTCCTCCCAGTGCCGGTAGAGGGTCTGGGGATCGTGGAGGTGGACCTCGGTGGCGGTCACCGCTGGAGAGCGTATCCGTGTCATGTCTCGCCCCGCACGAGCTGATATCCGAGCGCACCGACGCGCCGCCCCGGCGAGCGGCCCGACGACGTACAGCCAGAAGTCCGTCCACTCGCCCGCCGCCAGCGCCGGGCCGAAGGACCGCGCCGGGTTCATGCTCGCCCCGGTGACCGGTCCGCCGAACAGGGCGTCGAGCCCGACCGTGCCGCCGATCGCGATGGCCGCGGCAGCGCCGACGGCTCTCGTGTCGGTCGCCACGGCCATGATCACGAACATCAGGAACGCGGTCAGAACCACCTCGTAGACGAGCGCGCTTCCGATCGCCACGGTGGGGACGGTCGCCCCGAGGTCGGCGGGCTGGTCCGGCCACGACCGCGAGCAGCAGCAGCGCGCCGGCGGTGGCCCCCGCGAGTTGGGCGCCGCGATGTATACGACGGCCTCCCGCACCGGGAAGTGTCGTGTGAGCGTGAACGCGACCGTCACGGCCGGGTTGATGTGCGCGCCCGACAGGTGACCGGTCGCGTAGACCATGACCATGATGATCAGCCCGAAGACGAGCGCGACGCCCACCGCGCCGAGCGCGCCGTCGTAGCGCTCGTCCGTGACGATCGCCCCGCAGCCGGCGAACACGAGCGCGAAGGCGGCGAGGCCCTCGGCGGCGGCGCGGCGGGTCAGGGTCACGCTCATACGAATCGGCAGCGCTATCCATTGACATTCATCACTTCAATCGATATATGTATATAGATGCCCGTCGATCTGGAACTGGCGCCCAAGCAGAAGCGCCCGGCCGGCGAGCCGTGCTGCGAGCCGGTCGTCTATCCCGACGTGGAGCGCCAGCAGGCCGAGCGCATGGCGGCGATCGCCAAGGCCCTCGGCGATCCCGTGCGGGTTCAGCTCGTCGACGTGCTGCGGAAGCACGCCGGCAAGGTGTGCGTATGCGAGCTCGTGCCGCTGTTCGACCTGTCCCAGCCCACCGTCTCGCACCACCTCAAGGTGCTGCGCCAGGCGGGCCTCGTCGCCTCCGAGCGGCAGGGCCTCTGGGCCTACTACTACGTGAATCCCGACGCATTGGAGGAGCTTTCGCAATGGCTGAGCTGACCGACACAGACATCCGCGAGCGCGTTCGAGACCGCTACGCCGCCGCAGCAGCCGCGGTGACTCAGCGGCAGCGCGTCCGGGTGCTGCGGGGCGGAGGCCTTCGCGGGATGCGGCCAGGACATGGCGCTGACCGACGCGAACGGGACCGAGGTGTTCGGCGGAACGCTCTACGACTCGGCTGCCGCCGCCGGCGCGCCGGCGGCCGCGGTGGACGCTTCGCTCGGCTGTGGCGTTCCCACGGCCGTGGCCGACCTGCATCCCGGCGAGACGGGTGCTCGACCTCGGCTCCGGCGCGGGCACGGACGTGCTGATCTCCGCGCGGCGGGTCGCCCCCGACGGGATGGCGATCGGCCTCGACATGACCGACGAGATGCTCGAGCTGGCCGTGCGCAACGCGGTCGAGGCCGGCGTGACCAACGTCGAGTTCCGCAAGGGCTTCATCGAGGAGATCCCGCTCGAGGACGCGTCCGTGGACGTGGTGATCTCGAACTGCGTGATCAACCTGTCGGCGGACAAGGCGAAGGTCCTCCGCGAGGCCGCGCGCGTCCTGCGCCCCGGCGGCCGCTTCGCGGTCTCGGACGTGATCGCCGATCCCGGCATGGACGCGGCAACGCGCTCGGACATGGAGCAGTGGACCGGCTGCATCGCCGGGGCGCTCACGCGCGGAGGAGTTCGAGCGCGTGCTCACCGACGCCGGGCTTCACGGACGTGGAGATCGACGAGACCCACCGCGTGCACGAGCACGCGAGCTCCGCGATCGTGCGGGCGCGCAAGCCCCGCTCTCGCAGCTTTTCATCAGGTGTCCACGGACACCAACGCCGATCTGGCGCGGCGGGGGTTCGAGCTCTGGAACGAGCGCAGCTTCGACGACCTCCTAACCCTCTTCCATGAGGACGCGGTCTGGGACATGAGCCCATTCGGCATCCGGACATGGGTGCCTTCGAGGGTCACGCCGGCATGCGGCGCTTCTTCGCCGAGTGGCTCCAGGCGTTTCCCGACGCCGCCATCGAGATGGAGGACGTGGAGCAGCGGGGCGAGTGGACCATTAGCCTGGTGCTCCAGCTCGTCACGCGGCGCCGCCGGCGGGACCCCGGTGCCGTTCCGCTACGCGGGCGTCGGCCACTGGCGCGACGGTCGGCTCGACTTCGTGGAGAACCACTCCGACCTGGACCTGGCGCGCTCGGCGTTCGCGAGCTCCGCGGCAAACCCCGCCGCTATCCTCGACCGTCCCTAGCGGGCGTAGCTCAGTTGGTTAGAGCGCCGGCCTGTAGCGGCGGAGGTCGCGATTCGATCTCGTCGCTCGCGCTAGTTGTTTTCCCTGCAATTGCGCCATTTGCCCATCGCGCGGAGGTGGCCAGGGGCTCACCGTGTGGCCCAATAGTGGCCCAAACGTCGGCTGCGTATAGGTTCGCCCCGCGCCCTCGATCCTCGCTCAACGCTGGTCCGCGTCCTGCTCGGCCTGTCGCGAGCGCGTCGAGCGCGTCGAGCCGGTCGGCTATGTCCGCCCCGGCGCCCTCCATCAGGGCGCCGAAGTGGTGCTCGATCATTCGGACGCTGGTGCCCATGATCCGGGCCAACCCGAACACCGGGGCCGGCGGTTGAAGCTGCTTGGCGAGCTGCCGCACCGCGACGCTGGAGCCGTGCTGCTCGGCCTCGCCCAGGGTCCTGACATACAGCGCGACCGGGACCTCCTGGCCGAGGCGCTGCCACTCCGCCGCTTGCGGCCGTGTCCACTCGCGCGTCCAGAGGATCTCCTCGCGCTCCGTCTGGGCTCCCAGCGGCCATTCCGGCGGCGGACCCTTTCGGCCCTCAGCCGGGAGCGTCGTCCAGGTGTCCGCGTCCCGGTCGCGTGCCAGCGCGTTCGGGTCGGGGCGCCGGCCCGTGTTCCGCGAGGGCCGCCCTTCACGGCCTCACCTTTTCCGAGGCTGTGCTTCCGCCCGACCCCCGACTCCGTGCCCTCAGCGGTCGAGCGTGCACGCCGTGCCGGGGTTGCCCCCCGTTCGCCAGCGGGGGATACTGGGGCGGGCGATGTGGCAGGAGACATCGAGCTGCTGCGGCGTGGCTTGGAGCATGTCGAGAGGACCGGGAGGTCTTGCGCGAACCCGCCCATCCCGACTTTGTCTGGGACACGACGACGTTTCGAGGCGGAGTGGAGTTAGGGACCTGGGTCGGGGTCGATGAGACCAACGAGTGGCTCGCGGAATGGCCCGCAGCTTCGAGAACTGGTCGCTCGAGGTCTTGGAGGTCGTTGACGCGGGGGATCAGGTGGTCACAGTCATCCACCAACACGGGAGCGCGCAGCGCGGCGGCCCCGAAGTGGAGATGCGCTTTGCCCAGGTCTGGACGTTCGCGACGGACTCATGGCCCGAATAGAGATGTACGCCGAGCGAGACGAAGCATTCCGGGCCGCCGGGCTGTCGGAGTAGGCGATGTCGCAGGAGAACGTGGAGGTCGTGCGCCGGCTCGAAGCACTCAACGCCCGTGATCTCGACAGGTACTACGTCGAGTTCTTTGATCCAGAGGTCGAATGGCGCACGTCGGCGGAAGACCCCGACGCTGCAACCCATCGGGGGCTGCAGGCGTACAAGCGCTACCTGGAGCAGTGGTTGGAGAGCTTTGATGGGCTGCACGCGGATGTCGAGGAATACATCGACGTTGGCGACGACCGCGTCTTTACGTGGTGTCGCTATACCGGACGGGGCCGGGAGAGTGGCGTCCCCTGCCGACTGGTACCTGGCGATCATCTTCACCATCCGAGACGGCAAGATTGTGCGCGGCGAGGAGTACTTCGACCGAGCCGAGGCCCTCGAAGCCGCGGGCCTGTCGGAGTAGGCGATGTCGCAGGAGAACGTGGAGATCATGAGGCGCGGCTACGAGCACTGGAGGGCCACCGGTGAGATCCGCGCCCATGCCGATTTCGTCTGGGATGTGTCCAACCTCGGCTGGCCTGACCAGCAGATCTACCTCGGCGACGAGGGCGCGAACCAGTTCAACGCCGAGTGGGCGGATGCGTGGATGGCTGGCAGCTCGAGGCCGAGGATTACATCGACGCCGGGGAGTGCGTCGTCGTCATCGTCAACCAGCGGGGGCGTTCGAAGGCCACGGGAATTCCCGTCGACATGCGCTTCGCTCAGGTGTGGACGTTCCAGGACGGACAGGCGATCAGGATGCAGATGTACGCGAACGTGGACGAGGCCCTCGAAGCCGTAGGGCTGCCGGAGTAGCCCACCGGTAAGACAGGGCTCCGACTCGCTCACGCGGCTTGGCGATGCCAGCGGCGTCGAGAGCAATCTCGCCACCCCGGGTGCGCCAGGCGTCGAGGCCGATGTGGCCCCCCTTCGGTGCGGGGAACACGAGCGTGGTATCGAGCCTCGGCGGCAGCTGGTCGAGCGCGGCCAACGCGCGCCCGGTTAATGCGGTCGCCGGGCCACTCCCGCGCGGCTGGAGATCGACAAGCCGAACGCGCGCACACATTGACGGGATCATCGCGCGGTGCGTGGCCGTGGGGAGGGCCGAGAACCCGCCCGAACCGGTCCGTTGGCTTGGCTGGCTGTAAGGGTTCGCGGGCGCACCAAAGTGTGCACGCCCTTGAGTGAGACATCTGAGGCGTCGAGCAGAGGAAGAGGCTCGCTCCCTAGTCACAAAGGACCAGATGCGCTCACCCACTGGCAGCACCCGTCCGAAGCGGATTGCAGCGACCGTCCGCGGTCGGCTCAGCTTCGCGAACACGATCTCCGTGGTCGCGCTCTTCGTGGCGCTCGGCGGAGCCTCCTACGCCGCCGTCTCCCTGCCCCGAAACAGCGTCGGTGCGCAGCAGCTGCGCGCAGACGCCGTCACACACAGCAAGCTCGCCCCCAGAAGCGTCGACACCCAGCAGTTGCGAGATCGCTCCGTGGACGCCTCGAAGATCGCCGCCGGTGCCGTCAGAAAACACGCCCTCTCTCCCTGGATTGGCGAGCAGCTGGCGCGCAGGGCCGCCGACGGTGCGCCCGGGCGCACGGGTAGGCCGGCCCTCGAGGCGAAGCTGGTCCTCGGGGACCAGGAGCTGTCGCCGTTCGCTACTCGCAGGCCGCGAGCGCAACGCCGAATCCCCAGACTGTCCTCGAGATCGACGGCCTGTCATTCAGCGCGAGCTGCGATGACAGCGGCGGCACGATCACTGCGAACTTTGCCGCGCGTTCGGCCGAAGCGGCGACGCTGCACGAAACCATCACTGTCGACAGCGGCCCCGACCCGACCAATTCAGGCGCGGCCGAATTCAGCGGCAATCTTCAGATCGATTTGGCCGCCGGGACCACGTTGCAGACGGGCGGGCCCTCCGCGACAGCCGGCTACACGCGCGTGGCCGTGCAGGGTGTCTACTCGGCTCCGACCAAGACGGTCGACCTCCACATGTTCCTCACCGTCAACGCAGACGACGCCCGATGCTCGATCAACGGCGTCGCAGTACCTACCTGAGCACCGACGGGCGCTTCACTGCCCCGCTCGGGGCGTTTGCACATCGCCCTAGTGCGGCCCTGGACCGGTGGGCCTAATCTTGAGGGCTGCGCTCGTCCAGGCGGCCTCGCGCCGCTGCCTCTAAGCGGCCATGGGGAACTGATGCGTGCTTTCGATTTCCCACACGGTTCCCCAGGGAACACAAGCGACCGCGTGTGAGGCGAGCGCTCTCCCGCTGAGCTACGCGCCCGGCGAACGCGGATGAGCCTAGACAGGGGGAAGCGCGGCCTACGGGACGATCCTGAAGGCCTGGTGCCTGAGCGGCGACACATTGTGGGCGTTGTCGGTTGCTTTGCTGTTGACCCGGTAGTGGCCGGGGTGGAGCGACTTGCCGCCGACCAGTCCGCGGAAGATGAAGGTGTTCTTGCCCGCCGCGCCGGCGAACGAGAAGGAGCCTCTGACGGCCTCCCAGCGGGTGCACCTCTTTCCGTGGGGGGATCGGCTGGGCTTGACGCATCGCCCGCGCAGCTTGCGGCCGCTGATCTTGCGCTCGATTGTGAACCTGACCGAGCTCGGCTCGGAGAGGCTGAACGAGAACCTGGTGCCGGTCTTTGGCGTGGCTTTCGTTTGAGGCGCGGATCGCTGCACCGGACTTGGCGGCCGCGAACGAGTGATGAGCGAAGGTCATACGGCTGAGCGTCGGCAACGGTTCAGCCACCGTGTCGAGCGGGGCTAGGCAGTGGGAGGTCGAAGTCGGCGGTGCTCGGTGCCTCGCCGGTCGAGATCGACCGCAGGGCGAGCCAAACCAACTCGCACCCGCCGACGCTAGGAGTTGCTGGTTCGGCCCGCGCTTCGAGATGCCGGCGTAGCCTCCAGGCGACTGGCCCAGAGCGAGCGAGGGAGAGGTCGATGATCGTGCCGCAATCGTGGGATTCCTGCCGGTGCGATTGGACGCATGCTCATGCCGGGCGATCCGTTCCGGCACATGAGCGGCCCGAAGTCGTGGGGCGTCTCGATGCTCATTGGCCTCGCTGGAGCCGCGCTCGGCTACCTGATCTTCACCGTCGGGCTTGGCATTGGCGACACCGACGTCTTCGACTTCGGAGGGATCATCGGCGCGATCATCGGTGTCGTGATCGTCCTCGCAATCGCGGCTGCGGTGATGAAGAACCGGGGTGGCCCGACGACGCAGCCTGGGACCACACCTACCTGATCGTGCGCTCCTGACTGGCTCGACCGACTCGTGGTGCTCTGCCGCCGCCACCAGTCTTCGACAGGGAGGCTCTCGAGGCTGCGGGGGGTCACGGCCTGAGCGGGTGGCGCACGATCGACTCGACCACCACGCGACGAGTCAGCGCAGGCACGCCGCCTGCGACGAGCAGCGTACGAGTCGCTCGGATCGCCGGCGGCGTCCATCGCGCCGCGGATCGCCGCCGCGAGTGCAGCGGCGCCGGCCGCGACGAGGGCCGCGCGGACAACGACGTGAACCGAGGGGCGGCGATGGATGCTGAAACCCCTTGCGCAGGGCGCGCTCCAGAAGCAGGTGGTGGCGCACGAAGTAGTAGGCAACGCGACGGTCGTGCCCACGACCGCTCCCCAGGCGCCGACGGCGGCACGAGCGTCAGATCGAGCACGAGGTTGATCGCGAGGGTTATCGCGGCCACGCGCAGACGCTCGCCCGCATGCCCGGTCTGGTTGAGGGCGATCGACGGCAGCGGCGCGAGCGCCGACAGCAGGAAGAAGGGACCCATCGCGACGAGCAGGGACCAATCGTCGCGGTACTGCTCGCCGACCGCCCCGAATGCCTCGGGCGACAGCACCGCCACGATCGCCACCGCACCGAGGCCGAGCACGACGAGGAACGCGAGCCATTGGCGATACAGGCCGAGCGCATCGGCGCCCGCACCGGCGATGCGCGGTGCGACGATCGCGGCAACGGTGATCGCCGGAGCGGCGATAAGGGCCTGAAGCTTGATCGCCAGCGCTAGGGCGCGACTCGGAAAGCGGGTGAAACAGGCCGATACGAACTGGTCGATCTGGCCGATGGGGCGATCAACAGCGAGACGGCGAAGATTCGCAGCCCGTAGTCGCGCACCATGCGCAGCGTCGCCTGCTCGGCGCGCGGAGCGACCGGCACGCCCGCTGCCGCGACGCGGCCTGGAGGAGGCAGCAGCAACCAGGCGAGCAACGAGAAATCGAGCTCCGCCCAGCGCGTCGCGAGCAGCATCGCCTCGGCTCCCTCGCTGCGCGCGCGGGCGATCAGCACCAGCGTCAACTCGGCCGCCGGCTGCAGCACCGTCACAGCACGAGCAGCCGGATGCGGCGGAGTGACGGGAGCGCGCCGAACTGGAAGGCGATGAGACTCTGTGCGACCACGAGCAGCGCGAGCGCCGGCATCAGGTCAGCCAGCGGGCTGCCGTTGTCGTCGAAGGACACCGCGAGGATCAGCAGCGCGGCGACCGCGATGATCGCGAGGCGCAGCAGCGCGACGGCCACGACGAGGCGCGTGCCCGCCCGGCCCTGCGGACGAAGCGCGCGACGGACGAGGTGAGCCCCAGGTCCAGCCCATCACCAGCACGGTGCCGATACCGAACGCGATCGCGTAGGCGCCGTACTCCGAGCGCGCGAGCGCGCCGGCGACGACCAGGGCGGTGACGCTCGAACATGCCATCGCGAACAGCCGCGCGCCCAGGTTGAGCCCCGCGTCACGCGCTATCGAGCCCGTGCCCCACTCGGCCTTCTCCAGCTTGCGCTCTGCGACCTCGCTCACCTGGGCACATCCCTCGCGCGAACCGGAAGATCGCCGCCTCGTGGCCGATCGTCCGCAGCGGGTTCACGTGCACTCTCCCCGCGCGGCTGTCCCCGCGCGCGAGCCGCACGCCGGGAGACGGGCCGCGGCGGGGTGGCGAGCCGCCGACCGGCCAGTCGAGCCACGGCACGGCGTTCCCTCGCGGTGCGCGATCCAGACCTGCGCGACTCCCTGGGCGAGCCCCAGCAGGGCGCGCTCGCCGTCGACCGGGGTGGCGTAATAGGTGACGTCTGGCAGCTCGCCGTCGACGGTCACCGCGCCTGTCGCCCGATCCCAGCGCACCACGTGGTTCTGCTCGAAGTCTGCGTCGGTCGACCACAGGACGACATCTTCGAATCCGACGAACGCGAGGTGCGGTGGATCTGGGCGCCGTGCCCGACCCACTCGAACGTGCTTCCGCCGTCGACGAACGGCCACGAAGCAGTGCTCGTCGCGGTCGCCGGTGCCGATCCACAGCGACCGTCGCCGTCGCAGTGCACCGCGTGGATGTGGCGCACCCGCCCGGGCTCGAACTCGAACGCCAGCTCCCACCGCTCACCCGCGTCACGGCTCCGCCACAGGCCGGTCGAGCGGTCACCGGGCTCCGTGACGTACTCGGCGAAGTAGAGGGTGCCGTCGGCGGCGCGGTCAAGGCCGAAGGCCATCAGGCCACGGCCCCTGCCACGTCCGTACCAGCGCAGCCTCAGCGTGCGCCGCGCGCCCCCGGTACGCAGGTCCAGGACGTGGACCCAGCCCCCGGCGAACACGAGCAGCGTCTGTTCGTCCAGCGGCCACAGCTCGAGGAGCTCCTGGTACCCGAAGACGCGCCGCAGGCTGCGGAGGTATCCGCCCCAGGGCTCGCCGAAGGGCGGCCGACGCGCGCGACGCGACGGAAGTCCCCCCGGAGTCGCTGCGATAGATCGCATACCCGCGCGACGCCCACTCGGTCGTCCCGTCGTCGTACTGGAGGACGAGGCCCGGCGCCATCTGCGCCGCAATCCCCTGATGCTGGACCTCGCGCCAGCGGACACGCCGCGGCGTGCGCAGCTCAGCCACCAGAGGCCGAGCGCCAGCGGGACGAACACGAGCAGGGCCGCCATGGTCTTCGAGCCGGCGCCGCTACCCCGGGGCGCGCCACGAGCCCCTCGAGCGACACGGCCCAGGCGGACAGGTTGGCCTCGCGGTCGCCTCGCTCCGAGACGAGCCGCAGATTGCGCGCCGGGGCGTCGCCCGAGCTCAACTCACGTGCCCGCTGGATCGTCCGCCACCGCCCCCGGGGCCGAGCCGGCCACACGCCGGTCTCCCCGTGGCTGACCCAGGGGCGGTTGGCAGGGATGTCGCTCAGCACCGGCACCGCGCCCAGCGCGAGCGCCTCCAGCAGGCCGAGTGACGTCCCATCGCTCTCCGCCAGGCTGACGTAGACGTGGGCGCGCCCCACGATCCGCTCGACCTCGTGCCCTGCGAGCTGCCCGTGGAAGTGGACGCGGTCCGTCAGGCCCAGCTCATCGCGCAGCCGCTCGAGCCCCGCCCGCCGGGGACCCTCTCCGACGATGTCGCAGGAGTAGTCCACCTGTGGCGCCGGAGTTCCGCTAGCCCCTGAGTAGGAGGTCGATCCGGTAGAGATCGAGGAGGGGCCGGACGCTCACGATCCGCAACGAAGGACCCGCCTTCCCCGCGCCGCGAAGTTCGCGCGCCAGCACAGCCAGCCGGACGGTCTCGACCCCGTACTGGAAGCTGTAGACCTCGCGGGTCGCCCCGCCAGAGAAGGCCCTCGACCGCGAGCCGGACGTGATCGCCAGGGACCGTGATGGCATCGGCCGAGCGCAGCACCCGCTTGACCAGCGCGCGCATGAACGGGTTCCCGGGCGAGATCAGGACGTCGTCGCCGTGCGCGCTCACCACGAGTGGGTGGACGCCTGATGCCAGGCCGAGCAGCCCGTAGC
Organism: uncultured Thermoleophilaceae bacterium; assembly: GCA_963768465.1. GTDB lineage: Bacteria > Actinomycetota > Thermoleophilia > Solirubrobacterales > Thermoleophilaceae > JACVRW01. Next base: position 1,435 of record CAVYIA010000004.1, on the reverse strand, counting down.
TGGTCGCGTCGTGCGCATGGACCACGTCGGGCCGCAGCGTCGAGATCAGCCGGCGGGCGAGTTGGAGCTTCGCCAGGTACCCCGGCTTGCCGGGACGCGGCGGCCCGAGGTCGTGGACCGCGTACGCCGGCCCCGTCTTCTCTGCGCGATCGCCGCAGGTGACCACATGGACCTCATCGCCCCGCCCGGCGAAGAAGTCCGCCACCCGGCGCGTGTGGACCGAGCCGTGATAGCCGGCGAACAGGATGCGCATTACGCCGCCTCCGCGTGGCGGAGGGCCGCGTCGTACGCCGCCTCGACCCGCCCGATCGCCTGATCGAGCCCATATCGCTCCTCCACGCGCACCCGTCCTCTGCGCGCGCGCAGCCGCGCCTCGCCCGGATCGTCTATCACCGCGGCGATCGAGCCGGCGAGCGGGTGGTTATTACAGGGGCGTCGACGAGGAACCCGGCGCCACCGGAGAGAAGCTCGGGGATGCCGCCGACCGCCGTGGCGACTCGCGCGGCACCTCGGCGGACAGCGCTTCGAGCGCGGCGAGCGGCAGGCCCTCCCAGCGCGAGCAGATGACGGCGACATCGAACGCCGCGCAGCGAGGCGGGGCGACGTCCGGCCGCTGCCCCGCCCACACGACGTGCTGTTCGACGCCGAGGCGGGTCGCGAAGCTCCGCAGCTCGTCGGCGCGCGGGCCGGAGCCCCCGAGCGGCAGAGCTTCACGTCGCGGCCCTCGGAGCGAAGTGTGGCGACGGCCTCCAGGAGCAACTCGTGTGCTTTCTCGGGCCGCAGCGCGGCGACCGAGCCCACCACGAGCTCGGAGCCGTTCAGCCCGAGTCGCCGGCGCGCCTCCTCCCGCGAGGCGGCGGTCTGGAGGTGCACGCCGTTCTCGGCGACCTCGATCTTGCGGGGCGGAACGCCTTCCTCGGCGAGGGCGCGCGCCACCGACTCGGACACGCACAGCATCCGGTGGGCGGCGGGAGCGATCCACCACCGGTTCACCCGCGACCGGCCCCGCGAGCGTCCCGGCGCTCCAGTTGTGGTCGTGGGTGACGAGCGGTACTCGGGCGGCACGGGCGAGCCTGGCGGCCCACGCGGAGCTCGGGAACTTGTGGGCGTGGATGAGGTCCGAGCGGCGAGCGAGCGCCCAGCTCTGCGCGAGCGCCGCGGGGAGAGACGCGACCGGTCCTGCCGAGCACGGTGACCTGCACGCCGGCCTCGCGGAGCGGGGCCTCGAGCGGCCCGCCGTGACGGGTCACGACCACGTGCGGCGTGAAGCGCTCGCGGTCGAGCCCGCAGGCGATCTCGACGGCCACCCGCTCGGCACCTCCTGCGAGGAGGCTGTCGATCATCGTGAGCACCCGCGCAGGGGCAGTCACCCCGGCACCTTGAGCTCGTCGTACAGGTCGGCCATACGGCGAGCCCAGTCGCGCAGCTCGTAGTT
>CAVYIA010000003.1:0-62286 GCA_963768465.1 uncultured Thermoleophilaceae bacterium | reverse complement strand
CGGACCAGATGCGAGTCAACCCGGGGCGGCGCCTGACGGCGCCGTCCCGGCTGGTCGCCTAGCGCCTGGCGAGGCGGTGCCGCTCGGCCCACAGCGCCGCCTGCGTACGGTCGCTCACCCCGATGCGCTCGAATATCCGCGTGAGGTGTGCCTTGACGGTCCCTTCGGTGATCTCGAGCCGCCGCGCGATCAACTTGTTCGGCAGCCCCTCGGCCACCATCACGAGCACCTCCCGCTCGCGCGGTGTGAGCTGCGCTTCCGGACGCTCCTCGCGCCGCTCGGCCAGCAGCTCGGTCGCGGCCCTCGGCGCCAGGGGCGCGTCACCGGCGGCGGCGGCGTGGATGCCGCGCAGTAGCTCCTCGGGCTCGGCGTCCTTGAGGAGATAGCCGGTGGCTCCGGCGTCGAGCGCCTCGAGGATCCGCTCCCGGTCGGAGAACGACGTGAGGACCACGACCTGCGTCCGGGCTCCGGCCGCCCTGATCCGGCGCGTGGCCTCGATCCCGTCCAGCCCCGGCATCTCGAGGTCCATGAGCACGACGTCCGGGCCGTCGGCGAGCGCCAGCTCGACGCCCTCGGCCCCGTCGGTCGCCAGCCCACTGAGCTCGACGCCGTCTGCCTGCTCGAGGAGCTGGGACAGGCCGGCTCGCAGCACGGGGTGATCGTCGACTACGAGCACCCGGATCACGGCGTGGACAGCTCCATGGTCACGAGCGTCCCGCGGTCACGTGCGGAGTGGACCTCGAGCCGGCCTCGACGCTCCTCCACCAGGTCCTCGAGCAGGCGCAGCCCGAGGCTCGAATCGTCGGCGCCGCCCGCCCGGCCCGGGTCGAACCCGCGTCCGTCGTCCTGTACCGCAAGCACCACCGACCCGTTCGAGCGGCTGACGCTGACCGCGACGCGGGTGGGATGCGCGTGCTTCGCGACGTTGCGGAGCGCCTCCTGGGCACCGCGGAAGATCAGCTCCGCGGTCTCGGGATTGAGCCCGAGGTCGTCCGGGATGTCGGCGTTCACCGCGATGCCGCGCGCCGAGAGCGGTGCGAGAAGGTCCGAGACAGCCGTCTCGAGCCCGGAGCGCTGGAGGCTCGGGGGATAGATCCCGATCAGCAGTGTCCGGAGCTCCCGGACCGCTCGCCGGGTGGAGGCCGCCGCGTCGGTCATCCCGGCCGCCGCCAGCGAATACGAGACGCCCGCCAGGTCCTGGACCACGCCGTCGTGCAGGTGCTGCGCGATGCGCCGTCGCTCGATCGCCGAGGAGTCGATGGCCCGCCGCAGGAGCGCCTCCCGCTCGAGCTGACGCTGTCGCAGGCGCCGGGTGAGCGACCATGCGAGCGGAAGCTGCACGAGCCAGAGCAGCAGGAGCGCCACACCCACGGCGGGAGCGAAGCGAGCGAGGAGCCGCTGCTCGCTCGCGGTGATCGCGCCGAAGCGGACGTAGTCCTCGAAGAGCAGCGGCCGGCCCTTGGGACCGTCGATCGGCAGGTAGACCTCGAGAAGCTTGCCGAAGCCTCGCTCGTAGCGGTTCTCGGGCCGATCGAGGTCGCTCACGTCCGCATTCACGAGCCGCTTGCGCACCGCCTGCTTCACCTCCGGCTCGAGATTGAAGCGCCGCCCCACGAGCGGTTGCTTGTCCGAGTAGACGACGCGCCCGTCAAGGGTCCACAGCTTGACCCGGACGACCGGGTCCTTGACCACCCGATCGCGGATGACGCGCCCGAAGCGCGCCTGCGCCGCACGGTCGCCCGCCAGCAGCTCCGGCGTGAGCGCCGGCTCGGCGATGCCTTCGCCGGCGAGACGCGTGATCTGCTTCGCGTCGCGTATCGCCTCGCCGCGCGCCTGACGGCGCAGGATCGCCGTCGCGGCGAAGCCGAGGGCGACCATCGCCAGCAGGCTCGCGCCCGCGAACCAGACCATCGGCCGGAGCACCGGGCCGCCAGACCTCTCCACTCCCGCGCGCGGGACGAGGCGAGTCAGGGCCATGCACTGAGTGTGGCAACCGCCGCTGGTCATACGACCAATGTCCACTTGTGGACTCGACCGAGCGGTCGGCACCGTTGGGAGCGATCCGAAGCAAGCTCGGAAAGGAGCTCACATGAGGCGCAGAATGACACTCCTGGCAGCCCCGCTCGTGCTCGTCGTCGCCCTGGCGATCGCCGGCTGCGGTGGCGGAAACGACAACGTGAAGGCAAGCGCGCCCGCCGCGAGCGCGACGCCGGCGAACTCGACCGGCGGCAGCGCGACCATCGGCGTGCGCACCGGGGACATCGGTACGTTCCTGGTCGACTCGCAGGGCCGGACGCTCTACCTGTTCGAGAAGGACAAGGGCTCGATGAGCAGCTGCTCGGGCGCCTGCGCGAGCAGCTGGCCGCCGGCACCGACCAAGGGTCGTCCGAAGGCGGGCTCCGGCGTGGACTCCGCGCTGCTCGGGACCACGACCCGCTCCGACGGCGTGACCCAGGTGACCTACGCCGGTCATCCGCTCTACCGCTACGCCGGCGACACGGCACCGGGCGACACGAACGGCGAAGGCCTCAACGATTTCGGCGGCGGCTGGGACGTGGTCGCCCCCTCGGGCCAGAAGATCGAGGGCGACGAGAGCGCGGCTTCGTCCAGCAACACGAGTCCCGGCTACTAGCGCTTCCGGCGTGACGAACGTGCCCGCGGCCCTCAGGGCCGCGGGCTTCGTTCATGGGTGCTTCAAGGGTCTAGCCGCAGCCGGTGTTGTTGCCGCAGCTCGAGCAGGTGTAGCAAGAGCCGGTGCGCTGCATCATGCCGCCGCACTGGGCGCACGCCGGGCCCAGGTCGAGGCCCTGGAGCGCGGCCGGGAGCGCCGGCGGCTCGTCGGTGAGCGCCGCCGCGGCGGGCTGTGCCGTCGAGACGCCGCCGTTGCCCCGTTGCCGCCGTTCGCGTGGCCGTTGCCCTCGGACTCGTCCGCGGGCGGGCCGGCGGTGTCGCCGCGCATCAGCGCCTCCTGGGACGCCTTGCGGGCGCGCACCTCGGCGGTGAGGATGCCGAGCTCCTCGTGGATGTCCGCGTCGAGGAAGCGCGACGCCAGCCAGCGCATGATGTAGTCGGGCATCGACTTGGCGAACGGGATCTCCGGGTTGCCGGTGATCCCCTCCGGGTCGAAGCGCATGTAGCTGAACTTCCGCACCAGCGTCTCGAGCGGCACGCCGTACTGGAGCGCGATCGAGATCGACGTGGCGAAGGCGTTCATCATGCCGCGGAGGGTCGAGCCCTCCTTGCCGATGTCGGTGAGGAAGATCTCCCCGACCGAGCCGTCGTCGTACATGCCGGCCGTGATGTAGCCCTCGTGGCCGGCGATCGAGAACTTGTGCGTGATCGACTGGCGCTCGCGCGGCATCCGCCGGCGCGTGGGCTTGGCGTCCACGATCGCGGGCGCCTCCTCGACGTCCTTCTTCTTGTCGGTCCGCAGCGCCTGCGCGGTCTTCGAGCCGTCGCGGTAGATCGCGAGGGCCTTCAGCCCGAGCCTCCAGCCCTCGGTGTAGATCTCGGCGATGTCCTCGACCGTGACCGACTCGGGCAGGTTGACCGTCTTCGAGATCGCGCCGGAGATGAACGGCTGGGCCGCGGCCATCATCCGCACGTGGCCCATCGCCGAGATGGCGCGCTCGCCGACGGCCACGTCGAACACCGGCAGGTGCTCGTCGCGGAGGCCCGGGGCGCCCACGATCGTGCCGTGCTCGGCGAGGTAGGCCTCGATCTGCTCGACCTCGTGCTCCGAGTACCCGAGCGTGCGCAGCGCCGGCGGAACGGTGCGGTTGACGATCGTCATCTGCCCGCCGCCGACCAGCTCCTTGAACTTGACGAGCGAGAAGTCGGGCTCGATGCCCGTGGTGTCGCAGTCCATCAGGAACGAGATCGTCCCGGTGGGGGCGAGCACCGTGGCCTGGGCGTTGCGGTACCCGTGCCGGTCGCCCGCCTCCACGGCGTCGTCCCAGGCGCGCTGGGCCGCCTCGACCAGGTCGGCGTCGTTCGCCAGCTGGCCGTCGAGCTCGTACGAGGCGTCGCGGTGCTTGCGCATCACGCGGTTGTGCGGCTCGCGGTTCTCCTCGTAGCGCTCGTAGGGCCCGAGCGCACCGGCCACCTCGGCCGACGTGCCGTAGGCGCGGCCGGTCATGAGCGCCGTGATCGCGCCGCAGAGCTCGCGGCCCTCGTCCGAGTCGTAGGCGAGGCCGTTCGCCATCAGGAGCGCGCCGAGGTTGGCGTACCCGAGCCCGAGCTGGCGGAAGGCGCGCGCGTTCTGGCCGATCCCCTCGGTCGGGTAGCTCGAGGGCGTGACCACGATCTCCTGCGCGAGGATCATCACGTCGACGGCGTGCTCGAACGCCGGCACGTCGAAGCTGCCGTCCTCGCGGCGGAACTTGAGGAGGTTGAGCGAGGCCAGGTTGCAGGCCGAGTCGTCGACGTGCATGTACTCGCTGCAGGGGTTGGAGGCGTTGATCCGGCCCGAGTTCGGGCAGGTGTGCCAGTCGTTGATCGTGGTGTCGTACTGGACGCCCGGGTCGGCGCAGCGCCACGCGGCGTCGGCGAGCTGCTCGAGCAGGTCGCGCGCCTGCATGCGCTCGATGACGGCGCCGTCGATGCGAGCGGTCAGCTCCCACTCCTGGCCCTGCTCCGAGCGCTCCATGAACTCGTCGCGAGACGCGCACCGAGTTGTTGGCGTTCTGGTACTGGATCGACGCGAACGCCTCGGAGTCGAGGCGCATGTCGAAGCCGGCGTCGCGCAGCGCGGCCGCCTTCTCCTCCTCGCGCGCCTTGCACCAGATGAAGTCGAGGACGTCGGGGTGGTCCACGTCGAGCACGACCATCTTGGCCGCGCGGCGGGTCTTGCCGCCCGACTTGATCGTCCCGGCCCAGGCGTCGGCGCCGCGCATGAAGGAGACCGGGCCGCTGGCCGTGCCGCCCTTGGAGAGGTGCTCCTTCGAGCCGCGGATGTTCGAGAGGTTGATCCCGGAGCCGGAGCCGCCGCGGAAGATCATGCCCTCCTTGGTGTTCCAGCCGAGGATCGACTCGATCGTGTCCTCGACCGAGAGGATGAAGCACGCCGAGCACTGCGGGCTCTCCTCGAAGCCGACGTTGAACCAGACCGGCGAGTTGAACGCCGCCATCTGGTGGAGCAGGATGTGGGCGAGCTCGTCCTCGAAGGCCTGGGCGTCGTCGTCGCTCGCGAAGTAGCCGCCGTCGCGGCCCCAGCCGGCGATCGTGCCGGACACGCGGCCGATCATCTGCTTGACCGACGACTCGCGCTCGGGCGAGTCCATGCGGCCGCGGAAGTACTTCTGGGCCACGATGTTGGTCGCGTTCTGCGACCAGGAGGCGGGGAACTCGACGCCACGCTGCTCGAAGGCGGGGTTCGCGGGATCGCCGATCAGGGCGTCGCGAATCTCCCACTCGACCGAGTCGAAGGGGTGCGTTCCGGCTTCGGTGAAACGGCGCGGGACGGTGACGCCGGCATCGGTTGCGGCGATGCTCGGTGCGGTGGCGTCACGGCTGTCTGACATGTCTTCTCCTCGTCTCAGGGGGTTGGCCATCGGCCTTTAGGGGGAACGACCGATGTTGCTCCCCGGATCGGATGGAACGGGGACGGGTCTCGCCGGCCTCCTCGAAGGCCAGCTGGTCGGCCCCGGCGAGGGGCTCTTCCTTGAAGCGGCGGACCACGGCCTCGAGCTCGTCGAGGTCGGCGAGGTCGCGGTAGACGGAGGCGAACTGGATCGCCGCGACGGGGTCGAGGCGGGCCAGGCCGCGCTCGGCGAGGTCGCCGATCTGGTCGGCCCTGACCTCCGACCCGGCGCGCCTGGCGGCGGCCGCGATCGACTCGGCCAGCTCCTCGAGCTGGGCCTCGCTGACGGGCCGCTTGCCGGCCGCGCGCACGAGCCCGTCGAGCAGCTTCTGCCTGTCGAAGCGCTCGCTGCTCCCGTCGCGCTTGAGGACCGACACGACCGGCCCCTCCACGCGCTCGTAGGTGGTGAAGCGATTGCCGCAGCCCGCGCACTCGCGGCGGCGGCGGATGGAGTCGCCCGGCTCGGTCAGGCGGGAGTCCACGACACGCGTGGACTCGAAGGAGCAGAACGGGCAGAGCACACCCTCATTCTACTACCTGTGGTGCTTCATTCCTCCCCCAACCACCACATATTGTGGAAATATGCGGCGGTGGACGCCTTACTTCAGCGAGGAGAGCGTCTGCTCGAGGCCGTCGACCAGGTTCACGTCGGACTTCCAGCCCAGCTCGCTGCTGCGCGCGCGAGGCGTCGAGCGCGATGTGGCGCACCTCGCCCTTGCGCTCCGGCTGGAAGTCGGGCTCGAAGCCGTTCCGGGCATGGGGGGCGAGCACGTCGACGATGTCGATGACCGTGACCTCCTCGCCGCGGCCGATGTTGAACGCCCCGCCCGCGTCCGACTCCGCCGCCAGCAGGTTGGCGCTCACGATGTCGTGCACGTGGACGTAGTCGCGCGTCTGGAGGCCGTCGCCGAAGATGACCGGCTGGCCGCCGTCGACCACACGCCCGCAGAAGATCGCGATCACGCCGGCCTCGCCCAGCGGGTCCTGGCGCGGGCCGTAGACGTTGCCGAAGCGGAGCGCCACCGTCGACAGGCCGTGCAGGCGCGTGTACAGCGCGCAGTAGTTCTCGGCGCAGAACTTCGAGAGGCCGTACGGGGCCTCCGGGGCGACCGGGTGGTCCTCGCTGGCCGGGATCGACTGGGCCTCGCCGTAGATCGCCCCGCCGGTGGAGGCGAACACGACCCGGCGCACGCCGTGGTCCTTCGCCGCGTTCAGCACGTTCACCGTGCCGCCGACGTTCACCGCGGAGTCGAAGGCCGTGTCGGCCACCGACTTGCGCACGTCCACCTGGGCGCCCAGGTGGAAGATGACCTCGGGCGCGCTCCGCTCGACCAGGGCGCTCACCGCCTCGGCGTCGCGGAGGTCCACCTCGGCGAGCTCGGCGCCGTTCGCGAGCGCGCCCTCGAGGTTCTCCCGCCGACCGGTGGAGACGTTGTCGAGCACGGTCACCTGGTCGCCCCGAGCGAGCAGGGCGTCCACGAGATTCGAGCCGATGAAGCCGGCGCCTCCGGTCACGAGCGAGCGCATGAAGCACGCCATGGTAGGCGGTCTCCTTCGGGTATGGTCAGGCCCCGTGACGGACGCGCTCGGCGAGTTCAAGCGAGGCGCGCGGGCCACCTGGGCGTCTGGCGACTGGGACGCCGTCTCCGCGCTGATCGCGGAGGTCGGCCCCAAGCTCCTCGACACGTGGGAGTCGAGCCCGGCATGGACGTGCTCGACGTGGGCACCGGCAGCGGCGGGACGGTGTCCATCCCGGCCGCGCTCCGCGGCGCGCGCGTCGTGGGCTCGGACCTCACGCCGGAGCTGTTCGACGACGCCCGCCGGCGCGCGGCCGAGGCCGGCGTCGAGGTCGAGTGGGTCGAGGCCGACGCCGAGAGCCTGCCGTTCGACGACGCGAGCTTCGACCGCGTGCTGTCGACGTTCGGGCACATGTTCGCCCCCCGTCACGCCCAGGCCGCGGCGGAGCTCGCGCGGGTCTGCCGCCCGGGTGGGATCGTGGGCACCTGCACCTGGGACCTCGAGGGCTTCGGCGGCGACTTCTTCGGGGCGATCGGCAGCCGGCATGCCGCCGCCGCCCGAGGGCGTCGATCCGCCGCCGCTCTGGGGATCGGAGGAGCACATCCGCGAGATGTTCGAGCCGCAGGGCCTGAGCGTGGAGGTCGGGCGCGAGACGATCCTCTTTCGGCACCCGAGCGCGGATGGCCTGGCCGGCTTCTACGAGGAGAACTTCGGCCCGCTCGTGCAGGCGAAGGCAGCGCCTCGGCGCCGACTGGCCGGAGCTCCGCGCCGCGATCGTCGAGGTGTTCGAGAGGCACAACGTGGCCGACGACGGCACGGTGGCCGTCCGAGCGGGCTATCTCGTCACCGTCGCCCGCAAGCCGGCGTGACCCGCGACCTGCTGGACGCCGCCGCCCGCCACGCCGCGGACTACCTGGAGTCCCTCCCCGAGCGTCATGTGGGCGCGCCGCGCGGCGTGGCCGAGACGCAGGCGGCGCTGCAGGCGACCCTGCCGGACGACCCGGTGGACCCGCGCCGGGTGCTGGACGAGCTCGTGGCGGAGGCCGACCCGGGCATCACGGCCATGGGCTCGCCGCGCTACTTCGGCTTCGTCATCGGCGGCGCCTACCCGGCGGCGATCGCCGCCGACTGGATGGCCTCGGCCTGGGACCAGAACTCCGGGCTCGCCGGGCCGACCCCGTCGGTGGCGGCGATCGAGGAGATCACCGGCGCCTGGCTGCTCGACCTGCTCGGGCTGCCGGAGGACGCGTCCTTCGCGCTCGTGACCGGCTGCCAGATGGCCCACGTGACGGCCCTCGCCGCGGCGCGCCACCGCCTGCTGGCCGGCGCGGGCTGGGACGTGGAGGCCGACGGCCTGATCGGCGCGCCGCCCCTGCGCGCGCTGATCGGGGAGGAGCGGCACGTGACGGTGGACCGGGCGCTGCGCCTGCTCGGGCTCGGCTCCGCCTGCATCGAGCCCGTGGCCGTGGACGACTGCGGCGCCATGCGCGCCGACGCGCTCGCGGAGGCGCTCGCCGCCGGGGGCGACGGCCCGACGCTCGTCTGCGCGCAGGCGGGCAACGTGAACACTGGCGCCGTCGACCCGCTCGACGCGGTCTGCGACGCGGCGCACGAGGCCGGCGCCTGGGTGCACGTGGACGGCGCCTTCGGGCTCTGGGCGAACGCGAGCCCCGGCCGGCGCGAGCTGCTCGCCGGCTGCGAGCGCGCCGACTCCTGGGCCACCGACGGGCACAAGTGGCTGAACGTGCCGTACGACTGCGGCATCGCCGTGGTGGCCGACCGGGAGGCGCACCGCGGCTCGATGTCCGTGCAGGCGAGCTACCTCCAGCAGGGCGAGCCGCTGCGCGAGCCGATGGACTGGACGCCCGAGTTCTCGCGCCGGGCGCGCTCGCTGCCCGTCTACGCGGTGCTGCGCTCGCTGGGCCGCAGCGGGGTGGCCGAGCTGGTCGACCGGCTGTGCGCCTGCGCCGAGCGCTTCGCCGAGCGCTTCCGCGAGCGCCCGGGCGTCGAGGTCCTCGCCCAGGGGCTCAACCAGGTGCTCGTGCGTCCGGACGGCGACGTGGACGCGATCGTCCGGCGCGATCCAGGACGAGGGAACGTGCTGGGTGAGCGCCACGACGTGGCGCGGCGCGCGCTGCATCCGGATCTCCGTGTGCAACTGGCAGACGACCTTCGAGGACGTGGACCGCTCCGTCGCCGCGATGGCCGCCGAGTTCGATCGCGTCCCGGCGTAGGCATCGGCACGCGGCCGAGCGCTGCGTAGCGGTCGCCGCGCGATGCGCGGCCTGTTCGTCACCTTCGAGGGAATCGACCGCTCGGGGAAGACCACGCAGGCGGGGCTGCTCGTGGAGGCGCTGGGCGCGGAGGCCGTCGCCGTGCGCGAGCCGGGCGGCACCGAGCTGGGCGAGCGTGTGCGCGACCTGGTCAAGGACGCGCGCCTCGAGCCGGGGCCGCGCGCCGAGGCGCTGCTGTTCGCGGCGGCGCGCGCCGAGCTCGTGGACGCGGTGATCCGGCCCGCGCTCGACGCCGGCCGCGTGGTCGTCTCGGACCGCTTCCTCGACAGCTCGCTCGCCTACCAGGGCGACGCCCGCGGCCTTGGGGTCGATGAGGTCGAGCGCGTGAACCGCTTCGCGACCGAGGGGCTCCTGCCGGACCTGACCTTCCTGCTCGGGCTTGACCCCGCGGAGGCCGCCGAGCGCGCCGGCATGCTCGACCGCTTCGAGGACGAGGGCCTCGCGCTCCAGCGGGCGGTGGCCGAGGCCTACGAGCGGCTCGCCGACGCGGACCCCGCGCGCTGGCGGCGCGTGGACGCGGGCCGTCCGGCGCAGCAGATCCACGCCGACGTGCTGGCGGCGGTCGAGGCCGCGCGCAGCGGGGCGCGGGCATGAGCGTGGCCACCCTGCCGGGCACCGAGGACCACCCGCACGCGCGGATGGTGCTGGCCACCGCCCTGGCGGACTCGCCCTCGCACGCCTACCTCTTCCACGGCCCTGCCGGGACCGGCAAGAGCACGGCCGCCCGCGCCTTCGCGGCGGAGCTGCTGGCCGCCGGATCGGACGACCCGGAGTCGGTGCGCCACCGCGTGCAGAACGGCAGCCATCCCGACCTCACCTGGGTGCGGCCCACGGGCGCGCACGTGATGCGCGTGGAGGACGTGGAGGGGCCGGTGGTGAGCGCCGCCACCCGGACGCCGTTCGAGGCCAAGCGGCGCGTGTTCGTGCTCGAGCGCGTGGACACGATGAACGACGAGGTGGCCAACCGGCTGCTGAAGACGCTCGAGGAGCCGGCGTCGTTCGTCCACCTGATCCTGCTGACCGAGTCCCTGGGCCGCGTGCTCGAGACCGTGGTGTCGCGCTGCCAGCTGGTGCGCTTCGAGCCGCTCCCGGCGGCCCGGATCGCCGCGGCGCTCGAGGCCGAGGGAGTGCCGCCCGAGCGCGCGCTGGCCTGCGCCGGCCTCTCGCTGGGCAACGCCACGCGCGCCCGCTTCCTCGCCTCCGAGGAGGGGCAGGAGCTGCGCGCCGAGGTGGGCCGCTTCGTGGCGGCGGCGCTGCACGGCGGGTCCCCCGAGCCGTGGCGCCCGCTGCTCGAGCGCGCCGAGCGGGCGCGCGCCGTGGCCGAGGACCGCGCCGCCGAGGACCGCGAGCGCCGGCTCGAGCTGGAGCCGAAGGGGCGCGAGCGGCGCGGCCTCGAGCGCGAGCTGGAGGAGGCGGCCAAGCGCGACGGCCGGCGCGCGCGGACCGGGGTGCTCGACCTGGCGCTCACGCTCGCCGAGCTGTCCTTCCGCGACCTCGTGTGCGTGGCCGAGGGCGCGCCGGAGGCGGTGCTGGCGGTGGACTCGCCGCCCGACCTCACCGGCGACGCCCGCTCCCGCGACGCCCGCCGGCTGCGCGAGGCGGCCGAGCGCTGCGAGCAGACCCGCCAGTCGCTCGAGCTGAACGTGACCGAGGAGCTGGCGCTGTCGGCGCTCGGCTTCAGGCTGGCGGCACTGACCGGCGAAGCCGCCTGACGGGAGGGTCCATGGGAGCGATACACGTACACGAGTTCATGACGGCCGACGGCGTGATCGACGCGCCGACGTGGACGTTCGAGTACGGCTTCGACCCGAAGATGGGGGAGACCCTCGCCGCGATCACCGGAGGCTGCCGGGGGATCCTGCTCGGCCGCAAGACCTACGAGATGTTCGAGCCGGCCTGGTCCACGCGGACCGTCGAGGACGATCCCGGCGCGCCGTTCTTCAACGACACGACCAAGTACGTCGTGTCCGGGACCCTCACGGAGGGCACCTGGAGGAACTCGGAGATCGTCGGGCCCTACGACCCCGACGCGATTCGCAGGCTGAAGGACGACGTCGACGGCGACCTCTACGTGAGCGGCAGCATCACGCTGGTCCGGGCGATGCTCGCCGACGGGCTGATCGACGAGCTGGACCTGTTCGTCTACCCGCTCACGCTCGGGTCCGGCCCGCGGCTGTTCCCCGACGGAGCGGCGCCCGCCAAGTTCGCGCTCGCGGCGAGCGAGTCGTACGCCAACGGCGTGGTCCACCTGGCCTACCGCCCGCAGGGGTAGGACGGGCCGGGACCTACGCTCCCAGCGCCTGCTCGAGGTCGGCCCAGAGGTCGTCCACGTGCTCGCAGCCGACGCTCATGCGGATCAGGCTCGGCGGCACGTGCTCCTGGCCGGCGTGCGTGCCGCGCCGCTCCATGGTGGTGTCCACGCCGCCGAGGCTCGTGGCGTGGCGAATGATCCGCGCGCTCTCGCAGGCGCGGTCGGCCGCGGCGGCGTCGGCCAGCTCGAAGCTCACGACCGCCCCGAAGCCCGGGTAGCGGACGCGCGCGACGGCGGGATGGGCGCCGAGCCGCTCCGCCAGCAGCGGCGGCCGTGGCCGAGGCCTGCCGCAGGCGAAGCGGGAGCGTCCGCACGCCGCGGAGCGCGAGAAAGGCCTCGAGGGCGCCCGGTGTGGCCCCGGTCAGGCCGCGCGTGGCGCGCAGCCGCTCGGCTGCCGCTGCGTCACGGGCAACCGCCACGCCGAGCAGCAGGTCGGAGTGGCCGCCGATGAACTTCGTGGCCGAGTGCACGGCCACGTCCGCGCCCAGCTCGAGCGGACGCTGCAGGAGCGGGGTGGCGAAGGTGTTGTCGACCACGAGCGTCGTGCCCTCTCGCCGCGGCGCGCGCACAGATCCGCTCCAGGTCGGCCACCTCGAGCAGCGGGTTGGAGGGCGACTCGAGCCAGACCATGTCGGCGGTCCCCACGCGCTCGGCCCAGCGCTCGTCGGCCACGGGCAGGCGCTCCACGCGCCAGCCATGGTCGCGCGCTCCGGCCTCCGCGACGCCGGCCACGCCCAGGTAGCAGTCCTCGCCGAGCACCAGGTGCCCGCCGTCCGGAAGCGCTCCCATCACGGCGGCGCAGGCGGCCATCCCGGAGGCGAAGGCCACGGCGTCGCCGCCCTCGAGCCCGCCGATCACCTCCTCGAACGCCTCCCACGTCTCCGTGGCCTCGGTGCGGCTGTAGCCCCGCTCGGTGCCGAGCAGGAAGTTCGAGGCCGGCACGAGCGGCGTGTTGAGCGGCGCGCCGGGCGCCTCGGGCCGGCCGCCCACCACGGCCCACGTATCCGGCTTGAGGCCCCCGCCGGTCAGCGGGATCAGATCGTCGGCTTGGCGACGAGGTAGTAGAACGCGACCGCCATCGCAGCGGTGGCGACGCTCCAGAGCGCGGCCCAGGCGATCCGCTCCTGCGGCTGCATCTGCGGGCGCGCCAGGCCGAAGATCACGACCAGCTCGAAGACGACGCACGCGGCCACGAACGGAACCAGGCCCCAGAGGCCCGTGATCGCCATGACGATGTACAGCGGCACCTGCGTGCCGGCGGCGGCCCCGCCGGCCGACAGGATGAGCATGAAGTACTCGTTGTAGGAGTCGCGGTAGATCGGCACGCGCGGGTTGAGCGCGTCGCGGAACCGGGACCCGAATGCCTGGTCGGACATCGCGGGAATCATTCCATTCTGAGCGGCGCGGCGCTCCAAGGCCGCCGCCGCACCCGGGCAGCGCGCGACCCGGAAAGGGCGCAGCCCGCGCACCTCGCGCAGCGGCGCGCCGCGGTCGTCGAGGAACAGCACGTCGATGGCGAAGCGCATGCCGAAGGTGTGCACCGAGCGGCACGCCGGTATCAGCAGCGCGCGCCCGGGCGGCAGGTCCCGGAGCAGCGCGAGCCCGAGCAGCCGTGCCCTTCGGGAGCGCGCCACGTGGGCCACCGTGCCGTCCGCGAGCACGATCGAGTCGAGCCGCTGAAGCCGGCGCGGAGTCACGCCGATGGAAGGCCCGGGCGAGGCGGCGCCTCGCCCCCTCAGGCCTTGACGTGGCTTTCGCCGTTGCGGTCCGACCCTCCAACGAACAGCACGGACACCACCACTCCGGCGAGCGCGAGCGCCGCGACGAGCCGGAAGCCCCAAGACGGACATCGCCATCGCGCCCAGGGCAAGCCGCGTGCCGCGATCGAGTTCGCTCATGGCACGGCGAACCAGAACGCGACGTCGTTGACCAGGTTGGTCATCGTCGTGCTGCGTTCGGTGCCGACGGTGAACTCGGCGGCGCTGCAGATCGCTCCGCCTCCGATGTCCACGGCGAACGGCATCGCCGACGCCGCGCCCACGACTCCGGCGGTGAGGTCCCACTCAACGCCCGCCATGTGGCCGTCCGTCGTGTCGGAGATCCCCGGAGCGGCCGTCACGCAGTAGAAGCCCGGCTGCGGCCGCCTGGCGCCCAGCACGTTCTTCGCCTTCAGCAACGGGCAGGACCCCGGCGCCGCGGTGCATCCCACCGGGTTGACGACCGCGTAGGCGCGGCCGGACCCAGCCGGCCCCTGCAACCCGCGCAGCCCCTGCGGCCCGGGCTCCCCCTGTGCGCCCCGCCGGCCGCGGCGGCCGCGCTGGTTCCACGTCACCTTCGCCTCTCCCTTCCGACACTTGGAGCCCGAGACGAGGCATCCGCACGTCGCCCTTTCCCTTGCCCTTGGGGACGAAGCAGGCCTTGATCCTCCCCTCCCGGTCCGGAACAGCGCCGATGGCGAATGCTCCTCCGCCGATCGCCGCGAACGCCGCAATAGTCGCCATAACGTTCGCGTAGGTGAGACGGACACGCAGCTGGTTCGTGCATGACCTCTCCTCTCGTAGGGACGGGTACGACGCGACCCGAATGCTGGGCGGTGGCCGGGTTCCAGGCCGGGCTAGACTCGTCCCCCTTCGCCGACGTAGCTCAGTTGGTAGAGCACCTCTCTCGTAAAGAGGATGTCGCCGGTTCGAGTCCGGCCGTCGGCTTCATCGTGGACGTGACGATCAGCAGGGCGGTGCCAAACATCAAGTCGGAGCGGCCTGCCGCGACGCGCGATTTCTTCGTGGAGCTGCTCGGCTTCGAGGTGGCGATGGACCTGGGCTGGGTGGTGACCCTCGCGTCGCCGGCCAATCCCTCGGAGCGCAGCGGCGGCACCGGGCCGGCTGCCTGGGCGCTCCCCGCGGCGAGCAGGAATACCCCGAACGCGACGATCAGGACGCACGCACGGCGCAGACCATATGCCGCGACATACTGCGCGTGTGCCACCGAGTGACCTCGACGTGGTCCGGCGCGGCTTCGACGCCATGAACGCCGCGCGACCTCGAGGCGCTGATGGAGTTGGTGGCGGAGGACATGGTCGCCACCGTGCCGACCGGCTTTGCGAACGCCGACGTCTACCGCGGCCGCGAGGGTTTCATGCGGATGGCCGAGCAGTGGCTCGAGCCCTGGAGCGAGTTCCGGTCCGAGCCGCTCGAGCTCGTCGAGGAGGGCGACGCCGTGATCGTGTCGGTGCACCAGAGCGGCACGGGCGCGAGAGCGGCATCGAGGTCGACATGGACCTCGCGTACCTGCTGCGCGTCCGCGACGGGATGCTGGCCGAGTGGCGGCTCTGCGCGGACGCCGCCGAGGCGCTCGAGCTTGCGCGCGGCGGGCTCGGACTAGCCGGAGATGCGGCGCCTGCCGGCGAAGCGACCGTACCCCACTTTGCATCCCGCGGCTCCATCCGGTTAGGTTGCGTTTTCGCAAAGGCCCCGCGCCACCGCCGGGGCCGAACCGTCGAAGGAGTCTCGTGTCACGTCCGTCCGGTCTTCGCCACGTCCTGGTCGCGCTCTCCTGCGTCCTGATAGCCCTGCTCGTCGCGCCCGGGGCCTGGGCGAAGGGGCCGCGGCTCAAGTTCGAGCCCTGTGGCACCACCCCGGACGCCGCGACCACCGAGTGCGCCACGGCGGACCTGCCGCTCGACTACGACCGCCCGCACGGGCGCGACGTGCACATCGCGGTCGCGCGCGTCCCGGCGGCCGGCGAGCGCAAGGGCACCCTCGTCTTCAACTTCGGCGGCCCCGGCGGCGCCGCCGTGGACTACCTCCAGGAGGTCGGCGCGACCGGCTACTGGGCGGCGCTGAACGAGCACTTCGACATCGTCGGCTTCGACCCGCGCGGCGTCGGGCAGAGCACCCCGGCGGTCGACTGCCACGTGGACCAGGAGAAGCAGGGCATCTACTCGCAGCCGTTCACGACGCCGTTCAACCTCGACGTCAAGGCGCTGCTGCGCAAGGACAAGAGCTACATCCGCAGCTGCCAGCGCAACAACCCGCGGATCCTGTCGCACCTCTCGACGGCCAACGTGGCGCGTGACATGGACGCGCTGCGCGCGGCTGCTCGGCGAGCGCAAGATCAACTACTTCGGCTACTCGTACGGGACCTTCCTGGGCGCCACCTACGCCAGCCTGTTCCCGAACCGCTACCGCTCGATGGTGCTCGACGGCCCGGTGGACGCGCACAACTACATCAACAAGCCGTGGCGCGACCTGGCCGAGCAGTCGGCCGGCTTCGAGCGCGGCATGAGGCGCTTCCTCCAGGCCTGCGCGCGCGACCAGGTGGCGTGCTCGGGCTTCGGCGGCGACGACCCGTGGATCGCCTGGGACGAGCTGGTCGAGAGCGCCGACGCCAACCCGATCCCCGCCGACGGCTACACGGCCGACCCGCGCCCCGTCGACGGCGACGACCTCCGCTGGGCCGCCACCGGCGAGGTCTACCTGAAGGAGCTGTGGGGCGAGCTCGGCCTGGCGCTCGCTGGGCCGCAGGCGGGGACGCCTCGACTGATCCGCGAGCTGGTGGACCTCGACTACGGCCGCCTCGACGACGGCACCTACGACCCGGGCTACGACCCCTACTTCACGATCGGCGCGGCCGAGCAGCGCTACCCGCGTGACGTGGGCTTCTACCTCGACCTCGGCGACGACGCCTGGGGCCAGTTCGACGACGTCTTCTTCAACAACGGCTACGTCGAGCTGAACTACGGCCTCTGGCCCGAGCGCGACCGCGACGCCTACGGCGGACCGTTCAAGGTGTCCGGCTCCAAGCCGACCCCGCTCGTGATCGCGAACACCTACGACCCGGCCACGCCCTACCGCGGCGCGCTCCGGCTGGTGCGCCAGCTCGGCAACGCCCGGCTGATCACGATGCGCGGCGACGGGCACACGGCCTACCCGGCGAGTCGAGCTGCATCGACACGGCGACCGAGGCCTACGTGAACGAGCTGACGCTGCCGGCCAAGGGCACCGTCTGCCGCCAGGAGGTCCAGTTCGAGGCCCCGGCCGCCGTTCAGGCGAAGGCGCGGAGCGCGAGCGCGGCCGCGAGGGTCGACCGGCGCGTGACGGGGGCGCGGATCCCGCGGCCCTAGGCGGCGGGCCCGAAGCGCGAGTAGAGCTCCGGCAGCAGCGCGCCGAGGTTCGCGTACTCCTCGGCGCAGTGGCGCGCGAGCGCGCGCGGCAGGCCGTCGCGGCAGCGCGCGCCGGCGGACGAAGCCGGTGTTGAGCACGACCGCGAGCGGCGCCGCGAGCGGTCCCGGCAGGTACGGGCGCAGCGCGGCGCCGAGCCAGAAGCGGCTGCGGAGCACGACGCCGCCGGGCTCGTCGAGGAAGACGTGGGCCATCGGCGTGTGCCGCACGCGGCGGCCGTCGTCGCCGGCCCAGCCGCAGACGATCGTCGCCACGCGCGGGATCGTCGAGCGCGTCGCTCGACAAGCCCAGCTCGCTCGGCGCGACGAACGCGATCCGCGCGTGGACCATGCCCACGCCCACGTCCTCGACCGGGTGGTGGACGGTCCCCCAGTGGGCCTTGGCGCCCGCGGGCGCGCGGCGCTCGACCGAGTTCGCGACGTGCGCCCGCGGATGCCAGATGCGGTAGCGCAGTCGGTCGGCCGGGTGCCAGTCGAACCACCAGTCGACCATCTCCCCGCTGACGCCGGGCATCGCGCGTGCGCACCGCGACGTAGCCCACGCCGTCCGGCAGCGTGCACCAGCCGGTCTCGGCCGGCAGCGGCGCCGGGTCGAGCAGGCGGTCGAGGTCGTGCGCGCGCGGAGCGCGTCGCCGGGTCGATCGGCCCGCGCTCGATCGCGGCCAGCACGCTCCAGCGTCCGGCGGGTCGCATGAGCGGTCGCTCGAGGTAGGCCGTCGCAGCCGCGCGTCACGGCCGGCCCATCCAGGCGTGGAAGCGGCCGTCCGGGTCGTAGCGCGCGCGGACCTCGTCGAGCCGCGCGCAGGTTCTCGTCGCTGACGAAGCGCGCCGGGCGCACGCCGAGGTTCTCGTCGGCGAGCTGGATGCCCGATGGCGAGGTGCTCCATCTCGCGCATGCGGTCGGTCGGCCCAGGCCACGTTGGCGTCGTCGTCGGCCGGGTCGCTCCAGACCGCCGTAGAGGGCGATGTAGGTCTCGTCCTCGACGCTGTAGGCCATGTCCGGCCGCGCCGGGCTCGGCGCCCCAGTTCATCCACAGCATGTGCGAGGGCGCCTCGGGCAGCGTCTCGCGCGATCCGCTCGCAGGCCCGGGCAGCAGGTCGTCGATCGGCGCGTGCGTCCACATGTTGTCGACCGCGTAGCGGTGCTCGTCCGGGTAGGCCGCCTGCACGCCGGCGTAGAGGTCCTCGAGCCGCGCCGGGACGTTCGGCGACCGCGAGCCTTGCGCGCGGCCCGCGCGCCGGGCAGGTCTCGAGCAGCGCGAGCGCCTCGCGCGCCTCCTCCTCGCTGTCCACCAGCACCGGCCCGGTCACGGCGATCTCCGGCTCGCCCTCCGCGTCGCGGTGGATGAACGACCATCAGCTCCATCGTCGCGCGGCACGCGCGGGCCGATCTCGTGCGCCCAGCGGAACACCTCCTCGAGGCAGTCGAGCGGGTAGAGGTGAAGACGCCGTTGGCCACGACGCGCGGCCGCGGATAGACGCGCACGTGGAAGCGCGTGACCGACGCCGAAGAAGCCGGGCCCGGCGCCGCGCGCCGCCCAGAGCAGGTCGGCGTGCTCGTCCGCGTCGGCGCGCACCAGCTCGCCGTCCGGCCGTGACGACGTCGATCGCCTCGACGCTCATGCAGGCGGGGCCGTGGACGCGCCCGTTCCAGCCGAAGCCGCCCTGCAGCAGGTAGCCGCCGAGGCCGACGCCCGATGCAGTGGCCGGCCGGGAAGAAGAGGTCGTGCTCGGCGAGCGCGGCCAGCGAGCTCGTTGCCGCGGCAGCCGGGCTGCACGCGCGCGGTCATCGCGTCGCGCGTCGACGCGTCACGCTCGGTGAGCCGCGAGACGTCGAGCAGCAGCCCGCCGTCGCGCACGTGGCTCCCGGCCCAGCTGTGGCCGCCGGAGCGCACGCCGATGCGCAGGCCCTCGTCGCGCGCCATGCGGACCGCGCTGCACCACGTCGTCCTCGCTCGCCGGCCAGGACGATCAGCGTCGGGGAAGCGCTCCGGCGTGCGGGCGTTCCAGACGCTGGCCCGGCGCGCCGCCTCGTAGCCGTCCTCCCCCCGTCGCAGGATCCGCATCCGGCGCAGCGTATTGCGTCAATCTCACGGGATCGCCGCGTCCGCCCGTTCGATTCCTGTGAGCGCCCAGCTCGAGGCCACCCGCAGGGCGGAGCTGCCCGCGATCGCCGCCGGCGTGACGACGGTCGTGCTCTGGGCCAGCGCGTTCATCCTCATCCGCCACGCCCGCTCGGACTTCACGGCGGGACCGCTCGCGCTCGGGCGGCTCGGCGTGGCGAGCCTGGTGCTCGGCGCCGTCGTGCTCGCCCGCCGCGAGCCGCTCGTCCCGCGCGCGGACGTGCCCGGGCTGCTCGTGTGCGGCCTGCTGTGGTTCGCGATCTACAACGTGGCGCTGAACGAGGCGGAGCGCCGCGTGGACGCGGGCACCGCGGCGATGCTGGTGAACATCGGGCCGGTGCTGATCGCGCTGCTCGCCGGCCGGCTCCTCGGCGAGGGCTTCCCGCGCACGCTCCTCACCGGCTGCGCGATCGCGTTCGCGGGCGTGGTCGTGATCGGCCTGGCCACCTCCTCGGAGGGCCTCACCGCGAGCTGGGGCACGGCGCTCTGCCTGGTGGCCGCCCTCACCTACGCGGGCGGCGTGATCGCCCAGAAGCCGCTGCTCGAGCACAGCAGCCCGCTGGCCGTGACCTGGCTGGCGTGCTGCGTCGGGCGCCGTCGCGTGCCTGCCGTTCGCCCCGGCGCTCGTGCGCGAGCTGGGCGACGCCGACGGATCGAACGATCGCCTGGATGGTCTACCTCGGCGCGTTCCCCACCGCGCTCGCGTTCACCACCTGGGCCTACGCGCTCGCGCGCAGCAGCGCGGGGCGCATGGGCGCGCTCACCTACTTCGTGCCGCCGCTCGCGATCCTCATGGGCTGGGCGCTGCTCGACGAGGTGCCGCCCGCGCTCGCGCTCGCCGGCGGGGTGCTCTGCATCGCGGGCGCCGCGATCGCCCGCCGCCGCTGACCCGCCTTGCGGAATACGATGCCGCGCGTGGCGGGCCCTCCCCACACCGGCGGCTGCCTCTGCGGCACGGTCCGCTTCGAGATCGACGAGCTCGGGCCCGCCTCGTACTGCCACTGCACGCGCTGCCGGCGGCGCACGGGCGGCGCCACCTCGGCGCAGACGCGGATCGACGGGTCGCGCCTGCGGATCCTCACGCGGCGAGGACCGCCTCGGCTCCTTCCGTCCCGAGCAGGGCTTCGAGAAGCTCTTCTGCGGCGACTGCGGGTCGCAGCTGTTCAGCCGCAACCTGGCCGACTCGACGCAGATGAGCATCCGGCTCGGCGCGTTCGACGAGGATCCCGGCGTGCGCCCGCAGTGGCGCCAGTTCGTGGCCTACGCGGCCGCCTGGGAGCCGATCCCCGACGACGGCCTCCCGCGCTACGACGAGAGCAAGCCCGGCGGCTTCGCGGAGGCGCCGGAGTAGCGATGGCCGAGCCGCGCGACGCCACGGCCGCCACCGCGGCCAAGAACCGCGAGCTGGCGGCCACGCTCCCGCTGGACGACCCGCGGGACGCCGAGCTGGCGGAGCGCGGGCACGTCGCGCCGCTGCCGGGGCCCGTGCCGGGGCCGGACGGCTCCGTCGCCTGGGACCCGGACGCGGGCGGCGCGTTCCTGGGATCCGAGGCTCCGCCCGAGGTGAACCCGAGCCTCTGGAGGCACGCGCGGCTGAGCGCGAGGCACGGCCTCTTCGAGGTGGCGGACGGCATCTGGCAGGTCCGCGGCGCCGACGTCTCCAACATCACCTTCGTCGCCGGCGAGACCGGCTGGATCGTGGTGGACGCCCTCACGACCGCGGAGACGGCGCGGGCGGCGCTGGCGCTCGTCACGGAGCACGCCGGCGAGCGGCCGATCAAGGCGGTGCTCTACACGCACACGCACATCGACCACTTCGGCGGGCTGCGCGGCATCGTCTCGGACGAGGACCTCGCCGCGCGGGCTGCGGATCATCGCGCCGGACGGCTTCCTCGAGGCGGCCGTCAGCGAGAACGTGATCGCGGGGCCGGCCATGGCCCGGCGCGCGGAGTACATGTTCGGCGGCCTGCTCCCGCGCGGTCCGCGCGGCCACGTGGACGCGGGGATAGGCATGACGATGCCGCGCGGCACGCCGGGCCTGATCGCGCCCGACCGAGCTGATCGAGACCACCGGCACCGTGCTGGAGATCGACGGCCGCACGGTCGAGTTCCAGCTCACCCCGGAGACCGAGGCGCCGGCGGAGATGAACTTCCTGTTCGTGGAGCAGCGCGCCCTCTGCGTGGCCGAGAACTGCTCGGGCACGCTCCACAACCTGTACACGCCGCGCGGCGCGCCGATCCGCGACGGCCTCGGCTGGAGCGAGTACATCAGCGAGGCGATCGACCTCTTCCGCGGCCGCTACGACGTGACGTTCGCCTGCCACCACTGGCCGCGCTGGGGCGAGGCCGAGACGCTCCACCACCTCGAGACGCAGCGCGACCTCTACCGCTACATCCACGACCAGAGCATCCGGCTCGCCAACGCCGGCCTCACGATGGAGGAGGCCGCCGAGGAGCTGGCGCTGCCCGAGTCGCTGCGCGACGAGTTCGCCTGCCGCGAGTACTACGGGACGGTCAGCCACAACGTGAAGGCGGTCTACCAGCGCTACCTCGGCTGGTTCGACGGCAATCCGGCGCACCTGAACCCGCACCCGCCGGTGGAGGCCGCTCGGCGCTACGTGGACTACATGGGCGGCGCCGACGCGGTCCTCGCACGCGCGCGCGAGACGTTCGAGGAGGGCGACTACCGCTGGGTGGCCGAGGTGGTCAACCACGTGGTCTTCGCCGACCCGTCCAACCGCGCGGCGCGCGAGCTCCAGGCCGACGCGCTGGAGCAGCTCGGCTACCAGGCCGAGTCGGGGCCGTGGCGGGCCTTCTACCTGACCGGCGCGCTCGAGCTCCGCGAGGGCGTGACCCCCGGCCGGACGCTGGCCGACGCGCCGAACGTGGACGTGCTCGCGGCGCTCACCGCGGAGATGGTCCTGCACGTGGTGGGCGTGCGCATCGACGGGCCGCGGGCGGACGGCCGCGTGATCGAGCTGGACGTGGTGTTCACCGACGTGGACGAGGCCTTCGCGCTCACCGTCTCCCACGGAGCCCTCAGCCACCCGCGCGGCACGCGCGACAAGGCGCCCGCGACGGTGCGCGCGCCGCGGCTCGCGTTCCTCGCCGTGATCGGCGGCGTGGTCAGCGCGGCCGACGCCCTGGCGGCCGGCGCGATCGAGATCGAGGGCGACGCGGCGGTGCTGGACGAGCTGCTCGACCTGCTCGAGGCCCCGCCCGGCCGCTTCGCGATCGTCGAGCCGTAGCCGCCGGACCAACGTCCGCCTGGTTGCTCTGCAACCAGAGTCGGACTCGCTGCGACGTGCCAAGCGACAGCGGTGAGGAGGTGGCCGGCCGGCCGTAACCTTCGTGCGTCGTCCTCGAACGTCCTGCCTGTGGTTGCTCTGCAACCAGAAGTCAGGACACTCCCGAGGCCGGCGCCGGCGTCGGTCCCGCCACCACCCCGCGGTCGTAGAGCCGGCCGATCTCGCCGTCGCCGAGGCCGAGCACCTCGGTGAGGACCTCGTCGGTGTGCTCGCCCAGCACCGGCGCCGGCATCGCCTCGAGCCGCTCCGCGCCCGAGAAGTCGAGCGGCGAGCCCGGCATCAGGTAGGTGCCGATGCCCGGCTGCTCGACCTCGGCGAACATCGGGTTGGCCGGCGAGCAGCGCGGGTCCTCCTCCACCAGCTGGGTGAAGGTCTGGTACGGCCCCCACGACACGCCGTGGCGGTCGAGCACCTCGCGCAGCTCGGCCAGCGTGTGGCCGAGCACCCAGGGCTTCAGCGTCGCGCCGATCACCTCGCGGGCGGCGAAGCGCCCGCCCTCGTCGGCGAGGTCCACGTCCATGAGCTTGCCGATCGTGTCGAACGCCTCGGCGAGCCCGGTGGCGTCCACGAGCCCCTTCCACTGCCGCTCGGTCAGCGCGACGATCATCACCCGCCGGTCGTCCTTGGTCAGGAAGTCGCGGCCGAAGGCGCCGTAGAGGTAGTTGCCGTCCTTCGGGCGCTCGTGGCGGTTGATCTGGACCTCGGCGATCTTGCCGAGGTTCGCGACCATCCAGAACGCCACGTCCGAGAGCGCGAGCTGCACGCACTGGCCCTCGCCGGTGCGTGTGCGGTGGCGCTCGGCGGCGAGCAGGCTCGCCGTGGCCATCATGCCGGTGATCGCGTCCCACGCCGGCAGCAGGTGGTTGAACGGGACGCTCAGGTTGCGCGGCCCCGTGGCCCACGGGAACCCGGTGGCGGGGTTGACCGTGTAGTCGACCGCCGACGAGCCGTCGTGGTTGCCGGTGATGTTCACCATCACGAGATCGCCCCGGCGCGCCGCGAGCGTCTCGTAGTCGAGGAACCCGCGGGCGGGGAAGTTCGTCAGGAAGAGGCCGGCGTCCGGCCCGGGCGCCGCGATCAGCGCCGACACGAGCTCGCGCCCCTCGTCCGAGCGCAGGTCCACCTGGATCGAGCGCTTGCCCTTGTTCAGCCCCGCCCAGAAGAGGCTCTTGCCCTCCTCCGTCACCGGCCAGCGCCCGCGGTCGAGCCCGCCCCCGATCGGGTCGAAGCGGATCACGTCGGCTCCCAGCTGGGCCATCGCCATGCCGCCCAGGGGGGCCGCCACGAACGCGGATCCCTCGACGACCCGCATGCCGTCCAGAATGCCTGCCATCTCCGACCTCCCGTTCTCCTAGGCGACCAGCGCCAGGAAGCTCCAATCCAGCACCGGTTCGGGGTCGCCTTCGCCCCCTCGCACCGCGGACACGAGCGCCCTCAGCTCGGCGAGCCCGCCGCCGCCGTCGCGCGGCTCCACACCCTCCACCTGAAGCTCCGTCCGCAGCACGTCGCCCTCGAAGACGGGGGCGAGGTGGTCGCAGCCCTGCCAGGCCACGATCGTGGCGAGCGCCGGGATCGCCCGCGTCGCGTGCGCCGCGGCCACCGCGATCGTGTGCCCGCCGTAGACGAGCCGGCGCCCGTGCGAGCTGCGGGTGGCGTCCGTGTGCGCCATGGCCACGTTGAGCGTGAGCCGCGCCAGCTCGGTCGCGCCGGTCACCGTCTCGCCCGCCTCGACCAGCAGCGACTCGCCCGCGGCGAGCGCCTCGTGGTGGGGTCCGGGCGCCGCGTCGCGGAGCGCCTCGAGGTCCCATTCGTCCGGCAGCGCGCGCTCGACCGCGCCGGCGTCGAGGGTGCGCGGGATGTCGTCGAAGTCGTCGGCGTGGCCGGTGTCCGCCTCCGGGTCGCGCAGCGGGATCATCGGGCAGCGCCAGAAGTCGAGCAGCGGCTCGCCGTGCGCGTCCGTCGTCCGGATCCTGAGCGCGACCAGGCCGGTGCCGGAGCGGTTCTGCTTGAGGCCCACGACCTCGGTGCGCGTCCGGAGCGTCTCGCCGAGGTACACGGGCCGCTCGAGCACGAGCCCGCGGTAGAAGAGGTTGCCGCGCACCCGCTGCGTCGCGCCGGTCGACTGGCCGATCGCCACGTCGCAGACGAGGTTGGGATGGGCGAGCGGCTCGTCCCGGCCCGTCACCGCCCGCGCGAGCGGGGCGTCGAGAGCGAGCCTCAGGCGGTCGCCGGTGATGGCCTGGTGCGCCGCCGCGTGGCCCGCGCTCAGCGTGAGGCCGGGCGCGTCGTCGAACACCTGGCCGTGCTCGAAGTCCTCGAACCAGGGACCCCCCACCCGCACGGCGGCGCTCATGCGAGCCCCGCCGCGCGGCCGCGCTCCACCGTCGCGAGCGCCAGCTTGCGGCTCGCCTCGTCGATCATCTCGCCGTCCAGCTCGACCGCGCCCGCGTGGCCGTTCTCCAGCGCGGCCACGACCCTGGCGGCGCGCTCGAGCTCCTCCGGAGCCGGGGTGAAGGCCGCGTTGATGGCCTCGAGCTGGTCGGGGTGGACGGCCCACTTGCCGTCGAAGCCGAGCGTGCGCGCGTGCGCGGCCCAGCGCCGCAGGCCGTCCGCGTCGCGGATCGCCAGATAGGGGCCGTCGATCGCCTGGATGCCGGCGGCGCGCGCGGCCACCAGCACGCCGTCCTGCGCGTGCAGCCACAGCTCGGGCGAGTCCGCCTCCGGCCCGCGCCCGAGCGCCGCGCCGAGGTCGGCGTAGCCGAGGATCAGCGCGTCGAGGCGGGCGGCGGCCGTGGCGATCGCGGGGGCGTTCAGGAGCCCGGCGGGCGTCTCCACCAGCGCCTGGAGGCGGACGTCGCCGCTGAGGCGGGCGTCCAGCTCGGCCAGCGCGGCCGCGCTCTCGACCTTCGGGACCACGAGCGAGGCCGCCAGCCCGGCCAGCGCGTCCACGTCGGCGTCGAACCACTCGCTGCCCGGCGCGTTCACCCGGACGGCGGCGCCGGCGAGCGTGCCGCCGCCGAGGACCTCGGCCACCAGCTCGCGTGCCGCGGCCTTCTCGGCGGGCGCGACGGCGTCCTCGAGGTCGATCACGACCTCGTCGGCGGGCAGGGAGGCCGCCTTGGCGAGCATCCGCTCGGACGAGCCTGGGACCGACAGGCAGGAGCGCCGGGCCTTCATGTACGAACACTAACCCCATCGCTACCCCCCATATGGGGGAACATCGTCTTCACAGTCGCCTCGCGCCGGCATGGCAGACTCGCGGCCCGTGTCCCCTCCCGAGGCGATCGGCGTGGCGGTCTGGTGCTTCCTCGTGGCGCTCGCCGGCGGCGCCGTCGGGCTGGTGCTCGGGAACCTTCGCCTGCCGGTCGTGCTGCTCGTGGCCTCCTCGCCCGCCACGGGCGGCGCCGCCAACATCGCCATCTCCGGGGTCGCCGCGTCCGCCGCGTCGGTCGGCCACATCCGCGCGGGGCGGATCAACTGGCGGCTCTTCCGCTGGATGGCGCCGCCGTCGGTCGTCGGCGCGCTCGCCGGCGGCTACCTGGCCGGCGAGATCTCGGAGACGCTGCTGCTGTCGGTGATCGCCGCGGTGCTCCTCTACAGCGGCGTGGACCTGCTGCGCTGGGAGCGCCCGCCGGCGGCGCGCGTCCCCGCCCCGGAGCGCGGACGGCTCGACATCCGCGCGGCCGTGCTGTCGGGCCTGGTGATCGGGCTGCTGGGAGGCCTCGTCGGGCTCATCCTCGGCGCGCTGCGGATGCCCGCGCTCCTCAAGCTGGTCGGCGAGGTGCCCTCGCGGGCCGTCGGCACGAACCTGACGGTCGGGATCCTCGTCGGCGTGGCCGGGCTGGTGGGCCACCTGCCCTCGGCGGCGCCGGACTGGGACCTGCTGGCGCTCGGCGCGGCGGCGTCCGTGCCCGGAGCCGTGCTGGGCGCCCGGCTCACCGGGCGGCTGTCCGAGCGCCAGCTCGTGCGGGCGATCGGCGCCGCGCTGATCGTGGCCGGGACGGCGGCCCTCGTGCAGGCCGTGACCTAGCTCAGCCGCTGCAGGGAAGCAGCGAGGGGCGGACGGTGGTGTCGCCGGCGGGCGGGTCCACCATCACCACCACGACCTTCGCGCCGGGCCGGTTCTCCACCACGACCCGGTCGCCGCCCTGCTCGACCACCCGTCCGCCGGCCGCCTGAGCGCGGTAGCCGTTCGGGTAGTGGAGCGCCTTCGGCACGGTGATCACGGTGGGCCCGCGCGTGCCGCGGCGCGTCACGTAGATCAGCCGGAAGCGGCCGGTCCGCGCGTCGAAGCGATAGTGGACCGGGGTGCCCGCGACGGCGCGCGGGTACACGCGCGCGATCACCTTGGCCTTCGCCTCGGCGAGGTGGCGAAGCTCGCCGCTGCGCCAGCTGAGCCCGTACGTGTAGCCGGTCATGAAGCGCTCCGAGCGCTCGAGCAGGCAGTTGAGCCCGTCGTAGTCCTCGTTCGTGGTGGCCGCCACCTCGGTCATGAGCGGTGGGCCGCCGAGCCGCGCCGCGGTCTCCTCGGCGTGCTGCATGACGCTCGTCTCGATCGGCGGGCAGATCGTGCGCGCCTTCTCCACCAGCGTCGGGTCATGGGTGACCTGGTACGCGGCGCGCGTCGGGCACTGGTTGTGGAACGACAGCCCGACCGGGGCGGTGCCGCGCGGCGGCTTGACGTACCCGTTCTCCGCACCCTGGTTGAAGAAGATCGTGGGCTCGTAGAAGACCGTGCGGCGCCGGTCCACCTGCCGTATCGAGCGGGCCAGCGAGTCGAACAGCGGCTGGAACGTCGTCCGGTCGCGCTCGAGGCAGCCCAGCGGCGCGCCGCAGGCGCCGAAGTTCGTTCCCGGCCAGGGCTCGTTCATGAGGTCGTAGCCCACGAGCATCGGATCGCGCCCGAGCCGCAGCGACATGACCTGCCAGGCGCGGCCGTACCAATGCCAGGCATCGCCCTTGTTCGCGTAGAAGTTGTCGAAGGCGTGCTGGGTCGCGGGCGAGATGTAGTTGAGCGGGAAGACGAGCCGCGGGTCGAAGGCGAGGCCGTCGTCGTAGGTCACGTAGTCGGGGAAGCCGAGCCCGTTGAAGCGGTCGCCGAAGCCGTCCTGGTGGCTGTCGAGCACGGTGAAGACGCCGCGCCTCGAGAGCTTCTGCTGCACCGCGGCGATGCCCGCCAGGTACGCCGGGTCGAACTGGTCCTTCGCGGGCTCGAGCCCGCGCCAGAACCAGGCGAGGCGCACGGCGTCGAAGCCGAGCTCCGCGTAGCGGTCCGCGTCCGCGTCCGTGAACCCGTTCGGGATCGTCGCGTCGTCCGGCGGGTAGAACGGGGTGCCCTTCCACACGGCGAACAGCCCGTGGAGCACGACCACGCGGCCGTGCGAGTCGCGAAACCAGCGGCCGTCGGCGTGCAGCGGGCCGCTCACGGCGTGCCTCGAGCCCGTGGCGGAAGCGCTCCCGGAAGCGCGGCGGCCACCGCGGCAGCGGCCAGCACGACCAGCGCGAGGAGCCTCCCGTACCTCATCGGGCGGCGAGCCTACACCGCTTCGGGTTGCGCCCGCTCCGCACCAAATTCGGACCGTTCTGCAATAGAAGTTGCACTTAGCAGGGAAAAAGCGTGATACAACGACGCCCTTCATAGCGCCGAATCGCCGGTCCCCAGGGGCCGGAGACCGGGGGACCCAAAGCGGCAGCAGTTTGCCGCAGGGGCGAATCCCGTGGGCCTGAGGCCCGTGGGTAGCGCGCAAGCGCGAGTCCGTCAGCTCACCTCGGAGGCGTGGAGACAGCAACCGAGAGGCAAACCGACTTGCACAGGGATCTTTCCTGCTCCGACGTCTGGCAGCACTCGCTCGAGCGCTCACGCGCGCGCCGTGACCGTGAGCAGGGTCCGGCCACGGGGCGCTTCACCCGCCCGGCCCCGCCGAGCCCGATTCACCGCGACCTGTCCGACGCCGACCTCTGGCGCGCCTCCCGCGCCCGCTCCCGCCGGCGCCACGAGGCGCACGACCCCACCTTCGACACGCCGGCCCGCGGCGTCTCGATCGCCGCGCTGCTCCTCGTGGGAGGCGGCTCGGCCACCGCGATCGCCTCGACCCTCTCGGGCGGCGGCGAGGCCGAGCCCGCCGACGCGCAACGCGAAGCACGAGCTGGCGGCCGTGGACAAGCCGGCCGCCGCGAAGAGCGAGACGGAGTCGAAGGCCGCGCCCGCCCAGCGCACGCGCCGTCGTGCGCACGGCGGCCGCCGTGACCACCCCGAAGCCCAAGCCCAAGGCGCCCGGCGGCGTCGCCGAGCTCCAGCAGGCGCTCGGCATCGCGGTGGACGGCGACTTCGGCCCCAAGACGAAGAGGGCGCTCGCCGCATGGCAGCAGAGCCACGGGCTGGCCGCCGACGGCGTGGCCGGCGCGCAGACCCGCGCCGCGCTCGGCCTGGGCGAGGGCGCGGTGCTCCGCTGGGCGGGCCGCCCGGCCAAGCAGCGCGCTCACAGGCGCTCCCGGACCACGACCACGCGAGCGGTCTCCGTGGCGGCGCGCGCCGGCGGCGGCGTCCGCGCGCTCCAGCAGGCGCTCGGGCTGCTCGGCGGACGGCGTGTTCGGCCCCGCCACCGAGCGCGCGCTCAAGAGCTGGCAGCGCTCGCACGGGCTCACGCCGGACGGCGTGGCGGGCCCGCAGACGCGGACCGCGCTCGGGATCGGCGCGGGCGCGGTGCTCAAGCGCAAGGGCGGCGGCGGAAGCCACAGCGCCACGGGCGGCGGCGGCGGTGGCGGCGGCAGCTCGTCGGTCGTGCAGCGCGTGGTCGCGGCGGCCAACGCGATCGCCGGCAGGCCCTACGTGTACGGCGGCGGCCACGGCTCGTTCGAGTCGGCCGGCTACGACTGCTCGGGCTCGGTGTCCTACGCCCTGCACGGAGGCGGCCTGCTCTCCTCGCCGCTCGACTCCACGGCGTTCATGAGCTACGGCGCGCCGGGCCCCGGCGAGCACATCACGATCTACGCCAACTCCGGGCACGTCTACATGACGATCGACGGCCGCCGCTTCGACACGAGCGCCCGCTCCGAGACCGGCTCGCGCTGGACCGGCACGGGCCGCTCGGGCAGCGGCTACGTCGTGCGGCACCCCGTCGGCTACTGACGCGGCTGCTGCTCGCCGTCCCAGCCGAGCTCGCGCCGCACCCGCGCGGGCAGCTTCGCGACGATCAGGTCGTACGAGTCCTCGAGCATGTCCGCCACGGTGCCGTCGGGCACGGAGCCGTCGAGCGTCACGGTGTTCCAGTGGCGCTTGTTCAGGTGGTAGCCGGGCCTGACGGCCGGATAGCTCGCCCGCAGCTGCTCGGCCAGCTCGGGCTCGCACTTGAGGCTGACCTGGAGCGGCCGCTCGTCCAGCCGGCTGATGGCGAAGATCTTGCCGTGGACCTTGAAGACCGAGGTCTGCGGGCCGAACGGGAACTCCTCGACCGCCCCGGCCCGCGCGAGGCAGCGGCGGCGTAGCCCGGCTGCGTTCACGCGGCGAGCGTAACGCGGAAGCAGCCGGCTCGGCCGGCTGCGCACCGATGGTGTCCCCGTCGCGTGCCGCCGCGACCATTACCCTCGGGCGCATGGATCCGTCCGCGGCCGAACACGCGGCCGGCAGGCGAGCGGCGCTCTTGCGGCTCGCCCTCTACGGGCTCGCACTCGGGACCATCTTCGTGCTGGCGCTCATCCTCGGGGCGATCCCGTCCGCCCAGGAGGCGCGCGGCTACGGCGACGACCTCGGCCCGTTCGCCGGCCTGGTCTACATCCCGCTGTTCGTGATCGTGAACTTCGTCGTGGCCTGGGGCATCCTCGCCGGCGCCGGCGGCCTGCTGTTCGGCACGCTCGTCGCGTGGCCGCTGGCGCTCGCCGGGGTGACCCTCGCGGCGCTCGCGCAGATGGCCGTGGCCCGGCGGCTCGCCAAGGACCACGCCGGGCAGCTCCTGCCGCAGCGCGTCCAGGGGCTCGAGGAGTTCCTCCAGCGGAGCGGCACGATCGCCGTGATGGAGTCGCGGATCGTCCCGTTCCTGCCGTACGGGGTCGTGAACTACGCGGCCGGGGTCACGCGGCTCGGGTACCGCGAGATGGCGGTGGGCACGCTGATCGGCGCGGCGCCCAAGGTGTTCGCCTACGTCGCGCTCGGCGGGAGCATCTCGAACCTCAACGCGGTCGAGGTGAAGGTGGCGATCGGCCTGCTGGTCGTGCTCGGGGTCATCGGCCTGGTCGTGGTCAAGCGCCAGATGAACGCCGCGGCGGCGTCGGCCAGCCCGTGAGTCCTACTTCCAGTTCGTCCGCCTCTACTCGGCGGTGGAGGTGTGCATCTTCACGGCGCTGCTCGTGGTGGCCATCGGCGGCCTCGGCGAGAGCGCCGAGACGGTGCTCGGCTGGACCCACGGGTTCGGCTGGATCATCCTCTGCCTGCTCGTGGCCAACGGGGCACGCAGGAAGATCTTCCCGTGGGCCCTGCTCGCGGCCACGGTCTCGCCGCTCGGGCCGGTGGGAAGCACCGCCGGGCTCGAGTACCTGGCGCGCAGCCGCCGCAAGGCCGAGTCGCCGGCCGGGTAGCCTCAGCGCCCACGAGGCTCTTGTGTTCCCGCTGAACCTGCCCAACGCGCTCACGCTGATCCGGATCCTCCTCGTGCCGGTGCTCGTGGTCGCGCTGACGGTCGAGACGCCCGGCGGATCCACGATCGCGGCGATCGTGTTCGCGGCCGCCGCGCTCACGGACGGCCTCGACGGCTACATCGCGCGCTCGCGCCAGTCGGTCACCACGTTCGGCAAGGTGATGGACCCGGTCGCCGACAAGCTGATGATCGCCGCCGCGCTGATCTCGCTCGTGAGCCTCGACCGGCTGGCCGGCTGGGTGGCGATGGTGATCATCGCGCGCGAGTTCGCGGTCAGCGGGCTGCGGATCGCCGCCGGCCAGCAGGGCGTGGTGATCCCGGCGAGCGGGCTCGGCAAGGTCAAGACGATCGTGCAGGTGGTGGCGGTGCTCGCCCTGATCGCCGCGTCCGACCATCACGCCGCCTGGGTGCAGGCGCTCGTGTACGCGATGGTCGTGGTGACCGTCGTGTCGGGCGCCGACTACTTCCTGAACTTCAGGCGCAGGCTCGAGCAGGCCGCGCAGTCGCGCGACGGCGCGCGGCCCACCACGACCGCCTAGCTGCGCTCAGTCGTGTCGCTCGTCGCTGGTGGCGAGGCGCTCGGCGAGCTCCTCGCGGCTCGTCCCGCGCAGGTACAGCACGCGGTCGAAGAGACGCCCGTAGACGTCGAGCACGGCGAACAGGATGTCGCCGGTGCCGATCGTGTCGGCGAGCCGAGCGCGGGCGAGCTCCTCCGCGCGCTTCGAGACGTCGTCGAGTACCGCGGGCCCGAAGGCCGGGGTCCCGTCCACCTCGCCGGAGTGGTCGGCGTCGGAGCCGGTCATCAGCGGGGACTCGCCCACGCCGAGGCTCTGAAGGGCGGAGCCCACCTGGCCGTGGAGCCGGAGCGCGCGCAGCCAGCGCTCGGCCTCGTCCTCGGCGGAATGGGCGAAGGGCATGGCGGTGCCGGCTAGCGCGATCACGAGCGCGGCGTCCTGCGATAGAGGGATGTGGCGCGGCTGGACGGTCAAGGAAAGCCTCCGTGCTTTCGTTCTTACGGACTACATCGGCAGCGCCGACCTCGCCGCTTGAAGCGGTGCCGCTCAGGCGCTCTCGAGCCACTCGCGCGCGGTCATCTGGCGGCCCTCGCGCTCGCCCGTCGCGATCTCGCTCATGAGCTCCGCGACGAGGCCGTGGCGCTCCGCCACGACGTTGTGCTTGTGGATGGTCTCGAGGTTCTCCTGGCGCGCGGAGATGAAGGCCTCGCCGCCGAGGCCGGCGTAGCGCTCGGTGGCCATCCGGATCATCTCGCGGACGCAGTCCTCGACGAAGCGCGGGCGCCTGTGCGCCTTCTCCACGACCTCCACCTCGTCGGGCCGCTTCATCAGCTCGTAGATCTCGGAGCTCATCGAGGCCTCGACGATCGCGAGCATGTCGGTCGCCTCGACGCTCGCGTCGCAGCTCTCGGGGCAGCCCACGTAGAGCGTGCCGATGCCGCGCTGGTTGTGGGTGGCCACCGGCACCGCCTGGAAGACGCGCGCGATCTCGTCGTCGGTGAAGCCGTCCTCGCGCAGCCGCTCGGCCGCGCGCTCGCTGACCATCTCCTGGGCGCACGGGCACGCGGTCATGCCCTGCGCCTGAACGCCGATGAGCCGGCGCGTGCCGCGCTCGGAGGCCACCGCCGAGCCGAACAGCGTGTAGATCTCCTGGGTCGGCGCACCCGAGGCCGGGGCCTGCTTGTTCTCGGGGTAGCGCGCGGCGATCGTGACCTCGGCGCGGCAGCCGCCCTGCCGGTCGCGCACGCGCTCGGCGATGTGCGACGCGAGCGTCTCGGCCTTGAAGGCCTCGCCGAGGACGACCTCGTCGATCGCCTCGTTCACGACCTCCTCGAAGCGCGACATGTGCGCGCCCTTCTGCTCCGGCCCGAGGTCCACGAAGCACTCGAGCTCGGCGTAGAAGAGCTGCTCGTGGCCGTTGGAGCGGATGCGGACGACCTTCTCGACTCCGGTCACCCCGACGCGCGAGAGGCTCACGAGAGTCGCCGGCCGTCGGGCCTGGACGTCGTCGCCGAGAACCAGCGCGCGGTCGCTCATACGGGCTCCCACCTTAGCTGCAAGGGCTTTGCGACCAGATCGCACGAATCGGGTATAGACTGGCCGCGGCTGCACGCCGAGGCACACCGCCCCACTGGCTCAGCCCCTCGCGGCAGGCGCCGCGAACGCCTTAAAACCGAGACTCGCACGACATGGCCCCCGTCCAACACTGGGTGGGGTCGGCACGGTTTGGGAGGTGGAGGGGTTTGACTGAAAAGCACGAGGGTGTCGCGCTTCTTGTGGAGGAGATCGACACGCCGTTTCTCGAGAGCGAGGAACTGCGGGCACTGGTCGCCGAGGGCAGGGAGCGCGGATTTCTCACGTTCGAGGAGATCGCAGCCTGCCTCGAGGAGGTGGAGGTCACGAAGGAGCAGGTCCGCGACCTGCATCTGCACCTCCTGGACGCAGGCATCGAGATCGTCTCCAACGACTCACGCGCAGGCGGCGTCCCTGAGACGCCGGCCGAGGTGCAGCACGCGCCGAAGAAGCCGGAGATCGACCTCACGGTCGAGCCGAGCCTCGACTCGCTGCGGCTGTACCTGCGCTCGATCGGGCGCGTGGACCTGCTGACGGCCGAGGAGGAAGTGACCCTGGCCAAGCGCATCGAGCGCGGCGACATGCTCGCCAAGCAGCAGATGATCGAGGCGAACCTGCGCCTCGTCGTCTCGATCGCGAAGGGGTACCTGGGCCGGGGGCTGTCGTTCCTCGACCTGATCCAGGAGGGGTCGCTCGGACTGATCCGCGCCGTCGAGAAGTTCGACTACCGGCGCGGCTACAAGTTCTCGACCTACGCCACCTGGTGGATCCGCCAGGCCGTGACGCGCGCGATCGCCGACAAGGCGCGCACGATCCGCATCCCGGTGCACATGGTCGAGAAGCTGAACAAGGTCGTGCACATCGAGCGCCAGCTCGTCCAGGAGTTCGGCCGCGAGCCCACCCCCGACGAGATCGCGCACGAGCTCGAGTGGACGGCGCGTGAGGTCAAGGACATCCTGCGCATCGCGCAGCTGCCGGTGTCGCTCGAGAAGCCGATCGGCGAGGAGGAGGACTCCGAGCTCGGGGACTTCGTGGAGGACGAGACGGCCGAGTCGCCGTTCGAGCTCGCCTCGGAGAACCTGCGCCGCGAGAACGTCCGCCGGGCGCTCGACGCCCTGCCTCCGCGCGAGCGCGAGGTGATCGAGATGCGCTACGGGCTCACCGGCCACAAGGCGCGCACGCTCGAGGAGGTCGGACGCGCCTTCGGGGTCACGCGCGAGCGCATCCGCCAGATCGAGAACAACACGCTGAAGAAGCTGGAGGGACTTCCGGAGGCGCAGCGCCTCAGGGACGCTTCATGAACCACATCTTCGCGCCGCGAGGAAGGTCGCCGCAGCCGATCTCCTCGAAGCCGAAGCTCGCGTAGTAGGGCAGGTTCGCCGGGTTCGCCGTATCCAGGTAGACCGGCGCGCCCGCCTCCTCGAACACCCGCCCCAGCAGCTCCCGGCCCACGCCGGAGCGCTGGCGCGCGGGGTCCACGGCGAGGAACCACAGGAACACGTGCGGCTCCTTCGGATGCCCGCCGTCCTGGACCGAGCTGGTGCGCAGCCCGCGCACGACCGCCGGGGGCCCGGCCAGCAGGAAGCCCGGCGCCGTCGTGAAGAAGGTGCGCGCCGGCGGCGGGTAGAGCCCGGCCGCGAACGTGGCCGCCACCCCCGCGAGGCGCCCGTCCCGGAAGGCGCCGTAGATCGGCCCTCCGTGCCGGTCCATGATGCGGAGCGCGCCGCGGTGGTAGAGCCCGGCCACGAAGCGCCGGTGCGCCGTGCGATCGGGCCCGACGGCGAGCCAGCCCGGGTCGTGGAGGAGCGCCTCGGTGATGATCCGCGCCGCCTCCCCGTGGAGGTCCGCTTCGATGGGGGCGACCGTCATCGGGCCGACTTGTCTCTGTATGGCTCACTGGCGAAGGCAAGGGGACGCCGGCGAACTATCGGCGATCGGGTGGTTCGTGTCCAAGGGCGCCCATGTCTACCTGCCGCTCGGCCAGCAGCCCGGACGCCGACTTCGTGCCGAGCTGGGCCGGTGGGCTGCTCCGGTTCGATCGCCTCTTCGTCGTCGTTGGTGACCGACGGCGGTGGTGCATTCTCGGCCGAAGGCGAGCGGCCGCGTCGAGGCATGCTGCTCAGCGGTCCCGAAGTACGCGCTTCGAGGTCGAGCCTGGCGCTGCGCTTCCCGGGGACGACGCGCGCTAGCCGCGTCTACAATCGCCGTTCGCATCACTTGGGGGGATGTCCGAGTGGCTAAAGGAGACGCGCTGTAAACGCGTTGGCTACTGCCTACGCAGGTTCGAATCCTGCTCCCCCCACTACCGGCCTGAGAGCCGGAACAGAGCGCCCACTTAGCTCAGTTGGTAGAGCACTTCCATGGTAAGGAAGGGGTCATCGGTTCGAGTCCGATAGTGGGCTTCACCAGTCGCTCAATCGGGGTACGTCCAGCCGATCTCACCGTTGGGCACGGCGATTGAAGCGTGCGTCTGCGACGAACTTCCAGACCCCGTCCTCCTGATGGAACACGGCGCTCCAGCGAGGGGAGAGCATGCCGGCCATCGGACATCGTGATCCTCACGGAGGTCGTGGCCGCCAGCCGACGGCTGCCCTCGCTGAACGCCTCAAGTGCCAGCTCGGGGCAAACGCTGGCGTTGCCGCCGGCGCTCCTTACCTCGCCTTCCGAGGAACTCCGCGACAGCGGCGTCTCCCGTGAACAGCTCGCCAGGATCGCTGCCGATCAGCCGGGCGGCCTCGTGCCGCGACACGTGGCCGGAAACGCATCGACACGTCGCCCCGTGTGGCCGCGTCGAACCATGCCGGCCACCAGATGCTCTATTTCAGGCGACTCTCTGCGTCGTCTCCTCCTCTCGCCGGTGCGGGCAGAGCACTACCGAAGTTCGGCTCTGACCTGCTTGGCGCGGAGCCAGGCGACTTCGAGGGCGGCATGCATGGCTCGCATTCACGAGCAGCACGCTGGACCGGACGCGCCGGCGGGGGTAGGGTCGGCACGTGGGCAAGCCAGCCCTGGCCATCCTGGCCGCCGCCCTGGTCGCGACGCTCTCGTCCTGCGCGATCGGCACGCCGGGGCCGGCCACCGACGTCACCGAACATCGGCGCCACCCTGAACGGCAGCGTCTACTCGAGCCTCGAGGGGAACACCACCTGGTGGTTCGACTACGGCGACACGCCCGACTACGGGAGCACCACGGCCGACGGACGGTCGCGATCGCCGACGACGACCCGCATCCGGTCTCGGCTCCCATCTACGGGTTCCTGCCCGACACCACGTACCACTTCCGGCATGTGCGTCAAGGACGGCGAGGAGGAGCCGCCGCGCATGATCTGCAGCAAGGACAACACCTTCGACGACGCTCGCGGAGTCGCCGTTCGTCACCCGCGAGGGCACCGAGCTGCGTGCTCGACGGCGAGCCCTACCGCTTCACCGGCATCAACATCTACAACGCGAACAGCCGCGGCGAGTGCTGGTACGCGCTGGCGCACGGCCCGGGCTCGAGCGAGGCGCTCAACGACGATCGGGCCCGGGCAAGGAGGCGTTCCGGGCCTGGTTCTTCGAGTCGCTCGCGACCACCGGCGGGCGAGCGCGACTGGACCGCGCTTCGACCACACGCTCGCGGTGGCGCGGGCGCAGGCGTCAAGGTCATCCCGACGCTGACGAACCAGTGGGGCGACTGCGATGCCGGCGGCTACAAGGACCGACGCCTGGTACGGGGCGGCTACACGCAGCTCGACCCGGGCGCGGTCGCTCTCCTACCGCGACTGGGTGGCGCGAGGTCGTCGACCCGCTACCGGAACGACCCGACGATCCTCGCCTGGCAGCTCGATCAACGAGGCCGAGGTCAAGCCGAGCGCGCGTCGCGCCTGCTGCAGCGCCGACGCCGCGGACGATCCTCAAGGCCTTCGCGACCGACGTGTCGGGCCTCGTCAAGTCGATCGACCCGAACCACCTGGTCAGCCTCGGCACGATCGGCGGCGGCCAGTGCGGCGCGCAGGGCGCGAGTACGAGGAGGTCCACGACGTCGCGACGATCGACCTGTGCGAGTTCCACGACTACAACGCGCCGACCGCGCCGATGCCGGGCGACCAGTTGAACGGCCTGCAGGTGCGCCTCGACCAGTGCGCCGCGCTCGACAAGCCGCTGTTCGTCGGCGAGACCGGGATCAGGCCGAGCGACGTCGGCGGCACCCTCGAGGCGCGCGCCGACGCGTTCGACGCGAAGCTCGACGCCCAGTTCGAGGCGGGCGTCGTGGGCGAGCTCGTCTGGGCGTGGAGCTCGCTCGGATCGACGCTCGGCGACTTCGACGTCGGGCCGGACGACCCGTGCTCGACGTGCTCGCGACTTCTAGCGCTCGGCCATCTGTACAGAGCTGTACAGTGAGCCGATGGAAGCGCACCGGCTCCGAATCGGCGAGCTGAGCCGCCGGACCGGGTCTCGCAGGGAGCTGCTGCGCGCATGGGAGCGGCGCTACGGACTGCTCCGGCCCGAGCGCACGGACGGCGGGCTCCGGCTCTACTCCGCCGACGACGAGCGCCGGGTGCGGCGCATGCAGGTCCGAGATGGCGCCGGGATCTCCGCCGCCGAGGCGGCGCGCGCGGTGGTGGCGGGCGGGGCAGGCGAGCGCCGAGCCCGAGACCGAGAGACGCGCTCGAGTCGCCGCGCGGAAGCGGCTCATCCCGCGCGCTCGACGAGCATGGACGCGGAGGGAGCGCATGCCGCCGCTCGACGCCGCGCTGACCGCGTTCATGGTCGACACCGTCCTCTGCGGGCGTCGTCCTCCCGTTCCTTCGCGATCTTGGGCCGGCGCTGGGAGCGCGGCGAGCTGTCTCGTCGCCCAGGAGCATTTCGCCAGCAACCTGCTCCGCGAGCCGCCTCCTCGGGCTGGCGAGGGGGTGGGGAGCGGGGCGAGGGCCGGCTCGGGTGCTGCTCGCGTGCGCCGCCGGGCGAGCAGCACGACCTCGCTCTCATCGCCTTCGGGCTCGCGCTGCGCAGCCGCGGATGGCGGATCGCGTTCCTCGGGGCCGACACCCCGCGGCGAGCGTGGCCGACGCCGCTGCACCGGCTCGACCCCGATCTCGTGGTGGTCACCGCCGTCTCGTCACGAGCCTTTCGCTCCGAGGCACAGCGACCTCGCGCAGCTGGCCGTCGAAGCGCGACGCTCGCTATCGCGGGCCCCGGAGCCACCGCCGCGGTCGCGAGCCGGCTCGGGTGCAGGCTGATCGACGCGCGATCCCGTCGCGGCCGCCGCCGACCTCTGACGGCAGGCGGCCGGGCACCGCCTCTTGGCGCGAACGCACCATTGACGATAGCTGTACAAAAGCTGTACAGTCCCTTCAACTCAAGCAGGTACACCGCTCACCATTGGAGGAGCACGGATGAGGAAGTTCGCAATAGCCGCACTGGTCGCAGTCGTCGCGCTCGCGACGGCAGCGGTCGCCTTCGGAGGCGGCGACGGCGCTAGCCCGGCGCAGTCCGCCAAGGCCCGCAAGAACATCGTCAAGACGGCCGCCGGAGACCCCCGCTTCGACACGCTCGTGTCGCTCGTGAAGCAGGCGGGCCTGGCCAAGACCCTGTCCGGGAAGGGACCGTTCACGGTCTTCGCTCCCACGGACAAGGCGTTCAAGAAGGTGCCCGCGGACACGCTCGAGGCGCTCGGTGCCGACAAGGAGGCGCTGAAGCGCGTGCTCCTCTACCACGGCGTGTCGGGCCGCTACCCGGCCGCGCGCGTCGTGAAGAAGCAGTCGCTCGAAGAGCCTCGCGGGCCCGCGGCTGGCCGTTCGCGTCAAGGGAGACACCGTCAACGTCGGCGGCGCCAAGGTCATCGACCCGGACATCAAGGCCTCCAACGGCGTCATCCACGCCATCAACGGCGTGCTCATCCCGCCCGGTAGCCGCCCGCCCGGCGTGTGGCCCCGGCGACTGACGTCGTCGGGGCCGCGCCGCTCAGTCGCCCGCGCGCGGCGCCCAGTCGGCCTCTGAGATGAGGCCGTTCCGGAAGCGCCACGTCCAGCGCACCTGCGTCTCGGCGAAGCCGCCCTCGGAGCGCTGCACCCGCGCCGAGCCGATCACGATCACGTCGTCCCCGTCGTCGAGGAACTCGCGCGGCCTGAGGATCACCCTGGTCCCCGCGCCCTCGGCGTCGGCGAAGAAGCCACGCACCTCCTCGCGCCCGTGGAGGACGCGCTGCCCGGTCGTGTAGAGGCGCACTCGCGCGTCCTCGGAAACGTGCTCCGCCAGGTACTCGCCGCCCGTGCCGGAGGCCGTCTTCCTGCATGGCGCGATAGACCTCCTTGACGGTGGCCAGGTTGGGCGAGTCCACGTGTCAATCCTCGCATGCTCCAGACCGCGCGGTCTACCCTCTGATTGAGGGATCCACGCCAGTCCGGACCTACTCCGGGCACGCGCTAGACTGCCCCAGACCTCGCGGCCGGTGCGGGGTCTTTCGTCTGCCCGGCCGACCAGATTCAACCTTCCGAAGGGGCCATGGCTCGCGGAGACGTACGAATCGCCGTCACCCTCGCGTGTGAGGAGTGCAAGCGGCGCAACTACCAGTCTGAGAAGTCCAAGCGCAACGATCCGGAGCGGATCGAGCTGCGCAAGTACTGCCGCTGGTGCGGTCATCACACCGCCCACAAGGAGACCCGGTGACCGGTCTTCCGTACACGCGCGCGCGTAGGAGCTAGTCCGCTTGGCCCGTGACCGCCAGCAGGCGAAGCAGCGCCAGGCGGAGCGCCGGGCGCGCCGGCTCGCGCAGCAGGGGGCCGACGGCTCCCCGCCCGAGGAGCCGAAGCCGAAGCGCCCGCAGCGCGCTCCCGAGGAGCCGCCGCCGATCGATCCCGAGCTCGCTGTCGGGGCCCCGCCCCAGGACGAGGGCCAGTCCGCCGGAGCTCGTCTTCGACGAGACCGACCTCGGCAACGAGGACGAGCACCTCACCGAGGACGAGATCGAGGCCGAGGAGGAGGCGGAGGAGGAGCTCGCCGCCCGCGGCGAGGACGGCTTCGAGCCGCGCGGCCGGCGCGGCGCCCATCCCGAGGCACACAAGGACCGCCCGCGTGTCGTACAGTTCCTCGTCGCAGTCTGGGCCGAGCTACAGCGAGTACAGTGGCCAGACCGTCAGGCGCTCACCACCCTGACCGGCGTCGTGCTCGGCTTCGTCCTGATCATGGGCGGGTACCTCGGACTGCTCGACGCGATCTTCTCCGAAGTCATCAAGGCAATCCTCTGAAGCACGCAGGTAAGAAATGTTCCGCTGGTACGCCGTAAACACCTACTCAGGACACGAGAACAAGGTCAAGCAGAACCTTGAGCATCGCCGCATCTCGCTCGGGCAGGAGAACAGCATCCGCCAGATCGTCGTGCCCACCGAGCAGATCCAGGAGCTCAAGGACGGGCAGAAGATCCAGAAGGAGCAGCGGACGATGCCCGGCTACCTGCTCGTGAACATGAACCTGACCGACGACTCCTGGCAGCTCGTCAAGAACACGCCCGGCGTGACCGGCTTCGTGGGCGCGTCGAACAGCCCGGTGCCGCTCAACCAGGGCGAGGTCGACCGGCTGCTCCACCGCGAGGCCGCCGAGCGGCCGCGCACGCGCGCGCAGTTCTCGATCGGCGAGTCCGTCAAGGTCGTGTCCGGCCCGCTCTCGGACTTCTCCGGCGAGATCTCGGAGATCAACGAGGACGGCGCGAAGCTCAAGGTGCTGGTCTCGATCTTCGGGCGCGAGACTCCCGTCGAGGTCGGCTTCGACCAGGTGAAGAAGATCTAGATGGCACGCAAGGTCCTCACACTCATCAAGCTCCAGGTCCCCGGCGGCCAGGCCAACCCGGCGCCGCCCGTGGGCCCCGCGCTCGGCCAGCACGGCGTGAACATCATGGAGTTCTGCAAGGCGTTCAACGCCCAGACGCAGCAGGACACCGGCACGATCATCCCGGTGGAGATCACGGTCTACGAGGACCGCTCCTTCACCTTCATCACGAAGACGCCGCCGGCCGCCGTGCTGATCAAGCAGGCGATCGGGCTCGACAAGGGCTCGGGCGAGCCCAACCGCAAC
Source organism: uncultured Thermoleophilaceae bacterium (assembly GCA_963768465.1). GTDB lineage: Bacteria > Actinomycetota > Thermoleophilia > Solirubrobacterales > Thermoleophilaceae > JACVRW01. Next base: position 21,206 of record CAVYIA010000003.1, on the reverse strand, counting down.
AAGGTGGGCACCATCTCTCCCGCGCAGATCCGCCAGATCGCCGAGCAGAAGATGCCCGACCTGAACGCGACCGACATCGAGGCGGCGGCGAAGATCATCGAGGGCACCGCGCGCTCGATGGGAGTGGACGTTCGCTGATGCCCAAGCACGGCAAGCGCTATCGCTCGAACCTGGAGTCCGTCGACCGCGAGAAGGTCTACGAGCCGGCCGAGGCCGTCGCGCTCATCAAGGGCTTCAAGCCCACGAGCTTCGACGAGACCGTCGAGGCGCACATCCGCACCGGGCTCAACGTCCGCCACGCCGAGGAGCAGCTGCGCGGCACCATCTCGCTGCCGCACGGGCTCGGCAAGGAGATGACCGTGGCCGTGTTCGCCAAGGGCGACAAGGCCCGCGAGGCCGAGGAGGCCGGCGCCGACCACGTGGGCGCCGAGGACCTCGCCAAGCGCGTCGAGGAGGACGGCTTCACCGACTTCGACGTCGCGATCGCGACGCCGGACATGATGCCGGTGGTCGGCAAGCTCGGCCGCATCCTCGGCCCGCAGGGCAAGATGCCGAACCCGAAGGTCGGCACGGTCACGAACGACGTGGCGAAGGCGGTCTCCGAGTCGAAGGCCGGCAAGGTGGAGTACCGCACCGACCGCCACGCGATCGTCCACATGACGATCGGCAAGCTGAGCTTCGACGAGAAGGTGCTGCTCGAGAACTACGCCGCGCTGATCGACGAGCTGATCCGCGCCCGCCCGGCCGCGGCGAAGGGCCGCTACCTCGAGACGATCACGCTGACCACGACGATGAACCCGGGCGTCAAGGTGGACCCGTCGCGCACGCGCGGGATCGCCGAGGAGGCCGCGCCGGTAGGCTAGGTCCCGATCTTTCTGCCCGAGACCCCCGGCGGCCGCGAGGTGCAAGTCCGGGGCAGGTGGAGCCGCGAGGATCGTCCGCGATCCGTTCCGTGAGCCCGCCTGCGTGCGGGCTCTTCTCGACGTCAAAGGAACGGAATGAACAAGGAGCAGAAGGCAGCGGTCATCGAGGAGGTGGCCGCCCAGATCAAGGAGTCGGGGGCGGTCTTCGCCGTCGACTACCGCGGCATCACGGTGCCGCAGGCGGCCGACCTGCGCGAGAAGCTGACCGAGGCGGGCGCGCGCTTCCGCGTCGTCAAGAACACGCTCACCGAGATCGCGGCCGACCGGGCCGGCGTCGAGCCGCTGAAGCAGGTGCTCGAGGGCCCGACCGCGTTCACGTTCGTCCGCGAGGACGGCGACGTGGCGCTCGCGGCCAAGGCGCTCGCCCAGTTCAAGCGCGAGCACGACGTGCTCGACTTCAAGGGCGGCGTCATGAACGGCGAGGCGCTGAGCGTCGAGCAGCTCGGCGAGCTCTCGCGCCTGCCGGCCCGGGAGGTGCTCCACGGGCAGCTCGTCGGCATGATCGCCTCGCCGATCACGGGCCTGGTGCGCGGCCTGAACGCGCTGATCAGCGGCCTTGCGATCCAGCTCGGCCAGATCGCGGAGCAGGGCCTGCTGCCGGCCGGCGAGGCGCCCGCCGAGGCGGCGGAGGAGGCACCTGCCGGAAGCGGAGGAGGCCCGCCGAGCCGAGGAGGCCGCCGCAGAGGAACAAGCTGAGGCCGAGGAACAACCTGAGGCCGAAGAACCGAGCCGAAGACAGCCTGAGGAAACTGAAGCGCCCTCCGAGGGCGAAGACGAGAAGGAGGGCTAGAGATGGCCACTGCAGAGAAGCTGATCGAAGAGATCAAGAAGATGAGCGTGCTCGAGCTGTCGGAGCTGATCAAGGCGCTCGAGGAGGAGTTCGGGGTCTCGGCCACGGCCGTGGCCGCCGCCGCTCCCGCCGCGGGCGGCCCGGCGGACGGCGCCCCCGCCGAGGAGGAGTCGTCCACGGTCGACGTGGTCCTCACCGGCTCCGGCGACAAGAAGATCCAGGTGATCAAGGTCGTCCGCGCGGCCACCGGCCTCGGCCTCAAGGAGGCCAAGGCGCTCGTGGACGAGCTCAAGCCCGTCAAGGAGGGCATCGACCGCGACGAGGCGGACAAGCTCAAGGGCGAGCTCGAGGAGGCCGGCGCGACCGTCGAGCTCAAGTAGCCGAGCGGTACAGCTGCACCTTCGAGGGGCCGCCGCGAGGCGGCCCCTCCGCGTTCGCGCGCCTGCCAGGATCACGGCATGGCCGTCGCGCTCGACCACGTGGTGATCCACGTCTCCGACTGGGAGCGCTCGAACGCGTTCTACCGCGACGTGCTCGGGGCCGAGCTGATCGAGCGCGACGGAAGCGAGGCGCGCCACTACCGCTTCGGCACGCAGCAGCTGAACGTCCACGGGCCCGGCCAGGACCCCAGCCCGGTGGCGGCGCGTCCCGCCGCTCCGGGCGGCGCCGACCTGTGCTTCGCCTGGGACGGCCCCATCGAGGACGCGGTCCGGCACCTCGAGGCGCACGGGGTCGGCGTGGAGGAGGGGCCGGTCACCCGCTACGGCGGCCGCGGCCGCGGGACCAGCGTCTACTTCCGGGACCCCGACGGCAGCCTGCTCGAGTTCCTCTCGTACGCGTGAAGAAGAGGCAAGCTCGCGCAGCCGCGGCCGCCGGGATCGTGGCCGGCGCCGACTGGGTCATCCACTACCGGAAGCCGCGCTGGATCATGATCGCGCTGTACGACCACCCGGCGCATCTGGCCACGGCGGGCCTCATGGCCCTCAACCTGCCCGGCCGCTCGCCGCGCTGGCACGCTCGGGTTCATGGCGGGGTCGCTCCTGCCGGACGTGGATCACATCCCGCTCGCCATCGGCGAGCACCCGACCCCCGGGACCAAGCGCCCGCCCACGCACTGCCTCGCGGCGGTGGCGCCGCTCTTCGTGCTCGCGCGCGCGACCGGCAGCGAGACCGTGAACGGCACGGCCTGGGGCACGCTCGCCCATTTCGCCCGCGACGTGTCCATCCACCCGGGCGCCCCTCTGCTCCGGCCCTTCCGCAGCGAGGACCTGCGAATCCCCTACGCGGCCTACGCCCTCGCCCTTGCCGGCCTCGCCGGTATGGCGATGACCCGCTAACCTTCGTGGCCGGTCTATAGCCGCAGCCGTCCCTGGTAGTGCGCCGGCACATATCTCCGGCGCCTCGAGACGGGGTCCGTGATGGCCGCGCCGCCCCCATGTGGGGGTGGCATCCGCCCCTAGCGGGGGCGGAGGTACGTCTGCTATTCTGGTGGGTCGCGCTTTGCGCCCTGCCCGCCTGTCCTCGAAGTTCGGAATCTGAAGGAGTCGCCGAGTTGGCACGCGTTGACGCTGCTCGCACCCGCCGCTCGTTCTCCCGTCTGGAGAACGCCCTCGAAGTCCCAAACCTGATCGACATCCAGCGGCGCTCGTTCGAGTGGCTGGTCGACACCGAGAAGGGTGGTCTCCGTGAGACCATCGACGATGTCTCGCCCATCGAGGACTACACCGGCAACCTTGCCGTGGTCTTCGAGGAGATCCATTTCGACGAGCCCGTCGCCCCGATCTCCGAGTGTCGCGAGAAGGACCTCACCTACGCTCGCCCGCTGACCGTCAAGGTCGCGTTCCAGAACCGCGAGACGGGTGAGATCCGTGAGCAGTCCGTCTTCATGGGCGACTTCCCGTGGATGACCGACTGGGGCACGTTCATCATCAACGGCACCGAGCGCGTGGTCGTCACGCAGCTCGTCCGCTCCCCGGGCGCCTACGTCATGGAGCCCAAGGACCGCGAGAAGCAGGTCTTCATCGCGAACCTGATGCCGGCCCGCGGCTCCTGGCTCGAGCTCGAGATCGACAAGAAGGGCAAGGTCTTCGTCCGCATCGACCGCAAGCGCAAGCTCCCCGTGAGCGTGCTGCTGCGCGCGATGGGCGACGTGCTGCGCGAGGGCAAGCACGTGCCCGAGGGCTGGACCGGCTCCGACGAGGAGATCCTGAATCTCTTCGACAACAGCCTCTACATCCGGCTCACGCTCGAGGCCGACGCCGAGGTCACGAAGTCCGAGGAGGGCTCGCTGATCGAGCTCTTCAAGAAGCAGCGCCCGGGCGAGCCGCCGTCGATCGACGCGGCCAAGAACCTGCTCGGGCAGCTCTTCTTCGACCCGAAGCGCTACGACCTCACGCGCGTCGGGCGCTACAAGCTCAACTCGAGGCTCCACATCGACGAGCCGCTCGACACGCCGCACGCTCACCCCGCGCGACATCATCGAGCTGATCAAGGAGCTCATCTCGCTGCCGCGCGAGCTCGGCATCCCCGAGTCCGGCATGTACGACGGCGGCGACGGCGAGGAGCCGATCAAGGACTTCGCGCTCGAGGCCGTGTCGATGCCGCGCGAGCCGATCGAGGATCGCCTCGACGAGTACGAGCACTTCGGCAACCGCCGGCTGCGGACCGTGGGCGAGCTGATCCAGGAAGCGTTCCGGATCGGCCTCTACCGCATGGAGCGGGTCGTGCGCGAGCGCCTCACCACCGAGGACGCGGACACGATCACGCCGCAGACGATCATCAACATCCGTCCGGTCGTGGCGGCCCAGAAGGAGTTCTTCGGGTCGAGCCAGCTGTCGCAGTTCATGGACCAGACGAACTCGCTGTCCGGGCTCACGCACCGGCGCCGCCTGTCGGCGCTCGGCGCGGGCGGCCTCACGCGCGAGCGCGCGCCCATCGAGGTGCGCGACGTGCACCCCACGCACTACGGGCGCATGTGCCCGATCGAGACCCCGGAGGGCCCGAACATCGGCCTGATCGGGTCGCTCTCCTCGTACGCCGAGGTGTCCGAGCACGGCTTCGTCACGACCCCCTACCGGGTGGTCAAGGACGGCGTCGTCCAGGACAAGATCGTCCACCTCGACGCCACGCAGGAAGAGGACAAGGTCATCGCGCAGGCCAACGCGCAGGTGGACGCGAAGAGCGGCAAGCTCAAGGGCCCGCAGGTCGAGTGCCGCTCGCGTGACGGCGAGCTCGTGCTGACCTCGCCCAAGGACGTCGAGCTGATGGACGTGTCGCCGAACCAGATCTGGTCGGTGGCCACCGCGCTGATCCCGTTCCTCGAGCACGACGACGCCAACCGCGCCCTGATGGGCTCGAACATGCAGCGCCAGGCGGTTCCGCTCCTGAAGACCGATCCGCCGCTCGTCGGCACCGGCATGGAGGTCCGCGCCGCGATCGACAGCGGCGACGTGGTCCTCGCGGACAACGCCGGCACGGTCGACTTCGTCGACGCCACGCGGGTCGTGATCGACACCGGCTCGAGCAAGGACGAGTACCTGCTCGAGAAGTTCATGCGCTCCAACCAGGGCACCCTGATCCACCAGAAGCCGCGCGTCGTGCCCGGCGAGAAGGTGGCCAAGGGCGCGCTGCTCGCGGACGGCTCGTCCACGGGCGGCGGCGAGCTCGCGCTCGGCAAGAACGTGCTCGTCGCGTTCATGTCCTGGGAGGGCTACAACTTCGAGGACGCGATCATCATCTCCGAGCGCCTCGTGAAGGACGACGAGCTCACCTCGATCCACATCGAGGAGTACGAGATCGACGCCCGCACCACGAAGCTCGGCGACGAGGAGATCACCCGCGACATCCCGAACCGCTCGGAGGAGTCGCTCCGCAACCTCGACGACCGCGGCATCGTCCGCATCGGCGCCGAGGTGGGCTCGGGCGACCTGCTCGTCGGCAAGGTCACGCCGAAGGGCGAGACCGAGCTGACGGCCGAGGAGAAGCTGATCCGCGCGATCTTCAAGGAGAAGGCGCGCGAGGTCCGCGACACCTCGCTCAAGGTGCCGCACGGCGAGGGCGGCGTCGTCATCGACGTCAAGACCTTCAGCCGCGAGGACGACGACGACCTGCCGCCCGGGGTCAACGACCTCGTGCGCGTGTATGTGGCGAAGAAGCGCAAGATCGCCGAGGGCGACAAGCTCGCCGGCCGCCACGGCAACAAGGGCGTGATCTCGAAGATCGTGCCCGAGGCCGACATGCCGCACCTCGAGGACGGCACGCCGATCGACGTGATCCTCAACCCGCTCGGAGTGCCGAGCCGCATGAACCTGGGCCAGATCCTCGAGACCCACATCGGATGGGTCGCGGGCAACGGCTGGTACGACGACGGCTCGGACGCCTACAAGGAGTCGCAGAAGAACGGCGGCCGCGTGACCGTGGCCACGCCGGTCTTCGACGGCGCCACCGTGGAGGACGTGGACGAGGCGCTCGTGCGCTGGGCCGAGGAGCACGGCAAGGAGCGCGGGATCCACTTCGACATCGACAAGAACGAGCGTCCCGGACGGCGCGCGTCGGGCAAGGTCCAGCTCTACAACGGCCGGACCGGCGAGCCCTACGAGGAGCAGGTCACCGTCGGCTTCATGTACATCCTGAAGCTGCTGCACCTCGTGGACGACAAGATCCACGCGCGCAGCACCGGCCCCTACTCGCTCGTCACCCAGCAGCCGCTGGGCGGCAAGGCGCAGTTCGGCGGCCAGCGCTTCGGCGAGATGGAGGTGTGGGCGCTCGAGGCCTACGGCGCGGCGTACACCCTCCAGGAGATGCTCACGATCAAGTCCGACGACACGGTCGGCCGCGTGAAGGCCTACGAGGCGATCGTCAAGGGCGAGAACATCGCCGAGCCCTCCATCCCCGAGTCGTTCAAGGTGCTGCTGAAGGAGATGCAGTCGCTCGCGCTCGACGTGGACGTCCGCTCCGAGGAGGGGGCCGGCGTCGAGATGCGCGACGAGGACGACGACCTCCTGCGAGCCGCCGAGGAGCTCGGCATCGACCTCTCGGGTGTGCGGGCCACAGACGGCCAGGCCGCCGACGAGAGCGAGGACAAGGTCGAGGCCGAGGGCGAGGGCGGCCAGACCGACGAGTCCAAGGCCGAGCAGGACGCCGAGATGATCGAGGAGTAGGCAGGGACCAAATTGATCGACATCAACAACTTCGACGCCATCAAGATTGGCCTGGCGTCGTCCAAGCAGATCCGGTCCTGGTCGAGCGGCGAGGTCACCAAGCCGGAGACCATCAACTACCGCACGCTGAAGCCGGAGAAGGACGGCCTCTTCTGCGAGCGCATCTTCGGTCCCACCAAGGACTGGGAGTGCTACTGCGGCAAGTACAAGCGGGTCCGCTACAAGGGCATCGTCTGCGAGCGCTGCGGCGTCGAGGTCACGCGCTCCAAGGTGCGCCGCGAGCGCATGGGGCACGTGGACCTGGCCGCGCCGGTCTCGCACATCTGGTTCTTCAAGGGCGTTCCCAGCCGCATCGGCTACCTGCTCGACATGGCTCCCAAGGAGCTCGAGAAGGTCCTCTACTTCGCGGCTTCGATCGTCACCTGGGTCGACGACGAGGCGCGCCAGAAGGACCTCGGCTCGCTCGAGAAGGAGATCCAGAAGGTCATCGACTCGTACGAGGCGGAGCGCGAGGAGCGCGTGCTCGAGCTGAAGGAGTCGCTCGAGCGCCGCGTGGAGTACCTGTCGAGCGGCAAGCAGACGAACTTCTCGGACGACGACCTCCTGTGGGCGGACACGCTCGACGTGAACCTCAAGAAGCTCTCCGACGAGGAGCGCGAGAAGATGGAGAAGGAGATCCGCAAGCAGTTCGACGCGGACATCTCCGACACCGAGGCGTACATCGAGGACGCCGCCGAGCGGATGCGCCAGGTCTGGGAGCTCTTCCAGACGATGGAGCCCAAGCAGGTGGTGGCCGACGAGACGCTCTTCCGTGAGCTCAAGGACCGCTTCGGCTCGCCGTTCGGATTCGGCGAGTACTTCCGCGGCGGCATGGGCGCCGAGTCGGTGCGCGACCTGCTCCAGCAGGTCGACCTCGACGCCGAGCGCGAGGAGCTCGAGGACCAGGTCAAGACGGCCAAGGGCCAGAAGCAGAGCCGCGCGGTCAAGCGGCTGAAGGTCGTCTCGGCCTTCATCCACTCGGACAACAAGCCCGAGGACATGGTCCTCGAGGCCGTGCCGGTGATCCCGCCGGAGCTGCGCCCGATGGTGCAGCTCGACGGTGGGCGCTTCGCCACCTCGGACCTCAACGACCTATACCGGCGCGTGATCAACCGGAACAACCGGCTGAAGCGCCTGCTCGACCTCGGCGCGCCCGAGATCATCGTCAACAACGAGAAGCGGATGCTGCAGGAGGCCGTCGACGCGCTGTTCGACAACGGCCGCCGCGGCCGGCCCGTCACCGGGCCGGGCAACCGCCCGCTCAAGTCGCTCAGCGACATGCTCAAGGGCAAGCAGGGCCGCTTCCGGCAGAACCTGCTCGGAAAGCGCGTGGACTACTCGGGCCGTTCGGTCATCGTGGCCGGCCCCGAGCTGCGCATCCACCAGTGCGGCCTGCCCAAGCTGATGGCCCTCGAGCTGTTCAAGCCGTTCATCATGGCCCGGCTCGTCGAGCGCAAGTCGGTGCAGAACATCAAGGCGGCCAAGAAGATGGTCGACTCGATGATCCCCGAGGTCTGGGACGTGCTCGAGGAGGTCATCCAGGAGCACCCGGTGCTGCTGAACCGCGCCCCGACGCTCCACCGCCTCGGCCTGCAGGCCTTCGAGCCGGTGCTGGTCGAGGGCAAGGCGATCCAGGTGCACCCGCTCGTCTGTCACGCCTTCAACGCCGACTTCGACGGCGACCAGATGGCCGTGCACGTGCCGCTGTCCGCCGAGGCCCAGGCCGAGGCGCGGCTGCTCATGCTGTCGGCGAACAACATCCTGTCGCCGGCGCACGGCCAGCCGCTCGCCACGCCCACGCAGGACATGGTGCTCGGCTCCTACTACCTCACCTACGGGCCCAGCCCGGAGGAGCTCGCCGAGCTCGAGGAGGAGCTGTTCGCCGGGAAGTGGAACGAGAAGAAGCAGGGCCCGCGGCCGCACGTGTTCCGCTCGGCCCAGGAGGCGCTGCTCTCGTACGACTACGGCAAGGTCAAGCTGCACGACCTCGCCGAGTACCGCGGCCAGCACCGCGAGCACCACCTCCTGACGACGGTCGGGCGGATCATCTTCAACGAGGAGGTGGAGCGCGCGCTCGAGGAGGCGCTCGGCGGCGAGTACGACCCCGACGACCTACGAGTTCGTGAACACCCCGCTGCGCAAGCGGGACATGAACAACGTGATCGAGCGGCTGGTGGAGGTCCACGGGCCCTACGCTCACGGCGCTCGTGCTCGACGCGTTCAAGGAGCTCGGCTTCCACTACGCCACGCAGGCGGGGATCACCGTCTCCAAGAACGACGTGGTCATCCCGCCCAACAAGGAAGAGATCCTCGAGGGCTACGAGAAGGACGTCGGCGCGATCCAGGAGCAGTACGACGACGGCCTCATCTCGCAGGAGGAGCGCAAGGAGGCGGTCGTCGAGAAGTGGACCGCCGCCACCGAGGAGGTCGGCGTGGCGATGCAGGACAACCTGGACCACCTGAACCCCATCTTCATGATGGCCAACTCGGGCGCCCGCGGCTCGTTCAAGCAGATCCGCCAGCTGGCGGGGATGCGAGGCCTCATGGCCAACCCGAAGGGCGAGATCATCGAGCGCCCGATCAAGGCCAACTTCATGGAGGGCCTGACCGTGCTCGAGTACTTCATCTCGACCCACGGGGCGCGCAAGGGCCTCGCGGACACGGCGCTCCGCACCGCGGACTCGGGCTACCTGACCAGGCGGCTCGTGGACGTGGCGCAGGACGTGATCGTGCGCGAGGAGGACTGCGGCACCAAGGAGCACATCGTGATGCCGCTGTTCGACGACGCCGGCCGCCCGAACGGGCAGCTCGAGGGTCGCTACGCGGCGGCCGACTTCGCGACCAAGCGCGGCCGCGACCTGTTCGACAAGGGCACGCTGATCACGAAGGACCACATCGCCGAGTCGGCCGAGGCATACGGCGACGACCGCGATGCCTTCGTGCCGGTGCGCTCGGTGCTCAAGTGCCAGGCCGAGGGCCTATGCCAGGCCTGCTACGGCAAGGCGCCCGCCACCGGCAAGGTGGTGGCGATCGGCGACGCGGTGGGCATCATCGCCGCCCAGTCGATCGGCGAGCCGGGCACGCAGCTCACGCTGCGGACCTTCCACACCGGCGGTGTCGCCGGCGCGGACATCACGCACGGTCTCCCGCGCGTGGTGGAGCTCTTCGAGGCGCGCAAGCCGAAGGGCCAGGCCGAGCTCGCCACGGTGGAGGGCACGGTCGCGATCGAGGACACGGAGAAGGGCCTGAAGGTCATCATCACCGACGACCAGGGCGAGGAGCACGCGTACGCGCTTCCCGCGCCGCACCAGGCTGCTGGTCGAGCAGGGGCAGAAGGTCACCCCCGGCGACCAGCTCAACGAGGGCTCGATCTACCCGCACGACCTGCTCGCCTACGGCGGGGCGGACCAGCCGTCGCGGCGCACCGCGACCGAGGTCTACCTCGTCAAGGAGGTCCAGGCCGTGTACCAGTCGCAGGGCGTGGACATCAACGACAAGCACATCGAGGTCATCGTCCGGCAGATGATGAAGAAGGTCCGGGTCGACCAGAAGGGCGACACCGACTACCTGCCGGGGCAGTTCGTGGACCGCAACGAGATGATCGAGGTCAACGGGCGCCTGAAGAAGGAGAAGAAGGAGCAGGCCGAGTTCGAGGAGATCATCCTCGGCATCACGAAGGCCTCGCTCGCCACCGACTCGTTCCTGTCGGCGGCCTCCTTCCAGGAGACCACGAAGGTGCTCACCGACGCCGCGCTCGAGGGCAAGACCGACCGGCTGCTGGGGCTGAAGGAGAACGTGATCATCGGGAAGCTCATCCCGGCGGCCACGGGCCTTCGCCGCTACCGGCGGCTCGAGATCGAGCCCACCGAGCCGATCCGCAGGCACGCCCCCGACGAGATCGGGCTGCTGGACGAGTCCGAGCTCGCCGCGGAGCTGGGTCTCACCGACTCCGGTGAGATCGAGGGCTTCGGATTCGGCAACGGCGGCGACGGCGCAGACGCGTTCGGCGACCTCGCCGACCTCCCGGCCGACGGCGACGGCGACAAGTCCTAGAGGTGCGTGACAGCCGTCCCGGGCGCCTCAGCGCGCCCGGGCGGCCTTCACAGCCTTCTTGGGCGCGCGCACGAGGTAGATGCGGCGGCCGAGCCGCTCCGCATGCCCCTCATTCTCCAGCCGCTTCATGACCGCCGGGCAGCGCTTGCAGCGCGGGCCCGACTTGCAGCAGCGCTTCTTCGTCTTGACGGTGCGGGCGGCGGGCACGGGCGGCGCACCGTAGCAGGACTTAGGGGGCCCTAATGATCTCCCGTCAGGCTCCCCGCCCAATGCAGGAGGTTCTCCACGTGCTCGTCCGTCAGCCCGACGGCAGGCAGCGTCTCGACGATCAGCGTGGGAGCGCTTCGCGAGTCGGCCCAGGCCTGGCAGTCCGCGTCGATGTTGTCGTCGATCCAAGCCGCCGGCCGCTCGCCGGCGTACTCGTCGATCGCGTCGAGCTTCCAGTGGGCGGAGCCGAACACGGCGCGCCCGTCGAAGTGCAGGACCGGCAGGCTCGCGAACGGCAGGTTCAGCAGGAAGGGCAGGTGCTCGTTGGCCCTGTCCTCCCAGCCGGTGGCCCAGACCAGCTCGAAGTCGTCGGCCAGCCGCACCAGCCGCGGGCCGACGCTCGGCGGGATGCAGTGCGCCACGCCGTCGACCCAGTGCAGGGGCCCCGGCAGCTCGCGGATGTCCGGCGTGAATCCGAACAGGCTGAGCACGCCGTCGACGTCGACGAACAGGATGGGACGAGTTGTGCCGTTTGTCACGCGAGTATCGGAATGTCGTTACGTGGGTATGGAACGTTCTACGACTTCGCGCCATTTCCATTCAAGTGGAAGGCGCGCGAGCCGATATCTCGAATAGCGCAGGGGATCGCCGCCACCGAATCCCGCGGCGTCTGCTCCATCTCTAGACCTTCGCCTCTTTGACCATCGAACTCGGCATTCTCCTTGCGCTCTTCTGCGCCTTCGCGACGAACCTCGCGTTCCTCCTGAAGCATCGCGGAGCGTGCGCGGCTCCCGACGTGAGCCTCAGCCACCCCGTGGCGAGCGCCGTCGGGCTGTTCCGGTCGAAGTGGTTCGCGCTCGGCATGCTCGTGGCGTTCGGCGCCTGGGCCCTGCACGTCTTCGCGCTGGCGCTCGCGCCCCTCTCGCTCGTCCAGGCCGTCATCTCCGGCGGGCTCGTCTTCCTGACCGTCCTCGCCGAGCGCTGGTTCGGCTGCACGGTCGGCATCCGGCAGTGGGCCGGCGTGGGCCTCACCGCCCTCGGCCTCGTGCTCCTGGCCGTCACGCTGCCCGTCGGGCGAGGGCGCCAACTCGAGCTACTCGCTCGCCGGCGATGGTCGCCTTCGAGTCCGCTCTGCTGGTGGTCGGCACCGTCCTCGTCCTCTCGCCGAAGCTGGGCGACCACGAGCACCACGGCGTGATGCTCGGCGTCGCGGCCGGCATCCTGTTCGGAGTCTCGGACGTCGCGATCAAGGCGCTCACCGGCTCCGTCGGCTCCGACGGCGTCATGGGCCTGCTCTCGCCCTGGCTCCTCACCTGCATCCTCGCGTCGGTCATCGCCTTCTACGCGTCCGCCCGCGGGCTCCAGAAGGGCGAGGCCGTCCCGGTCATCACCCTCACGAGCGCCGCCGCGAACGTCTCGGCGATCAGCGGCGGGATCATCGTCTTCGGCGACCCGATGCCGAACGACCCGCTGGGGATCATCGTCCAGTGCTTCGCCTTCGTGCTGGTGATCGTGGCCGCCGCCCTCACGCCCGCGCCCCTGCGCGCGGCGCGCGCCACGGCCTAGTTCGGTTCGCCCAGGCCGCTGGGCTTGCAATGACCATGCCCTCCTTCACGGGTCGGGCTGAGGGACGGGCAGCCACGCTCACCCTTTCTCCCTGCTCAAAGCAAAAGAACCAGGGGCGGTTCATCCGGCGTGCCGGAACGCAAGCCCCCGGCCTGGACAAACGCCGCTGCTAACCTCCCGCGCCGCATGCCAAGCATCAATCAGCTCGTCCGCAAGGGCCGCGTGAAGCCCAAGAAGAAGGTCTCCACGCCCGGCCTCAAGTCCGGCCAGGGTCGCAAGCGCCGCATCGCCGCGCCCCAGCGCCGCGGCGTATGCACGCGCGTGTACACCACCACCCCGAAGAAGCCGAACTCGGCGCTGCGCAAGGTCGCGCGCGTCCGGCTGACCAACGGGATGGAGGTCACCACCTACATCCCGGGCGAGGGCCACAACCTTCAGGAGCACTCGGTCGTGCTCGTCCGCGGCGGTCGCGTCAAGGACCTGCCGGGCGTGCGCTACAAGGTCGTCCGCGGGACGCTCGACGCCGCCGGCGTGTCCGACAGGAAGAAGGCCCGCTCGCAGTACGGGGCGAAGGCCCGGTAGTGCCGCGCCGCGCGTCCCCAGGCGTCCGCCCCGTCGAGGCGGACCCCATGTACGGCTCGAAGCTCGTCGCCCAGGTGATCAACAAGGTCATGGTCGACGGCAAGAAGTCCACCGCCGAGCGGATCGTCTACGACGCGCTCGACATCCTCTCGAGGCGCACCAAGCAGGACCCGGTGCCCGCGCTCGAGGAGTCGATCAAGATCCTCACCCCCACGCTCGAGGTCCGCTCCCGCCGCGTCGGCGGCGCCACCTACCAGGTGCCCGTCGAGGTCCCGCAGCAGCGCGCCCGCACCCTCGCCGTCCGCTGGCTCGTGGAGTTCTCGCGCGGGCGCCGCGAGAAGACGATGTCCGAGCGCCTCGCCGGCGAGCTGGGCGACGCCCAGTCCCAGCAGGGCGGCGCCTACAAGCGCAAGGACGACATCTTCCGCATGGCGCAGGCCAACAAGGCCTTCGCCCACTACCGCTGGTAGCGCCGCTCAACGGCGGCGTTTGACGACTTGTTCGGGCAATGCCCGAATGAAGTCAGCAGACCCCATGGACCCGAGGCGCCCTACCCAGCCGTAGTTCGCTCGGGCGGCTCCCGCCGCAGCGCCACGAGCCCCGCCAGCACCGCCAGCGCTCCGCCCGCCGCCTCGAGCCACAGGCCCAGGCCGGCCTTCGCCTCGGCGCCCGCGTAGTCGCGGCCGATCACGCCGGTCTCGCGCGTCGCGGGGAGGTCGCTGAACAGCACGATCCCGAGGCCACGGCGCCCAGGACGACCAGGCCCACGCCGGCCGCGCGGGAGTGGCCGGCCCAGAGGGCCATGCCCAGGACGGCGGCGGCCAGCAGGGCGAACGCGGGGCCGTGGCGCTCGAAGCCGCCCTGGACGCAGCGCTCGGCGAGCGTCGGGTCGGTGTCGTTCAGGCCCTCGCAGCTTCCGGCCGCCACGTCGACCGAGACGACGGTCGCGAACTGCGATGCGAGCAGCAGGAGCGCCGCCAGCATGGCCAGCGGGCGAACCCGCACGGGGAGCGCGAATCCGGCCTTTCGCGGCGCCGATTGCCTGCTACCATCACGGGTCGCTTCGTGGCCGGGATCCTCCCGGACGCGAGGCCGCTCAGCCACGCGGTCGGAAGGGCTGCGGCGAGTGGGCTTGAACTGCGATGGAGACCTCTAGCAAATAAGACAGCGCCGGGCGACCTCTCCACGCAGCACCGGGCCCGGCAAGGGCCTTTTTTCTGCCCGGAACCAGCGAGAACGAGAAGGACATGGCACGTACGGTCGCACTAGATAAGACGCGCAACATCGGGATCATGGCGCACATCGACGCCGGCAAGACGACGACGACCGAGCGCATCCTCTTCTACACGGGTCGAACCCACAAGATGGGCGAGGTCCACGAGGGCGCCGCCGTCATGGACTGGATGGAGCAGGAGCAGGAGCGCGGGATCACGATCACCTCCGCCGCCACCACCGCCTCGTGGCGCGATCACCGCATCAACATCATCGACACGCCCGGCCACGTGGACTTCACCGTCGAGGTGGAGCGCTCCCTGCGTGTCCTCGACGGCGCGATCGCCGTCTTCGACTCCGTCGCGGGCGTCGAGCCGCAGTCCGAGACGGTCTGGCGCCAGGCCGACCGCTACCGCGTTCCGCGCATCGCCTTCATCAACAAGATGGACCGCATCGGCGCCGACTTCGAGAACTCGGTCAAGACGATGGTCGACCGGCTCGGCGCGCACCCCGTGCCCGTCCAGCTGCCGATCGGCGCCGAGGCCGATTTCACCGGCGTCGTGGACCTCGTGAACATGAAGGCGATCGTCTACAAGGACGACCTCGGCCAGGACTGGGAGGTCACGGACATCCCGGAGCGAGCTCGCCGACGCCGCCCACGAGGCGCGCACCGAGCTGATCGAGGCCGTCGCCGAGTACGACGACGAGCTGATGTCCGACTACCTCGAGGAGAAGCCGATCGAGCCCGCCCGCCTCGTGCGGGACATCCGCAAGGCCACGCTCGACATCTCGATGACGCCGGTGCTCTGCGGCTCCGCCTTCAAGAACAAGGGCGTGCAGCCGCTGCTCGACGCGGTGATCGACTACCTGCCGAGCCCGATCGACGTTCCGCCGGTCGACGGCATCGAGGGCACCCAGATCCAGGACGGCGAGGGCACCCACACGACGCGCGAGGCATCCGACGACGAGCCCTTCGCGGCGCTCGCCTTCAAGGTCATGGCCGACCCGTACGTCGGCAAGCTCACCTACTTCCGCGTCTACTCCGGCAAGCTCAGCGCCGGCGGCCGCGTGCTCAACTCGATCACCGGCCGCACCGAGCGGGTGGGGCGCATCCTGATGATGCACGCCAACAGCCGCGAGGAGCAGGACGAGGTGTACGCGGGCGACATCGCCGCGGGCGTGGGCCTCAAGCAGACCTCGACCGGCGACACCCTGAGCGCGCCCGACGCGCCGGTGGTGCTCGAGCGCATGCAGTTCCCCGACCCGGTGGTGCACCTCTCCATCGAGCCGAAGACGAAGGTCGACCAGGAGAAGCTGAGCGTCGCCCTCTCACGTCTGGGCGAGGAGGACCCGACCTTCCAGGTGCGCAGCGACGAGGAGACCGGCCAGACCGTGATCTCCGGCATGGGCGAGCTGCACCTCGAGGTGATCGTGGACCGCCTGCGGCGCGAGTTCAACGTCGAGGCCGCCGTCGGCCGGCCCCAGGTGGCCTACCGCGAGACGGTGCGCGAGACGGCCCATGAAGGTGGAGGGCAAGTTCATCCGCCAGACCGGCGGCTCGGGCCAGTACGGGGTCGTCTACATCGACCTCGAGCCCGCCCCGGGCGAGGGCTTCGACTTCGTGAACAAGATCAAGGGCGGATCCGTGCCCTCCGAGTTCATCCCCGCCGTCGAGAAGGGGATCGAGGAGGCGCTGGAGTCCGGCGTCAAGGCCGGCTATCCGATGGTGGACGTGCGCGCGACGCTCACGGACGGCAAGTACCACGACACCGACTCTTCGGAGATCGCCTTCAAGATCGCGGGCTCGCTCGCGCTGAAGGAAGCCGCCAAGCGCGCCAAGCCAGTGCTCCTCGAGCCCGTCATGGCCGTGGAGGTCGTCACGCCGCAGGAGTTCATCGGCGACGTGATCGGCGACCTCTCGCGGCGGCGCGGGCGCGTCGAGTCGCAGGAGCCGCGCGGCAACGCGATCGCCGTCAAGGGCAGCGTGCCGCTGGCGGCGATGTTCGGCTATGCGACCGACCTGCGGTCGACGACCCAGGGGCGGGCGAACTACACGATGCAGTTCGACCGCTACGAGGAAGTCCCGGCCAACATCGCCGAGGAGATCATCGAGCACCGCACCGGCGAGCCCGTGGGGCTTCGGCGTAGCCCGGCGCGGATTGGAAAAGAGAGTATGTTTCGCGAGTTCGGGCCGGTTCCCGAACGGAATCTTGAGAAAGGGGTAGTTCGGAGTGGCGAAGGAGAAGTTCGAGCGCAACAAGCCGCACGTCAACGTCGGCACCATTGGCCATATCGACCACGGCAAGACCACCCTCACCGCGGCCATCACCAAGGTGCTGTCTGAGAAGTACGGCGGCCAGGCGAGGAGCTTCGAGGAGATCGACAACGCGCCCGAGGAGAAGGAGCGCGGGATCACGATCGCCACGTCGCACGTCGAGTACGAGACGGAAGCCCGTCACTACGCGCACGTGGACTGCCCCGGCCACGCCGACTACATCAAGAACATGATCACGGGCGCCGCGCAGATGGACGGCGCGATCCTCGTGGTGTCGGCCGCGGACGGCCCGATGCCGCAGACCCGCGAGCACATCCTGCTCGCGCGTCAGGTGAACGTGCCCTACGTGATCGTCTTCCTCAACAAGGTCGACATGGTCGACGACGAGGAGCTGCTGGAGCTCGTCGAGGTCGAGGTGCGCGAGCTCCTCTCCGAGTACGACTTCCCGGGCGACGACGTCCCGGTCATCTCCGGCTCGGCGCTGAAGGCGCTCGAGGGCGAGGAGAGCTACGTCGAGAAGATCGTCGAGCTCGCCGCTGCCCTCGACACCTACATCCCGGAGCCCGAGCGCCCGCTGGACCGCCCGTTCCTGATGCCGGTCGAGGACGTCTTCTCGATCACCGGCCGCGGAACGGTCGCCACGGGCCGCATCGAGCAGGGCGTCGTCCACACGGGCGACACCGTCGAGATCGTCGGCATCCACGACCAGACGAGCAGCACGGTGGTCACGGGCGTCGAGATGTTCCGGAAGATCCTCGACGAGGGCCAGGCCGGCGACAACGTCGGCTGTCTGCTCCGCGGCGTCGACCGCGAGGCGATCGAGCGCGGGCAGGTGCTCTGCAAGCCGGGCTCGATCACGCCGCACACCAAGTTCAAGGCGCAGGTCTACTGCCTGAAGAAGGAGGAGGGTGGCCGTCACACCCCGTTCTTCAACGGCTACCGTCCGCAGTTCTACTTCCGGACCACGGACGTGACCGGCGTGGCCAACCTGCCCGAGGGCACGGAGATGGTCATGCCGGGCGACAACGTCGAGATGACGGTCGAGCTGATCCAGCCGATCGCCATGGACGAAGGACTCCGGTTCGCGATCCGCGAGGGCGGGCGAACCGTCGGCTCGGGGGTGGTCACAGACATCGTCGAGTAGGGAGTCCGTCTCAGCGACACCCTTCTCGGGGGCGGGCTGAAGCACTGGCCCGCCCCTAAGCCTGTCAAGACAAGACCATGGCCACGCTCACGCAGAACAAGATCAGGATCCGGCTCAAGGCCTACGACCACTCGGCGATCGAGACGGCCGCCAAGGAGATCGTGGACACGGCCGTCCGCACCGGCGCATCGGTGTCCGGGCCCGTCCCGCTGCCCACCGAGAAGAACGTCTACGCGGTGATCCGTGGTCCCTTCAAGGACAAGGACTCGCGCGAGCACTTCGAGATCCGCACGCACAAGCGCCTCATCGACATCCTCCAGCCCACCCCGAAGACGGTCGACTCGCTCCAGCGGCTCGACCACCTGCCGGCGGGCGTGGACATCCAGATCCAGCTGATCTGATGGCCGGGATGCTGGGACGCAAGCTGGGCATGACGCAGGTCTTCGACCCCGAGGACGGCCACGTGGAGCGCGTGACCGTGATCGAGGCGGGCCCCTGCTTCGTGACCGCGATCCGGCGCGCCGAGCGCGACGGCTACGACGCGATCCAGCTGGCGTTCGGCGAGGTCTCCGAGAAGAAGCTCCAGAAGGCGCGCCGCGGCCACCTCGCCAAGGCGGGCGTGGGCAACCTGCGCCACCTGCGCGAGTTCCGCGGCGAGGCCGGCGAGCTCGAGATCGGCGCCGAGGTGAAGGTCGACTCCGTCTTCGAGAAGGGCGAGACCGTGAAGATCGCCGGCGTCTCGAAGGGCAAGGGCTTCGCCGGCACGATCAAGCGCCACAACTTCCACCGCGGGCCCGTGTCCCACGGCTCGCACAACGTCCGCGCGCCGGGCTCGATCGGCGCCTCCGCCGACCCCGCGCGCGTGTTCAAGGGCATCCGCGGCCCCGGCCAGATGGGCAACAAGCGCGCGACGCAGCGCGGCCTCGAGGTCGTGGACGTGCGCGCCGACGAGAACCTGCTGTTCGTGCGCGGCTCCGTGCCGGGGGCGAAGGGCAGCGTCGTCGAGATCAGGAAGGACGCCTGATGGCCGCGCCGCAGGCTCCCTACATCGGCAAGCAGGGCAAGCTCGCCCTCGACGAGGCCGTGTTCTCCGAGCGCTTCCACGGCCCGCTCGTCCACGAGACGGTGCGCGCCGAGCTGGCGGCGCGCCGCCGCGGCACCGCGTCGACCAAGACGCGCGCCGAGGTTGCGATGACCGGCGCCAAGGCGTGGCGCCAGAAGGGCACCGGCCGCGCGCGCGTGGGCGCGTTGTCCGCGCCGCAGCGCACCGGCGGCGGCGTGGCGTTCGGCCCGAAGCCGCGCGCGTACACGGTCAAGGTCAACCGCAAGGCCCAGCGCCGCGCGCTCCGCGCCGCGCTCGCCCTGCACGCCGACCGCGGCTCCCTCGCGGGCGTGGATCCCAGCGCCTGGGACGCGCCCTCGACCAAGCAGGCCGCCACCGCGCTCGAGTCGCTCGACGGCCAGGGCAGCGTGCTGGTCGTGCTCGCCGACGGCGAGGACACCTGTGCCAAGTCCTTCCGCAACATCGCCGGCGTGAACGTGCTCGACGCCGAGCACGTGGGCGTGGCCGACATCGTCAACGCCGCCCGGCTCGTGCTGTCCGAGGCCGCCGCCGGCCGCCTCGTCGAGAAGGCGCGCCCGCGCGAGACCGGGGAGGAAGCGTGAACGCCCGCCAGGTGATCCTCCGGCCGGTCGTCTCGGAGAAGAGCTATGCGCTGCTCGCGGCCAACAAGTACACGTTCCGCGTCGCCGACCGCGCCAACAAGACGCAGGTGCGCCAGGCGGTCGAGGAGATCTTCGGCGTCCGCGTCGAGGGCGTCCGCACGGCCTGGGTCAAGCCCAAGCCGAAGCGCCGCGGCCTCTCGACCGGCACGCGCCGGCGCTGGAAGAAGGCGGTCGTGACGCTCCACGCAGGAGGACACGATCGAGCTGTTCGAGGGCCAGGAGATCGGAGCCTGATGGCCATCAAGAAGCACAAGCCCACGAGCCCGGGACGGCGCTTCGCCACCTGGCTCCAGCACGAGGCCGTCACCAAGACCGAGCCCGAGAAGTCGCTGACCGAGGGACTGCGCAAGTCCGGCGGGCGCAACGCCCACGGGCGCGTGACCTCGCGCCACCGCGGCGGCGGCGCCAAGCGCAAGTACCGGAAGATCGACTTCAAGCGCCTCAAGGACGGCGTGCCGGCCAAGGTGGCCGCGATCGAGTACGACCCGAACAGGAGCGCGCACATCGCGCTGCTCCACTACCTGGACGGCGAGAAGCGCTACATCCTCGCGCCGGCCCGCATCAACGTGGGCGACACGGTCTCCTCGGGCCCGAGCGCCGACATCGCGCCCGGCAACGCGCTCCCGCTGAGCGCCATCCCGACCGGCACCACGGTCCACAACGTGGAGCTCGCGCCCGGGCGCGGCGGCCAGCTCGGCCGCTCGGCCGGCACCTCGATCCAGGTCGTCGCGAAGGAGGGCTCGCTACGCCACGCTGCGCCTGCCCTCCGGCGAGATGCGGATGATCCAGGTCGAGTGCCGCGCCACGATCGGCGCGCTGGGCAACGCCGAGCACGAGCTGGTCGAGCTCGGCAAGGCCGGCCGCTCGCGCCACCGCGGCAAGCGCCCGCAGACGCGCGGCGTGGCCATGAACCCGGTGGACCACCCGCACGGCGGCGGCGAGGCGCACCACACGCCCGGCGGCCATCCGGTCACGCCCTGGGGCGTGCCGACGCTCGGCTACCGCACGCGCAAGAAGCGCAAGACCTCCGACCGATACATCGTCCGCGGCCGGCGCCGCGGCAAGAAGGGCAGGCGCTAAGCCATGTCGCGCTCGATCCAAGAAGGGCCCGTTCATCGAGGAGCGCCTGCTGAGGCGCATCGAGCAGATGAACGAGTCGGGCACGAAGCAGATGGTCAAGACCTGGTCGCGCACCTCGACGATCTTCCCCGACATGGTCGGGCACACGATCGCGGTCCACGACGGCCGCAAGCACGTCCCCGTGTTCGTGTCCGAGTCGATGGTGGGCCACAAGCTGGGCGAGTTCGCCCCCACGCGCGTGTTCCGCGCGCACGCGGCGGCGACAAGGTGAGGATGCGGTGACACCGCCGGCCGGAGAAGCCCCCGAGGGCGGCTGGGAGCTCCCTGAAGGTCGCCGAGCTCCAGGAGGAGCTCGAGGCCCGCGGGCTGCCCAAGAGCGGCAAGAAGGCCGAGCTGGTCGCGCGCCTCGAGGAGGACGACGCCGGCTCCGCCGATGCCGAGGCGCCCGAGG
>CAVYIA010000002.1:0-94498 GCA_963768465.1 uncultured Thermoleophilaceae bacterium | reverse complement strand
GGTCGTCGCCCTCTTCGGCATCCGCACCGGCCGCCCCTGCTGGGGCGTCGCGGCGGCCTACGCCGCTTCGGCGTTGCGCTCGGCGTCGCGGAGCTCGCGCAGCGCCGCCTTGCGGCGCTCGCGGGTGGTGCGGTCCAGGATCAGCACGCCGTCGAGGTGGTCGATCTCGTGCTGGATCACGCGCGCCTCGAGGCCGGAGGCCTCGATCACGCGGTCCTCCCCCTCCTCGTCCTTCGCGCGCACGCGGATGAAGACGGGGCGGTCGACCTCGATGGCCACGCCGGGGATCGACAGGCAGCCCTCCTCGATCCCCTCGGTCTCCTTGCTCGACCACTCGATCTCCGGGTTGGCGAGCGCGATCACCGGAGCGTCCGTGCCCAGGGTGTAGACGAGCAGCCGCTGGGAGATGCCGAGCTGCGGCGCCGCGAGCCCCATCCCGAACGCGTCGCGCATGATGCTCGTCATCCGCTCGACCTGGTTGCGCAGCGACTCGTCGAAGCGATCCACCGGAGTGGCCCGGCTCTTCAGGACCGGGTCGCCGAGGCGGCGGATGAACGACATCGCGGCCGCCCGGCGGGCGGCCGTCTCGGGATCGAGCCGAGGCTCCTCCGCCTCGTCCTCGACGTCCGCACCTCCGGCTGAACGACCTCCTCGGACACGGCTTCGAGTTTATCGTGGCGAGAGCAGGGCTCGACGATGCCTACTGAGGATCGACGTCCACGGCGAACGCCACGCCGGCGTGCGCGCGCATGGCGGCCACCTCGTCCACGGCGGCGCGGACGGCGTCGATCGCCGGGGCGCGCTCGGGCGAGCGGACCACGAGCTGGGCGCGGTAGCGGCCGCGGCGCCGGAACAGCGGCGCCGGGCCGAGCACCGGCACGCCGGCCGCGGCCACGCGCTCGCGCACCGCATCCGCCGCCGCCAGCTCCGGGCCCTGCTCCTCCGACGAGCAGACCGACCGCACCAGGTGGCCGAACGGCGGGTAGCCGAAGGCCTCGCGGCGCTCCAGCTCGCCGGCCACGAACCCGTCCGCGTCGTGCTCCGCCGCGTGGCGCAGCGCGCGCGCCGCCGGGTCGAGCGCCTGCACGATCACGCGGCCGCCGCGCTCGCCGCGGCCGCTGCGGCCGGCGAGCTGGGCCACGAGCGCGAACGTGCGCTCCTCGGCCCGGAAGTCGGGGAAGCGCAGCGTCGCGTCGGCGTCGAGCACCACGGCGAGCGTGACCGCCGGGAAGTCGTGCCCCTTGGCCACCATCTGCGTGCCCACGAGCACGCCGGCCTCGGCCTGCGTCGAACGCGCGCAGCACCGCGCCGCTGCCGCCGGCCGCCGTCACGTCGGCGTCGAGCCGGAAGACGGGCAGCGGGCGCATCAGCTCCTCCAGCTCGCGCTCGAGCTGCTCGGTGCCCGCCCCGTGGCGCGCCACCGAGGCGGAGCCGCAGTCGCCGCACGCGGGCGGGACCGGCTCGCGGTGACCGCAGTGGTGGCAGGCGATCTCGTCCGCCGCGCGGTGGAGCACGAGCGTGACGTCGCAGTCGGGGCACTCCCAGACCCGCCCGCAGACGCGGCACGAGAGGAAGTTCGACCAGCCTCGCCTGTTCAGCAGGACGATCGCCTTCTCGCCGCGGCGGCGGACGTCGTCGAGCGCGTCGCGGGTGCGCTCGTGGAGCGCGCCCCCCACGCCGAGCATGCCCACGAGCTCCACGGGCGGAAGGCCGCGCCGGTCCACGCGGCTGTCGAGCCGCAGCCGTTCGTAGCGGACGATGCTCTCCGGCCGCGGGGTGGCGCTGCCCGAGAGCATCACCGCGCCCTCCTCGCGGGCGCGGCGCTCGGCCACCACGCGGGCGTCGTAGCGCGGGTCGCCCTCCTGCTTGTACGAGGAGTCGTGCTCCTCGTCGACCACGATCAGGCCGAGGTCGTCGAAGGGAGCGAACACGGCCGAGCGCGGACCCACGCAGACGCGCGCCTCGCCGCGGCGCATGCGCCACCACTCGTCGTAGCGCTCGCGCGCGGCCAGCCGTGAGTGGACCACGGCCACCGAGTCCCCGAAGCGCTCGACGAAGCGCCCGGCCGTCTGCGGCGTGAGCGCGATCTCGGGGACGAGCACGATCGCCGAGCGGCCGCGCTCGAGCGCGGCCGCCACGGCGCGCAGGTAGACCTCGGTCTTGCCGCTGCCCGTGACGCCTTGGAGCAGCAGCGGCTCGCCGGGGTCCGCCGCGTCCATGCGCGCCTCGACCGCGGCGAGCGCCGCGCTCTGGTCCGGAGTGGGCTCGGGCGCGGGCGCCCGCCGCGGCACCGACCTGGCGGAGCTCCGGGCGCCGCGACGGGTCGGCGGCCTGGTCGAGCGTGAGCAGGCCGCGCCGCTCGAGCGCGCGCAGGGTCGCGTGGCCGCAGCCGGCGCTGCGCGTGAGCGGGGCGGCCGCGAGCGGGCCGGCCTCCAGCGCCCTCAGGGCCGCCTGCTGGCGCTCGCCGAGCCCGGGCAGGCCCTCGGCCAGGCGCGGCGCTCCCGGCATCGGTCAGCGCCGCGCGCAGCGAGCTGCGGGGCGGAGCGGCCGGCCCGACCCCGTCCCGGTGCCCGGCGGGAGCACGAGCGCGAGCCCGCGAGCGGGCGCCGAGCAGTACTCGCGCGCCAGCCAGAGGCCGAGGCGCACGAGCGGAGCGGGAACGTTCGCCTCGAGCGCCTGCAGCGGCTCCGCGAGCCGCTCCGGCGGCAGCTCGCTCTCCTCCGCGAGGTCCACCACCACGCCCAGCAGCCGCCGGCGCCCGAACGGCACCACCAGCATGCTGCCCACGGAAACGGCGGCCAGGTCGCTGCCCAGGCGGTAGTCGAACGGCCCCCGGAGCGAGCGCGCAGGGGTCAGCGGCTCGACCTTGGCGATCACGCCTCGAACCTACGCACGTGTGCGGACGGTGGCTGGGCCACCTGTGACTATGTGCGCGTGGCAGAGGACTTCGAGGCGCTCGGGCTGCTCGACGACGTGCCCGGCGAGCGCGAGCGCGAGGCTCGGCTCGCCCTCCTCCGCGACCTGCGCGCCGCGGGCGTGCCGGACGACGAGCTGCGCCGCGCCGTGGCGCTCAACCAGCTCGTGCTGCTGCCCGTCGAGCTCGCGCTGTCCGAGGGGGACGAGCGCTTCACCCTCGAGGAGGTGGCCGAGCGCTCGGGCCTCGAGGTGGAGTTCCTCGAGCGGCTGAACCGGGCCATCGGGATCCCGCGGCCCGAGCCGGGGGCGCGCGTGTTCGACGCCGGCGACGTGCGCCAGGCCACGAACGTGCGCCAGACCAGGGAGGCCGGGCTGCCCGAGGAGGGCATCCTCGAGATCGCGCGCGTGCTCGGGCTCGGAGCCGCGAACCTCGCCGCGACGCTCGCCACCGTCTTCGGCTCGGCCTTCCTGCGCGCCGGCGACACGGAGTACGACCTCTCCGCCCGCTACGCCGAGGAGACGCGCGAGCTGCTGCCGACGATCGAGCCGGGCTACGGCCAGGCGCTCCGCCATCACCTCAGGGCGGTGCTCCGGCAGGTGGCGGTGGGCGAGAGCGAGCGCGCCAGCGGACGGCTGCCGGGCGCCGCCGACCTGACCGTGGCGTTCGCCGACCTGACCGGCTTCACCCGCCTGGGCGAGAGCGTGGACGCCTCCGAGCTCGGCGCGCTCGCGGAGCGCTTCGCGGAGCTGGCCACCGACATCGCCGAGCCGCCCGTGCGGCTCGTCAAGACCGTCGGCGACGCGGTCATGCTCGTCTCGCCCGACAGCGACGCGCTCGTCTCGATGCTCCTCGACCTGAACGACGCCGTGGACGCCGAGGACAGCGGGCTTCCGCCCGTGCACGCCGGAGTGGCCCGCGGCCCGGCGCTGAACCGCGGCGGCGACGTCTACGGGGCGGCCGTGAACAAGGCGAGCCGGATCGCCCAGTTCGCCCGCCCCGGCAGCGTGCTGGCGGCGAGCGAGGTCAAGGACGGCGTCCGCGACGAGGACGAGTACGCATGGTCGTTCGCCGGCAGGCGCCGGCTGAAGGGCCTGACGGACGCGGTGACGCTGTTCCGGGTGCGCCGGCCGGCGCCGCCCGAGTCCGGGGCGAGCGGCTAAGCGGCCGCGCCCTCGCGCTCGCCGAGGCCGGCGGCCTCGCGCAGCGTGGCGGCCTTGTCCGTCTTCTCCCACGTGAAGTCCGCGTCCTCGCGGCCGAAGTGGCCGTAGGCGGCGGTCTTCTGGAAGATCGGCCGGTGCAGCCTCAGGTACTCGCGGAAGGCGCCGGGGCGCAGGTCGAAGTTCTCGCGCACGAGCCGCGCGATCTCGGAGCGCGAGATCTTCTCGGTGCCGAAGGTCTCGACCATGACCGACACCGGGTGGGCCACGCCGATCGCGTAGGCCACCTGCACCTCGCAGCGGTCGGCCAGGCCGGCGGCCACCACGTTCTTGGCCACGTAGCGCGCGGCGTAGGCGGCCGAGCGGTCCACCTTCGACGGGTCCTTGCCCGAGAAGGCGCCGCCGCCGTGGCGGGCCATGCCGCCGTAGGTGTCGACGATGATCTTCCGGCCGGTCAGGCCGCAGTCGCCCACGGGCCCGCCGATGACGAAGCGGCCGGTGGGGTTGACGAGGAAGTTCTTCGTGGTGTTCAGCTTGCGCTCGTCGTAGAGCTCGGCCGGGAGGACCGGGTGCACCACGTGCTCCCAGAGGTCGGGCCGGATCAGCGTGTCGATGTCCACGCCGTCCTTGTGCTGCGTCGAGATCAGCACCTTCTCGATCTCGATCGGCCTGCCGTTCTCGTAGCGGACGGTGACCTGCGTCTTGCCGTCGGGGCGCAGGTAGGGGACCACCTCGCCCTTGCGGATCTCGGCGAGCCGGTGGGCGAGCTTGTGGGCCAGCGCGATCGGCAGCGGCATCAGCTCCGGGCGTCTCGCGCGTGGCGTACCCGAACATCATGCCCTGGTCGCCGGCTCCGGCCACGTCGAGCTCGTCCTCGTCGGAGGGGTCCGGTGCGCGTCTCGAGCGCGCTGTCCACGCCCTGCGCGATGTCCGGCGACTGCTTGTCGATCGCGTTGATCACCGCGGCGCTGTCGGCCGAGAAGCCGAGGTCGGCGTCCGTGTAGCCGATCCGGCGGATCGTGCTGCGGGCGATGTCCTGGATGTCCACGTAGGTGTCGGTCGAGATCTCGCCCGACACGACCACGAGCCCGGTGTTCACGAGCGTCTCGCAGGCCACGCGACCGGTGGGGTCCTCGGCCAGGACGGCGTCGAGGACGCCGTCCGAGATCTGGTCGGCGACCTTGTCCGGGTGGCCCTCCGTCACCGACTCGGAGGTGAACAGGTACTCGTGATCTGACAGCTCTGGTGTGCTCATCGGTCGCGAAAGGGTACAGACGAGCAGCTCGGCGAGCGAGCCGATCACCGCGTCCGCCAGCTCGAGCGCGTCCGGCCCCGGCGGGTACTCGGGGTTGGGGAGCGCGATCACGCGCATGCCGGCCGCCTTGGCGGCCTTGATCCCGTTCTCGGAGTCCTCCACCGCGACGCTGTCCTCGGGACGCACCCCGAGCCGCCGCGCGGCCTCCAGGTACACGTCCGGAGCCGGCTTCCCGCGCTCGACCTCCTCGGAGGACACGGTCACGTCGAAGCAGCTCCCGGAGCCCGGACAGGTCGAGGAAGAGGTCGATGATCTCCCGGTTGGACGAGGAGGCGAGGCCGATCGGGACGGCGGCGGCCATCCGCTCCACCGCCTCGCGCGCGCCCTCGATCCAGGGCAGGCGCTCGCGGTAGATCGCCTCGAGGCGGGCCACCACGTCGTCCGAGATCGCCGCGGTGTCCATGTCCACGCCGAGCTCGTCGCGCAGGTAGGCCGACCACTCCGGCGAGCTCATGCCCATCATGTCCCGCGGCGCGCCGCTCGCTCCAGCGTCCCGCCGCGCTCCTCGACCAGCTCGCGCTTCGCCTCGTTCCAGACCTGCTCCGACTCGAGCAGCACGCCGTCGAGGTCGAAGACCACGGCCTCGGCGTCAATCGCGGTCCTTGCCCTTGAAGTCGATCACCAGCGGCACGCCGTCGAGCTTCCAGCGCTGGCGCAGCCGGTTCTCGAGGAAGTAGGCGTAGGAGCGGGTGACCAGCGCGCGGTCGTTCACCTGGACCGCGAAGCGCGGCGGCGAGGTCTGGAACTGGGCCATGTAGTACATGCGCAGCCGCCGCCCGCGCTTCGCGGGGGCCTGCTTCTCGTTCTGGAGGTCGCTCAGGAAGCGGTTGAGCTGAGCGGTCTGGATCTGCTCGCGCGAGCGGTCGGCCCGCTCCAGCGCGGCGGCCACCATGCCGCGTGAGCCCGCGGCCGCTCTTGCGCGGACACGGCGAGCACGGGCGGGCGCTGGCGGAGCTTCTGCGTCACGCGCGCCTTGGCGTCCTCGAGGTCGGTGCGCGTCACGTCCCACTTGTTGAGCGCGATCACCGTGGCGCAGTTGTTCTGCATGGCCATCTCGGCCACGCGCAGGTCCTCGCTGGTCACGCCCTCGTCGGCGTCGCAGACCACGATCGCCACGTCGGCGCGCTCGGCCGCCCGCTCCGAGCGCAGCTGGGCGTAGTAGTCGACCGTGCCCGCCACCTTGGCGCGGCGCCTGAGCCCGGCCGTGTCCACGAGCACGACCTGCCGCCCGTCGAGCTCGATCTCGCGTGTCGATGGAGTCGCGGGTGGTGCCCGCGCGGTCGTCCACGATCACGCGCTCCTGGCCGAGCAGCTTGTTCACGAGCGACGACTTGCCGACGTTCGGGCGCCCGATCAGGGCGAGCCGCACCGTGTCCTCCTCCTCGGCCTCCTCGACTTGCGGCAGCCGCTCGGCGATCCGGTCGAGCAGGTCGCCGGTGCCGAGGCCCTGGGTGGCCGACACCGGGAGCGGGTCGCCGAGCCCGAGCCCGTAGAACTCGGCCGCCAGCCCGGCCTGGCCGAAGTCGTCGACCTTGTTGGCCGCCACCAGCACGGGCAGCGACCCGCCGCGGAGCTCGGCCGCCAGCTCGGCGTCGCCCGGCCGCAGGCCCGCGCGCGCGTCCACGACGAGGACGGCGAGGTCGGCGTCGGCGAGCGCCGCCCGGGCCTGGTCGCGCACCGACTCGGCGAGCACGTCCGGCATCCTCCATGTCCACGCCGCCCGTGTCGACGAGCGTGAAGGCCACCCCGTTCCAGTCGGCCGCGACCTCCTTGCGGTCGCGCGTGACCCCGGCCTCGCGAGTGCACCACGGTCTCGCGCGTGGACGGAGAGGCGGTTCACGAGCGTGGACTTGCCCACGTTCGGATAGCCCACGATCGGCGACCTTCGGCAGGCTCATGGCGCGGCTTCGCGCACCATGGCCACGATGCGCTCCACGACCTCGTCGACCTCGAGGCCGGTGGTGTCCAGCTCGACGGCGCCCGGGCGCCAGGGCGAGCGGCGAGTGCTCGCGGCTCGAGTCCTGCGCGTCGCGGAGGGCCTGCTCGCGCAGCACGGTGCCCGCGTCGCCGCCGAGCTCCTCCGCGCGGCGGCGGGCGCGCTCGGCCGGGTCGGCGTTGAGGAACACCTTCACACCGGCGTCCGGGGCCACCACCGTGCCGATGTCGCGGCCCTCGGCCACCCAGTCGCCGCTCGCCCAGGAGCTCGCGCTGCTTCTCGCACGAGCGCGGCGCGGACGCGCGGGTTGGTCGCGACCTTCGACGCGGCCTCGGTCACCTCGGGCGCGCGGATCGCCTCGGTCACGTCCTCGCCGTTCGCCACCACGCGATCGTTCAGCTCGAGCTCCAGCCGCTCGGCCTGCTCCGAGGCGGCGCCGCCGTGGCGCAGCGTCATCAGCCCGACCGCGCGGTACATCGCGCCCGAGTCGAGGTAGCGGAAGCCGAGCGCCCGCGCCAGCGCGCGCGCCACGGTGCTCTTGCCCGCGCCCGCGGGACCGTCGATCGCGACGATCATCTCGCGAGCAGCGCCTCGAGGTCGGCCTCGAAGCCCGGGTAGGAGACCGCCGCGGCGTCCATGCCGAGCACCTCGACGCCCTCCGACCGAGGCCAGCCCGGCCACCGCACCGAGCATCGCCAGGCGGTGGTCGCCGAGCGAGTCGATCGTCCCGCCCCTGAGCGGCGAGCCGTCGCCGCGCACCACGAAGCCGTCCGGGGTCTCATCGATGTCCGCCCCGAGGCCGCGCAGGCCGCTGACCACGGCCGCGATCCGGTCCGACTCCTTGAGGCGCAGCTCAGCAGCCCCGCTGACCACCGTCTCGCCCTCGGCGAAGGCGCCGAGCAGCGCCACGAGGGTGAGCTCGTCGATCGCGAGCGGCACCTCGTCGGCCCCGACCTCGGTGCCCTCGAGCGGCCCGGACGCCACGTCCAGCTCGCCGAGCGGCTCGGTGTCGCTCTCGGTGCCGGGCTCCTCGAGCTCGCACACCACCACCGCCTTCATGCGCTCGGCGATGCGGAAGAAGGCGGTGCGGGTCCAGTTCAGGCCCATGCCCGACACCACCACGCGCGAGCCGGGCACGAGCATGGCCGCCGCCACCATGAAGGCCGCCGACGAGGGATCGCCGGGGACCACCACCTCGTCAAGCTCGATCTCGTCGACCTGGGAGACCGTCAGGCGCCCGGCCTCCGCCTGGAACGGCACGCGGGCGCGCCGCAGCAGCCGCTCGGTGTGGTCGCGGCTCGGCGCGGGCTCCACGACGGTGGTGGACCCGTCGGCCAGCATCCCGGCGAGCAGCACGCAGGACTTGACCTGGGCGCTCGCCACGGGGAGCCGGTACTCGATGCCGGCGAGCGCGGCGCCGCCGACGGTGAACGGCGGGAAGCGGCCCTCGCGCGCCTCGAGGTGGGCGCCCATCGCGCCGAGCGGCTCGGCCACGCGGTCCACGGGCCGGCGCCGGATCGACTCGTCGCCGTCGAGCGTCCAGGAGCGGCCGGGCTGGCCTGCGAGCCAGCCGGGCAGCAGCCGCATCAGCGTTCCGGAGTTGCCCACGTCGAGCAGCCCGCCGGTGGCCTCGAGCGGGGCATGGAGGCCCACGCCGCGGATCAGCACCGCGCCGTCCTCGTCGCTCGTCCACCCCGGCCCCGAGGCTCTGGAGCGCGCTCAGCGTGGACTGGGTGTCGGCGGACTGGAGGTAGTTCCGGACCGCCACCGGCTCGTCCGACATGGCGCCGAAGAGCGCCGCCCGGTGCGAGATCGACTTGTCCGCGGGCGGCGTGTAGGTGCCCTGGAGCGGTCCCGAGGGCTCGAAGCGCGCGCTGCGGCTCACAGCTCGGCTACGGGAAAGCCCAGCTCGCCGATCAGCTCGGTGGCGCGCGCGGCCTCGCCGTCGCCCGCGATCCAGAGCGTCATGGCGCCCGTCAGCATGTCCGGCGCCGGCGCGAGCGACAGATCCACGATGTTCACCCCTGCTCGCCCGAGTGCCAGCGCCACCGACGCGACGATACCGGGGCGGTTGGGAACCGTCAGGCGCAGTTGGTGGACCGGCTGGCCGGTCTGGTCCGCGTCGAGCAGCAGGCGGCGCGACTCGCGGGCCGCGTCGTTCCAGCCGGCCACGTCCCCGTCCGCCTCGAGCAGATCGGCCACCTCGTCGAGCGAGCGCGCGAAGCGGCGCGCCTCGTCGGCCACGGCCTCGCGGTTGGCCCGGTAGACGTCGGCCCACATGGCCGTGTTGGCTCCCGCGACGCGGCTGGCGTCGCGGAAGCTCGGCCCGACCTGGCGGAGGGCCTCGCCCTGCTCGAGCAGCGGCCCCGCCGCCTGGCGCACCAGCACGTTCGCCAGCACGTGCGGAAGATGGCTGAAGACCGCCACGAGCCGGTCGTGGGTCTCCGGGTCCACGGCCACGGGCCCCGCCCCGATCTGCTTCAGCAGCCGGTGGAGGCGCTCGTAGAGCAGTCCCCCGGTGCGCTCGGTCGGGGTCAGGTACCAGACGGCGCCCTGGAAGAGCTCGGCCCGGGCGTGCTCCACGCCGCTCGTCTCGGCGCCCGCGATCGGATGTCCGCCCACGAAGCGCGGGTCGTCCACCGCGGCCAGCAGCTGGCGCTTCGTGGAGCCGACGTCGGTGACCACGCAGTCGTCCCCCGCCACGGCGAGCGCCGCGCTGCACCTGGTCCGGGAAGCGCGCCCACGGGCGCGCAGGCGAAGCACACGTCCGCGCCGTCCAGCGCCTCCTCGAGCGAGCCGGCCACGGTGTCGATGGCGCCCAGCTCGCGGGCGCGCTCCAGCCGGGCCGCGTCGCGGCCGTGGCCCACCACCTCCGCCCCGGCAACGAAGCGCCGGGCGGCCATGCCCACGGAGCCGCCGATCAGGCCGACTCCGAGTACCGCGATCCTCATCGCCGGCCAGGTCCCGTGGGGGTCCGGGGCGCGAGCCCCCGCTGTCATCCGCGGCGCGCCCGTACCGCCTCCGCGAGCCCGGCGAGGACCTCGACCGTGGCGTCCCAGTCCATGCAGGCGTCGGTGATCGACTGCCCGTACGCGAGCGGTGCGTCGTCCATGCCGATCTCCTGGCGCCCGGCCACGAGGAAGGACTCCAGCATGACGCCGACGATCGCGCGGCTGCCCCCGGCCACCTGGCCGGCGAGGTCCGCCGCCGCGGCCGGCTGGCGGTTGTGGTCCTTGCCGCTGTTGTCGTGCGACGCGTCGATCACGAGCCGCTCGGGCAGGTGCGCCGCCCGCAGCTGGGCGAGCGCGTCGCCGACCGCTTCGGCCGAGTAGTTCGGGGCGTTCCTCCCGCCGCGCAGGATCACGTGGCAGTCCGGGTTGCCCTTCGTGTAGACGATCGCCGGCCGCCCCGTCTCGTCCACGCCGGTGAAGGCGTGCGGGACCGCGGCCGCGCGGACGGCGTCCACGGCCACCTGGACGTTGCCGTCCGTGCGGTTCTTGAAGCCCACGGGCATCGAGAGCCCGGAGCCGAGCTGGCGGTGGGTCTGGCTCTCGGTGGTGCGGGCGCCGATCGCGCCCCAGGCCACGGCGTCCGAGATGTACTGCGGGATGATCGGGTCGAGGAACTCGCAGCCCACCGGCAGGCCGAGCGACAGCACCTCGAGCAGCAGGCCGCGCGCCATGCGCAGCCCGGCGTTCACGTCCCCGGACCCGTCGAGGTGGGGGTCGTTGATCATGCCCTTCCAGCCCGTGGTGGTGCGCGGCTTCTCGAAGTACACGCGCATCGCGATGCACAGGTCCTCGCGGAGCTCCTCCGCCTGCGCGGCGAGCCGGGTGGCGTAGTCGAGCGCGGCGGACACGTCGTGCACGCTGCACGGGCCCACGACCACCAGCAGGCGGTCGTCCCGCTGGTGCAGGATCTGCTCGACCTCGTCGCGCCCGCGGAGGACCACGTCCTCCAGCTCGGCGCCGAGGGGCAGCTCCTCGAGGATCTCCCCCGGCTGCACCAGCGCCACGAGCTGGTCGATACGTCGGTCGCGCACCCGGTCGTGCGCACGCGGCTGGGTCATCGCGGCCTCACCGCGCAACCCGTTCTGTATGGCGATCATCGGATCTCAAGCCTTTCAGCGTCCTCTTGAGGTTTGCCGCTACTGCTCTTCTTCGGCGTCCGACTGGTGATGCATTCGTACTGGGCGGCGTGATGGATGCGCGGCCGCCGGGCCGGACGCCTAGCTAAATCGCCAATACCGATACGCGCGCCGACGGCCGCCCAGGGCGGTTGTGTCGCTCGAGGTCGGCGCGTGCGCGGACATCTCCGCTTGTTTCTAGCAGGCGATCCGGCTCAGAGCAACTCGTCGAGGGCCGCCAGGAAGCGGTCGTTCTCGGCGCGCGTGCCGTATGTGACCCGCAGCCGGCCCTCCTCGCCGAGGGCCGCGCCCTCGCGCACGATGACGCCCCGCTCGGCCAGCCCGCGGACGATCTCGGCCTCGTCGCGGTCGCCCAGCGAGACCCACGAGAAGTTGGCCTCGCTGTCCGTGGTCTCGAGCCCGCGCTCGGCCAGGCCCGTCTCCACGTGCATGCGCTCGATCGCGGTGCGCTCCACGCGCCGCTCCACCTCGTCCTGGTGGTTGAGCGCCTCGGCGGCGGCCGCCTGGGCGAGCGCGTTCACCGAGAACGGCTGCCGCACCCGGTCGAGCGCGACCCGGAAGTCCTCCGAGCCGAGGGCGTAGCCCACCCGCAGCCCGCAGAGCCCGTAGACCTTCGAGAACGTCCTGAGCAGCACGAGGTTCGGGTGCTTGTCGAGCAGGTCGAGCGACTCGTCCGGGTCCTGGAGCGTGGAGAACTCGACGTAGGCCTCGTCGAGGATCACGGCCACGTGGCGCGGCAGGCCGGCCACGAACGCGTCGATCGCCGCCGGCGGCAGCGCGGTGGCGCTCGGGTTGTTCGGGTTGCAGACGATCAGGATGCGCGTGGCGGCGGTGACCTCGCGGGCCATCGCCTCGAGGTCGTGGCGGCCCTCGGCGTCGAGCGGGACGGTGACGGCGCGCGCGCCGGTCATCGCGGCCAGGTGCGGGTACATCGAGAACGACGGCCAGGCGTAGACGATCTCGGCGCCCGGCTCGAGCATCGTCTCGGCGGCGGAGAGCAGGATCTCGCACGAGCCGTTCCCGACCGTCACGCGCCCCGGGGGCACGCCGGTGCGCTCCGAGATCCGCTGCCGGAGCAGCGTCTTGCCCGGGTCCGGGTAGCGGTTGAGCCCGCGCAGCGCCGCCTCCACGGCCTCCAGCACCTGCGGGTGCGGCGCCCAGGGAGTCTCGTTCGAGGCGAGCTTGACCAGCTCGCCCTCGTAGGCGTACGTGGCGGCAGCCGGGTAGACCGGGATGTCGCGCGACGCGGGTGTTGAACTCGAGGCTCACTGCGCGCCCTCGAGGTCGCGCCGGAGCGCCACCGCCTCGCGCAGGTACACGTGGCGGGCCGGCGTGGCGGGCTCGGCGTAGCAGTGCACGAGCAGCCTGATCACCCGCGGCAGCGACCCGGGCACGTCGATCTCCCGGGCGCACAGCAGCGGCACGCCGTCGAGGCCGAGCCTGCGTGCCGCGAGCGCCGGGAACTCGGCGTCGAGGTCGTCGGTGCAGGTGAAGATGCAGCTCACCATGTTCGTCCGCGGCGAGCTCGTTGCGCTCCATCACCTCGTGCACGAGCTCCTCCGTCGCGTCCACGATGGCGTCGGCGTCGTTCTCGTCCACGGTGATGGCGCCTCTGAGCGCTCTGAGCCTCACGCGGCGGGATTCTTCCATCCGCGCGCCCCGCGTCCCTTCGGCGGGGTCCGGCGGCGGCCGCGCGGCGGCGGCTTGGCATCCGTGGAGCGGCGCAGCCGCTCGATCTCGCGGAGGCTGAGCCGGCGGCTCTCGCCCTTGCCGAGGCCGCGCAGCCCGAGCGGCCCGAACGCCACGCGCTCGAGCTCGATCACCCGGTGCCCGACCGCCTCGAGCATGCGCCGCACCTGCCGCTTGCGGCCCTCGCGCAGCACCACCTCCACCACGCCCGCCGCCCGCCTGGCGGACACGCGCCGGCGCGGTCATGCCGTCGTCGAGCTCCACCCCCTCGCGCAGCGCTCGCAGCGCGCGCGGGCTGAGCCGGCCCGGGCGCGACGCGCACCCGGTAGACCTTCTCCACCCCGTAGCGCGGGTGGGTGAGCCGCTCGGCCAGGTCGCCGTCGTTCGTGAGCAGGATCAGCCCGGTCGAGTCCGCGTCGAGGCGGCCGACGGGGTAGAGCCGCCGGTGCGAGCGCACGAGCTCGACCACCGTCGGCCGCCCGTGGGTGTCGCGGGCGGTCGAGACCACCCCGGCCGGCTTGTTCAGCGCGTGCACCTCGAGCGGCTCCGGCGCGACCGGCCGCCCGTCCACCGCGACCCGGCTCGACTCGTCCACGTCGCGGGCCGGATCGGTGATCGTCTCGCCGGCCACGGTCACGCGGCCCTCGGCCACGAGCCGCTCGGCGGCGCGGCGGGAGGCCACGCCCGCGTGCGCCAGGAACTTCGCGAGTCGCATGCACGCAAGGCTGCCAGACTCGTGGAGCGTGGACCTGAAGCTGCTCGAGGAGCGCATGAGCGAGCGCGGCGAGCCGCGCTTCCGCAGCCGCCAGGTGTGGGAGTGGGCGGCGCGCGGCGCCGGCTCCTACGACGCGATGACGAACCTGCCGCTGGGGCTCCGCGAGGAGCTGGCGGACGCCGTCCCGTTCTCGTCGCTCGAGCTCGAGCAGGAGGCCGTGGCCTCGGACGGGACCCGCAAGGCCCTCTTCATGACGGCCGACGGCAGGCCGCTCGAGTCGGTGCTGATGGTCTACCGCGACGGGCGCCGCTCGCTCTGCCTGTCGAGCCAGTCCGGCTGCCCGCTCACCTGCACGTTCTGCGCCACCGGGCGCATGCGCTTCGGCCGCAACCTCACGGCGTCGGAGATCCTCGACCAGGCGCTCCACTTCCGGCGCTCGGGGCCGGTCACGAACGCCGTGTTCATGGGCATGGGCGAGCCGCTCATGAACCTCGACGCCGTGCTCGCGGCCTGCGAGCGGCTGCCGGACGTGGGGATCCACGCGTCGAGCACCGCCATCTCGACGGTCGGCTGGCTGCCCGGGATCGAGCGCCTGGCCACGGAGGGGCCGTCGGTGCGGCTCGCGCTCTCGCTGCACGCCCCGGAGGACTCCCTGCGCTCGGAGCTGATGCCGGTGAACGAGCGCTACCCGCTGCGCGAGGTGCTCGACGCATGCCTGCGCTGGCACGAGCGCCGCCGCCGCGACGTGTTCGTCGAGTACCTGATGCTCGACGGCGTGAACGACCGCGTCGAGCAGGCGCTCGCGCTGGCCGACCTGCTGCAGCCCCGGCGGGCGTTCAAGGTGAACCTGATCCCGTACAACCCGACCGAGTCGGGGTATCGCGGCTCCACCCGTGAGGCGATCGCCGCCTTCAAGGGCACGCTGGAGTCGAAGGGCGTGCGCGCCACGGTACGTCTCACGCGCGGCCGGGACATCGCCGCTGCTTGTGGACAGCTGGCCACGCGATAAGATCCACTAATGCTCGACGTCCGTCGCATGAAGGTCCTTCGCGAGGTCGCCGAGCGGGGCTCGTTCTCCGCCGCCGCAGAGGCGCTCAACTTCACCCAGTCGGCCATCAGCCAGCACGTGGCCGCCCTGGAGCGCGAGACCGGCGCCCGGCTGGTGGAGCGCGGCGCGCGCGGCGTGCGGCTCACCGACGCCGGCCGCGCGCTGGTGGCCCACACCGAGGCGATCCTCACGCGGCTCGACGCCGCCGAGGAGGAGCTGGCCGCGATCGCCGGCCTGCGCGGCGGTCGCCTGCGGCTCGCGTGCTTCCAGAGCGCCGGCGCGACGCTCGTGCCCGCAGGCCGTGGCCGTCTTCCACAGCCGCCACCCGCAGGTGGAGCTGGGGATGGTCGAGGCCGAGCCGGCCGAGGCCTGCGACCTGCTGCGCTCCGGCGAGATCGACCTCGCGCTCGTCTACGACCACGACTCGATGCCGCCGAGCTTCGCCACCGACTTCGAGCGCACGCCGCTCGTGGAGGACTCCTACGACGCGATCCTGGCCGCCGGCCATCCGCTCGCCGAAGCGGCGCAAGCTCGCGCTCAAGGACCTGGCCGACGAGCCCTGGATCGCCTCTTCGTTCGCGAACGGCTGCCGCCACATCACCGACGAGGTCTGCCGCGAGGCGGGCTTCGAGCCGCGCGTGGCGTTCGAGGCCGACGAGACGCTCGCCTCCCAGGCGCTCGTGGCCGCCGGCGTCGGCGTGACGCTGCTGCCGCGGCTCGCGCTGACCTCGCTCCATCCCGGCGTGGTCGCCAGGACGCTCACCGACCGCCCGCGCCGCCAGATCTACGCCGTGCGCCTCGACAGCGCGTACCGCTCGCCCGCCTGCGAGGCGATGCTGCAGATCCTGCGCGACGTGGCGGGCGAGTTCGGCGAGGCCTCGCTCGAGCTCGCCGCGTCCTAGAGCGCACGCCGTTCGCGACGGGCGCCGGGAAGCCCAGGTGGTAGCCCTGGGCGAAGTCCGCGCCGAGCTCTGCCAGCAGGTCGAGCGTCTCCTGGCTCTCCACGCCCTCGGCCACGGTCTGGATGCCGAACTTGCGGGCCACGTCGATGATCGCGCTCACCACCTGCACGTCCGGGCGAGCCGGCCTTCAGGTTGCGGACGAACTCCATGTCGATCTTGATGTAGTCGACCGGCAGGTGCTTCAGGTAGGTGAAGCTGCCGTAGCCGGTGCCGAAGTCGTCGAGCGCGAACCCGCAGCCGAGGGCCGAGAGCCGCTCCGCGAGCCGCGTGGCCTGGCCGATGTCGCGCGCGGCGGCGGTCTCGGTGATCTCGAAGACCACGTTGCTCGGGTCGGCGCCCGCGTCCCGCAGCTGGTCCTCCACGTACTCCGGGAGCGCGGAGTCGCCGATGCTCTGGCCCGAGAGGTTGACCTCCACGCGCCGCTCGGCGGCGAGGCTGCGCGGCCTGGCAGATCACCCAGCGGTCGATCGTCGGCACCAGGTGGAAGCGCTCGGCGGGCGGCAGGAAGACACCCGGCATCACGAGCTGCCCGTCCTCGCCGATCATCCGCACGAGCAGCTCCTCCTGAACGGCCTCGCCGCTCGCGATGTCCACGATCGGCTGGCCGTGCAGCACGAGCCGGTCCTCGTCGATCGCGCGGCGGATCCGCACCGACCACTCGAGCTTGGCGCGCAGGGTGTCCTCGCGCTCGCGCCGCTCGGTGATGTCGGTTCCGATGCCGCAGACGCCGTAGACGCTCCCGTCGGCCTCGCGCAGGGGGAAGCGGTGCAGCAGGTAGGCGCGCTCGCGGCCGGCGATGCTGAGCTCCTCCTCGGCCTCGGAGGTCAGCCCGGAGTCCAGCACCTTCTGGTCCGCGAGCCGGCGCGCGGCCGCCTGCTCGTCGTTGAGCAGCTCGTCGTCGGCGCGGCCCACGGCGCCGCCCGCCGGCAGCCCGAGCATGAGCTCCAGCTCGCGGTTCGCGATCAGGTAGCGGTGCTCGGCGTCCTTGGCGTAGATGACGAGCGGCGAGTTGTCGATGATCGACTGGAGCTGAAGGTGCTTGGCGGCCACGGCGCCCTCGATGCGGCGCTGCTCGGTCACGTCGCGGCCCGTGCCGGTCGCGCCGATCACGGCGCCGTCGGCGTCGCGCAGGATCGCGCTGTTGATGCTCAGGACGACCGCGGTGCCGTCCTTGCGCAGCACGTGCGACTCGTAGCGCGGGTCGATCTGGCCCTCCGGGATCGTCGAGGCGGCCTCGATGTCCCGCTGCGCCTGCTCGGGCGACTGGAAGTCGGTGAAGGGGCGGCCGATCATCTCCTCCGGCTCGTAGCCGTAGATCGCCCGGACCGCGTCGTTCACGATACGTGAAGCGGTGCTCGAGGTCGATCGCCCAGATCAGGTCCTGGGAGGTCTCCACGAGCGTGCGGTACTTCTCCTCGCTCTCGAGCGCGGCGTCCTCCGCGCGCTTGAGGTCGGTCACGTCCAGCATCAGCCCCTGCATGAGCAGCTCCCCGCGCTCGCCCTGGATCACCGTGGCGGCGTCCCGCACCCAGAGCACCGAGCCGTCGCGGGCGACCACGCGGTACTCGGAGCGCAGCTGGTCCCCGGGCCTGCTGGAGCAGGTCCTCGTCCTCGAGCACGCGGCCGCGGTCGTCCGGGTGGATGCTCTTGATCCACGCCCGCGGGTCGGCCGTCCACTCCTCGGGGGTCCAGCCGAGCATCCGCTCGACCTGGCCGCTCACGAACGACCAGTGGCCCTCCTCGCCGAAGGCGGCCGTGTACACGATCGCCGGCACCTGCTCGATCAGGGCGCCCATCCGCTGGTCGCCCGTGGCCAGGCGGCCCTCGGCTCGGCGCTGCGCGGTCGTGTCGCGCGCCGCGGCGTAGAAGCAGCCGTCCTCGAAGGAGGCGGTCCAGTGGAGCAGGCAGGGCTCGCCCGAGCGCGTGGACGTGCGCGTCTCGAAGGTCACCTCGGTGCCCTGCGCCTGCCGCGCGCGCGTCAGCGCCTGGTCCGCCGTCGGCCAGGTCCGCCGCGTCGAAGAGCTCGAGCCAGTTGCGCCCGGCGAGCTCGTCGCCCGTCCAGCCGAGCGCCCGCTGGAGCGCGGGGCTCGTCGAGATCAGGCGCCTGCCCGAATCCGCGACCACGAGCAGGACGGGGCTGAGCGCGGCAAGCCGCTCGGCCTGCGCGGCCGTCTGGAGATGGGCCGGGCCCACCCGCGCTGGGAAGGCTGCCCGGGATGGATCTGAGGGACGCCATTCGCGCTGGGCTCCTGAGTCACCTATCGGCACCCGCGGATGGGTTGTTAACCGCTTCCTGTACCCCAAATCGGGGGTAGCCGGCTCAGCCCTGCGCGCGCTGCTCGCCCGCCCGCAGCAGGCGCTCGCGCAGCTCGCCCTGCTCCTCGGGGGTCGGGTCGAACTTCGCGGGGTCCGGCAGCACGTCGAGGCCGGCGAGGCCGAACAGCTTCTCGAAGAGCTCCGTCGTGCGATAGAGCGTGGCTCCGAAGCGCGAGCGGCCCGACTCCTCGACGAGGCCGCGCTCGAGCAGCGTGCCCACGGCGGACTCGGAGCCCACGCCGCGGATGCGCGCCAGCTCGGGGCGCGAGACGGGCTGGAGGTACGCCACGATCGCGAGGCACTCCGCCTGGGCCTGCGTGAGCGGCGGCGTCCGCGGCCGCGCCAGCAGCCGGCGCGCGGCGCGCTCGGCCACCGGGTCGGTGGCGAGCGTGAAGCCTCCGGCCACCTCGCGCAGCACGACGCCGCGGAAGCCCTCCGCGTAGTGCTCGCGCAGCCGCGCGAGCGCCTCCACCACCTCGCCCTCGGACACCTCGGCGGCGTCGGCCAGGCGCTCGACCGAGACCGGCTCGGGCGACAGGAACAGGAGCGCCTCCACGATCGCGGGCCAGCTCGTTCATTCTGCGGCCCTCACGGTGATCGGCCCGAACGGCTCGGCCTGCTCCCAGCGCGCCTCGCCCGCCTTGTAGAGCTCGAGCAGCGCGAACAGCGTGACCGCCTCGGTGAGCCGGTCGGAGCCGCGCACCGCGTCGTCGAAGGAGAAGCTGCGGCGCGAGCCCAGCAGGTCGCGGAGGTGGCGCAGGCGCTGCTCCACCGAGACGGCCGGGCGGCGGACGTGGCGCAGGTCGAGCGGCGGCGGGATCCGCAGCAGCTCGCCGATCGCCGCCGCGAGCTGCTCGGGGTCGTAGGCCGGCTCGGCCGTCTCGAGCGCCACGCGGCGGAGCTCGGGCGGCAGCGGCGCCGAGCGGTAGCGGTGGCCGTGCTCGGCCTCGAGCCGCTCGCGCAGGTGCGCCGCGGCGCCGCGGTAGCGGTGGTACTCGACCATCCGGGCGAGCAGCTCGTCGGCCGCCTCGCCCGGGACGAGGTCGAGCGCCTCCTCCCCCTCCTCCTGCGGCAGCATCAGCCGCGACTTCAGCTCGAGCAGCGCCGCGATCAGCACGAGGAACTCGGTGGCCGCCTCGAGGTCCAGCTCCCCGGAGCGCTCGAGGTGCTCGACGTAGGCCAGCACGACGTCGGCGAGGTCGACCTCGAGGAGGTCGACCTCCTCGTTCAGGACGAGCGTCAGCAGCAGGTCGAACGGGCCCTGGAAGACCTCGAGATCGAGGTCGAGCGAGGCGACGGACACGCGGCCAGCTTAGACCCGGGGTCCGACGCCCATGACCTCGCGGACGTCCGCCATCACGCCGGTCGCGATCTCCCGCGCGCGCGCTCGGCGCCCTCGGCGAGCGCGGCCTCGAGGCCCGGCCTCGTCGGCGCGCAGCTCGAGGTAGCGCTCGCGGACCGGCGCGAGCAGCTCCACGACGGCCTCGCCGACGGCCTCCTTGAAGGCCCCGTAGCCCTGGCCCGCGAACTCGCGCTCCACGTCCTCCGGAGCCTGGCCGCGGGCGACGGCCAGGATCTCGATCAGGTTCGTGACGCCGGCCTTGTCCGGCGCCGCGGACGACCTCGCTGCCGGAGTCGGTCTGGGCGCGCTTCAGCTTGCGCGCGGATGGCGTCCGGCTCGTCGTCGATGAACACGAGCCCCGCCTCGCTCCCATAGGTCGTGCT
Source organism: uncultured Thermoleophilaceae bacterium (assembly GCA_963768465.1). GTDB lineage: Bacteria > Actinomycetota > Thermoleophilia > Solirubrobacterales > Thermoleophilaceae > JACVRW01. The sequence goes on along the minus strand of CAVYIA010000002.1, from coordinate 74,571 downwards.
CATCTTCGTGGTCGGGTCCTGAAGGTCCATGATGCGCGCCCCGACCGGCGGGACCCGGACCTCCGGCTCCACCAGGACGTCGGCATAGGTCGCGTTGAAGCGGCGCGCGATCTCGCGAGCGAGCTCGACGTGCTGGCGCTGGTCTTCGCCCACGGGGACCTCGTCGGTGCGGTAGAGCAGGATGTCGGCCGCCTGGAGCACCGGGTAGAGGAACAGGCTCGTGCGCACCAGCTGCTGCTCGCGCGCCGACTTGTCCTTGAACTGGGTCATGCGCTGGAGGTCGCCGTAGGGCGTGACCGAGGCGAGCAGCCAGCAGAGCTCGGCGTGCTCCTTCACGTCGGACTGGCGGAAGAGGATGCAGCGCGCCGGGTCGAGCCCGGCGGCCAGCAGCATGGCCGTGGTGTCGAGCACGAAGCTCGGCAGCGCGGCGGGGTCGTAGGCCACGCCCGTGGCGTGCAGGTCCACGATGCAGTAGATCGCCGGGTCGGCCCGGTCCTGCCCCGCCACGTACTGCGTGATGGCGCCCAGGTAGTTGCCCAGGTGCTTGCGCCCGGTGGGCTGGATGCCGCTGAAGATGACCACGGGGCGGCGAGGCGGTCGAACGATCGGGGCATCGAAGTCGGCGGACCTGGCGCACTACCGGCCGCTTGGCCGCGCCGGCCTCGTCCAGGCGCCGGACCGGCGTGGTGTACGGGGCGTTCCGCGCGATCTCCGGGTCCTCGGCCGCCTCCTCGAGGATCTCCCGGACGGCGTCCGCGAACTGGTCGAGCCGCTCCTTCGTCTCCGTCTCGGTCGGCTCGATCATCAGCGCCTCCTCCACGAGCAGCGGGAAGTACACCGTCGGCGGGTGGACGCCGTGGTCCAGCAGGCGCTTGGCGAGGTCGAGCGTCTTCACCCCCAGCTGGTCGCGCGCGCCGCGCCCGGAGAGCACGAACTCGTGCATGCAGGTGCGGTCGTAGGCGACCGGCAGGTACTCGGCCACCCCCTCCTCGGCCAGCCGCGCCTTCAGGTAGTTCGCGTTCAGGACGGCGATCCGCGAGGCCTCCTCGAGGCCGTCGCCTCCGAGCGAGCGGATGTAGGCGTAGGCCCGCACGAACACGCCGAAGTTCCCCTGGAAGCCGCGCAGCTTGCCGATCGAGCGCGGCCGGTCGAAGTCGAGGTCGAAGCGCGGCCCCGAGCCGTTGTCGCCGTCGCGGCGCACCACCTGCGGGGCGGGCAGGAAGGGCTCGATGCGGTCGGACACCGCAATCGGCCCGGCGCCGGGCCCGCCGCCGCCGTGCGGCTGCGTGAACGTCTTGTGCAGGTTGAAGTGGACGATGTCGAAGCCCGTGTCGCCCGGGCGCACGATGCCCATGACGGCGTTCAGGTTCGCGCCGTCGTAGTAGAGCGTGGCGCCCACGTCGTGGACGATCCGGGCGATCTCCTCGATGTTGCGGTCGAACAGCCCGAGCGTGTTCGGGTTCGTGAGCATCAGGCAGGCCACGTCCTCGGTGGCCTTCTCGCGCAGGTCGTCGAGGTCCACCCCGCCGTCCGCGTCGGTGCCCACCTTGACCACCTCGTAGCCGGACATGGTGACCGTGGCCGGGTTGGTCCCGTGCGCCGTGTCGGGCGTGAGCACCTTGTGGCGGTGCTCGCCGCGGTCCTCGTGGTAGGCGCGCGTGAGCAGCAGGCCGGCCAGCTCGCCCTGGGAGCCGGCGGAGGGCTGGAGCGACACGTGCGGCAGGCCGGCGATCTCCGCGAGCGCGCCCTGCAGGCGCCACATGAGGTCGAGCGCGCCCTGCGCGTACTCGGGGTCCTGGAGCGGGTGGAGCCGGGCGTGCCCGGGAAGCGCCGCGAGCCGCTCGTGCAGCTTCGGGTTGTGCTTCATCGTGCAGGAGCCGAGCGGGTAGAAGCCCTTGTCCAGGTGGAAGTTGCGCGACGAGAGCGTGGTGTAGTGGCGCACGATCTCGGGCTCGGAGACCTCGGGGAGCTCCGCCGGGCGCCTCCGGATCGCGTGCTCGGGAAGCAGGTCCTCGATCGGGACCTCCGGCACGTCGAGCTCCGGCGCCGTGAAGGCCCGGCGGCCCTCGCCGGACTGCTCGAAGATCGTGACCGTGTCCTCGTCGCCGCGCGGGTCGAGCGGGTGCGCGCTCACCTGATCGCCTCCTCGCGCCGCGCGGGCGCTCCCGCGGACACCAGCTCGGCGAGCCGGTCGATGTCGGCGCGCGTGCGCCGCTCGGTGATCGCCACCAGCAGGCCGTCCTCGTACTCGGGGTAGTCGCGCCCGAGGCGGTAGCCCGGGTTGACCCCGGCGGCGCGGGCTCGCTCGAAGAGGCCGTCCAGGTCGGGCACGCGCACGGCGAACTCGCGGACCACGGGCCCGGGGTTGATCTGCTCGAGGCCGAGGCTCTCGCGGGCGTAGTGGGTGCGGCGCAGCATCAGCTCCGCCAGCTCCACCAGGCCGCGCTTGCCGAGCCAGGAGAGGTAGATCACGCCGGCCAGGGCGTTCAGCGCCTGGGCGGTGCAGATGTTGTGCGTGGCCTTCTCGCGCCGGATGTGCTGCTCGCGCGTCTGGAGCGTGAGCACGAAGCCGCGCCGCCCGTCCACGTCCCGCGTCTCGCCCGCGATCCGGCCGGGCATCCGGCGGATGAAGCGCTCCGCGGCGGCGAAGAAGCCGAAGCTGGGGCCGCCGAAGTCGAGCCTGTTCCCGAGCGACTGGCCCTCGCCGACGCAGATGTCGGCGCCGAGCTCGCCGGGCGGGCGCAGCACGCCGAGCGGAAGCGGGTCGGCCGCCACCACGAACAGCGCGCCGGTGCGCTTCGCGGCCTCGCCGAGCTCGCCGAGGTCCTCGACGGTCCCGAGGAAGTTCGGCTGCTGGACGAAGACCGCCGCCGTGTCGTCGTCCACCGCGGCGGCGAGCGCCTCGAGGTCCGTGGCGCCCTCGCCGGTCAGCGGGACCTCCACGACCTCCATGCCGTAGCCCGCGGCGTGGGTCCTCAGCGCGGCGCGCGACTGCGGATGCAGCGCCCGGCTGGCCACGAGGCGGGTGCGGCGGGTCTCGAGCTTGGCCATGTACCCCGCGGCGGCCACGGCGCTCGGGCCCTCGTACACCGAGGCGTTCGCCACCGGCAGGCCCGTGAGCTCCGAGATCGCGGTCTGGAACTCGAACATCACCTGGAGCCCGCCCTGCGAGATCTCGGGCTGGTAGGGCGTGTACGGCGTCAGGAACTCGGAGCGGGAGATCAGCGCGTCGACGAGCGAGGGCACGTAGTGGTCGTACATCCCGGCCCCGAGGAAGCTCGTCTCGGCGTCGGCGTGACGGTTGCGGGCCGCGAGGCCGGACAGCTCGTCGAACACCTCCTGCTCGGAGACGGCCGGCGGGCAGGTCGAGCGGGCGGTCGAGCCGGAGGCCCTCCGGGACGTCAGCGAACAGGTCTTCGAGCGAGCCCACGCCGATGGCGGCGAGCATCGCCTGGAGGTCCTGGTCGGTGACTGAGGTGTAGCGCGACATCAGCCCCCTGACTGAAGCAGGTCGCGGTACGCGCTCACGTCGAGCAGCGAGTCGAGCTCGGACGGCTCGGAGAGCCGCACCCGGACCATCCAGCCCTCGCCGTAGGGGTCGTGATTGATCTTCTCCGGCGAGTCCGCCAGGCCCTCGTTCACCGCGACGATCTCGCCCGACAGCGGGGCGAACACGTCGGACACCGCCTTCACCGACTCGACCTCGGCGTACACCTGGTCCTTGGTGATCTGGGTGCCCACCTCCGGCGGGTCGAAGAAGACCACCTCGCCGAGGGCGTCCTGGGCGTACCAGGTGATGCCGAAGGTGGCCTCGTCGCCGTCGAGGCGGGCCCAGTCGTGCTCGGGGTGGTATTTCAGGTCGTCGGGATAGGACGCGGCCAAATTTCGCTCCTCTTCGAGTCTCAGCGGTGCCCCTACGGGGCCTTCCGGTACAGCGGCTTCTCGGCTACCTGCGCGGCGCGCGGCGTTCCGCGCACGTCCACCTCGACCGTGGTGCCGGGTGCGGCGGCTCCCAGCGGCACATATGCCATCCCGATCCCTTTTTCCAAACAGGGCGAGAACGAACCGCTGGTCACGGTCCCCTGCGCCCGCCTCGGTGCTCACGGGGTTGCCCGCGCGCGGGATGCCCGGGGCCGGTGAAGGCGAACGGAACGAGCGCGTCGACGGGCTCGGCCGCGCGCAGGGCGTCGGCGCCGATGAAGCCCGTGTCGAGCTTGCAGCACCAGCCGAGCCCGGCCTCGAGCGGATTGCGCTCCTCGGAGAGGTCGTTCCCGTAGAGGTGGAAGCAGACCTCGAGGCGGAGCGTGTCGCGGGCCCCCAGCCCGACCGGGGTCACGCCCTGGGCGGCGAGCGCGTCCCAGACGGTCGCCGCGTCCGCGGGCGGCACGAGCAGCTCGGCGCCGTCCTCGCCGGTGTAGCCGGTGCCGCAGACGAGGCAGCCCACGCCGGCGAGCGCCAGCTCGGCCGTGCGCATCCGCGCGGGCAGCGGCCCGTCCGCCAGCGCCTCGAGCGCGGCCCGGGCCTCCGGGCCCTGGACGGCGATCATCGCCCACTCCGGGGCCGCGTCCACCACCTCGGCGTCGAAGCCGGCGGCGTGCTCGCGGAACCAGGCGAGGTCCTTCTCGTGGTTCGCGGCGTTCGTGACCGTGAGGAAGCGCTCGGGGCCGAGCCTGTACGTGAAGAGGTCGTCGAGCACCCCGCCGTCGTCGCGGCAGAGCACCGAGTACTGGGCTCCGCGCTCGGGGATCGCCGTCACGTCGTTCGAGAGCAGCCGCTGGAGCAGCGCCTCGGCGCCGGGCCCGCGCGTCTCGATCTCGCCCATGTGCGAGACGTCGAACATGCCCGCCCGCGTGCGGACGGCCACGTGCTCGGGGCGGATCCCCTCGTACTGCACGGGCATCTCCCAGCCTGCGAAGGGAACGAGCCTGGCGCCCGCCTGCTGGTGGCGCTCGAAGAGGGGTGTGCGGCGAAGCGTTGCGGCAGCGGAGGACAGGGCCGCAGGCTACAGAGGCGTCACGAAGTGATAGCTCGCGATCCGCATCCGCCGGTTGAAGTAGAGCCGGTGGGCGTCCTGGCGCTCGGGGATGACCGCCGAATCGAGGTGGATCTCGTCGCACGCCGAGCCGGCGCCCCTCGTCCGCGCACCAGTCGAGCAGCGCTCCGGCGTGGCCGCGGCGGCGGGCATCCGGATGCGTGGACAGGTCGTCGACGTACAGGACGTCGCCCGAGAACAGCGTTGCGGAGGATCCGGAAGCCCGCGACCGCCACGGCCCGACCGTCGTCGAACGCCGCGACCATCCGGTACCCCTGCGGGCGCTGCTCCTCGTCCACGCGCCGGACGAACTCGGCCTCGTCCGTGTAGTGGGTGCGGAGCGCGCGCATCGCCTCGAAGGCGAGCGCGGTGTCCCCCGCCGCTATCTCCCTGAGGTCGGTCAGTCCTTCAGGAAGGACGGGACGTCGATCTCGTCATCGGAGATCTCGAGCGACTTGCGCTGGCGATCGTCCATCGAGACGTCGCGGCGGCGCGGCTCGCGCCGGCGGCCCGTGGAGTCCTCCTGGAAGAGCGGGAGGCGCCCCGGGCGCTCGAAGCCGGTGGCCACCACGGTCACCCGCACCCCGTCGCCCATCGCGTCGTCCACGACGGCCCCGAAGATGATGTTCGAGTTCGAGTCGGCGGCGCTCTGGATGATCTCCGCGGCCTCGTTGACCTCGAACAGGCCCAGGTCGCTGCCGCCGGTGATGTTGAGCAGGATGCCCGTGGCGCCCTCGACCGACTGCTCCAGCAGCGGGCTCGAGATGGCGTTCTTGGCCGCCTCGGCGGCGCGCTGCTCGCCCGCGGCCTCGCCGATGCCCATGAGTGCCGAGCCGGCGTCCTGCATGATCGTGCGGACGTCGGCGAAGTCGAGGTTGATCAGCCCGGGGGTCGTGATCAGGTCGGTGATCCCCTGCACTCCCTGGCGGAGGACGTTGTCGGCCTCGCGGAACGCGTCGAGGATGCTCGTGCGCCGCTCGACGACCGCGAGCAGCTTCTCGTTCGGGATCACGATGAGCGTGTCCACCTGCTCGCGCAGGCGCTCGATGCCGTCGACGGCCTGGCGCATGCGCTGGGTGCCCTCGAAGTCGAAGGGCTTGGTCACGGTGCCGACCGTGAGCGCTCCGACCTCCTGCTTGGCCACCTCGGCGATGACCGGAGCGGCGCCGGTGCCGGTGCCGCCGCCCTCGCCCGCGGTCACGAAGACCATGTCAGCGCCCTTGAGCGCCTCCTTGATCTCGTCGCGGCTCTCGTTGGCCGCGCCGTAGCCCGTCTCGGGGCTCGCGCCCGCGCCGAGGCCGCGCGTGAGCTGATCGCCGATCTGCAGCTTGATGTCGGCGTCGCACATCTGAAGAGCCTGGGCGTCTGTGTTGACCGCGATGAACTCGACGCCCTTGAGGCCGGCGTCGACCATCCGATTCACGGCGTTCGTGCCACCGCCGCCGATACCGACGACCTTGATGACAGCCAGATAGCTCCCGGTGTCCATTGGCGCTCTTTCAGGTCCTCTCGTTGCTCTGGTCTAAGGCGGTCGTCGAGGGTCAGCGACCGTCGGAAAGTGCGGACTGTAGGTGGGTATCGGCCGACCTGTCAATGGGTCCCGCAAGTTATCGTGCAAGTCGACCTCGACCCTTGCTAGAGGGTTCAACGTCACCCTCACCCACAGGTCGAGGGTCGAGAGAGGCTACGGCGAGGGGGCCACGGCCACGCCGCCACCGGCCTCCGGAGCGGGCGCCACGGCCGTCTCCGGATCGACGGGAACGGGCTCCGCGGACGTGGGCGCCGCGGCCTCCGGATCCGTCGTCGGGATCCGTCTCCGGGACCACCCCGCCGGACTCCGTCCCCGCGGCGGTGGCGCCGGCCACGGCGCCCTGCTCGAGCAGCGCCGTCGGCGCCGCGGGCAGCTCCGGGGTGGTCACCTGGAAGCCGAGGCCGCCGACGGCCGGGCGGGCCGGGACGCGCACGTCCACGTAGCTCGCGCCCTGGGCGTCGGGGTCCGCGAGCACCCGCGCGGCGGCGACCCACTTGGCGCGCACGTCCGAGGCGCCGCCGAACACGATCTCCGGTCCCGAGCGCAGCTGCGCCACGTAGCCGCGCTCGCCGTCGAGGTCGATCTCGAGCACCTTCCGCCGCAGCGCAGCCGGCGCGGCGCCGGCGATGCGGGCCGCGCGGAGCGCCGCCGGGTCGGCCAGCCGCGTGCCCTTGATCCCGCCCCTGGTCCTCACGAGCGGCAGCGGGCCGTGCACCGGCAGCCCCTCGAGGGCGGTTCCGTCCGCCGCCACCGGGATGCGGGTGCTGCCCGTGAGCGCCATGGCCGCCGGCCTGTGCTCGACCACGCGAATGGTCATGGCGTGCGGGAAGTCGGTCTCGATCTCGAGCGCGCGCACGACCGGGTACCCGGCCACGACCTCGTCGAGCTTGTCGGGCTCCACGTGCAGCGTGGTCATGGTGCGGGCGGTCGAGACGAGCGCCGCGCGCACGCGCTTGGCGTCCTCGGTGCTGAGGCCCGTGACCGTCACGCGGTCGACGCTGGCGAACGGGGCGTCGCGGATCCAGAGGCGGTACACGCCCGCGAGGGCGAGCGCGGCCACGAGCAGGAGCACCAGCCGGCGGCGCATGCGCGGCCCCGGGCGCGGCAGCGCCAGCAGGACCGCCCGCAGCCGGGCGCGGAGCCCGCGCGTGGAAGCCGCGGCTCGGGCCGCAAGGCCGGGCAGGCGGGCGAGCGCCCCTCCGGTGGCGGCCTGCCTCACGAGCCGCGCGGGGGCGCGTCGGGTTCGTCCCAGAGCGCGGAGGCGTCCACCTCGCCCAGGAACTGGACCTCGGGCTCGAGGGCCACGCCGAAGCGCTCCCGCACCCGCCGGCGCCCCTCGGCCATCAGGGCGACCACGTCGGCCGTCGTGGCCGACCCGGTGTTCTCCACGAAGTTCGCGTGCTTCTCCGCGAAGCGGGCGCCCCCGACCGTGAGCCCTCGGCAGCCCGCCTCGTCGAGCAGCACCCCCGCGCTGCGCCCCTCCGCGCGCGGGTCGTCCGGGTTCTTGAAGGTGGAGCCGAAGGTCTTGATCCCGGACGGCTGGGCCTCGCGGCGGGCGGCGCGCATGCCGGCGAGGGTGGCCTTGACCTCGGACGGCTCGGCGGGCTCCAGGCCGAACGACGCCCGCGCCACCACCTCGCCCGGCCGCAGGTTCGAGCGGCGGTACGAGAAGCCGAGGTCGGAGGGCACGCGCCGCTCTGTCCCGCCCGGCCCGGCCACGTCCACCCACTCGAGAACGCGCGAGAGGTCGCCCCCGTACGCGTTGGCGTTCATCTTCACGGCGCCGCCGACCGTGCCCGGGATGTTCACCCCGAACTCGAGGCCGGCCAGCCCCTCGCGGGCGGCGCGGGCGGCCGCCTGCGGCAGGCGCGCGCCGCCGCCGCAGAGAAGGCGCTCCCCCTCCACGTCGATCGTGGCGAGCGCTCCGTCCAGCTTCATGGCGAGTCCTCGGAATCCCGCATCCGCAACCAGGAGATTCGAGCCGGACCCCACCACTCCTACCGCCAGCCCCTCGCTCTCCGCCCAGGCCAGCAGCTCCACCAGGCGCTCCTCGGAGTCGGGGCGGGCGTACCAGTCGGCGGGACCGCCCGTGCGCACCGTCGTGAGGCGCTCGAGCGGATGGTCGCGCTGGACCCCGGCGGGAGCGCTCACGCCGTCAGCCTCCGTGCCAGCTCGTCCACGTCTCCGGCGCCCATCGTGATCAGCACGTCGCCCTCGCGCAGCTCTCCGCCCAGGAAGCGCTCGGCCTCGTCGTGGCCCGGGAGCCACCAGACCGGGCGGCCCGCGGCGGCGTCGGCCGCCGCACCCGCCACGAGCAGCCCGCTCACGCCCGGGAAGTCCTCGGCGCGCTCGCGCGCGGGGTATACGTCGAGCACCACCACCAGGTCGGCGAGCGCGAGCGCCTCGCCGAACTCGCGCGCGAGCAGGCGCGTGCGTGAGTAGAGGTGCGGCTGAAAGCAGGCCACGAGCCGGCGCGGCGACTGGGTGCGCGCGGCGGCGAGCGTGGCGCGCACCTCCGTCGGGTGGTGGGCGTAGTCGTCGAACACGCGCGCGCCGGCCGCGGTCGTGCCGTGGTCCTCGAAGCGGCGGCCCGCCCCGGTGAAGCGCGCCAGCCCGGGCGCGGCGTCGGCCGGCTCGACGCCGGCCGCCCGGCACGCCGCCAGCGCCGCGAGCGCGTTCAGGACGTTGTGCCGCCCCGGGACCGCGAGCTCGATCGGCACTCCGCCGACCGTGAAGCGCGATCCCAGCGGGAGCAGCTCGACCGACTCGGCGCGCAGGTCGCCGTCGTCGATCCCGTAGCTGAGCGCCCCGTCCAGGGGAAGCTCCACGCCCGGCCCGAGCACGGCCAGCCCCGCCGGCTCCGCGAACTCCTCGAACGCGCGCTCGAGCTCGCCGAGCGAGCGGTAGGTCGCGTGGTGGTCGAGCTCGATGCTCGTGACCACGGCCACGTCGCGCGCGAGCTTCAGGAAGGAGCGATCGGACTCGTCGGCCTCGAGAACCGCCCACTCGCCCCCGCCCCACGCGGCGTTGGTCCCGAGCGCGCGCAGCTCGCCGCCGATCAGGAAGGCCGGGTCGCGCCCGGCCTCCGCGAGCGCCAGCGCCGTCATCGAGGCGGTGGTGGTCTTCCCGTGGGTCCCGGCCACGGCGATCGACCGCTTGAGCCTGCTCACCTCCCCGAGCAGGTCGCCGCGGTGGAGGATCCGCGCCCCGGCCGCGCGTGCGCTCAGGAGCTCCGGGTTGTCGTCGCCGATCGCCGTGGACACCACGACCTCGGCGTCCTCCGGCGGCGGCTCGTCGTGTCCCGCGCGCGGCTCGATTCCGGCCTCCCTCAGCCGTGCCGAATAGGACGAGTCGGCGCGATCCGAGCCGCTCACCTCGGCGCCAAGGCTGCGCGCGACGAGCGCCAGCCCGCTCATGCCGGCGCCGCCGATCCCGATGAAGTGCAGCCTGCGCCCGGCGAACGGCCCCGCCTCCATGCGGCCGGACCTTAGACCCGGCCCCGGAACGCTCGGCTAGGAAGCTTCCTGTACGTCCGTCTGGGATATGCGCCAGACAGGGTTCGCGAGGGCGGGTTTTCCGGGTTACGCTGGCTTCACGCCCCGAATCACCGTGTCGCGCGATGCGCGCACGGCGCAGAACCCTCCTCGTTGAAGAACCCCGCGGCCCCAATAGTGCGCCGGCTGGCGCATATCCGCTTCGCCACCGCGAAGACGCTGGTTCCCGTCCTCACGGCCGCGATGATCCTGTTCGCGAGCCAGCTCGTGATGGCGGCTCCGCCCGAGGCGAACTTCGACTTCACCCCCGGGGTCGCCGCCGTGGGCCAGCAGGTCAGCTTCAGCGCCTCGGCCCAGGACCCCGACGGCGACATCGTGTCGATCGACTGGGATTTCGAGAACGACGGGCAGTTCGACGCCTCCGGGGCGAACGTCCAGCACACGTACTCGAGCAGCGGCACGAAGTCGGTGCGCATGGTCGTGACGGACGCGGCCACCGAGACGGCCGTGGTGACGAAGCTGCTCAGGGTCAACGCGCCCCCGAACGCCGCCTTCGACTTCTCGCCCTCGAACCCGTCGGTGAACCAGTCGATCAGCTTCGACGCCTCTGACACGAGCGACGACGCGGCGATCGGCAGCGGCGGCTTCGACTGGGACTTCGACAACGACGGCGACTACGACGACGCGAGCGGCCAGCAGGTGAGCAACTCGTACTCGACCCCGGGCACCAAGACGGTGGGCCTCCGGGTGACGGACTCCGAGGGAGAGACCTCCACCACGAGCCACACCGTCTCCGTGTCCGCGCTGAATGCCGGCCCGACCGCGGCCTTCGACTTCACGCCCAGCCGGCCGAACCCGAACCAGACGGTGAGCTTCAACGGCTCGGGCTCGAGCGACGACGGGCCGCTGCTGCCGACCTCCTACGCCTGGGACTTCGACAACGACGGGCAGTTCGACGACGCGCTCGGCATCACCCCGAGCACGCTCGTACCCCTCCGCCGGCGCGCGGACCGTCTCGCTCCGCGTGACCGACGCGCTCGGCGTGCCCGACACGGTCTCGCACACCGTGACCGTCAACGCCCCGCCCACCGCCTCGTTCGACTTCTCACCCGCCTCGCCCGAGGTCGGCCAGTCCGTGGCCTTCGACGCGGGCGACTCAGGCGACGACCTCTCGCTGGCGAACTCCGCCTACGCGTGGGACTTCGACAACAACGGCTCGACCGACGCCACCGGCGAGCAGGTGAGCCATCCGTTCGCCTCCGCGGGCTCGCGGACCGTGAAGCTCACGGTGACCGACTCCGGGGGCCTCTCGACCAGCACCACCCGGACCGTGACCGTGGCCGCGCTGAACACCCCGCCGGTGCCGTCCTTCGTGTTCTCGCCGTCGCGCCCGAACGTCGGCCAGGGCACCAGCTTCGACGCCGGCGCGCACCACCGACGACGAGGCGATCCCCGACTCCGGCTTCGACTGGGACTTCGACGGGAACGGCAGCACGGATGCCGAGGGCCGTCAGGTGAGCCACTCCTTCTCGAGCGCCGGCGCGCGGACCGTCGGGCTGCGCGTGACCGACGCGGACGGGGTCTCGGCCACCACCACCCGCTCGGTCACCGTGAACGCCCCGCCGAACGCCGCCTTCTCGTTCAGCCCGAGCGACCCGGACGTGGGCGACACGATCAGCTTCAACGCCGCGGCCACCACCGACGACCTCGCGCTCGCGAACAGCGCCTATGCCTGGGACCTCGACAACGACGGCCAATTCGACGACTCGGTGGGCCCGACCGCCTCCGGAAGCTTCGCGACCTCGGGCGGCAAGACCGTCCGGCTCCAGGTGACCGACTCGGGCGGATCCACCGACGTGGCGTCGCAGACCGTGCAGGTGGCCGCCAACCCGGCCCCCGTCGCCGCGTTCACGTTCACGCCGGCGCGGCCCAACCTGAATCAGGTGATCACGCTCAGCGCAGCCTCCTCGACCGACGACGAGCCGATCCCGGCCGGCGGCTACACGTGGGACCTCGACAACGACGGCGCCTACGACGACGCGACCGGAGTCTCCTCCAGCGGATCGTTCGCCACGGCCGGCCCCCACACGGTGGGCCTCCGGGTCGCCGATGCGGACGGGACCGCCACCACCACCAGCAGCGCGATCACCGTGAACGCCGCGCCCACCGCCGACTTCACGTTCACGCCCACCAGCCCCTCCAGGAGCACGACCTCGTCGGCGACGGTGACCTTCAACGGCACGGCGACCGACGACCTGGCGCTGCCGGCCGGCGCGCTCGCGTGGGACACCGACAACGACGGCCAGTTCGACGACGGCACCACCAACCAGGTCACGGCGACATACGCGACCTCGGGAGCGAAGATCGTCCGCTTCCGGGTGACCGACAGCGGCGGCTCCGTCACCAACGTCCAGAAGACGGTGACCGTGAACACGATTCCGGTCGCCGACTTCACGATCACCCCCCAGACGCCGCGCCTGAACGAGCCGATGACGCTGTCGGGAGCGCCCAGCAGCGACGCCGATGCCGGCCAGACGCGCACGTACGCGTGGGACTTCGACAACGACGGGCAGTTCGACGACGCCACCGGCATCAGCGTCACGCGGCCCGCCTACACCACCACCGGCGAGAAGGTGCTGCGGCTGCGGGTCACGGACAGCCTGGGCGCCACCGCCGTGCGCGAGCGCCGCATCGAGATCCAGCAGCAGCAGCCGAACGCCGGCCTGACCTGGTCGCCGGCGGCCCCGCTGCCCGGCCAGACCGTCACGCTTCAGCTCCACGTCCACGCCGTCGGCGGGCGCCTCGATCACCGCGACGGAGTGGAATTTGGACGCTATTAGCGGGTTTGAGAAGCAGGGATCCACGGCAACAGCGGTATTTCGGACCGCCGGACGGCATACCGTGGAGGTCAAGGTCACCGAGGACTCCGGCGGTTTCGACATCTACAACGCCGTTGTCGTCGTGAACTCCGCCCCCACAGCACAGATGCGCTTTTCGCCCAGTCAGCCGTATGCCGGTGACACGGTCAGCTTCGCGTCGGTCTCACGCGACGCCGACGGCTTCCTGAGCTCGGAGACGTGGGACCTCGACGGCGACGGCCAGTTCGACGACGCGCGCGGCAAGGTCGCCTCGAAGGCGTTCCCCACGGTGGGCGCCCACACGGTGCGGCTGCGCGCGGTCGACAACCACGGCGCCGGGGCCGTGCACGCGGTCACGATCAACGTGCGCGCGAAGCCGGTCGCGCCGCCGAAGCCCGAGCAGCTCGACTCCGTCGTCCGGATCACGAGCGCACCCGGCAAGAGCTCCACGCGCATCACCCGGCTCGGCGTGCGCACGAGCAAGGGCGCGATGGTGCGCGCCAGCTGCAAGGGCGACGGCTGTCCGGCCAAGCGCGCCTCGAGCACCCGCTCGCGCGGGAAGACCGTGCGGCTGCGCTGGCTCGAGCGCCGCCTGCCGGCCGGCACGCGGATCCGCATCTACGTGACGGCGAAGGGCAAGATCGGCTCCTACACCTCGCTCCTGATCAGGCGGGCGAAGCTCCCCTCGCGACGGGACCTGTGCCTGTCGCCCGGCACGACCAAGACCATCCGCTGCCCCAGATGAGGCGAGCGCGGCACACGTCGCTCGCCGTCGCGCTGGGGCTGGCGCTCTCGCTCCTGGGCGCGGGTGCGGCGTCGGCCGCCGACTTCACCCTGCCGGCCTCGGTGAACCCCAATCAGCCGATCACGGTCAGCCCCACGCTGACGGCCGCCGAGGCGCTCGACGCGCAGGTCGTACGCTTCACGTTCACCAACGACGTCGAGCTCGTGGACAGCACATCCCCGTTCGGAGATCAGACCTTCCAGGACGGATACGCCAGTGCCGGTACGCGCACCGTGACGATGCAGGTCGAGTCCCTCGTGGCGGACGATGTGTTCGTCTCGCACACGATCCGCGTCAACGCCGCCCCGGTCGCGTCGCTTCACGCGCAACGTGCCCATCCCGAACGTCGGCCAGGCGGTCCGCTTCGACGCCGGCGCCACCACGGACGACGCCGCGCTCGACAACGACTCGTACGACTGGGACTTCGACGACAACGGCACCTACGAGACGCAGAACAGCCGCGTGGTGAACCGCAGCTTCGCCAGCCCCGGCAACAAGGTCGTGACCCTGCGCGTGACCGACTCGGGCGGCCGGACGGACACCTTCGCCACGACGCTCCACGTGAACTTCCCGCCGGTGGCTGCGCTGACATTCACGCCACTGACCCCGTACGTCAACGACCTCATGAGCTTCACGTCGCTGTCCGACGACCCGGACGGCCCGCTCGCGTCCGAGCAGTGGGACCTGGACGGCGACGGCCTGTACGACGACGCGGGCGGGGCCACCACCTCGCGCCGCTTCCCGGCCGCCGGGCTGCACACCGTCCGCCTGCGCGTCGTGGACGTGTTCGGCCGGGTCTCCACCACCGCCACGACCTTCAACGTGCTCGCACCGAACGTGGACCCGCCGGCGAAGCTCCGCCCCTGGCCGAAGATCCGCATCGTGGGCTTTGCGGGCGTGAGCCGCATCCGCGTGGACCTGCTCACCGTCAGCAGGCTGCGGAAGGGCGCGACGGTGAAGGTCCGCTGCAGCGGGAAGGGCTGCCCTCGGCGCAAGGCCGTGAGCACGCGCGCCAATGACGGCCTCGTCCGACTGCGCTGGCTGGAGCGCCGCCTGCGCCCCGGCACGCGCCTCTACTTCGCGATCACCTACCCCGGCAAGATCGGCCGCTATACGCGGATCCTCCTCCGGAAGCGGAAGGAGCCGACCCGGCGCACGCAGTGCCTGTGGCCCGGCGAGCCGAAGGCGCGGACCTGCTCGTGACCGGGATCCGCCAGATCGCGCTCGTGGTGGCCCTCGGGCTCGTGTCCTTCGGGGCGCTGTTCGCCGTAGCGAGCGCGAACGACGACTCGGACGACGCGCCCGTCCGGGCCGCGAAGAAGGTGAGCCTGCCCGAGCCGGCCCCGCCCGCGACCGTGAACGTCGCGACCATCGGGAAGGCCGCGCCGCTGCCGGCGATGCGCCGCAAGCCGCGGAAGGTCTCCCCCGCCCCGGCCCCGGCGGTCGAGGAGCCGGTCACGCCCGTGGTCGAGCCCGAGCCCGAGCCGACCTACACGCCGCCGCCCACCTACACGCCGCCGCCGAGCCCCCAGCCGAGCAATCCCTCGCCACCCAGCGACCCCGGCCAGAGCTTCGACGACTCCGGCTGAGCCGATGAGCGAGCGCGCATCGACGAAGACCCCGACGCGCAGGCGGCGCGCCCCGACGGAGGTCGCGGGCCATCGCCTGCTGCGCCCGCTCGAGGGCAGCCACGCCACGTGGGAGATCCCGAGCGACGACCCGCGGCGCATGCAGCTGCTCGTGCTGGGCCGCGCCCGCAAGGGCCAGGAGCGCTCGGCGCGCACCGCCTTCCACCGGCAGCTGCGCGCCCGCACGTCGCTGCGCCACCCGCATCTCGCGCCGATCACCGGTGGCGGCGAGAGCCCGCGCGGGCCCTACGTCGTGGTGTCGCTCCCGCGCTCGCGGCCGCTGTCCGCGCTGATCGCCGAGGGGCCGCTCGACGCCGGGCAGACCTACCGGCTGCTCTCGGGCGTGGCCGACGCGCTCGACGCCGCCCACACGCGCTGGCTGATCCACACCGACCTCACGCCGCGCGCGATCTTCGTGGAGCCCGGCGAGCGCGACTGGGCCTGGCTCACCGACTTCGGGATCGCCCACAACCGCCCGCCGCTCGCGTTCGCGCGTGCCGGCTACCGCTCGCCCGAGGAGCTGCGCGGCGAGGCCCCGCTGCCGGAGAGCAACGTCTACTCGCTGGCCTGCATCGTCTACACGTGCCTGTCGGGGTCGGCGCCCTTCGCGCGCCAGTCGAGCCGGGCGGCCATGCAGGCCCAGCTCGGCGGGCCGCCGCCGAAGCTGTCGGCCGAGCGGCCGGAGCTGCCGCCGGCCATCGACGACGTGCTCCTCTCCGCTCTCTCGAAGACCCCGGACGAGCGCCAGAGCTCGGCGGGCGAGCTGATGCGCGACGTCGGGCAGGCGCTCGGCGTGCTGGAGCCCGGCGCAGCGGAGCGCAAGCGGCCCACCGGGCGCTTCCGCCGCAGGCCCGAGGCGAACGGCACCGCGGTCGGCACCAACGGCTCCGCGCCGGCCAAGGCCAAGCCGGCGGCCAAGGTCGCCGCGAACGGCAGCGCCGCAACGGCCGCGCCCGCGGTGGCCAAGGCGGACGCCCCCGCGCGCCGGCGCACCACTCCGATCGAGACGCTGCCGCCGCGCAAGCGCACAGGCGGCCGCGCCGCGCCGCCCGCCGTCCTCGTCGCCGCTGCTGCTGCTCGCGGTGGCCGGCGCCGGAGCGGCCGGCTGGTTCCTCGGCGGCGGCTCCGACTCGACGCCCGCGCCGAAGGCCGACCCCGCCGCCGCGCGGGCGGCACGCGCGGCCGCCGCCGAGGCCGAGACCGCCACGGCGGCCGAGCAGGCGCGCGTCGAATGGCTGCGCTCGGCCGACGGCACGATCCAGACGCTGGGCTCCCGCCGGGCCGCCGACCGCCGCCGGCTCGCCGCCGCGACGACCCCGGCCGACCAGGCCGCCCGCGGCCGCCGGCTCGCGCGCTCCTACGAGATCGCCCGCGGCGCGCTCGGGGACGCCCCCGAGTCAGTGGCGGGCGCCGCCGCGGTCCGCTCGGCACTCCGCCGCGCCCAGGGCGCCTACGAGCGCCTGGCCCGCTCCGCGGGCAACGAGAACCGCTCGGCCTACCAGCGCGCGGTCGCGAGCGTGAGGGCCTCCGAGGCGGACCTCACACGCGCCCTGGCCCGCCTGGGCCAGCCCTCGTAGCTCAGCCGGCGGAGACATTCCTGACTACCGCCTAGGCGGTCAAGTCCAGGACGGCTCAGCGCGCCAGGCCGAGCACGGCCGTCGCGATCTGCTCGGCCGCGTCCGGGCGGGCCACGGCGCGGGCCGCCTTCGCCATCGCCGCCAGCCGCTGCGGCGCCGCCAGGAGGCTGCCGGTCTCGCGCGCGAGCCGGGGGCCGTCCAGCTCGGCGTCCGGCACCACCACGGCGGCACCGGCGCGCTCCATGTAGCGCGCGTTCGCCGTCTGGTGGTCGGCGGTCGCGTGCGGGTACGGCACGAGCACCGCCGGCAGCCCCGCGGCGGCCAGCTCGAGCACCGAGCCGCCCGCGCGCGCCACGGCGAGGTCGGCCGCGGCCAGCGCCTCCGAGAACGGCTCGATGTAGGGCAGCAGCCGGTAGTGCGCCGGCGAGCCGAGCGCGTCGAGGCGGCGGCGGAGCTCGTCGTGGTCGCGCTGCCCGCAGGCGTGGAGGATCGAGCACGGGCGCCGCGCGGCCCGAACGCCTCGAGCGCGGCGTCGTTGAGGCTGCGCGCCCCCAGCGAGCCGCCGAACACGAGCACGCACGGCACCTCGGGCGGCAGGCCGAAGCGCATGCGCGCGGCCGCCTTGTCGGGCGTCCCGGTGCCGGGCGGCACCGGCCGGCCGGTGATGGCGTACTTGCGGCCGTCGCGGCCCTCGATCGGGAACGACAGGAACACCTGCCTCGCGAGCGGCGCCAGCAGGCGGTTGGTGACCCCCAGGTGGCTGTCGGCCTCGGTGAGCGCCAGCGGGAGCCGCAGGGTGCGCGCCGCGAGCCCCACCGGGCCGGCCACGTAGCCCCCGCCCCCGAGGACCACGTCGGCGCCGCTGGCGCGCAGCAGCCGGCGCGCGCGGCCTGTGGCGCGGACGGCGAGCAGACGCGGCGCGCAGCGCGCCGAGCGGGTTGCGCCGCGGGATGCCGCGCACCTTCACGCGGTGGAAGCGGGTACCCGGCCGCCGGGACGAGCTCCGCCTCGGCGCGCTCGCCGCCGACGAACTCGACCTCGGCACCGCGGTCGCGAAGCGCCTCAGCGACCGCGAGCGCCGGCACTACGTGCCCGGCCGTCCCGCCGGCCGCGATCACGACCTTGGGCATCGCGACCCCCCTCGATCGCCTCGAGGCGCGGCTTGCCGGCCCGCTTCGCGCGGCCGCCGGTGGCCGCGACGTTGAGGAGCAGCCCCATGCCGCCCATCAGCACGACCAGGTTCGTGCTCCCGTAGGAGAGGAACGGGAGCGGCACGCCGGTGAGCGGCGCCATCCCGAGCACGGCGAAGAAGTTGAGCGTGGCCTGGCAGAGGATCAGCGACGTGATCCCCGCGGCGAGCAGCCGCGAGTGCAGGTCGCGCGCGAGCTTCGCCGTGCGCAGCCCGGCGTAGGCGATCATCCCGTAGAGCGAGATCACGGCCAGGATGCCGACCAGCCCGAGCTCCTCGCCGATGATCGCCAGGATCATGTCCGTGTGGGCCTCGGGCAGGTAGAAGATCTTCTGGACCGACTCGCCGAGCCCCACCCCGAACAGCCCGCCCGACCCGAGCGCCGTGAGCGCCTGCACCGCCTGGAAGCCGCTGTCCCCCGCGTCCGAGAACGGGTCGATGAACGAGGTCAGCCGGGCGCGCCGATACGGCTCCGCGATCGCCACCAGCAGCGCGATGCCGACGAGCGTCAGCGCGATCGTGGCCAGGTTGCGGGTGGGCGTGCCCGGCCGCGACCAGCAGCGCGCCGATCGCGAAGCAGATGACCATCGCGGTGCCCATGTCCGGCTGCTTGAGGAGCAGCGCGCAGGCGAGGATCACGACGATCAGCAGCGGCTTGAAGAGCCCGCCGATCGTGCGGACGCTCCGCGGCCGCGCCGCCAGCAGCTGCGCCGCGTAGAGCACCAGCGCGAGCTTGAGCAGCTCGGAGGGCTGGAACTGGATCGGGCCGGCGCCCAGCCAGCGGGTGGCGCCGTTCACCTCCACCCCCACGCCCGGCAGCATCACCGCGATCGTCAGGAAGAACGAGGCCCCGAGCAGCAGCGGCGTGATCGCCTTGATGACCCTGAGCCCGTGCTTCGAGGCCGCGTGCATCACGAACAGGCCCACGATGCCGAAGAGCACGTAGCGCTTCAGGTACATCGACGGGTCGTTGCTCCCGTTCAGGAGCGACTCGGCCGAGCTGGCCGAGTAGACCATCACCGCGCCGAACGCCAGCAGGCACAGGGTGGCCGTGTAGAGGATCGAGTACTCGATCGGGCGCTTGCGGGCGGCACGCGCAGGCATCCGGTCTGGCTTCGACGCCGACACGCGGATTCATGCTCGCGTCACCAGCCGACGGAACTGCTCGCCGCGGTCCTCGAAGTCGCGGAACTGGTCGTAGCTCGCGCAGGCGGGCGAGAGCAGGACCACCTCGCCGGGCCGCGCCGCCTCCGAGGCGGCCGCGAGAGCGGACTCGAGGTCGCCGGAGGGCACCAGCGGGACGGTGCCGGCGAGGTCGCGGGCGAGGCTCTCCGCCGCCTCTCCGATGAGGTAGCAGGCGCGGCAGCGCGCGCTCACCGCCTCGCGCAGGCCCTCGAAGCCGCCGCCCTTGAGGCTGCCGCCGAGGATCGCGTGCACCCCGCCCTCGAAGGCCTCGATCCCGCGCCGGGCCGCGGCCACGTTGGTGGCCTTCGAGTCGTTCACGTAGAGCACGCCGTCACGGGTGGCCACCTCCTCGAGCCGGTGCGGCACGCCGGCGAAGCTCCGCAGCGCCTCGGCCACCGCGGCGGCCGGCACGTCCGACGCCAGGGCGGCGGCCGCCGCGCCCATCGCGTTCTCCAGGTTGTGGGCGCCGCGCAGGCGGATCTCCCCGGCGTCGAGCAGCGGCTCGCCGCGCCAGGCGAGCGCCGTGCCGGCCAGCTCGAGGTCCGACCCGGCCGGGCCGAAGGTCACCCGCCGAGCCCGCGTGTCGAACGCCAGCCCGGGCCGGGCCACCGCCACGTCGCCCTCGTCCTGGCGCGCGAACACCCGCAGCTTGGCCTCGCGGTAGGCCTCGAAGGTCCCGTGCCTGTCGAGGTGGTCCTCCTCGAGGTTGAGGAGCAGCGCGGTGTCGGGGGCGAACTCGCTCGCGTCCTCCAGCTGGAAGCTCGAGGCCTCGCAGACCACCACGGCGCCCGCGTCGAGGCCTCCCGGCGAGCGAGGACAGCGGCGTGCCGACGTTCCCCGCCACCGCCACCTCGATGCCGGCCGCCCTGTAGCACGGCCCCGAGCAGCTCGGCGGTGGTGGTCTTGCCGTTCGTGCCGGTCACGGCCACGAAGCGGTTCGGCAGGAGCCGCCACGCCAGCTCGAGCTCGCCGTGCACCGGGATGCCGCGCTCGCGCGCGGCCGCGATCACGGGCGCCTCGCCCGGCACGCCCGGGCTCTTGACCACGCACGCCACGCGCTCGAGGAGCCCGACGCCGTCGGTCCCGAGATGGGCCTCCACGCCCGGCGGGGGCTCGGGGCTGCCGCTGTCGGTGGCGATCACCTCGCCGTGCGGTCGCAGCATCTCCACGGCCGCGCGCCCGGACCGTGCCAGGCCGACGACGAGGTACGGCCCCGGGGGCAGCGGGGGCCGCGCGGTGCTCATGGCCTCACGGGATCGACTGCTGGTAGAGGGTGAACCCGATCGCGGCGCAGATGGCCGCGACGATCCAGAAGCGCAGGATGATCTTCGTCTCCGACCACGCCATCAGCTCGAAGTGGTGGTGGATCGGCGCCATCAGGAAGACGCGTTTGCGGAAGCGCTGGAAGGCCACCACCTGGATCGCCACCGAGAGCGCCTCGATCACGAAGATCCCGCCGATCACGATCAGCAGCACCTCGGTCTTCGAGACCACCGCCAGCGCGGCGATGGCGCCGCCTAACCCGAGGGAGCCGGTGTCCCCCATGAAGACCGACGCCGGGAACGAGTTGAACCAGAGGAAGCCCACGCAGGCGCCGACCAGGCAGGCGCACAGCAGCGCCAGGTCCTCCTCGCCCTTCGTGATGAAGGTCATCGCGGTGAAGGTGAGGAACACGATCGCGCAGCAGCCCGCCGCGAGGCCGTCGAGGCCGTCCGTGAGGTTCACGCCGTTCGTGGCGCCCGCCAGCACCAGGAAGATCAGCACCGGGTAGAGGAAGCCCAGGTCGATCGAGGCGTCCACCACGCGCAGGCGCAGCGTGTCGGTGATGCCGACCCACTCCGTGACCGCGATCCAGAGCCCGATCGCGGTGAGCGCCTGCACGACCAGCTTGGTGCGCCCGGAGACGCCCAGCGAGCGCTTGTGGCGCAGCTTGATCAGGTCGTCCGCGAAGCCGAGCCCGGCCATGACCAGCGCGGTGGCCACCACCACCATGCTCGCCGCGCGGTACTCGGACAGGATCAGGAACGGCACGCAGATGGCGAGGAAGATCGCGAGCCCGCCCATGGTCGGCGTGCCGGCCTTGCCGTGGTGCCCGGCCGGCCCCTCCTCGCGGATCTGCTGGCCGAACTCCTTCTGGCGCAGGAACTCGATGAAGCGCGGCCCGAGGAACATGCAGATGAAGAGGGACGTCATGCCCCCGATCAGGATCTCGCCGAGCATCAGGCGAGGACGCGTTCCAGGCCCGCCGAGCGCGAGCCCTTGACGAGCACCCGGTCGCCCGGGCGCGCCACCTCCTCCAGGAGCGCTCCGGCCTCCTCGGGGCCTGCCACCGGGTGGGCCTCGCCGTGGAAGCCGTCGAGGTAGGCGAGCGCCTCCCGTCCGACGGGAACGAGCACGTCGATCCCGCGGGCGGCGGCGTGCTCGCCGATCTCGCGGTGGTAGTCGGGCGAGCCGTCGCCGAGCTCGGCCATGGTGCCGAGCACCGCGATCCGGCGATCCGCCGGGCTGTCGGCGAGGTGGTCGAGGGCTGCGCGCATCGACATCGGGTTGGCGTTGTAGCAGTCGTTCACGACCACAACCCCGCCAGGAAGCTCGACGAGCTCGCCCCTGAGCGACGAGAAGCGCACGTCCACGCGGCCCCCGACCGCCACCCCGAGCGCCTCGGCGGCGGCCACCGCGGCGAGCGTGTTGAGCAGGTTGTGCGGCTCCGAGTAGGGCAGCTCGAGCTCGATCCGGCGCCCGCGCGCCTCGATCTCGGCGTGGTCTCCGGTCATCGCCAGGAGCATGACCTCGCCGGCGGGCCCGAACGTCCAGGTGTCGAGGTCGGAGCGCCGGTGGGCGTCCAGGAGCGGCTCGGAGGCGGGCAGCACGCAGGCCGCGCCCGGACGCAGGTCGCGGATCAGCTCGGCCTTCGCGGCGGCCACGCGCTCGACCGTGCCGAGGATCTCGAGGTGCACGGGCCCGACGTTCACGATCACGCCCACATCGGGCTCCGCGATCGCGGCGAGCTCGGCGATCTGGCCCTCGCCGCGCATGGCCATCTCGAGGACCGCCACCTCCGTTCCGCGCGGCGCCTCGAGCAGGGACAGCGGCAGGCCGATCTCGGTGTTCAGGTTCTCCCGGTTGGCGTGTGTGCGCACCTGTGGCGCCAGCAGCGCGGCGAGGATGTCCTTCGTCGACGTCTTGCCCGTCGATCCGGTGATCCCCACCACGCGGCAGCCGAGCTCGCGCCGCCACGAGCGCGCGAGCTCGCCGAGCGCCGCGAGCGGGTCGTCGGCCACGAGCGCGGTGCCCGCGTCCGGGAGCGTGGCCGGGGTCCACCAGCACGCCCCACGCGCCCGCCTCGATCGCCGCTGCGGCGAACTCGCCGCCGTGCACGCGCTCGCCCGGGAGGCCCACGAACAGGTCGCCCGGGCCGAGGTCGCGGCTGTCCACCACCACGCGCCGCGGGCCGGGGCCCTCCGGGTCCCCACCCGCGAGCCGTGCGCCCGCGGCCTCGGCCAGCCGCGCCGGAGCGAGGTCGATCACCGGCCCGCCCCCGCCCGCGAGCGCAGCGCCTCGCGCGCCACCGTGACGTCGTCGAACGGCTCCTTGCGGCCGTCCTCGAACTCCTGGCCCTGCTCGTGGCCCTTCCCGGCCACCACGACCACGTCCCCCGGCGCGGCCGACTCCACGGCCATCGCGATCGCCCGGCGGCGGTCCA
This sequence comes from uncultured Thermoleophilaceae bacterium, assembly GCA_963768465.1. Lineage (GTDB taxonomy): Bacteria > Actinomycetota > Thermoleophilia > Solirubrobacterales > Thermoleophilaceae > JACVRW01. The sequence goes on along the minus strand of CAVYIA010000002.1, from coordinate 51,590 downwards.
CCTCGCGCTCCGCGCCCGCGCCGGCACCGGCCATCACCTCGTCGATGATCTGCTCCGGGTCCTCGCTGCGGGGGTTGTCCGAGGTCACGATCACCCGGTCGGCGAGCCGCCGGGCGGCGTCGCCCATCAGCGGGCGCTTCGAGCGGTCGCGGTCGCCGCCGGCGCCGAACACCGCCACCAGCCGGCCGTTCGTGATGGCCCTGGCGGCGCGCAGGACGTTCTCGAGCGAGTCCGGGGTGTGCGCGTAGTCCACGAGCAGCCCGAAGTCCTGGCCCTCGTCCACCGGCTCGAAGCGGCCGGGAACCCGGCCGAAGGCGGGCAGCGCGTCGGCGATCACGTCCATCGGCACGCCGAGGGAGCGGGCCGCCGCGACGGCGGCGAGCACGTTCTGGACGTTGAAGAGGCCCGGCAGCGGCGACCGCAGCTCGCGGGAGCCCTCCGGCGACTCGCAGGTGAAGCTCGACCCGGTGAGGTCGAAGCGCACGTCGCGGGCGCGGTAGTCGGCCTCGCTCTCGACCGCGAAGCCGATCGCCTCGGCCTCGTCCGCGAGGCGGCGTCCCCACGGGTCGTCCAGGTTCACCACCGCCGGGCCGGGCCCCTCGAACAGCCGCCGCTTGGCGGCGAAGTAGTCCTCCATCGAGGGGTGGAAGTCCAGGTGGTCCTGCGTGAGGTTGGTGAAGACCCGGCAGGCGAAGCGGATCCCGGCGACCCTGCCCAGCTCGAGCGCGTGCGAGGAGACCTCCATGGCGCAGGCCGTGTCGCCCGCGTCGAGCATGCGCCGGAAGGTGGCCTGGAGGTCGATGGCCTCAGGGGTCGTCCGCTCGACCTCCTCCTCGACGCCGCCCACCACGCGCTTCACCGTCCCGAGCAGGCCCGTGCTCCGCCCGGCGGCCTCGAGCAGGTGGCGCACGAGGAAGGCGGTGGTGGTCTTGCCGTTCGTGCCCGTGATCCCCACCACCTCGAGCGCGGCGGTGGGATCGCCGTAGAAGCGCGCCGCGGCGGGCCCCATGGCGGCGCGCACGTCGGGCACCACCAGCTCGGGCACCCCGAGCCCCAGCGGGCGCTGGGACACGAGCGCCACCGCGCCGCGCTCGACCGCCTCCGGAGCGAAGTCGTGCCCGTCCGCGCGGAACCCGGGGACGCAAAAAAAGAGCGTCCCGTGGGTGACGCTCTGGCTCGAGTAAGCGAGGCCCGAGACCTCGACCTCGGGTGCCCCATTCCCCATCAGCTCGCGAAGGGTCATGGTGCGCGGAGGGTACCTGCGCTTTCCGTCGTCTTCCGGGGGCAAAAGCTCAGCCTTCGGGCCCTGGCGCGCCGACATACCAATTTGTGTGCGCGCCACCGTGTCTGGCGCGCCGGCTGATCCAGCCGTGCGCGAACCCCTGCTCCCGATCCCGGGGCGGAGCGTGAGCGCGCTGCCGCTCCCGTCCATCGGCCCCTCGGACAAGGGGATCACCCAGCCCACGCAGCCGGGCGGGCGCGAGGGCTTCCTCAGCGACGTGATCGTCGAGCTCGGCTTCGCCGACCGCCCGACGGTGGAGCAGGCGGTGCGCGCCGCGCGCAGCCCGGGCGCGACCGTGGCGAGCGTGCTGCTCGAGAGCGGCGCGATCACCGAGGACCAGCTCGCGCATGCGCGGGCCGAGCGCCACGGGCTCCCCTACGTGGACCTCGACGTGTACGAGGTGGACGCCGCCGCCGCGAACCTCGTGACCCCGCAGGCGGCCCGCCAGGCCCGCTGCGTGCCGGTCGGCCACTTCGGCCCCCGGCTGGTGCTCGCCGTGGCGGACCCGGCCGACGCGGCGGGCGCCGGCATGCTCGCCGGCCTGGCGGGCCGGAAGACGATCGCCGCGGTGGCATGCGGCCCGGCGCTCGACGAGCTGATCGCGCGGCTCCCGCTGCCGCAGCCCGCCGGCGAGCTCGAGGCGGTCGAGGACCCGGCCGCGCCCGAGCCGCCTCGCCGAGGAGCCCGAGCCGCCGGCGGCCGCCGAGGCGCCGCCGCGCAGGACCCGGGGCTGCGCGAGGAGCTGACGGAGGCCGAGGCGCGCCTCGAGGAGGTCAAGGCGCGCTCGCGCGAGCACCAGCGCGAGCTCGCCACCGCGCGGATGGAGGTCGAGGCGCGCACGATGGAGCTCGAGGTGCTGCGCACCAAGCTCACCGAGGCCGAGTCGGACGTGGTCAGGGCACGCGCCGAGGCCGAGCACGCCGGGCACGAGGCGCGCGCGCTCCGCACCCAGCTGGAGACCGAGACGCGCCGCCGCGCCGCGGTCGAGGGCCGCCTCTCACGCGTGGAGAGCGAGCTGTTCGTGGCCGAGCAGGCCGCCCAGGAGGTGCGCGACGCGCAGCGCCGCATCCGCGCCTCGCTGGGTGATGAGCCGCGGCCGACTAGCCGACCGCGCGGCCCGGCGCACGGACGCTAGCCCGGCGGGATGCGCAGGTAGGGCAGCGCGAACTCGGCGATGCTCTCGAACGCCGGGGCCGCGACGGTGCCGCCGTAGATGTCGCCCTGGGGCTCGTCGACCATCACGGCCACCAGCAGCCGCGGGTCACGCGCCGGGGCGTAGCCGATGAACGAGGCCACGAACTTCGTCTTCGAGTACCCGCCCTTGCCGTCCGGCTTCTCGGCCGTGCCGGTCTTGCCGGCCAGCTTGTAGCCCTCCACCTGGGCCTCCTGCGCGGTTCCGCCCGGGCCGAGCACGCCCTCGAGCATCTTCGAGACCTTGTCGGCGGTGTCGCGCGAGAGCACGCGCTTTCCGGGCTTGCGGTCCCCGGCGATGATGTAGGGGGAGCGCATCACGCCGTGGTTGGCGATCGCCGTGTAGGCCTTCGCCATCTGCATCGGCGTGACGGCGAGGCCCTGGCCGATCGGCAGGTTGCCGATCGAGGAGCCGGAGTACTTCGCGTAGCGCGGCACGATCCCCTGCTGCTCGCCCGGCAGCTCGATCCCGGTCGGCCTGCCGAAGCCGAAGCGGTGCACCCAGCGGTCGAAGTGGCGCGCGCCGAGCTTCAGGCCGATCGTCACGGCGCCCACGTTCGACGACTGGGCCAGGATCTCCGAGGTCGTGAGCGTCACCCGCCCGCGGTCGTGCGCCTCGCCGACGATGCGGTCCGCCACGTGGATCTGCGGGGCGAGGTTGAACGGGGTGCTCGGCTCGATCAGCCGCTCCTGGAGGGCGCCCGGCCACCGTGAAGGCCTTGAAGGTGGAGCCCGGCTCGTAGTTGTCGCCGACCGAGCGGTCGCGGCGCGCCCAGGCCGGCGACCCGCCGGGGTCGTTCGCGTCCACGCGCGGCCAGTTGGCGAGCGCGAGCACCGCCCCGGTGCGCGGATCGAGCACCAGCGCGGTGGCGCCCTTCGGCCGCCAGGTGGAGCCCACCTCGCCGAGCACCTGCTCGGCGCGCTCCTGGATCGCCGCGTCGATCGTCAGGTGCAGGTCCTCGCCGGGCGAGGAGCGCTTGACCTCGACCATGCTGACCGGCTCGCCGAGCGCGTCCTTCACGAGCCGCCGGCGGCCGTCGTCGCCGCGCAGCTCGCTCGTCGCGCGAGTACTCGAGGCCCGGCGAGCCCGTCGTTGTCGAGGCCCACGTTGCCGAGCACCTGCGCGGCCAGCCAGCCCTGGGGGTAGGTGCGCTTCGGCTCCGTGACGGTGCCGATGCCCTCGATCTTCAGCTGCGCGACCTTGTGGCCGTTCCAGGAGTCCATCTTGCGGCGCAGGTACACGAAGCCGCGGCTTGCGGTCCGAGAGCTTGCGGAGCAGCTCGTCCTCGGGAAGGTCGATGAGCGGCGCCAGCTTGCGCGGCCACCTTGCCGGGGCTCTTGATCAGGAACGGGTTCGCGAAGACGGTGATCGCGTCCTCGGACACCGCCAGCTCGAGCCCGTTGCGGTCGAAGATCGTGCCGCGCTTGGCGTTGACCGTCAGGTCCTCCTCCTGCTGGGTCGACGGCCCGCTCCTTCAGCGAGCCGGCCTTGACGGTGCCGATCCAGACGGCGCGCACGGCCGCGATCGCGAGCAGGGCCAGGAAGACGGCGAAGAGCAGCCCGATCCTGCGCTCGACCAGGCGCACGCCTAGCCGGAGCGGTGGTCGTGGTCGTGGGTGCCACCGCGCCGCCCTCGGACGTGGCGGTGGGTGCGGCCGGGGTGCACCGGCGCCGTGGTCGTCGTGGTCGGCGCTGTGGTCGTGGTGCTGGGCGGCGGCACAGCGGGATCGGTCGTCGTGGTGGCGGCGGGATCCGTCGTGGTCGTCGTGGGCGCCGTCAGCGTGGTCGCCGGCGGCACCTCGGCCACGACCGGGGCCGGTAGCGCGGCCAGATCGCGTCGGCTCGATGATGCTGCGGGCGGCCTTGCGGGCGTCGAACTCGGGATGCGCCTTCAGGTAGCGCACGTCACCGGCGCCGGGCAGCACCATGCCGAGCTCCGCCGCGGCGTCCTGGATGCGCTCGCTCGAGCCGAGCAGCGCGGCCTGCTGGCGCAGGCGCGCGTTCTCGCGCTTCAGCGCGGTGCTCTTCTCGGCGGTCAGCGCGATCTCGCGGTTCATCCGGAGCAGGTCGACGTTGAAGAAGACGATCCCCACGAGCAGCGCGCCGATCAGCACGATCCAGCCGCGCCCGGCGAGCAGGGCGCCCAGACGCCGCTCGTGCGCGCCCGGAGCGCGCGGGCGAACGGCGCCTCGAAGACGCGACGGGGAGCGCGACGGAGCCGCCACGCGGGGCCGCCGGAGCGGCGGGGCCGGACATCCGGCGCGGCGGCCGAGCGCGGGCCGGCGCTGCGGGCGGCGGGCCGGGGCCGGCCGCGGCTGGGCCGCTCCGGCGCGGGTTGCGGGTGCGGGCCGTGCTGCGGCGCCGGCGGCCATCAGGCGGCCTCCCCCACGCCCAGCTTGCGGGCGGCGCGGAGCTTGCCCGAGCGCGAGCGCGGGTTGTCGGCCATCTCGCCGGGCGTGGGCACCACGGCGCGACGGGTGATCAGCTCGGCCTCGGGCTCGTGCCCGCAGACGCAGACCGGGAAGTCGGGCGGGCACACGCAGCCCTGGGCGCGCGCGGCGAGGAAGCGCTTGACGCGCCGGTCCTCGAGCGAGTGGAAGGAGATGGCGGCCAGTCGGCCGTCGCCGCGCAGCAGCTCCCACGCGAGCGGCAGCGCGTGGTCGAGCGACTCGAGCTCGTCGTTCACGGCGATCCGCACCGCCTGGAACACGCGCTTGGCGGGGTGCCCGCCGCCGAAGCTGCGGCGCACGGCCGCGGGCAGCGCGGCCTCCACGGCCGCCACCAGCTCGCCGGTGGTGTCGATCGGGGCACGGTCGCGGCGCCGCACGATCTCGCGCGCGATCCGGCGCGCGGAGGGCTCCTCGCCGTAGCGCCGGAAGAGCTGGGCGAGCCGGCGCTCCTCCCAGCCGTTCACGATCTCGCGCGCGTCGAGCTCCTGGTCGGGGTCCATCCGCATGTCGAGCGGCGCGTCGTAGGAGTAGGAGAAGCCGCGCTCGCGCGCGTCCACCTGCATCGACGAGATGCCCAGGTCGAGGTAGACGAGGTCGGCCTCCAGCCCCTCCTCGGCAAGCAGGGCGAGGCCCTCGGCGTAGTCCATGCGCAGGAAGCGGGTGTCGCAGGGCGCCTCGCGCGCGAGCTCCTCGAAGCGCTCCTCGGCGGCCGGGTCGCGGTCGATGCAGACGAGCGTGCCGGACGGGCCGAGCCGGTCCGCCACGAGCCGCGCGTGACCGCCCGCGCCGAAGGTGCAGTCCACTGCGGTCTCGCCGGCGGCGGGAGCTGTCAGGTCGATCAGCTCGCCCGCCAGCACGGGTACGTGCGTGCGGGTCATGTCAAGAAGCATGGCCAAGCCGCTCGGTCACCTCCTCGATCTCCGCGTCGAGGCTGCGCTGCTCGTCCTCCCACCGGGCGCGTCCCCACACCTCGAGATGGTCCCCTACGCCCACGACGACAACTTCCTTCTCGATCGCGGCGTGGCCGAGCAGCGGCGGCGGCAGCGTCACGCGGCCGGCCGCGTCCAGCTCGATCTCGAACGAGTTGCCCTGGTAGAAGCGCGAGAGCTTGCGGTACTCCGAGCCCATCGGGTTCAGGCCGCCGAGCGCGCGCTCGATGATCGATTCGTGCGTGTCGGGCGTCCACACCGCCACGCAGGTCTCCGGGTCCTTGGCGAGAACGACTCCGTTGGAGAAGGGCGCGCGGAACCGGGCCGGAATGCTGAGCCGGTTCTTCGCGTCCAGCGAGTGCTCGTAGTGACCTCTGAAAGCTGCCAAGACCCATGAAAAGAGTCGGACCGGAGTGGCGGAGTGGGAGGAGCCCCGCCACTCCGGTCGCTTGATGGCCGCCACATTACCCCACTGGCTCCCACTCTGCAACACCACTCCCCACTTTGACGTCCGATCGGCCCCCGCCGCCGGCCGGCTCCCGAGCGCGATCCCGCTCGCAGAGCGCGTTTGCGCGGTGGAGCGAGGTGGGCGTGGGAGCCGCTCGAGCCCGGGCACGGCCTGTCATCGCGGCGCTTCTGGGCGCAATCGTGCGTGCAAACGCCCCACCTGCACGCGGCCTCCCAGGCGGCCGAACCGCGGCCTAGACGGGAAGCAGCGTCCCGCCGGAGTCGAGCAGCGCCGAGAGCAGCGCGGCCGCCACGAGCAGCAGCACCGACGGCACCAGCAGCAGGGCCACCACCAGCTGGATCTTCGGCCCGGCGCGCGCGGCGTGCTCGCGCGCGGCCCGCGCCAGGGCGGCGCGCGCCTCGCGCGCCTGCGCGCTGAGCGTGTCCGCCAGCGGCACGCCGTGGCGGCGCGAGCGCTCGAGGGCGCCCACCAGCGCCGCCAGCTCCGGGAGCGGCAGCCGGCGCTGGACGTCCCTGAGCGCGTCGGGCAGCGGCGCGCCCAGCGCCACCCGCCGCCCGGCCGCGCGCCACTCGGCCGCGAGCGGGCCGCGGCCCTCCGCCCCCACCGCGCGCAGCGCCTCGGTGAGCGACGCGCCGGACTCGACGGTCACGCGCAGCAGGTCGAGCAGCGCGGGCAGCTCGCGGCGCGCCGCCTGAGCGCGAGCGCCTGGCCACGCGCGCGAGCCAGAGGTCCGGCGCCAGGAAGCCGGCCGCCGGCGCCAGCGCCGCCAGCAGCAGCCCGAGCCGCCCCGGCGCCGCGGCCGCAGCGAGCAGTCCCGATGGCCGCTCCGGCCACCGCGGCCGCGAGCTTCGCCGCCATCACCTCGCGCTCTCCGAGCCCGCCCGGGCGCCCGGCGGCGTCGAGCCGGGCGCCCAGGTCGCGCGGGGCGGGCACGTCGCGCAGCCGCATGCCCGCGCCCGCCAGCCGCCGCAGGAGCCGCGCGTCGCGGCGCCGTCCCGCGAGGCGCGAGCAGCAGACCCGCCCCCGCCGCGCCGAGCGCGGCCGCGAGGAAGGCGAGCGCCCCGGCGATCACCGCGGCGGCCGGCCCAGCCGGTGGATGAGCACCGCGGCCACGACCTGAAGCCCGAGCGCGAGCACCACGAGCCAGGCGGTCAGGAACGAGCCCGAGCAGCCCGGCGAGCCAGCCCGGGCTCGCCAGCTCGGTGAGCAGCGCGCCGCCGGCCGGCAGCAGCACCACGAGCGCGCCGGTGAAGCGCGCCTGGGCGGTGGCGGCGCGCAGCTCGCCCTCGAGCCGGCCCTGCTCCTCCATCGCCGTGGCGGAGTCGCGCAGGAGCCGCGCCAGGTCGCCGCCGGCGCGGCGCTGGAGCGTGCAGGCGGCCACGAGCACGTCCACGCGCTCGGAGCCGGCCCTGTCGCGCAGCGAGCGGAGCGCCTCGTCGGTGGCCGCCCCGGCGGCGAGCTCGGCCGCCGTGCGCCGGAGCTCGTGCCCGGCGGCGCCGCCGACGCCGGGCGCGGCCGCGGCGATCGCGGCCCGCAGCGAGTGGCCGCCGCGCGAGCGCGTCCGCCATGGCCACCGCCACCTGGGCGCAGCCTGACGTCCACCGCGCGCCGGTAGCGCTCGCGCCGGGCGCGCAGCACGCGCGCCACGGCCCACGGCCCGGCCGCGCCCGCCACCAGGCCCGCGGCCGGGCCGGCCAGCGCCGCGCCGGCGAGGAAGGCGGCGGCCGCACCGGCCAGCAGCAGCCGCCTGCGCTCCGCGGCGCCGGGGTCGCGGCCCTCGCGCCCCTGGAGCACGAGCGCGTCCACCAGCGCCGGCGCCGGCCCGCACCACCCGCGGCGCCCGCGCCGCCACGGCGCTCGCAAGGTCGACCGAGCCCGAGCGCGGCGCCCGCGCCGGCCAGGAAGGCGAGGCCCGCGCTAGCGCCCATCCGCGGCCCGCAGCCCGGCGAGCCTGCCCGCAAGGTCTCCCCGGGCCCCGGCGGACGCGCCGGGCCGCCGCGCCGGTAGAGCTCGCGCGTGCCCGCGCCGCCCGCCACCCGGACCACCTCCGTCACGGACTCCACCACGCGCTCGCCCGACGGCAGGCGGGCCTGGTGCACCACCACGCCGAGCGCGCTCGCCACCTGCTCGCGCACGGCCGCGTGCGGAAGCCCCACGCCCGCCATCAGCGCGAGCGTCTCCACGCGCCGCAGCGCGTCCGCGGGCGAGTTGGCGTGCACGGTGGTGAGCGAGCCGTCGTGCCCGGTGTTCAGCGCCTGGAGCATGTCGAGCGCCTCCGGGCCGCGGACCTCGCCCACGACGATCCGGTCCGGGCGCATCCGCAGCGCGTTCCGCACGAGCTGCCTGATCGTGACCTCGCCGCGGCCCTCGAGGTTGGGCGGCCTCGCCTCGAGCCGCACCACGTGGGGCTGGCGCAGCCGCAGCTCGGCCGCGTCCTCGATCGTCACGATCCGCTCGGCGCCGGGGATGGCGCCGGAGAGCGCGCCCAGCGTGGTGGTCTTGCCCGAGCCGGTGCCGCCGGACACGAGCACCGAGGCGCGCGCCGCCACGCAGGCGGCCAGCAGCTCCGCCGCGCCCGCCGGCAGCGTGCCGGCGCGCACGAGGTCGCGCAGCGAGAAGCCCTGGCGCCGGAAGCGCCGGATCGTGAGGCAGGGCCCGGAGAGCGCCAGCGGCGGTATCACCACGTTCACGCGCGAGCCGTCGGCCAGCCGCGCGTCGCAGAGCGGCGAGGCCTCGTCCACGCGCCGCCCGAGCGGCGCCAGCACACGCTCGATCGCGTGGAGCAGCTCCGCCTCGCCGGCGAACGCGACGCCCGCGCGCTCGATCCGCCCGCGCCGCTCGACGAACACCTCCCCCGGCCCGTTCACCATCACCTCGTCCACCGCCGGGTCGGCCAGCAGCGGCTCGAGCGGCCCGAGGCCGGTGGCCAGCAGGAAGATCCGCCGGCGCAGCTCCTCGCGGTCCGCCTCGGGCAGCGAGCCGGCCTCGGCGTCCACGACCCGCCGGACCTCCGCCTCGAGGCCCTCCCCCGCCTCGCCCGCCCGGGCGCGCTCGATCAGCCGCCCGCGGAGGGCGACGGCGAGCTCGTCGAGGGCGTCCATGCGAGTGGAAGCGCCCGGGCGCCTCCGCCCGCCCCCCTCAGCCGCTCAGCACCAGGCAGGTGGACGTGCCGTGCGCCAGCAGCTTGCCGTCGGACTCGCGCACGATCCGCCCTTCGGCCGTGGCCACCCGCGAGCCGCGGTGCACGACCCGGCCCTCGGCCAGCACGGACCCGGTCTCCGCGGTGATCGCGCGCACGAGGTTGAACTTCGTCTCGAGCGTCGAGTAGCCCGAGCCGAGCGGCAGGGTGCTGTGGACGGAGGCGCCCATCGCGCTGTCGAGCAGCGTCGCGGCGAAGCCGCCGTGGACCACGCCGATCGGGTTGTAGTGCTGCTCGCCCGGGGTGGCGCGGAACGCCACCTTCCCCTCCTCCACCTCGACCAGCTGGAAGCCCATCAGGTCCTGGATCGGCGCGGCCGGCAGCTCGCCGTCGCGGATCGCCTCGAGGAACTCGAGCCCCGGCATCGCCCGCGCGCGCTCGGCCAGCTCGGAGGCGCCCATGCGTCCATCATGCCGCAACCCGCGCGCCCTCAGCCTGTTGCAGGCGGAGAAGTTGCAATCGACGGGAGGACGTCTCACATGAAGCGCTTCATGCCCTCGCCGGCCATGCTCGTGGCCTGCACAGCCCTGTTCGTGGCCCTCGGCGGAGTGTCGTACGGCTTCGCCACCGGCTCCATCAGCGGCCGGGAGATCAAGAACGGCACGATCCTGAGCAAGGACGTGCGCGACCGCGGGCTTCGCGGCCAGGAGCTGAAGCAGGACAGCATCGGCCCCAACGCGGTCAAGGAGGAGTCGCTCAACTCGCTGAAGCTGGGCCCCGTGACCAGCGCGGTGGCCGCCCAGGGCAGCGCGCACCACGCGGTGATCGGCTCGGGCGGCGCCGTCGTCCGCGCCCGCGGCCTGGCCTCGTCCGCGCGCACGGGCACCGGCCAGTACCAGGCGGTCTTCGACCGCGACGTTCGCCAGTGCGCCTACGTGGCCACGCTCGGCGACGAGTCGGCCGCCTCGCCCGGCACCGGACAGGTCTCGGTGACCTCGCTGCCGAGCAGCGTCAACGGGGTGCGCGTCTTCACGCGGAACAGCGACGGGGCGGCCGCCAACCGCTCGTTCCATCTCGTCGTGTCCTGCTGACGGGCGAGCGCCTAATGTCAGGGGCGTGAGCGCCCTCCGCGACGAAGCCCTCGAGTCCGCGAGCTGGAACCTCGAGCCGCTCGTCGAGCGGCGCGGCCCCGCCGGGGTGGAAGAGCTCCTCGGCGAGGCCCGCGACCGCTCGGCGGCGTTCGCGGAGCGCTATCGCGGGCGCGTGGCCGAGCTCGGAGCCGGCGAGCTGGCGGAGGCGATGAACGAGCTCGCCGGGATCTCCGACCTGGCGGGCCGCGCGGGCTCCTACGCGATGCTCGCGTTCACGCTCGACACCGCCGACCCGGAGCGCGGTGCGCTGATCCAGCGCGCCCGCGAGCTCGGCGCCGAGATCGAGACCACCCTCCTGTTCTTCGACCTCGAGTGGAACGAGGCGCCGGACGAGCATGCCGAGGAGGTCCTCGCCGACGACGCGCTGGACTTCTGCCGCCACTACCTGCGGACGCTGCGCCGCTACCGCCCGCACCAGCTCTCGGAGCCGGAGGAGCGCGTGCTCACCGAGACCTCGGTCACCGGCTCGTCGGCCTTCAGGCGGCTGTTCACCGAGCTGACCTCCGCCCTGCGGGTGGACCTCCCGGACGTCGACGAGCCCGCGTCGCTGGAAGAGGCGCTCAGCCGGCTCCAGGACAGCGACCGCGACCGGCGCGAGGAGACGGCCGGCGCGGTCACCGAGGCCCTGCGGCCCGGGATCCGCACGCGCGGCTACGTGTTCAACACGCTCGCGCAGGACAAGTCCGTCAAGGACCGGCTGCGCTCCTACCCGCACTGGCTCGCGTCGCGCAACCTCGCGAACGAGGCGAGCGACGAGTCGGTGGAGGCCCTGATCGAGGCGGTCCAGTCGCGCTACGAGCTGGCGCGGCGCTGGTATCGCCTCAAGGCGCGGCTGCTCGGGCTCGACCGGCTCGCCTACTGGGACCGGATGGCGCCGCGTGGGCGACTCCGACGACCGCATCCCCTACGCCGAGGCGCAGTCGATCGTGCTCGACTGCTACTCCGAGTTCTCGCCGGAGCTGGGCGCGGCGGCGGGCGAGTTCTTCGCCGACGGGTACATCGACGGGCCGCCCCGCCCCGGCAAGCGCGGCGGCGCCTTCTGCTCGTACACCGTCCCGAGCGCGCATCCCTACGTGATGCTCAACTACACGTCGCGTCCCCACGACGTGCTGACGATGGCCCACGAGCTCGGGCCACGGCGTGCACGCGTCGCTCGCCCGCCCGCAGGGCATCTTCCAGTTCACCACCCCGCTGACGCTCGCCGAGACCGCTTCGATCTTCGGCGAGACGATCGTGCTCGAGCGGCTGCTCGAGCGGGCGCCGGACGCCGCCGGCAGGCTCGACCTGCTGGCCGGCTCGCTCGACGGGGCGGTGGCCGCCGTGTTCCGCCAGGTGGCGATGAACCGCTTCGAGAACGCGGTGCACACCGAGCGCCGCGAGCGCGGCGAGCTCGCCACCGACCGCTTCGGCGAGCTCTGGCTCGAGACGCAGTCGGACCTGCTCGGCGACTCCGTGGACCTCTCCGAGCGACTACGCCCTCTGGTGGTCCTACGTGCCGCACTTCATGGACACGCCCGGCTACGTGTACGCGTACGCCTACGGCCACCTGCTCGCGCTGTCGGTCTACCGCCGCTACGAGGAGGCCGGCCCGGATTTCGTCCCGTCCTACCTCGACCTCCTGAAGGCCGGCGGCTCGCTGCCGCCCGAGGAGCTCGGCGCGATCGTGGGCGTGGACCTCTCCGACCCCGGCTTCTGGTCGTCGGGCCTCGACCTGATCGAGCGCCAGCTCGAGGCGGCGGAGGCGGCGGCCGCGGAGGCCGGCCGCACGTGACGGAGGTCGTGACGTGACTCTCGTCGAGGAGCGCGTGGCGCTGCCCGGCGGCGAGATCGAGGTGGCGCGCCCGCGCGACGCCGAGGCGCTGCTCTCCGAGGAGGCGTTCGAGAACGAGGAGTTCCTGCCCTACTGGGCCGAGCTGTGGTCGAGCGGCGTGGCGCTGGCCCACGACGTGGCCCGGCGCTCGCTGCGCGGCGCGCGCACGCTCGAGCTGGGCTGCGGGCTCGCGCTCCCGAGCATCGCCGCGGCCCGCGCCGGCGGGCGCGTGCTCGCCACCGACTGGTCGCCGGACGCGGTGGCGGCGGCGGCCTCGAACGCCGCGCGCAACGACGCCGCGCTCGAGACCCTGGTCTGCGACTGGGCCGCGCCGGAGGCGCTCCTCGAGCTCGCTCCGTTCCAGCTCGTGCTCGCCTCGGACGTGCTCTACGAGCAGCGCAACGTGGACCTGCTGCTCGACCTGCTGCCGCGGCTCGTGGACGAGCGCGGGCGCATCCTGCTCGCCGACCCCGGGCCGTGCGCCCGTCCGAGCGCTTCCTCGAGGGCGCCCGCGCGCACTTCGACGTGACCACCACGATGAGCCCCCGCTTCCCGCGGGTGGCGATTCACCGGTTGCGCGTCAGGTCCGCCGAGCGCCAGGTAGATCTCGCGGGTGGACGCCTCGCCGAGGCGGAGGCTCTCGAGCCGGTAGCTCTCGTTGGGCGCGTGGCAGGCGTCGCCGCCGGTGGCGAAGCCGGTGGCCACGGTGTCGATCCCGCGCGCGCGACAGCTCGGCGAGGATCGGGATCGTGCCGCCGCTCCGGATCAGCGCCGGTCGGCGTGCCGCAGGCGCGCTCCATCGCGTCGCGAGGCGAGCTGGATCGCCGGCCGACGCCGGGTCGAACATGGACGGGTCGGCGAGCGACATCTCGACGCGACACCTCCGCGTCCGTCGGGCGCCGCCGCCGCGCAGCAGCCGCTCGAGCTCGGCGCCCACCGCCGTCGGCGCTCTGGCCGGCGGCGAGGCGCGACGGTCACGTGCGCCGTGGCCACGCGCGGGCACGATCGTGCGCGGCTCCCCCACGCGGATCTGCGTTCACGTCCACCGACGTGCGCGCGCCGGTGCGCTCGTAGAACTCGTCGCCGGCCTCCGGCGACCACCGGGTCGCGCGCCCACCTCGGCGATCACCTCGGCGCCGGGCTGCAGCCGCTCCAGGCTCGCGCTCCTCGTCGGCGGCCGGCTCGCACCCCGGCGCTCAGCTCCGGGCCGCACGCGCCCGGCCGCGTCCGGCGCGACCTCGGCGAGCATCCGCATGAGCACGTGCGCGGCGTTGAGGACGGCGCCCGCCGTAGACGCCCGAGTGCAGGTCGCGCGCGGCCGTGCGGACCTCCACGTCGGCGGCCACGAGCCCGCGCGTGGCGACGGTGATCGCCGGCGTGGCCTCGTCGGCCATCATCAGGTCGAAGACGAGCGCCGCGTCGGCCCCGCGCTCGTCCTCGCGGATCCAGCGCATCACCGAGGCCGGAGCTCGACCTCCTCCTCGCCCTCCACGAGGAAGCGCACGTTCACCGGCAGCTCGCCCGCCCGCGCGAGCTCGCAGCCCACGTGGAGCAGCGGCAGGAAGTTGCCCTTGTCGTCGGCGGCGCCGCGCGCGTAGAGGCGCCCGTCGCGCTCGCTGGGCTCGAACGGCGGCGATGTCCCAGTCGTCCTCGCGGCCCACGTTCTGCACGTCGTGGTGGCCGTAGGCGAGCACGGTCGGCGCGTCCGCCCGGTTCGCGCGCAGCTCGCCGATCGCCATCGGATGGCCGCCGTCGAGCGAGACCGCCTCGGCCGTCCCGCCGGCCGCCTCGATGCGCTCGCAGACCCACTCGGCGGATCGCTTCAGGGCGGCGGCGTCGCCCCCGCCGGTGGACACGGACGGGATCCGCAGCCAGTCGCTGAGCTCCTCGAGGATCGTCGGCATGCGCGTGATTGTGCCGAACCGCAGCGCGTAGCCTGTCCCCATGCGCCGCCTCTTCCCGCTCGTCGCGGCGGTCGTGCTGGTCGACACGATGTTCTTCGCGGCGGTCGCGCCGCTGCTGCCGCACTACAGCGACGAGCTCGACCTCTCGAAGTCGGCGGCCGGTGTGCTCGCGGCCGCCTACCCGGCGGGCACGCTCGTGGGCGCGCTGCCGTCCGGCTGGCTCGCCGCGCGCGTGGGCGTCAAGCCCACCGTGCTGATCGGCCTGACGCTGCTCGCCGTCACCAGCCTCGTCTTCGGCTTCGCCAACAACGTCGTCGATGCTCGACGCGGCGCGCTTCGCGCAGGGACTCGGCGGCGCGTGCTCGTGGGCGGGCGGCCTCGCCTGGCTCGTGTACGGCTCGCCGGCCGACAAGCGCGGCACCGTGATCGGCTCGGCGCTCGGGGCCGCGATCGTGGGCGTGCTCCTGGGCCCGGCGCTCGGCGGCCTCGCCACGCTGCTCAGCCCGGAGGTCGTGTTCAGCGGCGTGGCCGTCGTGGCCGTGGGCCTGGCCGCGTGGGCCTGGACGGTGCCCGGAGCGCCGACCGAGCGGAGCGCGGGGATGCGCGCCGCCGTGCGGGCGCTCAGGCGCCCGGCGGTGATCGCGGCGTTCTGGCTGTTCACGCTGCCGGCGATCTTCGGCGGGACGATCGAGGTGCTGGGCCCGCTCCGGCTGGACGAGCTCGGCGCGTCCGGCGCCGCGATCGGCGTGATCTTCCTGCTCATCGCGGCGGTGGAGGCGGTGCTCAGCCCGCTCAGCGGCCGCATGTCCGACCGCCATGGCCGGCTCGCGCCGATCCGCGTGGGGCTGGTGGGCGCGGTGATCATGGCCGCGCTCCTGCCGCTCCCGGAGACCGTGGTCGTGCTCGCGATCGCCCTCGGCGCGACGGTCGCGGCCCTGGGCGCCTTCTGGGCGCCCGCGATGGCCCTGCTCTCGGACGCCTCGGAGGCCGTCGGGCTCGACCAGCCGCTTGCCTTCGGCCTGTCCAACCTGGCCTGGGCGAGCGGCCACATGGCCGGCAGCGCCGGCGGCGCGGCGCTGGCGGACGCCACGTCGGACGCCCTCCCCTACGCCCTGCTGGGCGTGGCCTGCGCGATCACGTTCGGCGCGCTCGCGCGGCTGCGCGCCAGGCAGCCCGCGGCGGGCTAGCGGCTAGCCGCAGGTGGGCCAGGGATCGGTGCCGCTGCGGCGGTACAGCTTGAGCGCGAGGCGGTCCTGCGTGGCCTCGTCCGCCTCGGCGGGGTCGCCGCTGCCGCCCAGCGCGCGCCAGGTGGCCCGCGTGAACTGGTACTTGCCGCGGTAGCGCCCGTCCGGCGAGACGACCGTCGGGTCGCCCCCGGACTCGCACTTGGCGATCCTGCGGAGCACGCGCGGGATGCGCACGGACGTCTCCGCCGCCGCGCCGCTCACCGCCTTGAGGCCGAGCGCCTTGCGCGTCTGCGGACCGACCACGCCGTCGGCCGTGAGGCCGCGGCGGCGCTGGAAGCGCTTGACGGCCCGCTCGGTGCCGCGGCCGAACACGCCGTCGGCGGGCTCGACGCCGAGCTTGGCCTGCACGCGCTCGACCGCCTTTCCGCGGTCGCCGCGCTTGAGCACGACCTCGCTGCTCGAGGGGGCGGTGGCGCCGCCCTCGGCGAGCGCGACGCCCGTCATGCACAGAAGCGCCACGGTCAGGACCGTGAGCGCGCCCAGCAGCGGACGGCGTGCGGCACCAGCTCTCGATTGCAAGTCGTGCTTCCCCTTTCCGGTGCCTACGAGGTGAGCTGACGGGCTCGCGCTGGAAAGTGCGCTACGCCGCTCGATGCGCGGCGATTCGCCCCTGCGGCCGTGAGACCGCGTTGGTTCCCCCGTTTCCGGTCATCGGGACGACCGGAACTCGGCAAATTCGACTGACGAAGTCGGATATGGAAGCAGATCCGGCGGCGGGCTGCGCCGCCGTCCCCGGAAAACCGCTCTCTACTTCTTGGTTTCCGGGGTCTCCGGCTCGAGCAGGTCGTCCACGACGTCGACGATGTCGACCTCCGCGGTGTCCTGCTCGCCTCGTCGCGGCTCGCGCTCGGGCTCCGCGTCCTCCACGAGCGCCAGCTCCTCCTCGAGCGGGAGCGGGATGGCGTTCATCTCGTCGGTGACCGGGCCCATCTTCGATGCGACCGCCACCTCCTCGTCGCCCAGCACCTGCGGCAGCGAGGGCGGCGCCGGCTCGAGCTGGCGGCGTAGCCAGACTCCGGCCACGCCCGCCGCGATCATCAGGAACAGGAGACGCCTGAGTGCGGACATGGGCGGACCATACGACCGCCGCCGGATAGCCTCACGGGCGTGGATCTCGGACTCGAGGGCAGGACCGCGCTCGTCACCGGGGCGTCGCGCGGAATCGGGCTCGGGATCGCGCGTGCGCTCGCGGCCGAGGGCGCCAACGTGGCGCTCAGCTCGCGCTCGCAGGAGGCGATCGAGACGGCGGCCGCCGACGTGGGCGGGCGCGGCTACGTGCACGACTCCCAGGACCTCGACGCGGCGCCGCGGCTCGTGGAGCAGGTGGAGGCCGACATCGGCCCGGTCGACGTCCTGGTCACGAACACGGGCGGGCCCAAGCCCAGCCCGCACTCGCTCGACCTGAGCCGCGAGGACTGGGAGAGCGCCTACCGCGAGCTGATCCTGGCCCCGCTGGCGCTGATCACGGCCGTGATCGACGGGATGCGCGAGCGCCGCTTCGGCCGCATCCTCGGGATCACGTCCAGCAGCGTGGTGGAGCCGATCCCCGGCCTGATGCTCTCGACCGCGCACCGCGGCGGGCTCACGGCCGCGTTCAAGCAGCTGTCACGCGAGGTCGCGCGCGACGGCGTGACCGTGAACTCCATCCAGCCCGGCCGGATCGCGACCGACCGCCTGAAGCAGACCTACGGCTCGCTCGAGGCCGCAGAGGAAGCGGCCGCCGGGCAGGTGCCCAGCGGCCGCTTGGGAACTGTCGAGGAGATCGGCGCCGCTGCCGCCTTCCTCTGCTCGGAGCCCGCGAGCTACGTGACCGGGGTCGCGCTGCTCGTGGACGGCGGGCTCACGCAGTCGGTCTAGGCCCCGAGCCCCACCCGCTCCGGCTCGAGCGCCAGGTCGAGCACCTCGCCGATCGTCATGACCGGGTGGAAGGTGAGCTGCTCGCGCACCTCCTCCGGCACGTCGTCCAGGTCGGCCCGGTTGCGCTCCGGCAGGATCACGTCGGTGAGCCCGGCGGCGTGCGCCGCGAGCACCTTCTGCTTGAGCCCGCCGATCGGCAGCACCCGGCCCTGGAGCGTGACCTCGCCGGTCATGCCCACCGTGTGCCGCACCGGCCGCCCGCTGAGGAGCGACGCCAGCGCCGTGGTCATCGTGATGCCTGCGCTCGGCCCGTCCTTCGGGATGGCACCCGCGGGAACGTGCACGTGGAACTCGCGCGAGTCGAAGGCGTCCTCGTCCACTCCGATCTCGCCGGCGTGGCCGCGCACGTAGGAGAGGGCGATGCGCGCCGACTCCTTCATGACGTCGCCAAGCTGGCCCGTGAGCACGAGGTCCTCCTTGCCCTTCATCGAGGTGGCCTCGATGAACAGGACGTCGCCGCCCGCGCCGGTCACCGAGAGGCCGGTGGCCACGCCCGGCACCGCCGTGCGCTCCGCCGCCTCCTGGAAGAACCGCTGCCGGCCCAGCGCGTCGCGGACGAGGTCGAGGTCCACCGTCACCGGTGCCTCGGCCTCGGCCGACGCCAGGCGGGTGGCCGTCTTCCGCAGCAGCGTGCCGAGCTCGCGCTCGAGCCCGCGCACGCCCGCCTCGCGGGTGTACTCGGTCACGATCGTGCGCAGCACGTCGTCCGAGATCTCCACCTCGTCCTCGCGGAGCCCGTTGCGCTCACGCTGGCGCGGCCACAGGTAGCCGCGGGCGATCGCCGCCTTCTCCTCGGTGGTGTACCCGTCGAAGCGCACGACCTCCATGCGGTCGAGCAGCGGCGCCGGGATCGTCTCCGCCACGTTGGCCGTGGCGATGAAGACGACCTCCGAGAGGTCCAGCTCCACGTCCAGGTAGTGGTCGCGGAACGAGTGGTTCTGCGCCGGGTCGAGCACCTCGAGCAGGGCCGCGCTGGGGTCGCCGCGCCAGTCGGCGCCGACCTTGTCGACCTCGTCGAGCATGATCACCGGGTTCATCGTCCCGGCGTCGCGCAGGGCGCGGACGAGCCGGCCCGGCAGCGCGCCGATGTACGTGCGCCGGTGGCCGCGGATCTCCGCCTCGTCGCGCACGCCGCCGAGCGACATGCGGACGAACTCGCGGTCCGTGGCCCGCGCGATCGACTCGCCGATCGACGTCTTGCCCGTGCCGGGCGGGCCGATCAGCGTGAGGATGGCGCCTGAGCGCTTGTCCTGGGCGATGCCGCGCTCCTGGCGCAGCTTGCGCACGGCGATGTACTCGACGATGCGGTCCTTGACGTCCTCCAGGCCCGCGTGGTCGGCGTCCAGCACCTCGCGCGCGTGGACCGGGTCGAGCCGCTCGTCCGAGCGCTGCGACCACGGCACGGACACGAGCCAGTCGAGGTACGTGCGGATCATCGACGACTCGCCCGAGGCGTCGCCCATCCGCTCGAGCCGCCCGAGCTCGCGCTCGGCCTGCTCGCGCACGTCGTCCGGCATGCCGGCCTCTTCGATCTTCGTGCGGTACTCCTCCGCGACCGAGCCCTCGTCCTCGCCGAGCTCCTTGCGGATCGACTCCATCTGCTTGCGCAGGAAGTACTCCCGCTGCTGCTTCTCGGCACCGGACTGGACGTCGTCGCGGATCCGCTGCCGGACCTGCATCTCGGCAAGCCGCTCGCGCTGCATGCCGAGCGCCTTCTCGAGCCGCTCGGTCACGTCGAGGGCCTCGAGCAGCTCGACCTTCTGGTCGTAGCTCAGGTCCGGCGCGTAGCCGGAGGTGTCGGCCAGCGTGCCCGGCTCGCTGATGGAGCGGACGAACGCGGCGATCCGGCCGTCGTCGCCGCGGAGCTCGAGCAGCTCCTCGACCACGGCCCGGTACTCACGCTCGAGCTCGCGGGTGCGGCCGTCGACCGGCTCGTCGTCCGGATGCTCGGTCACGTCCACGCGCAGGACGCCCATGGCGTCCGTGGACGCCGCGCCGATCTGAGCGCGGTGAAGCCCGTTCAGCACGGCGGCGCGCGCCCCGCCGGGAAGCTTGATCCGCTCGCCCACCTCGACGACGGTCCCCACGCTGGCGAACTCGTCGCCCTTGCGCGGGACGAGCACCACGCGGTCCTCGTCGCCGACGTCGACCGCCAGCGTCACTGACATGTTCGGGAAGACGACCGAGTCGTCAACCGGCACGAGTACGAGTCTCTCCATCAGTTTCTTCTCCATAGGTACTTACGTTTCGTAAGAGTCTAGCGGCGGGTCGTAGCCTTTCCCGCCGTGGACGCACCGGGCGAGCGGATGGTCGCGGCCTCCGGGGCCGAGCTGTGCACCCAGGCTTTCGGCGATCCCGGGTCCCCGCCCATCCTGCTGGTGATGGGCCAGATGGCGTCGATGCTGTGGTGGCCGGACGACCTCTGCCTGCTGCTCGCCGACGGGGGCCGGTACGTGCTCCGCTACGACAACCGAGATACCGGGGCGTCGACGGCGTATCCGCCCGGGGAGCCCGCCTACGGCGGCGATGACCTGGTCGCTCGACGCGCTCGTGGTCCTCGACGGCTATGGCATCGAGCGCGCCCACGTGGCCGGGATGTCGGCCGGTGGGGCAGTCGCGCAGCTCCTGGCCGCGAACTTCCCGGACCGCGTGCTCACGCTGACCGCCATCAGCACGACGGACGCCGGCGGCCCTCCGGCCGGCCTGCCGGGCCCGTCGGCCGCCTACCTCGAGCACGCGAGCGCCTTCGGCGAGCTCGACTGGTCGGATGCCGCGGCGATAGCCGAGCTGCTGGTCGGCGAAGCGCGGGCGCTCACCGGCGCCGGCCGCAAGTTCGACGAGGCGGCCACGCGGGAGTTCGTGGAGCGCGACCTCGCGCGGACCGCCAGCCCGGCGAGCCTCCAGAACCACGCGCTGCTCGCCGAAGGCGCTCTGCGGGCGGACGTCGCGGACATCGAGGCGCCCGTCCTGGTCATCCACGGCACCGCCGACCCGCTGTTCCCGTTCGAGCACGGCGTCGCGCTCGCCTCCGCGGCGCGCGATGGCGAGCTCGTGGCGCTCGAGGGAGGCGGACACGAGCTCCACCGGTCCGACTGGAACCGGATCGCGGAGGCCATCGTCCGCCACACCGGCGTCTAGGCTGCCGCCCGTGAGCGCCGACGGGGAGCAGCGCGCCAGACGGGCGGCCGCGGCGGCCGCCGCGGCGCTCGTGGAGCCCGGGATGACGATCGGGCTCGGCTCCGGGCGCGCCGTCTGGGCGGTGGTCGAGCTGCTCGCCGAGCGCGACGGGCATCCGCGCGGCGGTGGCCTCTGAGCGCACCGGCGAGCTGGCGCGCGACGCCGGCATCGAGATCGTGGAGCTGGACGGCGAGGCGCCGCTCGACCTGGCGCTCGACGGCGCCGACGAGGTGGATCCGCAGCTCGGGCTCATCAAGGGCGGCGGCGGCGCGCTCCTGCGCGAGAAGATCGTGATCTCGGCCGCGCGCCGCTTCGTGGTCGTTGCCGAGACGGCCAAGCGCGTCGAGCGCCTCGGCGAGCACACCCGGCTGCCGGTGGAGGTCGTGCGCTTCGGCTGGCACGACACGCGCCGGCGGCTCGCCGCGCTGGTGCAGGACCCGCAGCTGCGCGATGGACGGCGGCGACCCGTACCGCACCGACGAGGGCCACCTGATCCTCGACTGCGAGATGCCCGCAGGCGTGGACCTGGCCGAGCTCGACACCGGCCTCCAGTGCGTGCCCGGCGTGGTCGAGAACGGCCTCTTCCTCGGGCTGGCCGAGCGCGCGCTGCTGGGCCGCCCGGACGGCGGCGTCGACGTGCTCGAGGCCGGCTGACGCGAACTTCCGCGATCTGCACCCGACAGGTGGGTGCGGATTGCAGAAGTTCGGCCGGATCAGCAGCTCTCCCGCCCCCACCGCCGCGGCGCCCGCGCGCGAGCGGTCGCCGCCCGGGCGCGGCAGCAGCCGCACCTCGCGCGCGTAGTTCGCCGCGGCCACGAGGTACACCGCCTGACGCACCGTGACCCGCAGCGTCGCGCGCGAGCCGGCCGCGGCGAGCAGCTCCACCCCTTCGAGCGCCAGCACCGTCCGGCCCGGCCCGGCGCCGGGCTCGCTCGACACGAGCACGTCCACGCGTGAACCCGGCGGTGCGCCCGACCCCACCCGCCGCCCGTACCTCGCACGGCGCGCTCGCCGGGCCGCAGCGGCGCGGGCCGCCGGCCGGCCGCCTCGCCGCCCAGCCGGCCCGCCGTGACGTAGCCGCCGCGCGGGACCGCGCCGGACGGCGCGAGACCGGCGGCCTCCTCCACCGACGCGAGCGCGTCCGGCGGCACGAAGCGTGCCGGCACACGAACCACGCGAAGCGCCGAGCGCGGCGATCCGCTCGCCGGCCGCGAGGTCGCGGGCGGCCACCACCACCGGCAGCCCCGGCCCGACGCGCGCCTCCACGTCGCGCTCGAGCCGGCTCACGCGCGACGCCGCCAGCCCGCCGCAGGCGAGCGCCAGCGCGAGCAGGACGAGCCCGCGCCGGCGTGTGCTCACGCCTGCTCGGCGGGCAGGTCGAGCGCGGCCACGACCTCCTCGCCTTCCACGCGCACGTCGAGACGCCCGCCAAGCTCGCGCGCCGCGCGCTCGGCGATCGCCAGCCCCTTGCCGCGCCCCGGCTCGGGCGCGCGCTCGGGACCGCGCCGGTTGCGCACCTCGAGCCGCACGCCGTCCCCCATTCGCCGGGTGCGCAGCTCCGCGGAGCCGGCGCCGTGCTCGGCCGCGTTCGCCACGAGGTTCCCGAGCGCCTGCGCGAGCCGCCCGCGGTCGGCGACCACGCGCGGCCCGGGCGCCCTGCGCCGCGGCGCGCCGGCCGGCCGCCATGGCGCCAGCAGCGCCTCGGCGAAGCGCGCCACGTCCACGCTCGCGCGCCCGAGCGCCGGCCGCCCGCCGCCGCGCGCCGCGCGCAGGTCCGCGAGGCCCGGCACACAGGCGGTCGAGCTGGACCGCGGTGGCCTCCGCGCTCGCCACCCGCCCGCGCGCCGACCAGCGCCAGAGCGGTCACGGCTCCGCGCAGCTCGTGCTCGGCGAACGCCACGCGCTCGAGCCGCCGCGCCAGCGACCGCGTGCGCGCCAGCAGCAGCCCGATCGCCGCGAGCGCGAGCACGGCCGCCACGCTCACGGCGCGTCCGTGAGCCGGTAGCCGACGCCGCGCACGTTCAGCACCCAGCGCCGCGCCGACCCGCGCAGCTTCTTGCGCAGCCGGCAGGCGTGGGCGTCGAGAGTTCGCGTGTTGCCGATCGACCGGTAGCCCCAGACGTCGCGCAGCAGCTCGTGCTTGCCGTACACGCGCGTGGGGTCCTCGGCCAGCGCGCGCAGGAGCGCGAACTCCTTCGCGGACAGCTCCACCGGCGCGCCGCCGAGCGTGACCTCGCGCGTGAGCGGGTCCACCACGAGCTCGCCCACCCGCAGCACGCCCACGGGCCTGCGTCCGTCCGCCCGGCGGAGCACGGCGCGCACGCGGGCGAGCAGCTCCGGATAGAGGAACGGCTTGCACACGTGGTCGTCGGCGCCGCGGGCGAAGCTGCGCACGCGGTCGGCCTCCCCGGCCCGGCCGGTCAGCACGATCACCGGCAGCTGCGGGTCCACGCGCGTCGCGAGCCCGTCGGCGCTGCGGACGCGGTCGAGGAGCTCGAGGCCGGTGCCCTCTTCGAGCGTCAGGTCGAGCAGAAGGAGGCTCGGCGCGCGCGCCTCGACGGCCCGCAGGCCCTCGTCCGAGCCGGCCGCCGCGAACACGCGGAAGCCGTCGGCCGCGAGGTTGTCGACGAGGAAGCGGCGGGTGGCCTCGTCGTCCTCGACCAGAAGGATCGAATCGGGCTCGTTCACGCCCGTTTGAGCGACATCCGCGCCGAGACTCGCCCCCGGCGTGCAACCGGGGTTGCAGCTGAGGCCCCGGAGAAGGAATCGGACTTATGATGGCGACGCCTGCCCGGCCCCCCGGGGCCCACGCCGAATGGACACCACCAGACGCGGAAACTACGAGTCCGGCTCGGACTACGTGCTCGAATACGGGGAGCTTCGCTTCACCTTCAACGAGCGTGATTTCACCGAGCGCGTGGAGCAGGCCGCGACCAAGCTCGGCTTCGTCGGCGGGCTCCTCGGAGAGGACGAGCGCGAGGACCTCGTGAACCTCGCGGTCAACGGCGAGGTGCACGAGCCGCACTCCGAGCTCGGCGAGCACATCAACGAGTGCTGGGGCGATCTGCACGGGCCGTCCGAGCGCTCGCTCGTCCACTGGATCCGCCGGCTCGTCTTCCGCGGCGCCTGGCTCGACCAGCGCGTGCTCGAGGGCGAGCTCGAGATCGTCTTCGACGAGACGAAGCACTCCTTCGGCTACGCCCAGCCCGAGCGCAACTTCGAGCTCATCGAGCTCTCGCCAGAGCCCTCCTGGCGCAAGGTCGCCTACCGCCGCTAGCGTTGGCGGGTTGACGCTCGTCCTCCATACGGCGTAAGGTTTTCTGCAGTCGCGCTGCAACTACGTTGCGCGTCGGCCCGTCGACGGAGGTGAGGAGAGAGTGAAGCGGTTCCTGCTGGTCGGTCTGATGACCATGCTCGCGTGCGCCCTGATGGCGCCCGCGGCGAGCGCGAAGGACAAGCTCCTCACCTTCTACTCGCCCAAGATCCACTCGCTGCCGTACGTGCACGACTCGCACCACGTCGAGCCTCCAGCCCGACGGCAAGCAGGCTCCGGCCGTGCCCGGCTACATCACCGGCTTCGCGGAGCAGGCGCTCGTGGACAGCAAGAACCCGAAGGCCAAGCCGCTGCCGATCGCCAAGATGATGGTCCACCACTTCCTCTACTTCGCGCCGGGTCGCGTGGACGAGGCGCCCGGCGGCTGCTGGAGCGGCGCCGGCTTCATCGGCGGACGCGGCGAGGAGCACCCGACCGGCGGTCCGCTCCACGGCACCAACGCGGCCTTCCGCGCCAAGTACGGCATCCGCAACGAGAACCGCGACGGGAAGGCCCCCGGGTGGAGCCTCACCGCGATGGTGATGAACCACTACAAGAAGCCCAAGGACTTCTACGTCCGCACCCGGGTCTACTACACGACCGAGAAGCGCACCTCGGTGCAGCCGCTCGTGATCGGCAAGTGCTCCCAGCTCGTCGAACGGCATGTCCTACGACGTGCCCGGCGGCGGCAAGAAGGGCTCGAACTTCGTGGACAAGAGCGACTGGGTCGCGCCGTTCAACGGCCGGATGCTGATGGCGTCCTCGCACCAGCACGGCGGCGCGCAAGTACCACACGCTCCAGAGCCTCACCTGCAAGCGCCGGCTGTTCAAGGCGCCCGTCTACCACGCCCCCGCGAACCACGTCTA
Organism: uncultured Thermoleophilaceae bacterium; assembly: GCA_963768465.1. Taxonomy (GTDB): domain Bacteria; phylum Actinomycetota; class Thermoleophilia; order Solirubrobacterales; family Thermoleophilaceae; genus JACVRW01. The sequence continues at coordinate 26,743 of CAVYIA010000002.1, read as the reverse complement.
CAACACGATCCGCCCGATCCTGCACGAGCCGGGGCCGATCGGCACCGGCGCGTACGCCAGCTACGCAGGGCATCCCGATCGCGAAGGGCGAGGTGCTGCGCCGCACGGCGGTGCACGACAACCACAACCTGCACGTGGCCTCGATGGGCTTCTGGGCCACCTGGTTCGTGAAGGACGACTCGGTGAAGAAGTGCGGCAAGCTGCCCGAAGGACATCGTCGAGATCAACAAGCCGAAGCGCTACGACCACACGCCCGACTACGACCTCGTGGTGCCTCAGCTGTCCAAGCCCCAGGGCGCGTTCAGCGCGTTCGACGGCGGCGAGCTCGACGGTGGGCGACGACTTCTTCCGGCCCGGCAGGATCACCGCGAAGGTCGGCCAGCCGATCACCTGGCGGTTCTGGGGGACGAAGCCGCACTCGGTGACCGTGGCCAACGGCCCGCGCGGGTTCTCGTCCGTGTACTGGGGCCGGAGCGCGGCACGTACACCGTCACGCCGAAGGTCAAGGGCACCTACAAGCTGGTGTGCCTGGTGCACCCGACGACGATGGCGGAGACGCTAGTCGTGAAGTAGACGGCGGCTCTGAGGCGGTCGGCGCGCAGGGTCCCGCTCTGCGCGCCGGCGACCTTCGCCGCGCGCGACTCGGGCCCGCCGGGCTCGAGCACGATGCGGGTGGTGGCCCAGCGCAGGGCCTCCGAGCCCTCGCCGGCAACGCCGAAGACGGTGAGCGACCCGCCCTCCTCCAGGGCGCGGCCGGCGCCGAACACGCGGCGGCGCGCGCCCGGTGCGAGCGCGTCGAGGGAGTCGACCACCACGACGGCGTGCTCGCCGCGCTCCACGCGCCGCTTGGCGCGCTCGACGGCGAGCTCGGCGGCCTGGGCCTGCGGCTCGGGCGAGCGGTCGTAGCTGCCGCCCACGACCTCGGCGCCGGCGGCGGCCCACTCGGCCACCTCCTCGGGGCGCACCCCGGCGAGGGCGACCGTCAGGTTCTCGGAGCCGAAGCGCGGACACGATCTCGCGCAGGAGGCTGGTGGCGCCGGAGCCGGGAGGCCCGCTGATCGCCACGCGCGAGCCGCGGCCGTAGGAAATGCCCTCGAGCGACGCCGGCGCGGGCAGCCTCTCGGTCGGGAAGACGGGTGTGAGGTCGCCGAACCAGGGCCGCTCGGCGGGCGGCTCGGCGTCCGCGCCGTTCACGCGTCTCGACGTGGACGAGCGACGGGTGGCGCTCGTTGCGGCGCGCCGGCCGCACCGGGCCGCTGACCTCGTCGCCGGAGCGCAGCTCGCAGCGGCGGATCTGGGCGGGCGAGACGTAGACGTCGTCGCGCGAGTGGGCGGCCGGGTCCGAGCGCAGGAAGGCGCTGCCGTTCGGGAGGACGTCGAGCACGCCGCTCACGAGCTCCTCCTCGGCGGCCGGCTCGTCCACCACCTCGGGCTCCTCCTCGTCGTCGGGTCCTCGTCCTCGGCTCGTCCTCGTCCTCGTCGTCGTCCTCGTCCTCGTCCTCGTCCGGCTCCTCGGCGGGCGGCGGCCTCGAGCGCCTCGTCCTCCGGGACCTCGTCGGGCTCGGGCTCGTCGGGCTCGGGCTCGGGCTCGCCGCCCTGGCTGCGCAGGATCGCGTCCACCAGGTCGGCCTTGCGCATGCCGCGGAAGCCCTCGACGCCGAGCTCCGACGCGATTGCGTGGAGATCGGCGAGCGGGCTCTCCTCGAGTTCCTTGCGCTGGAGGACCGGCACGACGGCGAGGAACCCTACTCGCCGCGGCGGGCGAAGCTCAGCCGGCGTCCTCGACCGCGTCCAGCACGAGCTGCATCAGCCGGGCCAGGGCCTCGTCGACGTTCGCGTTGTCGATCACCGCCACGCCCTCGGCCCGGGCCCGCTCGGCCAGGTGGTCCTGGAGCCTGCGGATCTCGTAGAAGGCGGCCAGGTAGCGCTCGGCGGGCCGGGTGCCCTGGCGGTGGGAGAAGTGGCCGCGATGGAGCTCCGCGTCCTCCACCACGAGCAGCGCCTCCACCAGCACGCAGCGGCTCGCGGACGCCCGGCCCGACGGCCCCGGGCAGCACGTGGACGCCCTCGAGGACCATCGGCTTGGCCTCGTTCACCGCGCGCTCCACCATCGCCTCGGTGGCCGTGGCCACGTGCTGCGGCCTGCTCGGCGTAGCCCTCGAGGCCGCCGGCGTCGAAGGCCGAGTGGTGCACCGAGGGCATCGCCTCCGGCGGTGAAGAAGGCGCGCAGCACCTGGCGGATCACGTCGGTGGCGATCACGCGGTTGATGCCGAGCCGGCCGGCGAGCATCGTCGCGAGCGTGGACTTCCCGACGCCGGTGGTGCCGCCGATCAGGACCACCAGCGGCCGCTCGAGCCGCCCGAGCCGGCTCCAGGCGCGGAAGCGGCCGCACCGCGGCCGCCCCCTCGTCCTCGAGCAGGACCTGCTCGCAGACCGAGCGCAGGCCCTCCACGTCCACCTCGTCGGCGCCGCGTCTCGGCCAGCCTCCGCTCGACGGCCCGCGCCAGCTCGAACGAGCGCTCGGGGGCGAGGCCCGTGGCGGACAGGCTCTGCGCCATCAGCCCCTTCGAGTAGGGCAGGCCGTGGCCCTTGTGGAAGACGATCGTCTCAGGCACCGCCCCACACCTCCAGGAGCGCCTCGTCCACTCCGACGGGGCGGTTGCGGACGAAAGACCACGCGGGCGCCCTCTGCCCGCGCCCGCCGCGCGACCGTGTCGATCGCGGCCGCCTTCAGCTCGGTGAGGTAGACGTCACAGCGCTCCGCGGCGGCCCGGTCGAGGTCCTCGGCGAGCGCGCGCGCGGCGAGCGAGGTTGGTGGAGGACACGCACCGGGATCCACGCCCTCGCAGCGCTCCGCGCCCGTGGTGAAGAGCGCCACCCGTCGCGCCCTCCGGCAGCGGCTCGACCGGCTCGGGGCGCAGGTCGAAGCGGAGCGCGCCCGGCGGGCGCGGGGGCGCCCTCGGGCGCCAGGACGAGGTCGGCCCGCAGCAGCCGGTACTCGGCGAACGGCTCGGGCTCCCCGCTCCCCACCACGCACACGGTTCGCTCGACGGCCACCGGCGGGATGCAGGCGCCCGAGCCCTCGAACAGGATCGCGCCCGGGTCGAGCGAGGCCGCCAGCGCCGCCCCCGCGGGCACGTTCGACTCGGCGGGCTCGCCCGCCAGGCCGCCGCCCACGCGCCGGCAGCCCACGGTCGGCACGCCGGCGAGCGCCGCGCCCTCGAGGTAGTCGGACGCCGCGTGCTCGCCGCGGGCGTCGATCTCGAGCAGCTCGTCCACCCCCGACCCCGGCGGGCGCGCTCCGCGGCTCGGCCGGCCCGCCGCGGCCCATGCAGACGATCACCGGCCGGGCCCCGCGCTCGCGCAGCAGCCCGGCCCAGTGCCCGGCCACCGCGGTCTTGCCGGCGCGCTTGCCGGTGCCGATCACCGCCAGCGTGGCGGCGTCCGTGTCCACGTCCTCGTACACGGGCGGGTCGATCCGGGTGCCGGGCGCCTCGTAGGAGAGCCCGAGGTGCAGCGCAAGCGCCGCCAGGGCGAGCTTGCGCGTCGGGGGCAGCACCGGCTCGTCGGCCAGGTCCACGACGGCGGTCGCCTCCGGCGCCAGCCTCCGGAGCGCGGCCTCGGGGTCCGTCTCCACCTCACGCCCGTAGTGGCCGTCGAGCGGACCCGGCCCCAGCTTCTCCTCGCCGCCGCAGAAGACCACGCCGGCCAGCCCCCGCTCCGCGGCCAGCCGGTCGAGCGCATCAACGACGGCCGCGGGGTGGTGCTCGCCGTCGATGAGCGCGATCGCCGCCCCGGGCACCTCAGCCGTGAGCCGTCTCCCCGAGAAGCGACGGGCCCTTCTCGTACTCGAAGGTCCGCGGGTCGAAGGAGAGGATCTGGTCCTGCTCCTGGCCGGGGTAGCGGCGCAGCACGCGCACGCGCTCGCGCGTGGCCTCGACCACGTTGTAACAGGGCTTCGTCTTGCCGCGCAGGCGCGTGGTGGACACGGTGCCCGCGTTCACGATGAACAGGTCCTCGAGCCGCCAGGCGTACGGCACGTGCTTGTGCCCGGAGAGCACCAGGTGGACGTCGGCGCGCTGGAGGGTCTCGAGCGTGTCGCCGGCGTCGTGGACCACGTTGCGCTCCCGCCCCGTGCCGGGCACCGGCAGCAGGTGGTGGTGGAGCACGAACACGCGCAGCCAGGCGTCGTTGGCCTCGAAGCGCTCGCGGATCCAGTTGTAGCGGCCGCGGCCGATCACCCCGTGGTCGAGGTCGGGCTCGGTGGAGTCCACCGCCACGATCGACACCCCGTCCGGCGTGCAGCTCCGAGCGGCGCTCTCCGAACAGCTCCTCGAAGTGCACGTAGCCCACGTTGCGCGAGTCGTGGTTGCCGGGGATCACGATCACCCGCTCGCAGGCGATCCGGTCCAGGTACTCGGCCGCGAGCTCGTACTCCGCCCGCAGGCCGTCGCTCGTGAGGTCGCCCGAGACCACCACCACGTCCGGGCGAGAGCTCGTTGACCTCCTCGATCGCCCGGTCGAGCAGCTCGGGCACGAAGTGGGGCGCGCCGCAGTGCGGATCCGAGAGCTGGGCGATCCGGAACGGCGTCACGCCGGCTCCCGCCGCAGCTCCTCGGCCAGCCGCAGCTCCTGCGAGAGCTCGCGCTCGCCGCGCAGCGCGGCGCGGACGTCGAGGAAGTCGCGCACCGCGGCCACGTCGTGCACCCGCAGGATCGACCCGGGCCCCGCGGTCACCGCGTCCACGGCCGCCAGCGTTCCGGCGAGCCGCTCCGACGGGCGCCCGGCCGGTGATCACGCCGATGAAGTCCTTGCGCGAGAGCGCGAGCAGGAGCGGCCTGCCGAGCGCCCTGACCTCGTCGAGGCGCCGGAGCACCGCAACCGAGTCGGCCGGCGTCTTCGCGAGGTCCACGCCGGGATCGAGCACGATCGCCTCGTCGGGCACGCCGTGCGCGCGGGCCTCCCCGGCCCGCTCGGCGAGGAAGGAGAGGACGTCGTCGACCACGTCGTCGTAGGAGGGATACGCCTTCTGCTTCGGCGCCGACCGCGTGTGGGTGACCACGAGGGCGGCGCCGGCCTCGGCGCACGCATCGGCCACCGAGGGGTCCGACAGCCCGCTCACGTCGTTGATCATCGCGGCCCCGGCATCCAGCGCGGCGCGGGCCACCGGGCCGCGCCAGGTGTCGACCGAGACCGTGAGGCCGAGGTTCGCGAGGCGGTCGACCAGCGGCACGACACGCCGCGCTTCCTCCTCGACCGCCACCACCGGACGGTCCGTGCGGCCGGACTCTCCGCCCACGTCGATGATCTCGGCGCCGTCCGCCGCCAGGCGCTCGGCCAGCTCCACGAGCTCGTCGAGCTCCTTCGGGCGCTGCACGTCGGAGAACGAGTCGGGCGTGGCGTTCACGATTCCCATCAGGACCGGCTGCTCCAGCGCGAGCACGCCGCCGCGCAGCGAGAGCCGGTCCGCGCTCACGCCGCCTCCTCCGGCGCCACGAGCGTCTCCTCGGCGGCGCCCGGCACGAGCCCCTCAGCGGCGGCCACGGTGCGCCATCCCGTCAGCTCGGACTGCACCCGCTCGTCGCTCCAGCCGAGCTCCCCGGCCACGGCACGCGCGGCGCGCACGGCGCCGTCCGCTCCCGGCGCCGACAGCGAGCGCGCGTCCAGGAGGCCCAGGCGGGTGCGCCGCAGCAGCACGTCCGCGAGCGACCCCACCTGCTCGCGGCGCGCGGCGAAGGCCGCCTCGGCGGCCAGGTCCGGGAGGTCGGGGCTGAGCCGCTGGGCGAGCGCCGGGTCGGCCGCCGCCAGCTCCATCACCTCGTGCGCGGCGTAGCCGTAGCGGCCGGCCAGGTGAGCGCGGCTGCTCTCGTCCACTCCCGGCACGGCCGGCAGGTCGGCGGGGTCGACCGGCAGCCCGAGCGGGATCTCGTGCGTGCGGCAGGGCGCCTCGCGGCCCTCCCGCTCCACGAGCCGGTCCACGGCCATCTTCGCCATCCGCCGCCAGGTGGTGAGCTTGCCGCCCGTGATCGTCACGAGCCCCGAGCTCGTCTCGTACAGCTCTGCCCGGCGCGAGATGTCCACCGACTTCTTCGGGTCGCCCGTCGAGATCAGCGGACGCACGCCCGCGTAGGCGCCGGCCAGGTCGTCGCTGCCGAGGTCCGTGGCGAAGAACGAGTTCACGGCGTCGAGCAGGTACTCCACGTCGTCGCCGGAGGCCGGGACGTGATCGAGGTCGCGGGCCTCGTAGTCGTTGTCGGTGGTGCCCACGAGCGTGCGCCCCAGCCAGGGCAGCACGAACACGGTGCGCCCGCCCGCGGCCGGGACGATCGCGCCGGCGTCGACGGAGAGCGACTCGCGCGAGAGGATCACGTGAGTGCCGCGGCTCGGCCGGATGCGCGGCACCTCCTCCTCCCCGTAGAGCTCGTCGGGGCGGAGGCGGTCGGCCCACACGCCGGTGGCGTTCACCACGTTCGACGCGGCCAGCTCGAACTCGGAGCCGCTCGCGGCGTCGCGGACCATCACGCCCGCCGCACGGCCCGAGCGCTCCACCAGCCCGGTGACCTCGCAGCCGTTGGCGATCACCGCCCCGAAGCGCTCCGCCTCGCCGAGCACGGTGAGCACCAGCCGCACGTCGTCGGTCTGGCAGTCGTAGAAGAGATACGCCGCGGTGGGCTCGCGGGCGGCCAGCGAGGGCAGCATCCTCACCGTCTCGGCGCCGTCGATCGTGCGGTGGCGCTCCGGGCTCCAGTCCGTGGGCTCGTCGCGCCCGCGGCGCCAGCTCATCGCGTCGTACATGTTGAGGCCCATGCCGAGCAGGCGGTCGGGGCGCTTGCCGCCGAAGCTCGGGACGAGGAACGGCAGCGGCTTCACGAGGTGAGGCGCGAGCTTCACCAGCTGGGAGCGCTCGAGGAGGGCCTCGCGCACGAGGCCCAGGTCGAAGTTCTGGAGGTAGCGGAGGCCCCCGTGGATCAGCTTGGAGGAGCGGCTCGAGGTGCCGGAGGCGAAGTCGCTGCGCTCGACGAGCGCGACGCTGTAGCCGCGCGACGCCGCATCCAGGGCCACCCCCGCCCCGGTGATGCCCCCGCCCACGACCACCACGTCATAGGAGTCGCGCTCGAGGGCCGCCAGCGCGTCCGCGCGCGGAATCACGACAGGAACGTTACGAAGTCGCCGGGCGCGAGGCGCTCAGGCGGCTCCTTCTCCTGGCGCGGGGTGCCCAGGTGGATGAGCCCGAGCACCAGCTCGCCGGCCTCCACGCCCAGCGCGGCGCGGCCCTCGTCCGAGCGCAGGACGGCGGGCGTGCGCCAGTAGCCGGCCAGCCCGCGGCCGTGCGCCGCCACCAGCACGATGTACGTGGCCACGGCCGCGGCGTGCACGTCCTCCTCGTCCTGCACCGGGTCGCCGGTCTGCATGACCGACGCCACCACGAGCGTGGGCGCGCGGTCGAGCTTGCCCGCCGCCTCCGGCCCGGCTGCCGCCTTCAGCCGCGCGAGCGCCTCCGGCCCGAGCACCCGGAAGCGCCACGGGTTCGTGAGGTTGTGGTTCGGCGCCCAGCGCGCGAGCTCGAGCAGCTCCTCCAGCGTGTCGCGGTCCACGGGATCCGGGCCATACGCCTTGTGGGTGCGGCGCGTGCGAATGGCGTGCTCGAGCTCCACCGGGTCGAAGCTAGCGGATAGGTTGTGCCCCGTGACGACCACGGGAACAGTGCTGGTGACGGGCGCATCCACCGGGAATCGGCGAGGCCACGGCCCGCCACCTGCGCGACCTCGGCTTCGACGTCGTCGCGGGCGTGCGCAAGGACGAGGACGCGGAGCGGCTCGGCGCCGCCGGCATCGACACGATCCGGCTCGACGTGACCGACTCCGGCTCGATCGAGGCGCTCCGGGCGCGCTTCGCCGACGGCCCGCTCGCGGGCGTCGTGAACAACGCCGGCGTGGCCGTGGCCGGCCCGCTCGAGTTCATCCCGATCGAGGACCTGCGCCGGCAGCTCGACGTGAACCTCGTCGGGCAGATGGCCGTGACCCAGGCCGTGCTCCCCGCGCTGCGCCGCGCCCGCGGCCGCATCGTGAACGTGAGCTCGATCGGCGGGCGGCTGGCGCTGCCGATGGTCGGGCCCTACGCCGCCTCCAAGTTCGGGCTCGAGGGGCTCAGCGACGCGCTGCGGCGTGAGGTGGCCCGCTTCGGCATCGAGGTCGTGTTGATCGAGCCGGGCGGCGTGAAGACGCCGATCTGGTCGAAGAGCACGGCGGCCGCCGACGAGATGGCCGAGGGCATGCCGCCCGAGGCCGAGCAGCTCTACGGGAAGCTCATGGACACGATCCGCGCGGAGTCGGTGAAGATCTCCACGAAGACGGGGATCGAGCCGAGCGAGGTGGCCGAGGCGATCGGCACGGCGCTCACCGCGAGCAAGCCGAAGACGCGCTACCTCGTCGGCAAGGACGCCAAGGGCCGCTGGGCGGTGGCCAAGCGCGTGCCGGACCGCGTGATGGACCGGCTCATCGCCCGTCAGATGGGGTAGACGGGCTTCTCGGGGTCGATCCGCCCCAGGAAGCGCTCCAGGGCGCCGAGCGCCACGCGCTGGAGGCCCGGCCCGAAGCTCACGCGCGCCACTCCCAGCTCGCGCAGCTCGTTCAGCGTCGGCGACCCGGGCGCCACGTAGACGTTGACCGGCACATCCACGCCCGCCGCGAACTTGCGGACGGCGTCGGGGTCCGAGGACAGCTTGATCGGATAGAGGCAGTCCGCGCCGGCCTCGGCGTAGAGCCGGGCGCGGCGGAGCGCCTCGTCCACGTCCGGGCTGTCCACGCGCGCGTTCAGCACCACGTCCACGCCGGCGGCGCGGCCCGCCTCCTTCACCGCGGCCAGGCGCCGCGACTGCGCGTCCGCGTCCACCAGCCCGGCGCCGCCGTGGTGGTCGGTGTCCTCGAGGTTCATGCCCACGGCGCCGGCGGCGAGCAGGCGGCCGACCAGGTCCTCGGGCTCCAGCCGGTAGCCCGCCTCCACGTCGGCCGTCACGGGCACGTCCACCGCCGCCGCGATGCGCGCCACGGCGGCGAACATCTCGTCCGGCGGGATCGAGTCGTCGTCCTCGTGCCCGAGCGCCGCGGTGACCGCCGCGCTGGCGGTGGCCAGCGCCGGGTGCCCGAGCCCGGCCACCAGCCGTGCCGAGGCCACGTCCCAGACGTTCGCGAGCACCAGCAGCTCGTCCCCGTGGTGGAGCTCGCGGAGGCGCTCGGCGTGCTCGGCCAGCCGTTCCATGTGCGGAAGGCTAAGAGCGGCGGACGAGCCGAAGCAACCTCGACCTGAACGGGCCCAGCGCCGCGATCACCAGCACCGCGCCGCCGAGGATCAGCCATGGCGCCACCCCGCTGCCGGTGTCCTGGCTCGTGTTCGTGGACTCGGGCGGAGGCTTGTCGTCCTTCACGTCCGCGTCGAGCTTCACGCGCCCGCCACCGCTCTCACCGTCTCGCCGCGCCTCGCCGCCCGCGGCCTCCTCGCCCTTCTGCGCCTTCTGCGCCGCGCTTGTCCTGCTCGGCCGCCTTCGCCTTCTTCTCCGTCTCCGGCTCCGGCTCGGACTCGGCGGCGGCCGAGCTCGCGGCCGGCGCCGGCTTCGGCGCGCGGGCCACCGCGGCGATCGGGAGCGCCGTCCGCCGCAGCGCCATGAGCGCCTGCGCGGTGACCCACACCGGGGTCTGCTCGCTGTCGGCCGAGTAGGCGACGCTCCCGTCCGAGGCCTGGCGGCGGCGCAGGTACCCGAGCGCCCGGCCGGTCATGCCCCCTCCGGAGCCCACCGCCACGAGGCCCTGCACCGCGTACGACGTGGACTGCGAGTTCGAGTCGCGCCCGTCCATCTGCCCGAAGCCGCCGTCGCGGTTCTGCTGCGAGCGCAGGTAGCCCACGGCACGGCGCGCGACGCGGCCGCGGGCGCGGCCGGTCACCGCGAGCGCCTGGAGCGTCGGCCCCGGTCATGTCCGTGTCGCTCTGCGCCGAGCGCGCGACGCCGAAGCCGCCGTCCGCGTTCTGCGACCCGCTGAGCCAGCGCACGGTCGCCGAGCCGGCGCTCTGCCCGGCCGAGCGCAGCGCGAGGATCCCGAACGCGGTGTAGCTCACGTAGCCCGCGATCGAGCCGTCGCCGCGCCTGCGGGAGCGGATCTCGGCGACCAGGTCGCGGCCGCCGAGCGCGGGCCGGGAGCCCGGCCGCGCGCAGCACCATCACCGTGCGCTCCACCTCGCCGATGTCGCGCTCGGAGCGGCCCTCCTTCGCCACGTAGGCGGACAGGGCGCGTCCGTGCCGGCTCACGTCGCGAGGGTTCTCGCCGGACGAGGCCAGGCCGAGCGCCGCCCAGCCGCTGAAGAGGGCGCCGGAGCTCTGTCCGGGCGCGCTCCCGAAGCCGCCGTCGCGGTTCTGCGCGCCGCGCAGCCAGCGCTCGGCCTTCGCGGCGGGCGATCCGGCGGCGAGCGCCGGCGCGGCCATCACGAGCAGGAGCAGCGTGGCCGCCGCGGCTCCGGCCGGGGCCGGCCAGCGCACCTGGAAGCGGCGCCGGTAGCGGCCGAGGGCGCGGACGAAGGCCGGCCCGATCAGGAGCGAGAAGCCCACGTTGCCGATCGCGTGGGCGAGGTTGTAGGGCAGCGAGGTGCCCGCGATGGCGAGGTACGAGTCGAGGTCCTGCCGCGCCGCGAGCGTCCACTGGTAGACGTCCATCCAGGCCCCGAACGCGAGCCCGGCGACGCCGCAGACGGCGGCGAGCAGGAGCCGGCCCGGCTCACGCCCGCGCATGACGCGCGCGAACAGCGCGCCGCCCACGCCCACGCCGCCCCAGCCCGCCATCTGCCAGACGGTCCACGGTCCCTGGCGAGAGGAAGACGTTGGACACGAGGGCGGCGATCGCGCCGACCGCGAAGCCGGGCGCCGCGCCGAGCGCGTAGCCCGAGAAGAGAACGATGTCGGTGGTCGGCTTGACGTTCGGGATCGCGGCGAACGCCAGCCGCCCGACCACGGCCAGCGCGGCGAGCGCCGCCACGAGCGCGAGCACGCGCGACGACGGGCCGCTCGCGCTCGTACCAGGCGAGCCCGCCCGCCACGGCGAGCGCGAGCAGCGCGAACGACGACAGCGCCCAGGTCACGCGAGCGCTCCCTCGAGCCTGTCGCGCAGGAGCCCCGCGCCCTGCTCCGGGGTGAGCGCCGCGCCGTCGGTGATGCGCGCCACGTCGGTGGAGAAGTGCCAGCCGCCGCCGAGCACCTCGCCGGGCGTCCCGTCGGCGATCACCACGCCCTGGCCGAGCAGCACCACGCGGTCCGCGAACGTGGCGGCGAACTCGGTGTCGTGGGTGGCCACGAGCACCGCCGCGCCGCCGTCCGCGAGCTCCGTGCAGCGCCGGGCGAGGTCGTCCTTGTGGGCGCGGTCCATGCCGCGCGTCGGCTCGTCGAGGAGGACGGCCGCGGCCGGCGCGCCGGCGAGCACCACCTCGAGCGCGAGGCGCTGGCGCTCGCCGCCCGACAGGTCGCGCGGGTTGGCCTCGCCGCGGCCCGCGAGCCCGGCCCGAAGGAGGCCCTCGGATCCCGCCTCCTCGGCGGCGTGCTCGTGGAGGAGGTAGTCGCCCGGGTTCTGGAGCAGCAGCGCGACCTCGCCGACGCGCTCGAGGCGGCCGCGGGTGGGGTCCACCAGCCCCTTCATGAGCCGCAGCAGGGTGCTCTTGCCGGCGCCGTTGCGCCCCATGAGCACCACGCGCTCGCCGGCGCGCAGGTCGAGCGAGAGGCCCCGCAGCACGGTCGGGCCCTCGTCCAGCTCGAGCCAGACATCGCGCACCCGGAGCACCGGCGGGCGCTCCGCGGGCTTCGCGCCGGCATCGGCCGGGACGCGCGCGCGGCTCGAGCGCCGCGCTGCGGAGCCCGGCGCGGGCCTCGCGCACCGACACCGGCGGCGGGCTCAGCCCGGCGAGCGAGAAGAGCCGGGCGGCGGGGGTGGCCAGGCCCGGCGCCGAGTCCGCGGCCCACGCGAGGAACTCGCGCGGAGCGGCGTCGCAGGCCACGCGGCCGTCGCTCGACGGCGAGCACGCGGTGCGGCGGCCGGCAGGCAGCGCTCGAGCCGGTGCTCGGCCATGACCACGGCCGTGCCCCAGTCCTCGTTCAGCCGCCGCAGCAGCCACACCAGCTCGTCGCCGGCGACCGGGTCGAGCTGCGAGGTGGGCTCGTCGAGGAGCAGCAGCTGCGGGCGCCGCACCATCGCGGCGGCGATCGCCACGCGCTGGAGCTCGCCGCCCGACAGCGTGTCCGTGCGCCGGTCGAGCAGGTGCCCGATCCCGAGCGCGAGCGCGGTCTCCTCGACGGCGCGCGCGATCGACGCGGCCGTCTCGCCGCCGTGCTCGAGCGGCAGCTCGAGCTCCGCCCGCACGCCGCCCATGACCACCTGCGCCTCGGGGTCCTGGAGCACCGTGCCGCAGACGGCTGCCAGCTCGCCGGGGCCGTGCTCGCGGACCGAGAGGCCCGCCACCGCCAGCTCGCCCTCGGCGCGACCCCCGTGGAAGTGGGGCACGAGGCCGCAGAGCGCGCGCAGGAGCGTGGACTTGCCCGATCCCGAGAGCCCGGCGAGCACGGTGAACGTGCCGGGCTCGAGCGTGAGGCTCAGCTCGCGCAGGGCGGGCTCCGACGCCTCCGCGTACGTGTAGGTGAAGCGCTCGGCGTGGACGAGCGGCTCAGGCACGCGCCACCCCCAGCCGCGCGGCGCGCCCCGCGAACGGGGCCGCGGCCAGCGCGACGATCGCGCCCGCGAGGACCAGCTCGGCGGGCCCCATCTCGATCTGCAGCTCGGGGTAGGTCTCCACCTCGGCGATCCCGGCGATCCGCCCGGCGACGGCCAGCAGCACGATGGCCGTCCCGGCCGCCGCGATCCGGATGTCGTGCCGGGACCACGGGACGCGGCCGCCGCTCGGGTCGCCCGCCGAGGGCGTAGCCGCGCAGCTCGAGCGCGGCGGCGAGGTCCACGGAGCGGTCGAGCGCCCCGGCCAGCGCGGAGCGCGCCACCGCCAGCCGGCCGACCGGCTGCGGGCGGCAGCGGGCGGCCTCGCTCATGCGCGACGCGTCGCGCGCGAGCACCGGCACGAGCCGGGTGGCGAGCGACGCGGTGAGCGCCGAGCGGTACGAGATCCGCCGGAACAGGCGCAGCAGGGCGTCGGGGTCGACCGCCACCGACATCAGCCAGAGCGCCACGATGATCACGACCACTCGCACGCCCGCGAGCGCGCCGGCCACGAGGGCCTCGAGCGTGATGTCGATGCGCCGCCCGAGCACCTCGCCGCCGCGGAACAGGAGGGTGTTGCCCTCCTGGTAGACGATCGGATTGATGATCGTCACGAGCAGCGCGAAGGGCAGCGCCACGCGCACGGCGCCGAGCACCTCGCGGCCGACCCCCGCGCCGGCCGCCGCCAGCCCGATGCCCGTGAGCGCCGCGGCGAGCACGAGCGGGTGCTGGTCGAGGGCGCCGGCGAACGCGAGCGAGCCGCAGAAGAAGGCCGCCACGCCGGCGCGCGCGGAGTGCAGCGCGCTCGCCCGCGGCCTGTAGGTGGGCACGAACTTCACGGGCTCTCCAGCGGCAGCTTCTCGACCTCGTCGCCCGTCACCGCCACGGCGAAGGCGTTGCGCAGGCGGCCCTCCTTGAGCGCCCGCGCGCCCGCCTCGAGCGCGGCGTCGTCGAGCCCGGTGACGATCCAGACGAGCTCGTCGGCCCTCGGGCGCAGCGCCACCACGATCCCGGTGCCGTCGCCCGCCCGGACGGTGCGCGCCACGTCCCCCGACTCGTCGAGCAGCTCGAGCGTCCTGCCCTCGTCCGCGAAGCGGGCGAAGACGCCGCTCGCATCCGGCCCGCGCTCGAGCTCGGCCGCGCCGCGGACGATCCTGGCCTTCGGCCAGCGCGCCACCACGAGCCGCGTGATCGTCTCGGTGTTCGGGCGCTCCCACCGTGGACTCCGCCGTGGGCACGCCCGCGTCGTCGAGCCGGTCGCGCGCCGTGTGGCAGGCATCGGAGCCGGCGTCCTCGCATTCCACGCGCACCGGCCGGCGCCGGCCCTCGAGCCCGTGGAGGAACGGCTCGGGGAAGGCGCCCACGATCGCGCGCACGTCCATCGCCACGTCCCACGGGCGGTAGTCCCACTGAACGCGGTCGCCCGGCGACAGCTCGAACTCGGCGGCTCCCTCGCTCGACTCCACGCCGTTCACGTAGAAGAACCAGTCCTTGCCGCCCGTCGCTCCGCCGCCGGACAGACCGTCGATCGACTGCACGAAGCGCCCGCCGAAGCGGGTGTCCACGTCGAACTTCGAGCGCAGCAGCCGCATCACCGTCTGGTCCTCGCGCACCTTCGGCTCCGACAGCGAGCCGAGGGGGCTCCGGCCGAAGTCGCGCGTCACGCGCAGCTCGACGCCGTCGCCCTTGAGCTCCTCCCCCGCCCCGAACCCGCAGCCCGCGAGCAGGCACGCGCCCAGGGCGAGGAGGAGCCCAACACGGGTCATCCGCGCTTGACGACCTCGCAATCGCGGCCCACGCGGTCGTTCTTGTCCGCGCTGACGCGGTCCTTGCCGGCCCCGCAGCGGACGGTGTCCTTGCCGCCGCCCTTCACGGCGATCGACGTCGGCGACCCGTGTTGTCCGGCCCAGCGATGCGGTCCTTCTTGGCGCTGCCGATGATGCTCTTCCCGCGCCGCGACGGGCAGCCGCCCTTGGCGGTCACGCAGACGGACAGCGGTCTGCGACGCGATGTCCGCGCCGCGCTCGGCGCGCAGCCTGAGCGTGCCCTTCGCCGGCGTCTCGACCGTGGCGCGTCCCTGGGCGTCGGTCGTGCCTCGTCCTCGCCCTGCACCGTCGGCGCCGGCGGCGGGGGTCCGCTTGCCGGTCGCGTCATAGGCCCAGACGCGGACCTTCACGGTGCTGTCCGGCTTCGCCTTCGCCGGGGCCTGGAGCGCCAGCTCGTCGCCGGTGTTGAGGTTGGCCGTCGTGTCGCTGTAGTACCAGAGCACCTCCTCCCCGCCCTTGAGCGGGAACTGCTCGGCGCCGACCTCGGGCAGCTTGTGGTCGACCTTGTAGAGCCAGTAGGCGGTGTCCCCGCCCACGAACGTGGAGATCCCGCAGACGAGCAGGCCGAAGTCGTACTGGTCGCTGACGGCCACCGGCCGGAGCGACTTGGTCTGAGCGGCGGCCGACCAGAGCAGTCCGAGCGCATTCGCGCCCTGGATCGTCTTGGTGTCTCCCGAGCCCTGGCAGGAGGAGCTCTTGGTGGTCTTGATCTTGGTGGTGTCGGTCACGTAGCCGGCCGCCGCGAGGGGCCTGCCGGCCTCCACGCGCAGGTCGGCCTGCTCTGCCGCGGCGGCGGTTGCCGGTACGGCGAGTGCGACGGTCATGGCCGCGAGCGTCAGGCTCCGGCCCCGGTTGAGACGAGTTGCTGGCATGCGTCACCCTTTCCACGAGGGTCGTTTGACGGGGGCCGGAGGCCAGGTCTCCTGGCTCGGAGCTCCACGTCGCGCCTTCCCGGAAGAGCCGTGGCTCTCCAGTGGCCTGTGCGACGCATCAGCACTCGCTCACAGTGGCGGGACCGCGCCGGCCTTGCACCGGACTTCCCTCGACCACCGGCCGATTGCCGGGAGCATATCCGGCTTCGGTCAGGAACGCCGCAGGGCGGCGGTCACGCCGCCGAGCAGCACGGCGGCCGCGAGGGCCAGCCCGCCGCCGACCGCGACGAGCGCGGTGTGCTCGTCGGCGAAGTCCACGAGCTCGCTCGGTCGCGTGAGGAGGAGCGTGACGCCCACGAACACCACGCCCGCAACGAGCAGCAGGGCCAGCGCGGCGATCCCGAGGGTGGTGGCGCCGTCGGCCGCCCGCTGGAGCGTGGCGGTGACGCGGGTACGGCCGGCGTGCTCCGGCCAGCGCTCGTTGGCGTAGCGGAGCGCGGCCGCGATCACCAGCGCCCAGAAGGTGGCGAGCAGGAAGCCGCCGGCCACGTCGCTCGGGAAGTGCCAGCCGAGGGTGACGATCGCGAAGGAGATCGTGATGACGAACGCTGCTCCCAGCACGGCGGCGAGCGGCCTGGCCCGGGGCGGCGCCACGAGCAGCCCCGCGAGTGCGAGCGACATCGCGGCGGTGGCGTGACCGCTCGGGAACGCGGCCGGATCCACGTGGGCGCCGTCCACGACGCCGTCGTAGCGCGGGTAGGCCAGCAGCGCCTTGAGCAGCTGGCTCGAGATGCTCGTGGCGCCGAGCAGCGCGATCACCGCCAGGGAGAGCCGCGGCCGGCCGCGGAGCAGCCCGATCGCGGCGAGCAGGGCCGCGATGATCCCGGCCTGCGGCGGGTTGCAGAGCGTCGCGATGCGGTTGATGCGCGTGTACTCGTCCGGCGACTGGAGGTCGATGAACCCGTGGAGCGCGCGCGCGTCGAGCGAGCGTGCGCCCGAGGAGCCGTACGCGAACGCGACCAGCACCAGGAAGGCGACCGCCACCCAGCAGGCCGCGAGGAGCATGGTGCGAGGCCGCAGAGCCATAGTCCGAAAGTAGCGGGAACGCCCCAGACCCGGCGCTACAATCACGCGCCGAGCCGCCATCGTCTAGGGGACTAGGACGCCGCCCTCTCACGGCGGAAACCGGGGTTCGAATCCCCGTGGCGGTACTTCAGGAGCCCGCTCTAGCGAGCGGGTTTCGTCGTTCTCGGGGGCGTTCTGGACCAATCCTTGGACCAACGCCGAAGCCGTCGAGCGAGGGCAACTCGTTGTCCTTCACGGTCCATCTCCGCGTCCCCCGCAGCGGCCACCTGGTCTGGTGGGCCTTTAGGCCAGGCCCGACGGGTCGATAAAACCTGAATGAAGCATTTAGCGGCTCCGCTCATAGTCGCCGCGCTTCTCGGCTCTGGGTGCGGCAGTGGTCAGGGCTCGGCCGATCCGCCCGAACGTGCCGAGACGCAAGACGCTGCCGCAAGCGAGTGCATCATTTCTTGGAGAACGGGAACAAGCTCTGTGGTGCGGATGCCCGGACCTACTGCGAGGGATTCGTCGAGGATGGGGACAGCGTCCAGACCGTAGATGCATGTCGTGCCGTCGGCGTTGAGCGCAAGAGCGACGAGGACTTGCAGGCCGAAGCCGAGGCGGCTGAGATGAAGCCGCTGGATGACGGCGAGGAGTACATAGCCGCGCTCGGAGAGTTGGGGGCTGGCGTCCAGTACGTCGAGGCCTACGGGGATCGGATAGTGATCGTTAAGGCGATCGCCACCACATCCCCGATGCTTGGCGCGAGAAGACTTGCGCCCTGCTTCAGGACGAGTACCCGCAGGTCCGCGTGAAGATCGAGACCGTGTTCGTCACAGACAGCGCGCGCTGCTGAGACTGCGCGACCGCTGTACAACTCGCGCGGGGGGATCGGGAGCACGCTGGCTAGGGCCGCGTACCAACCCGGCGGCCACGCCCGGTCTCCCCTAACGGCAGGATCGTGGCCTGTTTGGATGTAGGGTGGCCGCACCCCTCGCCGGGAGAGTTTTCTGTGGCCCGGAAGTTCTGTGTAGTCTCAGCCGCACTGGTCGTGACGTTCGCCATGCCGGCGATGGCGCTAGCGAGCCCGCAGTTCAAGCAGATGGCTCACGTGGGGTTCAGCGCGAAGAAGCCCAACATGAGGACGTCCGCAAGGCTCGCCCTGGTAATCAGCCAACCGGGGCGCGCCGGATGACAAGCCGAAGGAGCTGGCGGCCTCACCTGGAAGCTGCCCAGGGGCACGAGCTACCACCCCGGCGGCCGTGCGCGTTGCCGGGTCGATGCCGTGATGCGGAAAGGATTGCCCGAAGCAGTCGCGTGTGGGCGCAGGCTTGGTCAACTACAACTGGCTGCCAATTCCGCCCCTCGAGTCTGATTGGTACTTGGTTCCGGCCGGAATCGTGACGGCCTACAACGCGGTGGGCGAGGGAATCCCCAACGGCGGGTTGCTGATGTTCATTCACTGGACAGAGGTGTTCAATGCAGAGGACATGGTGTGGCCTGTGACCTTCACCCGGCGCGGAGTCCTGAAGACCTTCTGGCCAGCCGTCACGCCGAGAGAGTTCCCCGTGGTTTACCCGCTCCTCAAGCTCAGCCTCACGATAAGGGCACCGAAGGGAGAGTTGGTGTTGCGTACCCCTCGTCGCTGCAATCCCAAAAAGGGATGGAAGTCATCGGTCCGTACCAAGTTCCTCAGAGAAGCTCCAGGGGTCTTCAAGAAGACGACCAAGCAGAACACTGTCCGCATTGCGGGAAGAAGGGCAAGTAGCGACGTTGACTTCATTGCTCGTTGCTTAGCCGCCAAATAGGTGCGCGATGAACCCGAGCCAGGCGAACGCGCCGATGGTCTTGATGATCTCGTCCATCTTCTAGTCCTCTCCGTCGTGAGGTAGTTCTCCACGTCGTCCAGCGTGAGGTCCGCTCGCCCGAGCCGGCCAGCTCCCGCGACGATCTCGCCGCTCTCCTGGTCCACGAGCTGGACTTGCCGAAGTCGAGCGCCCGTGGATCACGCCGGCCTGACTTCACGAGCTTGAGCCCCTGGCGGTCGGCCATGCGCCTGAGCCGCATCTCTCGCGTCCTCGGATGGGTCATGCCTGAAGTATAGCGGTAAGTGTTACGGGAAGACGTGCCCTAGCTCTTGCTCTCTAACTGACCGGTCGGTCAGTTAGGTATCTTAAATGGGATGACCCAGCTCAAGCCCGATGGCCGCTGCCACGCCGCCGTCACTGAAGCGCTGCTCCGCCCGTGCCCGTACTCGGTGGAGCCCGGCATGTGGTCGTGCGAGATCCACCGCGCCGAGGTCGAGGCCCGTGGCCGCAGGCTGCGGGAGGCCGCCGAGCGCGGAGGAGCCCCCGACCATGTCTCGCCCTTCCTGCCTACTCCGACAGCCCCACGGCTTCGAGGGCCTCCTGCTCGCGTGCCGAAGCAGGCCTACGAGGACAACTTGCCGTCTCGGCATCGTGGACGCTTGCCACAGCATCCGCTTGATCGGCACGGTGCCCCGCTGCCCGGCCACGTCTTTAGCGGTGACGGCTCCGAGGCCGTCAGACTCCGCGAGCATCCACGACCTCCCGATGGACGTCCCGCGATGCGCCACGGATCCGTCTTCCACCATCACGGACGCCGTCATGGCCCACGGAAGGTCGCTCCCTCCGATCCGCGACAGCGACGTGAACCGCAGGCCCTGGCGGGCAGCGCCCCGAAGCGCCTCGAGTATCAGCCCGAATGCAGCGCATCGAAGGCGACACCGCCATCGCCGATCTCGAGAGTCTTACTTGCGACATCGCCCGCCGAGTATCCCCGGTCGGCGAGGCCCAGCGGAACCCCCCAAGCACTCGGTTCAAGGCGACCGGCGAGTTCTGGTGCTCGGGTCCGCGCAATGCGGAAACGTCTCGGTTTACACGGAGCGGAACGTGACCAAGCGCCGCCTGACGCCTTCGGGGCGCCGGCAGAGCGCTCTGGAGAGAGATTCTTGGCGAGGTCGGCGAGGGCTGGGCGTTGGACGCGAGAGAGCTTCACCTGCTCCAACGGGCCTGTCGCTGCGCTGACGAGCTTGATGATCTCGAGCGGGCCGTTGACCAGGACGGCGTCGTTGTCCGAGGCTCGCGCGGCCAGGCGACGGCGCATCCGGCGCTCGCGGAAGCAAGACAGCTTCGCCTTGCCCAGCTCCGGCTCCTTGGGGCTATCCAGATTCCGGCCGACGACGACCAGCCCCGGACCGTGCCGGCCTTGAGGGCACAGCGTGCCGCCCGGTCGCGTTGGCAGCGAGAGGAGAGGGCCCTTGGCACGTAGGTTGGCCACCCCAGCTCCCAAGCAGGAGCCGGAGGACCTGGCGTGGCGTCTGAGCTGGCTCCAGCGAGGCGCTCTCTTCTCGGCCGAGGGAGTGCGGCAGGCCGTCAGCCACGAGCCGCCGGAGTACCGGAGACCAGATCTACCGCTCGCCGAGCAGATCGCCGTGATGGAGGCCTGGCTTGCTGACCACGGCGTTCTTGAGCGCACCGAACGGCTGATCAGACACATCGAGACCGTGCGCGCACGGCGCAAGCAAACGCAGACAACGACCAGGAGGTACCAAGATGGATGACCACCAAGACCGACAGGACCATCAGGAGCCAAGGAAGCCGCCGAAGTACGTCGCCGACGCAGCCGGCCGTAGCTGGGCCGAGGCGCTCCAGCACGCACGCATACGCACCGAGCGCCAGCGCGAAGCCAACGCGCAGCTCCTCGAAGCCTGGGGGCTCGCGCCAGGACGACTCATCCAGCGGCTAGCTCCCAGGCCCGGGTGTCGACATCGACACTCGGGAACCGAGCCCTTTCGACCCGGCCGGCAGCGTGACCATCTCCCCAAGTCCGCCCCACGCGGGAGCTGGATGCCAGGCGCCAGATGAGCTACCGGGTGGGTTTGTTAGGCGACGTCGGTGTTCGAGATGAGAAGTCGCCCAGCGCCGTCCGTAGCGGGCCTATCTTGCGGTGGGTTGAGCCTCCGGTTCTGGGCCCGTGGCGACCAGGCGGGCCGCTCCTCCGTCGGGCTGCCGGCGGTCAGGCGGGCTGGGGGTTCCGCCGTCGGGGCTGACGACCATAAGGTCGTACGTGTCTCATGGCGGGGTCTCCGCTTTCTCGCCGACGCGAGAACACGATCAGGCTTCCGTCCGGTGACCAGGCAGGAAGCGACGTCTTGGAAGATTGAGTTGGTGAGGTTGGTTTGGTTACCGCCGTCGTCGGCGTCCATGACGTACACCTCGTCGGAGATTCCGTCCCGCGCGGTGTCAAAGGCAATCCTCCTGCCATCGGGGGACCAGGCCGGATGGAATTCCCCATGTTGGTTGGCCTGGGGGGCCCCGGTCAGGTTTCTCGGGTTCGAACCGTCGGCGTCCATCCACCCAGATGTCGTCAGTCCCGCGCCCGCGCGAGGACTCGAAGGCGATGCTCTCGCCGTCCGGAGCCCAGGAGGGCTCCAGATCGGTGCCAGGGCTATCGGTCAGCTGCTCCGGATCGGTGCCGTCAACGTCCATCACCCAGATCTCGTAGTCGTCGGTTCCTGGTTGGACGCGAAGGCGATCTTCGTGCCGTCTGGCGACCATGCAGGTGCACCGGTCGACTTTACTGCCATCGGTGAGCGGCTCTGGGTCGCTGCCGTCGGCGTCCATCACGAAGATTTGGCGGCCCGGGATGGGCCCAGCGACATCGTCGACCGTAAAGACGATTTTGCTGCCATCGGGAAGACCATGCGGGCTCGTCCTCGTTCGCGTCGTTGGTGTCAGTCAAAGACGCGAATGCCCTCGAGCCGGATGTCGACCCGAGCTTGGAATGAGATTCTCCGACGTCACCGCGATCCCGGACCTGCCGACACCTGCCGGCCCAGTGGTAAACGTCTGGTCACGGCTGCACTTCGGGTCACCCGCGTTCGATTCGTCTTCGGCGCAGACGGCGTAGTGATAGGTCGTGCCGGGAGTGAGGTCCTGGACCGGCTCGGACACCGGGTAGATCTCGTCCTCCACGAATGTGATCGGGCGGGTTGGGGTCCTATCGGTTCGAGCCAACGTAGTCCCGTACTCGATGTAGTACCTGCCCGGGCCGCCGTCGACGGATAGGACATTCCCGTTGAGCGTGGCGCTGATGTCGGTGACGTACGTCGCGGGCTTGCGAACGCCCACCGCACAGCTAGAGACTGCGAACGCGAGGACAACGACCGACACGGCGGATGCGACCCGCTTCACGCGGGACTCCAGCGGGATGACGGCAAACACGGAGCGCTTCACGAGGCCTCCAAGGGTTCGGGCTAGCCCCCCGGTGGCCGGCCAACGAATGACCGGGAGACCCTCGCAGGAGCAATCTCCCGATTGCAAGAGGTCTCTTTCGGTATTCAACTGTCCCTCACACACTCAACTGTCCCTCAGACTAGGGACAGCCCTGGCCTCCGGCCTGTACAGGCACGGATCTAACTGTTTTCGGACGGTGCGCTCCGGGAGTAGCCCACCGAGGTCGGGTGAGGCGGCGCAGGGGCCTTTGGGGTATCCGCTCCTCCCGGCGCGACGAGGCGATTGGTTCCCCGAGTCGCGCCTAGGTGGAGTCTTACTGAGGACCCAGCACGCCCCGCCCGGCATCCTCCTCCGACAGCCCCACGGCTTCGAGGGCCTCGGATCGCTCTCCCGTTTCAAGCTTGCGGACAATCTTGCCGTCGCGGAACGTGTAGACGTGGAAGTAGCGGTCCGATATCTCGATGCCACTGCCCCGGCCACGTCCCTTGTAGTGGACGGTCACGAGGACGTGGTCTCCGGCGTCGACGAACTCCTTGGGAGTTTCCTCGAGCGTTTCCCAGTCCGCCTCCCACCGTTCCCAGACGCGCCGGACAGCATCCGGCCCGTACGCCGGGCCTTCCTGAGCGACTTTCCAGACGACATCAGGAGCCAGAAATTCCAGCGCGTCGACGTGATCGCGACGGTTCCATGCATCGAAGCAGCGCCGCACGATCTCCACGTTCTCCTGCGACATCGGCTACTCCGACAGCCCCACGGCTTCGAGGGCCTCGGCTGGGGTCGCGGTACTCCTCGCCCAGTACCGACCCTGCCGGCAGCGCAGCGTGTAGACGACAGGGCAATCCGCTGTTCAACCGGGACTCGCCTCGTGCCCTCGCCTCGTGAGCGATACCATGGCACGACACCTGGTCGTCTCCGGCGTCCATGGACTCCGCTGACGTCGGCGTGGAGGCCGTCCAAGCTCTCCGTCCTCTCTCGTCAGGTAGCTGCGCTGATCCCCTCGTGTCCGCGGTTGGGTTCCGCATCGCTGTCTCCGCCGACGGTGCGCCACTCGCATTCGGGATGCGAGAGATCGGAAGCCTGCGGTCGCGTCGGCGTTGTCCCTCGATCCCGCGCCGCAGGATCTCCACGTTCTCCTGCGACATCGCCTACTCCGACGGAGCCACAGCATCGAAGGCCCGCTGCGGATCGAGATAGGACCGCGCCCTCCGCACCAGCGAACCGTCGAAATCGAACACGTACGCAACCGGAACGTCGGTATCGATCCCGCTGGCCCCTCCATGCGTCCGCACCTGGGCGACCACAAGGACCGTCTCACCGTAGTCGTGGAGCTCAGAGACACAAATCCTCACATCCCAGATCGAATGCCACTCGTCCCAGTACTTGCGCATCCCATCGGTTCCCCGAAAGACGGTTTCCGCGCCCTCCATGCTCATGGCCACCTCCGAGAACCATTCGATCTCGGGGTGGATGCCATCCACCCATGCCTCGAAGTCGCCACGGTTCCAGCCTTCGAGGCTTCGGCGCACCATCTCCACGTTCTCCTGCGACATCGCCCGCCGAGTATCCCGCGCTCGACTCGTCGGCTAGGGGCGGAGGTAGTCTGGGCTGCTTTGAGCCGGCGGGGTGGGTCCGCGTCCGGGTGTAGTCGGCCGCCGTGACCGTTGTCTTCAGAGACAACTCTGAGGGCGCGGGCCTGCCTGAGCCGCTTGCGGATCCTTGGCTTGAACGTGACGATCACGCTCAGGTCGCCGGCCTTGGTCAGGCGGCCGTTGGCCTTGGCGACCGCGACCGGCTTGCGTCCCTTCGTGAGCCCGTATCTGCGGGCCTGCTTGGCGCCGAGATACAGGCGTGCTTTCAAGCGACAGGCGGCCTCGCAGGTGAGCTCGAGCGTGATGCCGTGGCCGAGCACCCATTGCAGATCGGTCTCGCGCTCGACCGAGTACTTGGGGGGTGCGGGGGGCGGCGGCGCTGGCACGGGGGCATCGGTGACCACCAAGCCGCCGGGCGCGAGCACTTCGGGCGTGCCGGCTGGGTGCGCCGCGAAGGCGCCGGGGTACGACGAGCAGTCGGTGGGAGCCGGAATCACAGGTCTTGGTGGGTGCCGATGGGATACGCCACGTCGACGAAAGCTTCGAAGTAGTCGAGCCACTGCCCGTTATCGACGACACGCACGATGCCGTTTTGCTTCGAGGATCGTCCCGAGGGGGCCGTAGTAGATCTCTCCGGTGAAACCAATTACTGCCGTGTCGCCCTCTACCTCCAGACACGTGACTCTTCCGCCAAAGCTGCGGTCGTAGCTGATCGCCAGCCGGTCGGGTTTTCGCCATTCGGGCCGCTGTGGGCGTCGACCCGACCGTTTTCTGGGTACCTGCCAGCCTCCCCGACCACCGAGTCCCCCGCAGGGACCTGCCCGGCCGCCCCGCCAGAACTCGACAACGTGCCCGCCGCCGCGAGGCACAGAGCCAAGCATCCATTTGCATCGCATCGGGCACCCCTTTCGGCCGAGTCCAGTGCCCTGTACTGCGTGGCCTACCACCGCCACCGACCCGGATCAAGGGACCCAAAGGGTGGGGAGGTCCCCACAACCACAGCCCCACGGGGACCGGGGAGCGCTCCCTGGTTCAGGCCGGGCGCGGCCCCCAAGAAACAACGGGGCCCCGCGTCCATTCGGGGCCCCGCCAAAGAAACGCGCCGCTGGGGAACACGCGGCCTCTCTCGCTGGATGACCGTACCTGCGGACGAGACCGTTCGGTACCCCCCGGGTGGGGGTGATCCCAACCTCCATTCCACGCCGGGGACCGGGGAGAGCATCAACGGCGCGCGCCTGGAGGGGGATAGATCATCGACCAACACGTAGCAGGCGGCTACGTGAGCACCGCTGGCGAGGGAAGGGCGCGACGCTCGACCCCACCGAGCGGGCCCGGGCGGGCTAGCGCAGTGTGCTCTCGAAGACGTCGTCGCGCGTCGACGCGAGGTCGGCGGACGGGTACACGGCGAAGTCGGTCGGCCGCAGGACCGGCTTGAGGTAGCGAAGCGCGATGAGCGTGAATCCAGACACGAGCGCCAGCGAGGAGGGCACCTCGAGCCACTGCTCGTCGAGGAAACTGTCGGCGACATCGAGCAGCGCGGCCGAAGCGAAGAGCATCAGCCCGGCGAGGACCAGTCGCAAGCCGACCCGGTCGCTCGCGATCAGGGAGCGGTAGTGCACCAGCACCGCCAGCGCCGGTATGGCGTAGAGGGCGAAGACGACGTCTTCGGGCGAGTGGACGCCGGGCAGGTCGGCGAGGAAAGCGAGGTTGAAGCCGATCGTCTCGTGGGCGCCGAGTTGCTCGTCGAGTGCGAGGTAGCTGAAGCCGAGCGCCAGCAGCCAGAAGAAGCGCCGTACCCTGAGCTCCCCGCCGAGCAGCGTGGCGGTCAAGAGGGCGATTCCCGCGCCGGCGGCAAGAATCAGCCCGTTAAGCACGTCGAGCGGGCCAAGCCGCTCCCTGTCGACATACAGCTCGAGAAAGCCGAACAGCCGCCAACGGTCCACGCGCTGCGGCGTGTAGGACAAGAGCTGGCCGCTCGCCAACTTCTCAGCGCTGGCTGCGACCGCGATGGCCGCAGCCACCACCAGGGCCCCGATCACGAGCCGCTTAAGCGTCCCCTGCACCTCCACGCACCCTCCTAGGCTACCGACCGGCGGTCGAGCGCCTCGGGTGCGGGTCGAGCCCGAGCCGGTCGATTAGTTCGCCGGGGGCCGGAGCGCAACTTGTGCGGGTCGCCGGGAGAGAGTCTCTCCACTACCGTCGCGGCCCATTCGAAGGTGGCGTCCCCTTGTAGGGATGGCGGTGCTGCTGGTCTGGGCGATTGTTCTTGTGTAGTCAGTCTGAGAGGGTCGCTCGACTAGGCCTGAGTGACGCAGGGACGCGAGTTGCTCTCCCCAACCCCGGAGGATCTTCTGTGGGACCGATCGCCCGCTTGCCGCTTCCGCCGACTGGGCGGTGTCCGCGGCCGTCGCTCGGCCGCTGCGACAGGTGTCACGCTAGCTGCGATCGCGCTGTCGGGATGCGTCGTTGTTGTTCCCCGCTCCACCATTGCCCGCGCCAACAGGTACCGGAGAGTGGGTCGGATACATCACGATGGATCGCATCAGGGTGGTCAGCGGCGGCGTTTTCGCCGACAAGACCGAACTCCGTACCACCGGTAACGACAGGCTCGTCGGTGCGACCTCGTGGGCAGGCAGGCGTAGAGAAGTGTCGACCTTCCCCTCCCTCCGGTCACCTGCGACTGACCGGGAACGGGGAGGGGCACCGAGGAGTTGTCCAACATCGGTCTCTCTGCCGGTTTTGATGGGGAGATCGACCGGTGGGTTGTCCAGGCGACGCCCGACACCCCGGCTGACGGGGGCTACGAGCAAGTTTTCGACTTTGTCATCGAAGGGCCGGACAACGGCCCGAACCTCCCCTGCAACCCGGGAGCGGGCACCATCGCCAACCGTAGGGATCCCTCAGGAGCGATCATCGTGCCGCCGCGAGCCGGCTCCGGACCAACCGACCTGGTCATCTACGGCACCGCCCCGGTCCCAACCAGTTCGGGACGACCAAATCCCTGGTTGCGCTGCGCCGACGGGTTTGTGTCTCGCCTCCTGACTCTGACGGCGACCGGTTCGACAACTGCCGCGAAATCGACCTAAGAACCAATCCGTACGACCGAGATACCGACGGGGACAACCTTGAAGATGGTGACGAGGTGCTTGACCTTGGCACCGACCCGACAAAGCGGGATACCGACGGCGGCGGAGTGAACGATGACGACGAAGTCGGCGCCGGTACAGACCCACTCGATCCCGACGATGACGATGATCCGGGGCCACGTCTTGGAGGTGGTTGAGAAGCAGGGTGCTGCCCCGAAGGCCTCGGCACGAAGTTCAGGTTCTTGGCCGCGGGCACCGGGGTTGAGCTCGCTCTGCTCGGCGACGGCGAGACCTACGCTCGGCGCGTGACGC
>CAVYIA010000001.1:0-98628 GCA_963768465.1 uncultured Thermoleophilaceae bacterium | reverse complement strand
GCCGTCGATCTTCTCGGCGCGCGTCTTCAGGTTCGAGGCGTCGGAGCCGGTGTCGGGCTCGGTGAGGCCGAAGCAGCCGAGCGCCTCGCCGGAGCAGAGCTGCGGCAGCCACTCCTTCTTTTCTCCTCGGTGCCCCAGCGCACGATCGAGGAGCACACGAGCGAGGTCACCACCGACACCACGGTGCGCATCGCCGAGCAGCCGCGGCCCACCTGCTCCACGATCAGCGCCGTAGGTCCGGTAGTCCACCCCGCGGCCGCCGTACTCCTTGGGCACGATCGCGCCGAGGAAGCCGATGTCGGCGATCTTCTGGACCAGCTCGGTGTCGAAGTGCTCGTTGCGGTCGTTGTCCGCGCGCGCGGGACGATCTCGTTGTCGGTGAAGTCGCGCGCGGTCTCGGGATCAGGCGCTGCTCGTCGGTGAGCTCGAAGTCGATCAAGGCTCTCCCGGTGGTCGTGGCTAAGCGCGCCGGATTGTTGCGGATTCGCCTGTACGGTCGAGCGCCGTGTGAATTTGGTGTAGAAGGGGCCTGTGCAGCGAGGCGCCGGAGTTCCTCCAGGCGGGCGCCGCGGCGGCCGGGACGCTGCGCCTTCGGTGGCGAGTTCTGGCGCGAGGCGCTGGCCGCGGCGGCGCGGCCCGCGCCCGGTCCCTACGGGCCGTCTGGGCGCACCGGACGCGCACGGCCTGCGGCTGCCGAGCGGCTTCAGCTCGCGGCTGGTGGCCCGGGCGCAGCCCGCCGGTGCGCGGCACGGACCTACGAGTGGCACGTCTTCCCCGACGGGCAGGCCACCTACCCGACGCCGCGACGGCGGCTGGATCCTGCGTGTCCAACTGCGAGGCGCCCGCGGGCCGGGCGGCGGCGCCGGCGCCATCCGCTTCGACGGCCGCGGCGCCGATCCGCGACGCCTACCGGATCCTCGGCGACACGAACGTCAACTGCTCGGGCGGGGCGACGCCGTGGGGCACCTGGCTCTCGTGCGAGGAGGTCGACAGCGGTCGGGTGTGGGAGTGCGATCCCGAGGGCTACGCGGCGGCGGTGGCCCGTCCGGCGATGGGCGTCTTCAAGCACGAGGCCGCCGCCGTGGACCCGCGCGGCGGCGCGTCTACCTCACCGAGGACCTGGGCGACGGCTGTCTCTACCGCTTCACGCCCCAGCGCTGGCCGAGCCTCGCCCACGGGAAGCTCGAGATCGCGGTCGTTCGGCCGAGCGGCGCCGTGACGCTGGCACGAGGTGCCCGACCCGGCGGCGCGACCACTCCCACGCGCCAGCAGGTGCCCGGGCGCACCCGTTCGCCCGCGGCGAGGGCATCTGGTTCGACAGCGGCATCGTCTACGTGGCCACCACCGCCGACAACAGGGTGCACGCCTACGACACCCGCCGGCGCCGCATCGACGTGATCTACGACGGCGCGCCACGCGCCCATCCGCCGCTCACCGGGGTCGACAACATCACCGTGTCCCGCTCGGGCGACCTCTACGTGTGCGAGGACAACGGCACCGACGAGCTCGACATCGGCCTGATCACCCCGCGCCGGCGGGTCGCCCGCTTCCTCACGGCCACGGGGCCGGATCACACGGGCTCCGAGCTCACCGGCGTCGACGTTCAACCCGCGCGGAAGCGCATGTACTTCTCGTCGCAGCGCTACGAGGGGCGCCGGCGCGATCTTCGAGATCATCCGGTGCCCGTTCCGCGCGACGCCGCTGCGCGCTAGCGCGCCGCGGACGCCGCCGGCGTAGACTCGCCCGAGTGGACGAGTTCGGCGTATTCGTCCTGTTCGCCTTCATCGTGGGCGGCGGGATCCTCTTCGCCCTCGGCCGCTGGTATCCGGGCTCGGGCGCCGAGCAGGTGGACTGGAAGCCCACGCGCTCGCCCGAGCTGGAGGCCGAGCTCGAGCTCGACGACGTGGACCAGATGCTCGAGGCGCAGAACGCGCGCCGGCGGGCCAGTCGGGCCGCCCGGAGCTCACCGAGGACGACATGCACGCCCGGGTGGCCGAGGACGAGCGCTGGCGCGACGAGCTGCGCCGGCGCCGTCCGGCTCCTGACCGGCGGCGCGGCGCATGGCCCGGGTCCTGATCGTGGGCTGCGGCTGCCGCGGCCGCGCGCTCGCGGAGGCGCTGGCCGCGGACGGCCTCGCGGTGCGCGGCACCACCCGGACCCTGCCGCGTGCCGCGCCGACTCGAGGCGGCGGGGGCCGAGGCGGTGGTGGCCGATCCCGACCGGCTGGCCACGCTGATGACCGCAGCTCCAGGGCGTGACGCTGGTCGCGTGGCTGCTGGGCAGCGCCACCGGGCCCGGCGCGGCGGACCTCCACGGCGTGCGCCTCGAGACCTTCCTCGCGCGCCTCGTGGACACGCCGGTGCGCGGGCTCGTCTACGAGGCCGCGGGCACGGTCGGCGCGGCGACGCTGGCGAGGGGCGAGCGCCTGGTGAGCGAGGCCGGCGAGCGCTGGCGCCTGCCGGTGGCGGTGGTCGCGGAGGACCCCGGCGACCACGACGCGTGGCTCGCCGGGATGCCGCGCGGCCGTGGCGGATCCTTCGCTAGAGCGCCGAGGAGCGCCACGAGCGCGAACGCGATCGCCGCGAGCACAGCAGCGCCGCCGCATCGCTCAGCAGCACCGGCCGTGGCGGCCACGATGCCCGCGAGGGACTGCGTGCGTCCGCCGGCTCGCGCCGGCTCGACGGGCTCCACCACGGTCAGCGCGGCCGGCTCGGATGTCCTCGGACGGCTGGCGGCCGAGACCGGCCGACCAGCGCGTTCTGGGCCTGGATCAGCCGCCGCTCGTGCTCCACGCAGCGCGGGCAGTTGCGCCAGGTGCGCGTCGAGCGACCGCCGCGCCCGCGGGGTCGAGCGCCCCGTCGAGCCGGTCGGAGACGTGGCGCCTCCGCGCGCATGCACCAGCCGCTGCCCTCGAGCGGGCGCACGCGAGCGCCGCAGCGCGGTTGCGCGCGGTGGCCAGCGCCCGCGCCAGCTCCTCGGCTCGGACAAGCCCGATGCGCCGCGGCGGCCTCGGCGCGGTAGCGGCCGCCGAGCAGCGACGAGCGCGAGGGCCTGCGCGGGCGCCGTCTCCGGAGCCGGGGAGGAGCGGCCGCGACCGGGCCCGGCGCGTCGGCGGATCCACCGGCCCGGCCGGTGTAAGGGGCGCCGGGCGAAGCGGCGCATGCTCCACGGCTGCGGAGCATACGCCGCCTAGTAGTCTGAAAGTCAAATACCTAAAAGGCGCCCGACTAATCAAGGAAATGGAGGAGACGTGGCCGACTACGCCAATGACGTCCTCGTCGACACCCAGTGGGTCGAGGACCACCTGAGCGACGACTCGATCCGCATCGTCGAGGTCGACGAGAACCCGGCGCTCTACGCCGAGGCCCACATCCCCGGCGCGATCGGCTTCGACTGGAAGAAGGACCTCCAGGACCAGGTCAAGCGCGACTTCCTCGGCGCCGGAGGACTTCGGCAAGCTCTTCGGCAGCCGCGGGATCTCGAACGACCACACCGTCGTCCTCTACGGCGACCGCAACAACTGGTTCGCCGCCTACACGTTCTGGTACCTGAAGTACTACGGCCACAACAACGTGAAGCTGGTGAACGGCCCGCGCGAGAAGTGGATCGCCGAGGGCCGGCCGACCACCTCCGACGTGCCCTCGCTACGAGGCGCAGAAGTTCACCGCCAGGAGGGCGACGCCGCGATCCGCGCCCACCGCGACGAGGTC
Source organism: uncultured Thermoleophilaceae bacterium (assembly GCA_963768465.1). Classification (GTDB taxonomy): domain Bacteria; phylum Actinomycetota; class Thermoleophilia; order Solirubrobacterales; family Thermoleophilaceae; genus JACVRW01. Next base: position 94,918 of record CAVYIA010000001.1, on the reverse strand, counting down.
CTGGAGCGCGCTCGACACCGAGCACCGCCTGGTGGACGTCCGCTCGCCCGCAGGAGTTCTCGGGCGAGCTGATCGCCATGGCCGGCTACGAGCAGGAGGGCGCCCAGCGCGCCGGCCACATCCCGGGCGCCGCATCGGTCCCGTGGGCGCAGGCGGTGCCAGGAGGACGGCACCTTCAAGTCGGCCGACGACCTCCGCGAGCTCTACACCTCGCAAGGGCGTGATCAACGGCGGCCCGGTCATCGCCTACTGCCGGATCGGCGAGCGCTCGGCCCACACCTGGTTCGTGCTCCACGAGCTGCTCGGCGAGCAGGACGTGAAGAACTACGACGGCTCCTGGACCGAGTGGGGCAACATGGTCGCCGTCCCGATCGAGAAGGACGTCTAGCGGTCCGGCTGCCGATCCAGGGCGGCTTCGAGCAGGAGCGGCCGAGCCGCTCCAGGAGCGACTGCACCATCCGCGCGGTCGCTCCCCAGACCAGGTGGCCGTCCACCGTGTAGGTGGGGGTCCGGAAGGGCACGCCGCGGCGCACCAGGCGCTTCATCTCGTGCCCGCTCACCAGGTCGGGCAGGCTGAGCTCGAGCACCGCGCCACCTCGGTCTCCTGGGGCGTCCACCGCGGCCCGGCGGCGATCGAGGCCCACGAAGGGGAACACGCGGTAGCCGGTGACGAACGTGCCCACGGGCGGCAGCGCGCCCACCACCTCCACGCGATCGCGGCTCGAGGCCGATCTCCTCCTCCGCCTCGCGCAGGGCGGTGTCGAGCAGGTCCTCGTCGGGATGGTCCGGGCGCCCGCCGGGGAACGAGATCTCGCCCGCGTGACGCCGGAGGTCCGCGCGCCGCTCGGTGAAGACAGCGACAGCACCGCGGGTCGGCGAGAGCGGGACGAGCACCGCCGCGTCCTTGCTCCCGGGCGCGTCCAGCTCGGCCGCCTCCTCCGCCGTCATCAGCCGCTCCCGGAGCGAGTCCGCGTCCACCACCGTCCTATTATCCGCCCGTGATGAGCCGACGGGGGCCTGTGGGAGCGCATGCTCGAGAGCATGTGGGTCGCTCTTCGCGCGGTCCCGTCCGCCTCGCGAGGGCCGCTGCCTCGAGCTCGACGGCGTGCTCGCGGGGAGTCACCCCGGCGGTGCCCGAGCGCTCCCTCCGAACTCGGTGCTCTACCGCACCGAGGACGCTCTGATCGCCGCGCTCCCGCAGCTCGCGGAGGCCTACGAGGCGGCCGGAGTGCTGGCCTGGACCGTGTGGGTGCCCGAGCACCACGAGCGGGCACGAAGTGCGCTGGCCGGCGCCGGGCACGTGCTGGACGCCACCCCGACGGCGATGATCGCCCAGCTCGACGGACGTGGAGGCCGCCGCGGCCCGGCGATCCTGCGCCCGACCCTTCGCCGCGCTCGGGGACATCGGTGCGATCAACGACCTGGCCTACGGCACCGGCGACGCGTTCCAGCGCATCATCGGGGACGGCGACGCGGATCCCCGGTTCAACTACGTCGGGACGCTGGACGGGCGCGCGGTGGCCTCCGTGGTGAGCCAGGACCACGACGGCGACTGCAGCATCTGGTGGGTGGCGGCGACCCGGCCGGCCCGGGGCCGGGCATCGTGTCGAGTCTGATGCGGCACGCGCTGGCCGACGGCCGGGCCCGGGGATGCGAGGTGAGCACGCTCCAGGCGACGAAGCTGGGGCGCCCGGTGTACGAGCATCGGCTGCGGCCTTTCGGACGATGGAGGAGGCTGGCGCCGGTGACCGATCGCAGGTGCGGCCGCTCACCGACGGGCTCGCTCCGCCCTCAGGCCTATACCCGGTGACGCGCTCGTCGAACATGATCTCGCCCTCGAGGGTGCGGTGCACCGGGCACTTCGCGGCGATCTGGAGCAGCCGCTGCTGCTGCTCCTCCGGCAGCTCCTTGGGCAGGCGCACCTCCATGCTGAAGCGGGTGGGCGAGCCGCGCTGCGCCGGCTCGTAGTTCACGTCCACCTCCACGTCGCCCACGTCCCAGCCCTTGCGGCGCGCGTACATCTCGATCGTGATCGCGGTGCAGGAGGCGAGGCTGGCGGCCAGGAGCTCCTGGGGGCTCGGCGCGCTGTCGTCGCCACCGTTCTCGCGCGGCTCGTCGGCCAGCAGCCGATGATCGCGAACCTTCAGGTCGTGCTTGAGGCTTCCGTCGCCTGCCGGACCGCGGTGGCCTTCATCCTCTCCCCTCGAAAAGCTCGGGTTCGGGCTCGTCCGCGAAGCGCGCCATGGCGTACACGGCGTCGGAGAGCCGGTTCAGGTATCTCACCGACCACGTCATCGGCCAAGCTCGCCGGCGTAGTGGAGGGCGCTGACCCGCCGCTCGGCCCGGCGCACGGCGGTGCGGGCCACGTCCAGCAGGGCGGAGAGCTCGGTGCCGCCGGGGATCACGAACTTGGGCGGCAGGTCGACCCGGTCCATGTAGCGGTCGATGTCGCCCTCGAGGCGCTCCACCATCTCGGCGGTGACCCGCGAGACCCCGTCCTCCAGGCGGTCGGCGGCCTCGGGCGCCGTGGCCAGCTCGGCGCCGGCCACGAACAGCTCGTTCTGCATCCGGAGGATGTCCGCGTAGAGCTCGCCGCCGCGCTCGGCGGCCGCCCGGCAGACGCCGAGCGCGGACGCGGCCTCGTCGATCGACCCGTAGGCCTCGGGCCGGCCGTCGTGCTTCGGCACCCGCCCTCCGTACCAGAGCCCGGTGGTGCCGTCGTCGCCCTTGCGCGTGTAGATCTTGACCACGGCTGGTGATGCTACGCGCCCGCCGCCCCCGGCCGAAGAAAAACCCGGGGTGGCCAGGCCAAATACCCGGGGATCAAGTTGTGCAGACCCAGGGTCCCGGGTGTCGAAGACCGGTGGACCGCCCCGGCGCGGTTTGGCCCGCGCGGGCTTACGTTCGCTTTAACTGAGCGGTCCCGCCAGCGGGGTGGGCGCGATTTACGAATTCAGGAGGTTGGCCCATGCGTCAGTTCGGGAGGCTCAGACTGAGTCTCGCGTTCTTTGCGTGTGTCCTGGGCTCGGCGCTGGCGGCAGGACCCGCTGCGGCCGCGCCCCAAGACCCACAGACAACGAACATCCCCTACCTCGCCTGGCGAGGAGAGCAGGTTCGGCTCGTGAAGTGCGATCCAGCTCTGGGAGGCGAGACCCCCGTAAGCGTGGACTGGATCGTCGAGGAGTGGACCGGCCCCGGCATCCAGCCGCAGGTCGAGACCTCGACCATCAAGGGCTTCGAGAACTGTGTCGCGGCTGACGTCGTGACGCTCGATCCCGGACTGGCTCGGATCAAGCTGGTGGTCGAAGATGACGGGCACGCCGATCCTCAAGCACCAGTTCCTCTCGATCTGGATGAGCCTGAACAAGCCGGCCATCGATGAGGTGGGCGTCAGCGATCCCACCGGTGACCCGACGCTCGGTGATCCGCTCGGGAACGGCAACTTCGACGCGGGCGAGAACAACGGCCGCATCCAGGTGAAGGTGTCCGGTACGTTCCCGCACCCGCTCGGCGCCGGTGGCTCGTTCACCCTGCCGGACGCGTGGCCGACTCTGGCCGGCGCGCTCGCCGACGATTCGGATTCCAATCCGGACAACAATGCGGCGCGCTGGGACATCCATGACGACCTGACGAAGTACGAGCCCCACGTGGCGGGTTACTGCACCACCGGTGTGGCTCCGACGACTCAGGACGCGGTGGACAACTGCAACACGCCCAGCACCGACCGTGGTCCCTTCTCGCGCGTCTTCGGCGACTTCGCCGCGGCGCCCGTGATCGGCCCGTTCGATCCGCTGCACTCAACACGCTCCTCAGCGACGGCCGCCTGAACGCCGGCGACGCTCCGATGCCCGCAGCACGGGTTGACGTGGCGATCGCGGCGAACAAGGGCGGTTCGGACCTCGGTGGCGTGGGCTCGCTGGAGCCGGCCGACAAGTCCGCGGTGTACAGCCGCAACACGACCGGCACCGCCACGGCGCACAACTACTACGCGCCGTTCTACGACACGTACATCCCGTCAACGTCGCGCGGCCCGCTTTCGTCGGGCATCGACGGCCCGGCCCAGGGGAACAACTTCCGCGGGTTCCTGGTTGACGGCCTGTACAACTACTGGTCGTTCGCGGAGGTGCTGCGGACCGCCGTGCCGGTGAACACCACGTGCCTCCGCCGCAAGGATGAGGCGCCGGTGTATCGCCAGACCCCGTCCGGGCCGCAGGTCGTGGCCGTCTACACGGACGAGCACGGCGAGGCGCAGGTCGAGTACAACCCGGGCACGGGCGCGTACTACGACGCGCTCGGAGATCCGGAACGCCAACGGCGGATGCGACCTCGAGGACGTGGATGCTCCTCGGCACGTCGAGCATCACCGCCACGGCGCGGTACCCGTACCAGGCGGTCAGCGATACGCCGAAGGTGTCGGCTCCGTTGGGCAAGGAAGTGCATTCGCTGTTCACCAAGAACCTGGCCATCTACCCGAAGGGTCCCGGGCGAGGCGAACGCGAACGTCGCGGATCGTGGTGGCGCAGGCAATCGACGTTGACGGCAAGCCGTTCGTGCACGAGCGCGTCTGCTTCAACATCGACAGCAAGGCCGACGGTGCCTTCGGGTACTCCGGCCAGCTGACCCCGACCCTGTTCATCGGTGGGACCGAGGCTCCGGGCAAGGGCACCGCGGACGTGTGCCAGTACACGGACGCGAACGGCCGGGCCGCGGTCGAGATCCTCAACAGCGATCCGGAGGTGATCAACACGATTGCGGACTTCGACCCCGAGGGTCTGCTCCGCAGCATCGACGTTGCCATCCCCGGTCCGCCTGCCGTGGTGGTCTCGAAGGATCCGCCGACGAAGACCGAGATCGCGACGATCTTGGGTCCGACGGTCGCCGGTCCCGCCGGCAAGGACGGCAAGACCGTCGTCGACCACCAGTGGATCCAATCGGCCCGGCTCGTCAAGCGGGGCGGGAAGGTCCGGCTCGTGGTGAAGATCAAGAGCAACGTCGCCGGTAAGGCGAAGTTGAGGGCGAAGGTGCTCGGCAAGCGAGGACGCAAGCTGGGCACTGGACCAAGCGGTTCGTACGAACCGCACGGTCAAGCTCCGGTGTCCGCCAAGGCGCGGTCAGCCAGAGTCGCCCTCGTCCCCTAGGACGAGGTTCAGCCAGCGCCGGGGGCCCGCTCAGGCGGGCCCCCGTTGCGTCCGGGCTCGGCTCAGCTGACCTGTTCGAGCTGGTCGGGCTCGCCGAGCGCGCCGATCAGCGAGTCGCGCGAGTGCAGCTCCAGCTTGCGGAACGCGTTGCCCAGGTGCCACTCCACGGTCTTCTGGGTGATGAAGAGCCGCTGGGCGATCGCGCGGTTGCGCACGCCGCGGGCGGCGAGCTGGGCCACCTGCCGCTCGCGCGGGGTCAGCGCCTCGGAGCCGCTGAGGCGCTCGCGGCGCGGCCGCGCGCCGGCGGCCACCAGCTCCTCGTGTGCGTGGGCCGCCAGCACCGAGGCCTCGCACCGGTGGGCCAGGTCCAGGCCCACCCGCAGCCGCTCGCGCGCCTCCCGGCGCTGTCCGCCGCGGCGAAGCTCGCCCCCCAGGTCGATCAACGCCCGTGCACGGTCGAGCGCGCCGGCTGAGCGCTCCAGGCACTCGGTGGCCTCGCGCAGGCCGCGCGAGCCGGTCCTCCGGCAGGGCCCACGAGCGCCGCGGCGCGAAGCGCCACGCCCAGCGGCGCGCGGGGCGCCGAAGGTGCGGGCCAGGGACACCTCCGCGGTGGCCAGGCTCATGGCCCGGGCGCGGTCATGCCCGGCCGCGGCGGCCATCGCCGCGCGGGAGCGCCACGGAAGCACCGACGGGTTGTGGATGCCGAGCGACTCGAGCCTGCGGCCGCATTCCACGAGGTCCTCGAGCGCCGGCTCGTGCTCGCCGCGCAGGAAGTGGAGCCGCCCGCGGGCGGCGAGGTGGAAGGCGTGGCGGGGACCGTCCTCCCACGAGGTCCGCTGGGCGGGATCCTCGAGGAGAAGCGCCGCCTCCTCGAGCCGGCCCTGCTCCATGTCCACCTCGGCCAGGATCATCGCCGCCGAGGGCACCGCCGCCGTGGGGCCGTCGCCCTCGGCGCCACTCGAGTCGAGGGCGTCGGCGGCCGCGTGGGAGAGCCGGCCGCGCTGAAGCACGGCCCAGGCGCGGAAGCGCGGATGCGGCCGCCGCCGCTCCGGTGTGACCGCGCCGGCCCGCGGACTCGAGCGCCAGCGTGAGCGCGATCTCGGCGGTGGACAGCGAGTCGGCCCACACGAGGGCGCAGCAGGCCGCGAAGCACTCGGGCCCGGGCAGGGCGTGCGGGTCGGCCAGCGCCCCACCCTCGAGCGCCCGCTCCGCCAGCTCCGAGACCCGCGCGCTCCGGCGACCCGCCAGGGCGCGCTCGTAGGCCAGGCAGGCCAGCACTCCGGGCTCGCGCGGGCGCCCGAACCCGGGCTCGCGCAGCATCGGGTCGAGTCGCTTCATCGCCCGATCCCGCAGCTCCGGGGTGGAAGCGGCTCGCCATCAGAAGTCCCGCCTGCATGCGCGCGATCCGCGGCTCGTCACCGCTCTCGGCCTGAGCCAGCCCTCGCTCGAAGGCCTCCGCGGCGGCGGTCTCCTGTCCCAAGCAGCCAGAGCGCTCCGCCGAGCCGCTCCAGGGTCTGGGCACGGGCGTGGCCCGACTGCGAGCTCTCCGCGGCCAGCGCCAGCCGCGTTGCCCCTGCCGGATCGCCGATGCGGCCTCGGCCTCGCCCAGCTCGGCCAGGAGCTCGGCTCGCTCCGGCCGCGTCGGCTCCTCGTCGAGCGCCCGGCGCAGGTAGCCGATGCCGCGCTCCGTGCGCCCACCGGCCAGGGCCGAGCGGCCCGCCTCGCGCAGGACGCGGATGGCCCAGGGCTCGCCGATCCGCTGGGCCTGGAGCAGGTGCTCGGCCGTGGGCTCGGCGGCGCCCCCCTCGTCGCTCAGGACGCGGGCGGCGCGCACGTGGGCGCGGGCGCGGTCCCTGGGCGGCAGCCCGGCGTAGATCGACTCCTTCACGATTCCGTGCCGGAAGCGCAGGGTGGACTGAGACGAGCCGAGGATCTCCGCCCGCCGTAGCGTGTCCGCCGCCTCCAGGCCGGTGAAGTGGTCCACGCCGGCCACCGAGGCGGCACGTGCCGCGGTGGCGTCGCGCCCGAGGACGGCGACGGCGTGGGCGAGGGCACGCGCGCCCTCGGGCAGCCGCTCGAGTCGCAGGGTGGTGGCGCGCCAGACAGGCTCCGAGGCGAGGCTGCCCACGCGCTCGGCGTCGGCCCCGTCGAGACCCGCGGCTCGAGCTGAGGCCAGCACTCCCTTCACCAGGAAGGGCACGCCGCCCGAGGATGCGATCACGGCCTCGACGAACTCCGGGAGGCGTCCGCGAAGCCCTCGACCACGGCGATCTCCTCCACGCCGTCCTCGTCGAGCGGGGCGAGCACCTCCACACGCGCGAGGGGGCCGGACTCGATGCGGTCGGCCAGATGGGCGTTGGGGCCCGGCTCCCCACTCGTGCGCGTGCAGGCGATGACCAGAGGGAGATCCTCGAGCCGCTGCGAGAGGTACACGAGGAGCTCGAGCGACTCGCGGTCCACCCACTGGAGGTCGTCCACCTCCACCAGCACGACCTGATCGTCGGATAGGCGGCGCACGAGGCGTGCGAGACCGTGGAGCACGGCGCCGCCCTCCGCCGCGCAGGTCCTCGGCCCCCGGTGAGGAGGGGCGCGGCGGCACCGGCCGCGGCCAGGAGCTCGGCGCGGCGCAGCGGGTCCGGTCCCGCCAGGCGGGGCTCGAAGAGCTGGCGGGCAACGCCGAAGGGGAACCCCACCTCGAGCTCTCCGCCTCGCGCTCGGAGCGTGCAGGCTCCGAGGCCCTGCGCGACCCGGCCGACCTCGGCCAGGAGCCGCGATTTTCCGATGCCCGCGGCCCCCTCGAAGAGGAGGAGCGAGCCGTGCGTATGAGCTTCGTCGAGCGCCTCGGCCACCAGGGCGAGTCCGCCCTCGCGCGCCACCAGATGAGCCGGGCGCGGAACCGCGTCCGGCTTCGGAAGAGTCCGAGCCATGCAGACGTGTTCTAACCCACCATCAGCTTCCGCGCAAATTCCGCTGACCGAACCTGCACGTAAGCAGGGAAAAGCCGTTGCACGGGCAAGAACGTCTGCCGCCGGAGCCCGCTCAGCGGTCCCTTATCGGGCTCCATTTTGGGCCCTCAGCCTCCGGAAATCAGCCGACCCCTGGCGTTAGTCGAGGGGGCTGAAGACCAGCCCGGTGGGCACCTTTGGGAAGAAATAGGTGGACTTTGGGGGCATCGATTCGCCCGCCTCGGCCACCTCGCGAACCTGATCCACGGGGGTCGCTCGCATGAAGAAGCCGGCGTCGGCGCGCCCCGACTCCACGGCCTCGATCGCGTCCTCCAGGTTCTTCGAATAGTCGAGCCCGCGCAGGTGGGAGATGTCGTCCTCCGACATCCCGAGCGCCCCCTTCAGCACCAGCGCCTCCAGCACGGCGGTGTCGAGCCGGCGGTAGGGGCCGGGCATGCCCTCGAGGGCGCGATCGGCGATCGCCTGGTCCTTGAGGGTCACCCGGTACGGCTTCTTGTGAAAGCTGTCCATGTACCCGAAGGCCACGCGCTCGCCCGCGGGCGCCTCGAGCTCCTCGGCCGAGCCGAGCTCCTCGACGTCGAAGTCCCGCGTGAGCACCTCGCGGATGGCCTGCTGCTTGGCCGGGTCGTCCTTCAGCCCGGTGAGCAGGCGATGGGTGGGGAACACCGTCAGGCCGGGGTCCGAGAGCGAGCAGAGCAGCATGAGCACGTAGCGGTGCTCGCCCTCACCGCCGATCTCGTCGGCGTACACCCGCGCGGTCTCGTAGCGGTGGTGGCCGTCGGCGATCAGGAGCTCGGCGTCGGCGAGCGCTCCCTGGAGCGAGGCCACGGCGTCGGGCTCGGCCAGGCGCCAGAGCGTGTTGCGGGTGTCCTCGTGATCGGCGGCGGAGGCGAAGGGCTCACCCTCCATCGCCGCTCGGAGGATGCGGTCGGCCTCGCCGTCGGGGTCGGGGAAGAGGCTGAAGATGGGGGAGAGGTTGGTGCGCGTGGCCCGCGTGAGCCGCAGCCGGTCCTCCTTCGGTCCTGGATGCGTGCGCTCGTGGGGCCGGATGCGACCCGCCCCGTAGTCCTCCACGCGCACGCGCGCGAGGAGGCCGCTGCGCACGAGCGTCGCGACCGTCGGGTCCCGTGTACTCCTGCCGGAGCACCCAGATCGCGGGCTCGTCCTCGCGCACGAGCACCCCGGCCCAGCGCCAGGAGGACATCGTCTCGGCGGCGTGCTCGTAGGGGTCGCCGCCGTTGGATCGCGGAAGGTCGATCTCCACCACGTTGTGGCTGCTGCGGGCCACGAGCCGGGCGCGCAGCTCGTCGTCGATCACGTCGTAGGGCGGCGCGATCACGTCCTCGAGCGGCCCCGCCGGGGGGCTCGTAGCGGAGTGTCTGAAGCGGTTGAACGTCGGCCATGAAGGCGGCACCCTAGCGAGCCCGCAGGGTTGCATTGCGCAAAAAGTCCTGAGAAGATCGCCGCCTCTCTGAGTGCAGCCGGCCTGGTCGCCGCGACCCGCGGACCCTTTCGGGACACATGCATAGGAGCTACCCCCGTCGGCGCGTCTAAACTCGCGCCGACGGGGCGTAGCGAAGCCTGGTACCGCGCCTCTTTTGGGGAGAGGAGATCGCCGGTTCAAATCCGGCCGCCCCGACTGAACTCCCGGCTAAGCCCCCGGCAGCCAGCCCCTGCGGTAGCCGGTGGGCTTCGTCTCTGGGAAGGCTTCGTACGCCTTCTCTGCCGAATCGGTCTCCTCGTCCACCCCGGCGCCGTGGCGGTCCGCCAGCGCCGACCGCGGATAGACGATCCCGGCGCCCGGGGTCCGCGTGCCCACGAGCAGGAGCACGCACGGCCCGTCGCCGGCGCCCACGAACACGTGCTCGGTGCCGGGCGGGCAGTGCACGAAGTCCCATGCCCTGAGCGGGCGCTCCTCGCCCTCCACGAGCAGCAGGCACTCACCCGAGAGCACCAGGAAGTCCTCCTGCTCGTCCACCTCGCGGTGGTAGAGGCAGTTCGGCTGCCCCGGCTGGAGCACGGCGATGCTGATGCCGGCACGCGGGAAGCGCACGTCGCCCGCGAACGGGGTGAAGTGCCCGAACGGCCCGTCGTCGAACCAGCGCGCCTCGGCCGCGTTGAGGACGAACCAGCCGTCCGTCTCCGGCACGAGCCCCTCATCCGTCCGGCGCATTGGCGCTTCCTCGGGCAAGGCGCCCGAGCATAGGAGATGCCGGGTCGCCGCCGTACCCTTCCCACAGGCCCCCGTAGCTCAGCTGGATAGAGCGGCTGCCTTCTAAGCAGCGGGTCGCAGGTTCGAGTCCTGCCGGGGGCATGTCAGATTCCCCTGGATCCGCGTGGCGGCCAGTCCCGTTCGCACATGGCTTCTCGGGTTCCGCCCACCCGGGGAGCGAACGGAGACGTAGATTCGCCATCCCGTGGAGACGATCAGCGGTTGCACCGTGATCCTCCCCTCCGAAACGCCGGAGCCAGTCCACTTCGGCCCGGCAGAGACGGATCAGTCCTACGTTGCCGGTGCCGGGACGTTACCGCCGGGCTGAACCCACGCACCCCCCTTCACGTGCATCCCCACACCGACGAGGCGTTCTACCTTGCGGAAGGAAACGCCACCTTCGTGCTCGGCGAGCGCGAACTCACGGTTACCGCGGGCAGTCTCGTGTTCGTACCGCGGGGGACAGCCCACACAGTCCGGAACTCCGGTGACACCCCGGTGCGCGGGCTCATCGTCATCTCGCCAGGCGACGCCGAGCACGTGTTCCTGCCCGCGGCGGGCGCCTAGCCAGGGCATTGCTTGGCGGGATACTCGGCGGGCGATGTCGCAGGAGGGTGTCGAGCTCATCGAGGCGGGATTCGATCTGGTGCTTGCTGGGGACCTGGACGCGTTCGAGGAGTTCATGGCCCCCGACGTGGTGATGGTTCAGCCGCCGGAGGTTCCGGATTCCAAGAGCTACGTCGGGCCGACGGCAATGCGCGAGGCGATGGCGGACTGGCCGACGCCAATGGGAGGACTTCCGGATGGAGCTCGTGGAGGTTCTCGACGCGGGGGCCGACGTGTACATCAGCACGACCCGCCACCGGGGACACGGACGGGAGAGCGGGATCGAGATGGACTTCAACGTGTTCTACGTGCAGCACCTCCGCGACGGAAAGCTGGCGCGGCTCGAGATGTTCTTCAGCCGCGAGCAGGCCCTCGAAGCCGCCGGGCTGTCGGAGTAGCCGATGTCGCAGGAGAACGTGGAGCTTGTGGTCAAGCAGTTCGAACGTACGAACGCGCGGGACTTCGCAGGCGTGATGGACACCTGGGCAGACGACCTGACCCTTGTCCTGCACGGCGACTTCGCCGCATTCAGCACACACCGACCGGCAGGGCGGCGGTCGGAGAGTGGTTCGGCGACTGGTTCCGGCAGTTCGGTCCGGATTACCGCTTCGACATCGAAGAATCGCGCGATTGCGGTGACCGCGTGTTTGTCGTTGCAAGCCACCACGGACACGGCCGTCACAGCGGTGCCACGGTTGAGCAGCGCACCGCGTACGTCTACACGCTCGATTACGGCAAGGTGACCCGAATCGAAGTCTGGACCGGCGACGACCGTGCGCAGGCCCTCGAAGCCGTAGGGCTGTCGGAGTAGCCGATGACGCAGGAGAACGTGGAGGTCGTGCGCCGGGCGGTGGCTCGATGGGGAGCCGGCGACGATGACGGCTTGCTCGACTTTCTCATCAGCATCTCCGCTCCAGATATCGAGCTCTATTCGCGGTTCGGTGGTCTCAGCGGCGAGCCCTACCGAGGTCACGACGGTCTGCGTGCCTGGCTCGCCGACATCGAGGAGAACTTCGAACGTCTCGACCCGTGGCTCGACGAGACACGCGCGGTGGGAGACGACCGCGTGCTTGCCCTCGGTGGACTCAGCTTTCGGGCCAGGGAGAGCGGCGTCGAGATGGCTGAGCGGACGGGCTGGGTCTTCGAATTCCGCAACGGACTGCTGCGCCGCATGATGTTCTACGGATCGCAAAAAGCGGCCCTCGAAGCCGTGGGGCTGTCGGAGTAGCCCGTCCCCGTCGCCCCGGTCACGACCGCCCGACTAGCTAGGGCTACCTGTGGCCCGATCCTGGCCCAAACGTCCCCGGCGCGGCCCGCTCAGGAATGCGGCAGGCGACCTGAGGGGCGCCCAGCAGCGGGTCGCAGGTTCGAGTCCTGCCGGGGGCATTGCATGGTCAGGTCGCCGGCATCAGTCCGAGCTGGCCGAGCAGCTCGGACTGATCGAAGTAGAGATGTTCCGAGGTCAGCTCATCGCCGCGAACCTGGTAACTCGACATCCAGCGGAAGTCGACCTGCCGTCCCGTGGCCGCGACGTCCCCTGCCGGCGTGCGCATGACACCGGTGTGCGTGCCGATGAACCGGCCCTCGGCGGCGACGACGGATCCTTCGGCGAGAAGGCCCGACGTCTCAAGACGCCCGTCCGGAAACGCGTCCCAGAACACACCGAAGAAGCCCAGGACCTCCTCGCGGCCGTGCATCGACGCGTTCGGTGCGACGAAGTCGGCGTCCTCGCTCCACGGACTGGCGTCCGCGTCCCGTGCGTTGAACGTCTCGACATGCCGTTCGACGACGCGCTTGGGATCTGCCATCAGGCAATACCTCCTATCGGATGCGCGGATACTCGCACTTTGCGACGCGTGGACCATGTTCTCCCCGGCCCCTAGCGGTCGGGGTGTGCGCCGGGGATACTCGGCGCGCGATGTCGCAAGAGAACATGGAGCTTGTGCGCAGGGCGGGTGACGCTTGGAATTCGGGGGGAGTCGAGGCCCTGTTGGAGTTCTATCCAGAGGACGTTGTCTGGTACCCATTTCCGGATGCGCCTGACAGCGCCAGCGGGTTTCACGGCCACGACGGAATCCGCGACGTGATGCGGGGCTGGAACGAGAGCTTCGATGAGTACACCGTCGCCACTCACGAGCTTCGCGAATACGGCGACAAGGTCGTCGGGCTCGGCGAGATCTCTGGGCTCATCAGGGGCTCCGACGTGCCGGTCCGCCAACCAATCGGAACGGTCGCGTGGGACTTCCGCGGCGGCAAGATCGGCAGGACCCGCTTCTTCCCCTCCTGGGAAGAGGCCCTCGAAGCCGTTGAAGCTGCGCGACTAGACGATGTCGCAGGAGAACGTCGAGATCGTGCGCCGCCTCTACGCCGACTGGGAACGCGGTGACCTCCTTCGCACCGCGGACTTCTTTGACGCGGAGATCGAGCATTCGCGGATCGGATCCGAGCTCCCGGGCATCAACGGGAACTGGCGGGGGATTGAAGGGCTGCAGGTCGCCATGGCCAGTTACCTGGACGCACTGGCGGATCTGCGTATCGAGGCCGAGCGGATCATCGATCTCGGCGAAGACCGGGTGTTGGTGCTCTCCCGGCAGACCGCCCGGGGGAAGACAAGCGGTCTGCCCTTCGAGCGCGAGTTCGGTGACCTGTTCACGCTCAGCGACGGCAAGGTCCTGCGCTACGTGAGCTACTGGGATCGCGCCGAAGCCCTGAAAGCCGTGGGGCTGACGCGGTAGGCGGGTCGGATAGGACCGGCCGGGTCCCGACGTTGAGGAGTTTTCAGACTGAGGGATACTCGCCGGGCGATGTCGCAGGAAAACGTCGAGATCGTGCGGCGGCTGTTCGAGTACGGAGCGGAGAGCCAGGGCGTTCTGTGGGAAGGAGGGATCCCGGACGACCACCCGTTCCTGTCGCTGTGGCATCCGGACTGCGTCCTCGAGGAGCTTGCCGAGGTACCGGGTGCCGCCAGCTATCACGGACGCTCGGGAGTGGCGCGCTACTTCGAGCAGATCCCGGAGCTTTGGGATGAGCTCACGTACACCCCCGCCGAGATCATGGATGCGCCCGGCGGCGTCCTGGCGATCACCGACATCGAGGGTCGCTCGAAAGCGGGCGTTAACGCCCAGCTGCGCGTCTACCAAGTGTTCCGCCTGCGGGACGATCTGATCGCCTTCGTGACGGTCTACGCCAATCGGGAGCCCGCGCTCAAAGCGGTGGGGCTGTCGGAGTAGCGAAACGACTAGATCACACCTAGGCTGGGCGCAACCCCTGAACGGAGGACCGATGTCACTAGGACTCGCCGCCCGACTCGTCCCAGCCATGTGCCTGCTCGCCGCGCTGGCAGCTCCCGCCGTGGCGAAAGCGCCTAAGCCCAAGGCGGGCTTCTACGACTTCACGCTCAGCGGCAACGCCTACGCGGGCGAAAGCTTCGCGAGCGTCGCCACGGGCGGGAAGTCATTCGATTCCCTTTACCTCGGGTATGTCCGGAAGGCCGACAACCCGATGGTCGGCCACAAGTGCACGGGCACCCAGGAGGGCGGCCCGAAGAAGGGCCAGGTCAAGATCAAGAGCGGCAAGTTCAAGTTCAACGGCAAGATCAAGTGGTTCAGCCCCACGAAGCAGAAGAACGTGCCCGCCAAGCTCTACTTCGAAGGCAAGTTCAGCTCAGCCACCAAGTTCAAGGGCACGTACCAGATCACTGTCGACGGCTGCAAGACCCCCAAGGTCAAGTACACCGCCAAGCTGCGCTAGCGATCCCAGGTTCAGCCCGTCGGCACGACGGCGTAGAGCCGCACGCGTTCGTCGATGCCCTTGACCTTCCGCCGCCGCCGGCGTCGCGCCCAGGTCACGCCGGTCGCGCGCTGCTCGACCTCCTCGGTGGCGAGGATCTGTCCGGGCTTGGCCAACCCGGCGACGCGGCTGGCGAGGTTGACCGTTGCGCCGAACCAGTCGCCGCCGCGAGTCGTCGCCGGGCCGAACGCGATCCCGGCGCGCACGCCGGGAAAGTCCGGGCCCTCCGCGGCGATCCGCTCCGTGAGCCGTTCGACCACCGCCACGAGCGCGTCCGCATCGTCTGAGACGAACATCGCCGCGTCGCCGATCAGCTTGACCAGCATGACCGGGCGGCGGACCGTGTCGGCGGCCAGCTCGGCCAGACGGCCGGCGATGCGGCCGACGTCCTCGGGGGGCAACTGTCCGCCGAGGCGGGTGTAGCCGACGAGGTCGGCGAAGGCCACGGCAACGTCGCGGCTCTCGTTGAGCCGGCCGGTGCCCCGCTCGGCGTCCGACACCAGCTTCTGGCTGATGCCCGTGCGCAGGTGGGCCCGCAGCTGCAGCCGGAGCACCTCGGTCACCGCCGGCACCAGCCGCTCGGCGGCATCGATGTAGCGCAGCGCAACCTCGTCCTGTGAGACGCCGCGCTCGAGCAACGCGTTGCCGACGAGGCGCCGTGTGGCGTCGGCCGTCTGCGCCATCCCCCGGCTGAGGACGCGCAGGACCTCGAGGAGCTCGCGTCGCGGAAGGCCCGCGTCGACGAAGCCGCTGATCAGCCTCGCGAGATCGACGTCCTCCTGCGAGAACGCGCGCTCGCCCCGCCCCGGATTGGGGCGCCCGAGCGCCTGCATCAGCTCACGGACGAACGCCGTCGCCAGCCCGGAGGACCGAGCGACGTCGCTTAGCGTGAACTCGGCCGCCCCTCCGCCCAGCGCGGACTGCACGGCCAACCCCGGAAGCCGGCCCTCGGCGGCGGCACGCTCGATCTCCTCCGGCCCGTGGCCGGCTTCCGCCACCCGCGCGACAAGGTTCTTGGCGTCGCTCATCCAGTGAAGGTTCCCAGCCGTCGCGGGCACTTGGCGGCCGGTCGGTCCGCAGCCCTTAGGATCGCGGCAGTGAGCGACGCGACTACGACAATCGGGCGGGTCCAGGTTCGTCGGTGGCCCGCCGGCGACGCCGCCCGCCTCGTCGTGCTCGTGCACGGCTACGGCGAGCACATCGGCCGCTACGAGCACGTGGCGCGGTCGTTGGTCGCGCGCGGCTCGGAGGTGGTCGGACCCGACCACGTGGGACACGGACGGTCGCCGGGCGAGCCGGCGCTCGTGGAGGACTTCGAGCCGCTCGTCGACGACCTGCGCGCCGTGGTGCAGGACGCGCGCGGCGACCTGCCGGTCGTGATGGTCGGCCACTCGATGGGCGGTCTCATCGCCACGCGCTACGCGCAGCGCCACCGCGAGGACCTCGCCGGCCTCGTGCTCAGCGCTCCGGCGATCGGCCTCGGTCCGGTGATCGAGGGCTGGCTTGCCGCGCCGGAGCCGCCGTCCGACCCGATCGACGTGGCGGTGCTCTCGCGCGACCCGGCGGTGGGCGAGGCGTACGCCGCCGACCCATTGGTGTGGCACGGCGGATGGAAGCGGCCGACGCTGGAGGCGTTCGTCGCCGCGGACATCGCGATCGCCGAGGGCCCGGGCTTCGGCGACCTGCCGCTGCTCTACGTGCACGGCGCGGAGGACCAGCTCGTGCCGGTCGAGCTCGCGCGCCCGGTCGTCGAGCGCCTGGCAGGCCCGGACAGCGAGCTGCACGTCCTGGAGGGCGCGCGCCACGAGGTCTTCAACGAGCTCGGCAAGGCGGAGACCATCGAGATGGTCGCGAGCTTCGCGGAGCGCGTGACCGCGCGCTGAGCCGGCGGGGTCAGGCCACGCCTTGACCGAGCCGGCGCCGCCACTTTAGGGTGGGTTCATGCCGAGGGTTGGGCTGTTGGCCCTCACGCTCCTCGTCGTGGCTTTCGCTGGCGCCGGCTCGGCCCAGGGAGCGGCGTTAGTTTTTGTGAAGAAGAACGATGTGTGGCTTGGCCAAACCGGACGGTTCCGGTCAAGTCCGAGTCACACGCGACGGCACACGGGGGAACCCGTACTACTCGCCCAGCATCGCCGATAACGGCACGATCGTGGCGCTGAAGGGGATTCATCTGCATTCGTTCCGTCCGGGCGGGGCGCGGATCGTCAGACCCCGCCAGTGGGCGGTCGATCCGACCCCGACGCTGTCAACCGAGCCGTTCAGCGTGGACCTCTCTCCCAACGGGAAAATCGTGGCGACCGACAACGCGCTCTACAGCACCTACTACGACCCTCGGATCTCGGAGAACAGACCCGAGTTCGTGGCCCTGTTCGTCGATTTCCTCAACTTCCGCACCAACAAGGACCTGGGGCTTACGGATTCGTTCTACAACTACTGGCAGCCCGCCTGGATCGACGCCAAGCGGGTGATCGTAACCAGCGGGTACGGCATCTTCGACCCCCAGGTAATCGTCGCTCGGGTGGGCCGCCGGACCAGGGGCGCCGCCTTCTACCGGGACCCGGAGCGGGACCCAGCGACCAACACCAATGCTTTTGTCCTCATGGACGCAGAGTTGACTCGCGACCGCACCAAATTCGCCGTGATGCGCCGACCACTCCAGCTCCCGAACCTCGGCGACCTGCGACCCCGCACGATCCAGATCTACCGAACCGGCAAGCCCTCCACGGCCTCGACACCGCTCTGCGCGATCGGCCCAGGGCGCAAGATCGACGAGTTCGCCGACCCCTCCTGGTCACCAGACGGCAAGACGCTGTACTGGTGGGAGCGAGGGCGAGGCATCTTCTCGACTCGTGTGACAGCGGCCCCCGGTTGCGGGTTGAAGCCGCGTCGGATCATCCGGGGAGCCCTGACACCGGACCTCAGCCGCGCCACCGTGCCGCGCCGCCGCCGCTGAGGAGGATCCGCCGGGATGGAGACCCCGGTCGTCACTCACGTCGCCTTCGACGGGCCGGCGCCCACCCGGCGCAACTTCACCGACCGGCTGACCGTTCGCTTTCCGAGGATGGCCCGAATGTTCCTGGCGATCGGCGTTCGGTTCTTCAGTCCGCGCTCGTCGGTGCGGCGAGACGGGCTTCGGCGCGTGCTGCAATCCGGATGGGCTGCCGCGCCGCGCAAGGACTGGGAGCTCATGTTCGCCCGCTACTCGCCCGAGGTGCTCTGGGAGATCCCCGAGGAGTTCCAGACGCTCGGATTCGCCGAGAGCTATCGCGGCCATGAGGGCTTGGTCGAGGGGCTCGAGCGGTTCTCGGAGGTGTTCGAGTCCTGGGAGATCCGGCCCGCTCGCGCGCTGGACTTAGGCGATCGGGTTCTGGCGCTCGGCAGCTTTCGCGGCAAGGCCCGTGCGAGCGGAGTGGAGTTGGAACAGGGGTTCTCCCAACTCGTCACGCTCGAGCGGGGGCTCGTGGTCCGCGACCGCTTCTTCTACTCCCTGGAGCAAGGGCTCCGGGCCGCCGGGCTCGAGCCGGAAGACTGGACCTGACCGGCTGAGCAGAGACGGTCCGCCTAGCCGCGGACCTGCGCCGGACCGACCTACAGGTCGTCGTCCGCCGGTGTCTCGCTCGGCGGAGCGATCTCCGTCAGCGTGTCGCTGGGCGACTCCAGCTCCAGGGCCGCCGCGCGCTTCCGGGCGTCCTTCCTGGCTGCCTTCTCATGGCGGCGCTCGACGAGCTTGCGCTCACGGTTGAGCTTCGCCATCGTGGTCTTTCGCTTGCCACTTGAGGCCATGAGTGTCCTTCCGTCTGGGGCGCCGGAGGCTCGCGTCCGGCCCGCGTCTCAAGGTACGGCTGAGAGCGGCGGAGGGCCCGCTTACGAGCCCTCCGCTGCTGCTCGGAGTCCGTGGCTCTAGAGCACCTGGACGTTCGCGGCCGCGGGACCCTTGGGGCCCTGCTCCGCGTCGTAACTCACCTTCGCGCCATCGGTCAGCGACTTGAATCCGCTGCCCTGGATCGCGTTGTGGTGCACGAACAGGTCCTTACCGGCCTCATCAGGTGTGATGAATCCGAATCCCTTGTCGTCGCTGAACCACTTAACGGTTCCTGTTGCCATCTTTTTGTCCCCCTCCGGGGTATGTGCACTGCGAAACGCGGAGGGTGCTGAGAGGCAACAACTGCGGAAACGCGGGCACGGCTCTGGTCGAACGGACGTCCGACCCAATAGAGGGAGTCTAACGCCCCGCGCGGCGACGCCATCTGTCGCGCACGCGGACGGTCACTCGCGGGGCTTGCCTTGTGGGAGGCTGTTCGGCGCGATGCGCCTGCTTCTCAACATCATCTGGTTCGTCTTCGCCGGCTTCTGGATGGCCATCGGCTACGCGGTCGCGGCGCTGATCATGTTCATCTTGATCATCACCATTCCGTTCGGGATCGCGTCATTGCGCATTGGCGTTTTCGCGCTGTGGCCCTTCGGGAAGACGATCGTGCGCCGCCCGGACGCCGGAGCCGGTTCCACCATCGGCAACGTAATTTGGTTCCTGCTTGCGGGGTGGTGGCTGATCCTGCTTCACCTGGTCACAGGACTCCTCCAGTGCCTGACGATCATTGGGATCCCGCTTGGGCTCGCGAACTTCAAGATCATCCCCGTCACGCTGACCCCATTCGGGCGCGAGATTCTCTCGATCGAGGAAGCGGACCGCAGGGGGCTTCCGCAGCAGGTGGCCATCCCCCAAGGACCGGGGCCGGCGTCAACCGGCTGAAACTGCCGCGCGGAGCTCCGCCAAACCCTGCTCCTTCGAGACCCGCGGCTCGTAGCCCAGCTCGCGCCGGGCCTTCGAGATGTCGATCGTGCACTCCTGCGCGGACACCCAGTACGCGAAGCGAGTGACCGGCGGCTCCCCCTTCAGCGGCAACGCCCGCCAGGCCGCCTCGGCCGCGGGGGCGGCCACGCGCGCGGCCAGCCGGGACCGAGCGGTCCGGGGGCTCAACGCCCTGCGAGCTGATCAGCTCCGAGAGGAACTCGCGGAACACCACCGGCTCGCCGTCGGTCACGAAGTACACCTGGCCGGGCCGGCCGCGCTCGGCGGCCAGCATGAGGCCCTCCACGACGTTGTCCACGTGCGTGATGGACGTTCGGTGCCCGCCGCCGTCGATCCACATGAAGCGCCCCGCCTTGACCATCGCGAGGATGTTCGGCAGGAGCGTGGTGTCGCCGGCGCCCCAGACGAACCGGGGCCGCATCGACAGCGTCTCGAAGCCGTCACGGTTCGCGGCGATCACCGCCTCCTCGGCGCGCGCCTTCGTGGCCGAGTAGAGCGCCTTCGAGTCGGGGCGCCGCGGCGCGGTCTCGTCGACGTTCACGAGCGGCTCGCCGGCCATCAGCGCCGCCTCCGTTCCGCAGTGCACGAAGCGGCGCACGCCCGCCTGCGCCGACGCCTCAAGGGCGTTGCGGGTGCCGATCACGTTTCCGCGCTCGAAGTCCTCCGGCTCTCCCCACTGCCCGAGGTGGGCCGCGAGTGGAAGGTGACGGCGCAACCGCGCGCACCCTCGGCCATCGAGCTCACGTCGTCGAGGTCGCCGCGCACGGGCTCCGCGCCGAGGGCGGCCACCGCGTTCGCCGAGCTCTCGGAGCGGGCGAGCGCACGCACGTTCCAGCCCTCGGACACGAGACGGCGCACCAGGTGTCCCCCGATGAACCCCGATCCGCCGGTCACGAACGCGGTCTTGGGCGCCGTCGCCACGGCGTCAACCTAGCGCGCCGGACGCGATATGCGGTCGCCGTCCCGGGTTTCTGAGGAGTTCGGTAAAAACCAGGCTTGAATGGCATGGGTTTTCTGCAGACCCTTGACAAACCCTCCTTCGATCGCAGAGGCTCGCCCCGGCCATGTCCGGATCGCTCGAATCCCTCCGCGAGCTGAACAGGCTGCGAATCGTGGACGCGCTTCGCGATGACGGAACCGCCAGCCGCGCCGACATCGCCCGCCGGACGGGCCTGTCGCGCTCCACGGTTTCCACGCTGGTCTCCGAGCTCCAGGCGCGGGCTGGTGGTGGAGCAGGAGTTTCCGCCGGCGGGTCGCCAGGGCCGCCCGGCCATGCAGCTGGCGCTCGACCCCTCGGCCGGCGCGGCGGTGGGCATCGACTTCGACCACGACAAGATCCGCGTGGCCGTGAGCGACCTGGCCCGCACGGTGCTGGCCGAGGCGAGCGTGCGCCTGGACGTGGACCACGACGCCGCCAGCGCGCTGGAGCATGCGGCCGAGCTGGTCACGCAGGTGCTCGACGAGGCCGGCGTGGACAGCGAGCGGGTGCTCGGCGCCGGGATGGCGCTGGCGGGCCCCGTGGACCACGAGCGCGGCGCGCTCCACCCCAGCCCGATCCTGTCGGGCTGGGCCGACGTGGACGCCGCCGCCGAGGTGGAGCGGCACGATCGACATCCCGGTGCACCTGGACAACGACGCCAACCTGGGCGCGCTCGCCGAGGTCACGCTGGGCGCCGGGCGCAACGCCCGCACCGCGGCCTACGTGCAGATGTCGTCGGGGATCGGCGCCGGGCTGATCGTCGACGGGCTCCCCTACCACGGCCACCGCGGCACCGCCGGCGAGATCGGCCACATGCTCGTGGACCCGCAGGGCCCGATCTGCCGCTGCGGCAACCGCGGCTGCCTCGAGACGTTCGCCTCCGGCCCGGCGCTGGTGGAGCTGCTGCGCCCCAGCCACGGCGACGACCTGACGGTGGAGGGCATGATCGCGCTCGCCCACGACGGCGACCTCGGCGCCCGCCGGGCGATCGCCGACGCGGGCCGCGCGGTCGGCCAGGTGGTGGCCGGGCTGTGCAACCTGTTCAACCCGGAGATGGTGGTGATCGGAGGGGATCTCAGCACCGCGGGCGACCTGCTGATCGATCCGCTCAGCGAGTCGGTCCACCGCTACGCGCTCCCCGCCGGCCACGGAGCAGCTCGAGGTCGTGGCCGGCGAGCTGGGAGAGCGCGCGAACGTGCTGGGCGCGCTGGCGCTGGCGATCGCCCAGTCCGGGCAGGCGATCGCGGCGCGGATCGCGGGAACGGCGAGCGCGGCATGAGTCTTGCAACACGGACATAAACGGAGGGAGAGGAGGCAAGTGAGGAGAAACGGATCTGGGCACGGCTGCAGCCGTGTCTCTGCGATGGGAGTCCATCGCCGCAGGATGCGGCGACGACGATGACGACGGAGGTGGCGGCGGTGGCGGCGGTAGCGGAGGCGAGGCCGGCAAGGTCGCGGTGCTGCTGCCGGACTCGAAGTCTTCGGTTCGCTGGGAGACGGTCGACCGGCCGTTCCTCAAGAAGGCATTCGACGCCGCCGGCGTGGATGCCGAGATCGTCGAACGCCGAGGGCGACAAGTCCACGCAGCAGCAGCAGGCGGAGCAGGCGATCACGAACGGGGCGAAGGTGCTCCTGCTCGTGAACCTCGACTCCGGCTCGGGCGCGGCGATCGCGGCGAACGCCAAGTCCCAGGGCGTGAAGGTGATCGACTACGACCGCCTGACGCTCGACACGGACGCCCAGGACTACTACGTCTCGTTCGACAACGAGGCGGTCGGCAAGCTCCAGGGCGAGGGTCTCGTGGACTGCGTCGGCAACAAGAAGGGCGCCCAGGTCGCGGTGCTCAACGGCTCGCCCACGGACAACAACGCCACGCTGTTCAAGAACGGCTACGACTCGGTGATCAACAAGAAGTTCGAGTCGGGCGACTGGAAGAAGATCGACGATCAGTCCGTGCCCGACTGGGACAACCAGAAGGCGCTGACGATCTTCGAGCAGATGCTCCAGGCCAACGACAACAAGGTCGACGGCGTGCTCGCGGCCAATGACGGCCTCGGCAACGCGGCGATCTCGGCCCTGAAGCAGCGCAAGCTGCCGCAGGTCCCGGTCACCGGCCAGGACGCCACGCTCGAGGGCATTCAGAACATCGTCAACGGCGATCAGTGCATGACGGTCTACAAGGCGATCAAGAAGGAGGCCGACGCGGCCGCGAAGCTGGCGATCGCGCTGGCGAAGGGCGAGAAGCCCACCGCGACGACCGACCCCGATCGACAACGGGAAGCACAAGGTCCCGTCCGTGCTGCTCGATCCGGTCTCGGTCACGAAGGACAACATCAAGGAGTACCTCGGCGAGCCGGACTTCCCCAAGAAGGAGGAGATCTGCGCCGGGAAGCTCGCCTCCAAGTGCGAGGAGGTCGGCCTCTAAGCCCAAAGCGGGCCCCGGGGCGCCTCGGGCGCCCCGGGCGCCACTCGCAGCCGAGAGGAGAGATGCGGTGAGCGACAGCCCGGTTCTTGAGCTGCGCGGGGTGTCGAAGCGCTTCGGCGCGGTGCAGGCCCTGCACGAGGTCGACTTCCACGTGAGCCCCGGCGAGGTGATGGCGCTCGTGGGCGACAACGGCGCCGGCAAGTCCACGCTGATCAAGTGCATCGCCGGCATCCACCACATCGACGGCGGCGAGATCCTCTTCGACGGCAAGCCCGTGAACATCCACGGGCCGAAGGACGCGGCCGCCCTCGGGATCGAGGTCGTCTACCAGGACCTCGCGCTGGCCGACAACCTCGACGTGGTCCAGAACATGTTCCTCGGCCGCGAGGAGCTCGACGGCCTCCACCGGCTCGACGAGACCGAGATGGAGTCGCGCGCGCTCGAAGACGCTCGGCGAGCTCTCGGTCACCACGATCCGCTCGGTGCGCCAGAACGTGGCGGGCCTCTCCGGCGGCCAGCGCCAGTCGGTGGCCGTCGCCAAGGCCGTGATGTGGAACTCGCGCGTGGTGATCCTCGACGAGCCCACGGCCGCGCTCGGCGTGGCGCAGACCCGCCAGGTGCTCGAGCTGGTCAAGCGGCTGGGCGAGCAGGGCCTGGCCGTGATCCTCGATCTCCCACAACCTTCACGACATCTTCGAGGTGGCGGACTCGATCACGGTCCTGCGCCTCGGCCAGAACGTGGCCGAGTTCAAGCGCACCGAGACCAACCAGCAGGAGGTCGTCCAGGCGATCACCGCCGGCAAGCTGTCGAAGGTGCCCGGCCAGGCCGACGTCGAGGAGGTCGAGGTGAGCGCCGTGAGCGCCGCGCGCCGGAGCCGCCCGGCGCCGAGCAGCCACGCTCCGCGACGTCGTCCAGCGCTGGTGGACCGACGTCAAGTCGGGCGAGCTCGGCTCGCTGCCGATCATCGTCGGCCTGATCCTGATCGCGATCGTGTTCCAGTCGCAGAACGACCGCTTCCTCACGGCCGGCGAACTTCGTGAACCTGATCGTCCAGTCGGCGGCGTTCACCACGATCGCCATGGGCATCGTGTTCGTGCTGCTGCTGGGCGAGATCGACCTGTCGGTGGGCTACGTGTCCGGCGTGGCGGGCGTGGTGGCCACGGTGCTGCTGATCCCCGACGGCAACGAGGTGCCGACGGTCGTCGCCCTGCTCGCTCGCGTGCGGCGTGGGGCTGGCGATCGGGACCTTGCACGGGCTCCTGTTCGCCAAGGTCGGCATCCCGTCGTTCGTGGTCACGCTCGCGGGGTTAATCGCCTGGAACGGCGTCGTGCTGCTGCTGATAGGCAGCCGCGGCACCGTGATCCTCCAGGACGACTTCATCATCGACCTGGCCAACGGGTTCCTCTCCGAGGCCGCGTCGTGGATCCTGATGCTCGTCTGCGTCGGCCTCTACGCGGCCACGCAGCTGAACGAGATCCGCGTGCGGCGCAAGGCCAACCTGGAGCAGGAGCCGTTCCTGCTCGTGGGCCTGCGGATCGGCGGGCTGGCCGTGGCGCTCGGCGTCGTCTGCTACATCGCCAACGAGGACCGCGGCATCCCCTACGTCGGCGTGCTGGTGGCGGCGCTGCTGGTGTTCTGGACGCTTCATCCTCGGCCGGACGCAGTTCGGCCGCTACGTGTACGCGGTCGGCGGCAACGCCGAGGCGGCGCGGCGCGCGGGCATCAACGTCGACAGGATCCGCATCTACTGCTTCGCGATCTGCTCGCTGATGGCGGCGATCGGCGGCATCATCCTCGCGTCGCGCCTGCGCTCGGTGGACACGAACGCGGGCGGCGGGTCGATCCTCCTGTACTCGATCGCCGCCGCGGTGATCGGCGGCACGTCGCTGTTCGGCGGGCGCGGTCACATCAAGAGCGCCCTGCTCGGCGCGCTCGTGATCTCGTCGATCGACAACGGGCTGGGCCTGCTCGGGCCTCGGCTCCGGGGAGAAGTTCCTGATCACCGGCGGCGTGCTGCTGCTGGCGGTCACGGTGGACTCGGTGTCGCGGCGCCGCCAGGCGCAGACCGGGCGCTTATAGCTGCGCTATTCGTCACCGGGGCGAGTCGCGGCGTGGGCGCCGCCGTTGCCCGCCGCTTCGCGGCGGAGGGCTGGCGCGTGGCGTGCGCGTCGCGCAGCGGCGACGACCTGGGGCTCGACGGCGCGCTGGGCCTGACATGCGACGTGCGCGACCCGGCACAGGTGGACGCCGCGGTTGCCGCCGCGGTGGGCGAGTTCGGCGGCCTGGATGCCGTCGTCGCGAACGCCGGCGTGGGCGCGTACGGGCCGTTCCTGGAGCTCGACCCGAGCACGTCGAGGAGATGATCGACGTGAACCTCAAGGGGACGCTCTACACGGCCCGTGCCACCCTCCCCCACCTGATCGAGTCGCAAGGGCGACTTCCTGTCGATGGCCTCGGTCGCGGGCCTGCGCGGCTTCCCGGGCGAGACCGTCTACAACGCGTCGAAGTTCGGCCAGCTGGGCTTCACCCGCTCGCTCGACCACGAGATGCGCGAGAAGGGCGTGCGCGTGACCAACCTGTGCCCGGGCGGCGATCGCCACCGACTTCGCGATCGGCACCGGGCGCACCGAGGACATGCCCGAGCTCGAGGGGATGATGAGCGCCGAGGAGGTGGCCGACGTGGCCTGGTTCGTGGTCTCGCGCCCCAAGGGCCTGCGGATGATGACCGTGTCGTTCCGGCCGATGAACGAGGGCTCCTGGGGATGAGCCTGCGGCTGGGCCTGCTGAGCACCGCCGACATCAACGCCAAGCTCGTGGCCGGCGCCCGCCAGGCGGACGACGTGGAGGTGGTGGCGGTCGGCCTCGCGCGACGCCGGCCGCGCCCGCAGGCGCACGCGGACGAGCTGGGCGTGCCGCGCGCGCTGGGCTCCTACGAGGAGCTGCTCGAGGACGCCGAGGTGGACGCCGTGTACATCTCGCTGCCCAACGGCATGCACGTGGACTGGTCGGTCCGCGCGCTCGACGCCGGCAAGCACGTGCTCTGCGAGAAGCCGCTGTCGCGCCACCCCGAGGAGGTGGAGCGGGCCTTCGACGCCGCGGAGCGCAACGGCCGCGTGCTGGCCGAGGCGTTCATGTGGCGCCACCACCCGCAGGCGCTGCGGCTGCGCGAGCTGGCCGGCGAGCTGGGCGAGCTGCGCCTGGTGCGCGGCGCCTTCTCGTTCCCGCTCCCGACGGCCCGAGAACATCCGCTGGCGCGCCGACCTCGACGGAGGCGCCCTGATGGACGTGGGCTGCTACTGCGTGTCGGGCGCGCGCTTCCTGCTCGGGGAGCCCGAGGAGGTCACCGCCCAGAGCCGCGGCGAGGGCGTGGACGTGCGCTTCGTCGGCACGATGCGGTTCGCGAGCGGCGCGCTGGCCCACTTCGACTGCGGCTTCGACATGCCGCCCCGCGACGAGCTGGAGGTGGTCGGCGCCGAGGGCTCGCTGTTCCTCGACGACCCGTGGCACTCGCGCACGCGCCGTGATCGAGCGCCGCGCCCCCGACGGGAGCGTGACGAAGGTCGAGGTCGAGAGCGCGGACCCCTACGGCTGCGAGCTCGACGGACTTCGCGCGCGCCTGCGCGGGCGAGGCCGAGCACCCCTACGGCCGCGAGGACGCGCTCGGGCAGGCGCGGGCGATCGCGGCGCTGTACGAGGCGGCGAGCAGCGGCCGTGCCGTCTCGCTCTAGCCTCAGGCCAGGTATCCACGTGCCGCCCGTCGCGGGCCGAGGGCAGGATCGCGTCGCACACCTCGGCCGCGCGCACGCCGTCCTCGAACGTCGCGCCGTGAGGCTCCACCGTGCCGCGGCCGGCCACCGCGTCGAGGAAGCGGCGCAGCTCGAACACGAAGGTGTGCTCCCAGCCCAGCACGTGCCCGGGCGGCCACCAGCCGTCGGGGTTCACCAGCGTCCGCTCGCCGTCGACCACCAGCTCGTTCAGGCGCTCGAGGTCGAACGCCAGCGAGCCCTTCGACCCGTTGATCTCCCAGGTGAAGCGGTTCAGGTTCGCCGGTGGCGAAGCGGGTGGCCTCGATCGTCCCGATGGCGCCGCC
Organism: uncultured Thermoleophilaceae bacterium; assembly: GCA_963768465.1. Classification (GTDB taxonomy): domain Bacteria; phylum Actinomycetota; class Thermoleophilia; order Solirubrobacterales; family Thermoleophilaceae; genus JACVRW01. The sequence continues at coordinate 67,901 of CAVYIA010000001.1, read as the reverse complement.
GGCGAACGACACGGCGGCCGCCACGGCGTCGTCCACCTCGCGCCCCGGCACGAACGTGGCCACCTGCGACGCCACGCTCTCGATGTCGCCCACCAGGTAGCGCGCCATGTCCACCACGTGCGAGGCCAGGTCGCCCAGCGCCCCGCCGCCGGCCAGAGCGGGGTCGAAGCGCCACACGCCCTCGCGCGCCGGGTCGGCGCCCCACGACTGGCGGTAGGTGCCGCGGAAGTGGCGCACCTCGCCCAGGTCGCCGGCCTCCAGCATCTCCCTGGCGCGCCGCACGGCGGGCACGAAGCGGTAGTTGAAGGCGCACATGTGCACCACCCCCGCCTCCCTCACCGCGGCGAGCATCTCGCGCGCCTGCGCGGCGTCCAGCGCCAGCGGCTTCTCGCACACCACGTGCTTGCCGGCGCGCGCGGCCGCGATCGCGGGCTCGGCGTGCAGGTGGTTGGGCAGCAGGTTCTCGAGCACCTGACCGTCGGGATCGGCCACCACCTCGGCCCAGTCCGCCGCGTGGCGCTCGAAGCCGAAGCGCTCGGCGAACTCGGTCCGCTCGCGCCTCGTCGCGGCCCGCCACCGCCACCAGGCGGGGGCGCGATCGCGGGCGGGCCCGTCATGTGGGCCAGCGTGATCAGCGCGTGGGCGTGCGCCCGCCCCATGAACGCGTAACCGAGCATTCCGATCGCCGGGCGTTTCCACGCGGCACAACGTATCCACAAGGAGGAGCCGCCGATGAAGACCAGCCTCGGCATCTGGGCGCTGGGCCCGATGATCACCCGCTTCGTGCCCGGTGGGCTACCAGCCCGAGCACGGCGCTGAATCGACCGCCGAGAAGGTCCACCGCGCGGTGGAGGGCCTCGGCGACCTGATGGACGGCTACGAGTTCCACTACCCGCACGAGCTCTCGCCCGACAACCTCGACGAGGTGCGCGCGGCGCTCGGCGACCACGACATCTACTGCATCGCCACCGGCCTGCACCTGGACCCGAAGTTCGGCCGCGGCGGGCTGGTGTCGCCCGACGCCGGCGTGCGCGAGGAGGCGCGCCGGATCACCCGCGAGGCCGCCGACTTCGCCGGCTCGCTCGGCGCCCACTTCATCGTCTGGCCCGGGATCGAGGGCTACAACTACCCGTTCCAGACGCCCGTACGCCGACTCGTGGGCGCTGGCTGATCGAGGGCATCGGGGAGGCCGCCGCAGGTGTGCGAGGGGCACGGCGTGAAGCTGTTCCTCGAGCACAAGAACTCCGAGCCCGCGATGAAGATCCTGATGCGCAACATGGGGATGACGCTGCACGTGATCCACAAGCTGCGCGCCGAGGGCGTCGGCAACGTCTACGTGAACATGGACTGGCAGCACCTGCTGATGAACGACGAGCACCTGGCCGAGTACGCCGCGCTGCTCGCCGCCGAGGGGCGTGCTCGGCCACCAGCACGCCAACTCCGGCTGGGGCACCTTCGACGACGACAACATGGTCGGCGCGACCGCGTTCATGGAGACCGTGGAGCTCGCGCTCGAGCTGCGCCGCGCCGGCTACGGCGACGGCGGCGAGCGGCTGGGCTTCGACCTCTACCCCTACACCGAGGACCAGGTGGCGGCCGTGCGCCGCTCGGTGGAGCAGTGGAACTTCATCGACGGCGTGGCCTCGCGCATCGACGACGCGGCCCTGCGCGAGGCCCAGCAGCAAGAAGGACGCGGTGCGCGCCTACGAGCTGGTGTACGCGGCGCTCGGCGCGTGACGCGTCCTCGGCCTGGACATCGGCACCAGCGGGGTGAAGGGCCTCGCGCTGGCCGACGACGGCGCCGTGCTGGCGCGCGCCGAGGAGAGCTACCCGTTCGCCACCCCCCGGCCGGGCTGGGCCGAGCAGGACCCCGAGCAGTGGTGGACGGCCGCGTCGGCGGTGCTCGACTCGCTGCGCGCCGCCGGCGAGCCGGCCGGCATCGGCCTCTCGGGCCAGATGCACGGGCTGGTCACGCTCGACTCGGCCGGCGAGGTCGTGCGGCCCGGCGATCCTCTGGAACGACCAGCGCACCGCCGCGGAGTGCGCCGAGATCGAGGAGCGGGTGGGGCTGGCGGAGCTGATCGCCCAGACCGGCAACCGGGCGCTCACCGGCTTCACCGCGCCCAAGCTGCTGTGGCTGCGCCGCCACGAGCCCGAGTCCTACGCGCGGATCGCATCGGTGATGCTGCCCAAGGACTACGTGCGGCTGCGCCTCTGCGGCGAGAAGGCGACCGACGTGGCGGACGCGAGCGGCACGCTGCTGTTCGACGTCGCGCGCCGGCGCTGGTCGGCGCCCGGTGCTCGCCGCGCTCGAGCTGGACGAGGCTGGCTGCCGCCCGCGCTGGAGTCCCCCGAGCGTCTCGGGCACGACGGCGGACGGCGTGCCGGTGGCCGCCGGCGCCGGGGACCAGGCCGCGGGCGCGCTCGGAGTGGGCGTGGACCGGCCGGGCCCGGCGTCGGTGGTGATCGGCACCTCGGGGGTGGTGTTCACCGCGCTCGACGCGTTCGCGGCCGATCCCGAGGCGCGCGCGCACGCCTTCTGCCACGCGGTGCCCGGGGCCTGGCACGCGATGGGCGTGATGCTGTCGGCGGCCGGGCTCGCTGCGCTGGCTGCGCGACGTGGCCGCCCCGGGCGAGGACTTCGCCGCGCTGGTGGCCGAGGCCGAGCGCTGGGAGCCCGGGGCCGAGGGGCTCACCTTCCTGCCCTACCTCGCCGGGCGAGCGCACGCCGCACGCCGACCCCGACGCCCGCGGCGCCTTCGCCGGCCTGTCGGTGCGCCACGACCGCGGCGCGCTGGTGCGGGCCGTGCTCGAGGGCGTGGCGTTCGGGCTGCGCGACTCGCTCGACCTCGTGGCGGAGATGGGCGACCGCGCCCGGCGGTCGGGCGCGTCTCGGGCGGCGGCGCGCGCAGCGACCTGTGGCTGCGGATCGTCGCCTCGGTGCTCGAGCTCCCGCTGGAGCGCACCGCGGTCGACGAGGGCGCCGCCTTCGGCGCCGCGCTGCTCGGCGGGGTGGCGGGCGGCGTCTGGCGGGCGTGCACGAGGCGGTGGCCGCGACCGTGCGCACCACCGGCGTGGTGGAGCCGGTGGCGGAGTGGGTCGAGCCCTACCGCGAGGGCCGCGAGCGCTTCCGGGCGCTGTATCCGGCTCCTGCACGTGTGAGGGGCGCCGGCACGGGTACACCAATTGGTATGGCCAAGAAGATCATCGCCCTGGTGTCCGAGCCCGTCTCGGGCGACGTCCTCAGGAACTCCGTGGGCTCAGACGACGAAGACGCCGAGGTGCTGGTCGTGGCGCCCGCTCTCGAGAGTCGCCACCGCCCGCTCATCGACCCGCTCCTGGCGGTCCAGGACGCGCTCCAGGACCTTCGATGCGGACGAGATCGTGCTCCTCATCCACCCCGGCGAGGAGAGCAACTGGTTCTGAGGAGGGCTGGTGGAGGACGCGCGGGAGCGCTTCGACGGCGCCGGTCCGGCACCTCGAGATCGAGTCCGCCTGACGCGCGGGCAAGCCCGCGCATTTGCGGAGCTAATGGTGCGGCACTCAGCGACCGACGTTACTCTGGAGCGCGATGCCCACCTCACTCGTCACCGGCGGAGCCGGCTTCCTCGGCTCCCACATCTGCGATTACCTCCTCGAGCGCGGCCACCGCGTCATCTGCGTGGACAACCTCGAGACCGGTTCTCTCAACAACATCAAGCACATCCGCGAGGACGCGTTCCGGTTCGAGATGTTCGACATCACGGACCATTTCGAGATCGACGAGTCGGTGGACTTCGTCTACCACATGGCCTCGCCGGCGTCGCCCATCGACTACGCGCGCCTGCCGCTGCACACGCTCAAGGTCGGCGCCTACGGCACCCACAACGCCCTGGGCCTGGCCAAGAAGCACCGCGCCCGCTTCCTGATCTCCTCCACCAGCGAGGTCTACGGCGATCCGCTCGTGCACCCGCAGCCCGAGACCTACTGGGGCAACGTGAACCCGATCGGCCCGCGCGGCGTGTACGACGAGGCCAAGCGCTACGCCGAGGCCCTGACGATGGCCTACATGCGCCAGCAGGGCGTGGACACCTGCATCGCACGGATCTTCAACACCTACGGCCCGCGCATGCGCCCGAACGACGGCCGCGCGGTGCCCACCTTCCTGAGCCAGGCGCTCAAGGGGCAGCCGGTCACGGTCTTCGGAGACGGGTCCCAGACGCGGAGCTTCTGTTACGTGCAGGACCTGATCCGGGGCCTCGTGGCCCTGAACGAGTCCGATGTGCACGATCCTGTGAACATCGGCAACCCGAACGAGATGACGCTGCTGGAGATGGCGGAGCTCGTGGTGGAGCTCACCGAGGCGCGCACGGAGATCGTCTTCGAGCCGCTTCCGGTGGACGACCCGCAGGTGCGCCAGCCGGACATCACCCGGGCGAGGGATCTGCTCGGATGGGAGCCCGAGGTGTCGCTGCGCGAAGGACTCGCGCACACCGTGGAGCACTACACCAAGGTGTTCGCGGCTCCCGCTCGCTCGATGACGAGCGCCGAGGTCAAGAACCTCGAAGCGATCTCCAAGGCGATCGACCAGCACAACGCCGGCTGCGAGTGGCCGGCGGTGGCCATCGAGATGAACCCGTTCGAGGCTGATCGCCTCGGCTGGGACTCGATCCGCGGGCTGCCCATCCGGACCAATCCGGACCTGGGCACCGGCGCCTTCCGGGTGGTCTGCGCCCGCGAGGAGGGCCTGCCCGGCGAGTCCGAGAGGTGGAGGCCGTGGCCGATCAGACGGTGCCGGCCGCGCCCGTCACCACCGGCTGAGCTCCGCGGCCGCCGCTCAGTCGGCCGTCGCCCGGTCCAGCTCGAACCAGACCGTGGTGTTGCCGGCCTGGCGCTGGATGCCCCAGCGGCTCGACATCGGTCCACGAGCATCAGCCCGTAGCCGCCCGGCTCGAGCGGGTCGTCGGACTCGCGCCCGCTCCACGCGAAGCCGTCGCCGGGGTTGGTCACGGCGGCGCCCACGCCGCCGTCGCGACTCCACGACCTTCACGGCCACGCCGTTCGGGCGCTCGGCGCGCCTCGCCATGGCGGATCGCGTTCGTCACCAGCTCGGTGAGCATCAGCAGCATCGGCTGGCGCTCGTCCTCGCCGAGGCTGTCCTCGGCCGCCATCAGGGCGTGCCGCGCCTCGGTGGCCGCGAGCGGTCCCGCGTGAAGGTTGAAGCCGAACACCCGCGCCGGTCCCGGTCCCTGGCCGGACGAGCATGGGCATCGGGCGTCTGTTCGAGCGGGCCGGATGACCGGCGGAGGGGGCGTTCATCTGAGGGTGTCACGAGAGTCACGGGGCTGCCGCTTCAGCGCTGAGCGGCCAGCGACAGGCGCGCAGGCGCGCTCGGCGTCGGTCGGCTCGAAGCGCGCCGTGCACGCCGCAGACCTCGCAGCGCATCCAGCCGTCGTCGTGCGCCACGAGTTCCTCGTAGTCCTCCGGCTTGAGATCAGCGCGTGCGCCCCGCAGCTGGCGCACTGAAGCCGCATCCTGTTCCTGATCCGTCAATAAGCATCGCGCACGATGCCTCCCCTTGGTTGCCCGCGTACGGATTGTTCCCCCTTGGCGGGGACGCTTCACCGGCGGCGGAGATAACGCACACCTTCGCGGCACGGAACCCGTGCCGCCGGGCCCAACTTGGCGCCCAAACCTCGCATTCGCGGGCGCCTGGCGGCTTACGGGCGGGCGAAGCCGCGCGGCGGGGGCGCTGGTGACCGGCGCGCCGAAGTAGTCCGCGCGCGGGGATCCGCGCGACCGGCGTGCCCGCGCCGGCGCGGCCGGGGAGCCGGGGCGGAGCCGGAAGCCGCGGCCCGACCCGGATCCGTCCCCGGCCGCGGCGGGCGGGATCGCGAAGCAGAGGGTCGGCCGCCAGCGCGCGCGGCGCCCGCCGGCGGCAGGCCGAACAGAGGTTGGCGATGCAGCGGCGCCGGGCAGCTGAGCGCCGGCGGACTGCGCGGGGCGGGCGAAGAAGACGTTGTTGCGCAGCTCGAGGCCGGCCGGATCGAGCAGGCGCGGTGGTGGGGCTGCCGAGCATGCCCCAGGAGAGGCGCGGCGCCCACGAACGTGTTGTTGTAGAAGCGCAGCCCCGCGTAGGTGGCGCCCGGGCGCAGCGAGCACGGCGACTGGTTCGCCACGAAGCGGTCGTCCACGGAGAGGTTGAAGCGCACGTGCGGCGCGTGCGCGGCTCGGCGTCCGTGCAGAGCAGGATGAAGCCGCCCTCGTTGTCGTGGCTGTAGTTGAACTGGATGACGGTGCCGTCCTGGTCGTAGTCCACGTCGAAGCCGGTGCCGTCGCAGCCGTTGAAGCGCATGCCGAAGACCTCGTTGCGCTGGATCACTGTGCCGTTCGCGTGGAACGTCCAGATGCCGGCGTTGCAGATCATCCCGGCCGGGTCCGCGAGGCCGCGTCCGCGCAGGTTGCCCTCGCTGACCACGTTGCGCTCCACCACGGCGCCCGACGCGTGCCCAGCGGGCACGATGCCGTCGCCGCCGAGCCGGGCGCAGGCGGTTCGCGCGCACGCGCACGCGCGTGGACGCGGCGGGCCAGGGCTGGCCGGCCCGCGGCCGGTCGGAGTCGGCGGTGCCGACGATGAAGATGCCGCTGCGGCTCACGTCCTTGATCCGGTTGCGGTCGATCAGGAGGTCGTCGAAGTGCGTGGGCTCGGGCCCGAGCACGTCCACCTGGATTCCGCCGCTGCCGCCCGCGTCCTTGGCGAGGTCGCCCTGCACGTCGTGGATGCGCAGGCCGCGGACCGTCACGTCGCGCACCACGCCGGTGGTGGCCACCACGTGCACGCCCCGGCGGCGCGCCTCGGCGGTGCCGCGGTTGCTCACGTCGAGCGAGCGGAGCACCACGTGGCTCATGTCCTTCAGGAGCACGGCGTCCTCGCCCGCGCCTGCGACGTGCGGGGCGGGCGCCGCGGCCGTAGGCGCCGATCACGGTCGCGCCCCGTGCGCGCCGGAGCCGCTCGGGGCGAGCGTGCCCGCGCAGGCGGAGCCGCGCCGCAGCAGCAGCCGGGACCCGGGCCGCAGCGGCACCGCGCTCGCGCGCGCGAGCGTGTTGAGCGGGTGTGCGCGGGTGCCGTTCCCCGGCCGCGGTGCGCGAGCAGTCCACGTGGCGACGCGGCGGCCGGCGGCCGCCGGCCGGGACGATGCGCATCACGGCCGAGCGCGATGCACCAGGCCGGCTCGCAGCGCCCTAGCCGCGGCTGCCCTCGCTCTCGATGCCCGGCGGGGCCCAGCCGGGCCCGTGGTAGAGCACGCCGAGGCGGTCGCGCAGGCGCCGGGCCCGGCGGATGTCGTGCCACATCGCGATGTACTCGTGGAACGCGGCGCGCACGGGGTTGAAGGTGTTGATGTTCTTGGTCAGCCCGTAGCGCACGCGCTCGCCCTCGGGCTCCCAGGTGCCGAACAGCCGGTCCCAGATGATCAGGATCCCGCCGTAGTTGCGGTCCAGGTAGACCTGGTTCGAGCCGTGGTGCACGCGGTGGTGGGAGGGCGTGTTGAGGAAGCCCTCGAGGAAGCGCGGCAGCCTCCGCACGCGCTCGGTGTGGATCCAGAACTGGTAGATCAGCGACCAGGACTGGGCGAGCAGCACCATCCACGGCTCGAAGCCCACGGCCGGCATCCAGAGCCAGAACGGGAAGTAGGTCATCGGCACCCAGGTCTGGCGCAGCGCGGTCGAGAGGTTGTAGTGGCGTGCTCGAGTGGTGCACCACGTGGCTCGCCCAGAAGAAGCGGCTCTCGTGGCTGATCCGGTGGAACCAGTAGTAGGAGAAGTCGTCCGCGAAGAAGAGCAGCACCCAGACCCACCAGTCGCCGGGGTCGAGCCGGAGCGGGCTGAGCTCGTAGACCGCGACGAAGATCGCCAGCACCACGAGCTTCCAGGCGACGTTGATGATCACGTTGCCCGTGCCCAGCAGCAGGCTGGTGCGGGTGTCCTTGGCCTCGTAGCCGATCAGGTCGTCGGCGTCGTCGCGCGCGTGGCGGAACGACAGCGCCTCCACCACCAGCAGCAGGACGAAGAAGGGGATCGCGTAGTAGAGGATCTCCGCCACGGGGGCGCCAGCCTAACCGGCGTGCGGCGGATCGTCGCCGGCACGATGGCCGATCACCGTCAGGCCGACGAGCCGGGACACGACCAGGGCGATGTATCCGAGGCCGGCCACCTGCTCGATCATCACGACGCTGCGCGCGAACGCCTTGACGGGCACGACGTCGCTCAGGCCGGTGCTGGTGAGCGTGGTGAAGCTCAGGAACAGCAGCTCCACCCAGGTGCGCTCGCCGCCGGGGTCCACGGCCGCGGTGAAGCTGCCGGGCTCGATCGCCTGGACCACCGTGTACATGTACGCGAACGCCCAGGCCACGAGCGTGAACGTGGCGCCCACGGCGAACAGCTCGTCCGTGGTGATCTCGCGGTCCGCGAGCATGTACTTGACGAGCGCGTAGGCCGCGTACAGGTAGAGCACGGCCTCGAGCGCCGAGGAGTAGGGCAGCAGCTTGTCGTCCCCGCTCACGGCCTGTATGAGGAGCAGCACGGTGGCGGGCAGGGCGAACATGAAGCTCACCCAGAGCTGCACCGGCGACGCGCGCACCGCCATGACCACGAGCGCGAGGAACCCGATCCCGAAGGCGCTGAAGATGGCGCGCCCGGCAGCGTTGCCCTCCATGAACGGGTAGAGCAGCACCGCCGCGAGCTGTGCGAACAGCAGGATCCCCGAGGGGTGCCGGGCGGCGGTCTTCAGCACGCCCGAGAACGTAGCCCCCGGCTCGGCCGTAGCCCGGTGCGGTTCGCGGGCAATAAGCTCGTCAGCGCGTCCCAGGGATGGCCAGCCCGACCGACATCCGCCCGCCGTTCACGGCCGCGACCGCTGCCGCGAAGGTGCAGGCTGCCGAGGACGCGTGGAATACGCGCGATCCCGACCGGGTCGTCCTCGCCTACACGGAGGACACCGAGTGGCGCAACCGCGACGAGTTCCTCAACGGTCGGGAGGAGATCCGCGAGTTCCTGCGTCGCAAGTGGGCGCGGGAGCAGGGCTACAGGCTCAAGAAGTCGCTCTGGGCTTTCACCGAGAACCGGATCGCGGTGCGGTTCGAGTACGAGAGCCACGACGAGCAGGGCCAGTGGTGGCGCTCCTACGGCAACGAGAACTGGGAGTTCGACGAGAGCGGCCTGATGGCCAAGCGCTACGCGTCGATCAACGACGTGAAGATCGACGCAGGCGAACGACGGATCGCGGCCGGCTAGAGGTTCGCCGCCGTCTCGGCGGACCTGAGCGTCTCGTGCACCTGCTTGATCACCGCCGAGCCGTCGCCCACCGCCGCCGCGACCCGGTGTACCGAGGCCTGGTTGAGGTCGCCCACCGCGAACACGCCCGGTAGGGAGGTCTCGTACATGCGCGGCGGGCGCTCGAGCGCCCAGCCGTCCTCGGGACGGAGGTCGGCGTCCGTGGGCACGTACCCATAGTCGTCGCGCGCGATGGTGTCCGGAAGCCAGTCGCTGTTCGGCCGTGCGCCGATCAGGACGAACAGCGCGGCGGCCGGCACCGTCTCGGTGTCGCCGGTGCTCCGGTCGCGGAGCGTGAGCGTCTCGAGCCGCGCCTCGCCGGCGCCGTCGGCCACCTCGGTGCGGAACCGCAGCTCCACGTTCGCGGTGGCCTCGAGCTGGCCGAGCAGGTACTGGGACATGCTGTCGGCGAGCGTCTCGCCGCGCACGAGCACGGTCACCTGCTTGGCGTAGCGGGAGAGGTGCATCGCGGCCTGGCCGGCAGAGTTGCCGCCGCCGAGCACGAACGCGTGCCCGCCAGTCGCCGCCTGCGCCTCCGGACCGGACGCCCCGTAGTAGACGCCCGAGCCCACCAGCTCCTCGAGCGCCGGGATGCCGAGCCGGCGGTAGGCGGCGCCGGTGGCAAGCACCACGGTCCGGGCGCACACCTCGGCGCCGCCGGCGATCACGAGCACGTGCCGGTCGGGCTCCGTGCGCAGCGACGTCGATCTCCGACATCAGCAGGAAGCGCGAGCCGAAGACCCAGGCCTGCTGGTAGGCGCGCTGGGCCAGCTCCGCGCCGCTCGACCCCGCGCGCGAAGCCGAGGTAGTTGCGGATCAGCGAGCTGGCGCCGGCCTGGCCGCCGATCGACTCGCGCTCGATGGTGAGCACCTGGAGGCCCTCGGACGAGGCATAGACCGACGACGCCAGCCCGGCCGGCCCGGCGCCCACCACGATCACGTCGAAGAGCTCGTCGCGGGTCGGCGAGCTCGGTGTTCACGCCGTACGCCGCGGCCAGCTGCGCGTTGGTCGGGATCGACGAGCGACTTTCCGTTCAGAGGATCACGACCGGCGCGCGCTCGGCCGCGGTGCCCGGCCTCCTCGAGCAGCGCCGTGCCGCGCTCCGAGTCGGTGGAGTGGAACTCGTGGGCCATGCCGTTGCGGGCGAGCAGGCTGCGCAGCTCGTGCACCCGGGGCTGCCACGGCTCGCCCACCACGGCGATCTCGCGGGGCAGGGTGGAGCGCGCCCGGCGTCCACTCCTACCAGGAACTCGGTCACGACGCGGTGGAAGTGCTCGTCGGGCATCCGCCAGGCTTCGGGATGTAGTAGTCGATCTCGCCCTTCGCCATGCACTCGACGATCGCGTCCGAGGTGTCCCGGTCGCCCCACGCTCCCCAGTCGATGAGGAGCGCGCGGCGGGCGTGCGGATGGATCCCGCTCACGCGCGCGAGGAGCTCGTCTCCGCGGAGGCCCCTGCTCCACAGGCCCGCGAGCACCAGCGCGACCGGCGCGCCTCGTCCCGCAGCTCCTTCAGCAGGTCCTGAGCTCGCTCGCACGAGCGCTCGCAGACGACCTCGTAGTCGCGCTCGATAGCGGCGGCGCAGATGGTCCTCGACCATGGCCAGGGCGACGGCATCGTCGTCCACAGCCATGATCACCGGCTTGCGATCGGCCATCGAGCGATGATATCCAGGCCCGCCTCGGTGCTAGATTCGAGGCGGCGATCGCACCCCGATCGCCACAGCGCGGTGGGCGTAGCTCAGTTGGTAGAGCTCCTGGTTGTGGTCCAGGCGGTCGCGGGTTCGAGTCCCGTCGCTCACCCTCACGGAACCCCAGCCAGCGCCGGGGTTCTGCCGTCTGGCGTTTTCCTCGCTGCCGTCGGTTGGTCCCGGCTAATCCGGTCCCGTGCTCGCGGGCGTCATGCTCTCAGCGCGCGTGTCGGGACGTACTTGCCTTGCTGTAGCAACGCCCACACTGGCAGGGAAGCCGAGGAGGCGTTTGGGCCACGGTCTCCTCGTTCCGGGTATGCACCCACTAGGGAGGCCGGAGGCAGGAGGCTGAGGCCGCGAGCCAACGCGCGGCACGCCCGATCTCCCTACGGCGGGGCGGTGCCCTCGGCTGAGCGGGCGATCTTGCCTGGGTGGGTATGTCCGTTACCCATTGCGCTGGGCTTCCCGCGCTTAGGGTCGCTCCAGGTCCCTTCGGTCCCAGACAGGGGAGAAGTGCATGAGCCGCCGCCTTGCCGCCCTCGCGGTCGCCCTTACCGCTTCGCTGGCGTTCGCCGCCAGCGCCCAGGCGGGCGACTACATCGTCGTCCTGAAGGACGGAGTCAGCGAGCCGGCTGTCGCCTCCGACCACGCGAAGAAGGGCGCGAAGGTCTTCCAGCACTACAAGCACGCCCTCAAGGGCTACGCGGCCACGCTCTCCGACCCGCAGTTCGCGGCCGTGCGGGCAGACAGCCGCGTCGCGTTCGTTGCGCCCGACGAAGAGGTGCGTGCCACGGCTCCGCCTTGCCTCAATCGTGGAAGCACCCTCAGCGATAACCCCACACCGCAGTGCCTACCCTGGAACGTGGACCGCATCGACGGCGAGTCGAGCAGCACCGTCTCCGGCGACGGCACCGGCTCGGTCAACGTCAACGTCGCCGTGCTCGACACCGGCATCGATATCGAGCACCCGGATCTGAGCGTGGTCGGCGGGAAGGACTGTGCGTCAGGCAGCGCGTCGGGCAAGAGCTTCGACGACCTGAACGGGCACGGCACGCACGTTGCGGGGACGATCGCCGCGAAGGACGACGGGATTGGACTCGTCGGTGTTGCCCCCGGTGCCCCTCTATGGGCGGTCCGAGTGCTGAGCAGGAATAGCACCGGTTCGACTTCGACAGTGGTGTGTGGCATCGATTTCGTCACCGGAACCCGGCTCGACGCGAACCCGAGCAACGACATCCGCGTGGCGAACATGAGCCTTGGCGGAAAGGGCGCGGACGATGGCAACTGTGGCCGCACCAAGAAGGATCCGACGCACGTTGCGATCTGCAACTCCGTGGCCGCGGGTGTCACCTACGCCGTGTCGGCTGGCAACGAGTCCGTCGACCTCGCCACGCGGGCCCCTGCCGCGTACGGGGAGGTTCTGGCTGTCACGGCCCTCTCCGACTTCGACGGACAGCCAGGTGGCACCGCAACGCTCGGACCTACAACGGGTGGCGATCCGTGTCCTAACGCCGGCGGGGAGGCGGACGACACGCCGGCCGGCTTCAGCAACTTCGCAGCGGGCGGACGACCGGGCGCACACCGTCGCCGCGCCCGGGCTCTGCGTACTGTCGACCTGGCCCCGTCCACGCTTTCACTTGCTCGGCGGTGGGCGGCTGCTACCCGATCCTGTCCGGCACGAGCATGGCCTCCCCCCACGTCGCCGGAACGGTCGCGCTCTGTATTGCCTCTGGCCACTGCGCCGGACTGACCCCGCCGCAGATCGTCCAGAAGATCGTCAACGACGCGACCGCCTACAACCAGGCCAACCCCGGCTACGGCTTCCAGGGCGACCCGCTCAGACCGATCACCGGCAAGTACTACGGCTACCTGATCCGGGCAGGGCTGTACTAGAGGGGCCCCGCGTCACGTCCTGCCGAGGCGGTCGGCGCGCCGCTGCGCGAGTTCATCAAACTCGTCACGTTCCGGCTCCTCGTTCCGAGCGGTTCTATTTCGCTCTAGACAGCGGAATCCCGCTCTACCACTGGACCCGCTTTTAGATGTAGTACATCTGCGCGCCGGCCGCCTGGGCCTCGCGCTCGGCCAGCTCGGCGATCGTGGTGCCGGCCAGCACTGTGCGGACGGCGTCCACCGCCTCGGTCCAGATCGGGCCGGACTCCGCGGCGTCCGCCCCGAGCTCGCCCTCGAGCAGCTCGACGATCTCGAGGACGGTCACGTCGGAGGGCGGGCGGGCGAAGTTGTAGCCACCCTTCACCCCGCGCTGGCTCTGCAGGATGCCGGCGCGGCGCAGCGTCGCGAACAGTCCCTCCAGGAACTGCACGGGGATCTCCCGGGCCCTCGCGATCTCGCCGATCGGAACCGGGCGCGCCGCGGCCGCGGCGGGCGAGCTCGGCCAGAGCGCGGACCGCATACGGGGACTTCGTGGTGATGACCAGCACCGGCGACCCACTCTACGGTATGCGCATGTCCGTCCACCGGGGCCTGGCTCTCTGGCTGCCGCCGCTCGCCCTGATGGCCCTGATCTACTTTCTGTCGGCCCAGCCGGACCTGAGCTCGGGCCTCGGGACGGCGGACCTGATCCTCCGCAAGATCGTCCACTTCGCGACCTACGGGCTCCTCTGCCTGCTGCTCTGGCGCCCGCTGCGGACGGTCATGCCCGCGCGGCGCGCGATCCTGGTGGCCTTCGCCATCGCGTCCGCCTACGCCATCACCGACGAGTGGCATCAGACCTTCGTCGAGGGCCGGCACGGCACGCCGGTGGACTGGCTGATCGACTCCGCCGGCGCGGGGCTCGTGGCGCTGCGGCTGCGGGCGGTCGAGCTGCGCCGGAGCGTCGCGCGCTGATGGCACGCCGCTTCTCGATCAGCGCGGTCCCGCCCGTGCTCGTCTTCGCCGGGGCGCGCCTGGCGCTGTCCCTCGCGGGGCTCGGCGCCGTCCTGGTCACGCGCTACGACGGCTGGGAGAACACCGCCCTCGTGATCGGCGGGCTGGTGGTGCCCTGGTCGCTCGCCGTGCTCCTGGTCGCCACGCGCGATCCGGCCAAGGCCCTCGGCCCGGTCGTGATGGGCGGCGACCTGCTCGTGCTCCTCGCGGTCGAGCTGGTCACGCCCGATGCCTCGCGCGGCGTGCGCTCCGCGGCCACCTTCCTCGTGGCCGCCCACGCCCACTTCCAGGGCGAGCGGCGCGGCGTGGCGCTCGCCGTCATCTGGGTGACCGTGCTCATCGCCGGTTCGGTGATCCGGGGCGGATCGTCGCTCGACTCGCATGTCGTGGCGTTCCACGACACGCTCTTCGCTCTCGCCACGATCTCGACCGGGCTCGTGGTGGGCCGGCTGCGCAGCGCCGAGACGGCCTCCCGGCTGCTCGCGCGCGACCTCTCGCGCCACACCATGCGCGAGGAGGCCGAGGTGCGGCGGCGCGTGGCCCAGTCGATCCACGACGGGCCGGTGCAGGACCTGATCGGGCTCGACATGATCCTCTCGACGCTCGGGAACGAGCTCGAGGCCGGCAGGCCCGACGGCCGGGCGCGGGAGCTCCTGTCGGACGCGCGGGACCTCACCACGCGCAACGTCCAGGCGCTGAGGGACGAGATGGTGGACCTGGGCCCGTACGGCTTCCGGGAGGTCACCCTCGCCGCCGCCATCGAGAGCTCCGTGCCGGTCTGGGCGCGCCGCTACGGGGTGAACGTGGACCTCGACCTCGCCCACGAGGTGCTGCCGGCGCCCGTGGCCGGCGAGCTCTTCCGGATCTCCCAGGAGGCGGTCATAAACGCGGGGCGACACGCCCGGGCGATCGACCGTCTCGGTCACGCTGCGCCGTCGAGCCCGACGCGGTCGAGCTGCGCGTCGCCGACGACGGCGAGGGGTTCGAGGAGGCCGGCCCGAAGCCGGGACACCTCGGCCTGGCCGGGATGCGCGAGCGAGCCGAGCTGCTCGGAGGGCAGCTCGACATCAGCACCTCGGAGGGCGGCACCGTCGTGACCGCGCGCGTGCCGCTCGGCGACGCCTAGCCGGGCAGCTTGATCAGCGGCGCCGAAGGTGGGATGGTCCTCCTGCCGCTGCCCTCGGCCCCGGGAGTTGACGTGATGTGTCGCTCCAAGATCGGCAAGGCTCCACTCGCGACCCTCGCTCTCGCGCTGACGGCGACCCTGGTCTCCGGATGCGCGATCGGATTCCGCGGCCCGGCGCCCGACGTGTCCGACAAGACGGCATTCATCCAGGGCGACGTGCTCTCGAACCGCACCGAGTCCGGCG
Source organism: uncultured Thermoleophilaceae bacterium (assembly GCA_963768465.1). Lineage (GTDB taxonomy): Bacteria > Actinomycetota > Thermoleophilia > Solirubrobacterales > Thermoleophilaceae > JACVRW01. The sequence goes on along the minus strand of CAVYIA010000001.1, from coordinate 52,649 downwards.
AGGCCTGGTTCAAGTACGGCACCACCTCCGCCTACGGCCAGGAGACCGCCGCACGGCACGGTCGAGTTCGAGGCCGGCGTCGGGCAGGGCTACTTCGGGCTCCTGTCCGGGCTCGACCATCACACGACCTACCACTTCGCCCTCTGCGCCGACGACCAGGACCCGGCGTTCGACGCCTTCTGCAGCGGCGACCAGACCTTCACGACGCGTCGGCGACCACATCCGCGGGCGCTCTCGGTGCTGCTTCAACGGCAGCATCATCACGGTCGACTTCAACGACGTCGAGAGCGGCTACAACGGCGAGGACCCCAGGGGGACCGTCAGTCAGTCGGCGGGCGTCGATCCCGCACCCGGTCGCCTGCCTGAGGATGGACGCCGATCAGAAGTTCACCGTCGGCCTCGAGCAGGCCCCCGGCGGCGCCGGATACTCCCTCATCTTCGTGGACCTGTCACCGGGGGCCGAACTGGGCGGCGAGCGAGCCCGTCGGCGCACGCCGCCCGACCCCCTGCCCGGCGACCCCGCCCGGCACGCAGAAGTACCCGGCCGTGCGCGACACCGGCTTCGAGATCCACGACGGCGGGCTAGGCGAGCGACATGCCGGGCGCGACGCGCACCTCCACGAGCGCAGGCCCGTCGGCGGCGAGCGCATCGGAGAGCGCGGCATGCAGCTCGTCCCGTGAGTCCGCGTTGACCGTCGGCACCCCGTAGCCCGAGGCGACCGCCGCCACGTCGAGCGCCGGCAGGTCGAGCCCGGGCGCCCCGGTCACCGACTCGAGCGACGCGAACCACTTGAGGATCGAGTACTCCTCGTTCCGGAGGACGAGGAACTTGACCGGCACCTGGTAGGCGCGCCGCCGTCCAGAAGCCCTGGATGGCGTACTGGGCCGAGCCCTCGCCGAGCACGCAGACCACCTGGCGCTCGGGCTGCGCCAGCTGCACCCCGATCGCGGCCGCGAGGCCGAAGCCGAGCCCGCCGCCGGCGCCGAAGAAGTAGCTCCCGGGGCGCGACAGGCGCAGCCGGTTGCGGACGGCGATCGTGCTCGACGGGGACTCGAGAACGACGATCCCGTCCTCCGGGAACAGCTCGGCGAGCACGGCCACGGCCGCCGACGCGCTCATCGGGTCCGAGTCCTCGGGCGGCTCGGGGTCCGGGCGCCGCGGCGGCGCCTCGGCATCGGACTGGCCGAGCGCGAGGCAGAGCACCTCGAGGGCGAGAACCGGGTCCGCCACCAGGGCGTCGCCCATCGGGGCGCGCGCCGCCTCGTCGGGATCGCTGGTGATCGCCACCAGAGCCGTGCCCTCCGGCAGCGGCGGACCGGGGATGTTGGGGTAGTACGGGAAGACCGAGGAGCCCGCGACCAGGACGAGATCGTGCCCGGCGAGCGTCTCGCCCAGCGGCCCCACCGCCGGCGGAAGGATGCCCTGGAACGCGGGATGGTCCTCGGGGAAGCCGAGCCGCCCGCCGCCCGTGGCCGGGCTCGCCCAGACGGGCAGGCGGCGAAGCTCGGCCAGCGCCGTGGCGGCGGCGTGGCCGCGCTCGGAATCGAGCTCCGGGCCGGCCACCAGCACCGGCGAGCGCGCATCCGCGATGGTGGCGGCCAGCGCGCTGACCTCCGTCCGGGGCCGGGCCGGCGCGCCCGGACACCGTCCGCCCGAGCTGATGCGGCGTGGCCACCGGGTCCACCTCGGCGTCCCAGTCGTCCATCGGGATCGACACGAACACCGGGCCGCGCGGCGGCAGCGAGGCGAGGTGCGCTCCGCGCGCGAGCGCGTGCGGCACGTCCTCGGCCCGAGGCGGCTCGTAGCTCCACTTGACGAGCGGGTGCGGCATCCGGGTGGCGTCGCGGTTGGTCAGGTTCGCCTGCAGGGTCATGAGCGAGCGCGCCTGCTGGCCGGCGGTCACGAGCAGCGGCGACTTGTTGGCCTGCGCGTTGAAGATCGCGCCCATCCCGTTGCCCACGCCCGGCGCGGTGTGCAGGTTCACGAGCGCCGTACGGCCGCTCGCCTGGGCGAAGCCGTCGGCCATCCCGACCGCCACCGTCTCGTGGAGCCCCAGCACGTAGCGGAAGTCATCCGGGAAGTCGGCCAGCATCGGCAGCTCGGTGGAGCCCGGGTTGCCGAACACCGTGGTCATCCCCTGCCTGCGCAGGAGGTCGAGGGTCGCTTCGCGCACGCTCGCCATCAGCGCGCGGCAGCATTTCACAGCCGAGCGGGGAGCTAGATCCAGCCGCGCTCGGTGGCGATCAGGACCGCCTGGGCGCGGTCCACCGCGCCGAGCTTCGAATACGTGTTGTGGAGGTGCGTGCGCACCGTGCTCGTGGACAGCTCGAGCTCCTGGGCGATCTGCTTGTAGACCTTGCCCTCGGCGAGCCGCTTCAGCACCTCGACCTCACGCCCCGACAGCGGGCACGGGTCCACGTGGCGCTTGGCGGAGGCCACGCCCTGCGGAAGCTCGTACATGACCGCGCGCAGCTGGGCGGTGGAGAGACCGCAGGCCTGCGCCGCGTTCAGCAGCTGGCTCGGCGACACCGCCTGGGCGTGCGCGTAGTGGGCCAGCATGTCGGCGAGGCGCACCAGCGCGGCCTCGCCCTCGGCGTCGTCGGCGTGGTGGCGCTCGATGGCCACCGCCAGACGGTTCGGCAGGCCCCAGCGGCGCGCGAGCACGCCGCCCACGAGCGCGTGGTCCACGCCCAGCTCGAGCCGCTCGCGGCGGATGCGCGCCTCGGGGGTGCGCGCCTCGCCGTGGATCTGCTCCGGATAGGCCGGGTAGGCGTGCGCCAGGACGAGCTTGCCGATGTCGTGGAGGAGCGCGCTGCAGAGCAGCTCGTCGCGATCCTCGTAGTCCAGCTCGCGCGCCAGCCGGTCCGCGGCGGCCTGGGTGGCCACCGCGTGCAGGCGGAAGCGCTCGGGCATGAGGTCCCAGCCCGGGGTGCGCTCGAAGAAGTCGAAGGTGGCGGCGCGCGCGGCGAGGGACTCGACCCCGTCCGGGGACAGGACCTCCACGGCCTCGGGGATGCTCGCGATCTTGCCCTTCTTGCGCTGCACCGTCCGGTTGGCGATCCGCAGCACCGTGATCACGAGCGCCACGTCCGACTCCACGGCCGCGACGACCTCGCCGACGGAGGCGTGGTCCTCGCGCACCACGCGAAGCACGCGGTTGCGCGACTCTGCGAGCGCGGGGAAGACCTCGAGCGCCTCGAAGGCGACCGTCAGCCGGCGACCGTGCCCCTCGTCAGGACTCGGTACGACCGTCTCGGTACTGCTCGGCGGCGATATCGGAACAGCTCGCACTCTTCAGCGTCCTGCCTAGAGCTCGGTTACAAGGTCTCGACGATCGGCCGTGCGTCCTGCGCGGCCCTACCGTCCTCCCCGCTATCGGCAAACGCCGGCGAAAGGTTGAACTTGCGAACGGCTATGCGCGCGGCGCGGGTTCCCTTTGCAGAGCGGTTTCCACGCGCTCGAGCGTCTCCTCGCGCCCGAGCGCGGCCACCGACTCGAAGATGCCCGGTGACACCGTCGTGCCGCTGATCGCCACGCGCACGGGCTGGAAGACGTCCTTCGGCTTCACGCCCAGCCGCTCCACCACTCCGCGCAGCGCGGCCTCCACGCCCTCGGCGTCGAATGGCTCGACCGCCTCCAGCGCCTCGCGCGCCGCGCGCAGCCGGTCCAGGCCGCCGTCGTCCATCACCTTCGCCCAGGCCTTCTCGTCCACCGGCTGCGGCTCGACCAGGAAGCCGGCGAGCGGCCAGAAGTCGGCGAGCGTCTGGAGCTTCTCCTGGCTGATCGCGACGGCCTCGGCGGGAACCTCGCGTCCCACCCGCTCCTCGATCCGCGCGCGCAGGTCCTCGACGGGCAGCTCGCGCATGTAGCGGCCGTTCATCCAGCGCAGCTTCTGCTCGTCGAAGACCGCCGGGCTGCGCGAGACGCGGCTCAGGTCGAACGCGTCCACGAGCGCGTCGGTGGAGAAGAAGGTGCTCGACTCCGGGTCGCCCCAGCCGAGCAGGGCGATGTAGTTGCGGACCGCCTCCGGCAGGTAGCCGGCCTCGCGCAGCTCCTGGACGGAGGCCGCTCCGTGGCGCTTCGAGAGCTTCTTGCCGTCGGGGCCGTGCAGCAGCGGCAGGTGCGCGTAGACGGGCCGCTCGGCGCCGAGCGCGTCGAGCATCAGCGCCTGGCGCGGAGTGTTGGAGAGGTGGTCGTCGCCGCGGATCACGTGGGTCACGCCCATGTCGCGGTCGTCCACCGCCACCGCGAGGTTGTAGAGCGGCGTGCCGTCCGAGCGCTGGATCACGAAGTCCTGGAGGGCGGAGAGCGGGAAGAGCACCTCGCCGCGGATCAGGTCCTCCACGGCGATCTCGCCCTCGTCCGGGACCCGGAATCGCACCGCACCGTCGTCCTCGTAGGCGTGGCCCGCGTCCAGCAGCTGCTGGACGGCGGCCGCGTGCTCGGGGGCGCGCTCCGCCTGCGAGAGCGGGCCCTCGTCCCAGTCGAGCTCGAGCCAGCGGAGCGCGTCCAGGATCTGCTCGACGTTCTCCGGCGTGGAGCGCTCGCGGTCGGTGTCCTCGATGCGGAGCACCAGCGAGCCGCCCGATCCCCGGGCCGCGAGCCAGTTGTACAGTGCGGTCCGCGCCCCGCCGATGTGGAGCATCCCCGTGGGGGAAGGCGCGAAGCGGACCCTCATCTTGTCGTTCGAAGTGATCTCTCGATGCTAATCGGCGCCCACGTGTCCACGGCGGGCGGCCTCGTCGCCGCCCACGAACGCGGCCGCGAGCGGCGCTGCGACGCGATCCAGGTCTTCAACCAGTCGCCGCGCATGTGGCGCCCCACGCGCTGGAAGGACGACGACATCGCCGAGTTCCGCGAGCTGATGAAGGACGGGCCGATCAAGTCGGTCGTGATCCATGCCGTCTACCTCATCAACTGCGCGAGCGAGGACAAGGACCTGCGCGCGAAGTCGCTCGCGTCGCTCGTGCACGCGCTGCGGATGGGCGACGAGATCGGCGCCGACGGCGTCGTGGTCCACCCGGGCTCTGCGCTCAAGAGCGACAAGGGAAAGGCGATCGAGCGCGCGTCCAAGGTGATCGCGGAGGCGCTGGCGGAGTCGGACGGGTGCGACCTGCTCCTCGAGGACACCGCCGGGGCCGGCAGCACGCTCGGGCGCAGCTTCGACGAGCTGGCGGACCTGATCGAGCTGGCCGGCGCCGGCAAGCGCCTCGGGATCTGCCTCGACTCCTGCCACCTGTTCGCGAGCGGCTTCGACGTCCGCACCGCGGACGGGCTGGGGGACGTGCTCGACGAGGGCCTCCGGAAGGTCGGCAAGCGGCGGCTGCGCTGCCTGCACGTGAACGACTCGAAGACGAAGCTCGGCTCGAACAGCGACCGCCACGCGCCGCTGGGCTCCGGCGAGCTCGGCGCGCGCGGCTGCGCGGCCTTCCTGTCGGAGCCGCGCTTCGAGAAGCTGCCGATCTTCTTCGAGGGCCCCGGCTTCGCCGGCAAGGCGCCGGAGCTCGAGGACGTGCAGCGGATGCGCGAGCTGCGCCGCAACGGGCTGCAGGTCGCGCAAGCGGCGCTCGGGCTAGTTTCCGCCCGCTTTGGATCCGAGGATCAGCACGTCCTGCCAGGTGGCCGTCTCCTGCCGGCCGGCCCAACTCCCGAGATAGCGACCTTCCACACGCAGGCCACGCTCCGAGCTGCGCTCGATGACCCACTCTTCGGGATATGCGACCGCAGCCTCAGGTGAGCCGCGGTCGTTGATGAACGCCGGGCCGTCCGGGATCGCGAACGCCAGGCGCCCGACCGGCAGTGCCGCCTTCGACTCGTCGTTGAGAATGAACCAGGTGATGAGGGCCCGGCCGCTCGGTTTCAGGACCCGCTCGAGCTCGGTCAGGTAGCGCTCCACCTCGGGAGCCAGCATGTGGGTGAACACCGACGTTGCCAGCGCGAAGTCGAACATCCCGTCCGGGTAAGGGAACCGAAACTCGTCCGCCGGCACAGCGCCGCCGGGGTTGTAGCGCGAGTTCCGAACGTCCGCGTGTTGGAAGCGGAAGTTGGGGAACCGAGGTGTGATGGCGTCGCGACACCAGGCGACCTCCTCCTGCACGACGTCGAAGCCCTCGTAGCGCCCATCTGCCGACAGGTAGCCCGTGAGGGGAACGGCCATCCGGCCGGGCCCACAACCGATGTCGAGCACTGCGTGGCCCGGCTCGAGCCCGCCAAGATCGCCTGAAGAGCCCGAGGAACTCCTGCCCCAGCCGGTCGAAGTCGCTGTAGTCGCCCGTGAGCAGGCGGCGGGGCGGCATGAGCTCGCGAGCCCGGCCGCGGCGGCTGTCGAGGGCGTCTTGAAGGTCGCCTGTCAGCCTGCGCCGGCGGAACTCGAAGGCCTCTCTGATGCGGCTCACCACGCGGGCTCCTACTGCGCGCGCAACAGGGGTCCGGCCATCGCTGCGTAGACGTTCGCGCGATCGGCGTGGCCGAGCCGCCTCAGGATCGCCGACCGGGCGAGATGCCCCGCCGCGGTGATCCGGCGGATCAGCGCACCGCGGCGTGGCGAGTAGTGCTTGTCGACGAAGGCCCGCTCGGCCTCGGCCGTACGGCGGGCGCGCTCAGCGAGCGGGAAGCGCTGCTGGTTGGAGACGTTCTCGATGTGCAGCACGCGAACGTCGGGGAGAAAGCGGATTCGGAAAGCGGTCGCGCGAAGCTCGCGCGCAAGCTCCTGCTCCTCCGCGTACTGGATCGGCCAGAAGCCGCCGACGTATCGGAACGCGTCGGCCCGCACCGAGAGCGCGGCGCCGACGACCCAGTCGACATCGCGCGCCTCGTCGTGAGACCAGCCCGCGGGAAAGACGCGCGCCAGCAGCGTGTTCGGCATCACCCGGTGGGCGCCGCAGGCCACAAGCAGCGAGCGCAGCACCGTCGGGTGCGCCCGGCACGACGACTGCAGCGTCCCGTCCGGGTTCTCGAGGCGCGGGCCCACGAGCCCTACTCCGGGCTTGGCAAGCTCCAGCATGAGGCGCTCGAGGGCATCCGGCTCCAGCAGCTCGGTGTCCGAGTTCAGGAAGTGCAGCACGTCGCCGCGAGCCGCCCTCGCGCCTACGTTGTTGCCCTCCGAGAACCCGAGGTTCTCGCTGTTCTGAATGACGCGGATGTGGTCGGCGTGCCGCTTCAAGACCGCGGCGGTCGTGTCAGTGGATGCGTTGTCGACCACGATCGTCTCGCTTCCTCCTGTCACCTGCTGCGCGCGGACGCTGGTCAGACAGCGGTCGAGCACCTCGGCGGCGTTCCAGGTGACGACGATCACCGAGTGGCGCAGGGTCGCCACAGATCAGCGGGGTCTGCGCGCCACGACAAGCATCCGGACGTGGTCCGGAAGGTGCCTCACCTCGTCGAACGCGACGAGCTCGAGGCCGCTGGAGGCCAGGATCGGCGTCGACCTCCGCGCGGGAGTAGTGGCGCAGGTAGGTGACGCCGTCCTCGGCGAAATACCGCCGGTGGCCCTCGATCAGGTCGAAGAACGCAAGCCCACCGGGTGACATTTGCCGCGCGACGTTCCGCAGCGCCGCTTCGAACGACGGGAACAAATGCTTGAACACCAGCGAGGAGACGACCGTGTCAACCCGCCGGTCCAGGTCGAAGCGCTCCGCGTCGGCTTCGAGGAATGAGACGTTCTCGGCCGCAAAGCGCTCGCGCAGATAGGCAACGTTCTCACTCGAGAGGTCCACTCCGACATAGGAGCCGAAGCTCTGTCCGCGCTCGATGGCAGCGCTAAGGAGCCGCCCATAGCCCGGGCCGATCTCGAGGAGCGCCTTGTCCGGCCCAAGCCCACCGTGCTCGGCCACCTTGGACATGAACGGATCTCCGCTCACCTCGACCCCCCAGGTGAGGTTCGGCGTCGGGCTGGTGGCGCGCCACCGCTCCCGGGAGCGCTCCCACGCCTCCTCCCGAGATTCATGCAACTGGGTTTCGAGAGCGTCCAGCCGCCGGTCGAAGTCGCTTCCGAGGACCGACGTCCGGATCCTGGCGCGAGCCCGCTGCCGAAATCGTCCGAGTGGTCGCCGGATGCTGCTCAATGGACACAGCGCGGAAGGCTAATTCAAGGGGGGTTCCGTCGTTTATGCATCCATGCGATGCATTAGGTGCGAAGCCCCCTCTGCCCTGGGCGACCGAGCTACAGCCGGTCGCGCAGGTCGAACTCGTCTGCGACCGGGACCGAGAAGAAGTCCGGGTTCACGCAGTCGAACGCCTCGCTGTAGCCGTCGTAGGCGCGCTCGACGCGTCGCGCGGCACTGGGGCAGCGGCGAGGCCGCTCATCTTCACGCCGCCGAAGCCCTGGCGGGTGCGCTCGGCCTGCTCGAACATCTCCACGTCGATCTCGCCGCGGTAGACCTTGTTCATGCAGCCCATGAAGCGGCGGCCGGTCTCCTCGTCGTCGTACAGGTAGAGGAACTTGCAACCCGACTCGATGCAGCCGGAGGGATGGACGACGCGGTCGCAGAAGGCGCAGCACTGGCGGCACTCATGGAGCTCCGCCGTATGCATCGGAAGTGACTGCACCCGGCAAGTGTAGAGCGACTCAGGGGCGTCAGGCGACCACGCGCGCGGCCCCGTGCAGAGCGCCCAACTCGCTCCTGCAGGCGCTGTTCGCGGACACCCTGAAGTCCTCGCCGAGCAGGAGCCTGCGCTCCCCCACGGCGAGCATCAGCTCATGGTCGCCGGGGTGGTGGTTCACCACCTCGCGCAGGTCCACGAGGAAGCCCTCGGGAACCCCCGGCGAGACGTGCAGCGTGAGCCGCCGCGTGATCGGCCCGGCCGCGAACTCGGCCGCGGCCGTGGCCACCTCCTCGGGGGTGGGCTCGAACGCCTCGACCTCCTGCGCCACGAGCTTGGTCTCCCCCGCCTCCTTGTGGTCCACGCGCCCGCGCACCAGCACCACGCGGTCCACGTCGACCTTGTCCTGGTTCTTGGCGTAGGCCGAGTTGAACACGAGCAGCTCGACCTGGCCCTCCAGGTCGTCGAGCGTGGCGAACATCATCGGCTCGCCCTTCTTCGTGCGGATCCGCTTGCACTCGCTGATCATGCCGCCGACCGTGACCCACTCGCCGTCCTTCTTCTGGCCGATCTCCGCGAGCGAGCAGTCGACCTTCGCCCGCAGCGCCGGGCGCACCTCCTTGAGCGGGTGGCTCGACAGGAACAGCCCGAGCGTCTCCTTCTCCCAGGCGTTCAGGACGTCGCGCTCGTCGGGCAGCGGCGGCACCGGCAGGTCGTGGTGCGCGGCGGCGCCGTCGTCCGAGTCGCCGGAGTCGAAGAACGAGCCCTGCCCGAGCTGGGCGTCCTGCTGCGCCTGCTGGCCCGCGCCCTGCGCCTGCGCGAGCACCTCCATGATCCCGGTGCGCGTGCCGGGCAGCGAGTCGAGCGCGCCGCACTTGACGAGCGACTCGATGGCCTTCTTGTTCACGGCGCGGCAGTCGACCCGCCGGCAGAAGTCCCAGACCGAGGCGAAGCGGCCCCCCTCCTCGCGCGCCAGGACGATCGCGGCGACGGCCTGGTTCCCGACGTTCTTCACCGCGTCGAGGCCGAAGCGGATGTTGCCCTCCACGACCTTGAAGTCGTGGCCGGACTCGTTCACGTCCGGGGGCAGCACCTCGATCCCCATGTCCTCGCACTGCGCCACGAAGAACGGCACCTTGTCCTTCGTGGACATCACCGAGCTGATCAGCGCGGCCATGTACTCGGCCGGGTAGTTCGCCTTCAGCCAGGCGGTCCGGTAGGAGATCAGCCCGTAGCAGGCGGCGTGCGAGCGGTTGAACGAGTAGTCGGCCGCGGCCTCGTTGACCGACCACAGCTCCTGGATGACCGCCTCGGCCGTGCCGGTGCCGCGCGCGCCCTCGAAGAAGCGGTCGCGGAGCGCGGCCATGCGCTCGCGCTGCTTCTTGCCGATCGCCTTGCGCAGGTCGTCCGCCTCGGGGCCGGAGAAGCCGGCGATCGACTTGGCGATCAGCATCGACTGCTCCTGGTAGAGGATCACGCCGTAGCTCGACTCGGTGATCGGGCGCAGGCGCTCGTCCGGGTAGCTCACCGCGTCCGGGTTGCGCTTGTTGCGCGCGTAGGTGTCGATGTAGCGCATGGCGCCCGGCCGGTAGAGGGCGTTCAGCGCCACCAGGTCGTTGAACTCGGTGGGCCTGACCTTCCGCAGCGCGTCGCGCATGCCGTCGGACTCGAACTGGAACACCCCGACCGAGTCGCCGCGCTGGAGCATCTCGTAGGTCTTCGCGTCGTCGAGCGGCAGCGCGGTCATGTCCGGGCGCTGGCCGGACGACTCCTCGACGATGTCGAGCGCGGCCTCGATCACGTCGAGGTTGCGCAGCCCGAGGAAGTCCATCTTCAGCAGGCCGATCTCCTCGATCGGCTTCATCGAGTACTGGGTGACGGTCCGGTAGGAGCGCTCGCCGTCCTCGTTCACGGCGCCGCGGTCCTCGGCCAGCTGCAGCGGCACGATGTCGGTGAGCGGCCGGTCGGCGATCACGACGGCCGCGGCGTGGATCGACGAGTTGCGGACGATGCCCTCGAGCCCCTTGGCCGTCTCGATCACCTGGCGCGCCTCGGGCTCCGTGTCGTACACGCGGCGCAGCTCGGGCTCCTCCGAGAGGTACTCGTCGAAGGACTTCGAGCGGCCCATGACCGGCTCGGGGATCAGCTTCGCCAGCCGGTCGCCGGTGCCGTAGTCGAAGCCGAGCACGCGGGCCGCGTCGCGCGTGGCGGCGCGCGGGAGCATCCGGCCGAAGGTCACGATCTGGGCGACCGACTCGCGCCCGTACTTGCCGGCCACGTACTGGATGACGCGCTCGCGGCCCTTCACCGAGAAGTCGATGTCGATGTCCGGCATCGAGATGCGCTCGGCGTTCAGGAAGCGCTCGAACAGCAGGTCGTACTCGAGCGGGTCCACGTCCGTGATCCGCAGCGCGTAGGAGACGATCGAGCCCGCCGCCGATCCGCGCCCCGGCCCCACCGCGATCCCGCTGTCCTTCGCGAACTTGACGAAGTCCCAGACGATCAGGAAGTAGGCGGCGAAGCCCATCTTCTCGATCACGCCCAGCTCCATGCTCGAGGCGCTCCACGGCCGCCGCGGGCGGCGGGTCGCCGTAGCGGGCGCGCAGGCCCTCGTGGGCCAGCTTGCGCAGGTACTCGACCTCGGGCTCCCCGCCGGGGGTCTCGAAGCGCGGGATCAGCATCTTGCCGAGCTCGATCTCGAGCTCGCAGCGCTCCGCGATCTCCACCGAGGTCGGCACCGCCTCCGGCCAGGGGGCGAACGACTCCGTCATCTCGGCGCTGTCCTTGAGGTAGAACTCGTTCGTGTCGAAGCTCAGCTTCGGCTCGGCGAGCGTGCTCTTCGTCTGCACGCACAGCAGCGCCCGGTGGTGATCGAAGTCGTCCCGCCCGAGGTAGTGCACGTCGGCCGTGCCCACCACCGGCCGCCCGACCTCGCGCGCGATCCGCGCGATGTCCTCGTTCGCCTTGTCCTGCTCGGCGATGCCGTTGCGCTGGAGCTCGAAGTAGACGTCCTCGGCGCCGAAGACCTGGATCAGGTCGTCCGCGTGCGCGCGGGCGTCGGCCGGCGAGCCCTCGACCAGCCGGCGGCAGAAGCGCGACTGGAGGCAGCCCGTCAGCGCGATCACGCCCTCCGAGTAGCGCGAGAGCAGGTCCATGTCCACGTTGGCCTTGCCGCGCCGGTAGCCCTCCAGGTAGCCCGCCGAGCTGAGCTTCACCAGGTTGCGGAAGCCCTCGTCGCTGCGGGCGAGCAGGGTCAGGTGGTTGCGCTCGTAGCGGACCGCGTCCGACTTGATGTCGTCCACCAGGTAGGCCTCGACGCCGATGATCGGCTTGATCCCGTGCTTGCGGCAGGCCTTGTAGTGCTCCACCGCGCCGTTCATCACGCCGTGGTCGGTGAGGCCCAGCGCGGGCTGCCCGAACGCCGCCGCGCGCTCGGCCAGCGAGTCGATGCGGCAGGCGCCGTCGAGCACCGAGTACTCGGAGTGAACGTGGAGGTGGACGCGCCGTCACGGGGTCCCGAATATAGGGTCGGGACCGGACCGCTCCCGGGTCCCGCTCCGCTAGTTGCGGACTCTTCTCAAGGCCGGCGCTCGGTCCGGCGGTGACGGCGGCTACTCGTCGTCGCCCGTGGCCTTGGCGGCCAGGACGCCGCCCACCAGCACGAGCGCGACCGTGGCCCGCCGCGGCGATCTTCACGCGGTTCTGGGCGATCTTCCGTCGGATCACGTACAAGCCGACCTGTAGACGAACCACCCCAGCAACGCGTGTGCGCGTGAATTCATCGCTTCCCCTCTTCCCGGTTCCTGATCGCGTAAGCCATGCGCGACTGGAGGCTCCAGAGCTCGATGAAGCCCGGGCTCGCCTGCTGGGAGAAGAGGCCGCCCGACTCGCCGAACCCGGCCAGCGCCTGGTCGTAGAGCGCGTTGGGCGACGCCGCGCGCGACGGGCCGGGCCGAGCCCTTGTAGAGGCGCATCGTGATCGCGCCGGTCACCTGCTCGTTGACCGACTCCATGTACGCGTTCAGGTCCCCCAGCAGCGGCTCGTGCCAGAGACCGGCGTACACGAGGAACGCCCACTGGGAGTCGAGCTGCGGCTTGAAGTTGTTCTGGTGGATCGTGCCGACCAGCTTCTCGAGCTCCTTGTGGGCCGGCAGGATCAGCGCGGCCGCCGGCACCTCGTAGAGGTCGCGCACCTTCAGGCCCACGATCCGGTCCTCCACGTGGTCCACGATGCCCACCCCGTGCCGGGCGCCGATCTCGCCGGCGCGCTGGAGCAGGTCCACGAGCCCGAGCCGCTCGCCGTCCAGCGCCACCGGGCGGCCGCGCTCGAACTCCACCACCACGTCCTGGGGCTCGTCCGGGGCGTCCTCGGGAGTCGTGACGAGCTGGAACACGTCGTCGCGCGGCGGCTCCGCCAGGTCCTCGATCGGCCCGCCCTCGGACGAGCGCCCCCAGATGTTGTCGTCGATCGAGTACGGCGGCGCCTCGGTCCCGCCCTTGACGGGGATGCCGTGCTCGCGGGCGTAGGCGATCTCCTCCTCGCGGCCCATCTGCCAGCCGCGCACCGGCGCGATGATCTTCATCTCGGGCGCGAGCGCCAGGACGGTCGCCTCGATCCGCACCTGGTCGTTGCCCTTGCCGGTGCAGCCGTGGGCGATCGTGTCGCAGCCCGCCTCGCGCGCCTTCTCCACCGCCAGCTTCGCGATCAGCGGCCGGCCGAGCGCGGTGAACAGCGGGTAGCCGCCGCCGTAGAGCCCGTTCGCCTTGATGGCGGGCAGCACGTAGTCCTCGGCGAACTCCTCGCGCGCGTCCACGACGTGGCAGTCGAGCGCGCCCAGCTGGAGCGCCTTGCCGCGCACCACGTCGAAGTCCTCGCCCGGCTGGCCCAGGTTCACGGTGAGGGCCACCACCTCGGCCTCGTACTCGTCCTGGATCCACTTGAGCATCACGCTCGTGTCGAGGCCGCCCGAGTAGAGCAGCAGCACGCGCCCGACCTCGCCGGGCTCGGCCTCGTAGGAGGCGACTGCGCGCAGTGTCGTGTGCTCTTCGCTCATCGGGCGGGCACGCTACCGCGCAGGACGGAGCCGAGGACGGCGAGCCACTCCTCCGGCAGCCCGCGCTCGCGGGCCCCGCCGAGCACGAGCGCGGTGTACTCGGGGGTGGCGGGCGGCACGTCGGTCTCCTTGTCGATCACCTCGTAGGTCATGGCCTCGCGCGCGCTCCCCGGCCAGCTCGACCTCCACGTGCCGGCGCCGGTATGCGAAGCCCGCACCCTCCTTGCGGTCGAGCTCCACGATCGCCGGCTCCGGGGCCTCGTAGACCACGCCCCAGACCTGCTCCCCGGTGGCCGGGACCACGTCCACGACCCCGCCGCCCCAGCGGATCGAGCGGCGCGTGAGCGCGAGCCGGTGGCCCGGAAGCAGCGCCGGGCCGAGGAGCTCGGCGCCGGGCGGGACCTGCTCGGAGGCCAGGTTGCTGCCGTAGGCGAACAGCAGCATCGGTCACGCCAGCAGGGCGCCGATCCGGCGCACCGCCTCGTCGACCTCGTCCTCCGACACGTTGAGCGGCGGCAGCAGGCGCACCGTGTCGGGGCCGGTCGCGTTCAGCACCAGGCGCTCCTCCAGCAGGGCGCGCCGCACGAGCTCCGGGGCGTCGGGCGCACGGAAGGCGAGCATCAGCCCGATCCCGCGCACGTCCAGCCCGAGGCCGCGCAGCCCGGTGGCGAGCCGCTCGCCGCGCTCGCGCACCGCGGCCAGGAAGTCCGCGTCGTCGATCGTGTCGAGCACCGCCGCGGCCGCCGCGCACACCACGGGGCCGCCGGCGAAGGTCGAGCCGTGGTCGCCCGGCTGGAGCACGTCCGCGTGGGCGGGCGCCGCGATGCAGGCGCCGATCGGCAGGCCGCCGCCGAGGCCCTTGGCCACGGTCATCACGTCCGGCTCCACGCCGAGCTGCTGCCAGGCCCAGAGCGTTCCGGTGCGGCCCATGCCGCACTGGATCTCGTCGAGCACGAGCAGCGCGTCGTGCGCGTCGCAGGCCTCGCGCGCGGCGAGCAGCAGCTCCGGGTCCACCGGGTGGATGCCCCCCTCGCCCTGCACCGGCTCGATGATCACGGCGGCCACGTCGTCGCCGAGCTCGACCGGCCCGCCGCGCGGCGCCACCGAGAAGCCCGGCACGAGCGGCGCGAACGGCGCCTGCTTGGTCTCCTGCGGCGTGGCCGAGAGCGCTCCCATCGTGCGCCCGTGGAAGGCCCCCTCGAGAACGACGAAGCGCCCGCCCGGCTTGCGCCGGCGCGCGAGCTTGATCGCGCACTCGATCGCCTCGGCGCCGGAGTTGCAGAAGAACACCTTGCCGCCGAGCGAGGAGCCGGCCAGCCGGCGCGCCAGCGCCATGGCGGGCTCGGTGTAGAAGAGGTTCCCCACGTGGTCGAGCCGCCCGGCCTGCTCGCGGACGGCCTCCACGACGCGCGGGTGGCAGTGGCCGAGCTGGGTGACCGAGATGCCGCTCAGGAAGTCCAGGTACTCGTTGCCGTCGGAGTCCCAGAGCCGGGTGCCCTCGCCGCGCACGAACTCGACCGGCTGGCGGGCGTAGGTGCCCATCACGGCCTCCCGCTCGAGCTCTCTGAGCGCGTCTAGGGCCACAGCTTGGTCCCGCTGCCCTCGTCGGTGAACAGCTCGAGCAGCAGCGAGTGCGGCTGGCGGCCGTCGAGGATGTGCGCGTTGCCGACGCCCGCGTCGAGGGCGTGCAGGCAGGCCTCGAGCTTCGGGCGCATCCCGCCGCTCACCTCGGGCAGCCGCGCGCGCACCTCGGCCGCGCTCGCCTCCGAGATGCGCGTGGCCGGGTCGGCCGGGTCGGCGCGCCAGCCCTCCACGTCGGTGAGGAACACGACCTTGAACGCGCCGAGCGCCTCGGCCACGGCCGCGGCGGCCGCGTCCGCGTTCACGTTGTAGGAGTGGCCCTCGCGGTCCGCGCCGACCGAGGCCACCACGGGGATGTAGTCCTCCGCGATGTGGTTGAGCACGTTCGCGTCCACGCGCTCGATGTCCCCCACCATCCCCATGTCCGTCTCGCCGTCCCCGGACTCGCGCTTGCGGACGGTGAACAGCAGGCCGTCGTCGCCGCAGAGCCCCACCGCGGGCTGCCCGTGGCGGTTGATCCGCAGCACGATGTCCTTGTTCTGCTTGCCGACGAGCACCATCTTCGCCACCTCCACGGTGGCCTCGTCCGAGACCCGCAGGCCGTCCACGAAGCGGACCTCCATGCCGAGCCGCTCCATGTAGTGGGTGATGTCGGGGCCGCCGCCGTGCACGACCACCGGGTTCATCCCCACGTACTTGAGGAGCACCACGTCGCGCGCGAAGTCCTCCTTCAGCGCGGGGTCCGTCATGGCCGCCCCGCCGTACTTGATGACCACGGTCCTGCCGTGGAACTCCCGTATGTACGGGAGCGCCTCGAGGAGCGTTGCTACGTCCCTCATGACGTGTAGCTGGCGTTGAGTCTCACGTAGCCCTCCGAGAGGTCGCTGAAGAAAACCTCGGTCTCGCCGCCCTCGCCGGGCACCGTGAGCACGAGCTCGACCTCGGGCTGCGAGAACGCCTCCTCGAGCGCGCGCAGCGCCCCGGAGTCGATGTCCACGGCGTCGCCCGCGGACACCAGCAGGCGACCCTCGATCTCGAGGTCGGCGATGAACGCCTCGCCCTGCGGCCAGACCTGGCCCGCCGCCTGGAGGATGCGCCCGAAGTTGGGGTCCGCGCCGTTGATCGCGGTCTTCACGAGCGGCGAGTTCGCCACCGAGCGGGCCACCGGCTCGACGATGTCGGGGCGCCCGCGCACCACCACGCGGCCCACCCGCTCGGCGCCCTCGCCGTCGCGGACGATCTCGAGCGCGAGCTGGCGCAGCAGCGCGTCGAGCGCCTCGCCGAACGCGATCTCGTCCGGGCTCTCGGGCGCCACCGCCACGCCCGAGGCGCCGCCGGCCTGGACGACGACGGTGTCGCTCGTGGAGAGCTGGCCGTCCACGCTGATGCGGTCGAACGAGCGGCGCACGCAGACGCCGGTGAGCAGCTCGGCCGTCTCCGGCTCGAGCCGCGCGTCCGTCTGGACGAAGCAGAACATGGTCGCGTAGCGGGGCGAGATCATCCCGGCGCCCTTCGCCTGGGCCGACAGCGTGACCGTGCCCGACGGCAGCTCCGCCGCGAGGCAGGCGCGCTTCGGCCAGCGGTCGCTGGTCACGATCGCCTCCGAGAAGGAGCGGGCGTCCGGCTCGAGCTCCGCACAGGCGGCGCGCAGGCCCGCCAGCGCCGGCTCGCGCGGGAGCTCGGTGCCGATCACGCCGGTGGAGGCCACGGCCACCTGGTCGGGCTCGACGCCGAGCGCCTCGGCCGTGGCGGCCTGCTGAGCCAGTGCCGTCTCGTAGCCCCGCCGTCCGTCGCCGACGTTCGAGTGCGCCGCGTTGGCCGCGACCGCACGCAGCGCCCCGGTGCGCGCCTGGCGCGAGACCACCACGGGCGCTCCCACGCGCGCGTTCGAGGTGAAGCGCGCCGCCGACACCGTGTCGGCCGCGTCGCTCACGAGCACGCCCACGTCGAGCCCCTCCGGCTTGAGCCCCGCGGCCACGCCGGCGGCGCGAAACCCGGGCGCGAGGCCGGTCGGCTCGAGCTCGGTCACGTGCCCCGGGCGCTCGACCCAGCGCGAGCGAAAGAACTCGCGTCACGTGAGGCCCTCCGTCTCCGGGAGGCCCAGCATCAGGTTCAGGTCCTGCACCGCCTGCCCGGCCGCGCCCTTCCAGAGGTTGTCGATGGCGCCGAACGCGATCGTCCGGTCGCCCACGACGGTCACGTGCACACGGCAGCGGTTGGTGTCCTGCACATGGCGGGTGTGCGGCGCCGAGTCCACCACGTCCACGAACGGCTCGTCCGCGTACGCCTCGCGGTAGAGCGCGACCGCCTCGTCCTTCGTGAGCCCGGGCACCGTCAGGTAGCAGCTGGCGAGGATCCCCTGGTCGAGCGGCACGAGGTGCGTCAGGAAGCTGAAGCGGCCCGGGCCGAGCTCCTGCTCGATCTCCGCGCTGTGACGGTGGCCCTCGACCTTGTAGGCGTTCACGTTCTCCGCCGCGGAGGAGTAGTGCGTCTCCTCGGTGGCCTCGCGCCCGGCGCCCGACACGCCGGCCTTGATGTCGAACACCGCGTCCTCGATCCGGCCGCGGAGCGGCAGCGCGGCCAGGATCGCGGCCGTGGAGTTGCACCCCGGCCCCGCGACCAGCGACGCCCCCGCGATCTCCTCCCGATGCGCCTCCGGCAGGCCGTAGACGGCCTCACCCAGGAGCTCGGGCGCCTCGTGCGGCTGGTACCAGCGCTCGTAGGCGGCCTGGTCGAGCCGGAAGTCGGCCGACAGGTCCACGACCTTCAGCCCGCGCTCGCGCAGCTGCTTGACCGCCAGCGCCGCCGTCTTGTGCGGGTACGCCACGAGCGCGGCGTCGGCGCGCTCGGCCACGCTGTCCGCGTCGAACTGCTCGAGCACCTGGCGGACCGCGTAGCGCGGGTAGAGCTCGTCGTGGCGGCGGCCGGCCTCGGCGCGCGCGGTGGCCACCGTCAGCTCGAGCGACGGGTGCCGGTCCACGATGTGCGCGCAGAGCGCGCCGCCGAAGCCGGTGGCGCCGAGCACGGCCACGCGCGTGCCGCCCTCAGGCACGGAGCCCACCTCCCAGCGCCTCGACCTCACGCTCGATCGCGGCCCGGCGCTCGGCCACCTCCTCGTCGGTGAGCGTGCGGTCGGGCGCGCGGAACTCGAGCCGCAGGGCGAGCGACTTCCTGCCGGCGCCCACCTGGTCGCCGCGGTAGAGGTCGAAGACGGCGAGCGACTCGAGCAGGTCGCCGCCGCCCGCGCGGACCGCCTCCTCCACCCGGGCCGCGGGCACGTCCTCGGGCACCACGACGGCGATGTCCTGCCGAACCGCCGGGACGCTCGTCACGTCGCGGTAGACGTCCGCGCCGGTCGCGCCGAGCGCGTCCAGGTCCAGCTCGAGGACGGCCACCGGCCGCTCGAGCTCCCAGGCCGTGGCCACCTCGGGATGGAGCTCGCCCACGAAGCCGAGGCTCGTGTCGCCCGCCAGCACCGATGCCTGGCGGCCGGGATGCAGGAACGGGAGCTCGCCGGGCTCGGCCCGCCACTCGACGCCGGCGGTCTCGAGCAGCGCGTCCACCAGCGCCCGCGCTGAGTAGAAGTCGGCCGGCAGCCCGGGCGTGCGCCAGCCGGCCACGCGCCCGACCGTCTGGAGCGCGGCCAGGTGGTGGCGCTCGTCGGCGGGCACCGCGCCGCCCGGTGACTCGGCCCGCGCATCGTCGAGCGCGCCCGGCGGAGCGGAACGTGCGCGCCGACTCGAACAGGGCCAGCTCGTCGCGTCCATGGGCGGTGTTGTGGGCGGCGGCGTCCAGCAGCCCCGGGAGGAGGAGCGGGCGCATCACGCTCTGCTCCTCGCTCAGGGGGTTGTCGAGCCGGAGCGGCGGCTCCCCGTCCAGGCTGAGGCGGCCGAGCGAGCGCGGCGCGGTGAAGGAGTAGGAGACGGTCTCGCTCAGCCCGCGGTCGCGCAGCGCGTCCTCGAGCCGGCGCCGCAGCCGCTGGGGCTCCGTCAGCCGTCCCACCGCGGCACGGCGCGCGGGCAGGGTCGTGGGCAGCTTGTGCAGGCCGTGCACGCGCGCGACCTCCTCGATCAGGTCCACCTCGCGCTGCACGTCGCTGTCGCGCCAGGGCGGCACGACCCAGCCACCGCCGGACGCCGGCTCGAAGCCGAGTCGCGTGAGGATCTCCTCCACGGTGCCGGCCTCGATCCGCTCGCCGAGGAGGCGCTCGATCCGGTCGAGCCGGAGCGGCACCACACGCGGCTCCCTCGGCGCCGGGTACTCGTCCAGAGTGCCGGGCACGAGCCGGGCGCCGGCCAGCTCGACCATCAGCCGGGCAGCCAGCCGCTGCGCGGCGATCGCCTGCTCGGGATGGAGCTGCTTCTCGAAGCGCGCCGATGCCTCCGAGCGCAGCCCGAGCGCCTTCGAGGTGCGCATGATGTTCGGCCCCACCCAGGTGGCGGCCTCCATCAGCACGCGCGAGGTGTCGTCCGAGACTTCCGAGATCTGGCCGCCCATCACGCCGGCGATCCCGCTCGGGCCCTCGGCGTCGCAGACCAGCGCCATCTCGGTGCTGAAGGTCCGCTCCACGTCGTCGAGCGTCGTCATCTTCTCGCCCGCGCTCGCGCGGCGCACGACGATCCGGCCGCCGCGCACCCGGTCGAGGTCGAAGGCGTGGAGCGGCTGGCCGGTGGTGAGCATCACGTAGTTCGTGATGTCCACGACGTTCGAGATCGGGCGCTGGCCCGCCGCCAGCAGCCGCTGCTTGAGCCAGAGCGGCGAGGGCCCCACCTTCACGTCCTCGAACACGCGGGCGGTGAAGCGCAGGCAGATCTCCGGGTCGATCTCGATCGAGGCGTGATCGCCGGCCTCGTCATCGCCCGACGGCTCCGCGTCCTCGTCCGTCGGGTCGGCCGCCAGCGGCGCGCCGGTCACGGCGTGAAGGTCGCGGGCCACGCCGTAGACGCTCATCACGTCCGGGCGGTTCGGGGTCACCTCGAGCTCGAGCACCTCGTCGGAGATCGGGAGGTGCGCCGCGAGCGGCTCGCCGGGGGCGAGACCGTCGTCGAGGACCATGATCCCGGCGTGGTCGGTGCCGATGCCGACCTCGTCCTCGGCGAGGATCATCCCGCTCGACTTGACCCCGCGCAGCTTGGCCTCGCCGAGCTTCGTCCCGTCCGGCATGACCGCGCCCGGCAGCGCCACCGCCACCGTCTGGCCGGCCGCCACGTTCGGCGCGCCGCAGACGATCGTGCGCGGCTCCCCCGACCCGTCGTCCACGACGCAGACGCTCAGCCGGTCGGCGTCCGGGTGCCGCTCCGACTCGAGCACGCGCCCGATGACGAAGTTCGCGTCGTCGCCCACGCCCACGCGGTCGAGGCGCTCGAGCTTGTCGCCCGACATCGTGAGCGCGTCGGCGATCTCCGCGGCCGGGCTGCCGGGGTCGCAGTACGAGCGCAGCCATGCGAGCGGGACCCTCACGGCCCGGCTCCGAACTGCTCGAGCAGGCGCAGGTCGTTCTCGAACAGCATGCGCAGGTCCGGCACCTGGTGCACGAGCATCGCTATCCGCTCGATCCCCATCCCGAACGCGAAGCCCTGCACGCGCTCGGGGTCGTAGCCGGCCGCGGACACGTAGCCGAGCACGTTCGGGTCCACCATCCCCGAGCCGAGGATCTCGATCCAGCCCTCGCCCCGGCAGGTCGGGCAGCGCTCGCCGCCCAGCTTGCCGGTGCCGGAGCAGCGGAAGCACGACACGTCGACCTCCACGCTCGGCTCCGTGAACGGGAAGTAGCCGGGCCGCAGCCGGACCTCGGTGTCCTCGCCGAACATCTGGCGCGCGAACGCGAGCAGGACGCCCTGCAGGTCCGCGAGCGTGATGTCCACGTCGATCGCGAGCCCCTCGAGCTGGTGGAACATCGGCACGTGCGTGGCATCCGGCGTGTCCGGCCGGTACACGCGCCCCGGCACGACGATGTAGATCGGCGGCTCCTGGAGCTCCATGGCGCGCACCTGCATCGGCGAGGTGTGCGTGCGCAGCAGCACGCGCTCGGCGAAGTAGAAGGTGTCCTGCGGGAGCCGCGCCGGGTGCTCGGGCGGATGGTTGAGCGCGGTGAAGTTGTAGTACTCGTACTCGATCTCCGGGCCCTCGAGCACCGAGAAGCCGAGGCCCACGAAGATGTCCTCCATCCGGCGCCGGATCTGCGAGATCAGGTGCAGGTGGCCCACCGGCAGCGGCGGGTCGCCGGGCAGCGTCACGTCGATGCTGTCCTCCGCCAGCCGGCGCTGCAGCTCGGCCGACCCGAGCTCGGAAGTCGCGCGCCTCGATCCGCTCCTCGAGCGCCTTGCCGCACGGCGTTCGCGCCCTGCCCACGGGTCCGCGCTCCTCAGGCGGGAGCTCGCCGATCGAGCGCAGCACCTGGGTGAGCGGCCGACTTGCGCCCCAGGTAGCGGACCCGCAGCTTCCTCAAGCTCGGCGGCCGTCTCCGCGGCGCCGATCGCCTCCTCGGCCTCGCGCCGGAGCTCCTCGAGATCTACGGGGGCTCAGGCATGGCGCGCCATCCTATTGGCGAGCTCGTACAGCGCCACGGTCGCCGCCATGGCCACGTTGAGCGACTCGGGGCCGTCCCCGCGCAGCGGGATGCGGGCCCGCACCGACGCGCGCTCGAGCAGCTCTCCGGGCAGCCCCTCGCGCTCGGCGCCCAGGCAGACCACGACCGGCCCCTCCCCCGGCTCCACCTCGGCGAGCGTCGCGTCCGCATGCGGGTCGAGGGCGATGAGCGTGCCCTCGAGCGAGGCCGGCTCGGCACGCCCCGGCGGCCGGGCGAACAGCGAGCCCATGCTGGCCCGGACCGCCTTCGGCGAGTACGGGTCGGCGCAGCCCGGCCCGAGCAGCACCGGCCCGTCGGCCAGCCCGTGCGCCGCCCGCAGGATCGTCCCGACGTTCCCGGGGTCGTCCACCGCGTGCAGGTATGCCGACAGCCGCCCGCCCGGAGCTCGCCCAGCGCCGCCGGTAGACGCCGATCACCCGCGTGCCGGAGCCGAGCGTGCTCACCTCGTCGAGCAGCTCGCGCTCCACGTCCTCGCCCGCGCGCAGGAGTGACTGGGGCTCCCAGCCGGCCGCGGCGGCGGCGTCCACCAGGTCCTCGCCCTCGGCAGCGAACAGGTCGAGCCGCTCCCGCCAGCGCCGGTCATGGAGCTTGCGGATCGTCTTCAGCTGTTCGTTGTGAGGGGAAGTGATCATGAACGAAAAAAGGCGCCTCGCAGGGCGCCCGGGAAGTGTCTCTGCGGCTCCACCTTGCTCAGGCAGCGGCCGCCTCCCGGGCGAGCTCGGCAAAGCGTCGGAAGGTCTCCGGGTCGCGCACGGCCATGTCGGCGAGCACCTTGCGATCGAGCTCGACGCCGGCCTGGCTCAGGCCGTGCATGAACTGCGAGTAGCTGAGGCCCTCCTGGCGGGCCGCGGCGTTGATGCGGGTGATCCACAGCCTGCGGAAGTCCCGCTTGCGGGTGCGCCGGTGGGCGTACGAGTAGGAGTCGGCCTTGAGCAGGGCCTCCTTCGCCCGCTTGTAGCTCGACTTGGCCTGACCGCGGTAGCCCTTCGTGCGGTCGAGGGTCGCGCGCCGCTTCTTGCGGGCATGGACTGAGCGCTTGACGCGGCTCACTTGTGCAGGAGCTCCCTGACGCGCTTCTGGTCCGCCTTCGCGACCTCCACGGGACGGCCGAGCCGGCGCTTGCGCTTCTGGTCCTTCTTGCCCAGGTTGTGGCTCGTGAAGGAGTGCCGCGCGCGCAGCTTGCCCTTGGCGGTCTTGCGGAAGCGCTTCTTGGCGCCGGAATGCGTCTTCATCTTGGGCATGGGCAGCGCCCTATTGAAGCAGACGCCGCGCGGCCCGCAGCGAGCGCGCTAGCCGGCGGCTACGGCCGGCTCGGGATTCTTCTTGTTCGGCGCGAGCAGCATCGTCATGTTGCGCCCGTCCTGCTGGGGCGACTGCTCGACCGTGCCCAGCTCGGCCACGTCCTCGGCCAGCCGCATGAGCAGGGCCTCGCCGCGCTCGGGGTGTGTCTGCTCGCGGCCGCGGAACATGATCGTGACCTTCACGCGGTCGTCGCCCTTCAGGAAGCGCACCACGTGGTTCTTCTTGGTCTCGTAGTCGTTGGTCGCGATCTTCGGCCGCAGCTTGATCTCGCGGACGTTCACCTGCTTCTGGTGACGGCGCGCCTGCTTGGCCTTCTGCTCCTGCTCGTACTTGTACTTCGAGTAGTCGAGCACGCGGCAGACCGGCGGGCGGGCCTCCGCGGCCACCTCCACGAGGTCGAGATCGCGCTCCTGGGCGTACTTGAGCGCCTGGGCCGTGTCCACGACCCCGATCTGATTGCCGTCCGCCCCGATCAGCCGTACCTGCGGAACCCTGATCCGCTCGTTGATGCGGGTCTCGTCGCGCTCCGGTGGGCGCCGATCGAACTTACGAGGGATCGGCACTAGTTACGGGACCAGCTTGACGTCAAAAGGCAGTAGGCAGTCGGGAGGAGAATGGGCACTGGGCGCTTCAGGGGCGATCTGTGCGCGGAGTGTCTGTGCCCGTCATTCGCGGCGAGTATAGCGGCGATCCTAGGCTCTCTGCAGGATCTCGGCGGCCAGCCTGTCGGCCAGCTCGGACACCGACTCGGAGCCGATGTCGCCCTCGCCGTGGCGGCGCACGGACACCCTCTGCTCGTCCTCCTCCTTGTCGCCGATGACGAGCATGTAGGGAACCTTCTGGAGCTCCGCGTCGCGGATCTTGCGGCCCACCGACTCGGTGCGGTCGTCGATCTCCGCCCGGACGCCGCGCCCGGCCAGCTCGGCCGCCACCAGCCGCGCGTAGGGCACGTGGCGGTCGGCGATCGGCAGGGCGAGCGCCTGGACCGGCGCGAGCCACAGCGGCAGCTCGCCGGCGTAGTGCTCGATCAGGATGCCGATGAAGCGCTCGAACGAGCCCATCAGCGCCCGGTGGATCATCGCCGGGCGGTGCTCGGCGTTGTCCGCGCCCGTGTACGTGAGCTCGAACTGCTCGGGCATGTAGTAGTCGAGCTGCACGGTGCCGAGCTGCCAGGAGCGCCCGATCGTGTCGGTCATGTGCAGATCGATCTTCGGGCCGTAGAAGGCGCCGTCGCCCTCGTTGAGGTCGTACTCGAGGCCGCGGCTCTCGAGCGCGCCGTGGAGCACTGCCTCGGCGCGGTCCCACATCTCCTCCGTGCCCACCCGCTTGGCGGGCCGCGTCGAGAGCTCGAGCCGCGGCTTGAAGCCGAACTGGTCGTAGATGTGGAAGCCGAAGTCGAGGCAGCGGAGCACCTCGTCCTCGATCTGCTCCTCGGTGCAGAACACGTGCGCGTCGTCCTGGGTGATGCTGCGCACCCGCAGCAGCCCGTGGAGGGTTCCGCTGGGCTCGTGCCGGTGCACGAGGCCCTGCTCGGCGAAGCGGATCGGCAGGTCGCGGTAGGAGCGCGCCTCGCGCAGGTAGATCTGGCAGTGCGCGGGGCAGTTCATCGGCTTCAGCCCCATCGGGCGGTCCTCGATGTCCGTGAAGTACATGTTGTCGCGGTACACGTGCCAGTGCCCCGACTTCTTCCAGAGCTCGACGTCGTAGAGGATCGGCGTGCGCACCTCCGTGTAGCCGCGCTCCACGTTGGTCGAGCGCCAGAGGGTGGTGAGCTCGTTCCAGACGTGCGTGCCCTTCGGCAGCCAGAACGGCATGCCGGGCGCCACGTCGGAGAGCATGAACAGCCCCAGCTCGCGGCCGAGCTTGCGGTGATCGCGGGCGCGCGCCTCCTCGAGCCGGCGCAGGTGGTCCTCGAGGTCGGCCTTCGAGAGGAACGCCGTCCCGTAGATGCGGGTGAGCATCTGGCGGCTCGAGTCCCCGCGCCAGTAGGCGCCGGCGACCGAGGTCAGCTTGAAGGCGCCGATCCGCTTCGTGCTCGGCGAGTGCGGCCCCCGGCAGAGGTCGGTGAAGGGGCCGTTGCGGTAGAGCGAGACGGTCTCCACGCCCTGGTCGCGGATCAGGTCCTCGATCAGCTCGACCTTGTAGTCCTGGCCCTCGGCGCGGAAGCGCTCGATGGCCTCGGCCACGGGCAGCTCGGAGCGCTCGAACTCCTCGTCCGCCTTCACGTGCTCGCGCATCTTCTCCTCGATGCGCTCGAGGTCGTCCGCCGAGACGCTGACGCCCTCGGGGAACTCGAAGTCGTAGTAGAAGCCGTCCTCGATCGGCGGGCCGATCGAGACCTTCACGCCCGGGTAGAGCTCGGTGACCGCCGTGGCGAGCACGTGGGCGGCGTCGTGGCGCACGAGCCACAGCGGGCCCTGCCCCTGCTCCGGCGACTTGCCGGTCACGATCTCGATGCTCGCCCCCGCCGGGAGCGGGGCGGACAGGTCGCGCAGCTCGCCCGTCCCGTTCTCGCTCACGCGGATTCCGAGCGCAGCGCGTGCAAGCCCCTCGCCGATGGCGCGGGCGGCGTCGGCGCCGGTGGCGCCGTCCGGAAGCTCGAGTGCGCTGCCGTCGGGGAGCTGGACGTTCACGGGTGCTCCACGGTATCGAGCCTCAGAGCAGCTCCGCGAGCAGCCGCAGCTCGCGCTCGGCGGCCGCGGTCACCAGGAACTGCTCGCGCACGCGCTCGCGCCCGGCGCGCCCCATCTCCACTGCCAGCCCGGGATCGCGGACCAGCTCGACGAGCCGGGCCGCGGTCGTCGCGGTGTCGTCGCTGAGGAAGCCGTCCACGCCGTCGCGGACCGAGAGCGGCAGGCCGCCGCCCGTGCCGCCGACCACGGGCGTGCGCTTCCAGAGCGCCTCGCACGGACCGAGGTCGAAGCCCTCGCTCAGAGAGCGCTCGAGCACCACGCGCGCGAGATGCTGCAGTGCGCCCGCCTCGAGGCTCCCCAATGACTCGTACGAGGTGAGCAGGACCACGCCGGGGGTCTCCCCCACGAAGTCCGACACCTCCTTCGCGGCGCGCCACTCCTCGCTCGCGGCGGAGTCGAGCTGTGCCGCCAGCACGAGCTGCAGCTCGGGCTCCTCCTCGCGCGCGAGGCGGAAGCACTCGATCGTGGAGTGCGGGTCGTCCCAGCGGTCGAGCTCGAGCAGCTGGAGGCAGAACGGATGGTCGAGGTCCACGCCCAGCGCTCGGACCACGCGCCCCGGCAGCCGCGGCTCGACCTCGATGTTGCGCGAGTCGAGCGGATCGATGCCCGGCGGCGCGGCCCGGAGCAGCTCCGGCGGGAAGCCCGCCGGCATGAAGGACTCGTGCGGGGCGACCACGAGGTCGCAGCCGGAGATCAGCTCGGTCACGCGGCCGAGCGCCTCCGCCTCCGGCTCCGCGGCGTTCACGTGGCAGTGCCAGACGACCCTGCTGCCGCTCAGCCAGGGCGCCAGCGCGAGCGTGCCCGGGTCGTGCAGCACGACGACGTCGTGATCGCCGCCGAGGCTCTCCGCCACCCGTGCGCAGGCAGCCGTGAACTCGCTCCAGTCCGAGTCGGAGATGGCGCTCTCCCCTCCGCGGACACCCGCGTGCAGCGCCCCGGCCACCGCCCGCAGGGCCGGATCCCCGAAGAGCACCCGCCACTCCACCCCCACCCCGGCGCCGGCCTCGAGCGACAGCAGGCCGCCCACCAGCTCGGGCACCCTGCCGCGCGATCCGGCCACCGTCACGTGGAGGATCCGGGCCCCCTTCACCGCCCGCCCGGCCTCGTGGACCGCCTCCACGGCGCGGCCGCCGGCGGCGGGCGCGTAGTCGCCCGGAGGCCGCGGTGCAACCGCCATCGGCTGGAGGTCCGCCGCCATTGGGGCGCAGCGTACTTCCGCCCGCGACGGCTGCGGTGCCCGGCGCGAAGTGTGACGTAGCTCACACGAGGCCCCCCTCGGCTGTCCCTACCGTGCCGCGGGCAGTCACCGGCGCATGACGGTCCGATAGCGGCCGCGCCGGTCCCCGCCGCGCCCCTCCAGGCGTGGGCCGCCTCGCAGCCGGCGGCATCCGACACGCGGAGGTGATGCGCGTGCGCAAGCTGCTCGTCCCGTTGTTCATAGCCGTAGTCGTGCTCGTCCCAGCCGCGTCGGCCGCCGTGGGCCCCCTGCCCGTGTCGTCGTCCGACGCCGAGAAGGAGCAGGCCACGCCCGGCACGCGCCAGCTCGCCGCCCGGGCGGACATCCGCCGCGAGGCGCGCGCGCAGCACCGCGCCGCGGTCCGCCGCGCCAAGCGGAAGGCGAAGCCGCCGGCGCCCAAGGTCGCGATCCCGCCGCAACTCGCGTCCATCGCGGCCTGCGAGTCGGGCGGCGACCCGAGCGCCATCGGCGGCGGCGGCGCCTACCGCGGCAAGTACCAGTTCAGCTACTCGACCTGGGCCTCGGTCGGAGGCAGCGGCGATCCCGCCGCGGCGCCCGAGGCGGAGCAGGACAGGCGCGCGGCGATGCTCTACGCGCGCAGCGGTCCCGGCGCAGTGGCCCGTCTGCGGCGCCTAGGGGGCTCGAGCGACTGACGGCGCTGCCCGGGACGATGTCGTCCCGGCCGTCGTCCCAGCGCACCCAGGCCTTGTGGCCGCCGTCGTAGTCCGGCGCCCACAGGACCAGCGTGGCCTCGTCCTCGCCGACCTTGCAGCGCTCGTCCGACTCGGGGTCGAGGCCGCGCCACACGCGCACGAAGGCGTTCTGCTCCCACTCGTCCCCGATCGTCGTGGGGTCGGTGTGGCCGGGCCGCACGACGGTCTCGTGCGGCAGCTCCATCAGCACGTCCATGATCGAGTGCTTGAGGTCGGCGAAGTTCGTGGAGCCGGGCGCGCGGACGCCGCCCACCGAGCCCTTGAAGAGCGTGTCGCCGGTGAACACCTCGCCGCCGACCACGAAGTTCAGCATCCCGTCGGTGTGGCCCGGCGTGTGAACGGAGGAGATGCTCAGGCCGCCGGCCTCGATCGGCTCGCCGGGCTCGATCGTCCGGTCCACGTCGAGCAGGCGCGCCGCCTCGAGCGGGTGGGCGAGGATCTCCACCCCGTGGCGCTCCTTCCAGACGTGGTTCTCGGCCACGTGGTCGGCGTGGTGGTGGGTGAGCAGGAGCAGCTGCACGTCGAGCCCGAGCCGGTCCGCCGCCTCGAGCAGCGGCTCCGAGGGGCCGCCGGAGTCGATCACGACGCCGGTGCCGCCCTCCTCGTCCGCGACGAGGTAGGCGTTCGACAGCCAGTCGCCCTGCATGGATCGTTCGACGATCATCGCTGGGCCGAAGCCTAGTATCCGGTCGCGTGGACGAGCTTCGACGTGAGTTCCCGGTGCTCGAGCGCGTGGCCTACCTGAACGCGGGCACGAACGGGCCCGTCCCGGCCCGGGCGGGAGAAGCCGCTCGGGCCTCGCTCGAGCGGCAGGTCCACGAGGGCCGCGCCGGGAGGGCGCTGATCGAGGGCATGCTCGAGCGCGTGGAGCAGCTGCGCGGGCATGCCGCCGCCATGCTCGGCTGCGAGACCGGCGAGGTCGCGCTCACCGGCTCCACGACGGACGGAGTCAACGCCGTGCTCACCGCGCTGCCGTTCGAGGCGGGCGACGAGGTGCTGACCAGCGACCAGGAGCACCCCGGCGTGCTCGCCCCGCTCGCCGCCCTGAAGGCGCGCGCGGGCGTCGAGGTGCGGATCGCGCCGTTCGCGGAGCTGGCGGGCGCGGTCGGCGAGCGCACGAAGCTGGTCGCCTGCTCGCACGTGTCGTGGCAGACCGGCGAGATCGTGGACTGCGGCGCCCTCTGCGCGACCGGCGTGCCGGTGCTGCTCGACGGCGCCCAGGGGATCGGCGCGGTGCCCCTGAACGTGCACCTGCTGGGCTGCGACTTCTACGCCGCGTCGGGCCAGAAGTGGCTCTGCGGGCCGAACGGAACCGGCTACCTCTACGTCCGGCGTGAGCGCTGCGGAGAGCTCGTGCCCCCGTGGCCGGGCTACGGGTCGGTCGAGGACCCGCATGACCCGCTCGGATCGCCCTTCCGTGACGACGCCCGCCGCTTCGACGTCCTCGGGCTTCCCCGCCGACCACCAGGTGGCCTGGGCGCTCGCGGCGTTCGACGTCTTCGACGCCCACGGAGGCGCGCTGCGCGTTCAGGAGCACGCCACGGCACAGGCCGACACCCTTGCCGGCATGCTGGCCGACGCCGGCCAGGAGCTCGCGCCGCGCGGCCACTCCACGCTCGTCTCGTGGCGAGCCGAGGACGGACCCGGGCTCGTGGCCGCCATGGCCGAGCAGGGCATCGTGCTGCGCGACCTGCCCGGCACGCCCTACGTGCGCGCCTCGGTGGGCGCCTGGAACGACCGGGGCGACCTCGAGCGGCTGGTCGCGGCGCTCGGCTGAGCGCCTACTTGGCGAACATCACGATGAGCCCGAAGACCAGCGACGCCGCCACGGCGCCGCCGGCCAGCACGGCCAGCGCGCCGTAGGCGATCGCCTCGAGGCCGCGGCCCGCGCGCCCGAACTCGATGGCTCGGTCCACCCCGAGCAGCGCGAGCCCGTAGGCCACGGTCACACCGACGCCGGCGAGCGAGGAGACCCAGATCACCTCGAGCAGGTCGCTCGTGTCGACGATCGTCGCGAGCGTCATGCCTCGGCTCCGGCCGAGTGCGGCCCGCGCTGCGCGCGCCGGACGAACAGAAGCCCCGCGCCGATCAGGATCCCCGTCGACACGACGATCGGGCCGGCCGCCCCCGTGCCGAACGCGCGGGTGATGACGTAGGTGAGCGCGCCGATCAGCGCCGCGGCCGGAAGCGTGAGCACCCAGGCCACGACGATGTTGCCGGCCACCCCCCAGCGGACGGCGGAGAGGCGCTTGGCCGCGCCGGAGCCGATCACGGCGCCGGAGATGGTCTGGGTGGTGGACAGCGGGAAGCCCACATGGCTCGACGCGAGTATCACGGCGGCTCCCGCGCCCTGGGCCGCGAAGCCCTGCGCCGAGTCCATCTTGTGGATCCGGCTGCCCATCGTCTTGATGATCCGCCACCCGCCCACGTAGGTGCCGAGCGAGATCGCGGTCGCGGACGTGATCACGACCCAGTCGGGCACGTGGAAGTCGTCCGCGCCGATCGTTCCGTTGGCCACGAGCGCGAGCGTGATCACTCCCATCGTCTTCTGCGCGTCGTTCGTGCCGTGGGCAAGCGCGAGGAGGCCGCCCGAGATCACCTGCCCGGAGCGGAACCCGCGCGTGGCCCGTGTGGGCTTCATGCGCGCGACCGTGCGGTAGATCAGCAGGATCGAGAGCCCGCCGACCACGAAGGCCAGCACCGGCGCCACGATGGCCGGGATCATGACCTTGCCGAGGATCCCGGTGTCGAAGTAGACCGCGCTCGGGCCATCGGCCACCAGCACCGCGCCGACGATGCCCCCGATGAGCGCGTGCGAGGAGCTCGACGGCAGCCCGAAGTACCACGTCACGAGGTTCCAGGCGATCGCCCCGACCAGTCCGGCGAAGATCGCGAGAAGGCTGATCGCCGCCGGGTCGACCACGTCCTTCGCCACCGTCGCCGCCACCTCCAGCGACAGGAACGCGCCCACGAAGTTGAGCACCGCCGCATAGCCCACGGCGATCCGCGGCGCCATCGCGCGCGTGGAGATCGAGGTGGCCACGACGTTGGCCGTGTCGTGGAACCCGTTCGTGAAGTCGAAGGCCAGCGCCGTGGCGATGACGATGACGACGATTACGTCGCTTCCCATTTCCCCTGCTAGCCCGGACCGATCAGGAGTTCTTGATGACGATGCCCTCGAGGATGTTGGCCACGTGCTCCGCGGAGTCGATGGCGTCCTCCAGGCGCTCGAAGATGTCCTTCCAGCGGATCACCACCATCGGGTCGATGCCGTTGTCGAACAGCGAGGCGATCGCCTCGCGAACGATCCGGTCACCGTCGTTCTCGAGCCGGTTGAGCTCCACGGTGTAGTGGGTGATGTCCTTGAACCCGCGCAGGCGGGGCATCGCCTCAGCGATCTGGCGCCCGCACTGCTGCAGCACCTTGGCCAGCTCCTGGGCCTGGGACATCGGGGCCTCGATCTTGTAGAGGCCGAGGTAGTCCGCGACCTCCTCCGTGAAGTCCACGACGTCGTCGAGCGCCGAGGAGAGCGCGAAGATGTCCTCGCGGTCGATCGGGGTGACGAAGGTCTGGTTGAGGCGCCGGATGATGTCGTGCGTGATCCGGTCGCCCTCCTGCTCGCAGATCAGGATCTCGCGCGCGAGCTCGCTCCGCTCGGGGTACTCGCGGAGCATCTCCTCGAGCAGGTTGCAGGCGCGCTCGATGTTGCCCCCTGCTTCCTCGAAGAGGTCGAAGAACTCACGGTCCTTCGGCGCGAAGACGCTGGAGAGGCGCACCGGCGGCACGCTAGCAAAGGCCACGGCGGGGGCTACCCGGCGTCGAAGCGAGCCTGCTCGATGCGGCGCGCAGGCAGCTCACCCGCTTCGCCGAGCGTCTCGCGGACGGCCGCGGCGCTGGCCGCGTGGTCGTAGCCCACCCGCCGCCGCTCGACCGTGCCGTCGTCGTGGACGAGCGCGTAGGCGGCGCGCGTGTCGCCGTCGAACGGCATCCCGACGCTCCCCGGGTTGAGCAGCTCGACGCCGTACGGGCCGCTCCGCTCGAACGGCAGGTGGGTGTGCCCGAACACGAGCCGGCGCGGCCGCGCGTCCGCCAGCAGCCCCTCGTCCCCATCGTGCGGGTCGGGCATGAAGCTCTGCACGTCCGACAGCGGCGAGCCGTGTACGTAGAGGACGTCGCCGTCGCTCAGGCTCGGCGGGAGCGCTGCGAGCGCCGCCGCCTGCTCGTCCCCCAGCAGCTCGCGGCAGCGCTCGAGAGCCGGCCGGGCCGGCTCGGGAGCCTCCGAGGGGTCGAGCGGTCCAGCGGTCGACGTTGCCGCGCAGCCAGCGCTGCGTCGAGGCCGCGCAGCCGCTCGACGGTCTCGGCGGGCCAGGCGCCGAAGGCGGCGTAGTCGCCGCCCAGGATGAAGCGGTCCGCACCGGCGCCCTCGGCGTCCTCCAGGACCGCCTCGAGCGCCGGCAGGTTGCCGTGGATGTCGTAGAGGAGGGCGAGCACCCGGGCGACGCTAGCGCCCGAGCACCGCCTCGAAGCGCTCCACGCTCCGTGCGTGGTCGCGCTCGTGAAGCTCCTGGTTGCCGCGCGGGCGCGTGTTGCGCCATGTGGGCGGCTGCTCGCGGCGATCGTGCTGGTTGGGCCGCTCCGTGGCCCTCTCCTGCTTGCGGTCGGTCATGTTCGAACCCTCCCTGCTTCGAAAGAACGTCAACTACAAGCGTTCCGGTCACGGGCCGGGTCAAACATGTTCGCTCGACTTGCTTTGAGCGGGGTCACGGGATAGAAAGGGCCAATCCGCCGCCTCGTCGTCTCCGCCCTCATCGCCGCCTCCGCTTCAGGCTGCGCGGTCGCCATCCCGGAGGAGCCCACGAACGTCTCGACATCCGGCGTGACCCTCAACGCCCGGATACTACACAAGCTCCGGCGGCGAGGTGACGTACTGGTTCCGCTACGGCACCATCAACCGCCTACGGCAGCGAGACCACGCACCGCACCATCGAGATGGCCGACGACAGCAGCCGCGGCGTCTCCGAGCCGATTCCCGATCACGGCGGGCACCGAGTACCACTGGCAGGTGTGCGCCCAGGACACCGAAGAGGACCCGCCGCGGACCGTCTGCAGCAGTGACAGGTCCCTCTACGTCGGCCCCGTGTCGCTGCGGCCCGATCACGCGCAACACGTGGGCCACGAACGATCTCGCCGAGTTGCGCGCCGAGCATCGGAGCAGCCAACATCGCCCTCCACCTGCAGGGCCATAGCTTCGGCGGGATCATCCAGAACAACGGCTTCGACGGCGTGACGATCGAGGGCGGCACCGCGCGGGGGGTTCACCTCACCGACGCCCGCGACAATCAGTTGCGCA
Source organism: uncultured Thermoleophilaceae bacterium (assembly GCA_963768465.1). Classification (GTDB taxonomy): domain Bacteria; phylum Actinomycetota; class Thermoleophilia; order Solirubrobacterales; family Thermoleophilaceae; genus JACVRW01. The sequence continues at coordinate 19,588 of CAVYIA010000001.1, read as the reverse complement.
ACATGACCGTGACCGCCGGGAGCGGCGGCTCCACGGCGAACGCGATCCAGGTGCTAGGGGACTCGGCGGGCACTCTGATCTCCGACAACCAGGCGAGCGCTATCGGCATCGCGTTGAACGTGAACGCCTCCGGGCTGAAGGTCCTCCGCAACAACGCGACCGGCTATGCCCTGACCGGAAGCGACAAGGAGGGGCCGCTGCTCGTCCTCGGCGACGACAATCGGATCGAGCAGAACAGCGCGAGGCTGTTCCACCAGGACGGACTCGGCAGCGGCGTCGGCGTCGGTTCGATCGTCGTGTACGGGGACCGAAACCAGCTCCTGGGCAACACCGCCAGCGACGGCGTGCTCGATGGCATCGTCGTCGATTCGAGTGCGGCAGACACGGTCTTGACCGGGAACATCACCGTGAGCAACGGTCAGGAATTCAGCTTCGGGAACGGGATCAGGGTCGAGCCGAGCTCGGCCTCGCTGGGCGACAACACCGCCAACGGAAACGCCCAGCTCGGCATCAGCGCCCCGGCCGGCGTGACGGACCTCGGCGGGAACCGCGCCTCGGGCAACGGCACCGCCGCGCAGTGCACCGGCGTCGTCTGCCAGCCCTGAGCGCGGCATAATCGCGCCCCGATGTCCCGGGACAACGTGGCCGTCGTGCGCGAGCTCTACGAGCGGTTACCCGACCTCGCCGCCGGGCCGCCGCCGCCTGAGGTGCTCGAGCTGCTCGATCCCGAGATCCGGCTCGACCAGACGCGCAACGTCTTCAACCCCGCGAGCTACGAAGGGCACGACGCCGTGGTGCGGGCCCTCGCGAGCGTGCGGGAGACGTGGGAGTCGTTCGTGCTCGAGCCCGAGCGCTTCATCGAGTCGGGCGACAACGTCGTCGTGATCAACTCCGTCCGAGCGCGCGGGCTCGGCGGCGGCGTGGAGGTCCTCGACCGCTCCGCGACGCTGCACACGCTGCGCGACGGGAAGGTCGTCTTCCTGGCGGTCTATCCCGACCCGGACGAGGGGCTGCGCGCGGCGGGCATCGCCTCGTGACCATCGGGGATACTCAGCCGGCGATGTCGCAGGAGAACGTCGAGCTGCTGAATCGCTGGCGGGAGAGCTGGAGCCGCCAGGACGCCGAGGCCACCGCCGCCTGCCTTCACGACGACGTCGTGATCGACTTCTCGGCGGCGCGCGGGCCCTTCAAGGGCGTCTACCGCGGGCCGAGCGAGGTCGTGGGGTTCCTGAGGTCGTTGTGGGAGGCGTGGGGCGAAGCCAGGATCGAGTTCGCCGAAGTCGTGGACTGCGGAGCGGGCCGCATGATCACCGTGAACGAGTTCCACGCACAGGGCAGGAGCAGCGGCGTCCAAACGGTTGCTCGTGTCGCGAACCTGTGGAGCTTCCGCGACGGTCTCATTCACCACGCCGAGCTGTTCCAGAGCCGGGACGAGGCCTTCGAGGCCGCGGGGCTGTCCCCACCACCTGCCGGCTAGGCCACGGCCCGGCCGACGACGTATCCGGCGGCCGCGGCCAGAAGCCCACCGATGACGTTGACCGCGAAGTAGCTCGCCGCGAGCCCCGGCCGGCCGCCATCCGCCTCGAGGACCGTCTGCGTCGTCAGCGTCGACAGCGTGGTGAACCCGCCCAGGAAGCCCACTCCGATGCCGTTTCGCACCTCGCGAGGCAGCTGGACCTCTACGTGGATCAGCAGGCCGAGCACGAACGAGCCGGCGAGGTTGATCGCGGCGATGGTCCAGATGGACTGGAGCCAGAGCGTCAGTCCGTAGCGGGCGAGAACTCCGGCTGCGCCACATGTGGCGACGAGTGCGACTGCGGTCATTGAGGCTCCCTACGAGGTCGTGTTCGGTCTCGTAGGTGCCATCAGCAGTCGCGGTTCGCGGCCCCTGGTCGAGGCCGCGAGCGGGCACCATCGCTCGGCGGCAATGCTAGTCGGCCCCCGGGATAATCAGCTGGCGATGTCGGAGGAGAACATCGAGGTCGTCCGACGGGTCACCGACGTGATGGACGCCGAGGGCTTCGAGGCCGCGCTTCCCGTCTTTCTCAAAGCCGCCCACCCGGACGTGGAATGGCGGGAAGATCCGACCTGGCCCGGCGCCGCGACCTACCGAGGTGTCGAGCAGGTTCGACAGGTGATCGTGGACCGCATGGACACCTTGGACTTCGACCAGCAGACGGAGGACCTGATCGGCGTAGACGACAAGGTCGTGGCGCTAGTCCGTTGGGTCGGCCGAGGAAAAGCAAGCGGTGCGCAGGGCGAGCTCTCGATGGCGATGATCTGGACGCTCCGGGAGCAGGCGGACACGAGGCTCGAGTTCTTCATCGACCACGCCGCGCCCTCGAAGCGTGGGCCTGCCGGAATAAAACGCGCTCCCAACCCCGCGTGTACCTAGCCGGCAAGGACGATCGATGAACACGAGGACGATCTCGCTGACGATCCACGAGTTCGTGGCCATCCAGTCACGGATCTTCGGCAGCAACGTCTCTGCTCGTCGGCCCAGCGCCAGGACGAGCAGGGATCCACTTTGCCTTCGGCACCCAGTTCTCCGAGAGGACACCGACGAGAAGCGTCAACTTCGTCGTCAACCAACTGCGTGCGGTGTCCGAGCCCGTGGATGGTCTACCGCCGGCCGGACGCCACTACTACCGGGTCTGCGCGGAGGACAGCGACGAAACCCTCCGGTGACCCTCGTTCTGCAGTCCTGCCGAGAGCTTCAGCGCCGAGATCAGGTCGGCGACGGTCCGTCGCCTCCGCGGCCTTCAGCGCCTCGTCGTGGAGCTCGTAAGGCTCGGGTGTGCAGCGGAGCCGGGCCAGGCGACGGAGATCGCAGGCTCGGTGTCGAAGGCGGCCATCACAGCGACTGCCGTCTTGCCAGCGTTCAGCTCCACCGTGAGGCGCGACTCGTCGGCATCGCTCATCTCCCAGGTTCTTATGGTGAAGCGCGCCGACCCCGACGCCGACCAGGACCGCCGGGCCCAGGAAAGCCGTGGTGAGAACCCCGATCACGCCGCCGATCGCCGCGCTGTCACCGGTGCGGTAGGCGCCCACCTTGTCCTGCTTGAGCCTGTCATCGGAATCGAGGGCCAGGACGCCGCTGGCGTCCTTCGTGGGCGATGCCGGAGTCCTTCAGTAACTACGCTGCGTCGGAGTCGGCGGCGAGCTGAGCGGGGACGACAGCGAGTTGGGCGTGTGGCGTCGGCCATCGGTCCCCCGACCGACTGTGCCGGCGTTCCCGACGACGTATCCCTATTCGGCCTGGGGCGAAGCACCATCGTCGTGACCGATGCCGAAGCGCCCCCGACCTAACCGGACAGACCGTGTCCCCCTCGGTGATCGCGGGCGGGTCGGCTGTCCCGCAAGCAGAAAACCCCGCGTAGCGGGGCTTTCCGAAGGTGGGCCGTACTGGGCTCGAACCAGTGACCTCCGGCTTGTCGAGCCGGCGCTCTCCCAGCTGAGCTAACGGCCCGGGAGGCTATCGTAGGCGGCGACTCTAGCACCGGCCTGCGAGGCCTCTGCGGGGCTCGCTGCGGGCATCTTGCCGTGCTTGCGCATCGTGATCTCGAAGGTCTCGCGGCTCGAGTGCGCGGGGCGTCCAGCCCAGCGTCCGCTTGAGCTTCTCGTTCGACACGATCCACGGGTAGAGCGCGAAGTCGATCTGGCCGGGAGGCGCCTCCGAGGCGCGCAGCCGCCACATGACGCGCGCGAGCCGGCGGTAGGCCCAGAGCGGCAGCTTGCGGACGGGCGCGCCGATCAGCTCGCCGCATTCGCGCATGGTCATGAGCCCGTCGCCGGCCACGTTGTAGGCGCCGCCGTGGCGGCCGAGCAGCAGGCCGCCGATGGCCTCCACCACGTCGTCCTCGTGCACGAACTGGATCTGCTGGTCGAGCGTCCCCACGTCGGCGGTGAACGGCGTCTTCGTCCACAGGCGGACGAGGTAGTTGTCCACGTTCGGCCCGAACACGATGCACGGGCGCACGATCGTGAGCACGCGGTCGGGGTGCTCGTGGCCCCAGAGCTGGCAGATGCGGTCGGACTCGGTCTTGTCGCGCGCGTACGAGAAGCGCGACACGCCGCGCACCGGGTCGTCCTCGGTCAGCGGCACCGGGTTGTCCGGGAACGCGCCGTAGGCCACGGCCGAGGTCGTGACGAGCACGTGGCCCACGCCCGCCGAGGCGGCCGCGGCCAGCACGTTGTGCGTGCCGTTCACGTCCACGTCGTACATGAAGCCCTCGTCGTGCGACGGGTTGAGGATGAAGGCGAGGTGGACGAGCGCGTCCGGTCGAGCCTCCTCCACGGCCGCGCGAACCGCGGCACGGTCGCGCACGTCGACCTTCTTGAACTCGGTCTTCGGGACGAAGGTCTTGGGCGGCGCGACGTCGCAGATGACGATCTGCTCGGTGTCCTCGCGACGCGAGAGACGGTCGACGAGACGGGTGCCTATGTAGCCGGAACCACCGGTGATCAGATAGCGCATGCGGGCATCCTAATGCCCACCCGCTAGCTGCTCTCGGAGTCCGCGAACTTCGACTCGAGGTCCTTCATCACGCCCGGCTCGCGCAGCGTCGTCACGTCGCCCAGCTCGCGCCCCTCCGCGATGTCGCGCAGCAGGCGCCGCATGATCTTGCCGGAGCGCGTCTTCGGCACGTCCGCGGTCCAGATGATGCGCTTCGGCCGGGCGAACTTCCCGATGCGCTTGGCCACGTGCTCGCGCACCTCCTGCTCGAGCTGCTCGCTGCCCTCGAGGTCCCCCTCCAGGATCACGAACGCCGAGATCGCCTGGCCGGTGTCCTCGTCCGCCTGGCCGATCACGGCCGCCTCGGCGACCTTGGGGTGCGACACGATCGCCGACTCCACCTCGGCCGTGGAGAGCCGGTGGCCCGACACGTTCACCACGTCGTCCACGCGGCCGACGATCCAGAAGTAGCCGTCCTCGTCCCTGCGCGCGGCGTCGCCCACGAAGTACGTGGTCTCGCCGAACTTGGAGAAGTAGGTCTCCTTGTAGCGCTCCGGGTCCTTGTAGAGGTTCCGCAGCATGCTCGGCCACGGGCGCGTGATGGCGAGCAGGCCCTGCTCCCCGTCCGGCACCTCGTTGCCCTCCTCGTCGAGCACCACCGGGAAGAGCCCCGGCAGCGGCCGCGTGGCGGAGCCGGGCTTCGCCGGCACCACGCCCGGCAGCGGCGAGATCAGGATCGCGCCGGTCTCCGTCTGCCACCAGGTGTCCACGACCGGGCAGCGCTCGCCGCCGATCACCTTCCAGTACCAGAGCCACGCCTTCGGGTTGATCGGCTCGCCGACCGTGCCGAGCAGCCGCAGCTTCGACAGGTCGTGGCGCTGCGGGTACTCGATGCCCCACTTCATGCACGCGCGGATCGCCGTGGGCGCCGTGTAGAAGAGCGTCACGCCGTAGCGCTCGCAGAGCTCCCACCAGATGTCCTTGTCCGGGTAGTCGGGCGCGCCCTCGTACATCACCGACGTCGCGCCGTTCACGAGCGGCCCGTAGACGATGTAGGAGTGGCCGGTGACCCAGCCGACGTCGGCCGAGCACCAGTACACGTCCTCGTCCGGCTTCAGGTCGAAGACGTGCCTGTGGGTCCAGGCGATGCCGGTCAGGTAGCCGCCGGTGGTGTGCAGGATGCCCTTCGGCTTGGCCGTCGAGCCGGACGTGTAGAGCACGTAGAGCGGGTGCTCGGCGTCGAACGGCTCGGCCGGGCAGTCCTCGGACGCGGCCTCGATCGCCTCGTCGTAGAAGACGTCGCGGCCGTCCTGCATGTCCACGTCGGCGCCGGTGTTGCGCACCACGACCACGGTCTCGATCGACGGGACGTCGCCGAGGAAGGCGTCCACCTCGGGCTTGATGTCCGCGGCCTTGCCCTTGCGCCGTGCCTGGTCGACCGTGATCAGGGCCTTGGCCTCCGAGAACTCCATCCGCTCCTTGACGGAGTCGGGCGAGAAGCCGCCGAAGACGACGTTGTGCGGGGCGCCGATGCGCGCGCAGGCGAGCATCGCCACGGCCACCTCGGGGATCATCGGCAGGAAGATCCCGACCACGTCGCCGGGCTCCACGCCGCGGTCCTTGAGCACGTTGGCGAGCCGCTTCACGTCGCGCAGCAGCTCGGCGTACGTGACGTCGCGCTCCTCGCCCTCCTCGCCGCGCCAGTGGAACGCCACCCGCTCGCCGCGGCCGGCCTCCACGTGCCGGTCGAGGGCGTTGTACGAGGCGTTCAGCTTGCCGCCGCCGAACCACTTGTAGAAGGGCGCCTCGGACTCGTCGAGGACGGTGTCCCAGGGCTCGAACCAGTCGAGCGCCTCGGCCTGCTTGGCCCACCAGCCCTCGGGGTCCTTCTCGGCCTCCTCGTAGGCCGACTCGTCCTTGATCAGGGCGTCCCGGACGAAGTCCTCGGGCGGATCGAACGTCTCGCGCTCGAGCAGCTCGCCGAGCTCCCGTTCGAGCTGCTCCGCAGAGACCTTGGTGCCGCCTTCCATCTCCCCCTCCTGGTGGTCGCCTTCAGGACGGGTTCTACCCGAACGCGGAGGGGCGCACTCGGCGCCCCTCCGCCGGCGTTCGGATCTACTAGGCCCTCAGGCCGGTCGCGGCCTCTGCGCCGAGGCCGGTCTCCGAGCGGACGTACAGCTCGTCGTACCTGCGCTCCGCCTCCGGCTCGCTGCTCAGCACCGTGCCGAGCCAGCAGCCGATGAAACCGAGCGGGATCGACACGATCCCCGGGTTGGCGAGGTCGTAGAACCCGAAGAGCCCGCCCTCCGAGTCCGCGCCGGGCCACACCTTCGGGCTGATGATCACGAGGAACATCGAGCTGATCACGCCGGTGAGCACACCGACGATCGCGCCCGTCGTGTTGAACCGCCGCCAGCTCAAGGCGAGCAGCAGCGCCGGGAAGTTGGCGCTCGCCGCCACGGCGAAGGCCAGCCCGACCATGAACGACACGTTCAGGCCGGCGCCGCCGATGACCGCGATGGCGATCGCGATCGCGCCGATCGCGACGGCGGCGATCTTCGCGACCCAGACCTCCTCGTGCTCGGAGTCGCGGCCGGAGCGGACGACGTTCGACCAGATGTCGTGGGCCACGGCGCCGGACGCCGAGATCACGAGCCCCGCCACCACGGCGAGGATCGTCGCGAACGCGACGCCGGCGATGATCGCCAGGAACAGGTCGCCGCCGAGCTCGCTCGCGAGGTTCGGTATGGCGAGGTTGCCGCCCGTGCCCGCCGCCTCCTCCCCGGCCTTGCCGAGGAGCGCGCGGGCGCCGAACCCGAGGAACGTGGTCATCAGGTAGAAGGCGCCGATCAGCGCCATCGCCCAGATCACGGACGACCGGGCCGCCTTGGCGTTCGGGACCGTGAAGAACCGCATCAGGATGTGCGGCAGGCCCGCCGTGCCGAGCACGAGGGCCAGCCCGAGCGAGACCGTGTCGAGCGGCGTCGTCAGGAAGAGGCCGGGCTCCAGGTACTTCTGGCCCTCGGCCGACTGCCCGCGCGCGTCCTTGAACAGCTCGACCGGGTTCGCGCTCGTCTTCGTCATGACCCACACGGTCATGACCACGGCCGCGCGACATCAGCATGAACGCCTTGATGATCTGCACCCAGCTGGTGGCGAGCATGCCGCCGGCGATGATGTAGACGACCATGAACGCGCCGGTGAGGACCACCGCGAGCGAGAAGTCGATGCCCACGAGCGCCTCGATCAGCACGCCCGCGCCGACCATCTGCGCGATCAGGTAGAAGGCGACCACGGACAGCGTCCCGAGCGCGGCCGCCGAGCGCGCCGGCTTCTGCTTCAGCCGGAACGCCAGGACGTCGGCGATCGTGTACTTGCCGCTGTTCCGCATGCGCTCGGCGAGCAGGAACAGCACGGTCAGGAACGCGACCAGGAAGCCGACGGAGTACAGGAAGCCGTCGAACCCGAACAGGTAGATCAGCCCGGCGATCCCGAGGAACGACGCGGCGGACATGTAGTCGCCCGCGATCGCGAAGCCGTTCTGCGGCCCCGTGAGGGACGCGGCCCGCCGCCCAGAAGTCGGTGGCGGTCGACACGCGCTTCGACGCGAGGTAGCTGATGACCATCGTGATGCCGACGACCACCGCGAATACGACGAGGGCGGTCTCGTTGACGGATGCGAGCAGCGTCATTGCGGCGCCACCTCACCGGTCGGCGCGCGCACCCGGGCGGGATGCGGAGCCTCCGCCTCGCGCGGCGCGGGCTCATGGCCCGTCGCACGCTCGACCACGCGGGCCGAGAGCGGATCGAAGACCCGGTCGGCGCGGCGGACGTACATCCAGCCGAGCACCCACGTCATGACGAACTGGCTCAGCGCGAGCACGTAGCCGACCGTGAGGCCGTCGACGAGGAACTCGCGGCCCATGAAGTCGGGCGCGTAGCCGGCCAGGATGATGAAGCCGAGGTACCAGGTGAGGAAGAAGATCGTCGCGGGGACCACGAACGCCCGCTTCTTCGCGACGAGCTCGCGGAACTCGGGCGAGTTCTCCACCGCCTGCCAGTCGACCTGCGGTCTCCCGTTGCCGGGGCCGCCTGCCTGTGCTGCCATTCCCATCGCTCCTCTCTCCAAGGGTGCGCCGCCCCCACGACGCGCCCATTCGAGCGGCCAGTTACCCGGAGCACTCAGGTTCCATTCGCAACTACCCCCAATTGGGGGGACGAAAGCGAGACAATCCCGGGCATGGACGGCATCGCCCTCACCGATGAGGATCGGGCGATCCTCGACCTCGAGACCGCCTCGGTCGCCGGGCACACCTGCAAGGTCGTGCTCCTCGATGCCCCCGCGCCGACGCTCGAGGAGCTGCGCGGGTCGGTCGCCGCCCGGCTCGACTCGGAGCCCGCACTGCGATGGCGGCTCGGCGGGCCGCCGGACGCGCCCGTCTGGGTCGACGACGAACGGTTCGACATCGACGCCCACGTCGTGGAAACGGGCGCCTACCCCTGCGACGACACTGCGCTGCGCACGGAGGTGGCCCGCCTGTTCGCGCAGCGGCTCGACCGGACCCGGCCGCTGTGGCGCATCGATGTCGTGGCGCGAACGACCGGCGCCGCGCTCGTCTGGCGCATCCACCACGCGCTGGCCGATGGAACCGTGGCGATGCGCTTTGCCGACTCGGTCCTCTGGGACGTGGCGCCCGCCGGCCCGAGGGGGCGGCGCGCGCACCACGACCCCGCCCGCAGGCACGTCCGCCTGGCGGCCTTCGTGCGGCACGAGGTGGCGCTCGGCCCCGAGCGCTCGCCGTTCGACGGGAAGATCGGCTCTACCCGCGAGGTCGCCTTCGCGAGGGCGCCGCTGCGCGATCTCCACGACGCCGCCAAGCGGCTCGCCGGGGCGACGCTCAACGACGCGGTCCTGACAGCGGTCGCCGGCGGGCTGCGCAAGTGGATCGAAGACCACCACGGACGCCTCGGGCACGTCCGCGTAAAGGTGCCCGTGAGCCTGCACCACCCCGAGGACGACGCGGGGAACCGGGACTCGTTCTTCACGCTCGAGCTCCCGCTCGGCGAGCCGGATCCGGTTGCGCGCCTGGAGGCCGTTCGCGCCGCGACGACGGCCCGCAAGGACGACCACGACGCGGAGACCCTCGACGTGCTGATGCGCAACCTCGGTCGCATCTCGCCCGACCTCGAGCGGCTCTGCCGGCGGTTCGAGGCGAGCCCGCGGGCCTTCGCGCTCAATGTGTCGAACGTGCCCGGACCGAGCGGCGCGATGGCCGTGCTCGGCTCACCGGTGCGGGCGGTCTACTCGATCGCCGAGATCGGCCGGCGGCACGCGCTGCGCGTGGCCGTGGTCTCCGCGGGGGGCCACCTCCAATTCGGCTTCTGCTCCGATCCGGCCATCGTCGAAGGGCTCCCGCTGCTTGCGAGTGCTGTGGAGGCCGACGCGACCGCGCTGGTCGACGCCGCTACTCCGCTCTAAGACTGAAGGCGCCGACCGGAATCGAACCGGTGTAAACGGCTTTGCAGGCCGCTGCGTAACCACTCCGCCACGGCGCCGGAGCGGCCCTAGCGTAGCGTCGGCCCTGGCGCGCAATCGGTATTCGAACATCGCCCTGACGCCGCGGGCTCCGGCAGCGGGTAGCGTCGCTCCAACCTACGAGGAGGAGCCATGAGACGCAGCTGGATCGCACTTGCCACCGCCGCCGCGGTCGTCGCCCTGCCGGCCGGCTCGGCCGCAGCGAAGACGATCACGATCAAGGCCACGTCGAAGGTCGACAACGCCCGCTTCGTGGACACGGGCGCCCCGGGCGACTCGCCCGGCGACCTGCTGGTCTTCACCGAGAAGCTCTTCGACGCCAGGGGGAGGCAGATCGGAAGCGACGCCGCCAGCTGCGTCCGGCTGTTCGACGCCACCTCGCTCTGCACCGGCACCTACAAGCTGAAGGGCGGACAGCTGATGGTGCAGCTCCTCCAGCCCGGGCCCACCGGGGTCTACGACCAGGCGATCACCGGCGGAACGGGGCGCTTCAGGGGCGCGCGCGGAACCGTCACGGTCGACCAGCAGCCCACCGGCGACCGCTTCACATTCAAGATTCGCGTAGACCGGCCGAAGCACAAGAAGCGCCGCTGAGAGCGGCCACGGCGGGGCTATACTCGCCGTTCGCGCGGCTGTAGCTCAGTTGGCTAGAGCGTCTGCTTGCCATGCAGAAGGTCGTGGGTTCGAATCCCATCAGCCGCTTCGTCCGAAAGCCCCGCTCCGGCGGGGCTTTCTGCGTCTTCGGGTCCCTTCAGGTTGCCTCCGGCTACCTCCGTGGCTGTCATGGGTCTTGCCCGCTGAAGCAGAACAGATGGCGACACACATTGACCTGACCATCACGGCGTGATCTGCCACATGCGGCGGGTGTCACGCGTCGAGCAGTAGCCGGGGAGTGCGCCTACTGCGTGCCCCACCACACGTAGGTCAGGTAGATCCCCATGACATCGTCGAGCGGCTGGGAGTTGTCGTAGCGGGAAGTGACGGTGTAGCTGTTGCCTCCCACGACCTTCTCATGGAGCTGACACGCGTTGATCGAGGCTAGATGGCGCGGGTTCTCGTGGTACGTGGCGGTGCCTGTGCAGAGCGTCTTGTTCGCGGTGCTATCCCGGAGCGTGATGTCGATGCCCCCCTCATGAAGATGGCCACCCGCGAAGACGACCAGGCCGTCCCTCGACGCAGTCCACGAACGCGAGTTGGTGTGCACGCTGCCGGCTCCGCCATTGCCGGGCACGTCGTAGGTCGAATCGCCACAGCCGGTCACGTCCTGGAAGAGCGCGTCGACCGGGCGCGAGTTTGTGGCGGTGGCGCCGGGCTGGTAGTCGAGCGTGTACTCGATGTAGACGGTCTTCTGGGAGGCCGTCTCGTTCATCAGGTGCCAGATCGAGCCCCACTGGTCGTTGGCGCCGACGAGGTAGGTGTAGGGGCCCCAGAGCTTGATCGGGGTCCGCTCCATACCGGCGCCGATGAAGCGCTCGCGCCTCCCGGGACAGAGCTGGTCCTGGCGGGCGGAGGTGGTCAGGACGATGTGGTGCAGGTGCACGTCGTGCGGGCTGACTGGCGTGCCGTTCTGGTCGACGACGTTGAACTTGGCGCCCTTGAGGCCGAAGGCGCCGGCGGGGCGCGGCATCCCCGACGAAGGTGAGCCTTGGAGCTCGCCGCCGGCTCCCAAAGTGAAGGGCCCGTAGCGGAACGTCTGAGTCTTGACCTCGCCTCCACCTGCCGGGGGATTTACAAGCGGCTCACAACCCGTAGCAAGCAGCAACACGCCCGCCAGCACAACGAGCGAGGCCGCGACCCGGCCCCGGTATCTCGCCCCCGACTCACTCGACTGATCGACGGACGAGGCTGCGGGGGCGTCAGGGGCCAAAAGAACCTCCTGTGGGGGGCGGAATACCGCGGAGCGATGCTCTCAGACGCGACAACCCACGTCTACCGCAAAGGTTGCGCCGATCCTCACGAACCTCACCGACCTCATGCGCTGGCGGTGCGTCTGCTGCGTGACGGCGCCCGTACCGCAAGCGTCATCCGTGACGGGACCGACACGACCTACCGCGTGAAGGTGGACCCGGCCCGTCGTTGCGCACGGCGCCCTACTCGGGGCTGGGCAGGCCCGCGAAAGATGGTCGCCACATAGGGCAACCGTCCCGTCATTGTGCTGGGCAGTTCCCTCGTCGCTCAGTAGTTGACCGGTCCTCGATTAGGTGGATTGGGCGGATTCCGCGCGGATGCTGATCCGTAGGCTCACCTTTGAACAGGAAAGGCTTGCGCGATGAGAGCTGTCAAAGAGCATTTCGCTACGCATCCTTCTCATCTGCTGGGCTGCGGCGCTGCTGGCTTGCTGGTGGTCGCGGCCATCGTGTTCAGCATTCCGATTGTGGCCGTCTTCGGCGCGCTCATGTGCGGGGCGATGATGATCGGGATGGTCTGGATGATGTTCGGGATGGCGAAGAGCCGTCACTAGCCGGATGGGACGAGCAGCGCCAACGGGGTCGAGGGCGATGCCGGGAGTGAGCGCTGGGCGGAAGCGTGCTGCTTGCGGACGCGACGAACGCTTATCGCCGTAGGTGCTGTCTGGTTTGGTTTGCGTGTCCGGGCGGCGCTCCGCCCGAGCGCGTTCCCCTACTTCGCCCGGCCGATCCTCAATCTTCCCCCGGCCGCTGATCACGCGTGGGGGGCTGCTCGAGATCCTCGAACCGGCAGGGGCTGAGCGCATACTCGAAATCGGTCCCGGCACCGGCTACTACACGCTGCCGGTCGCGGCGCGGCTGGAGCCAGCAGGTGTGCTCGAGATACTCGACATCCGTCAGAGCTTCCTCGACCACACCGTCCAGCACGCTCGCCACCGTGGTCTCACGAACATCGTCCCCAGCCTGGGTGATGGGGGCGCTCTTCCCTACCCGGACGGGTATTTCGACGCGGCCTACCTGATCACCGTGCTGGGCGAGATACCCGACCCGGGGGCTGCCCTCGGCGAACTGGGCCGGGTGCTGAAGCCGGCCGGCCGGTTGGTCGTCGGCGAGATCTTCATCGATCCAGACTTCTTAAGGCTTGGCTGGCTCGTCGAGTGCGCTCGCGACGCTGGCCTTCTGCTCGAGCGCCGGAGCGGCAGTCCGCTCGGCTACTTCGCCAGGTTCAGACCCGCGAAGGTCCCGCGGCGGTGCAAATAGGCCAAGGGCCAGCGCTCGCCGGACACGTCCACACGGGCGCCCCGCAGCCGGCCTCTAGTCAAGCACGAGGGCAAGGACGAAGCCGATGACGAAGACGCTCTGGACCGAGTGCACGATGATCCCCATCCACGCACTCTGGAACCGTCGCGAGGGATAGGCCTCAAGGAAGATGCCCTCCACCAAGGTGGTCGGAATGACCCACGGCACGTGCAGGTGGTAGACCGCGAAGAGCGCCCCGTTGGCGACCCAGTCCCACCTTCCGAACGCGCCCTGCATTCGCGGCAGCAGGAGCCCCCGGAAGAGCAGCTCCTCGCCGACCACGGTGTTGAAGACGACGAAGACGACGATGACCGCGAACCAGCCCCAGGCACCGCTGAAGAAAGCCTCGCCACGGTCGGAGTCAAGGAAATCAGCGAAATCCCTGGGCGAGGGCCCTGGGATCGAGGGCACCATCGACCAGACGGCGACGAGGGCGACGAAGAGAAGCGCCCACCACCAAACCTTTCCGCCCACGCGTCCGGTCTTCGGGTCCCGCGGCGGCCGCAGCCACAGGGCGTCACGCACGCGCAACCATTGGAGTCCCCCCAGCTCCCGCCTGATGAGGATCAGGACCAGTACGAATTGCCAGATGAGCCCCGCCGTGAGGCAGATCAACAGCGCTTCAGCGAACGGATCATCGCCGCCAAGTTGATCCCTAAGCCAGGGAGCGACGATCCAGGCGAGGACGCCCATCGGGACGGCCGCCGCCGCCCACACCCCCAGGATCTGGGCGAGGGAATACTGCCTTACAGCTGCGTACCGATCGACCTCTTGATTGCGACCCGTAGGCGGATGCGCGGACCGGCTGGGCACGTTGGGCTCCGACATGGCCTCTCTCCTCTCCGTCTAACCGCCCGATCTTGCTCAGGCGCGAAGGGGTGGCGCATCGGTAGCCGACCGGCGTCCTCGGACGTAGTTTCCCCCGGGCGTCCGGACAACCGCTAGCGGGCGCTCCGCAGGGTTTGGATCTACCTCGCGAACGTCTTTGCGAACACCCGGTTGGCCACCTCTGCATCGGCCCGGGTGTCGAACGCGACGAGCTTGCCAGCACCGCTGTAGGTGAGGATGTCGGCGCTCTCGACCGCCTCGCCCTCGAGGTGGATCGTCGTGAGCACGACGACCTTGTCGCCATCGGCGATGAACTCGTGCGGGTCTGTGCGGAAGTCCTTGCGCGTGAACTTCTCCCACAGCTCGCCGACCTCCTGCTTGCCGTTGTAGGTCCCGGTCAGAGCGTTGTCACCGCGCACCGTCCACTCGACTGAGTCGTCGATGTTGCGCATCGCTCCTTCGGCATCGCCCTTACTGAAAGCCGCGTAGGCCTCCAGGGCGGACTGCTTGTTCTCTTGCGCGCCCATGGCTGTCCCCTTCTGTGGAGGCCCCCATCACCGGCCCCGCAGTCAAAACCCAATGGGCCCCGGTCTCTCGCCTTGTGGCGCGTCGCGCCGTCGGTGGCATTCGGACTCGGGCTGAGCGCTCTGGCCGCAGGGCCAGCAGGTCTCTCACCCTACTCCTATCGCGGCCGCTTGTGTCAAAGATTGCAAAACCGGCGTCGGTATCTATGCTCCTGCGCTGTGGGCCGCTCCGCCCTCATCGTGCTCGACGTTCAGAAGGCCTTCGACGACCCCGCCTGGGGCGCGCGGAACAATCCGGACTGCGAGCGCAATATCGGCGCGCTGATCGGCACGTGGCGCGAGCGCGGCTTCCCGGTCGTCTTCGTCCGTCACGACGGCCTCGAGGAGGAGTCGCCGTACGACACGCTTGGGCGCGAGCATCCCGGGAACGCCTTCAAGGAGGTGCTCGAGGGCGAGCCCGACCTGCTCGTGACCAAACACGTGAACTCCGCGTTCCATGGAAGCCCGGACCTGGAGGACTGGCTGCGAGCGAACGGCGTCGACGCGATCACGGTCTGTGGGATCCAGACGCAGATGTGCTGCGAGACGACCGCGCGCGTGGGCGCCAATCTCGGCTTCGAGATGACCTTCGCGATCGACGCTACCCATACGTTCGATCTTCCTGCCTACGGCGGAGGGACCCTGCGCGCCGACGAGGTGGCGCGTGTCACCGCCTCGAACCTCGATCCCGAGTTCGGGCGCGTTGCCACCACGGCCGAGCTGACCGGCTGAGGCGAGGCGGCGCCCGTCACGACTGGGTATCCGCTCCCACGAGACGGTCCAGGGCCTCCCGTGGTGTCCCTATCGGACGTTCGGACTGCTGGCCCTCTTAAGGTCGCCGGCGAACCGCTCCGAGCTCTAGGCGCCCGGCCATGCGGCATCGGGGCTAGCACCGAATCCGCTTAAGTGGCAGTGCTGTTGCGGTCGGGCCTCCGCGTGGGACGATGGTCGCGTGGGCAGGCCCCCCTTTTTGGCCCTGGGTCGTAGCGGCTGCCGCCGTGACCTTCGGCGCGCTCGCGTTGGTGTTGAATGCGCTCGCGGGCTCGCACGGAGACCCCGGGTGGCAGTCGGTGCTCGCGGGTGTCGTGGTCCTCGCCTCGAGCGGAGTCGGCCTGCTGGTGGCATCCCGGCGCCCCGGTCACCCGATCGGCTGGCTGCTGCTGGCGAACGCCTTTCTCCTCACGACCATCGGCTTCGCGCAGGCCTATGCGGCTTACGCCCTGCAGGAGCAGCCGGGGGCGCTGCCTGGCCCCGAGTGGGCGGTGCTGTGGGATCAGTCGGCGTGGCCGCTCCTGTTCGCGGTGCTGATCGCGATCGCGTTCGTCTTTCCCGACGGCCGCCTGCCCTCACCAAGGTGGCGGCGCGTTGCGTTCGGCGCCGCTGCGGCCTTCGCGGCCTTTCTCGTTCTGAGCTTCTTCGACCCCGAGCCGTTCGAAGCGCCGTACGAGCGCGTGGACAGACCGCTGCCCGGGCTGCCGGAGATGCTCGGGGTGCTCTGGCCTCTCGCCCTCCTCGGCATGGTCGCCAGCCTGTTTGCGGGCGCCCAGGCCGTGCGCGTGCGCTTCAGGCGCGCCCGCGGGATTGAGCGCCTGCAGCTCAGGTGGCTGGCCTACACCGCGGTGCTGGTTCCGGCCACGCTGCTCGTCTGCCTGGCGGGAACGCTGGCGGCCGACGGCGTCGAGCAACAGGACGTGTTCAACGCCCTGTTCTTCTTCATGCTCGGCGCCATCCCGACGTCGGTAGGGGTAGCAGTTCTTCGCTACCGCCTTTATGCCATCGATCGGGTCATTAACCGCACACTCGTCTACGGCGTGCTCACCCTGCTGCTCGCGGGGGCCTATGCGGCCACGACTCTGGTGCTCGGGACCGCGCTCGGGAGCGGTTCCGCCTGGCCGACGGCCGCGGCAACGCTGCTCGTTGCGGTCGCGTTCCGGCCGCTCCGCGGGCGGGTGCAGGACGCAGTCGACCGCCGCTTCAACCGCGCTCGCTATGACGCGCGGAGGCAGATCGTCCGCTTCCTCGATGACCTGCGCGCGGGACGCGCCGCGCCCGAGGCGGTCGAGCCGCTGCTCCGCGAGGTGCTCTCCGACCCACGGCTCGAGCTGCGCTACTTCCTGCCCGAGAGCGAGCTCTACGTCGATGGGCATGGCCACCCCGCCGGCCACCAGCCGGACGACGGTCGCGTGCGGACCCCGGTCACGCGCGCCGGCCTTCCCCTCGGGATGGTTCTGCACAGCCCGGTCGACGAAAATCGGCCGGGATTGCTCGACGAGGTCGTGGAGGGGGCCGGTCTGGCGATCGAGATCGCAAGGCTCCGCGTCGAGCTCCGCCGCCAGCTCGACGAGGTCGATGCGTCGCGCGCGCGAATCGTGTCCGCCGGCTACCAGGAGCGGCGACGGCTAGAGCGCGACCTGCATGACGGTGCCCAACAGCGGCTCATCTCGATCGGCCTGGCCCTGCGCCACGCACAGCACGAGCTGGCCGTCTCGCCTGAGGAGGCGAGCGATTCGATCGACGGCGCCGTCACTGAGATCGACGTTGCGATCGAGGAGCTCCAAGAGCTCGCAAGGGGAGTCCGGCCGGCGCAGCTCGACGCAGGGCTAACCCCAGCTCTCAGAGAGCTTGCCGCACGCGCCCCGTTGCCCGTCCAGGTCAGGGCGAACGGCGAGCGCTTTCCGCAGGAGATCGAGGCAGCGGCGTACTTCATCGCGAGCGAAGGGCTGACCAACGCTGTCAAGCATTCAGAGGCCCGCCAGGTCACCTTGAGCGCGGAGCGCCTGAACGGAAAGCTCACCGTCTCAATTTCCGACGACGGGATTGGTGGCGCCTCGGCGACCGGGGGCTCGGGGCTGCGAGGCCTGGCGGACCGGGCGGCAGCCCATGGCGGCGAGCTTTCGATCGAGAGCAACCCAGACTGTGGCACCGTCCTCACCGCGGAGCTGCCATGCGAGTAGTGATAGCGGAGGACCAGGTGCTCCTGCGGGAGGGCCTGGCGCGCCTCTTCGAAGACGGCGGGCATGAGGTCGTCGCCTCGCTTGCGGACGCCGAGCACCTGCTGGCCGCGGTCGCGGGGCACCGTCCAGATCTCGTGGTCCTGGACGTGCGCATGCCGCCCTCATTCACCGACGAGGGGGCGCGTGCCGCGAAGCAGATCAAGGAGCAGCACCCGGAGCTGGGAGTGCTCGTTCTCTCCCAACACATCGAGACCGCCCATGCGGTTGAGCTCGTGAGTCAAGGCGGCTTCGGCTATCTGCTCAAGAACCGCGTGCTCGACGTCGGGGCATTCCTCGCGGCAGCGGAGCGCGTGGCCACGGGCGGCTCGGCGCTGGATCCTCAAGTGGTCGCGAGCCTCGTATCGCCGGGGCGCGCGGAGGAGGATCCGCTCGCCGCGCTCTCCGCACGGGAGCGCGAAGTGCTCGAGCTGATGGCGGAGGGGCTCACCAACGCCGGAATCGCGAAGCGCCTGGTCCTGAGCGAGCGCACGGTCGAGGCGCACGTGCGCAGTGTGCTGATGAAGCTCTCGATTCCCGAGAGCGGCGATGCTCACCGGCGAGTGCTCGCCGTGCTCGCCCACCTCACCGCAGCGCAGATCCAGTACTAGCGCTTAGCGAGAACGAGTACCTGCCCCGATGTGCGGCGGCACGGCCGAGCCTAGGTTGGCAACAAGGAACCAACCAACAGGAGGAATCATGTCCACGCACGCCGCCCGACCCGCAGTAGACGTCGCCCCCAGCGCTCCGGCACGCCCAGGGCTTGCCCTTGCGCTCGCGCTGCTATCGGTGCCGGGAGTCACGATCACCTGGGATTTGTCGGCGATCGCCGGCTTCGCCGGAACGGGCGTGGGCATCGCCGCGATCGTCCTCGGCCTCCAGGCGCGTTCCCGGCTCGACGGCGAAAAGGGCACACGGATGGCCACCGTCGCCGTCGCCGTGGCGACGCTCGCGGTCCTGTCCGTCGTCTTCTTCCTGATCGTCGGCGCGCCGGACTGAGACATGCACAGCAAGCCTCACCAGCCCGCCCGATCAACAGACGATGCCGCGGTCACCGGTGACATCGCTCGGCAGGCCGCACGCCGCGCCGCCGCGGCGGCCTGCCGACCCGCGTCGCCGATGCAAGCCACGGCGGCAGCCCCACTCTGGCACCTCCTGAGCGACGAGAGCGCGATCTGGCTGCTCACGCCGCTGCCGCCACGGCGCGAGACATGAACGCTCGAAGGCCCGCATTTTGCGGCCCGAAAATGCCAATCAGAGGAGGCTTCATGTTTAGTAGAACAGCGGGCCGCCGGGCGCTCGTCGCGCTGGCCGCCGTCGTCGCAGCATCGCTGGCGGTTGGTGCCGGCGGCGCGTCTGCGGGCCGCGTCGATCCGCCCGGTCACAAGGACGCCAACCACTGCTTCTGGTTCAGCGGGGTGGACGTGAATGAGCTGTTCGGCGTCCCCGAGCAGTTCCATCACTTCCTCTGCTGCAGGGAACTCAGCGCCGGAGAGCACTGGCGCCCGTTTGTGTCTTGGATCGCGGGCGACGGTGTGGACAGCGTCTACCCGGCGGGCTACGTGCCGTTGCGTCCGCTGCCAATCGAGGACTTCGTCGCGAAGCTCACGGTGAAGGTCGTCACGGACGGCGGCACACCTCAGCAGAAGACCTACGTCTTCTCGCCAGCCGCGGCTGTGCGCACCGACATAACCCTCGACCAGCTCGAGCCCGACGCCCCGCCGTTGGGGTTGGCGGTGACGATGCCGAGGATGAAGCCGCTGAGCGTTGGCGCGCACACCTATGAGGTCACCTGGGTGCTCAGCGCCCAGCACTGCGACGGCCTTGGCGCCGTGGTCGAGGAAAACTGTCTGCCGGCCGGCGAGCTTCCGATCGACGGGGGGCCGCTGACGGTCACCACACCCGCGCACTAGAAACAGGGCAACCGCTGGGCGCCACAGTGCCGCCCAGCGGCTGCGCGAGGGTGCTGCCTTGGGCGTAAGGAAAGACAGCGACAGCGCGCGTGTCGG